>NZ_SDGY01000001.1:591629-1239318 GCF_008107645.1 Leuconostoc litchii | reverse complement strand
GAAACCACTCCTTTTTTGTTGCCTTTTATTCTATAATGGGTTAGAATAAGGGTATTAGTTACCATAAGTAGCGCAGTTTAGAAAATTATTGGTTGATGAAAAATAATACGCGCGAAACTCCAGTAACCTTTCTTTAGCATGTAATATTGCTCGGTGTCGCCGTTATCGATAATGAAGTGTTGCAATTTTGAATGAATTGCAAAAATTGGGTGGTACCACGGAAACGCGTTTTTCGTCCCTTGTCTAACGACAAGTGACAACGCGTTTTTTATTTTATGAAATGAGGATTCCAGAATGTTAGATATACGTTATATACGTAAAGATAGTGAGAATGCTAAAAGAAGACTAAAAGATCGTGGGATTAACCCAGACACAGTTGATCAATTATTAGTTTTTGATCAAAAGCGACGTGAATTAATTCAAAAAGTAGAATCACTTAAAGCACAACGTAATAAAGTTTCAGATAAAATAGCTTTCGCAAAGCGTCAAAAAGAAGACGCTAGCGAAGCTATCATGCAAATGAAACAGGTTGGTGCAGATATAAAAAAGCTTGATAATGAGCAAAGTTTGTTGGAATCACAAGTTCAAGAAATTTCAGCACATTTACCCAATTTAGCAGCTGCTGAAGTACCTGTTGGGCCGGATGAAGCTGCAAACGTAGAACAGAGAACATGGGAACCCAAAGATTATGGTTCACGTCCTCATGCGTTGAAAGAGACAGCAGGAGTAAAAGCACATTACGAAATTGGAGAAAATCTAGGTATCTTAGATTTTGAGAGAGGTGCAAAGGTTTCAGGGGCGCGATTCTTGTACTATGTTGGTGACGGGGCGAGACTGGAACGCGCGGTCTATAATTTCATGTTAGATGAACATAGACGAGAAGGATATACGGAAATGATTACGCCTATCGTTGTCAACGACTCTGCAATGTTTGGTACAGGACAATATCCAAAATTTCAAGAAGATGCTTATCGCGTTGAAGGTTTAGATCAAACATATATTCCGACAGCCGAAGTACCGCTGACTAACTATTATTCAGGTGAAGAGATACCAAGCGAAGACTTGCCTATTAAATTCACAGCATTATCACCATCATTTCGTAAGGAAGCTGGTTCAGCTGGTAAAGATACACGTGGATTAATTCGATTACATCAATTCAACAAGGTCGAAATGGTGAAGTTTACCAGGCAAGAAGATTCTTATAATGAATTAGAAAAGATGACAGCTGATGCAGAAAATATTTTGCAAAAATTAAATCTGCCATATCATGTCATTATGTTATCGACCGGAGACATGGGGTTTTCTGCAGCCAAAACTTATGACATTGAAGTTTGGATGCCACAACAGAATGTGTATCGAGAAATTTCTTCAGTCTCTAATACAGAAGATTTCCAGGCGCGTCGCATGCATATTACTTATCGTGATGAAGATAATAAGCTGAAATTGGTACACACTTTGAATGGATCAGGATTAGCTGTTGGACGTACCGTTGCTGCGATTCTTGAAAATTATCAAAATGAAGATGGTTCAGTAACAATTCCGGAAGTCCTACGTCCATATATGGGTGGTCAGGAAAAGCTTCATGCTACATCACATCATTGATTCAGTGAAGGGTCTATATTTTAGGCTCTTTTTTTGGTACAATGGTAAGTACAATACACTTATTTTGCAATAATATACAAAAAATAGATTTTAGAGGAGAAACGAGCGAACTTATCACTCGCCCGTTAAAAGCAATGGCCAATCCAATACGTAAATTAGTTGATAACTCAAAACAACAACTAAAGAAATTAAATAAAATCGCTGACCAAGTTGAAAGTTATGCTGATGTAATGTCTAGCATGTCTGATAGTGAATTACAGGCAAAAACTGGAGAATTTAAATCAAAGATTTCGGATGCGATTGATGATATTAAAGATACAGACAAAAAAAATAAAGCTTTGGCAAAAATTTTAGATGAACTTTTACCAGAGTCGTTTGCTGTTGCACGTGAAGGAGCTAAACGAGTACTTGGTTTATACCCATTCCATGTTCAGATTATGGGATCGATTGTTTTACACGGTGGAAACCTGGCTGAAATGCGGACAGGTGAAGGAAAAACACTGACTGCAACGATGGCTGTTTATTTGAATGCATTGTCTGGTAGAGGGGTGCATGTTGTTACTGTTAACGATTATTTGTCTGCTCGAGATGCCGAACAGATGGGGCAACTATATAATTGGCTTGGATTAACGGTGGGTGTCAATGTTGGTGATGCGCCAGCAGATGAAAAGCGTGCTGCCTATAATGCAGATATTACATATTCGACTAACTTTAATATTGGTTTTGATTACTTACGTGACAATATGATTAGGCGTGCCGACGAACGTGTTATGCAACGTGGATTGAATTTTGCGTTAATTGATGAAGCGGACTCAATCTTAATTGACACGGCTCGTACACCATTGATTATTTCAGGGCCTGGGTCAGGCGTTTCACAATTGTATGCTCGTGCTGATCGGTTTGTAAAGACATTACAACGTGATGAAGATTTTAAAGTTGATGAAGAAGCAAAAGCAACTTTGCTAACTCCTGAGGGAATTCACAAAGGAGAAATTTTCTTTAATTTAAATAATTTGTATGATGCAGATGATACTGCTTTGACGCATCATATTGACCAATCTTTACGTGCCAATTTTAACTACATTAAAGATAAAGATTATGTGGTTCAGGATGGTGAAGTTAAGTTAATTGACCAGTCTACTGGTCGTATTTCTGAAGGAACACGTTTATCTGATGGTTTACACCAAGCCATTGAAGCAAAAGAAAATGTGGAAATTCAAGAAGAAAACAAGTCAATGGCACAAATTACTTATCAAAATTTGTTCCGTATGTATAAAAAGTTGTCGGGTATGACTGGGACAGCAAAGACTGAGGAAGAAGAGTTACGTGAAATCTACAACATGGAAGTTATCAGTATTCCTACTAATCGTCCAGTAAGACGTGAGGACAAACCGGATTTACTTTATACTTCGATTCGTGCTAAATATAATGCGGTGGTTGATTTAATTGTTACACTACATGAAAAAGGACAACCAATTTTGATTGGTACAGGATCTGTTGAAGATTCAGAACTACTGTCAAAAATATTGATGACGAAAAATCTTCCTCATAATGTCTTAAATGCTAAAAACAACGCTAAGGAAGCTGAAATTATTGCGAATGCAGGTCAACGTGGTGCGATAACAGTTGCAACAAATATGGCAGGACGTGGCACTGACATCAAACTTGGTCCTGGTGTGGAAGAAATTGGAGGCTTAGCTGTTATTGCCACCGAGAGGCATGAATCACGCCGAATTGATAATCAATTACGGGGACGTGCAGGTCGACAAGGTGATAAAGGTTTTTCACAGTTTTTCCTATCATTGGAAGATGATTTAATGATTCGTTTTGGAGCTGAACGTGTACGACTAATGATGCAGCGAATGAATTTGGACGAAGATACGGTCATCACTAATCGTTTCATCACTCGTTCTGTTGAATCAGCTCAAAAACGTGTTGAAGGAAACAACTATGATACACGAAAGAATGTTTTGCAATATGATGATGTCGTGCGTGAACAACGTGAATTAATTTATCGTGAACGAGATATTGTTATTGATGAAGCAGAATCCTTAGAGTGGGTTTTGATGCCAATTGTTGAACGTACAATCAATCGAGTTGTTGATGCACAAACAAAATCTAAAAAGCCAACTGACTGGAATTTACCGCAGATAGTTGCCTTTGTTGGTAATGCTTTAACGCACGATGATGCTGTTTCAGTGCAACAGTTGGAAGGGTTAAACCGTAATGAAATCAAAGCTAAACTATTAGAGTTAGCAAAACAGAATTATAAAGAAAAGAAAACACAACTTTATGATCCGGAACAAATGTTAGAATTTGAAAAAGTTGTTATTCTTAGAGCAGTTGATCAACATTGGACAGATCATATAGATGCACTTGATCGTTTGCGGCAAGGTGTTGGATTACGTGGCTACGGTCAGCTAAATCCATTGATTGAGTATCAAAGTGAGGCATTTGCTAATTTCCAAAAAATGATTGCTGATGTGGAATATGATACGACACGTACATTTATGAAAGCTGAAATTCGTCAGAATTTACGTTCTTAATATACAAATAAAAACGAACTTTGTTCGTTTTTATTTTGAAAGGAATTAATATGGAAATTATTGATGCAAAGCATGCTGTTGCTGAAATGCAAGAAAATATCGAACGTTTTAGAGGAACGCTCGATATGGAAGCGTTGACCGAAGAAATCGCTGATTACGAAAATCGTATGACAGAGCCAGATTTTTGGAATGATAATGAAAAAGCTCAAAAAATAATTGAAGAAAATAACGTTTTAAAAAATCGACGAGATTCATTTTTAAACCTAACGAGTCAAGTGGAAGAGCTAGAATTGCTGATTGAAATGGCTGTTGAGGATCCTGAGGATACAGATACTTTGTCGGAACTGGAGACAGGTATTGATAAGGCTCAAAAGGATATTGATGCTTATAACTTGGAACAACTTTTGACAGAACCTTACGATGCCAACAATGCAATTTTGGAAATCCATCCTGGTTCTGGTGGTACAGAATCAACAGATTGGGGTGCTAATTTGTATCGTATGTACACACGTTGGGCACAACAACATAATTTTCAGGTAGAAACATTAGATTACCATGCTGGTGATGAGGCAGGTATTGATAGCGCAACTATCAAGGTAACGGGACACAATGCCTATGGTTTTTTGAGAAGTGAAAAAGGCGTTCATCGATTTGTAAGAATTTCACCTTTTGATAGTGCAGGTCGCCGTCATACTAGTTTCGTTTCAGTTGATGTTATGCCTGAATTAGACGATTCTATTGAGGTTGAAGTTCGTGATGATGATGTTAAGATGGATGTGTTCCGTTCTGGTGGAGCTGGTGGTCAGAACGTTAACAAAGTTTCAACCGGGGTACGCTTGACCCATGAACCTACTGGCATTGTGGTCTCATCGACTGTTGAGCGTACACAATATGGTAACCGCGATTATGCCATGCGATTATTGAAAAGTAAGTTGTACCAATTAGAACTTGAGAAAAAAGAAGCTGAACGAGCCGCTTTAACTGGTGAAAAGATGGAAAATGGTTGGGGATCTCAGATTCGTTCATATGTTTTGCATCCATACCAGATGGTCAAAGATCATCGGACAAACTATGAAACTAATCAACCTCAAGCGGTTTTAGATGGTGATCTTGATCCGTTCATTAATGCATATCTACAGTGGCAGTTATCACTCAAAAATCCTAACTAAAATATTTAGTCGAAACAGTTTTTGTTTCGGCTTTTTAACTCTCGTGAATATAATGACGATAGTTAAACAAAAAAATTTCCTAATAAATGTTTAATAGGTTATAATATAAGTCAATATAACGACGTAAGCAGCCTAATTTTAAGGAGGCAAACATGGATAACAATTATACACCGAGTGCCCAAAATGTACTGGTTTTGGCACAGGAACAAGCAAAATATTTTAAACATCAAGCAGTTGGTACAGAGCACCTTTTACTTGCATTAGCAATCGAAAAGGAAGGTATTGCAAGTAAAATATTAGGGCAATTTAACGTGATGGATGATGATGTTCGTGAAGAAATTGAACATTTTACAGGTTACGGTATAACAAGTCGTTATGATAAAAATATTTATTTACCATACTCACCCAAAGCCGCTGATATTTTGCGCCAAGCTAATGAAGAATTGCGTGCGTTGGCTCAATCTAAGGTTGGGACGGAACATATTTTATTAGCTCTATTGCAAGATGAAAGCATACTATCTTCTCGCATATTACTGGCGTTAGATGTTAATTTACAAGACATGCGACGTGCAATTTTACGTAGATTAGGCATTACCGATATCAGAAAACAGTTAAAAAAACAGGAAAAACAACAATCTTCTGCTGGGACCCCAACTTTGGATGGCCTGGCAAGAGACTTGACACAAATGGCTAGAGACAAAAAGATTGATGCTGTTATTGGTCGTTCTAAAGAAGTGCGTCGTGTGATACAAATTCTTTCAAGACGAACAAAGAATAATCCAGTTTTAATTGGCGAACCAGGTGTAGGAAAAACAGCCATTGCAGAGGGGTTAGCTCAAAAAATTATCAATGGCGAAGTGCCAGAAAATTTGTCTAACAAGCGTTTGATGGCGTTAGATATGGGTTCATTAGTCGCTGGGACAAAATACCGAGGTGAGTTTGAAGATCGATTAAAAAAAATCATCGAAGAAATTTACAATGATGGTGAAGTAATTCTATTTATTGACGAGTTACATACTTTAATTGGTGCTGGTGGAGCAGAAGGGGCGATTGATGCTTCTAATATTTTGAAACCAGCTTTAGCGCGTGGAGAGTTACAAACATTAGGAGCCACAACTTTTGATGAATATCAAAAATATGTTGAATCTGATGCAGCCTTGGAACGACGCTTTGCTTCAGTTACCGTTGATGAACCCACGCAAGACGATGCCATTGCTATTTTGAAAGGTATTCGAACTCACTTTGAGCAACATCATAAGGTGCAAATTGACGATGATGCTATTGAAGCTGCTGTTAAGCTTTCAGCTCGTTACATCTCGGATCGTTTTTTGCCTGACAAAGCAATTGATTTGATGGATGAAGCTGGCGCAAAAGTTCGTATCGATGCCACAACTAAAGCAACGCCAGCTTCTAAAGTAAAGGTACGTTTGGAGCAATTACAAACTGAAAAAGAATTGGCAATCACATCATTAAATTTTGAAAAAGCAGCGCAATTACGCACTGAAGAAATCAAGCTGAAGAAAAAGTTAGACAAAATAGAGGCAAAAAGTGTTCAGGATAATAAAGAAGGTACAGAACGGTATGCACTTCATGTGACAGAACAGGATATTGCTGAAGTTATTTCACAGCAAACTGGTGTGCCTGTGATGCAACTTGAAAAGAATGAGCAACAACGTTTAGTGAATCTGGAAACAGTATTAGGTCGACGCGTAATCGGTCAAAAGGCAGCTGTTTCAGCCGTAGCTAGGGCAATACGTCGTGCGCGTTCAGGTTTAAAAGATCCAAGTCGGCCAATTGGTGCATTTATGTTTTTGGGACCAACTGGTGTTGGTAAGACAGAGTTAGCTAAAGCACTTGCAGAAGCTATATTTGGTAGTGAAGATAATCTTATTAGAATTGATATGTCGGAGTATCAAGAACGATGGTCATCTAGTCGCTTGATTGGCTCTGCACCTGGTTATGTTGGCTATGATGAGGGTGGACAATTAACCGAACAAGTTCGTAATCATCCTTATTCCGTGGTTTTACTTGATGAAGCTGAAAAAGCACATCAAGATATTTTTAACTTAATGTTGCAGGTATTTGATGATGGATATCTAACGGACTCTAAAGGTCGTAAGGTTGACTTCAAGAACACGATTATTATTATGACGTCAAACTTGGGCGCAACGCGATTACGTGACGAAAAGTCTGTAGGATTTGGTGCGGTTGACTTAAAAAATGATCATGAAGCAGTCGCGGCTAAAATTCGTGAGACATTGAAAGAGACCTTTAGACCAGAGTTCATCAATCGACTGGATGAGGCGATTGTATTTGAAAGTCTTACAAAACCAGAATTACATGAGATAGTTAAGTTGATGAGCCGTTCAGTGCTACAGCGTGTCGCTGAGCAAGGCATTAATATTAAAATTACACCAGCTGCAATTGATGCTGTAGCTTCAGCTGGTTTTGATCCAGAATACGGTGCGCGGCCAATCAGACGTGCATTGCAAACAAAGATTGAGGACGCATTGAGTGAAGAATTATTGCGTGGCAACATTACTACAGAAGATTCAGTAACAATTGGCGCAAAAGGTGGCGAAATTAGAATTAGCACAAAGCCACTAAAAAAAGATACGACGAAAGCTTAAAAATTTTGTAAGTAAAGTAGTTCATAGAGGTTAACGATTATCCAACTAGCGTGTAAGAACGGTACGAAGGGTAGTCTTTTTTGTTTTAAAAATAATAAGTATGTCAACGCCAAAAAACAACTTGTTAGCAAGATATAAGCAAATGATAATAATTTACTTGTAAGGATTAGAACTAATAACACGGGGATATCCCCGTCACCCAATGTATGACGATAATGCACCAAAATTAAACAAAGGGTTAGCATAGAAATTGATAGGCAGAGATGCGGAATATCGTGATAAATCGTTATAAGACATACTAACCAAGGATATAAAATTATGGCATGTATTTTTTGTGTTAGATAATCTTCTAGCGATAGTAATATTAAGATAATATATGTCAGCCACAATACGGGAACAGACCAAAAAAACAGACCAATTATTGTACAAATGATTTCTAAATACACATAACGTATGCCATAGTCCGCATGACAATATCGACATCGATGATGATAAACTAACACAGAAAAAATTGGTATCATATCAATCCAAACCAAAGGATGGCGACATTGAAAGCAAAAAGATTGCTTTTGCCAAAGCGAGATATTATGAGATAGTCGTTCCGCGATACAAATTGTAGTTGACACGACGACACTGTTAATTGCAAAAATAAAAATATATTCCATAACACATGTTACGTTTTAGACATAATTTTTTGATAAAAGCTATTGACACTACGTTTCAAAATGGTATTATATTGAACGTGCTTTTAAGTAATCTGTTCTGTGACGTCGTCACACTGTGCTGAACGGCGCTGTAAAGGCAATTGTTAACAGATGTCCAGTGAATAACTTTTGAAAATCTTCAAAATGATACACCTGGTTCTGTGATATTAATGAAAAATTAAAGGAGACTGTAGCATGCCTACAATTAACCAATTGGTTCGTAAGCCACGTAAGTCAAATGTTTCTAAGTCAAAATCACCTGCTTTGAACTTTGGCTACAACTCAATGAAGAAGAAAGCCACTAATAATGCTGCGCCACAAAAGCGTGGTGTTGCTACCCGTGTTGGTACAATGACACCTAAGAAGCCTAACTCAGCTTTGCGTAAGTACGCTCGTGTGCGTCTTTCAAACTTGTATGAAGTAACAGCATATATCCCAGGAATTGGTCACAACTTGCAAGAACACTCTGTTGTTTTGATTCGCGGTGGTCGTGTTAAGGATCTTCCTGGTGTACGTTATCACATTATCCGTGGAGCTTTGGATACTGCCGGCGTTGATGGTCGCATGACATCACGTTCAAAGTATGGTACAAAGGCACCAAAGAAGTAAAAAGGAGACTGACTAATGCCACGTAAAGGTTATACTAAGCGTCAGGAAATTTTACCTGACCCAATTTACAACTCAAAGCTCGTTTCACGTTTGATCAACAAGTTGATGCTTGATGGTAAGCGTGGTACAGCTTCAACAATCTTGTACGATGCTTTTGATCGTATCAAGGAAACAACTGGTAACGATCCATTAGAAGTTTTCGAACAAGCTATGGAAAACATTATGCCAGTGTTGGAAGTTAAGGCACGTCGTGTTGGTGGTTCTAACTACCAAGTGCCAATCGAAGTACGCCCAGACCGTCGTTCAACATTGGGACTACGTTGGTTGGTGAACTACTCACGTTTGCGTAACGAACATACAATGGACGAACGCTTAGCTAAAGAAATTATGGATGCTGCCAATGATACTGGTGCATCTGTTAAGAAGCGTGAAGACACACATAAGATGGCCGAAGCGAACCGTGCATTTGCACACTACCGTTGGTAAAAATTTGGTACTAAGGTTAGTAGATAATGCTACCTTTGTTATACAGATAGTGTACAATTGTCATAGATGGTGTTTGTCACACACAAGCACCATCAAAAAGCGAACACAATTAAGTGTCGCTTTTTGTTGCATATAGAACTAAACCAGGAGATAACTCACAATGGCAAAACGTGAATACCCACTAGAACGTACACGTAATATCGGAATCATGGCCCATATTGATGCGGGTAAGACGACGACTACTGAACGTATCTTGTACTATACAGGTAAAATTCACAAAATTGGTGAAACACATGATGGTGCTTCACAAATGGATTTCATGGAACAAGAAAAGGAACGTGGAATTACTATCCAATCAGCTGCTACAACAGCTGTATGGCACGGTTTCTTTGATCAATTCGCTAAGACACCTTATCGTGTTAACATTATCGATACACCAGGACACGTTGATTTTACAATCGAAGTTGAACGTGCATTACGCGTTTTGGATGGTGCCGTAGCGGTTTTGGATGGTGCTGCTGGGGTTGAACCACAAACTGAAACAGTTTGGCGTCAAGCAACAACATATGATGTACCACGTATTGTATTCGTCAATAAGATGGATAAGATGGGTGCTGATTTCCAAATGTCAGTGGATTCAATCCACGAACGTTTGCAAGTTAATGCTGAAGCCATTCAATGGCCAATTGGTGCCGAAGACGACTTTGAAGCCGTCATCGACTTGATTACACAAGAAGCATATTATCCTGAAGATGATTTGGGAGAAAAGTGGGCACCACGCGAAATTCCTGCAGAATTAAAGGAATTAGCAGAAGAAAAGCGTAATACATTGATTGAAGCTGTTGCCGATGTTGATGATGATTTGATGGAAAAATATCTTGAAGGTGAAGATATTTCAATCGAAGAATTAAAAGCTGCAATTCGTCGTGCTACTTTGGCATTGCAATTCTACCCAGTTCTTGCAGGTTCTGCCTATAAGGATAAGGGTGTCCAAATGATGTTGGATGCGGTTGTTGACTACTTGCCAGGACCTTTGGACGTTAAGCCATATATCGCTAACGATCCAAAGACGGATGAAGAAGTTGACTTGATTGCTGATGATTCAAAGCCATTTGCTGCTTTGGCATTCAAAATCATGACCGATCCATTCGTTGGTCGTTTGACATTTATGCGTGTGTATACTGGTACTTTGAAGTCTGGTTCATACGTACAAAACACGTCTTCTGATACTCGTGAACGTGTTGGTCGTTTGCTACAAATGCATGCGACTTCACGTACCGAAATCGAAGAAGTATTTTCAGGTGATATCGCAGCTGCGATTGGTTTGAAGAACACAACAACAGGTGATTCATTAACAGATGTTAGTCATCAATTAGTTCTTGAATCAATGGAATTCCCAGAACCTGTTATTGAATTAGCTATTGAGCCAAAGACAAAAGCTGACCAAGACAAGCTGTCAAATGCTATTCAAAAGTTAGCTGAAGAAGATCCATCATTCCGAGCAACAACAAACCAAGAAACTGGTCAAACGTTGATTGCTGGAATGGGTGAATTGCAATTGGATATCATGGTTGATCGTATGCGTCGTGAGTTTAACGTTGAAGCAACCGTTGGTGCACCTCAGGTTGCCTATCGTGAAGCGTTCACGCAGACAGTTCAAGCTCGTGGATTCTTCAAGCGTCAGTCTGGTGGTAAGGGTCAATATGGTGATGTTTATATTGAATTCGCACCAAACGAAGAAGGTGCTGGCTTTGAGTTCGAAGATGCCATTGTTGGTGGTGTTGTGCCACGTGAATACATTCCTTCAGTTGAAGCTGGTTTGAAGGATGCATTAAATGCTGGTCCTTTGGCTGGATTCCCATTAGTTGATTTGAAGGCTAAGCTGTATGATGGTTCATATCACGATGTCGATTCTAGTGAAGCTGCCTTTAAGATTGCTGCGTCATTGGCTTTGAAGGAAGCTGCAAAGACAGCTGGTGCGGTTATTCTTGAACCTATCATGGCTGTTGATATTGTTGCACCTGAAGATAACCTTGGTGATGTTATGGGACATGTCTCAGCTCGCCGTGGTATGATCGAAGGTCAAGAATCACGTGGACCTGTTTTGGCTGTTAAGGCCAAGGTTCCTTTGTCAGAAATGTTTGGTTATGCAACTACTTTGCGTTCAGCTACGCAAGGTCGTGGTACATTCCAGATGGTATTTGATCATTATGAAGCTGTTCCTAAGAACATTCAAGAAGAAATTATCAAGACACATGGTCAAGAAGATTAATTCTATTATTTAAATATTTAACTGACAGATGGTTCAGTATAAACGGCGTCACTCATATTGAGTGACGCCGTTTTGATAGGAAAAATAAAATGTACAACAATATTAAATCTCATAGTAAATTTTTAGTACCGGGAATAATTGTCGTTGGTATGGTGCTGCGTTTACCTTTTACATCAATACCACCGATAATGGGCACTATTGCCCGTGATTTGCATGTTCCGGTTGCTAGTTTAGGTACTTTAACGACAATTCCATTATTATCATTTGCCGTTTTTTCAGTTTTTGCACCACGAGTAGCGCAAAAGTTGGGATTAGAACGTGCATTCACATTCATGCTGGGGCTACTTATTATTGGATCGTTTATCCGAATATTAAATACACCTTTTTTATATATTGGAACGATATTTGTCGGCATTGCCATTGCTCATATGAATGTTTTGCTGCCAAGTGTCATTCGGACATATTTTCCTAATAAAGTAGGGTTTATGACATCTGTTTTTACCTTCAGTATGATGCTAGCAACAGCGCTAGGGGCAGCATTATCAGCGCCAATTACAGCTGTTACTGGTTGGCATGTATTCATAATTTTGGTGACCTTATTGCTCATACTCGCGTTATTCGTTTGGCTACCAAACTATACTTTTACTAAAGCAGATCAAACAACTTTCAAAGTGAGAAGTGTGCCTACAATCAAACCAAATATTTGGCGTAACAAGTATGCTTGGCTGTTGCTTATTTTTAGTGGACTACAGTCAATGATGTTTTATGTACAGTTGGCTTGGGGGCCTACCATGGCTGTGCAGACAGGATTGTCATCGGCTACTGCTAGTATGTTTGCTGGACTAAATTCATTGATAGGATTGCCTTTTGCTTTATTAGTACCAACAATTGTAGCGCGGCTTAACAGTAAGCAACGTCAGTGGGGTGTCGGAATTTTTTCAATATTAGGAACATTAGGTTATGTACTATTATTACATCCTCAAGGCACATTTATATACTGGCTAATTGTTAACTTACTGATTGGTATTGGAACGTCGGCATTGTTTCCATACTTAATGACGACTTTCAGCTTGAAAACAAGTAGTGCGGAACAAACAGCGCAGTTATCTGGTATGGCACAAAGTGGTGGGTATTTATTAGCAGCTACTGGTCCATTGATATTTGGTTATGCCTACAGTTGGTTTCATTCTTGGTTGCCACAAGTCATTGTTTTAATCGTATTATTTATTTTGATGACTGTATCAATTTTAGTTGTTGAAAAACAGGATAAAATTCTTTATTAAGCGCAAGTCATGGCGCTTTTTTTGTTTTTATATTTAGTGTAAAATGTATTCTATTGAAAAGATTCGAGGATGAGCGAGTGAGTGAAAAACAAGTACCTATTATTGCTTTTAATCAAGTTGATTTGTCTTTTGGAGACACTCATGTTTTGAACAATATTGATTTGGAAATTGAGACTGGAAAATTTTATACATTATTGGGACCATCTGGTTCGGGGAAATCAACAATCTTAAAATTGATTTCAGGACAATTAACGGCTGATTCAGGTGACATACTGTTTGAAGGTAAACGTGTAAATAATGTTCCTGCAGAAAAGCGTAAAGTGAATACAGTATTTCAGAACTACGCGCTATTCCCAAATATGAATGTTTTTGACAATGTGGCATTTGGACCAACTCTGAAAGGCATGAATAAAACAGAGATTAAGAACAAAGTTAAAAGCATGCTTGATTTAGTTAAATTAGGCGATTTTTCTGAGCGAGACATTGATGAACTGTCTGGTGGACAACAACAACGTGTTGCAATTGCACGTGCATTGGCCAATGATCCAGAAGTTTTATTGCTTGATGAACCTTTGTCTGCGTTAGATTATAAGTTACGTAAAAGTATGCAATATGAACTGCGTGAAATCCAACAACGCTTGGGTATTACTTTTGTGTTCGTGACGCATGACCAAGAAGAAGCACTGGCTATGTCTGATTGGATATTTGTGATGAATGATGGCGTTATTCAGCAAAATGGATCACCAGAGGATATTTACGATGAGCCTATCAACCATTTTGTAGCTGATTTTATTGGTGAAAGTAACATTGTTGACGGTATTATGAAACAAGATTACGTCGTCCATTTTGTAGGTAAAGATTTTGAGAATGTCGATGCTGGTATGCGAACAAACGAGAGAGTAGAGGTTGTGTTACGTCCGGAAGATTTGGACTTAACAACGATTGAAAATGGGAAACTTATCGTTACCATTGAAGATCAGTCTTTCCGTGGAGATTACTATGAAATCACAGCAATTGATGATGATGGTAACGAATGGCAAGTGCAAGCAACTAATTCGGCAACGATGGGCGCAAGAGTTGGATTGACATTTGATCCCGAGGATATTCATATTATGCGCTTTAACGAATCAGAAGACGACTTTGATGCACGTTTAGAGAGCTATGAGGATGATGATGAAAGCTAAACAACAACGTCAGATATTTTATATTGTTCCGTATGGTATATGGCTATTATTGTTTGTTATTGCACCATTAATGCTGATGCTGTTTCAATCATTTACAACAAGCAATGGGCACTTTACGCTAGGGAATTATGGTGCTTACTTTGGTAGTGGTACCTATCTGCGGATGACGTTCAATTCTGTGTGGTATGCATTTTTGATTACTGTAATTACGTTGGTTATTAGTTATCCAACTGCGTATTTACTAAATCAGCTCAAACAGAAGCAATTCTGGTTGTTGTTGGTTATATTACCCACATGGATTAATCTACTGTTAAAAACATACGCATTTATTGGGCTATTATCTAAGACTGGTACTGTAAATAGTTTCATATCTTTTTGGGGTGTAGCTCCGCAACAATTGCTATTTTCGGATTGGAGTTTCTTACTTGTGGCAGCGTATATCGAAATTCCATTTATGATTCTCCCCATTTTTAATTCATTAGCTGAAATAGATCCAAGATTATCTCAGGCTAGCCATGATCTTGGGGCTAATAAATGGCAAACCTTACGTTATGTCATTTTTCCGTTATCAATGCCGGGTGTTAAAGCGGGGATTCAAGCAGTATTTATTCCCAGTTTGTCGCTATTTATGATTACACGCTTAATTGGTGGTAATCGAGTCATTACGTTGGGAACAGCAATCGAAGAGCATTTTTTGGTTACACAAAATTGGCAACTTGGATCTACTATTGGTGTTATCTTAATTGTAGCCATGATTGTTACGATGATTTTAACACGTGACCGTGTGCGTAAAAATATAAGAAAGTGAGGTAGTGTAATAATGAAGGGAAAATTTAAATGGTCCAACTTATATTTAGTTTTTGTATTCGTCCTGTTGTATTTACCTATCTTCTTTCTGATTGTTTATTCGTTTAATGCTGGCGACGTAATGCAGGGGTGGGACGGCTTTTCGTGGAAACACTATGTGGAATTGTTTGTAGATACACGCATTTTAGAAATTGTTGTTAATACTTTTTTGGTGGCCTTGCTCTCTTCTCTTTTGGCTAGTATTATCGGTACTGCTGGTGCATTATTTATTTATAATCAACATAATCAGTTGATTAAGAACATTTTTTTGTCGTTGAATAACATTTTACTTGTTTCTCCAGATGTTATTATTGGTGCTTCATTTTTGATATTATTCACAGTTATTGGTTTTACACTTGGTTTTACATCAGTCTTACTTTCGCATATTGCGTTTAGTATACCTATTGTTGTGTTAATGGTTTTACCACGTTTACAAGAAATGAATCCATCATTAGTTACTGCAGCAAAAGATCTTGGCGCTAACAACTGGCAGATGTTAGCACGTGTTGTGTTACCTGTCATATCGCCAGGTATCCTTGCAGGCTTTTTCATGGCATTTACTTATTCATTAGATGACTTTGCTGTAACCTTTTTCGTAACGGGTAATGGTTTCTCAACTTTATCAGTGGAAATATATTCTCGTGCCCGTCAAGGGGTCAGCCTAGAGATAAATGCGTTGTCGGCGATGATGTTTCTGGTTTCCCTATTACTGGTACTTGTTTATTATGTTATATCGAAACGATCATCTAAAGGAAAAAAACGTGCTGGGACCCGTTTAGTTATGCCAGCTACAGAAGGGTTGTGATATGAAAAAATTATTATCTGGCATTATGGTAATATTAGTGATTGTAGCATTGCTTTTTAGTGCACAGCGTTATTTCTCGTCACAAACTGGTACTGGAGATAAGGATGGTAAGGTTTTAAACCTTTACAACTGGGGAGACTATATTGATCCGTCACTGTTGAAAAAATTTACCAAAGAGACGGGGTATAAGGTTAGTTATGAAACGTTTGATTCTAATGAAGCGATGTATATGAAAATAAAGCAGGGCAGTACGTCATATGACTTAGCAGTCCCTTCAGAATATATGATTGAAAAAATGAAGGCGGATCATTTGCTACAGCCACTCGATCATCGTAAACTAACAGGTTTAAAAAATTATGATAGTCGTTTTCTGAATCAAACTTTTGATAAGGGGAATAAATATTCCGTGCCATATTTTTGGGGAACATTGGGCATTATATATAATGATAAGTACGTTCAAGCAAAAGATGTCCAGCACTGGGATGATTTGTGGTCTCCAAAGTTCAGAAATCAGATTATGCTGATTGATTCAGCACGTGATGTTCTTGGTATTACTTTGATTACGCAAGGCAAACCGGTTAATGATAAATCTGAGGCAGATTTGGCTGCCGCGCAAGGAAAGTTAACAACCCTGATGCCAAATGTTAAGGCAATTATTGCCGATGAAATAAAAATGTATATGGCACAAGATGAAGCTGCAATAGCTGTTACATACTCCGGAGAAGCAGCCGAAGCAATGGATAAAAATCCTCACTTACATTATGTTGTGCCTAGTGAAGGCTCTAATTTATGGTTCGATAATATTGTCATGCCTAAGAATGCGAAGCATAAAACAGCAGCGTACGCTTTTCTGAATTTTATGAGTGAGCCGAAAAATGCTGCACAAAATGCTGAGTATATAGGGTATGCGACGCCTAATAAAAAGGCGTTAGCATTGTTGCCTAAATCTATTCGTGGTGATAGGCAGTTTTACCCTGATGCAAAAACAGTTAGTCATTTACAAACATATGATGACTTAGGTCAGAAATGGACAGAAAAATATAATGACGCTTTCTTAGAGTTCAAAATGACACAACGATAAGCAAGCAGTAATTTAAGAATTAATTTGTGGCTGAAAAGTATCAAAATTAAATTTTAAATAATAACAGAAAAACCCTTGCTATGCACGGGTTTTTCTGTTATTATATTTAAGTACGCTTTTGGAACAGTAGTAGTAAAAACCTACCGAAAGCCTAGTGTATCAATGTTTAGCGATGATGATTAAGGTTGCGACACGCGCGGCCGCGTTGCCATGGGCGCGCAAAACACAAGCAGTGTTGTCGGTTTTTAATCGAAGTTAGCTGATTTACAAAATCAACGAGGAGGCATGAAATAATGGCACAAAAGAAGATCCGTATCCGTTTAAAGGCATACGAACACCGTATCTTAGACCAATCAGCAGAAAAGATTGTTGAAACAGCTAAGCGTACGGGCGCAGAAATTGCTGGTCCTATTCCGCTACCAACTGAACGTACATTGTATACAATTTTACGTTCACCACATAAGCACAAGGATAGTCGCGAACAATTCGAAATGCGCACGCATAAGCGTTTGATTGACATTGTGAACCCTACTGACAAGACAGTTGACGCATTGCGTAAGCTAGAATTGCCATCAGGTGTTGCAATCGAAATCAAGTTGTAATCCAAACGGAATATAACTTCATGTCTCATTGAGACAAACACATTAAAAATATTTAAGGAGATTAGTCATGACTAAAGGTATCTTAGGCCGCAAAGTCGGTATGACTCAGGTTTTTACAGAATCTGGTGAATTGATCGCCGTGACTGCTGTTGAAGCAACACCAAACGTCGTTTTGCAAGTTAAAAATGCAGAAACAGACGGATATAGTGCTATTCAACTTGGTTACCAAGACAAGCGCACAGTTTTGTCAAATAAACCTGAACAAGGTCACGCTTCAAAAGCAAACACGACCCCTAAGCGCTACATTCGTGAAATCCGCAATGCGGGAGACGAATTTAACGTTGGGGATGAAATTAAGGTTGACACATTCCAAGCAGGTGAATACGTCGACGTAACCGGAATCACAAAGGGACATGGTTTCCAAGGTGCTATTAAGCGTTTGGGACAGTCTCGTGGTCCTATGACTCACGGTTCTCGTTACCACCGTCGCCCTGGTTCAATGGGTGCTATTATTAACCGCGTATTTAAGGGTAAGCTTTTGCCAGGACGTATGGGAAATAATAAGCGAACAATGCAAAATATTGCTATTGTCCATGTTGATGTTGAAAACAACTTGTTACTTTTGAAGGGCAATGTACCTGGTGCTAACAAATCACTTTTGACTATTAAATCAACTGTAAAAGTAAACGCAAAGCATCCTGAAGTTAAGATGGCTAATGCATCTGCATCTGCTGCTAACTCAGAAGAAGCTTAATATAAACTATTAGAAAGGAGAACAATCAATCATGACTAAAGTTGCTGTATTAAAGCAAGATGGTAGTCAAACTACTGAAATCGAATTAAATGATGCAGTATTCGCCATCGAACCTAACAACGCCGTTATCACTGATGCAGTATTGATGCAACGTGCATCATTGCGTCAAGGTACACATGCTGTTAAGAACCGTTCTGCGGTTTCTGGTGGCGGACGTAAGCCTTGGAAGCAAAAGGGTACTGGTCGTGCACGTGCCGGTTCAATTCGTGAACCTCAGTTCCGTGGTGGTGGAATTGTCTTCGGACCTACACCTCGTTCATATGCTTACCGTATTAACCGTAAGGCTTACCAATTGGCATTAAAGTCAGTTTTGTCACAAAAAGTCGCTGATAACAAATTAGTAGTTGTTGATGCTTTGTCATTTGAAGCACCAAAGACACAAGACTTTAAGAAAGTTTTGGCAAATTTGTCAGCTGACACAAAGACATTAGTAGTTGTTGATGAAGACAACGAAAACGCAATCTTGTCAGCACGTAACTTGACAAATGTTCAAGTTATGACAACAAAGGGTATCAACGTTCTTGATGTTGTTAATGCAGATAAGCTGGTGGTTGTTCAATCATCAATCGAAGAAATCCAAGGAGGTCTTGCCTAATGGATGCACGCGATATTATCCGTCGCCCTATCATCACCGAAGCTTCAATGGCGCAAACAGAACGTAAGCGTTATGTCTTCGAAGTTGATACACGCGCAACAAAGCCTGAAATAAAAAAAGCTATCGAAGAAATCTTTGAAGTTAAAGTTTCTGGTTTGAACACTGCAAACGTCCGTGGTAAGAAAAAGCGCCAAGGCCGTTATGTTGGTTACACACGTAAATTAAAGAAGGCAACCGTTACGTTGTCAAAAGATTCAAAAGATATTCAAATCTTTAACGAAGGTTAATCTAAAATAGGAGGATAAGACATTGGCTATCAAGAGTTATAAGCCAACTTCTGCCGGACGTCGTAATATGACGACTTCAGATTTCGCTGAAATCACGAAGACAACGCCCGAAAAGAGTTTGTTGGCCAAAAAGTCAAAGACTGGTGCACGTAATGCATCTGGTCGTATGACAGTTCGCCACCATGCTGGTGGACATAAGCAAGCCTACCGTATTGTAGACTTCAAGCGTACTAAAGATGACAAGACAGCGACTGTAAAAGCTATCGAATATGATCCAAATCGTACTGCTAACATTGCTTTGTTAGTATACGAAGATGGTATCAAGTCATATATCTTGGCGCCAAAAGGATTGAAGGTTGGCGACAAAGTTCAATCTGGTCCTGATGCCGACATCAAGCCCGGCAATGCCTTGCCATTAAGTGCTATTCCTGAAGGTACTTTGATTCACAATATCGAATTGAAGCCTGGTAAGGGTGGACAATTGGCTCGTTCAGCTGGTGCATCAGCACAAATTTTGGGACGTGATGGTAAATATATCATCGTTCGTTTGACTTCAGGTGAAGTTCGTTTGGTATTAGCTACAAACCGTGCAACAATCGGTGAAGTGGGTAATGCAGAACATTCTTTGATTAACTGGGGTAAGGCTGGTCGTAACCGTTGGCGTGGAAAGCGTCCACATGTTCGTGGATCAGTTATGAACCCTAACGATCACCCACACGGTGGTGGTGAAGGTAAAGCGCCAGTTGGTCGTCCAAGTCCTATGTCACCATGGGGTAAGAAGACTGCCGGTAAGAAGACTCGCGATAAGAAGAAGGCTTCAACAAAGTTTATCGTTCGCGGTCGTAAGAGTAAGTAAGGGAAAGGAGACAACTAATGGCTCGTAGTTTAAAAAAGGGACCATTTGCGGACCCACACTTGCTTAAGAAGATTGAAGCGCAAGTTGATTCTGAAAAGAAATCAGTGATCAAGACTTGGTCACGTCGTTCAACAATCTTCCCAAGCTTCATCGGCTTTACAATTGCCGTTTATGATGGTCGCAAGCACGTTCCAGTTTATGTGCAAGAAGATATGGTCGGTCACAAGTTAGGTGAATTCGTACCAACTCGTACGTTCAAGGGACACAAGAACGACGATAAAAAGACTGGTAAATAAGGAGGAAGTGAAAAATGGCTGAACAAGTTACATCAGCTCGCGCGACTGCTAAGATCGTCCGCGTTGCCCCACGTAAGGCACGCCTAGTTCTTGACACTATTCGCCGTAAGAGCGTTAACGAAGCATACGCAATTTTGAAGTTCCTACCTAATACTTCTACAGAAGATATTTACAAGGTTTTGAACTCAGCAGTTGCTAATGCTGAAAACAACTTCTCATTAGACCGAGAAGATCTTATTGTGAAGGAAGCCTTTGCTAACGAAGGACCAACGCTTAAGCGTTTCCGTCCTCGTGCCAAGGGATCTGCTTCACCTATTAACAAGCGTACAAGCCACCTAACAATTGTGGTTGCTGAGAAGGAGGCAAAGTAATGGGTCAAAAGATTAACCCTACTGGATTCCGTGTCGGCGTTATTCGCGACTGGGATGCAAAGTGGTTTGCTGATAAGGCTGACTATGCTAACCAACTTCACGAAGATTTACGTATTCGTAAGTATATCGAGAAAAACTTAGCAGATGCCTCAGTTGATCGCATTGAAATTGAACGTACAACAAAATCACGTGTTGACGTTTCTATCCAAACTGCCAAGCCAGGAATGGTTATTGGTAAGGGTGGTTCAGAAGTTGAAAAGCTTCGTACACAATTGGCAAAATTGACAGATACAGATGAAAAAGGTCGTTCAAAGCGCGTATTCATCAATATTGTAGAAATCAAAAAGCCGGATTTGAGTGCACATCTAGTTGGACAACAAATCGCTGGTGATTTGGAACGTCGTGTGGCTTTCCGTCGTGCTATGCGTGGTGCTATTCAACGTGCTACTCGTTCAGGTGCTAAGGGTATCAAGGTTATGGTTTCAGGTCGTTTGAATGGTGCTGATATTGCACGTATCGAACAATACACTGAAGGTACTGTACCTTTGCATACTTTGCGTGCGGATATTGATTACTCATGGGATGAAGCAATGACTGCTTACGGAAACTTGGGTATCAAGACTTGGATTTATCGTGGTGATGTATTACCACAAAAAAAGAACAGTAAGTAAGGAGGGAAGCAAACATGTTAGTACCAAAGCGTGTTAAGTTCCGTCGTGTACACCGTGGCCACATGCGTGGCGAAGCAAAAGGTGGCAAGACGGTAACATTCGGTGATTATGGCTTGCAAGCAACAACTTCAAGTTGGATTACTAACCGTCAAATTGAAGCTGCCCGTATTGCAATGACACGTTATATGAAACGTGGTGGTAAGGTTTGGATTAAAATCTTCCCTCATAAGTCATATACATCTAAAGGTGTCGGTGTTCGAATGGGTAACGGTAAAGGTGCACCCGAAGGTTGGGTTGAACCAGTTAAACGTGGCAAGGTGATGTTTGAAGTTGCAGGTGTTCCTGAAGCAACTGCACGTGAAGCATTACGTTTGGCACAACACAAGTTGCCTGTACGTACAAAGATTATTGCTCGGGAGGCTGAATAATGGCTAAAGCAAGTGAATTGAAAGAATTGTCACTTGCGGATTTGCAAAAGCGCGAAGCCGAATTCAAGGAAGAATTATTCAACCTTCGTTTTCAATTGGCTACTGGTCAATTAGAAAACACGGCGCGTATCGCACAAGTTCGTAAGGACATCGCACGAGTTAAGACAGTTATTCGTGCACAAGAATTGGCAAACGCCAACAAATAAGACGAAAGGAAGAAGCTGAAAAATGAGTGAAGAACGTAATGCTCGTAAGGTTTACCAAGGACGTGTTGTTTCAGATAAAATGGACAAGACAATCACTGTTGCTGTTGATACTTATGTAAACCATGCCGTTTATGGTAAGCGTGTTAAGTATACAAAAAAGTTTAAGGCCCATGATGAAAAGAATGTTGCCAAGCAAGGTGACCTTGTTCAAATTATGGAAACTCGTCCTTTGTCTGCAACTAAGCACTTCCGTTTGGTCAAGATCGTTGAAGAGGCAGTTGTCCTTTAATAGATCGACTAAATCGTCGTAATTAATTGCTAACAAGGAGGAAGAACCATGATTCAACAAGAGAGTCGTTTAAAAGTGGCTGACAACTCTGGCGCACGTGAAATCTTAACGATTAAAGTGCTCGGTGGTTCAGGCCGTAAGTTTGCTGGTGTGGGTGACATGATTGTTGCCACAGTTAAGCAAGCTATCCCTGGTGGTAACGTAAAGAAGGGTGACGTCATTAAGGCTGTTATCGTTCGTACTGTTTCTGACGTTCGTCGTGCAGATGGCTCATACATCAATTTTGATGAAAACGCCGCTGTTATCGTGAAGGACGACAAGTCACCAGTAGGTACACGTATTTTTGGTCCCGTTGCACGTGAATTGCGTGATAACGACTATATGCGTATCGTTTCATTAGCACCAGAAGTGCTCTAATACTGACAAGGAGGAGCCAAATCATGTTTGTAAAAACAGGTGATAAGGTTCGCGTCATTGCCGGCAAAGATAAGGGAAAAGAAGGCACAATCACTAAGACTGTTGCTGGAAAAGATCGCGTCGTTGTCGAAGGCGTGAACATCGTTAAGAAGCATCAAAAGCCTTCTAACGAATATCCACAAGGTGGTGTTATCGATATCGAAGCACCTATCCATGTTTCTAACGTGCAATTGCTTGACCCTTCAACTAATGAACCAACACGTGTTGGATTCAAAGTAGAAGATGGCAAGAAAGTTCGCGTATCTAAAAAGTCTGGTAACGTACTAGGCTAAATATCGAAAGGTGAAATCATTTTCATGGCTAATGCTTTAAAAGAAAAATATGTTAATGAAGTTCAACCTGCTTTGATCGAAAAGTTTAACTTTAAGTCATCAATGCAAGCCCCAAAGATTGACAAGATTGTCTTGAATATGGGTGTTGGTGATGCAGTTTCAAACTCAAAGAACTTGGATGAAGCGGTTGAAGAATTGAAGTTGATCTCTGGTCAACAACCAGTTATCACAAAGGCAAAGAAGTCAATCGCTGGTTTCCGTTTGCGTGAAGGTATGTCAATCGGAACAAAGGTTACACTACGTGGAGAACGTATGTATGACTTTTTAGACAAGTTGATCAATATTTCATTACCTCGTGTTCGTGATTTCCGTGGTGTGTCATCAAAGGCTTTTGATGGTCGTGGTAACTACACTTTGGGAATTCGTGAACAATTAATTTTCCCTGAAATCGACTTTGACAAAGTTAACCGTGTACGTGGTTTAGACATTGTTATTGTTACAACAGCACAAAACGACGAAGAAGGTCGTGAATTGTTGACACAAATGGGAATGCCATTTACTAAGTAATTAGTGAATAAAAATGTTGTTACTCGAAAAGAGTGACGCGTTTTTAACTGTTATTGACCTAAATAGTCTATAATAGTTAAGAGCGTGTCATTTTGTATGATTACGTTCAAAATTAAAAGGAGGATATCGATAGATGTCTATGACTGATCCAATTGCTGATTTTTTGACTCGCATTCGTAATGCCAATTTGGCACGTCACGAAGTGGTTGAAGCTCCAGCATCAAAAATTAAAAAGAGCATCGCTGAAATTTTGAAATCAGAAGGTTTTATCCGTGATTTTGAATACATAGATGATAACAAGCAAGGTGTTATCCGTGTATTTCTTAAGTATGGAGAAGACCGTAATCGTGTGATTACAGGAATTCAACGTATCTCTAAGCCAGGCTTGCGTAAGTATGCTAAGGCTGAAGATTTGCCAAGAGTTTTGAACGGTTTGGGAATTGCTATTATCTCAACTTCTGCCGGTGTTATCACTGACAAAGAAGCACGTTCTAAGCAAGTCGGTGGCGAAGTAGTCGCTTACGTTTGGTAATATATCTAAGAAAGGAGACTTACCATGAGCCGTATTGGAAATAAAGCAATCACATTACCTGCTGATGTAACTGTATCTCAAGAAGGTGCTGTTGTAACAGTTAAGGGACCTAAAGGTGAATTGTCACGTGAAATCGTTTCAGCCATTACAATGACTATTGAAGGAAATGAAGTTTCTTTCAGTCGTAGTAGTGATGACAGTAAAACCAGAGCTTTGCATGGTACTACACGTGCCAATGTTGCAAATATGGTCGAAGGTGTATCTGCAGGTTTCACTAAGACATTGAAGCTTGTCGGAGTTGGATACCGTGCATCAAAGTCAGGTTCAAAATTGACTTTGAACGTTGGTTATTCACACCCTGTTGATTTTGAGGAACGTGAAGAATTAACTGTTGAAGTACCCGATGCTTTGACAATTAAGATTTCAGGTATCTCAAAGCAAAAAGTCGGCGATTTGGCAGCTGAAATCCGTGCCGTACGTTCACCTGAACCTTATAAAGGTAAGGGAATTCGTTACGAGGGTGAAGTTGTTCGTCGTAAGGAAGGTAAGACTGGAAAGTAAGCAATTACTTTGCATTTTACAAAATTTCATTAATAATAAACTTAAAATGGCATACGCCATAAGAAAAGGAAAGCACAGCTATGATTTCAAAACCAGATAAGAATAAGCTCCGCGTAAAGCGTCACAAGCGCGTTCGTGGAAAAATCTCTGGTACTGCTGCTCGCCCACGTTTGAACGTTTTCCGTTCTAATGCAAACATCTACGCTCAATTAATTGATGACGTAGCGGGTGTAACGCTAGCAAGTGCCTCAAGTCATGATGCCGAAGTAAAGGGATCAAAGACAGAACAAGCGGTTAAAGTTGGTGAATTGATTGCCTCACGTGGTAAGGCTGCAAACATCGAAGAAGTTGTTTTCGATCGTGGTGGTTATGTTTATCACGGACGTATTCAAGCATTAGCAGAATCAGCCCGTGAAAACGGATTGAAGTTCTAAAGGAAAGGAGGAGTATAAAAATGGTTGAATTCGTTAATCCTAAGTCACTTGGTGAATTAGAAGAAAACGTTGTTGCTATTAACCGTGTTACCAAGGTTGTTAAAGGTGGTCGTCGTTTACGTTTTGCAGCATTAGTTGTTGTTGGCGATAAGCAAGGACACGTTGGCTTTGGTACTGGTAAAGCGCAAGAAGTTCCTGAAGCAATTCGCAAAGCTGTTGAAGATGCGAAGCGTAAGTTAATCACCGTACCAACAGTTGGTACGACTATTCCTCATGAAGTCCTTGGTGAATGGGGTGGCGGTAAAATTTTGGTTAAGCCCGCCGAAGAAGGATCTGGTGTTGCCGCTGGTGGAGCTGCACGTTCTGTGATGGAACTTGCAGGTATCGCCGATGTGACTGCAAAGTCACTTGGATCATCAACACCAGTTAACGTTATTCGTGCAACTTTTGATGCTCTTACGAGCTTAAAGGATGCCGAAGGCGTTGCAAAGTTGCGTGGTGTTTCTTTGGAACACTTAGCTGAATAAGGAGCGATAAAATGGCTGATTTGAAAATCACTTTGATTAAGAGTGCGGTTCATCGCTTACCTAAGCAACGCGCGATTGTTAAGTCACTTGGACTTGGCCGCGTATCTAGTTCAGTGGTGAAGCCTAACAACGAAGCTACACGTGGTGCAATTTTCCATATTGCACACTTAGTTAGCGTTGAAGAAGTTAAGTAATTACACAATTAAAACAGGAGGTACCGAAAGATGAATTTGAATGAATTACAACCAGCTGCCGGCTCACGTCATGTACGTAACCGTGTTGGTCGTGGTACATCATCTGGAAACGGTAAGACATCCGGACGTGGTCAAAAGGGTCAAAAGGCTCGTGGAAAAGTACGTTTGGGATTTGAAGGTGGTCAAATGCCTTTGTACCGTCGTATTCCAAAGCGTGGATTTACTAACATTTCACGTAAAGAATACGCAGTTGTTAACTTGGAAAAGTTGAACAGCTTTGATGATGGTACAGAAATTACCCCAGTACTTTTGATTGAAAATGGAATTGTTAAAAATCAAAAGTCTGGTATCAAGATTTTGGCTGTTGGTCAGCTTGAAAAGAAGTTGACTGTTAAGGCACATAAGTTCTCTGCAGCAGCAGTTGCCGCAATTGAACAAGCTGGTGGGTCAACTGAGGTACTTTAATGCTTAGCACGTTATTTAATGCAGTTCGTGAAAAAGACATTCGAAAAAAGTTAGGGTGGACATTTTTTATTCTGTTCGTTTATAGAATTGGAACACACATTACTGTGCCAGGTGTCAACCCTGCCGCTATGTCTGAAATGGCTAACTCCGGATTAATGAACATTTTGAACATCTTTTCTGGTGGTGGCTTGACAAACTATTCGTTGTTCGCAATGGGTGTGTCACCATACGTGACAGCACAAATTATTGTACAACTCTTGCAATTAGATATCGTGCCTCGCTTTGTCGAATGGAGTAAGCAAGGTGAAGTTGGCCGCCGAAAGTTGAACAATGCAACACGGTGGCTGACACTCATTCTTGCTTTTGTTCAATCCGTTGGTATCACAGCAGGGTTTAACTCTCTATCGTCTTATGGCTTAGTTAGTCAAACTAATAGTGTGATGTCATTTATTGTTATCGGCTCTGTTATGACTATTGGAACATTTTTTGCAATGTGGCTAGGTGAAATGATCACTGAGAAAGGCTTAGGTAACGGCGTTTCAATGATTATTTTTGCGGGTATCATCTCGCAAGCCCCAGAAGGTTTTTATGAAATTTTCAAAGAAAATATTCTTCAGGCTAACAGTAGTGATATTCTAAATGGGTCAATTTTTGTAGTTGTATTAGTTATAGCGATGATTTTGGTTGTAGCGTTTACGACATGGTCTTACGAAGGAACACGTCGTTTACAAATGCAATATACGCGTTCAGCAACATCATATGGAACTGAAGCGTATTTACCTTTAAAAGTAAACGTTTCGGGTGTCATACCGGTTATATTTGCTTCATCGTTTATTAGTACACCGCAAACAGTCATGCTAGCCTTCCAAGATAAATATGCTTCAGCGCAGTGGTATCAAGTGATGCAACAAATATTTAGTATGACAACTTTGCCTGGTGCAATTTTATATACAGTGTTGATTGTTGTATTCACATATTTCTATGCCTTTGTTCAAGTTAATCCAGATAAATTGTCCGAAAACTTACAAAAGCAAGGCGCATATATCGTTGGTGTTCGTCCAGGTGCAGAAACCAAAGCATTTGTTTCTAAATTATTATTGAATTTAAGTTTTGTGGGTTCAATTTTCTTAGGTGTCGTTGCTTTGGTTCCACTAATTGCATCAGATGTGTGGGGACTAAATGAAAAAATTGGTCTCGGTGGCACAAGCCTATTGATTTCAATAGGTGTTGCTTTGGATTTGATTCGTCAAATTGATGGATTGATGCAAAAAAAGAATTATGTTGGGTTTATTACAAAAGATCAGTTAACAACTCGGGAGGCAATCAATGGCTAAAAACTTGATTTTGTTAGGTTTGCCAGGTGCTGGTAAAGGCACACAGGCAGACTTTATCGTGGAAGATTATTCTATTGTCCATATTAGCACAGGAGATATTTTCCGTGCTAACTTGGCTGAGAATACAGAACTAGGAAAAAAGGCGCGCCAGTTTATGGACGCTGGAGATTTGGTTCCTGATGAAATCACGAACGCAATGGTTGCTGATCGTTTAAGTCAACAAGATGTTGAAGCTGGTTTTATGCTGGATGGATACCCACGAAATGAAGCCCAAGCAGTTTTCTTAGATAAATACTTATCTGAGAACGGGAAATCTATCTCAGCAACATTATACTTTGAAGTTGCTGATTCATTATTGCGCGATCGACTTTTAGGTCGTGGTCGTGCAGATGATACACCCGAAGTTATTGACAATCGTTTAGAGGTCAATAAAGCAGCTAACTTGCCTTTGGTGGACTATTACCAAAAAGTTGGTGTGTTGCACACAATCGATGGCGGTCGTGAACTTACTGATGTGTATCATGATGTTAAGGAAGTTTTGGATAACTTATAATAATTAATTAGTTGTTTAGAACAACGTTGTTGAGAGATACCAGATTTTCTGGTATAATTTGATAGGTTAAGCACTTATATCAGCAATGTAAACATTATAAGCACAGGAGGTTAAGTGCGTGGCCAACGATGTCATTGAAATCGAAGGTAAAGTAAAAGAAACTTTGCCAAATGCTATGTTCCAAGTAGAACTAGAAAATGGTGCTGTGATTCTAGCGCATGTATCAGGAAAAATTCGAAAGAATTTTATTCGTATCTTGCCTGGTGATCGCGTTACTGTTGAAATGTCACCATACGACTTAACGAAGGGTCGTATTACTTATCGTTTCCGATGAGTAAAAGATAATAATCAGTTAACCGAATAGGAGGAATAGATTATGAAAGTACGCCCATCAGTTAAAAAGATGTGTGATGCTTGCCGTGTTATCAAGCGTAATGGTCGAACTATGATCATTTGTTCTGCTAACCCTAAGCATAAGCAACGCGCTGGAAAATAAATTTCGCGTGTTTTAAAAATTGATTGAATAAAGACATAATTGTCATTTTCAAAATTAAAAAGGAGGTAAATTGTTATGGCTCGTATAGCAGGTATAGATTTGCCACGTGACAAGCGAATTGTCATTGGCTTAACTTACATCTACGGAATTGGTAATACAACTGCACAAACAATCTTGGCTGAAGCTGGTGTGTCTGAAGATGTTCGCGTACGCGATCTAACTTCTGACCAAGAAGACGCCATTCGTGCAACAGTTGACAAGTTAAACTTGCAATTGGAAGGTGATTTGCGTCGAAAGATATCACTTGATATTAAATCATTGCAAGAAATTGCATCTTACCGAGGCATTCGTCATCGTAAGGGCTTGCCCGTTCGTGGACAAAACACGAAGAACAACGCTCGTACACGTAAAGGCCCAGCTAAGGCAATTGCTGGAAAGAAGAAGTAATCTTTTACTTTTTCTAGTTGTATCCTCATCGGTATGACAAATGATTATCGCAACCAAAGTTGTGTAATGTTGGTTAACAAATGTTAACCCGAGAAATTATAAACAAGTATTGAAAAGGAGGCAAACTAATGGCAGGTCGTACAACGCGTAAGCGTCGTGTAAAAAAGAATATTGAATCTGGTGTAGCACATATCCATTCAACGTTCAACAATACTATCGTCATGATTACTGATGTTCAAGGTAACGCGGTTGCTTGGTCATCAGCTGGTGCACTTGGTTTCAAGGGAAGCCGTAAGTCAACACCTTTTGCTGCTCAAATGGCAGCTGAAGCTGCAGCTAAAAGTGCCATGGAAATGAATATGCGCACAGTTGCAGTTACTGTTAAGGGTCCTGGTTCAGGTCGTGAATCAGCTATCCGTGCTTTGGCAGCAGCTGGCTTAGATGTTACATCAATCAAAGATGTTACACCAGTTCCCCATAACGGATCACGCCCACCAAAGCGTCGTCGTGTTTAATTGAATTTCATTGCTCTTGCTGTGAAAGAAGGGGTAAGAATTTACAGATGATTGAATTTGAAAAGCCAAATATTCATAACATCGAGGAGGACGCCCGCTACGGCAAATTTGTTGTAGAGCCTCTTGAGCGTGGATATGGTACGACACTTGGTAATTCTTTGCGTCGTATCTTGTTGTCTTCGCTTCCTGGCGCAGCCGTTAATACGGTACAAATTGATGGCGTAGTCCATGAGTTTTCAACTGTGGACGGCGTTGTTGAAGATGTCACACAAATTATCTTGAATCTCAAGAAAGTTGTGTTGGCAATTGACTCAGATGATGAACGTTCTCTTGAAATTGATATTCAAGGGCCAGCGGACGTTACAGCTGCTGATTTACAAGGTGGCGCAGATGTGGAAGTTTTGAACCCAGATTTGCATATTGCTACAGTAGCAGCTGGTAAATCATTGCATATGACAGTCACGGCAGTAAAAGGCCGCGGATACACGTCAGCTGATGAAAATAAAAAATTACGTGATGAAATGCCAATTGGTGTTTTAGCTGTTGATTCGATTTATACACCTATCGAGCGTGTGAACTACCAAGTAGAAAACACACGTATCGGTGCACGTGACGATTATGATAAGCTCACTTTTGATATTTGGACTAACGGTTCTATCAAACCTAGTGATGCATTAAGTTTAGGTGCTAAAATTCTAGCAGAACATCTTGGTTTGTTTATGGATATTTCTCCAGTAGCAGCTGAAGCCAATGTTATGGTTGAAGCAGAACCTGTTGCTGCTAGTGCATCGGACTCTGCTCCAATTGAAGATTTGGACTTATCTGTTCGCTCGTATAATTGTCTCAAACGGGCCGGTATCAACACTATTGTTGAACTAACAGATCGCACTGAAGCTGACATGATGAAAGTGCGTAATCTCGGTCGGAAATCACTTGATGAAATCCAAGAAAAGCTCACTGATATGAACTTAGGTTTTCGCAAGGAAGATTAATACATGTCTTTAAATTAATAAAAGGAGGACTCACCAATGGCATATCGTAAATTGGGTCGTACATCTTCACAACGTAAAGCTTTGTTGCGTGACTTGACAACTGATCTTTTGATTAATGGTCGTGTTACAACCACTGAAGCTCGCGCTAAAGAAGTTCGTAAGACAACTGATAAAATGATTACATTAGGTAAGCGTGGTGACTTAAATGCCCGTCGTCAAGCTGCTACTTTTGTTCGAAACGAAGTCGCAGATGTAATAGAAGACGGTGATGACGTTAAGGTACAATCAGCTTTGCAAAAATTGTTTGATGATGTTGCACCACGTTTTTCAGAACGTAATGGTGGTTATACACGAATTCTTAAGACAGTCCAACGTCGTGGCGATGCTGCGCAAATGGTTATCTTGGAGCTTGTTGATTAAAAATTAAAAAGCACTTGTNNACAAGTGCTTTTTAATTTTTACGTTGTAACAATAAATTAGCGAGATGATGTAACTTATTTTGTAACGCTTTATTTGGTAGCTTATTAAGCAAGGTGTTAAGTTCTTCAGTATATTCAGATAATAGGGTGTTAAGTCGTAACATCGCATTACTATCGGCAACGATTTTGTGAATCAAAATGAGCTGCTCATCGGTAATTGTATCTTTTAGAGATAATAATGCAATTAATTCCTCATTAACACTTTGATCTTCCAAGGCAAATATGATAGGTGCTGTATAAATACCATTACGAACATCTTGACCAGATGGTTTACCAAGCGAAAGCTGCTCTGTAATCGACTCAAAATCTAAATAATCATCTAATAGTTGGAACGCAATACCGAGATTTTTTCCGAGTTTACCAACAACATCTAATAAATCTTCATCAAGTGCTCCCGAACTAGTAGCGCCGAATAACACGCTTAGTTTAAATAAAGCAGCTGTTTTACCTGTAATCTGAGTAAGATATTTGTCAAAGCTTGTACTAGTTATATAACGATTTTGTTTTTGAGTTAGTTCACCGAATAAAAGCTTTTTTAGTGCTTCTAGTGCTAGCTGATTTGCTTGTGCGTTATTAGCGTCATTTAGTAGAGATAACATGCCGGTAAGAAGGTAGTCGCCAGCGTAAACAGCAGTATCTTTACCAAATTGTGCCTGTACACTCTCGTATCCGCGGCGAAGTTTAGATTCATCAATAATATCATCATGAATTAACGTGGCCATATGCAAAAGTTCTACACTTGAGCCCAGTACAATTGCTTTTTTATTATATGGTGCATCGGTCAATTCAGAGAAAAGCAATGTTAATGCGGGACGAACAAGTTTCCCTGCACTAGCTTGTGAGCGAACAGCACGATCAATTTCTTCAAAGCCTATGTGCCAACTTTCTGACATTTCGGTTAATACATTTTGAAGAGGCGTATTTAACTCAGGGAAGGTCTCCCAAATTTTTGGTAATGTTGGCATTGCCATGGAAATCTCTTTTCATTCATTATGTACAAAGTGCGAGAATTATAATTCTCGCACCTTATTATTATAACTTATTTTTCTAATTCATTATATGTTGATTTTGCTTTACCATACCAGAAGCCACCAAATATTTTTTGTAACAGTGGTACGACGTAGAAATCTAATCCGAATCCACGGCCTGAACCATTCATAATAGCTAAACTACTAAACATTATGAACCAGTGGACTATTTCAAAAGAGTGTGTTGCACCGGAAATGATCGTGAGAATAATTGATAACACAGCAAGTGGCCAGGTAAATAGACCAAGTAAAATTCCGGCCCCTGTGACAATTTCGAGAAAACTAGAAATACCATTTTGCCAGAATAAGTCGTTAAGATTACCGGCATTTCCTAAAGCAACTAATATCCAAAATAGTCCTAGTAACAGGCGTAACGGTGTTGACCATAAAACATTTCCGAGCCTCGATATGCTTCCTTTAAATGGATTTCGTCCGTCTTCTGTTCGGAAGAACTCGTCCATCATGTAGTGGAATATTGAATAAGCTGAACGAATCTGTGAGTAAAAGAAAAGATTAATACCATGCTTGGCGATGCTAGCCAAGAATCCGGAGAAATTCAATCCCATCAAACTTGCCACAGTGTAATGAGATCCGATAGAAACAGCAAATCCATGATATTTGACAGTTTCAGAAAATTTCTTTGCCTTACCATATCCAAAGTCGGCAAGAATGTTAGCAGATACTGCACGAGCAGCGCTCTCCGCACCTTCGACTGTTTGGGGAATAGGACCAGTTTTTTCGTCGACATAAGACAAAGTATCACCGGCTACGTATATATCTTGTTCAGGAGTACCGTCTTCTTTAGTAGCTCGCATGTAATCGTCAGCTTCAATACGTCCGCCACGACCATATTTGAATCCCCAATCAGAGATAAATGACTTTGCTTTAACACCGGCAGTCCAGATTAATGATTTTGTTGGTAGTGTGGATCCATCTTGGAAAGAAACACCACTTTCATCGACACCAGTAACTCTTGAATTTAGACGTATATCAACATTATTGTCTTCCATATATTTGAAAGCTTTGTCTGCTAATTTACGATCTTTTAACATATTCAAAATAGATGGTGAAGCTTCAAGCAAAACGAGCTTAATCTCATTTTCATCTAGCTTATACGTTTGTGCTAAAACTTTGCGTTGTTCAATAAATTCACCCATTAATTCTGCACCGGTAAATCCAGAGCCAACCACAGCAATTGTTAACATTTGTTCACGTTTAGCAGGATCTAGTTCAGCAGCACCTTGACCAATAATATTTTCAATGTGATTGCGGATTTTAAGAGACTCTTCCATTGACCACATTTCAAAACCATATTCTTTTACACCTGGGGTACCAAAATCATTTGATTGACCACCAACTGCTAAAACAAGCTTTTCATATGGAATATTACCCTGTGTGGTTGCTATCGTTTTGTCTTTTTTATCAATATTTGTTACTTCGGTCGTTAATAACTTAACATTCTTGTCTTGATAAAACAGATGTTCTAGGTCTTCTTGAACATGCTTTGGCTTAACACGTTGAGAAGCAACTTCATGCAATTCAGTCATATATGTGAAGTATGAATGCTTGTCTATAAGAATAATATTGTATTCTTTGTGATTTCTTAGCTTTTTAGATAATGTTTTGGCTGCAAAGACGCCACCAAATCCAGCACCGACGATAACGATATTTTTTTCTCTCATGGAATGCTTCCTTTGTGAAATTAATTATTTATTAGCATTTTACTTATTCTAGTATAGACCAGTTTATAGTAATTTACTAGGTTTATGAGAGTTAATCTTTGTGAAAATGTTGAAGAAATGTTAATAATCAGTAGCAATCAATTTTTTGAGAGAAATATGCTAAAATAAGTAGTAATGGTTAAAGCGATAGAGATAAACAATTTAAAATATAGCTACGATGAACAACCTTTGTTCAATGACTTTAATTTAAACATTGAAGCAGGTCAATGGGTTGCCTTAGTTGGACATAATGGTTCAGGGAAGTCTACACTAGCTAAACTAATATTAGGCTTGTTAGTTGCAGATGAGGGACAGATTATTGTTTTTGATGAACAATTAAGTATTGAATCAGTGCATCGCGTACGTGCAAAAATTGGAATGGTTTTTCAGAATCCAGATAATCAATTTGTAGGGGCAACTGTGGCTGATGATGTCGCCTTTGGACTAGAAAATACAAAAGTGGATAGTTCTGATATGCCTCAAAAAATCGATGCAGCGCTCACGGTTGTTGGCATGCAAGATTTTAAAGATCGTGAACCACATACATTGTCTGGGGGACAAAAGCAACGTGTTGCTCTAGCAAGTGTTCTAGCTTTACAACCAAAAATTATTATCTTAGATGAAGCAACTGCAATGCTGGATCCTGACGGAAGAATGACGGTAATGGAAACATTACAGCAACTAAAACAACAGTTTGGTCAAAATTTAACCTTAATAACAATTACACATGATATGGACGAAGCGACATTAGCCGATCGAGTTGTTGTGATTAATGATGGGCGAAAAATTTTAGATGGCACACCCGCTAAGGTATTTTCACAGCGAAGGGTTTTGCATGATAATGGATTAGAACTACCATTTGCCAATGAATTGGCTTACCAATTAGATAAAAAGCCTGAAGATTATATGGATGAGAGAGAACTGATACAGTGGCTATCAACTTTGAACAAGTAAATTTTAGTTATGGTGCTGGTACGACTTTAGCTCAGCCAATTTTGCATGATATTAATGTCACGATACCAGATGGACAGGTAACCGCAATTGTCGGTCAAACTGGATCAGGGAAATCAACCTTAATTCAGCATCTAAACGGACTACTTAAACCAACATCAGGCCGAATAATTATTGATGATTTTATTTTGACAAATGGTATCAAAGAAAAGCAATTAACAGGCTTACGTGCTCGAGTGGGGATGGTTTTCCAATTCCCTGAAAATCAACTTTTTGCTAATACCGTTTTAGATGATGTGATGTATGCACCGATTAATTTTGGTTATTCGAAACGTGAAGCACAAATTGCTGCAAAAGAAGCTTTGAAACGGGTGCATGTTTCTGAAAAATTATGGCATAAATCACCATTTGAACTATCTGGTGGTCAAATGCGTCGAGTAGCCATGGCCGGTACATTAGCCAGTAATCCAGATATCGTTGTTTTAGATGAACCAGCCGCTGGACTAGATCCTAAAGGTCAAAATGAATTGCTTAATATTGTACGTGATTTAAAATCGGCTGGTAAATTGGTAGTGTTGATTTCCCATCAAATGGATCATGTGATAGCTGTTGCTGATCATATGATTGTCATGAATAACGGCCGTGTGGCGGCAGAAGGGACACCAACTGAGATATTTAACCGCGATTTATCATGGTTTAAGGAAGTTGCGTTAGATTTGCCTAAAGCAGGACAATTTGCAGAAAAATTACGTCAAAAAGGTCGTTCGTTAAGCCGTCGGCCTCTTTTGTTGACAGAACTAGCAAAAATGTTAAATGGAGATGACCAACATGAATAATATTATGATTGGCCGTTTTGTGCCAGGAGATTCTTGGATACATCGTCTGGACCCAAGAACTAAAATGATTGGTACCTTTATATTTATTTTTGTAATGTTGTGGGCTAATTCGTGGGCGACTTATGCTTGGTCGGCTGCATTTGTTTTCGCGATGATTCGCTTAACAAAGCAACCCTTTAAATTGTACTGGGATGGATTAAAACCAATATTTTGGTTAATTTTGTTCACAATTATTTTGCAACTATTTTTTACGCCAGGAGAGCCAGTATTGTTTCAGGCTGGACCATTGAAAATTACTGTACCAGGAATTATAAATGCGATATACGTTATGATTCGTTTTGTGTTAATTATTTTGATGTCGACAATATTGACATTGACTACGGCACCAACAAGTATTGCAAATGCGTTAGAATCTCTGTTAAAACCTTTAAAAAAACTTCACGTACCGGTAGCAGAATTAGCCTTAATGTTATCGATTGCATTACGTTTTGTACCATTATTGATGGATGAGACACAAAAAATCATGAATGCGCAAAAATCGCGTGGAATGAGTTTTTCTACTGGTGGGCCTATTAAAAGAGCGAGAGCAATTGTACCATTGCTTATTCCATTATTTGTTGGTGCCCTTCAACGAGCGCTAGACTTAGCTAATGCTATGGAAGTTCGTGGTTTTCAAGATGCTACGCAACGTACCAAATATCGTATATTGTCATATGGTTCAGAGGATAGTAAGGCTTTTGCAGGTTTGTTTATCTTTTCGGTTCTTTTTATTGCAATTAAATTTTTTATAAAATATTAAGGGGAGAATTAATGCCACGATACAAAGCGATAATAGCTTATGATGGCGCTGATTTTTTTGGTTTCCAGTTACAGACAAAAAATGGTGTTGAATCTGTTCGAACAGTTCAAGGGGAGCTTAATAAAGTAGTGAATAAAATGGCGAAAAATCCAGTTCCTGAAATTAAGGTAGTTGGTGCATCACGTACGGATACGGGTGTCCATGCTTTTGGTCAAGTTATACATTTTGATTTACCCTTTAACATTGATCCAGAAGGTGTTCGTAAGGGGATGAATACTTTATTACCACATGATGTTGTTGTTAAATATGTAGAAAAAGTTGCCGATGATTTTCATGCCCGTTTTAATACGCATTCCAAGCGGTACATTTACCGTGTTTCAACGACTGATTATAAGGATCCTTTTAAACGTAAATATACTGGTCATTTTCATTGGCATTTAGATATCAATAGAATTTTGGCGGCACTACCCGATTTATTGGGAGAACATGATTTTGCCAGTTTCGCTGCTTCAGGAAATGAAACAGCTACAACAGTGCGTTTAATTACACGAGCAGATGTTATAGCATTGTCCGATGAACATGAGATTGTATTCACATTCGAGGGGAATGCTTTCCTGTATAATCAAATTCGTATTATGGTTGGTGTGTTATTAGAAATTGGTACTGGAAAACGTGATATTCATGACATTATACGACTAATTGAAGTTAAAGATCGCAATCAGGCTAGATTTACGGCACCAGCCAGTGGCCTTTATTTAGATGAGATTGATTACAATTGAACAATCTTTGTTATAATAGAACTAGCATTATTTTAAGGGGAAACTATTGTGACATTTTTTGAAGAATACATTCAGGCGTCGGGAGGATTAGTATTTGTAGCTACTACAAGAAATAATCAACCAAGTATGCGTATTATGGGCTTTGCAGTTAGCCCAGTGCATGAAAACATTTGGTACTTTAATGTTGATCCTACATCATATAAGGTAAAAGATATTGATACGAATGATAAAGTAGCGATTATGACACCTTTTAATGAGAATGGAGAACGTATTGAATCAAACAATGCCACGATGAAGCGTTCTGATAAAAAATGGCCAGATATCAAACCGTTATTCATAGGCAATAAAAGCTATATGCATGGGCATCCAAATATTGAAAGTGAGATTGTACTTGAGCTTCATATACACTCTGCTAGACTAACATCATACGGTTACAAAAAAGATGTTAATTTTAATTAAAATAATTGACATATGACACTTTTTTAGTTAAGATAGAAGACGGTATTGTTTACCTCACGATAAGCCCCGGAAACTTATTGTAAATGTTTAGCAAGGAACGGCTAAGCCAGTAAACAACTAATCAAAGGAGCGCAAACATGCGTACAACATTTTTAGCAAAACCAGGTGAAATCGAAAAGAAGTGGTATATTATTGATGCCAAGGACGTTGTTTTGGGACGTCTGTCAACAGTAGTAGCTTCAATTTTGCGTGGTAAAAACAAGCCAACGTTTACACCAAATGTTGACATGGGTGACAATGTCATCATCATCAATGCAAGCGAAGTTAAGTTGACTGGTAAGAAGGCCACTGATAAGGTTTATTACCACCATTCAAACCATCCAGGTGGCTTGAAGGCTCGCACAGCTGGAAACTATCGTGAATTCAACCCTGAAAAGTTGGTTGAATTATCAATCCATGGTATGTTGCCAAAGAACACTTTGGGACGTAAGCAAGGCTTGAACTTGCATGTGTATGCAGGTGCAGAACATGGCCATGCAGCACAAAAGCCCGAAGCACTTGACATCAACAAGTTAGTTTAAAGAAAGGAGAATCTGAATTATGACTACAGCAGTACAATATGCCGGCACAGGTCGTCGTAAGAACTCAGTTGCTCGTGTACGTTTGGTTCCAGGTAATGGCCAAATCACAATGAACGGCAAGTCAATCGAAGAATACATTCCTTTTGCTAACTTGCGTGAAGTTGTTTTGCAACCATTTAACGTTACTGAAACTTTGGGTAACTATGATGTATTAGTTAACGTTATCGGTGGTGGTTATTCTGGTCAAGCTGGTGCAACACGTCACGGTATCGCCCGTGCTTTGTTGACAGTAGATCCTGATTTCCGTGCAGCATTGAAGGCAGCAGGTTTGTTGACTCGTGACTCACGTATGAAGGAACGTAAGAAGCCAGGTTTGAAGAAAGCCCGTAAGGCATCACAATTCTCAAAGCGTTAATATATGTTATTCTGAAAATTATGATCGATACCGATTATACGAAACAGAATTACTTAAAATATTGAGTTTAAAAGCACACAACTTTATCAGGTTGTGTGCTTTTTTGTGAGTATTAAAATAACTGTTTTTGAATATTATTATTTTATGTAAAATTTGATCGTTCATAAATAATCCATGAGATTAAATAGGTGGAAAAGGTAATAACAAGTAGCGAACTTAGCATGATAATTATAAATATGCTGACAGTTGTTACGTTTGCGGCTAATGATAAACTAAAAAATAACGAGGCGACAATAACAAATATTAAACCGTAGACCATAACTTGGAATGTTCTCTTCATAGCGAAATAGCTGACATATTGCTCACGCTCATCTCTAACACTAAACTCGCCATCATTAATATTGTAACCATCTTTGGCACATTTCTGATAAAAGTGCTTACAGACATCAAAAATTAAAAACCAAGCAGCTAACAAAAACCAACCATATCCGAAATGGATTTGAGATGAGCTTGGTGTTGGTTGTGGTGAAAGTACAATAGATTGAATTAAAGCAAAACCTAGTATAAATATAGTAATCATGTTGCCAGTCTGTTCAAAAATTATTTTTTTCATATCTCGTCTTCCTCATTAATAGTAAATAGATCAGTAAGGGGTGTTTTCAATGCCTGTGCTAATTGAAAAGCTAACATTAGGGAGGGCGTATAGTTACCTTTTTCAATTGATACAATTGTACGACGTGAAACACCAATATTTTGTGCAAGGGTGCCCTGTGTTAAATTAAGATTTTTTCTAATATGTTGAACATTATTGTCTATTTTCATATTATATTTCCTAATCCCAATGTGTAATAAACTTCACAAATAGTATATCATTCATAAAAAGTGAAGTCAACTTCACTTTTTAAAAATAAAACTAAAAAATAGTAGAAAAACCTTGCCAATGAATTTCGGATTTGATATACTAATATAGTTGTTTGAGATATGGGAGTGTAGCGAAGTCTGGCTAAACGCGACGGACTGTAACTCCGTTCCTTCGGGTTCGTAGGTTCGAATCCTACCGCTCCCATTGCCGATTTTAGCTAACGGCAAAAGAAATTAGCTATTGCCCCTTCGCCAAGTGGTAAGGCATCGGTTTTTGGTACCGACATGCGCTGGTTCGAATCCAGCAGGGGCAATGTTTAAAGGAATCTGTATAGATTCCTTTTTTGTTATCGATTTTTTTAATCAGTTAAAATAAAAAAGCTATGCTTGTTAGCATAGCTTTTGATGATGCAGTTGGCGGGAGTCGAACCCGCACGCCCTAAAACGGGCACAGGATCCTTAATCCTGCGCGTCTGCCAATTCCGCCACAACTGCATATCAATTGACAACTATATAATTATACCTATTAAATTCATGGTCGTCAATAGATATTCCATGACAGGCAACAAGTAATTTTGGTAGAATAGAGCTAATGGAGAAAAAACATGAGATTTTTTAATCGAAAAAAAACAGAGACGGTGACGCCTGAAATAAAAGCAAAAAATGAGGTCCTACAAAGTGAAAATGATGATTTATTGGATCAAATAGAAGCTTTGAAATTAGACGTTTCAGAATTGAAATCAGAAAATGAACACCTGACTGAACTTTTATCACGTAGTAAGTATCAGCAGAAATTAACTAAAACAGGTGGTGGATTGGCTGTTTTATTCATTAGTTATATGTTATTAACATTATTTGGTGAACCTTCTCGTTATATGATTTGGTTGCTATTGATTGAGGCTGTATTTATTTTTATGATGCTTAGAGGAGATGAACAATGAGTCAACATAATGCCACAAGAGTACCGTTTGTCGTTGCCAATTGGAAGATTAACAAATTACACGCTGATGTAGCGGACTTTTTGGACAAAGTAAACGGTAAAGTGCCCGCTCAAAATATTGTAGAAACAGGTATTGCGGCTCAAGATTTATTTTTAGCTGATATGGTTCGCGCTACGGCCGACTCGCCGATTCACATTGTGGCTGAAAATGTTCATTGGGAAGATAGTGGCGCCTACACTGGTGAAACGTCGCCCAAGGCCTTAAAAGACATAGGTGCTAAATACGTTTTGATCGGCCATTTTGAACGTCGTAAATTCTTTAATGAAACTGATTCAACAGTTAATTTGAAAGTTACTGCCGCGCTTAGAAATGGCTTGCGTCCAATTATCGATGTGGATGAAGATATGAGTACGTATGCCCAGTTTATGGATGCAGAACCATCTGTTGCTCAAGTAGCTGCTGCTTTGGCAGGAGTATCGGTTGATCAAATTCGTAATGTTACATTGGCTTATGAACCAACATGGGCTATTGGTTCAGGAGAAGCCGCAAGCGCTGTGCAAGCGCAAAAAGCTGCACATTTGATACGTCAAACTTTAGCTAAATTATATTCACCAGTTATCGCTGAACAAGTACGAGTTTTGTATGGTGGTTCTGTTACACCAGAAAATGCTCGTGAAATCATGTTACAAAAAGATATCGATGGTGTTTTAGTTGGTACTTCAGCATTGGACCCAGAAAAATTCTTACAACTTGTAGCTATTGCACAAGATCCAGAAATACCTGACTTTAACGTAGATAATGCCTAATTAGTGCCCAGTTAAGTGTATTATTTTCTAGTATGTGTTTAGTAAATTTTTGAATATGACTCTTAGCCTGTGATATAATATACATGGTATATAACCGAAAACCAAAGGAGAATTAAAACATGTCTTTAATCACTGATATTATCGCACGTGAAGTCCTTGACTCACGTGGAAACCCTACACTTGAAGCTGAAGTTATCACAGAATTAGGTGGCTTTGGTCGTGGCATGGTGCCTTCAGGTGCATCGACAGGTGAACACGAAGCTGTTGAATTACGTGATGGAGACAAGTCACGTTTTGGCGGTAAGGGTACAACAAAGGCTGTTGCCAATGTTAACGATGCTATCGCTAAGGCTTTGGTTGGTAAGTTCGATGTAACTGACCAACGTGCAATCGATCAAGCTATGATCGAACTCGACGGTACAGAAAACAAGGGTAAGTTGGGTGCAAACGCTATTTTGGCTGTTTCAATCGCTGCTGCCCGTGCTGCTGCTGATGAATTAGGTGTACCTTTGTTCTCATACTTGGGCGGTGCAAATTCATACGTATTGCCAACACCTATGATGAACGTTATCAATGGTGGTGCTCACTCAGCAAACAAGGTTGACTTCCAAGAATTCATGATTATGCCTGTTGGCGCACCAACAGTTAAGGAAGCAATCCGTTACGGTTCAGAAACTTTCCACGCCTTGAAAAAGTTGTTGGAAGCTGATGGTAAGGCAACTTCAGTCGGTGATGAAGGTGGATTTGCTCCTGATTTCGCTGATAATGAAGAACCTTTGAAGTATTTGATCCGCGCAATCGAAGCTGCTGGTTACAAGCCTGGTAAGGATATCGCAATCGCTGTCGATGTTGCTTCATCAGAGTTGTATGATGCAGAAACAAAGACATACAAGTTGCGTTGGTCTACTGGTGATGAATTTACAACACCAGAATTTATCAAGTACCTTGAAGATTTGGCAGACCGTTACCCAATCATCTCAATTGAAGATCCTATTGATGAAAACGAATGGGAAGACTGGGCTACAATTACTGCAGAATTGGGCAAGAAGGTTCAATTGGTTGGCGATGACTTCTTCGTTACTAACACACAATACCTTGAAAAGGGTATCAACATGGGTGCTGCTAATTCAATCTTGATCAAGGTTAACCAAATTGGTACTTTGACAGAAACTTTTGAAGCTATTGAAATGGCTAAGGAAGCTGGTTATACAGCTATCGTTTCTCACCGTTCAGGTGAAACAGAAGACACAACAATTTCTGACTTGGTTGTTGCTACAAATGCTGGTCAAATCAAGACTGGTTCATTGTCACGTACTGATCGTATCGCTAAGTACAATCAATTAATCCGTATTGAAGAATTGTTGGATACAACTGCTAAGTATAAGGGTATTCACTCATTCTATAACTTGTCAGCTGCTGCTCGCGAAGTTATTGAAAACAAGTAAAAAATAAAAGACGACCATTTGGTCGTTTTTTTATACACAAAATTATTTAGAACCATATTTGAAAATGCTAGTTCTAGTTATAGAAGGAAATAATATGAATGGAAAGTTGAAACGTTGTTCTTGGGTAGATAAGTATCAAGATGAAAATTTCATGACAGTATACCACGATGAAGAATGGGGACAGCCACGACAGTATACAGATGCAGCACTGTTGGAACTATTAACATTAGAAGTTTTTCAAGCTGGACTCAGTTGGGAAACCTCATTAAAACGGCGCACAGCGATGAAATATGCTTTCGCTTCATATGATATTCATGTGGTTGCTAACATGAATGAAAATGATATTTTGCGGTTAAAAAATGATCCTGAGATTATTAATAACACCTTAAAAATTAAAGCTACGGTAAATAATGCCAAAATCATTGAACAATTACATGAATCATTTAATAGCTTTTCTGATTATATGTGGTCTTTTACTAATGGACAGGTCATTAACCATCATATTATTAATTATAATGAAGTTCCTAGTCAAAATGAATTATCACAGAGAATCTCTAAAGATATGAAAAAAAGAGGTTTTAAATTTATTGGCCCAGTAATCGTTTATTCATACATGCAGGCGATTGGCATTATTAATGATCACGAGCAAAATTGCGTTTTTAATCCAGATAATTTCTAATTCATATTGAAGTTACGACCTTTACCTTTTCCTAATACAACCACAATATTAAATGTGATAAACTAGCCTTAGAGGGCTCGATATATGTCAAAATTACAAGGCGTTATTCTTCTAAATACTGATGCTGCAGCGCTACAAATTGTTGATAACCGTGGACATCAAATTGAGCATGTTAGGCGTGAATATAGCGAAAATGATCTGGCATTGGCTAGCTTTTCTACAGAAGTTATGCAACGCGCACTGGATCAGTTGCAGCGATTTCAACAATTATTACGAGATTATGGTGTAGAGGATGTTCGTCTATACGGTAGCGAAAACTTGTCAAAAATGCTTAATGCCATTTATTTTGTTGATCAAGTAGAGAACATAACGGGCCTTGAGTTACTTTGGTTGAATGCCAATCAAGAGAATTATTATCGTCAACTCGCATTGCGGATTAACGATGAAAAAATTTTGAATGAGAATTATGCTTTTGTTTTGGGTATTAGTTCTACACGAATTGATTTATCTTATTTTGAAAATAATCAGTTTAAATTTTCACAACATTCGGCTATTGGACCTGTTAGATTGACGCAATCTATTCGTGATATGGCAGCGGAAATCACCGAAGTACCAGATTTAATACCAGAATTTATTGATAGTAAATTAGCCGATTTTTGGCATATGTTACCACCATTTCAATCAACAGATACAGTGGTTTTACTTGGGGCTGATGTATTAAATCATCTTTTCTTAAACAAAAAAAATAAAGCGACGATTTTGAAATCAGAATTACAGTCACTGATTGCTAGCTTTAGTCAAATGAATAAACAAGCCTTTGCAGAACGATATCATATTGAATTAAATGATATTTGGATGGTTTTCATGGAAGCGGTATTGGTTGTACAGGTTATGACAGCTGTTGGCGCAAGTAATCTTCATATTAGTAATCTGACTGTTTTAGATGGCTTGGTAATCAAAGATAATAATGCACAAGATGATATTATTACGGCAGCACGTGGGATTGCAGATCGATATATGGTTGAAGAAAAGCATCGTGAGATTGTACTTAAATATGCTTGGCGTCTATTTGATCGATTGAAAAAAATTCATCGTTTAAGCGCTCGAGATCGTCTATTATTAGGTGTTGCTGCCTTAACACATGATGTTGGTAGCTTTATTAATTCTCAGAAACATTATCAATACTCGGAAGAAATTTTAGAGGGTATTGATTTTCATGGTTTATCCACGTCTGAACAACGGATGATTGCGTCAATTGCTCGTTATCATAGTGCGGAAACACCAGATAATGCGTTAAGATCAACCCAAGATTTTTCACCAAGGCAACGGATTCGCATTGCCAAAATGGCTGCTTTACTACGGTTAGCTGATGCACTGGATGATAGCAGATTACAAAAGATTAGTAAGCTAACTGTGTCTGTTGGTTTAGAGAAAGTTACCGTAACAGGCCAAACCACTGCAGATTTACAATTAGAAATTTATATATTTGCCCAGAAAGCACATTTTTTTGAGGCGGTTTTCGGATTGCCAATTGCCTTAAAGCGCCAGGGGAAAAGAAGCTGAGGAAATATTATGATTGATTTAAAACAACCTGAATATTATGTTAATCGTGAAATTAGTTGGTTAGGCTTCAATAAGCGTGTGCTTGAAGAAGGCCGTGACACGCAGAATCCTATATTAGAACGAGCTAAATTTTTAGCGATCACGCAGAAAAATATGGATGAATGGTTCATGGTGCGTGTTGCCAGTCTACAACAGCAAATGCTTGTGGGTCATGACAAGATAGATGCCTCTGGTTTGTCACCCAAACAACAATTAGTTAAAATTTCTGCTGCCGCAGGAGAACAAATTAAAAATCAATATCAAGTACTGACACGTAGTATCATTCCAACAATGAAAAGATCAGGGTTTGAATTGCTTCATGCAGATGATTTAACTGATGAACAATTTATTTTTTTGAAAGAAATTTTTGAAAGAGAATTACGGCCTGTTCTAACACCGATGGCTATTGATAGTACGCGGCCTTTTCCTTTTTTGGCAAATGATACATTAAATATTGGTGTTCGTTTAAAAAAGAATGATGAACAATCCGAAAAGCATATTGCTGTGTTGCAGGTACCTGCAACCTCTGGCCGTGTTATTGCGTTACCGGAAGGGAACAAGGTTATTTTAGTTGAAGAGATTGTTCAACTATTTTTAGATGCACTTTTCCCAGGTTACACAATCAAAGAATCGAATGTTTTTCATATTTTACGTGATATGGAACTAGATGTTGCTGATGATGAAGATACACCTAATATTTTGCAAGAAGTACAAAGTAAATTACAAGAACGAGAACGCGGTCGAGTGATTCGTATCATTGTCAGCGCTAATACGGGCAAAATGTTGATGACAAAGCTTATCAAAGCGTTACAGGTCCCGGATGATCGAATCTATGAAGTCAGCGGTCCAATTGATTTAACATTTATCAATGCATGGTTAAAATTAATTGACGCGCCAACATTAGAATATGCACCATTTCATGGCTATGAAAATCCAGATTTATCTTCTGATAAAATCTTTGATAGTATTCGTAAACGTGATTATTTGTTGCATCATCCATATGACTCGTTCAAACCGGTGGTTCAATTTATTAAAACGGCAGCAAAAGATGATAATGTTCTGGCCATTAAAATGACTTTGTATCGTGTATCAGGTAATTCACCAATCATCAAAGCCTTGTCAGATGCTGCGCAACGTGGTAAACAGGTAACTGTTTTACTTGAAATTAAAGCTCGTTTTGATGAAGAGAATAATGTGCATTGGGCGCGCGAATTAGAGCAAAAGGGTGTGCACGTCGTGTATGGCTTACGTGGACTAAAAGTTCATGCTAAGATGGCGATGGTTGTGCGACGTGAAGATGATACGATTCGTCGCTATGTTCATCTGGCAACTGGAAATTATAATGATGTTACGGCAAATTTCTATACAGATCTGGGATTACTAACGGTGGATAGTGAATTAGGCGCAGATGTAGCTTCAATTTTTAATATTTTAACTGGTTACTCCGACCCAAGTTTTTTCCATCAATTGCATATGTCGCCCAATGGGATTCGTGAATTTATTTATGAAAAAATTAATGTAGAGATCATGAACGCTAAAGCAGGAAAATCATCAGGGATTAAAATGAAGTTTAATTCTTTATCTGATGAACGAATGATTCGGCATTTATATGAGGCCAGTGAAGCCGGCGTTCCAGTTGAATTAATTGTTCGAGGAATTACAATGCTTAAGGTTAATATGCCCAAAATCAGTGAGACCATTGCAGTTCACTCAATTGTTGGTCGTTTTCTGGAACATAGTCGAATTTTTATTTTTAATAATGATGACAAACCATTAGTTTATTTGTCTTCGGCAGATTTAATGACGAGAAATCTTGATCGACGAGTTGAATTACTATTTCCAATTCGACATACTCATTTATCGCAACAAGTCATAAATATTTTCGAAACGATGTGGGAAGATAATGTTAAGACACGTGTTTTGAAAACTGAGGGTAACTTTGAAAAAATTGATCGAAGAGGATTAGCTTCAGTGAACGCACAAGAAATGTTTATAGCGGAATCGATGGCCAAACAGGTAGAGTTAAAACAACAGCAAGAACGGGAGAGCGCTCAAAAAGAATTTGAGCCGATTAATAATCCATTTACGGGAGGTGAAGTATGACTGTTATAGCAGTGATTGATTTGGGATCAAACTCAGTGCGTATGACGATTAGTAAATATCATCAAGATGGGCATTATGAAGTATTAAGCCGACTGCAAGAGATGGTGCGTCTTTCTGAAGGAATGGGTGAAGATAAGGTTCTACAGCCAGAAGCCATTAAACGTACGTTAAACGCTCTAAAAAGCTTCAAAGAGGCACTTGAAGAGCATCCTAAAGCAAAAATACGTGCGGTAGCTACTGCAGCCGTACGTCAAGCGACAAATCAAGCTACTTTTTTATCTGAATTTGAAAACACAATGAAATTTCCACTACAAGTTTTGACGGGTGAAGAAGAAGCACACTATGATTATGTCGGTATCGTCAATACTTTAAACATTAACGATGCCTTGATTTTGGACACCGGCGGTGCTTCAGCAGAATTGATTCTGGTCAGAAATAAAGTATCAGTTCATGAGATTAGTTTACCTATTGGTGCAGTAACTATCAGTGAAATGTTTTTAGAAAAAAATGTTATTAATGCGGCTTCTTTGTTTAAAGCAACGGTGGCTTTGAGACAAATGTTTGGGGATGTGTCTTGGCTAAATGATGCGATGCATTTGCCAGTCGTGGCCTTGGGAGGTAGCAATCGTACATTGGCAAAAATATCTCGTCGTCAGAAAAAAATTACAGATATGCCAATTCATGGTTATCATTTAAGTATGCAAGATGCAACTGAAATCTATCAGACCATCTTAAGCAAAAATTTAGTTGAGCGACAGAAAATGGCAGGATTGGCAAAAGATCGTGGTGATATTATTGTTGGTGGATTATTGCCATTAATAGAATTATTAATTCTATTGAGTGGACAGCAAGTTATTTTCTCACAAGCAGGATTACGTGAGGGGATTTTGTTTGAAACAATTAAACAAGACACAGGGCAAGATGTGATTGCACCAGAACCAGCCTCAATGACGGTGGATTAAATTCACACAAAAAAACAGTCAATAGTACTATTGACTGTTTTTTTGTGTGTGAATGATCCACCCGGGAGTCGAACCCGGATTTCAAGAACCGGAATCTTGCGTGCGATCCATTACACTAGCGGATCATAACTATTCAATTATATCTTATTTTAATGGAATTTCAAAGTGTGTTTCATCACCGATGATAAATTGAATGTGGCCTGAAAATTGGTTGGTTAAATCAGTTTGAAATTGAAGTAGTGTTTCTTCGGCTACGGGTACTACGATGTGGACATTGGTGTCATATTGACTATCAATTACTTGAAAATTATGCTTAGTTAGCCAGTAGGTCAAAGAATCTACGTGTTTATAATCAAGTGTAATGGTCACTTTAGTTCTAGTTAACCTTTCAACGATGTTGACTGATTTTAAGCCTTCGGCTGCTGTTCCTGCGTAGGCGCGAATTAATCCGCCAGCACCTAACTTAATACCACCAAAATATCGTGTGACTACTGCTACAATATCATGCAATTCATTTTTTTGTAGTACTTCTAAGAGTGGAACACCAGCCGTACCACTTGGTTCGCCATTATCACTGTAACGTTTGATGGCATCATTTTCTCCCAAGACGTAAGCAAAAACATTGTGTGTCGCTTTATAATGCGTTTTACTTACTTTCTCAATAAAATCTCGAGCATCGCCTTCGGATGTAATTCTGGCGAGACTTAAAATAAAACGTGATTTTTTAATTTCTTGTTCCCAGGTGAATGTCTTAGGTTGAATTGTGAGGTATTTTGTCATATAACGTATTATACAGCATGAATGATGATTATTTCTATGGTCGGCAAATTGTACAACCTAAAACAGAGTCTACGAAAAGAAATGTGAATGAAGCATTTATAGGTACAATGTGCCAACGTTGTGGGCAAAATGATATTGAAAAACTGCCTAAGAAGCACTTTTATTGTAAAGCGTGCATTATGTTAGGTCGTGTGAGCTCGTTAGACAACTTAGTTTCATTACCGGAACCCAATCAATTTAGTGGACAGACTGAATTAACCTGGCAAGGTCAGCTGACTACCCAACAAAAACAAGTGAGTGATACATTATTAAAAGTACTATCACAAAGGCGTACGCATTTAGTATGGGCGGTGACAGGTGCGGGGAAAACCGAGATGCTATTTCCAGTTATTTATAAAGCACTTAATCAAAAACTTCGAGTGGCAATTATTTCACCACGAATTGACGTGATTGTGGAGCTTGCCCCAAGAATACAGGCAGCTTTTGAAAAGACTGATATAGTGGTTCTGCATGGTAATCAAGTAGAGCAGTATCGATATACTCAACTAGTTTTAGCTACAACACATCAAATGTTACGCTTTTATCGTGCTTTTGACTTGCTTATTGTTGATGAAATAGATAGTTTTCCATTTGCTGGGGACAAAATGTTGGCTTATGCTGTGAATAAAGCTAAAAAAGTGAATAGTGCGTTGATTTATCTTACAGCTACACCAACAACTACTTTGCGTAAACAACTAGGTAAAACATTGACAGCATCTTATTTACCATTAAGATTTCATCAGCACTTATTACCAGAATTAAAAGTTAAGTTAGTAAATAACTGGCGTAAAAGGCTGCCTCGAAAAGTTGAGCAACAGATTAAAGAACTTATTCAATTAAAACGGCAATTTTTGATTTTTTTGCCACGGGTTGCTGATTTAAAACCGTTATATCAAAAACTGAATAAAATATTTCCAGAAATTAAAAGCGATTATGTATATGCGGCTGATCCACAACGACAAGCAAAAGTACAAAAGATGCGGGATGGAGAGATACAATATCTTATGACAACGACTATATTAGAAAGAGGTGTCACTTTTCCTGGTATTGATGTGCTCATTTTAGGCGCTGATGATAAGGTTTTTAGTGAGAACGCTTTGGTTCAAATTGCTGGTCGTGTAGGGAGAAGTGTGACGCGACCCTATGGATTGGTCCTGGCCTACGTGCAACATATTAATTTAAAAGTACTTGCTGCACAAAAACAAATTATGACAATGAACCGCCGAGGTCGAGCCGTTAAATATAAGTCAAAACCAGACAGTATGGTAATAGAAAGTGAAAAATTATGATTTGTGCTTTGTGTCGAACAGAATTATTTGAAGTGGATTCTTTCTTACAGTTCTTTGGGTTAGTAAAAACAGAAGGCAAAGAACTATGTTATTCATGCCAGAGTGGTTTTGAGATAATTGGGTCAGACTGTTGCCCAGACTGCGGTCGTCAACAAGTTAATCGTCAAAAATGCTATGATTGTCAACGTTGGCAATACCAGCAAAAGCCTTCACTGCACCATCGAGCACTTTATAAATATAATGATGCTATGCGGTCATTCATGCAACAATATAAATTTACTGGTGATTATATGCTGCGTAAAATTTTTAATCGTCAGTTAATTCAGTTGGTCCATAATACAAATATGGATTTGGTTGTACCCATTCCTGTGAGTCAATATACGATGCGGACACGAGGATTCAATCAAGTGACAGGTATGCTAGAGGGAATCCAACTAACTAATGCATTACAGGTTATATCCGTTAAAAAGAGGCAGCAATCAAATTTAAATCGTAATGACCGCATGAAAAGGAAACAACTTTTTGACATACAAGATTCAACATTAATTATTGGAAAGAGTATTTTACTTGTAGATGATGTCTATACTACAGGAAGTACATTGCATTGTGCTGCTGAGTTATTAATATCTTGTGGAGCAGTTTCTGTGAAAAGTGTTTCACTAGCACGTTGAAAATGAATAAGACGCTCATTTTACAGTAAACGCTTTCAAGTATGATATAATAAAGACAGAACCAATATAAAATAACTAGACGAATGATATTAATTTAGAATTTTATCATTAATCTAGGCACTTTGGAGGAATTAGTTTATGTTAGATTACAATGTACGTGGTGAAAATATCACAGTCACAGATGCAATTCGTGAATATGTGGAAAAGCGCTTAACGAAACTAAATCGTTATATTGAAGAAAGCGCTAAAGCTAATGTTAATTTGCGCACATACAAGTCTGATAACTCTGGTAAGGTCGAAGTAACTATTGTATTACCTTACGTGGTTTTACGTGCAGAAGATACTAATCAAGATTTATACACAGCAGTTGACAATGTTTCTGAAAAAGTAGAGCGCCAAATTCGTAAATATAAGACTAAGATCAACCGTAAGTCAAGAGAAACAGGATTCAAGGGCATTGATTCTAAGGGTGAAATTCCGGATGATGAAGTTGATGACTCAGTATTGCAGATTGTGCGAACTAAGCAAGTCGACTTAAAACCAATGTCTCCTGAAGAAGCTGCTTTGCAAATGGATTTGTTGGGCCATGTGTTCTTTATCTTCAAAGATGCTGAGTCAAACACGGATTCAGTAATTTACAAGCGAGCTGATGGGAAATATGGTTTGCTTGAGACAGCTGAGTGATTTTTCTCAGGTACGTGTTTAGTGATGAAAATGGGGAACATTTTTCCATAATTTAGTTAAGAAACGTAAAAAGTTTATAAAATTATCCACAAGACCTCTTAAATTGCGTATGCTATACTAAGCAGAGTTTAAAATAAAGAGGTCTTTTTATGTCGGGTTGGCGAACAATATTAGAAAATAAGCGTAGTTTGATTAAGTGGCTGGTGGTCACAATTTTACCTGTGATACTGGTAGCGGGGTATTTAGGATCCGTTAGTCATGTCACACAACATGCGTATCGATTAAGAGTAGGTGTTGTTAATTTAGATAGTGCGGCACAATTTGAGGGTGAAAAACAAAATGTTGGTACTAAGTTAACTGATCAACTGTTAACGAATAAAAAACTCACCTTTAAAAGTTACAAATCACAGCAAGAAGCGCAGCAAGCGCTTAAGTTGGGGCAAATAACGAGTGTTATTATTTTTCCAAAGCAAATGACAAAGCAGTTGGCATCATTCAAAAGTACTGGTCAAAATGTTAGTGTAAAACAAACTATAGCAACAGGCAATAATCAATTTGCTACACAGTATTCACAACAAATCATTACTAATCTGATTGGTGAAATTAATGTTAAACTAAGTATGGGTATATCGAATGATTCCACACTTAAAAATTTGGCTAAGCAAAGTAATACTTTAGCTGATAAAACAGCTGATCTGCAAGCTAATCTACAAGCTGTTGGTAATGCGATTGATATTGATACAGCTAAGGAATTACAATCTGATACAAATGACTTAACTACGCAATTGGCAACTTACACTGTGGAATTAAACACGGCTATTAGTAACAGTGACACTGATAAAATAAAAGAAGCGGCAGCAAAAATAAATGACGTATCTTATAAAATGCAGACGACTGTTGCTGGTGGGATTAGTAATATTACAGCTAATTTGAGTAACACTAAAGCATTGAGTCAACAGTCAGGAATCATACAGTCAGATGCAACAGCTGTTAAAAATGGACAAAATTCAATTTCTAGTAAGTTAAATTCATTACTAAGTGATAAGGCTGATACAACGTCTTCATTGACACAAATGCTTACATTATCGACAACTGACATTCGACAGGTAAAAAATAATGGTCAAGCTATTTTTGCGCAATGTGTAGCTATGGGAGTGACAGCTATGGCTATTCTCTTTGGCTTAGTATTGTCGATTAAACCGTTGAAGCCAGAAGCACTTGCGCTTGAACAATGGTGGGGTACTTTTCAAGTGGGCGGTGTACTAAGTGTCATCAGTGCGCTATTAATGACAGGCAGTGCAGTATTGTGGCATGTGCCTATTACAAATGTTTGGTTTGCTACTGGTATCATTGTGTTAGCTGAGTGGGTTATGATGAGTATCATCTGGTATTTGAAACAGTTACTTGGTCAAAATGGTTGGTGGCTAGCGCTTGGATTGTTCATACTACAGGCTGTTATAGTGGTAATTAGCTATCCAAGCATTGTTCAAGAAACGGTCTTTGGTGTATCGAGAACATTCTGGCCATTAAGTACACTAATCAGCGCCTTGAATCATCTTATATTTGGTGGAGATGTGCAACAAGAAGTAATGATCTTGATTATTTGGTGGATTATCTTAACAATTTTATTGGTATCAAATTATCGTTTGCAACAACGTCATCGTTTGATTGAAAAAGTAGTTGAATAAAAAAAGTGGGCTGATTATCAGCCCACTTTTTTATTTTTATACATTTTTATTCTGCTTAAAATACTGTTGTATCATCATTAAAGTTTGTTATTTTAACATCATGCTCATTTAATTCAAGTTGCATGATGGCACCATTTTTGACGCTGACTTTTGCAAAATCTTGATAACCAAAATAATCAGCAATGGCTCGTATAGTAGTCCCATGTGAGACGATTAAGATGTTATCACCATCATGGTGACGTGATTGGATATCTTCAAATCCATGACGTATACGTGTTATGAATTGTTGATAATTTTCAGCAAGGTTAAACGGATCACCTTCGTTGACGAGATTCATGGCAGCAGGCATACCGTATTTGGTGATAACATCAGAAAAATCTGAAAAATTATCATTTTTGTACGCACTTAATGTTGTTAAGACGACACCAGTGTGAACACCTTCAAACGATCCAAAATTCTCTTCACGAAAATCAGGCAATTGAACGGCTTCTCTAGGTGATTTAGCTGTATTGTTTGCTAAAATATAGCGCGATGTGTGGATGGCTCTTGTTAAGTCAGATGAATAGGCACCATGAAAATGGACCTTAGCCAAACGAGTACCAGCTGCATAACCATCTTGAATTCCTTTTTCTGTTAAAGGGGCATCAGACCACCCTTGGAAGCGATGCAATAAATTAAAGTAGGTTTCGCCATGGCGTACCATATAAATATTGACTGTCATAAGTTTCCTCCTGAAGATGACTATTTTTATTTTACCACAACATCTGGATAACAACGTATCAAAAAAAGCATGCTTCTCAGCACACTTTTAATTAATTGTTATTTGAAGTATTTTCAGATTTTTTTTCGGAAGAAATTTCATCTTCATCAAAAATACCATTTTTATTTAAATCGTCTTTAGGTAGTGGGAATTCTTTGACTACAAACTGTGAAATATAAGCATTGTCGTAATCCAGTGCTGTCAATTCGAAGTTGGCAACTTTCATCGTGTCACCGGCCCGGAATTCAGGATCGTGGTTTAGAACATAGCCAGTCAACGTTACAGCATCATCATTTTCCAGTTCCTTGATATTTCTATTAAAATAACGCTCGAAATCGTATAATGTCATTTTACCTGATATTTTAAAACGATGGTCACCGAGTTTTTCGATGTAATCGTCGGCAACATCATCGATTTCATCACGTACAGTACCAAATAATTCTTCATAAATATCTTTATCTGTGATTAGTCCTGAGGTACCACCATATTCATCCACAACGATAGCAATGGGTGAACGTTTCATAATCATTTCATCCATTACATCGTGTAAATCCATGTTTTCAGGCACGGCAGGAATGTCACGCATGATTTTTGATACAGGATCAGAGGATTTAATACGTGCTTGACGTACTAAATCGTAGTTAAAGACGTAACCAAGTACTTTATCCTTGTCATTATCAGCAACTACTGGGAAGCGAGAGTAGCGTTCTTGCAGGTATAGATTTAGGCCATCTGAAATAGTAGCTGTGACATCGATAATTGTCATCGATGTACGATCAATCATGATATCAACAGCCACCTTATCGTTCATCTCAAAGGCACGTTGCATAAATGTTAAATCTTCTTCATCTAATTCTCCAGCAGCAGCTGCATTTTTTGATAATGATAAAATTTCTGTTTGAGAATAGATGTCTTCTTCGCCGTCTGTTCGGAAACCGAGTAGATGTGTGATACCATTGGACAAATGATCCAATGTCCAAATTAATGGGAATAAAGCGATATGAAAGAAACGTACTGGACGAACAATAAAAAGTAGTACCTTAACGGGTGATTCAATCGCAATATTTTTTGGCACCAAATCGGTAAATACGGCGTGAACAATAGTGAAGATAATCATAGCTGCTACTGAAGATATAGCACGAGCATACTCAGCAGGGAGTAGACCAGAGCCAAGAAGGATATCAGCAACAGTTTCTTCACCAATCCAACCTAAAATCAGACTAGTTAGTGTAATACCGACTTGTGCGGTAGAAAGATATTCAGTTAGATGTGTAGTCATATAAATGGCATTGTTAATATTACGTGAAGGCTTTTCACGTGTTTCTTGCAATGCCTTTAATGCACTTAAACGTACTTTTACTAAGGAATATTCAGTTAGTGTAAACAAAATAGCTAGTAAAAGGACCACCAAGATAATAAAAAAGTTGATGATCATAGACGGACCAGAATCCAAATTCGTAAACCTCTTTTCATTATAACTAATACACATTATAACAAAAATAGTTCGAGAACGTTTGATTTTATCACTTTCTTAATCGGTCGATTAGTATAGAAAATAAAGCCGTTTGTTTTAAAGCGGGAAGGGAACAAATATATGCTTAGCCTAATCATTTTAGTAGGATTAGTAATCAAAGTATGATATTATAATACCCTAAGTAATTATTTCATAGCAGTAAAATCATTGATATAATAACGTTTTCAGTTTTTATGTATAAATTATTTTTAATCAAGGTAGTAATTTAATCTTACATCGCCCAAAGGGAACAAATGTTCCCTGAGACAAAATTAGACCTTGAAGAATTAATTAAAAAGGGTAAACTTAAGGTCAGTAGTTCAGAGAATAAAAAACGAATATAAAAGAGGTTCATACCATGGAAAAAGTGACAGTATATACGAAATACAATTGTGTACAGTGCAAAATGACTAAAAAGTTTTTAGAGGCACAGGGGATTCCATTTAAGGAAATTAATATTGAAGAAGAAACCCAATTTGTTGAAAAGTTGAAAGCTAGTGGTCATCGCCAAACACCTGTTGTGGCAGTTGAAGGGTTACCAGCATTTTCTGGATTCCGTCCGGATGTGCTAAAGAAAATTTCTGCTTAAGTTTCCTCAACATCGTGTGGTGAAGAACTGATCGGTGTTTTTTATTACATTTCTATTAGAAAGATGTTGAGAAATTTTACGTTGAAAAACCACTATAAGCAATTTTATGTAGTTACACTAAAAGAATGCTTGATTTTAAAAGTTAAAGGACAAAATTTATGTCATTAAAAGATCTACCTTTAGAAAATGTAACCTATTTCGATTTGAATAATCAAGTCAACATTCCTAAAAATAATCAAATACAACTTGATAAAGATCAAGAGGCATTGGAAGCTTTTTTGGAGCAAAACGTTATACCTAACGTTAAGCAGTTTGATTCGTTACAAGAGCGTTTTGATTGGCTTTTTGATAACCATTTCTTAGAACGCAGTTTTATTGAAAAGTATAGTTTAGATTTTATTGGGAAGCTATATGAATATCTTAAGAATGAACATTTTAAATTTAAGTCTTTTATGGCTGCATTTAAGTTTTACAATCAGTACGCATTGAAGACGAATGATGGTGCATATTACATTGAAACTTATGAAGATCGTGTGGCAATGAATGCATTATATTATGCTGATGGCAATGAAGAACTAGCTTTACGATTAGCAGATGAAATGATTCACCAACGTTATCAACCTGCAACTCCTTCTTTTTTAAATGCTGGTCGAGCTCGTCGTGGAGAATTAGTGTCATGTTTCATTATTCAGACCTCTGATAATATGAACTCAGTTGGTCGTACGATTAATTCAGCTTTACAATTGTCAAAAATGGGCGGTGGTGTTGGAATTAATTTGTCTAATGTTCGTGAGGCTGGTGCGCCAGTGATGGGTATTGACAATGCAGCAGGTGGTGTTGTGCCAATCATGAAATTGTTAGAAGATTCATTTACATTTTCATCTCAAGTTGGTGCTCGTCAAGGTGCTGGAGTTGTTTATCTATCGGTATTTCATCCGGATATTCTGTCGTTCTTATCGACAAAAAAAGAAAACGCCGATGAAAAAATTCGCGTTAAAACATTATCACTTGGTTTAACGGTTCCGGACAAGTTCTATGATTTAGTAAAGCAAAATGAATCAATGTATCTCTTTAGTCCTGACGACGTTGAGAAAGTTTATCATCAGCCTTTTAATTATGTTGATATCACAGCTGAATATGATAATATGGTCGCAAATGATAGAATTCGTAAGCAACGAATTAGTGCGAGATCCTTAGAAGAAGAAATTTCAAAGCTACAGCAGGAGTCCGGCTATCCATATATTATTAATATAGATACTGCTAATAAAACAAATCCAATTGCTGGTAAAATTGTTTCATCTAACTTGTGTTCAGAAATATTACAAGTTCAGACACCGTCAGAAATTGATAATGAACAGCGCTATACAAAATTGGGTTCAGATATTAGTTGTAATTTAGGATCTATTAATATTGTGAACATGATGAAGACCACCGATTTTGCTCAATCAGTTGATACTATGGTTCGCGCATTGACTTTTGTTTCTGATTCCTCAAATTTGGATGTTGTGCCATCAATAGATTTAGGCAATAAAGAAAAACATGCAATAGGCCTTGGTGCTATGGGGCTGGCTGCTTATTTTGCACAAAATAAGATGTATTATGGGGATGAAGAGTCATTAGATTTCACCACCACATTCTTTATGATGCTTAATTACTATTCAATACAGGCATCTATGGAAATTGCTAAAGAACGCGGTGAAAAGTTTTATCAGTTTGAAGAATCTGCTTACGCAGACGGTACATATTTTGACAAGTATGTAGAGCAGGATTGGTCACCAAAAACTGATAAAGTGTCTCAAATTTTTGATGACTTCGATGTACCTACAAAACAAGATTGGATAGTGTTAAAAAGGCTTGTTGCTGAATTTGGTATGTATAACGCTTATCGTCATGCCATTGCACCAACAGGGTCAATTTCTTATGTAAATGATGCAACAGCTTCACTATTGCCAATTGTCAATAAGATTGAAGAACGTCAAGAAGGTATGATTGGAAAAGTCTACTATCCTGCTCCAGGTTTAAGTAGCGAATCAATGCCTTATTATGTTTCCGCTTATGATATCGATATGCGAAAAGTGATTGACGTTTATGCTGCAGCACAAGAACACATTGATCAAGGAATGGCCTTGACGTTATTTATGCGGTCAACTTTACCTGAACATTTGTATGAATGGAAAGATAATCGAACTGCTAAAATGACAACACGAGACTTGAGTATACTACGTAATTATGCTTTCAATAAGGGTATTAAGTCGCTTTATTATATTCGTACCTTCACAGATGATAATCAAGAATCAGGTGTTAATGAATGTGAAAGTTGTTCAATTTAGAATGAACAGAAGCTACATCTTGCTATGAAATGAAGGAACCGATGACAACTATAAACATTCTTTATGCCTCAACAGAGGGTAATACAAAATCATTTATTGAAAAATTAGCTGTAATTGCGGAATCTACAGGTGATGAGTTTCATGCACGTTTGATCGGTGATGAAACAGAATATGCAAATGAGGAACAACCTTACGTTGCATTTGTCCCAACCTATTTAACTGGTGGGACAGGAATTGGGCCAGAAGTTAAAGAAATTTTCACAAATGCTCTGGGGGAATATATTTCTTTCGGTAATAATGCTGACTATTTAAAAGGGGTAGTTGGTTCTGGGAACCGAAATTTTAATGTACAATTTAACCTAACAGCAATTCGTTATGGAAACAAATTCGGTGTTCCGATGATTGCGGCATATGAGTTGCGAGGCAGCAAATTTGATGCAGAAAAAATATATAATAAGATAAAACCTTACTTTGGAGAATGAAATGGCACATATTAATGATGGCTCGTATACAGCGATTAATTGGAACAATATTGAAGATGAGTTAGATAAGGCAACATGGGAAAAGCTGACGCAGCAGTTTTGGTTGGATACACGAATTCCGATTTCTAATGATTTACGTACTTGGCGTGGAAATATGTCAGTACAAGAACGCCAGACAATGAACTTAGTTTTTGGTGGCTTAACAACTTTGGATACTTTACAATCGCAAGATGGTATGGCTCAGCTTAAAATTGATTCAACTAACCAAAAAGAAGAAGCAGTATTGAACAACATCCAATTTATGGAATCTGTTCATGCAAAGTCTTATTCATCTATTTTTGAAACTTTGAATGAGAAAATTGAAATTGAAAAAATTTTTGAATGGGCTGATTCTAATGAATTTTTGCAATATAAGGCGAATAGAATTAATGATATTTATCATAATGGGACAGCCCTACAGAAAAAAATAGCTTCTGTGTTTTTGGAAACGTTTCTATTTTATTCAGGCTTTTATACACCATTGTACTTTTTAGGGCATAATAAGATGCTGAATGTTGCTGAAATCATCAAGTTGATTATTCGTGATGAATCTGTCCATGGAACGTACATTGGGTACAAATTCCAAATTGGTTTCAATAAACTATCCAGTGATGAACAGACAAAATTGCAAAGTTGGATGTATGATCTACTTTACGAATTATACGAAAACGAAGAAAAATACACACATGAGTTGTATGATGATTTAGGTTGGACAGAACAAGTATTGACATTTTTGCGTTATAACGCTAACAAAGCCTTAATGAATTTGGGTCAAGAACCTATGTTTCCCGATGGTGCTGAAGATGTCAATCCAGTTGTAATGAATGGTATTTCCACATCAACAGCAAACCATGACTTTTTCTCTGGTGTTGGTAATGGTTATCTATTGGGTGAGGTTGAAGCTATGGATGATGATGATTATAATATTGGATTGAAGTAATAAAAAAGAATCGCGTATGCGATTCTTTTTTATATTTCATCATGCGAGAAGAAAGGCAATGATATAAGATATTTTGCTAGTATAGGATATAGCTTGCCAGCTAAGATAACCCACGAGTAAGCTAATAAAATTGCAGCAACGGTGTCAGTGAAATAATTGGCATTGAAATACATCCGAGACATTATGTTCATTACACCAACAAGTATTATCCCCCATGAAATTAATATTCTTTTTTGATAAGATTCAATGTTAGGGATTACTACTAGGAACAGTATAAAGATAACTGAAAAAATACCGAACACATGGCTACTAGGGAATGAAGAACCTTGATCGCTGAGTAAGTGGCCAACCGGACGTGTTCGAGCAACTATTAGCCGTATGAATGAGTTGAGTATATATCCTAAAATAATCGTGGATATTGACCAAATTGCTGGAATCCGTAAATTAGCTAAAATCAATACACCAGTTAGGATTAATATATAAATGATATCCACTATGGGTGACCCGAGAAAAGAAAAGACAGTCATTATTGCATCATTTAAATTATTTTGAATACCTGTCGTAAATGAATGAATCGCATTGTCTAACGATGGAATAAGAAAGTTTATTTTTAAAGACAGGGCGAGAATAATCACGGCAATAAAATATATAATAGCATGACGTAATTGTTTATTTTTTACGGAAATAATCATTGTACTGATCCCCAGAAAGAGTTTTTTTAACTCCTTCTAGTATAATGGATTAACTATGGAAATTACAATACTATCATTCCTAATGTAATAACCATATTGACAAATATGGAATTCGTTCAATTACCTTTATAATCGGGAGCTAATTTATTGACTGGTGGTGTAAATTCACGCATTGACTCTGCTAAATGAACAAAATTAGTCACTAGATGTTGGTTAGGTGCGCTAATGCCATGTTTGTCTGCCAGATCAGCAATCCAACCGTTAATATAGTCAACTTCTGTTGGACGCCCTTTAACAAAATCTTGATACATCGATGGGAAATGTAACGGATTACCAATAGTTGAAACATAATCCACTTGCTTAACCATTTCATCACGTGTTTCAATCAACGAAATACCTGCTGCTTCGGCAGCATCATAGGCCTCATTAATCAATGGACGAGCAATACCTTCTAAAAAATTGTCGTAGGCCATTAGCTGTCCCATGCGTGATTGGAACATTGTGGCAATTGAGTTTTCAACTGCATTGAAAAAAACTTTAGTTAACAATGTACCCATGAAATTTTCGGTGTAAGAAGGGTTCAAATGGGCAGCTTTGAAATCTTCTTGGATTTGATCCATAACAGCTGATGGCTTTTCAGTTAGATTAGCATAAACTGAACTACCCATATTTTCATCACCCATGAAGTCAACGTCACCATAATCATTTAGAACTGTGGCAATCATTGCTGTTCCACCAATAATATATTCATCATCAAAGTATTGTTGTAATTTTTCAATATGTCCCATACCATTCATGGCACCCAGAGCGGTTTGACCAGATTTGAATTTCGGGGCAAGTCGTTCTAATGTATCTTGTAACTGCATTTGCTTCATGAAAAAAATCCAAACATCTGGATTGCCATCGTATTCTTCTGGAGAAAAAATGTTAATTTTAATTTCGTGGCGATCTTTGTGATCGCGAGACTTCCAGACCTTGTCATCTTGTGCGTGAATCTTATCGAGGCTCGCTTGTGTTGGTTCAACAAAATCAACTGAAACCCCAGCGTTTTCTTGAAGCAAAATACCATAACGGAGTCCCATTGCACCAGCACCAACAACTGTATATTTCATAATTATAATAGCCTCCAAACTTTTTATGAGATAATACTAATCCTTTTATCACGAAAAGTCAATGTACTCTATGCATTAACTGAGCGCTTTGTGGAGATACGATAGGATATTTTAATATTTTAAACGATAAGACATAAATCATATAACGTTCATTTAGACTAGCTGTTATAATATTATGGTATGCATATAGTATATTTTAACAACCAACAATATATCGCTCAAAATATTAATATGACCTTGTTAGTAGTAATATTGAGTATTTTTTTCTTAGCATACTACACGTTCACTACAACACGGCAACGAACTTTTTCTTGGTATCAATTCTTGGGACGTATCATTTTATCAATCTACTTAGTAACTGTGACTGGATGTACATTAACTTTTTATAAATGGTCGTCATTGGATTCTTACCTAGCAGTTATCAAAGGCTATGGTACTTTTGGCAAAGTGTCATTTGCTCATTTATCATTATTTAATTCTAATCACGTTGCCTTGAGCTGGTATCAGATGATTGGCAATCTAGTCTTATTAATGCCACTAGGATTTATAGCGCCTTTTATTTTTCCAAAATGGCGAGAATTCTTTCGTGTCATACCAAAGATATTTTTAACTACGTTTATGATTGAAATGATTCAAGGAATAAGTACATTTTTATACCTATCAAATCGTATATTCGATATAAACGATTTAGCAGTTAATACTACGGGCGGTGTCATTGGATACTTTTTATACCTAGTTACTACTAGATTGCTGAAAGGAAAAAATATTTTTTCGAAACATCTTAAGGAAGGTAAAATAAGTGAGCACAATATTTATATTAAGCCTTAATCTGATATGTATATACTTCTTTTTTTGGTTAATTAGACCAATAAATTTTGCCAAGATTATGCCGTACACCCCCCGACAAGCAGCGTTTTTGAAAGTAGTGCTTGCTATTGTAGGGGGATACTTGTTGGCAAGCTTTTTTGTTTCGGCAACCAATTGGATTTTGCAAATTCCGTCAAGCATATTGGGAAGTTAGTTGTGCGGGTGTCTTTCGTTTTGGAGTGAGTTGGTAAAAGAATCAAACCAAAAATGACTTGATGATATGGTATAATTTAATAGATTATATACAAAAATAATTACTATTAATAAAAGTTAAAGTCTCGGAGACATGAAATGGCAAAAGATATTGGAATTGATTTAGGAACAGCCAATGTTCTCATTTACGTAGAAGGAAAAGGTATTGTATTAAACGAACCCTCAGTTGTTGCGGTTGATGATAAGACTGATCGGGTATTAGCGGTTGGGTCGGAAGCCTATCGTATGGTTGGCCGTACACCGGGAAACATTCGAGCAGTGCGTCCGCTAAAGGATGGTGTCATTTCAGATTTTGATGTAACTGAAGCTATGTTAACCTATTTTGTTGACAAACTGAATGTGAAGGGTTTTATGTCTAAGCCTAACATTATGATTTGCGCGCCAACAAATATCACAGAAATCGAAAGAAAAGCTATCATACAAGCTGCTGAAAAAGCTGGTGGTGCTAAGGTTTATCTTGAATATGAACCAAAGGTTGCTGCTGTTGGTGCAGGTTTGGATATCTTCAAGCCAATTGGCTCGATGGTTATTGATATGGGTGGTGGAACATCTGACATTGCTGTGCTATCTTTAGGAGATATCGTTGTTTCTGAGTCAATTCGTGTTGCAGGCGATAAAATGAATTTTGACATTGTTAACTTTTTAAAACGTCGACATAACTTAATTGTGGGAGAACGAACTGCAGAAACAATCAAAATTCAAATTGGATCAGCACTACAAGCCGATGAACCATTAACTATGGAAGTACGTGGACGAGATAACTTTGAGGGGATGCCTAAGACAGTGACTATCAACTCGAATGAAGTTGAGGACTCATTACATGATACATTACAACAGATTGTTCGTGCAGCTCACTCAGTTTTAGCTAAGTTGCCACCAGAATTAGCTTCAGATATTATTGATCGTGGTATTATGTTAACAGGCGGTGGAGCATTGTTACACGGTATGGATCAACTACTTTCGGATGCGTTGGAGGTACCGGTTGTTGTATCAGATTCACCATTAGATAACGTTGCTAAAGGAGCCGGAGCGTTATTAGAACATATGAAGTCAGGGCGTCGGGGTCTATAAATGAGAAAAAAGAATCAGAACTTTGATGTTGAATTGGTTGCGAAGGATCAACAAGTTCAAGTCTTAGTAGATAAAAAACAAATTGGATACATACAAAAAGCAGATCGAGGTTTTGTTGGTGTTTTTGGACAACAAGCTGTGATTAATCAAGCTAAAGATGAAGATGAAGCACTACAAGCTATTTTAGCAAGTTTTAATTTGAATCATTAACCTTTCATAAGGCACGTTGTGACTATTCATAACGTGCTTTGTACATAATTTTAAGAAATAACGGGCACTGTAAAGTTTTTTAGTGCACCGCTTTATATACTGGAGATACTATGCAACAGACACGACAAACGTCAAGACGTACATCTGGATCAGAGCTCGATTGGGGAATTATTTTAGCTTTGCTACTATTTATGATTATTGGATTGAGTTCGTTGTATGAAGCAGCAACGCATATGCAAGGTGCAACGGGAATGAGCGCATTAAAAGTTGTCATTAGTCAAGGTGCATTTTGGTTCATTGGGACACTTTTGATTGTTTTTCTAGTTCGTTTCGATGGTTCACAACTGTGGAAGCTAGCGCCTATCGCTTATGGTTTAGGTATTTTCTTACTAGTCGCAGTGCTTATTTTTTATAATCGTTCGATGGCTGATGCAACTGGTGCCAAGTCTTGGTTTGTGATAGGCCCAATATCTTTTCAACCTTCAGAAGTGGTAAAACCTGCGTTTATTTTGATGTTGGGAAGGGTTGTTGCTCAGCATAATAGAAATAATCCAATTCATGCTGTATCAACAGATTGGTTGTTGTTGGGTAAAATGGCCTTGTGCTTCCTACCGATTGCAGTGCTGATTGCTTTACAAAATGATTTGGGAACATTATTGGTTTTCGTAGCTATCTTTGGTGGTGTTGCACTAGTGTCTGGTGTTACTTGGCGAATCCTTGCGCCAGTGATAATTCTTGGTGCTACAGTAGGAACAACATTGTTAACTTTAGTTATCTCATCAGCTGGGCGCACAATATTAACTAAGCTTGGTTTTCAATCCTATCAATTTTCTCGAATTGATACTTGGTTAAATCCAGCTAATGACACTTCCGGTAATGGCTATCAAACTTATCAAAGTTTAAAAGCTATTGGATCAGGTCAGCTTACAGGGAAAGGTTGGGGCGGCCTCAAAGTTTATGTGCCAGTGCGTGAATCTGATATGATTTTTTCCGTTATTGGGGAAAGTTTTGGATTTATTGGTGGAGCGCTGTTAATTTCTCTCTATTTTGGATTGATTTACCTTTTGATACGAGCTACTTTCAGAGCACAAAGCGCTTTTTATGCTTATATTGCAACAGGTGTTGTAATGATGGTGCTTTTTCATGTTTTTGAAAATATTGGTATGAGTATCGGGCTATTACCATTGACTGGAATTCCGTTACCATTTGTGTCACAAGGAGGCTCATCTTTGCTAGGAAATATGATTGGCGTTGGTCTTATCCTTTCGATAGGGTATCAACGTCAGAATAGTACGTTTACAGAAACGACAGGATTCTTTATTTGATGATAAAATTTGATGAATTAAAGCAAGAATTTATAACGTTACGTCGAAAAGTGAATCATGGGGATATATTTCAGTCATTAGGTGATCTAATGAAGGAATCGCTAAATAAAATACCACCACAACCTTTAACAGTAGTTTCTCTACCGGTTGATGGGGAATTTGCTCTAAACAGAATACAGAGTTACACACATGAAATTAACCAACTATCTGAAAATGAAGATTTTGATGTAGATAGTCATGATTTTCGTGTTAAAGACACCGATTTAGAAATTATTGTGGAACAACTAGCTAATCCAATAGCTAAGTATCGAGATACTGGTGCTTTTTTCTTTCTGAGCGATGTTATTCAAAACGATTTATTAACGCACGAACAATTAATTTGGTTAACGGATTATTTGATTAGTGATGAACAATTGTTTGCTCACATTTTAGAACCACAAAACGATGCCATATATCGTCGTTCATTTAGCGTGATGGTTCTGTCTTTATTATTATTTTCTAATCGCATCAAGGCTTCTTTTATGTCAGAAAAACAAATGGATCGCGTTATTAATCAAGTTGCTCTATATGCAGCCTTAGAGCGAGATGGACGTGGATTTATCAATGATAATGGTTGGGCTCATGCATTTACGCACATTGGTAATACAGTGTCGGAAATATTTTTAATGCCGGATTTAGTTAGAGCCGACAAGATGTTTGTTCTAGGGGCAGTTTTATCTGGTTATCGAGAATTATCGCAACCACTGACATTTGGTGAAACAAGTCGGTTAGTAGAGGTAATTATTTATGTTGCTAATCAGCACGACTTATACGCAGATTATTTATTATTCAATTTAAAAATGTGGCGTAAGGATTTGGTCACACACACACCACCACATACGCAAAGACAGTGGCAACAACTCTATAATCGTTCACAATTTTTCCATGAAATATTGCTTCGTGGAAAGAATGATGTACCGGAAGCTGTTTTTGATTATGTTAACATGACAAAAAATTACTTAGCATAGAATTATAATTAAAAAATGAGGACATAAAGATGACGAAAAAAAGAGTAGCATTAATTTTTGGCGGAAATTCTTCAGAACATGATGTTTCTAAACGTTCAGCGCAAAACTTTTATGATGCAATTGAAAAAACAGGTAAGTATGAAATATTTGTTTTTGCAATTGCTCAAAATGGCTTTTTTTTAGATACTGAAAGTTCAAAAAAAATATTATCACTTGAAGATGAACAACCTATTGTTGATGCATTCATGAAAACGGTAAACAAGCAAGATCCGTTAGCAGCAATTAATGCTTTAAAAAGCGCAGGAGATTTCGATATTTTCTTTCCCGTTGTACACGGTAATTTAGGTGAAGATGGTACGTTACAAGGTTTATTCCGCCTTCTTAATAAACCATATGTAGGTGCGCCATTACGGGGTCATGCGGTTAGTTTTGATAAAGTATTGACCAAGGAACTGCTAACAGTGAATAATATACGTAATACAAAATACGTAGTTGTGAATCCTGAAACTGCCAAAGAGTGGTCATGGGATAAAATAACTTCTAAATTAGGAAATGTGGTATTTGTAAAAGCAGCAAATCAAGGTTCTTCTGTCGGTATATCACGTGTTAAGAATGCTGAAGAATATACAATTGCTTTGGCTGATTCTTTCCAATATGATTATAAAGTTCTGATTGAAGAAGCGGTTAACGGTGCAAGAGAATTAGAAGTTGGTGTAATTGGTAATGATCAACCACTTGTTTCAGAGATTGGTGCACATACTGTACCAGATCAAGGCGATGGGGACGGCTGGTATGATTACAATAATAAGTTTGTTGATAACTCAGCTGTTCACTTTGAAATACCAGCAAAGCTAAGTGTAGCAGTGACACAAGAAGTGAAACAAATGGCGTTAGACGCATACAAGGTATTGAACCTACGTGGAGAAGCGCGTATGGATTTTCTATTAGATGAGAATGGTGTACCTTATTTGGGCGAACCGAACACATTACCAGGTTTTACCAATATGTCACTGTTTAAACGTTTATGGGACTATTCTGATATTGATAATGCTAAATTAGTTGATATGCTGATTGATTTTGGCTTTGAAGATTTTGAACAAAATCAGCACTTAAGTTATTCGTTTGTATCTCTTGGTGAAGAAAAGATTGGGAAATTTAACGAATAATTGATTATTAATAAAACTTTTATGAAAAACAAGTATTATACATCAAAATTTCTTTTGATGAGATAGTGTAAGTGTAGTTTTACTAAGCAACGGAGAGGCTCATGGGACAAGTCTTATCACAAAGTGAACACCGTCGACAACAAATTATTGATGCGGCAACTATCATTTTTTTATCTAAAGGTTTCGAACAAACCACAACACGAGATATCGCTAAAAGTGTTGACATTAGTCAACCTGCTTTGTATCATCATTTTGGTGACAAACAAACATTATTTGTTGAAGTTATTACACATGTGGGGGGATTAGTCCATAATGATATGCAACAAATTTTGACCGCAACTTACGTTGAGCCTATTGATCAATTAGTTGATCTAACGCAAGTCATTATTAGCCGTCATCCGAAAGATGTATTTAGGCTAATACATGATAGCTTTGAATCATTATCTGGTAACCATAAAAGTCAACTTGGTATGATTTTTGGCCACGATTATGTAGCGCCTATTGCGCAGTTTTTTGAGACAATACCATTACGTAATCATATCAGCGCGCAAGAGGCCAGTTCGTTTTATATTACTAGTTTATCTCCTTTGTTTGGCGATTTTCATGCACTAGGGGAAAATTTGACATCACGGCAGCGCATTCAACAATTAGTAGATCTCATTTTATATGGGGTAGAAAAAAAATAGTATCAATGGTATGATACTAAAAGAATATGGAGGCTTTTTGATGGCAAGTCACAAAGTATCGTTAGCGTGTACAGTTTGTGGTTCACGTAATTACACAGTTACAATATCTAAAGATCGCACGGAACGTTTGTCAGTAAGTAAGTTCTGCCAGCATTGTGGTAAACACACCTTACATCAACAAACAAAATAAAGGATTCGAAATGATTAACTATTTCAAAAATGTTGCACAAGAAATGAAAAACGTTACCTGGTTGACAGGTGAACAGACATCTAAGGAAACTATTACAGTAATTACAGTATCAATTATTTTTGCACTGTTTTTAGGTGGCGTTGATTGGTTGTTACAACAGGGATTTAACTTCTTACTAGCGAAATAGTTTTTTTTTTGATATACTGATAGTTACTAATACCAAGGACTCTGATGGAGTCTTTTTATTTTGAAAAAAGGGGTTAATAATGTCTGAAGAAATTGAAAAATCATGGTTCGTTGTGCATACTTATTCAGGATATGAACATAAAGTTAAGGCCAATTTAGAATCACGTACACAAACAATGGGTATGTCAGAGCAAATCTTTCGTATTTTAGTACCTGAACAAGAAGTGACTACCATTCAAGATGGAGAAGCTAAGCAAACTGTTGAAAATGACTTTCCGGGATATGTGTTGGTAGAAATGGCAACACCCCATGAAGACAATATGACTGATGAAGCGTGGTATGTTGTTCGTAATACACCTGGCGTTACTGGGTTCTTAGGTTCCCACGGTGCTGGGTCAAAGCCTAATTCTCTGCTTCCTGAAGAAGTGGATCTATTGATGAAGCGTATGGGCATGGTTACGCGTGAAAAGGTTGATCTAGATGTTACAGTAGGGCAAACTGTTAAAATTATTTCTGGGCCATTTTCTGGTATGGAAGGTATAGTAACTTCTATTGACCATGAAAAGCAAACTTTAGAAGCCACAGTAGCAGTATTCGGACGTGAAACACCAACAGAACTTGATTTTGCTGATGTTGATACAACATTAGACTCTTTATAAAATGTTAATGCTTGAATTTTATTTTTGTTTTTGATAAAATGATATGGTATGTCAGTAGACATGCGTGGGAGCAGCACTAAAGCTGTGTTTCACCACAACACGAGGAGGAAAAAATCGTGGCTAAAAAAGTTGTAAACGTAGTTAAGCTACAAATTGCCGCCGCTAAAGCGACACCGGCACCACCAGTTGGTCCTGCATTGGGACAAGCTGGAATTAACATTGCGCAATTCACTAAGGAATTTAACGCACGTACTGCAGATCAAGCTGGATCAATTATTCCAGTTGAAATCTCTGTCTTCGACGATCGTTCATTTGAATTCGTTACAAAGACACCACCTGCAGCTGATCAATTACGTAAAATTGTTGGTAAGGGTTCTGGAGAACCTAACACAAAGAAAGCTGGAAACGTTACTCTTGATCAAATCCGTGCTATCGCGGAAAACAAGATGGCCGATTTGAATGCCAACGACATTACAAACGCTATGCGTATGATCGAAGGTACAGCACGCTCAATGGGTGTTACTGTTGATGGTGTTGACTTGACTGTTGAAGGTACAGCAATCAAGGAGGACGCAGAATAATGGCTCAAAAGCATGGTAAAAATTATGTTGCAGCAGCAACAAAAGTAGAGGCTGAGAAGGCTTATGCTTTAAACGACGCTGTTTCATTGGTAAAAGAAATCGATTTTGCTAAGTTCGACGCTTCTGTTGAAGTTGTTTTCAAGTTGAACGTTGACACACGTCAAGCAGACCAACAATTGCGTGGTGCTGTTGTGTTGCCAAACGGAACTGGTAAAGATAAGACTGTTGTTGTCTTTGCACAAGGTGACAAGGCAAAAGAAGCTGAAGCAGCTGGTGCTGACGTTGTTGGTGCTGCTGACTTGGTACAACGTATCCAAGGTGGATGGTTAGACTTTGACGTTGCCGTTGCAACACCTGACATGATGGCTCAAGTTGGTCGTGTAGGTCGTGCGTTGGGTCCTAAGGGATTGATGCCAAACCCTAAGACTGGTACAGTTACAATGGACGTTACTAAGGCTGTTTCAGATGCCAAGGGCGGACAAGTAACATACCGTACGGACCGCGATGGAAACGTTGCTGTACCTGTTGGTCGTGTATCATTTGAAGAAGGCAAGTTGGCTGAAAATATCAAGTCAATTGCTGAAACAGTTATCAAGGCTCGTCCTGCAGCTGTTAAGGGTACTTATGTACAACACGTGTCAATTTCATCAACATTTGGTCCAGCTGTAACATTGGATATTAATACATTGTAATTTGACATTATCAACTTCGTTTGGTAAAATTTATTAAGTAATTGAATCAATTTTGCCTAAGACTCAGGTGGTGCTTGCATCTTAATATCCTGCCGAGGAAGTTTAAAAACTTTTCCCGTGTGTCTTTTGGCACATGGGATTTCTTTTGCAAAATAAATTTAAAGAAAGGAGAAATATCAATATGAGTGAAAAAGCTATTGCAGTTAAGGCACAAAAAGTTGAAGAAATTGCTGAACAATTTAAGTCAGCTGCTTCAGCTGTTGTTGTTGATGCTCGTGGATTGACAGTTGCTCAATCTACTGAATTACGTCATCAATTGCGTGAAGAAGGTGTTGCTCTTGAAGTTATCAAGAATAAAATCTTGACACGTGCTGCTGAAAAAGCTGGTTACGCTGAATTGAACGACATCTTTGCCGGTCCTTCAGCTGTTGCCTTTTCAACTGACGACGCAGTTGCACCAGCACGCATCTTGAAAAAGTTTGCTGATGATAACGCAGCCTTGGAAATCAAGGGTGGTGTTGTCGATGGTACTATTGCTAACATTGATGACATTAACAAGTATGCATCATTGCCTTCACGTGAAGGATTGCTTGGTCAATTGATGGCAGAATTCCAATTCTCAATTCGTTCATTTGCATATGCTGTTAAGGCAGTGCAAGACAAGTTGGAAGAGGAATCTGCAGCTCCTGCTGCAGAAGCATCTACAGATGCTGAATAACATTTAACTAAAAATACAATTAAAAATCACTTGGAGGATTTAGATCATGGCTTTTGATAAAGACGCGATCATCGCATCATTAAAGGATGCAACGATCTTGGACTTGGCTGACTTGGTTTCAGCTATCGAAGAAGAATTTAACGTTTCAGCAGCAGCTCCTGTAGCAGCCGCTGGTGCAGCTGACGGTGCAGCCGCAGCAAAGTCAGAATTTGACGTAGAATTGACTTCAGCAGGTACTGCTAAAGTTAAGGTTATCAAGGCAGTTCGTGAAGCAACTGGCTTGGGCTTGAAGGAAGCTAAAGACTTAGTTGATAACGCACCTTCAGTTGTTAAAGAAGGCTTGAGCGAAGACGATGCTAACGCATTGAAGGAATCTTTGGAAGCAACTGGTGCTTCAGTTACTTTGAAGTAATCTTTTTCAAAATAAAAGGAGAAGTACTTTGGTACTTCTTTTTTTGTACATAATCTTACCAGTGATTGCTAAATTATTAAGGAGTAGATAGAATGACGGATAAAAAAAATTCTAGCGAGCAATATTTTACAGCTAATCCCAATGCTGAACATAACTACCACAATTTTGAGTTTAATTTATTAGGTCATCAGTTAGAGTTTACAACTGATAGTGGTGTGTTTTCAAAGTCAACTGTGGATTTTGGTACAAGAACTATGTTGAATGCTTTGGAAAAAACATCGCTTCCTAACGGTAAAATACTTGATTTGGGTACCGGCTATGGTCCGGTTGGAATTAGTTTAGCGAAAGCATACCAACGCCAAGTAGATATGGTTGATGTTAACGAAAGAGCATTAGATTTGGCTCGGAAAAATGCTGAAAAAAATGGAGTTTCACAGCAAGTTATGGTTTTTCAATCAGATATATATGCGAATATAAAGGACAAATATGCCTTGATTATGGTTAATCCACCAATTCGAGCTGGAAAAATAGTTGTAACCAAAATGCTGCAAGAAGCAAAAAATCATTTGCAAGATGGTGGAAAATTAATTGCTGTTTTACAAAAAAAGCAAGGTGCGCCATCAGCACAAAAGAATATGGCAGCAGCTTTTGGCAATGCAAAAATTATTCATAAAGATAAAGGATACTATATCTTGGAGAGCATGTATGGCACAGGGACCAACATTTAGCGACGAACAAGTTGATTATTTTATGCAAGAATCTTTAAACGAAGCCAAAAGTGCACGTGATGAAGGGGAAGTACCAATTGGTGCTGTCATTGTATATGAAAATCAGATTATAGCGCGCGCGCATAATCATCGTGAAGCCAATCAGATTGCCACAGCTCATGCTGAACTATTAGCAATTGAATCTGCTAATAGTTGGCTCAAATCTTGGCGATTAGAAGATACCGCATTGTTCGTAACGCTCGAACCTTGTATTATGTGCGCTGGAGCAATTATTAATGCACGTATTCCAGTGGTTTATTATGGTGCGGAGGATTCAAAAGGTGGTGCAACGCGTTCACTATATACATTGTTAGAAGACAAGCGTTTAAATCATATTGTTGAAGTTCATGATGGTATACGTAGTAAAGAAGCAAGTGAATTGTTGCAACTTTTTTTTAGTGATATTCGTGCAAAGCGCAAGATTAAAAAAATCAATAATTTTTATTTATGACCAAAATAGTTTATAATAATTGGTAGAAATTAAAAAGAGGAAAATGAATGAAAAATCCAAACGCTTGGCGTGCTGATAGTGACTATTTGAATATTATTGATGATTTATTGCAGCGCGAAGAAGTACAAAAGCTTTCAAATTATACACAACATCATTTTTCTGATCGTTTAACGCATTCAATATCTGTATCTTATCAGTCATACTTGATCGCTAAAAAAATTGGTGCAGACGAAGTTGCGACTGCTAGGGCAGGCTTGTTACACGATTTATTTTATTATGATTGGCGTGTAACAAAGTTTGATGAGGGTTCTCATGCTTATGTGCATCCTCGCATAGCATTAAAAAATGCACGTAAAATTACAAACATTAGTGATAAAGAAGCTGACATTATTGTAAAACATATGTTTGGTGCTACTGTTGCGTTGCCAAAGTATCGTGAAAGCTGGATTGTCAGCTTAGTTGATGATTTTGCAGCAGTAAATGAGTATTTTATACCGAAAACATATTTAACATATTTCAAGTGGCACGAAAAAATAACTAATAAATTTGTATCTGTATTTGCTTAAAGCAGCAAAATTAGATATAATATAAAGGCAGGCAAGCGTTGGCTCCCGAACCGGGTCAGGACAGGAATGTAGCAGCTCTAAGGTTGTTCGATGTTGTGCTTGTGTACATAAGTGGCCGCGTAGCGGTCTTTTTTTATAAACTAAACGTTGAAAATTAGTGTTTTTTGAATTAATAACGTTCAATTGTATAAAATTATTAGCTAACATAACAGTAACACGTATGTTTGGCAATGATATATGGAGGTGATGGAAATTGGCATATCAAGCATTATACCGCGTCTACCGTCCACACTCTTTTGATGACATGGTTGGCCAAAAAATCATTACACAAACGCTTAAAAATGCAATTAAAACTGAGCAAACAGGTCATGCGTATTTATTTAGTGGCCCACGTGGAACAGGTAAAACTTCAGCAGCTAAAATCTTTGCTCGTGAGATTAATGGTATTGCATCAGATATAGAGGATTCACAAATTCCAGATATCATTGAGATTGATGCAGCTTCAAATAATGGTGTTGATGAAATTCGCAATATTCGTGATGGGGCTAATTACGCGCCAATAGAAGCAAAGTATAAAATTTATATTATTGATGAAGTTCATATGCTTTCAACTGGTGCTTTTAATGCACTTTTGAAAACATTAGAGGAACCACCAACTAATGTTAAATTTATTTTAGCGACGACTGAACCACAAAAAATACCTGCAACTATTTTATCTCGAACTCAAAGATTTGAATTCAAACGAATTGATGATGAAACAATAAAAGCTAGAATGGCTGAGATTTTAAAAAAAGAAAATGTTGCTTTTGATGATGATGCATTGCAAGTCATTGCTAATGTTGCTGAAGGTGGTATGCGTGATGCCTTATCTATTTTAGATCAGGTATTGGCTTTTGGTTTTGACCACGTAACACTTGAAAATGCTCTCCAGGTAACAGGTTCCACGGAATCCTCACAACTAATCTCTTATCTACAAAAAGTGAGTGTTTTTGATACAGAATCTGCGCTGAAAGTGCTCCATGACATACTGTTATCTGGTAAAGATGCCACACGCTTTGTGGCAGATTTATTGAGTGTTTTGCGCGATGTGATGTTAGCCCAAATTGCTCCTAATTTAGTAAAAACCACTGCACCATTGCATGATTTGCAGTTACTAACATCAGAGTTGGGCACATCACGTATTCAACAAATGATGGTCACATTGGACGATATTCAAAAGCAATTATTACAGACGATGCAGAGTGATGTGTATTTGGAATTGCTGACGGTGAAATTATCCATTTCTGATGCCAAAGAAATGACTCATGAAAAAGTAGTGTCGAAACCTGTTTTACCAAAACTAGCCACGAACAAAGAAACTAATTCACACGAAAAATCAGCTTCTGATGCTATCTTTGAAAAAGAAATGACAGTACCAGCAAAAGAGATCACTACAGCAGTTTCTGATGTCAATACTACAACGCAAGAATTGTTGGCACGTACCGGACAAAAGGCTGTTTTTGCTGTTTTAGTGGCAGCTAAGCGAGAAGCATTGATTCGAGTGAAAAATGCATGGACTGATCTATTACAACGATTTGATGTTAAGCAACAAGCATTGCTTACTATTGCTGAACCTGTAGCGGCTAGTGAAGAAGCAATAGTTTTGGCTTTTGATTACCCGGCACTACTAGAACAAGCCTTGCAAAATAAAATATTGCAAAATCAGTTAGTAGCACAATTAAAACAGCAAGCCCTTCCTACTGAAATTATTTTAATCTCACAGGATGAATGGTCTTCGGACCGAGCTACATATGTTACTAATTTACGTTCAGGAGAGACATTAAACATTCGCTTAGTAGATGTCCCTCGTGTTCAATATGTTAATTCTGGGGTAGATCAACCAAAAACTATATCTTTGCAAGAACAAGAAATACCAAATGACGATCCAAAGGTTGTTAGTGAAGCCAAAGCATTATTTGGCGAAGAACTAGTAAATATTGTTGACTAATTAGGAAGGAAAAATGTTCAGCGCTGAAGCGCGAGACAATCTAAAACTATGCAATATCCTGAACCTATCGCTAAATTAATAGATAGTTATACGAAATTACCCGGAATTGGTTCAAAAACAGCCACAAGATTAGCTTTTTATACGTTAGGCATGGCTGAGAGTGACGTGAAAAATTTTGCAAACTCATTGGTTTCAGCTAAAACTGATTTAACTTTCTGCTCTGTTTGTGGTAATATTACCTCAAATGACACAGATCCATGCGTTATTTGTCGTGATGAATCTCGTGACCAAACAACAGTTTTTGTGGTTGAAAATTCTCGTGATGTTATGGCCATGGAAAATACTCGTGATTATCATGGTTTATACCATGTATTGAATGGTGTTATTTCTCCTAGTGCAGGTACTGGACCCGAAGATATTAATTTGCCGAGTTTAATTAAACGATTATCTGAACATGAAGAAATCAAAGAGATTATTGTTGGTACCAATGCTAATGCTGAAGGGGAAGCAACAGCAATGTATTTAGCACGCTTGTTGAAACCTGCTGGTATTACAGTAACACGCTTAGCACATGGATTAGCAGTTGGGTCTGATATTGATTATGCAGATGAATTAACACTAATCAAAGCAGTACAAGGACGGACAAGATTATGATATTTGGCAAAAAAAAGACAGGGTTACGTGAAGAATATGATCGGGCACTTGTATTTCAGATTGACAAAGCGAAAATTGACTGGGATACTGCGCAAAATTCTGAAGCTGCATTACTAGATGGTCAGGTAAATTTACGTCTTATACAGGCTCAAACTGCGTTAGCTCGCTCGAAATTTAATTATTTATATCGTGAAGCTCGTCGCCGCAAAACTGTAGGCCACATGCAGACTCATGTTTTGAAAACAGATCGTATCTAAATTTTAAATAATTTTTTATAAGGAAAAATATGCTGAATCCAATATTTATATCATTTGAAGGTCCAGAAGGGGCCGGGAAAACTAGTGTTCTTAATACGCTTATTGCAGAACTAAAAATGCAGTTTGGCAATGATTTAGTCAGCACACGTGAGCCTGGTGGTAATCCAATTTCTGAGGCAATTAGAGAAATATTACAGCCAGAAGAAGACAATGGTATGGATAAAAGAACTGAAGCACTTTTATATGCAGCAGCTCGTCGACAACACCTTGTAGAAAACATTTTACCAGCATTGGCCAAAAATAAACTTGTAATATCTGATCGCTATGTGGATAGTTCTTTGGCCTATCAAGGCGGTGGACGTGATTTAGGTGTTGACAATATATGGCAAGTCAATCAATTTGCTATAGATGGACTTTTGCCAGATTTAACAATTTATCTCGATGTGCCAGTTGAGCTTGGTTTAGCACGTGTAAATGAAAATCGTCAAGGGAAGATAGATCGGTTAGATAAGGAAAGCTTAGCCTTTCATCAGAAGGTTCGCAAGACATATTTAAAACTTCAAAGTGAATTTTCTGATAGAATTAAAATAGTAGATGCTACACAACCACTTGATAAAGTTATTGATGATACGCGGACACTTATCAATCATATTTTGGAGGAAAAATCATGAAATTAGTTACTGCTATTGTTCAGGATAAAGATACAACTAAACTCAGCAATGCTTTTGTTAAAGCAAACATTCGTGCAACCCGTTTAGCGACTTCTGGTGGTTTTTTACGATCAGGTAACACCACTTTTATGATTGCTATTGAAGATGAACGTGTATCAGAAGTGATGGATATCATTAAAAAAGTTTCACAGAAGCGTAAACAATTTATGGTTCCTCCTATAAGTTTAGATGTTAGTGGTGATCATGCAGGTGCCTATCCAATTGAAATTGAAGTTGGTGGTGCAACTGTGTTTACCCAAAGTATTGATTCATTTGAACAGTTCTGATGTTGCCTGATTTTGTTAAAATTGCACAACAGAATTATCCTACTGAAGTGACTCGTTTCCAAGACTTATTAAAACGAGATAAGCTGAGTCATTTATATTTATTAGTTGGGCCAAGTCAGTCTGCAAAGCTGGCTTTTTCGCGTTATATTGCTTGGCAAGTAGTTCGTGCAGATGATCGCAATGCTTTACGAATAGCTGAGAACGAACACCCAGATGTACATATTGTTTCACCCATTGCACCTTCAAATGCACTAAAGGTCTCTCAAATCCGTGATTTAATGCCAGAATTTGTTACAACAACTACCGAAAGTGCACGAAAAGTTTTTGTTTTAGATGCTGTTGAAACTATGACCGTTAGTGCAGCCAATTCATTACTTAAGTTTATTGAAGAACCTGCCGGTCCACAGTTAATTATGATGCTGACAGAAAACCTCTCTGATGTGTTGCCAACCATTCAATCACGTGCACAAATTGTTCATCTCCTAACCGCAGAAATTAATAAGGACGATATTGATAGCGATTGGCAAAAACAAACTCAGCTTGATTTATTTAAGTGGTTTGAACTCATGATGCAACGGCGTATTGAGTCCTTTGCGTTTATTCAAACAAAAATCATTGGTCATCTTACCAATTTAAAACAACAGCAATTATTTCTGAACTGGCTACACAAATTAGCTCGAGATACAATTATTTATAATAAAGTAGACGATGAAAAATTAGCTTTTCCTAATTTAGTTGGTTTATATAAAACATTGATGCAACATTATGATGTTCATCAGCTCGTAAAGGCAAGTGATGCGATATTTGCTGATGACCAACTGCGTAAAGTAAATTTATCATTGCAAGCGCGGTTAGAAAAAATGACACTTGAAGTCATTATTGCTTTGGGGGAATGACATGCAGCAACAGAAAAGTTTTGAAAAGAGAGAGACAGGATCGCTTTTTTTAGTACCAACACCTATTGGTAATTTACAGGATATGTCGCTGAGAGCCATTGATACTTTACATCAAGTAGATATCATTGCTGCTGAAGACACACGGCATACACAACAATTATTGAATCACTTTGAAATTGCGACCAGACAAACTAGTTTTCATGAACATAATTGGCAAGCTAAAATTCCAAGTTTAATTAATGATTTAAAAAATGGAAAAGATGTTGCGCAAGTAAGTGATGCGGGCATGCCTTCTATTTCAGATCCAGGAAAAGAATTAGTTGCCGCGGCAGTAGCGGAAAATATTGTGGTTGTACCTATTCCCGGCGCAACTGCTGGTGTAACAGCTTTGATTGCAAGTGGATTAGTACCACAACCTTTCTATTTTTATGGTTTCTTACAGCGTAAGAGTAGCGAACAACTTTCAGAATTACAACAGTTATCCACAATGCGTGATACTGTAATCTTTTATGAGTCACCGCATCGACTAAAACAAACTTTATCAAATATTCAAAAAGTTATGGGCGATGAAAGAAAAGTTGTTCTGGCACGTGAACTTACTAAGCGATATGAAGAATTTATACGAGGGACAATTGGAGAAATCGTTCTTTGGGCACAGTCTAATGAAATTCGCGGTGAATTTGTTGTTATGATTGATGGTTTTCACGGTATAGTTCAGGTATCAGATGATCAATCAAACCTATCTGTTCAAGAGGCAGTTACGCTTCTCATTGAAAAGGGTCTGAAGCCGAATGCAGCTATTAAACAAGTTTCGAAGGAACGAGGTTTAGATAGACAAACAGTTTATGCTGACTATCATGAATTAGATTAATTATGAAAAAATTTGAAATCAAAAGACGTGTTGAATATTATGAAGCAGACACAACACAAAAATTATCGCTCCCAATGATTTTGAACTGGGCAGTTTTGGCCTCGAAATGTCAGAGCGATGAATTAGGTGTGGGGCAGGATTTTCACTTAGCTCGAGGTCTTGGCTGGGTTATTTTACAGTACGAAGTGAAAATTAAGCGTCGTCCAAAAATTGGTGAAATGATTCGTATTCAGACAGTCGCAACGCAATACAATCCTTTTTTTGTTCGTAGACCATTTGTATTTTTAGATGAAGATGATCATGAAATTATTCGTGTAGATTCAATTTGGACAATGATTGATATGGTTCACCGTCGTATGGCGCGATTGCCAAACGATATTATTGAAAAGTATGATGCGGAACGTGTGAAGCAAATTTCACGTATCCCAAATCCGGATAAATTTGTTGATGATGATCAGTATATAGAACGCGATTATCATGTTAGATATTTAGATATCGATGCCAACAAACATGTCAATAATTCTAAATATTTTGAGTGGATGCAAGATGTCATGCCTCCCGAATATTTGTTGACTCATGAGATTACCTATATTAATTTAAAATTTGAAAATGAAATTCGTTTAGGGCACACTATTTTGTCTCAAGTGGTGCAACAAGGACTTACAACGAAACACAGAATTATGATGAATAATGTCGTAAGTGCTGAAGCAGAATTCAAGTGGCAAGAAATTTGATATAATGGTGTGTAGAGGAAAAAAATTATGGCTATTTTAGTTCTTGGTGGAGCCGGTTATATTGGTTCACATATGGTTAAGCGTTTGGTTGAGGCCAAGCATGACGTTGTTGTCGTTGATGCGTTGTTTACAGGGCATCGCGCAGCTGTAAATCCTAAAGCAAAGTTTTATCAAGTAGATATTCGTGATAAGGCGGCGTTATCAGAGGTGTTTGACAAAGAAGATATTGAACAGGTTGTTCATTTTGCAGCATTCTCAATTGTGCCGGAATCTGTTGCTAATCCACTTAAGTACTTTGATAATAATACAAGTGGTATGATTACTTTGTTAGAAGTGATGAAGGCACACGATGTCAAACAAATAGTGTTCTCATCCACAGCTGCAACGTATGGTAATCCTGTCAACATTCCGATTAAAGAGACTGATCCACAACGCCCAATTAATCCTTACGGTGAATCAAAGTTGATGATGGAAAAAATCATGGGTTGGTCTGATCAAGCTGATGGTGTTAAGTGGGTTGCTTTGCGCTATTTCAACGTTGCTGGAGCCTCTGATGATGGTACAATAGGTGAAGATCATTCACCTGAAACGCATTTGGTACCAATCATTTTGCAAGCTGGTTTGGGTCAGCGTGAATACATTGAGATGTTTGGGGATGATTATAATACTCCTGATGGCTTTAATGTCCGTGACTACGTCCATGTATTAGATTTAGCTGACGCACATATTTTAGCATTGAAATATCTAGCTGATGGAAACGATTCGAACCAATTTAACTTGGGATCTGCCACTGGCTTCTCTGTGAAAGAGATGGTTGAGGCGGCTAGAGAAGCTACTAGTGTTGATATTCCAGACAAGATTGGACCACGTCGAGATGGCGACCCAGATATTCTGATTGCTAACTCAGATAAAGCACGTGATGTACTTGGTTGGGCACCTAAGTATGATAATGTGCAAGATATCATCAAAACTGCCTGGAATTGGCATAAGAACCATCCAACTGGTTATGATGACAAATAACTATAATTTAAAAATGTTCTTACCGAAAGAAACTATGATTTTGGTAAGAATTTTTTAGTTGTTCTCTTTTATAATGAGTTTATTGTAATTTAAAGTTCATCATTGATTAATTTTAGTGCGTGGAATATACTAGTAAGTACGTAAAAAATTACAAAGTAAAGAATAAACGAGAATAAATATGGAAATATTATCTGATTTAACTGGAAAAGGCACATATATTATTAGGGAATTAACCTGCAATCGTCGTTTAGCAAAGCGTCTCGCAGAGATTGGTATCAAAGCAGGTAAAAGCATTGAGGTTATATCATTATCTGACCACACAGCAGGTTTGATTATTTATTTTCAAGGACAACGTTTAGCTATGAGCAACGAAATTGCTAGTCAAATAAAGGTCGTACCAGTTAACGAAATAGCTAATGATAACTATAAGACATTAGCTGATATGGCTATTAATCAACCGGGGGTGGTGGTAAAAATTTTGGGAAGTAAAGCACTTCGTAAACGGTTGATGGATATGGGTCTTACTAAAAATACAGTTGTTAAAATTGAACGTGTAGCACCATTAGGTGATCCGATTGAGTTAATTGTAAGAGGATATAAATTGAGTTTAAGAAAAAGTGACGCACAAGCAGTCGTATTGACAGAGATTTAGCCTATGAGTAAACAATATACAGTGGCCTTGGCTGGGAACCCCAATAGTGGTAAAACAACACTTTTTAATCTATTAACAGGATCTCATCAGCATATTGGTAATTGGCCGGGGGTCACAGTTGAAAAAAAGTCAGGCCGTTTGAAACAGCACACGGAAACGATTGTTCAAGATTTACCTGGAACCTATTCTTTATCAGCATATAGCCCCGAAGAAATTATTACACGTGATTTTTTAATTGATGAAAGTCCGGAACAAATTGTCAATGTAATTGATGCTACAAATATTGAGAGAAATCTTTATTTCAGTCTCCAACTAATGGAAACAGGTGTTCCTATTATACTAGCATTAAATATGCTGGATTTAGTGACAAAACAAAAAAAATACCGAATAGATATAAAAAAATTGTCTTATTTGCTAAATGTTCCCGTAATCAGCATTAGTGCATTAAAAAAACAGAATATCAATTATTTAACAAAACAGATTATTACTAACAATGAAACAAAACAAATCTATTCATATCCTGTTTATGATAAACGCTTAGAATCAGCGTTATCAATGATTGAGGAACAAGTTAAAGGTCTTGTTAAAGAAAATCATTCTCGCTGGTATGCTATCAAGTTGTTTGAACGTGATGAAGAAATGAATAACTTAAACCTAACAGAAGCACAACAGGATGAAATCGATAATATTATCTCTACAGCAGAAATACTATTTAACGATGATAGTGATAGTATTATTGTGAATGCACGTTATGAATATATCGAACGAATCATGAATATGTGTGTCGTTCAAACAAGTAATTTCTCAATGAGTATGAGTGATCGTGTTGACACAGTGATAACTAATCGTATCCTTGCGTTACCTATTTTTGTTTTTGTGATGTGGTTGGTATATTTCTTATCAATTCAAACAATTGGTACAATAGGCAGTGATTGGGTTAATGATGTATTATTTGGTGAATTTATTCCAAATAACACAAATGCGATTTTATCTTATTTACATGTATCAATCTGGCTGAAAAGCTTAATTATTGACGGTATTATTAGTGGTATCGGTTCTGTGTTAGGTTTTCTACCACAAATTATAATGCTGTTCCTATGTTTAAGTATTTTAGAAGATTGCGGTTATATGGCACGAATAGCCTTTGTTATGGATCGCATTTTCCATCGCTTTAATTTATCTGGTAAGTCATTCATACCAATGTTAATTTCAACTGGTTGTGGTGTCCCAGGAATTATGTCTACGCGTACCATTGAAAGTAAAAGTGATCGTCGTATGACTATCATGTTAACTACTTTTATGCCATGTTCAGCTAAATTAACAGTCATTGCATTAATTAGTGGTACTTTTTTTCCAGAAAATTCCTGGGTTGCTCCAACATCCTATTTCATCGGTATTTTGACTGTCATTGGATCGGGTATTTTTTTAAAAAAGACAAAACTTTTTTCAGAACCACCAACACCGTTCGTGATGGAATTGCCAGCCTACCATTTACCTAGTATTGGGAATGTCAGCCATAGTGTTTGGATTAAGGCGCAGGCTTTTATAAAAAAAGCAGGAACTATTATTTTTGCTTCATGTGTGGCAATTTGGTTTTTATCAAACTTTAATTTTCACTTACAAATGGTAGACCAAAATGAAAGTATTTTACGAGATATTGGCACAATTATTGCACCTATTTTTGAGCCATTAGGGTTTGGTGATTGGCATGCTACAGTAGCTGTTATAGCTGGGTTAATTGCTAAAGAAAATTGTGTTAGTACCTTGAATATTACTTTCGGCACAACAACAACATCTTCATTTATAGATGCTTTACGCCATACCTATTCACCTATGGCTGGATATTCTTTTTTAATTTTTAACATGCTTTGTGCACCTTGTTTTGCAGCTATAGGCACAATGTACAAAGAATTTGGGGATGCACTTTGGACTTGGCGAGCAGTTATTTATCAAACAGTGGTGGCTTATATGTGTGCGCTGATTATCTATCAAGTGAGTCAGATTATACAAGGAAATATTTCAATCAATTTTGTTGTTTTGGCAACGGTAGCAATTTGCTTAATGTTTTATGGTATTTTTGTGAAACGAAGTCATCCACAGCTGGAATTATATTAGAAAGGCAATTTGATATGTCAACATTTATTATAGCAAGTGTTATTTTTGTTCTGTTTGTACTGGTTATATACAATAAGTTTTTCAAGAAGAATGCTAGTGGTGGTTGCCATGATTGCGTGGAAATTGGTTGTCCTTTAGCTGACAAATCAAAAATACTAAGCAATAAAAAAACACATAATTAGTCTATATAAACACGAAACCCCGATGAACTAACACGTTCACCGGGGATTTTTTATTATGAGAGAGAATATTTGAGAGAAGAGAATAGTATATTCGGGAGAGAATATAAGTTTATTTATAGTCGCGGGGAGAACGCGACTTGGCTCCCTTTTACCATGGGGTTTCGTGTTCCTGATGTGATGGTCATCAGTTATGCTGCTTATACTTTCAATCCTCCAAAATTTAGATTATTGTATTTATGATATTTTAAGTCAACGTAGCTTGTTGTTTGAGATAACTTGCTTTGTTGATGCTTATAATATAACCATCTAAAATTAAATACACTTAAATTGAAAATAAAGTGAATATTAAATTACTATTTTTTAGTTGAATCACGTATTGTTAGTTGACCGTCTATGACGATACGTATTTTATTAAGGGGCTTGTTATCTCGAACCATACGGAACAACTTGTATATTTGCTTCCCAGTCTGATAAAAATCATATTCAAAACTGGTTAGATTTGGCGTGACGGTAGTACTTAGATCAGATTTACCAAAACCAATGTATTGTGCATTCTGATGCATCGCTAGTCCAGCTTGAAGGGCACCAATCGTGATACGATCTGTTGCACCAATAATTAAATCAAACGTTTGAGATTGCATAGCCTTTTGTGCAACTACTTTTGCTTCTGCAATGCTAAAGTTTGAATTAACAACTGTAATGTGGGTACTCGATAATCTTTTTTGGATATTCAGGAAACGATCATGTCCGATTGCCCAATCTTTTGTTTCATCAATTTTTAAGAGTAGTACATTTTTAGGGGATAGTGATGCAGCAAACTCACCGACAATTGTTCCAGATGCCAAGTCATTCATCACTACACGGTGAAAAGAGGGTTCCTCTTGTCCCTGAATAACTACAGGAGCGTCAAAATCAGCTAATGCAGCACGTAATTCATCATTTAAGTTGGCAGTTAATACAATTAAACCGCCTACATTTTGTGTTCTAAGCTTTTCAATAGCAGCTAGCTCTCGTTCAATTGATTGATAGGTGTTCACAATTAAGAATGTATCATTCTTATTAGCTGCATCTAAACCACGTAACATTTCTACTTGCGCGGTTGAATCTAATCTTGGCACAATGACACCGACAGTGTGGTTGACTTTCTGTTTTAAACTTTGTGCAAAAGTATTTGGTTGGTAGTTATTTTCAATGACGACCTTATCGATTTTTTCACGTGTTTTTGTACTAACAGGACCACCATTTAAATAGCGAGAAACAGTACTTTTAGCTACCTGGGCTATATTAGCAATATCAGTTATTGTCAATTTTTTTTCCATAGTCACATATTACCATGAAAGCAATGAAAGCGTTGTCATTAACTTGTAATATTTAAATTAAAAAGAGTATTGCATTTATTTTTGAAAGCGTTTACAATGAAGTCATAAGGAAATGGAAACGGTTCCAAAAACAGAAAATATAATCATAGGAGCAGTAAAATGGATCATAAAAAAGTAGCAAGTCGTATTGCCGACGCCATTGGTAAAGACAATATTGTGGCTGCCGCACACTGTGCTACGCGTCTAAGATTGGTGATTAAGGATATCAAAAAAATCAATCAAGATGCTCTGGACAACGACCCAGATCTCAAAGGGACATTTAATGCGAACGGACAATATCAAATTATTGTGGGCCCTGGAGATGTTAATAGTGTATACGATGAGTTTGTTAAAATTACTGGTGTAAAGCAAGCTTCAACAGCTGATTTGAAAAAAATTGCTGCACAGTCAGGCAAAAAAAATCCATTGATGGATTTGGTTAAAGTATTATCAGATATATTTGTACCTTTGATCCCAGCTTTGGTTGCTGGTGGTCTGTTGATGGCGTTAAATAACATATTAACAGGTCAAGGAATGTTTGGTGCTAAGTCATTGGTTCAAATGTTCCCACAAATTAATGGTTTAGCAGAAATGGTTAATTTAATGGCTTCTGCACCATTTACTTTCTTACCAATTCTAATCGGATTCACGGCAACAAAACGTTTTGGTGGTAATGAAATTCTGGGTGCCGCTGCCGGTATGATGTTAGTGATGCCAAGTTTAATTAATGGATATAACGTCGCTGAAGCAGTTGCAACAGGTAAGATGCCTACATGGGACTTATTCGGATTGTCAGTTGCTCAGGCTGGATATCAAGGTCAAGTATTGCCAGTTATTGGTGTTGCGTTTATTTTAGCCAATTTAGAAAAGTTTTTCCACAAGCATTTGAAGGGGGCAATTGATTTTACTTTTACACCGATGTTAGCTATCATACTAACTGGTTTTGTTACATTTATTGTTGTTGGTCCAGTGTTACGTATCGTTTCTAATGGTATTACAGATGGATTAACATGGTTAGTTACAACGTTTGGTTTCGTTGGTTATGGTATATTTGGTAGTTTTTACTCGGCTATTGTTATTACTGGTTTGCATCAAAGTTTCCCGGCTATCGAAACACAATTATTAGCTGATATTTCTAAAACAGGTGGTGACTTCATTTTTCCAATTGCTGCTGCCTCAAACGTAGCACAAGGTGCTGCAACATTTGCTATCTATTTCTTAAGCAAGGGGAATGAAAAGGTACGCGCATTAGCTTCATCATCAGGCGCTTCGGCCATGCTTGGTATCACTGAGCCAGCAATGTTTGGAGTTAACCTTAAATACAAGTTCCCATTCTTCATTGCGTTAGGATCAGCTGGTATTTCAAGTTTGGTAATGGGACTGTTTAAAGTAATGTCATCTTCTCTTGGACCTGCCGGAGTTATTGGATTTATTGCTATTCCAGCAAATAAATGGGTAGGATTCTTTATCGCCATTATCTTGTCCTTTGTATTAGCGTTTACTGTTACATTAGCATATGGGCGTAAGCACATGCCAGTTTCATCACCAAAATCTACAGAAACACCTTCTGTTTCTGAGCATAAAAGTGGTTTTGAAGTGGATGCTCCTGTTTCTGGTCAAGTAATTCAATTATCAGATGTTCAAGATGATGTTTTTTCAACTGAAATGATGGGTAAAGGTGTTGCTATTGAACCTGTAGAAGGTACGATTTATGCCCCAGCTGATGGTGAAATTTCGGTGGCTTATGAGACAAAGCATGCTTATGGTTTGACAACCGAGGATGGTCTTGAAATATTAGTTCATATTGGTCTTGATACGGTTAATCTTGAGGGGAAAGGCTTTGAAAGCTTTGTAAAACAAGGGCAAAAAGTTAAAAAAGGAGATAAACTAGGTACTTTTGATATAAACGCCATTACAAAAGCAGGTTATCCTGTTACAACTATGATTATTATTACGAATACAGCCACATTTGAGGATGTTATTGTTGATGCAGGATACAATAGTGACGTTCAATCAGGTAATATTATTATAACGGCAGTACCAAAAACTAGCGTTACACTTACTGGTACACCAGCAGAAATATAAGAAGGGGAAATCGTATTCTTCCGGAATACGTCAAAAAAACGAATTCATGCTTATCCAAAATGACAAGAAACATTATGAAAAATACCATTTATACCCAACACATGGACTGTTAAATGATCCTAACGGCTTGATATATTTTAAAGAACAATATCATGTATTCTTTCAATGGAATCCACATGATTGCAACCACAAGTATAAGGAATGGGGACATTTTGTTTCCGATGATTTAAAGACATGGTCTCGTGTTGAAACAGCTTTGAAACCTTCTATTTCTGGCATGGATTCAGCTGGTATATATTCTGGTACAGCTTTTGTCAAAGACGATAAGTTATATGTTTTCTATACAGGAAATGTTCGTAATGATGCTGGTCAAAGTATTGAATCTCATCAAATGTGGGCCGTGAGTGAGGATGGCATTCATTTTACAAAGTTAGGAGAACTGTTTCCTCATCCAGAAGGATTTACGAAAGATGTACGTGATCCGAAGGTTTGGCAGGGCAAAAATGGACACTATTTCTTAATGGTTGGTGCACGTTCAACTGATGATGTTGGTGATATCCTGCTTTATGAATCAGTAGATTTTAATGATTGGCAGTTACACGGCTCACTCATTGAAGGCGAATTAACTGAATTTCGTGGTTATATGATTGAATGTCCTGATTTAATTGAAATTGATGGTAAATACGTACTCATGTTTTCGCCACAAGGATTACCGGCTGATTCAGTTAACCATCGCTATGAAAATATTCATAACACGGGTTATGTTGTTGGTGTTTTTGATGAAGAGACAATGCATTTCATCCCCGAGACGGAATTTAAAGAAGTCGATAATGGCTTTGAGTTTTATGCACCACAAACAATGCATGCTAAAGATGGTCGCAAGATCATGTGGGGATGGGCTGGTATGATGACGCCAGAACGTGAAATCATGACACCAACTATTGCTAATAATCAGTGGGTTCACGTGCTGAGTCTGCCACGTGAACTACATGTCACTAAAGAAAATATTTTGACACAAAAACCCATTAACGAAATACTAGATCCAAAACCCTTGAAAGACTTTAATGAAGTTAGTGTTGGACAATACACAATTGATTCGCAAGCAGACTGGCAAATATCAATTGGTAATGATGTAATCCTGACAAGAACAGGCAATCAATTAGTTCTTTCACGACGTCAGTGGGAATCTGGTGACATCGAGACAAGAGAGATTGAAGGTGACATTGACAATACATTATTGATTGTTGATACAGACATTGTTGAGATCTATACAAATCATAATCAATCAGTTATGACAGCACGTTATTTTTAATCATTGAAAATATTTGTGTAAACGATTACAATGTAATTGTAGTAACTGATTGACGTCTAACACACACGAGTTATTTCGTGAAAAAAGGAGCAAATGAAACATGAGTTTATTAGGTGCAATTGAAGCAGGTGGTACAAAGTTTGTGGTCGCAGTTGCAGATCATGATTACAATATTGTTGAGCGAACATCTTTTCCAACACTTGATGGTCAAAAAACTGTTGAGCAAGTTATCGCTTTCTTTGATAAGTTTGATGATATTGATGCAATTGGAATTGCAGCTTTTGGTCCAATTGATATTGTGAAGGGTTCTAAAACATATGGACATGTTTTAGATACACCAAAGCGTGGTTGGTCCGGATATGATTTTCTCGGCGCTATGAAAGCTTGGCGCGACATCCCTTACTACTGGACAACCGATGTTAATGGTGCAGGTTGGGCTGAATTTGAGACTGGTGCAGCTAAAGATGTTGACAACATGGTTTATTTGACTGTTGGTACTGGTGTAGGCGCTGGAATTGTTTCCGGTGGTAAGTTAGTAGCTGGCTATGGGCATCCTGAAGCAGGGCACATTTTCTTGCAAAAGCACCCACTTGATAAGTATGAAGGCCATTGTCCATTCCATGGTGATAACTGTCTAGAAGGATTAGCTGCAGGTCCAGCTATTGAAGAACGTTGGGGACGTAGTGCTAAGGAAATTCCTGATGATGATATTGCCTGGAAAATTGAAGCTTTCTACCTTGCTCAAGCTGCACTTGATTACACAATGATTTTACGCCCTGACAAGATTGTATTTGGTGGTGGTGTTCCTCACCGTGAAATATTATTTCCGTTAGTTCGTGAAAGTTTTGCTGAACAAATGAGTGATTATCTAGCTGTTCCAGACTTGGATGAATATATTGTACCTGTCGCAAATGGTGATAATGCTGGTATTCTAGGGTGCTTCTATTTAGCAAAAACATTACTTTAATTTTCAATTTATCCTCAGTTTACGTAAATTTAATTTTGAGACGTTATATTATAAACATCAACAAAGCAAGTTATCTCAAACAACAAGCCAAGTTGAATTAAAATAATTATCATCTATAAATTAAAATTTGGAGGATTGAACAGTATAAGCGGTATGACTGATGATTATCACATCAGAAACACGAAACCTCAAGGCAAAAGGGAGCCAAGTCGCGCTCTCCCTCGCGACTATAAATAACTCATATTCTCTCCCGAATATACTATTCTCTTCTCTCAAATATTCTCTCTCAAGAAATATCCCCGATGAACGTGTTAGTTCATCGGGGTTTCGTGTTTTTCTTTGAGTTATTTTCTATAAAAATGTTGCACGATGGTTAAAAATATGATAATATATTTTATGTTGTGAAACACGACATTTTGGTCAGCTAGCTCAGTTGGTAGAGCAACGGACTCTTAATCCGTGGGTCCAGGGTTCGAGCCCCTGGCTGACCACTCAAAAGAACCAGTAAACTTAGTTTACTGGTTTTTATTATTTTTAGGGAATTTATCATGAAAAAAAGCTTAAAAACACAATATGTGATTAGTCTATCGTTTTTAGTAATTATAATTGTTGGTAGTATTGCGTTCTATTCGAAACATCCTCATTCGAAAAAAGTACAATCTTCTGCCACTTCTTTAGCGAAAACAACTAAGGAGCAAAGTGAACAATTACCTCAAGGGGTTAAATCGTCAGATTGGAATTTGTTATTAGTGAACAAAAATCATATTCATCAATCAGAAATTAGATTTGACCAGGCCACGGTAGATTCAAAACAAATAGATAAGCGAATTGAACAACCATTGGCATATTTTCGCGAAGCAGCTAAAAAAGCTGGGTATGCAACTATTTTGGTATCAGGATACCGATCAATTGCTTACCAAACGACTGTTTACAATAATTCAATCAGTCAATATGAAGCAAGTGGTATGAGCACACAAGAGGCAAAAGAATTGACTGAATCGGTGATTCAAGTCCCAGGAGCTTCAGAGCATCACACAGGTCAAGCTATTGATTTAGCAGGCGCTGACGCGCTTGCTGCTCATCCCTCGTTAGAATCAGCTATGGATCAATTTAAATCTCAACAATGGTTAATCAAGCATGCACCTGAATTTGGGTTTATTTTACGTTATCCAAGCGACAACCAGTCGATAAAAGAAACAGGAATTGACTATGAATCTTGGCACTTTCGTTATGTTGGTATCGCCAATGCGGCTTATATCACACAACATCATATGACACTAGAGTCCTATATAAATATTTTGAAAAAAAATAACAGATAATACTAAATTTGACCTTCTATACATTTAGTTAGCAGGAACAATGTAATTTTGATATACTATATTAGTAATATTTTTATCGGAAACTAAGGAGAATTGGCATGATTGTACTGTCAGGCACCATCGGCGCCGGAAAAACTAGTTTAACAAAGATGTTGGCCAAACATTTAGATTCACAAGCTTTTTATGAAAGTGTTGATGATAATCCAATTCTGCCACTATTTTATAAGGATCCTAAAAAATACGGTTTTTTGCTACAAATTTATTTTTTGAATAAAAGGTTAGAGCAAATAAAAAAAGCACAGGTTAGCGAAAAAAATATTCTAGATCGTTCAATATTTGAAGATGCCTTACTATTTCAATTAACTGCTGATTTAAATCGTGCGACACAAACAGAAGTTGATATTTATAAGTCATTGGTAAATAATATGATGGCTGAAATTCCAGGAAGTGACACGTCAAAAGATCCTGACCTATTAATTCATGTTCGCGTAAGTTTTGATACAATGTTGGCACGTATTAAAAAAAGAGGTCGCTCGTTTGAACAAGTGGAAGCCAACCCAGATTTGTATGACTACTATAAACAACTTAACAAGCGCTATGACGACTGGTTTGCTGCTTATAATCGCTCACCAAAGATTCAAATTGATGGTGACCGTTTTGACTTTGTGGAAAACGAAGAATCAGGAGAAAAAGTGTTAGATATGATTGATGCTAAGTTGTCCCAAACTGGCGTATTCTTATTTTAAAAATCCCTAAATTTTTGAAATTAGGGATTTTTTTGATATAATGATTAAAATTAGTTAAGGAATATATTAATGAATAGTTGGCATAGAATTGTTGTTAAAGTTGGCACAAGTACAATTGTTAAGCAAGATGGGCAAATTAATTATCCTGTCGTTAATCGTTTAACGCAGACGCTTTCTAGTCTCCAAAAATCTGGACATGAAATTTTACTTGTCACGTCTGGTGCTATTGGTGTTGCGCTGGATCAAATGAATCTAACACAGCGGCCGCAAGGCATACCAGAACAACAAGCTTTGGCGGCTATCGGGCAAGGCTATTTAATGTCACTATACAATCAAAGCTTTGCCTTCTATCAACAGGTCGTGGGTCAAGTATTGTTAACATATGACGTTTTTGATAATAAAGTGATGTTAGAAAATACGTTAAATGCTGTTGAAATGATGTTTTCACAGCATGTCATTCCAATTGTTAACGAAAACGATGTGATTGCTGTTGATGAATTAGATCATCAGCATTCATTTGGTGACAATGATCGTCTAGCTGCGATCGTCACAAGAGAAATCAGTGCAGATGGTTTGATTATCTTAAGTGATGTTGACGCCTTGTACACGGCTAATCCAGCGATTGATGATTCAGCGCAAATTATAGACAGCGTGACTGAGATTACAGACGAAATTCGTTTAAGTGCCACTGGATCAACTTCAGGACTAGGAACAGGTGGTATGAGTACTAAGCTTGCGGCTGGTGAATTTGTCATGAATGCTGGCAGTAAGATGATACTGATTAATGGTAGTAATCCAGCGCTCATTTTAGAAGTTATTGCTGGGAAAAAAATTGGTACATTATTTCAAGGAGTATAAAATAATGAATTCAGTAGAAGAAATTGGTCGACGTGCTAAGGTAGCTGCTGCAGAAGTGGCTAATTTGCCTGCCGATATCCGTAGTCAAATATTAGTTGATATGGCAACCGCTTTGGAAGAAAACTGGGCAGCAATTGCTGCGGCTAACAAAAAAGATTTAGCGGTGGCCACAGGACTTTCTGTACCGATGCGTAATAGACTAACGCTTAATCAAAAAGTAATTCATGACATTGCTATTTCTTTGTCATCAGTAGCTGCATTGGATGACCCGCTAGCTGGTCCTTATGATCACTGGCGCCATTCTACTGGCTTTGAGATTATTAAAAAAACAGTTCCTTTGGGTGTAGTTGCGATGGTCTTTGAAGCAAGGCCAAATGTGACAATTGATGCAGCTGCTTTAACTTTCAAGTCTGGTAATGCTGTTATTTTAAGAGGTGGGAAAGAAGCTATTAATTCTAACATTGTGTTAGCAGACACTTTGCGTGCTGTGTTGTCTAATCATGAGCTTAACCCAGACATTATACAGTTGATTACAGATACGACCCACGAATCAGTCAACACTTTGTTAAATATGCGTCAATATATTGATGTACTTATCCCTAGAGGATCTGGTCAGTTCATTGATTTTGTTGTTAAAAATGCAACAGTACCTGTGATTGAAACTGGTGCTGGAAACACACATATTTATGTTGATGCGAGTGCTAAGCAAGACGAAGCTATTCGTGTGATCAATAATGCGAAAACACAGAAGCCAGCTGTATGTAATGCTGCTGAAAAATTATTAATTCATGAGGCAATTGCAGAAGAATTTTTGCCTCGAGTTGTTGGTGATTTACTTACATCAGGTGTTGCTGTGCGTGGTGATCAACAAGCAATTAATATAGACAAACGCATATCTGCAGCTACTGTAGAGGATTGGTATACAGAATACAACGATTTGATTATAGCTGTAAAAATTGTTAAAGATACAAATGAAGCTATTGAATGGATTAACGAACACACAACTCATCATTCAGAAACAATTATCAGTGAGGATACTGATAATGTTAAAGATTTTATGAATAAAATTGATGCAGCTGTCGTGTATCAAAATGTTTCAACACGTTTTACAGATGGATTTGAATTTGGCTTTGGTGCTGAAATCGGTATTTCTACACAAAAGTTACATGCTCGTGGTCCAATGGGGCTAAATGCGTTGACGACTATTAAATATGAAGTGTTTGGTGATGGACAAATTAGAGCATAGATGAAGTGTTTAGTGTACAAAAAAACGATTCACTTTACAAAGAAGTATTGTGAATCATTTTTTTATTGGATTATTTAAGTACAGATAACATCAAATTTTGAAAATCATTGACAAAGCGTTTGGCATCAACTAAAACAGCAACTTTGCTTGTTGTTGGCTCCAAAAGGCGTTCTTTATCACCGATTGTGCGACCGTAATCACCATTTTCTTGGTTGTAGGTAACATGCATAGCTAATGGTAGTGTTGTGACATAGCTTGGGTCAATTCCAACAGCAACAGCAAGTGGATCATGCAGTGCAGCACCGTTTTTATTGATATTCAGGTGATCATAAGCATCAATATAGAAATCCATCAAATCAGCAAAAACTTTACCAGCTTTGGTGTTTAATAAACGCCAATCAGCGGTTTCTTTTTTAGTTAATAACGTACGTAAAGTTACGTCAAGACCAACCATTGTGAGATTTTTTTGATGTGTGAACGCAAAATCAGCAGCTTCGGGGTCTTGATGAATATTTGCCTCGGTAAATGGTGTCACATTACCTGGAACAGTTAGTGCTCCACCCATTAGAGTAGTATTGCCGATGAGCGTTGCTACTTTGCTATCTTTTTTGATTGCTGCAGCTAAGTTTGTCAAAGGTCCGGTTGGAATGAAAATAAGGTTTTCTTGATACTGATGGGCTGCCTCAATCAGAAAATCAACAGCTGATTGTTTCTCAACTGCTCGCGGTGATTGTTCTAAGATCACGTCACCAACGCCATTTTTACCATGAATCATTTGTGAGATAGGCATGACTTCAAATTGATTGGTTGTACTTGAATGACGAGCACCAATAAATACTGGAACATCATCAGCACCAAGTAAATGTAATAAGTTCAGCGAATTTTGTGCTGCTGTTTCAACAAGTGTGTTACCATAACTAGAGATAATACCAATCAAATCGACATTTGGATCAGCTACAGCATAGGCGAGCGCGAGAGCATCATCCACGCCAGTATCTAAATCAAGAATCATTTTTTTAGTAGCCATAAATTATAATTGTGTGCAGACGCACATTTCCTCCAAGTTGTAATATATATTCATTATAACGGACGAAACTCAATTTTGTAACAATGTAGAATCGGAGAATATAAAATGACAGAAATGTATGATATCGCAATCATCGGCGGCGGACCAATTGGTATGTTTACAGCATTTTACGCTGGTTTGCGAGATACAAAGGCTGTTTTAGTAGAGAGCTTAGCTACATTAGGTGGTCAAGTCACTTCGCTGTATCCTGAAAAAAAAATACTGGATGTTGCGGGATTTGTTGGTGTAAAGGGGTCGGAATTAATTGATTCATTAACAGAGCAAATGCAGTTATTTCCTATAGAAGTGAAGACGTCCGCTACTGTGACTAACTTAACGAAAACAGATGGTTTATTCACAGTAGAAATAAACTATAAGCAAACCTTTCAAGCTAAAACGGTTATTATAGCTACAGGTAAGGGCGCATTTGAGCCAAGAAAAATGCAGGGAAATAATGTTAATGAATTAGTTGGACAGGGTGTGCACTACTTTGTGCCAAATAAACATTATTTTGACCAGCATGATGTTGCTATTGCCGGTGGTGGCGATTCAGCTGTTGACATGGCAACGATGTTAAATGAATTGACACATTCTACCACACTTATTCATCGGCGTAATCAATTTCGTGCAATGGAACAGAGTGTGAAATTGTTAGATGAATCGTCAGTGGTAAAAGAAACACCAAAGAAAGTGATGAATGTTACTAAACAAGATGATGGAAAATTGAAAATTATCTTAGCACAAGTTAAGGACGAGACAGTGGTCAATGAAATAATTGTCGATGACTTAATTATTAACTACGGTTTTATTTCCGAAAATAAAACCGTACAATCTTGGGCAGTGCAACCTGGACACAATAACCAAGAATTTAGTGTCAATCAAAATTTGCAAACAACTGTGCCAGGTGTGTTTGCTATTGGGGATGCGAGTTTTTATGATGGGAAAGCTGACTTGATAGCTGTTGGATTTGGAGAAGCACCGACCGCAGTTAACGCGGCGATAAAATTTTTTGATCCTAATCGTCGTGGGCCAGGGCATTCTAGTTCCATTGTGGTTGAAGATAGGCAATTGAAATAAGATTAAAATTAAATTTTAGGTTTATTAACAAATTGTTGATAAGCCTTTTTTATTTTCAGTAAAATAGTAGTTTCACAAAAATCATCAGTAAATAAATCATAATTTTAATTATCTAACTCTTGATAAAGATCGTTTGGATAAGGGGTAAAAACGTGATGGATAGGTAGAACAGTATAATTAATTTGAATCCTGAAGATAACAATACAAAAGGTTTACTTTATACATACAGTCTTCAGAACAAATCAAAAAAATATCGTGTTATGCTTTGGTTATCGAGAAGGGGAGAATACAAATGGAGATGAAGAAAGCAATTTGGATAGTAGTTGCCACTTCGGTTTCTGTAGTGGCTCTTGGTTACAGTGCTTTAACTAAGGCAAGTGCTAGTCGTAGCAACAAAAAAGTTGTTAAAATTTCTTACTGGCATGTTAATGCACAAACGCAGGGAGGACAATCCGTAGAGACTCTTGTTAAAGATTTTAATAGAACGCATAAATATATTAAGGTTACGGCAAAATACAATCCAAACATGTATCAAGGGTTGATGCAAAATTTACAGTCTGCACAAGCTTCGGGAAAAGTGCCTGACGTCGTGCAGATTGGTTGGGCATATACAAACTATTTTGCTGATAATTTCAAATACTTAGCACCAGCCAATGCTCAAAAAAAATTTGATACCAAAAAATCATTTATAAACACAACATTTACAAAACATACATTGTCTTTTGCCGAAGATGATAAAAGAAATCTTGTTGGCTTACCATACTCTCTGAGCACACCAGTTCTGTATTATAACAAGACGATGTTGAGTAAATATGGTGTTGATCCACAGACTTTAAGCACATGGGAAGGCGTTAGCGCAGCAGCTAAAAAAATCAAAGAAGCTAGCGGTAATTACGGCCTTTACATTCAAGAACCAGGTGATACGTGGGCGCAGCAGTCTTTGATTCTAAGTAATGGTGGCAGTATTGAAAAAAAAGGTAAAGCATCTTTTGCTAGTTCAGCGGGTGTAAAGGCTTATCAATTCTATCAAGATATGGTAAACAAAGATAAGACTGCATTACATACGCCATGGGCACAAGGCGTTGATGATTTTGTTAATGGCAATGTCGCTATCGCTTACACGACTGTAGCGCAAGCATCGCACATTAAGCAAAGTGTTAATTTTGATGTTGCGGCAAGTGTTGCACCACATTTTGAAGGACATAAGTCAGTTGTCCCTGTTGGCGGATCGATGCTTACTATCACAGCGCGCTCAATAACACAGCAAAAAGCTGCATGGACTTTTGAAAAGTATATGTATACAAATAATTCATTGGTTACTTGGAGCAAAGGAACTGGGTATTTGCCACCAACTAAGAGTGCATTGAAGTCTGAGGCTTTCAAATCTTACTTGACGGAGAATCCAATGCTCAAACCAGCTAGTAGTCAGTTAACCACCGCAGTTGCATGGACGTCATTTCCGAAAAGTGGTTTGGATGCTGAGCAAACAATGATTGACGCACGAGATAAAATTTTATCAGGTAGTGACGTTAAGTCAACTTTAAAAGATGCACAGGAAAAAATAAATGCACAACAATGATCATAAAAGAAAACTGTTGGTAACTGTTTATCTTTTGCCAACAGTAGCTATATTGTTTATTTTTATGGTTATTCCCATTATTTACACATTTTACTTGAGTTTTTTTGACTGGAATTTGATTGCACCAACCAAAAAGTTTGTTGGATTAGAGAACTATATCACCATATTCACTGATTCTGTGAATCGCAAAGTATTATTAAATACAGTATTTTATATTGTATTGTTGCTAGCTTTGAACTTTATTTTACCGTATTTCATTGCCATTGTTGTTCAGTTCTTCATTGGAAAAATGAAGGGTCCCTACAAAGTCATTTTCTTTATTCCAAGCATTTTTTCCCTAGTAGTCGGAGCAATGTTATTCTCCTGGATTATGAACCCAGTTTCTGGTCCACTAGCAATTGTCATGAAAATGGTAGGGTTCTCACTTCCAAATTGGACAAATTCAGGTGGTATGGCAATTGTGATTATTTGCTTGATTACAAATTGGAAGGTATTTGGCTATAATTTTGTTCTACTATTGACAGGATTAGGTGCGATTCCCAAAAATTTAATTGATGCTACAAAAATTGATCGTATTCCAAAATGGCGTGTTATTTGGAATATTGTTTTACCGTTAAACAAAAGCATTGCGTTATATGTTTTAATTCTTACAATCGTACAAGGTCTACAATTTGTTTTTACACCTATTAGTGTTATTACACAAGGTGGACCGTACTACGGATCTTCAAATATTTTGTATCATACTTATTTGAATGCATTCGTACTTTACAAAACGGGTAATGCTTCGGCGTTAGCGATGCTCACGTTCATTATTTTTCTAGTGTTGCTTTATGCTGAAATGAAATTCGTGGAAGGAAAATCGAATAATTATGCCTAAATCGAAAATTAGTGCGTGGCACCTATTGTTAATGCTCTTGTCATTGATGCTCTTGTTACCCGTTGTATTTATGATTTCCAATTCATTTAAAACGCTACAAGATTCGTATCATTCAATGTTGCAAATTATGCCAAGTAGAATCACCTTGGTCAACTACCAAACGCTCGCAAAGCAGGTGCACTTGTTGACTATTATTTGGAACACTTTTTTCATGGCAACTTTGGTTACACTGGGGAAAATTATTACTGGTCTGTTGTCAGCTTATGCTTTTAAGTATTTTTCGTTTACTGGTAAAAAATGGTTATATTTAATCTTTGTGTCGACAATTTTTGTTCCTTTTACAGTTGTCATGATTCCAAATTATTTGGTTATTTCAAAAATAAATTTGTTGAACACGGCTTTCGGTGTTGCTTTACCTCAATTAGCTGATGCCACAGGTATTATGCTTTTTCTTAGCGCAATGGATAAAATCCCTGTTAGTTTGACAGAGACGTTGCAAGTTGACCGCATACCCGCTCACAAAGCCTTAAGAGATGTTATTATGCCAATTATTCGTCCAAGTATTATCAGTATAGGTGCAATATTTTTTATTAACTCATGGAATGAGTATGTTTGGCCAACGTTAATTTTGAAAGATAAAAATAGTTTTACATTACCTTTGGCGCTACAAAATTACATATCTAATGAAGGTGGGACTAATTTTCCATTGGCGATGGCTTTGTCGACAATCACTATTATGGTGCCACTGTTAATCTACTTAGTATTCCAAAGATATATTTTAAATAGTATTAGCAGTTCTGGATTAAAATGAGGAGATAACTATGTCAGCTCGTCAGGCTATTCAACTAAATAATGTGACCAAAAAATTTAAAAAAACGACTGTCATTGATGAGATGAACTTACAAATAAATGAAGGGGAATTTCTTGTATTATTAGGACCTTCCGGGTGTGGAAAATCAACAATGTTAAGATTGATAGCTGGTCTAGAAAAAGCTAATAGTGGCGAAATATTAATTAATGGTCAAGACATCAAGCAAGATAGTTATTTTGCCAATAATTTTGCAATGGTGTTTCAAGATTATGCGCTATATCCTAACATGACAGTTTATCAGAACTTGGAATATGCTTTGAAAGTCCACAAAGTACCAAAAAGAGAACGGCAGACACGCCTCAATAAAGTTTTAAATATGTTAAATTTAACAGCATACCAAGATCGACTACCCGGACAATTGTCAGGTGGGCAAAAGCAACGTGTGGCTTTAGGTAGAGGCATGGTCAAAAAAAGCAACATCTTTCTTTTAGACGAACCATTGTCAAATATTGATGTTCAGTTGCGTGAAAAAGCTCGTGATGAAATTAAAAGTATGCATGATACAAGTCACCAAACTATTGTTTATGTGACACATGATCAGCTAGAAGCGATGTCGTTAGGAGATCGTATTGCAATCATGAATAATGGTGTTATCCAAATGATTGATACGCCTAACAATATTTACAACAATCCAATTAACTTGTTCGTAGCGGAATTTGTGGGTGTTCCGCAAATTAACACATTGACGGGAGAAATTATTGATGGACAAGTATATTTTGCTGGGTACTCTCTAATTGCTGATTATTCACGTCTCAACAAGTTAGGTCTAATATCGGGAAATATTTATATTGGTATTCGGCCAGAAAATATTCACGTTTCTGAACAGCCACAAAATGCGGCCTCTATTCCGGTTATTGTTGATAAAATTGTCGACTATGGTCGTTACCAAGAGTTGATGTTAATTATCGCTAATGGTCAACTGATTAAAGCAACAACAACTAACAATCAATTTGTAATCGAAGACAACGTTTATGCAACACTGGTAGATAAAAAAATATTATTATTTAATCAGCAAACAAAACAAAATATTGAATACAGTTTAGAGAATTAACATGACAAAACAAACAATTATTCATATTTCAGATACACACCTAACACCATTGGGTAGAGAACCTTCATTTAACCAAGAATTAAATCCGTATAAAAAATTACAGCGGGTTTTTGAAGATGTTCAGAAAATGGACAATAAACCTAATTATGTAGTTATTACTGGCGATTTGATACATGAGGGTCAGGCATCCGATTATGCTCACTTAAAAGAAATGCTTGCACAACAAGAAAACGAATTATTGATACCAATTTATGTGGTTTTGGGTAACCATGATCGTACGAAAGCTTTCTATTCTGGTTACTTGTCAGAACCGGCAAAACAAAAATATTATTACAAAAAGCATATCAATGAAACAGACAACTATTTTTTGGATACAACATTTGAAAACTTGGAGCAAGGATATCTTGATCAAAATCAGTTAACTTGGCTTTCTAATAATTTGTCCCAGAATCCCAATACACCAGCATTGATTTTTATGCACCATCCAATTTCTGGCGCTTCGCTAACGAATATGAGATTCAGTATTTTACAAAATGGTTCAGAGTTGTTGAATCTATGTAAAAATTTTAACGTTAAAGGAATATTTTCTGGACACATTCATTTTTCAACGACCTATTTAACGGATTCTATTTTAAATAGTGTCAGTGATTCAACAGCCTATCACATTGATTGTCGAAAACATCATCAACATTATGTCAGTGATGTCATTAGCTATAATATTATTACGCTCTCAGATGATGCCGAGCTTGGGATAGAAAATCGTTACCTTTATTGCGGTCAAAAAATCGTCAAAAAATTGACAGTAGAAAAAATAGACTTTATTAATTCTGCTACTTTTACCAAATAAGCCCGTTAAATCAAGTCAGCGCAACCAAAAAAATAGAGATGACTCGATTAGGTCATCTCTATTTTACTTAGCGGAATCAAGGACAGTAGCTTTTCCAGTAGCATAGTCAATTTGAATCCCTGGTTGAACATTGAAAATCCAATAATTTAGATTCAAAGTTTTACCATTGTCTTCGATAGATTTTGCCATGTAATGTACACCACGAGCCAAGCGTTCATTATCATTATAAAGCGGTGTTACTTGTGCACGTATGGTAATTTTAGGATTGTTGTTGATAGCGTTTCGAATGTCATTTTCTGGTACTAATTGTCCTGGATAAGCATTTTCAACACGTGTACCAGTAATCATATTTTCTGTCACCATTGTGGGTAATCCAAAGAATTGATAGCCAACAATGTGTGATTTATTCCAGAGAGCTTGTTTACCGTTGCCTAGTTTTACGTTAGGATTATCATGGTAGCCGCCGGACCACTTTGTGCCATCATATTGGTCGTTAATAAACCAACCAGATGGACGGACATCATAAGGAATACGGTCAGGACGTTTGGTTACTTTAGATATTGCTGTTTGACTAGCAATAAAATTAGCTTGCTGAGAACGGCCCAGTGAATCTAGGGATGAAAGGCTCAGACCATCCACAGGATTTAGTTTAGATGCTTGACTAGGAAAAGTATCTTTCATTTCTTGGTCTGTAAAAGTTGCCTTGTTATCATTGACATGAACAATATCACCATCTAGTGTGCCATCCCATTGCAAGGCTAATAGTGCTTGATCAGATTTAGCAGTGACTGTAGTATGTATGGGTTCTTTGGTAGTATTTGTGGGTTGATAATTTTGCCAAAGATAAAATCCAGCAACAAAAATTAAAATAATGAGGGACAGTACTTTGTTTTGTGAATTAGCTTTACCTTTACGTCTATAGGTGCGTTTTCGTGCCATATTTCTCTCTCTTTCAGTCTTTATATCATAACATGTATGGATATCTTTGTATTTATAAAATATTCAAGCGTGTCTCATGACAGAAAGACAGAAAACTAGCGTTCCAGCTGCCATTCGGATTTGAATTGTTCTAAAAATGACAACATAAATTGTTGCCGACTGTGAGATATTTGACGAGCGGTATCTGTGTTTAGTTTATCTTGAATACGCAATAGTTTTTCATAAAAATGATTAATTGTGGTACTCTTATCATTTCTGTATTCTGTTTTATCTCTAGCGATACGTGGCGGAATCGTTGGATCATAGAGTATGCGATTCTTAACGACGCCATAGGTAATGGCTCGGGTAATGGCAATAGCGCCCATTGCTTCTAATCGATCAGCATCTTGCACGATTTGTCCATTTAGTGTCAGCTGTTTAGCCCCATCAAGAGATTTAGACCAGGACATGTTATCTATAATGTAAATTATCTCATCGATAGATTCCGGTTCAACGCCTATTGATAATAAAAATGAAATCGTTTGATTTTTTGCAGCAAGTACTTCGTCATCTGTTTCGTATAACTTATCATCATACACATCATGTAAAAGAACAGTAGCACGTACTATAAATGAATCGGCTTTGTCTTCCTGAACAAGAATTTTATTTGCCAGAGCTAAAGTACGCTCAACGTGATCAACGCTATGTCCAGTTTTGTCTTGGTTAAGTATGTTTTTCATGTAATGCTCAATTAATGTTATTTTTTCCATTATTCATATTCCTTCAACTTTATTTTGATTCTATATTAATAAGTTTAAACTATACTAGCATCTTTAAGTCCAAAAATTATCGAATTCCACATAAAACCTTAAAAAATCAACATTACTCTCTATGAAAACCTATTAATTTTGGTTATAATTATTTTAATATAACTTTACCTCATACGGTAAAAGACACGCTCAAAAGAACGACAAAGTCGGGCGTTTTAAAGAAAGAGGAAGACTCATATGTCAGAACCAAATAATATTTTGTTTAACACTGGAAATCACACTGATTCGGCTGTCATTTATGACAAGTTTTCAAAAGCAGAACAGCAATTTTCAGTAAAAAAAGATAAAACTTTTTACATAACAACACCGATTTATTACCCATCTGGAAAGCTTCAACTAGGAAATACTTATACAACTGTACTTGCTGACGCAGCAGCACGCTATCATCGTTTGTTAGGTGAAGATGTGTATTTCTTGACTGGAACAGACGAACATGGGCTTAAAATTCAACAAAAAGCAGAGGCTTCTGGTGTATCAGAGATAGAATATCTAGATGGCATGGCCAAGCAAATTAAAGATTTGTGGCAACTTATGGATATTTCCTACGATGACTTTATTCGTACGACTGAAGATCGTCATGAAAAAGCAGTTGCCAAGATATTTACGCAATTACTTGAAAACGGTGATATTTATAAGGGGGAGTACGAAGGTTGGTACTCTGTTTCTGATGAAGAATATTTCACAGAGTCTCAATTAGCCGAAGTTTATCGTGATGATGCCGGAAAAGTAATTGGTGGTAAAGCACCATCAGGACACGAAGTAGAACTTGTTAAAGAAGAGGCTTATTTCTTCAAGATGAGTAAGTATGCTGATTGGTTATTGGACTATTACAAGACACATCCGGAATTCATTCAACCAGAAGCACGTATGAACGAAATGATTAATAACTTCATTGCGCCAGGGTTGGAAGACTTGGCAGTAACGCGGACATCATTTAATTGGGGTATTTCAGTACCTGGGGATGAAAAGCATGTTATCTATGTTTGGATTGATGCCTTAGCTAACTATATTACAGCATTGGGCTACAACTCTGATAATACAGAATTATTTGACAAGTTTTGGCCTGCAAATGTTCAACTAGTTGGAAAAGAAATCGTTCGTTTCCATACTATTTATTGGCCAATTATGCTTCATGCTTTGGGGTTAGAATTGCCTAAATCAGTGGTGGGGCACGGTTGGCTTGTGATGAAAGACGGTAAAATGTCTAAATCAAAGGGTAATGTAATTTATCCTGAAGTGCTTGAAGAACGTTATGGGCTAGATGCTGTTCGCTATTATTTGTTACGTTCAATGCCATTTGGTAATGATGGTGTATTCACACCTGAAGATTTCGTGGCACGTGTGAACTATGATTTAGCTAACGATTTAGGTAACTTGCTCAATCGAACAGTTGCTATGATTAACAAATATGTTGGTGGTGTTATTCCGGAACTGCATACAGGAAAAACGGCTTTTGATGAAGATTTAGTCCGGACAGTTGAAGATGCGATCGTTGGATACAATAAAAACTTTAAGGAATTGCGTACAGCTGATGCGCTTGAAGATGTTTGGAAAGTTATTCGTCGGGCCAATAAGTATATTGATGAAACGCAACCATGGGTTTTGGCAAAAGATGAAAACGAAAAAGATGTTCTATCTAGTGTAATGGCTCATCTGGCTGGTGCGTTACGTGTTGTAGCGGTATTGTTACAGCCAGTATTGACGCAAGCACCAAAGGAGATTTTTGCTCAGCTTGGCTTAGATTATTCAGACAAGGGTGTTGCTATTGCCGGATTGACGTTTAGCAAACTACCAACGGGCGGTAATGTTGTGAAGAAGGGAAAACCAATTTTCCCACGTCAAGATGTTGAAGAAGAAGTGGCCTTTATTTCTGGTTTGGTATCAAAAGATACTAAGGGAAAGGGTCGTGCCGTCAAAGAAGCTGCTAAAGAAGCTGCTAAAACTGACGATGAGTCAACTAAAGAGTTAATAACTTATGATGATTTTGATAAGGTGCAAATTTTAGCCGCCAAAATTACGGCTGGAGAATTTGTTCCTAAATCTGAAAAATTATTAAAGTTTACGCTTGATGATGGATCAGGGAAGCCACGTCAAATTTTGTCGGGTATTCGTAAATGGTATTCAGACCCTGCTGCTTTGGTGGGTAAGACGGTTGCTATTGTTGCTAATATGAAACCACGAAAAATGGCTGGTGAACTTTCTGAGGGAATGATTTTGTCTGCCGAGAAGAACGATATTGTTACTGTAACGATATTGCCAGATTCAATTGAACCGGGGTCAGGAATTGAATAATAAAAAAGCAACTTTCATGGTTGCTTTTTTTATTTGATTTGACGAAAGTACAATGGTTAACTAAAATTAACTATAAGGTAAACACTTTGATAATCGCGGAGGAAAGTTATGAGTACAGCTGATAAACTGTTGGTTTTGTTAATTAATAAATCAGGTGATTGGGTTTCTGGTGAAGCAATTGCAAAACAGTTGGGAATTACACGAACTTCGATATGGAAATCTGTTAAAAAGCTTGAGTCTCAGGGACATGTCATCGAGAGCGTTCGTGGGCAGGGATATCGATATGCAGAGGGCGCTAAAGTTTCTGCGATTGGTATTAAAAAGTATTTAAAATCTGATGTGGATTTGAGAGTGTTTGATACAATCGATTCTACTAATGTATATGCTAGGGAGAAGCTGTCTTCTGGTGAAATTACTAAAAATACAGTTATTGTTAGTGAAAGTATGTCAGCTGGAATTGGTCGTTTAGGAAGAAAGTTTTTTTCACCGAAAAACACAGGTATGTATGTCACCTTTGCTTTGCCATTACCTGTAGAGACAACAGTGAATCCAGGTCGGTTAACCACTAGCACTGCAGTAGCAACGTCAAAAATGATTAAAGAAGTATTTGATATAGATATTCAATTTAAGTGGGTTAATGACTTATTGTACAACAATAGGAAAGTTGGCGGTATTTTGACAGAAGCTATTACAGATTTTGAAAGTCAGCAATTTTCATCGTTGGCTGTAGGTATTGGGATGAATCTTGCCACACCTGACGGTGGATTTCCGGAAGAAATCGTTCAAAAAGCGGGGGCACTTACTGATAAAATGACTGTATCAAGAAATGAAGCCATTGGCTCTTTGATTAATCATTTTTTTGACATGTACCAGGACTATCAGGATGGCCGTTACATACCGGAGTATCGTAAAAAGGTGGTTGGTGTTGGACAAGAAGTGGAGTTGAAGCGTGGTCAGATAAATCTAATAGGTACCATTAAAGAAATAGATGATGATGGTTGCTTAGTGCTTGATACAAAGCAGGGAATAGAACGGATTAATTCTGGTGAAATTACTAAATTATTGCTACCGAATAATAGTTATCAAGGTTAGATATAAAAAGCAACTACACAGACGGTAGTTGCTTTTTTAGTGGATTCTTTTGATGATTTGTAGCTCCGATAAGGTGACAAAAAAGATGAGACCAACATCAATTAAAAAATCAAGTAAACTAGTAATACCTAATATACCAGTCACGTTAATTATGTCACCTATATAAAACTTAATAATAAAACATTTGTATGCAAAACCAATTAAATGAACTATGATCAAACAGACATAGTTACTTAACAAAGTATTTAGAAATCGATGGTGGCTAAATAACTTGTTGCTCTTTCTAACGAGAGCAGCAAAAAATGGCATCAACGTAAAAGCAATTAAAAAACCAAACGTTGTCTTGAAAATATAGCTTGGTCCACCACCGGATGCAAATATGGGTAACCCTAGTAGTCCAGATACGAGGTACAAGAAGGTTAACCACGAGCCATACTTAGCCCCAAGGATAGGGTAGACTAAAAAGATAAAAGCCGTTTGCAGCGAAATGTAGTCGTAGAATGGAATTGGAATAGCTACTTTGGAAGAAACCACTAATAAAGCAAAGTAAATTCCGATTTTACACATAGTTTGTGTATTTATTCTAGCGTTCATTGGTTGATACATCATATAGAATCCTTTCAATATTAGATGTTACCTTTTTTTATTAAAATGGATGACAAATATAATTTACTATAAATGCATTTTCTTGTCAAATGTGTTACCCTTTTTATATAAAAAGGGTAACAGAAATGGAGGGAAGTATGGATTATAAGAAACGCAGTCAAGAAGTATTATGGCTACCATTTACACAAATGAAAGTTTATGATGAAGAACCGATGGTAATTGAAAGTGGTCAGGGGCTCAAATTACGTGACACGGACGGTAATGAATACTTTGACGCTAATTCATCGGTTTGGTTAAATGCATTGGGGCATCATAATAATGAATTGAATCAAGCAATTATTGACCAATTAGATCAAATTGCGCATTCATCAACTTTAGGGATGGCTAACATTCCTGCTATTAAATTAGCGGACAAATTGGTGCAGTTAACGCCCACTGGATTGGATCGTGTTTTTTATTCTGACAGTGGAGCGACAGCAATGGAAATTGCTATGAAAATTGCTTTTCAGTATTGGTTAAATACGGGTATAACAACTAAAAAAAGATTTATTACCATGCAAAATGGTTATCATGGTGATACGATTGGGGCTATGAGTGTTGGTGATATTGACATTTATCATAAGATTTATGAACCTTTACTGTTCCAAAATTTCGTTGCGCCTTATCCGAATGTTTATCATCATGAGTCACATGACGCAAAGAAAACGAAGCAAGATTGTTTAGAAAAATTAGAAAACATTCTTCGAGTACATCATGATGAAATTTGCGGGCTGACGATTGAGCCTTTAATGCAAGGAGCCGCTGGAATGATTGATATGCCAATTGGATTCTTAAGTGGTGTCCGTGAACTTTGTTCAAAATATAATATTTTAATGATTGCTGACGAAGTAGCAGTTGGTTTTGGCCGAACAGGTAAGATTTTGGCATGTACGCATGAGAATGTTGTTCCTGATATTTTGGCTGCTGGGAAAATGTTGACAGGGGGGTATTTACCATTAGCTATTACTATGGTATCTGAGACAATCTATCAAGCCTTTTATGATGATTACGATGAAATGAAAACATTATTTCATGGACATTCTTACACTGGAAATCAATTAGGTTGTGCGGTGGCTTTGAAAAACTTAGAGTTGTATGAAAAATATAATATTCTTGATAATGTGACAGAAAATACATTATTTATGCGTAATGAATTACAGCAATTGTATGATTTGAAAATTGTTGGTGACATACGACAGGTGGGGTATATGGTCGGCATTGAATTAGTTAAAAATAAAAAAGAACGGCAAGCTTATGATGCTAATTTAAGGGTAGCTTGGCGAGCAACATTAATCATGCGAAAACTTGGTTTACTCACAAGACCATTAGGGGACACGATTGCTTTCTTACCGCCTTTGATTTCAACAAAAGAAGAAATAAGGCAAATGATTGCTATCATTAAAGAAGGTATTTATCATGTCATGGAAGAAATGAATCATGAAGAATAAAGGGTATTTTATTACAGGAACGGATACTGAAATTGGTAAAACTTTTGTAACAGCTGTGCTGGCAAGTTATTTTAATAAGCACAATCAAGATATTGGTGTCTTTAAACCTTTGATGAGTGGCGCACGTAGAGAAGATACTAGTAGTGATGCCTATATTTTGAAAGACAGTGCAAATGTTAAGGATAGTTTAGAAGAAATTAATCCTTTTCAATGGGATGAAGCACTAGCACCAGCCTTAGCTCAAAAGCGTGCAAAAACAAACTATACATTAGATGATGTACTAAAAAAATATAATATATTAGCTCAAAAACACAACGGTATGCTTGTTGAAGGAGCGGGCGGCATTACAGTTCCTTATGGGGATAATTTTACTGTGACGGATTTGGCACGTGAATTGAAGTTACCGTTGATTATTGTTGCACCAAACAAACTAGGTGTGATTAATCATATTATACTAACCATCGAATTTGCTAGAAACCATCATCTCAAGATAGCAGGAATTATCTTTAATGGTGCCAAACATAGAGGGACGGTAGAAGATACTAATTTAGCACTATTAAAAGAGATGACAAATGTCCCGATAATTGGTGAATTACCGTGGATAAATCATCAAAGTCCAACAGCGATACTTTTAGAAAAGTATTTAAATTTAAAACCAGTAATGTGATTTTTTGATCATAATAAAGAATTAGATTAAATAAGAAAATATATTACAAATTTTGAGAATAATAAGTGCACTATCTGCACCTATGTTAGGAAAAAACAAACTATTATATTGAATAGGTACATTCGCTCAAAACTGCACTTTGTGCTATAATAATGGTGTTGACTAAAGTCAAAAATTTTTGGAGGATCTAAAACACATGACTGTTAAGATTGGTATTAACGGATTTGGACGCATTGGTCGCTTGGCCTTCCGTCGTATTCTTGAGTTGTCAGACAAGGCTTCAGATATTGAAGTTGTTGCTATCAACGATTTGACAAGCCCTGATATGTTGGCATATTTGCTTAAGTATGACTCAATTCACGGTACTTTGCACGCTGATGTTTCATCAGATGATACAGGTATTATCGTTAACGGTAAGCACTATGCTGTTTACTCAGAACGTAACGCTGCTGACTTAAAGTGGGTTGCTAATGATGGGGTTGATTACGTATTGGAAGCTACTGGTTTCTATACATCAGCAGAAAAGTCACAAGCTCACTTGGATGCAGGTGCTAAGAAGGTATTGGTTTCAGCTCCAGCCGGTGCAGTTCCTACAGTTGTCTACGGTGTTAACCAAGACATCTTGACTGCAGACGACAAGATCGTTTCTGCTGGTTCATGCACAACGCAATCATTGGCTCCAATCGCTAACGTATTGGAACAAGAATTCGGTGTTAAGACTGGTTTGATGTTGACAGTCCATGCCTACACAGCTTCACAAAGCTTGCAAGATGGTCCTAAGTCAGCTAAGTTTGCAAAGCGTCAAGCTAACCGCGATGCAGCTTCAAACTCATTGCCACATTCATCTGGTGCCGCTAAGGCTATCGGAATGGTTGTTCCTTCATTGGATGGTAAGTTGACTGGTTCAGCTATCCGTGTTCCTGTTCCTGATGGTTCAATCACTGAATTGACTGCAGTCTTGAAGAAGGACGTTACAGTTGAAGAAGTTAACGCAGCTATGAAGAAGTACGAATCAGATTCATTTGGTTACAATGGTGATGGTTTGGTATCAACTGATATCATCAATGATACACACGGTACAGTCTTCGATCCAACACAAACTGAAGTTGTTTCTGGTGAAGGACAACAATTAGTTAAGGTTGCCGCATGGTACGATAACGAATACGGTTTCACTTCAAACATGATCCGTACATTGTTGCACTTTGCTACTTTGTAAAATATAGTATTTGGAAAAACACGTTTAGTCGTGTTTTTTTATTTAAGAGGTACTATTATGTATATTTTCCAATAGAAGGCAAACAATTCTTAAACAAATCGCATGTTCTAGGCACTTCTGATAAAAAATATGATATACTTTATTCAATTATCGAACAGGAGTTCTATTTGTGAAAATTGCATTTTCATCTGACAATCATTTTGATTTAAATAAAATTAATGTTGAACGCGCCATGCGTGCACAAGCACTATATTTGTTGAACAAAAATGTTAACGTATATGTTATCGCTGGGGATTTGTTTAATGATTTTAATCAGTCTCTAGCCTTTGTGCGTGGTATGCAATCATTAGTTAAAAATAAAATGACAATTCGTTTTCTCGCTGGAAATCATGATATGGGTAAAAATGTGACCTATGAAGAGTTGGAAAGTGATGTCGATGATTTATACTTTCATAATAAATTTATTGATTTGACTGATAATGTGCGCTTAATTGGTAATAATGGTTGGTACGATTATGGATTTGTCGGTCACGATTATCCCGAACAAGAAATTCAACGATTTAAAAATAGTTTTTGGTATGATCGACGAATTAAACAACCAATGTCGGATAAAGAACGCTTCAATATTAATTTGAAGCAAATTCAAAAGCAACTTATCGCCGCAGGAAATAAACAAACAATTGTTGTTACGCATTTTGTACCACGGGCCGATTATATTAAGCGGTTCCCTAATGGAAACACACGTTTAGATATAGCCAATGCTTTTTTGGGTAGTCCCAAAATTGGACAAGCGGTAGACCAATCTTATACAATTGCAACAATTACAGGACATTTACATTTACATCCGGCGCCACTTAAATTTGGTAATAATATTTACTATAATGCCGCTGTTGGCTATAGCACTGAACGTGTTCATGAATGGTCAAGTGATGATTTTATGACAGAGTGGCAAAAGCGACTCGTTATACTTGATGTTTAAACACCGGCAGGTGTTTTTTTATTTATTAAAAAAGTCCTACAATTTTGAGATAGTTTGACAATCGAAATAAATTATGATAATATTTTGACTATCAGATATTTCGATTATCAAAGTATTTTAAAGAGGAAGCAATAATGCCAGTTCTTACAACAACAGAAATTATGGACCTTATTCCCAATCGTTATCCTATTCTTTATATGGATTTCGTCGAGGAAATGGTACCAGATGAATCAATCGTCGCTGTTAAAAACGTGACAATCAATGAACAGTTTTTTCAAGGACACTTCCCTGGAAATCCAGTTATGCCAGGCGTTCTAATTATTGAATCATTAGCTCAAGCGGCTTCAATTTTGATTTTATCATCACCACAATTCCAAGGTAAGACAGCTTACATGACGGGAATTGATAATGCTAAGTTTAAAAGAATGGTTAAACCAGGCGATGTATTGAAGTTACATGTCACATTCGGTAAGTTACGTGCTAACATGGGAAGTGTGTTAGTTGAAGCCAAAGTCGATGGTAAAACAGCTACATCAGCCGAGTTGATGTTTGTTGTGGCACCAGATGAAAAAGATGAATGAAGCAATTACAACTGATTTTGAACAAATAAATACTGAGCTTGTTGGTGTTTTTAACAATGTGATGTGGATTGAGGAAGCTGCGTTAAAACGCAGCTATTTCTCTGATATAACATTGAAAGATATGCACACAATTGAGGCTATTTCAATGTACGATGAAAAAAGTGCTTCGCAAGTTGCCAAAATTATCCACTTGACACCTAGTTCTATGACAGCTGCCATAGATAAGTTAGTTGAAAAAGGCTACGTTGAACGACGTCGTTCTAGTAAAGATAGGCGTGTTGTACGATTAGGATTAACGCATAAAGGGCGTGTTGTCTATCGTGCACATCAGGAATTTCATCGTGATTTAACACATAATCTGGTAAAAAATATGTCACCAAAAGACGTGAGCATTGTTAAACAAGCGATTCATAATTTGGTTAGCTATTTAGCGCAGATAATTAATCAATAAAGAGGGGAATTATGGAACAATTGAAAATCGTTGCTTCAGCACGTCAAATTCCTGACCGAAAAGTGACAAACCAAGAACTCAGTACAATGATGGAGACTGATGATGAATGGATTTATACTCGGACAGGAATTCATCAGCGCAATGTCGTTACGTCAGAAAATACTAGTGATTTAGCTAGTAGTGTGGCAAAAAAAATTTTAGACAAAAGTGGTGTTTCACCAGAAAGTATTGATTTTATCATTGTTAGCACAATGTCACCAGATAGCTTGTCGCCAAGTACTGCTGCAATTGTTCAAGCTAACATTGGCGCTACGAATGCTTTCGCTTTTGATTTGAGTGCAGCTTGTTCCGGATTTGTGTATGGTATGAGTATTGCTTCAAGCCTATTAATGACACGTTATCAGCGTGGCATAGTTATTGGTGCTGAAGTATTATCAAAGCTAGTTGACTGGAAAGATCGGACAACAGCAGTGTTGTTTGGTGATGGCGCTGCTGGCGTTCTCGTAGAGCGCACACAAGAAAATATTGGGCTACTAGGTGAAGAATTAAGAACTTTTGGTGCAAAAGGTGATAATTTAGTAGCAGGACAGTTTGCTAATACAAATCCATTTTCAAATGAAATTAGTCCATTAGACCCTTATTTTCACCAAAATGGACGTGAAGTATATAGTTTCGCAACGCGCGAAGTACCGGAAGCACTACAAGTTGCATTAGAAAAAGCGCAAGTTTCTGCAGATGATGTAGATTATTATTTGTTACATCAAGCTAACTCACGTATTGTGTCCTCAATCGCTAAGCGTTTTGGACAACCACTATCTAAATTTCCAATTAATATGGCTTTGAATGGTAATACAAGCGCAGCAAGTATTGGTATTTTATTAGATGAGTTGATAGAATCAAAACAGATTCATGCTGGTCAAACAATAGCGTTTGCAGGATTTGGTGGTGGGCTAACTGTTGGCGCTCAAATTTGGAAAATATAAGTTTATCGGTGTAGTCGGCTGCACCGTAAAAATCTAACGAAAATACATATAACGGATTTTAGGAGAAAAAGACTCATGACAGATGCAGAAATTTTTGACAAGACAAAGGAAATTTTGGTTGATCAATTCGATTTGGAAGATGATGAAGTTTCATTAACAACTGATTTGACAAATGATATTGATGCCGATTCATTGGACTTGTTTGAAGTTTTGAACCGTGTCGAAGATGATTTTGATATCAAGTTGGCTGTTGCTGAAGATATTAAGACAGTTCAAGACTTGGTTAATAAGATTAAGGAACAATTAGCAGCATAATTTAGGTGACCTTGGTCACGTACATAATATAATTTTTAAGGATGAGAACATGACAGTGAAAACAATGAACCCTATTTTTGAAAAATTAGGCATGAAATACCCAATTGTTGAAGGTGGGATGACGTGGGCTGGAACAGGTGCCTTAGCTGCAGCTATTTCAGAAGCTGGTGGTCTAGGTTTTATCGGTACTGGTTATTGGCATGGTGATGATGTTCGTAAAGAAATTCAACGTGTAAAAGCGTTGACAGATAAGCCTTTTGGTGTCAATGTAATGCTTTTGAGTCGTCATATACGAGAAGTATTCGATGTAATTATTGAAGAAGGCGTTAGAGTTGTTGCCACAGGTGCCGGAGATCCTTCACCATTTTTAGACGAATTACATGCGGCGGGTATTATAGTTATGCCTGTAGTACCTTCGGTTTCATTAGCACGTATGATGGAAAAGAAAGGTGTTGATGCGGTTATCGCTGAGGGTATGGAATCTGGTGGGCATATCGGTATGTTGACTACGATGGCACTAGTCCCTCAAGTGGCTGATGCTGTTGATATTCCAGTGATTGCAGCCGGAGGTATTGGTGATGGACGTGGTGTTGCTGCTGCCTTTATGTTGGGTGCTTCTGGTGCACAAATGGGGACAAGATTTTTGACAGCAACGGAATCAGAAGTTCATCCTAATTTTAAGGCCAAGATACTTAAGGCCAAAGACATTGATACGATTGTTACAGGCAATTTATTGGGTAATCGTGCGCGAGTTTTGAAAAACAAAATGGCCAAGTCTTTTGTTAAAAATGAAGTGAACGAATTACAAAAAGAAAAGCCAGATGCTGCAGCTATAGAGAAACTTGAATCAGGCACACTACGCCGTGCTGTTCAAGAAGGTGATAAAGAGGGTGGCGCATTTATGGCTGGTCAAATCTCTGGTTTAATTAAGGACGAAAAACCAGCTGCAGATATTCTTGCAGATATTTGGTCACAAGCTACTGATTTGATGGGCATCGAGAACACAACGTTGTAAGTGGAAAATTCGATTAATTTCGGTTTTATTATTTACATATAGTATATGGGGTTTAACATGAAAATTGGATTATTGTTCAGCGGGCAAGGCGCACAGCAAGCCGGCATGGGCTCAGATTTGTATGAAGCACTTCCCGAGTATAAATCAACAATAGATCGTGCATCTAAGGTTTTAGGATATGATTTATCTGAACTGACGAAAGATGCTGATAAAATTGCACAGACACAATATGCACAACCGGCTATTTTATCAATGAGCAACGCAATTATAAATGCTTTGGGTAATGCTTTGCCACAACCAATTGCTGCCTTAGGATTGAGTCTGGGTGAGTATTCAGCGTTAACTGCAGCTGGTGCAATGAACTTTGAGCAAGCAGTCGCTATTATTAAAGACCGTGGTCGATATATGCAAACTGTTGGAGATGAAAATCCTGGCAAAATGGCTGCAATCATGGGCGAAAATCAACAATTGATTGAAAATGTTTTAGCTAAGTTACAAGTTGAAGGTAAACGTGTTTATCCAGCAAATTATAATACATTTGCTCAATTAGTAATTGGTGGTATTGCCGCCGATGTTGATGATGCGGTAGTAGCCCTAACCGATGCGGGAATTAAGCGAACAATTGATTTACCGGTATCTGGCGCTTTCCATACGCCACTATTGAAAGACGCAGCAGTACAATTATCTGAACGTTTGGAAAAAGAAGCTTTTTCCGATTTGAATTATCCGGTTTATTCCAATACTACGAGCGAACCATTCGTGATCGCGTCGTTGCATGAAACTTTAACTAAGCAAATTGTGTCACCTACTTATTTTGCACAAGCGATGCAAAAGATGTTAGATGCCGGAGTAGATACATTGATCGAAGTAGGACCTTCAGACACGTTGATTAAATTCGCTAAAAAAATTGCTCCTAAAGATGTGAACCGGTATGCTATTAAAGATTTAGAAAGCTTTAATCAAGTAAAAGAATTGCTCACAGCAGAAGAGGTATAATATGGCAGACTTTACAAACAAAACTGTATTAGTAACAGGATCATCACGAGGTATTGGTCTAGCAGTTGCGAAAGCATTTGATGCAGCAGGAGCAAATGTTATTTTACACGCACGTTCAGAAATAAATGCGGAAGTGTTGTCAGAATTTAAGTCAAAACCACAAACATTACAATTTGACATTGCTGACGCTGAAGCAGCGGAAGCAAGTTTAAAAGCGCTATATAAGCAAGAAAATTTTCCAGGCATTGATATATTGATTAACAATGCGGGTATTACAAAAGATCAACTCGCCATTGCAATGACACCAGCAGATTTTGCACAGGTTGTTAATGTGAACTTAAATGGTACGTTTAATGTGACACAACCTATATTTAAGAAAATGATACGACAAAAGCACGGGGTTATTATTAACCTAGCATCAGTTGTTGGCTTGATGGGCAACATGGGGCAGGCAAACTATGCAGCATCAAAAGCTGGCTTGATTGGCTTGACTAAAACGCTTGCTAAAGAAGGTTCACGACGTCATATCAGAGTAAATGCTATTGCTCCGGGAATGGTTGTGTCGGATATGACGGGTGCTTTGCCAGAAAAAACGCAGGAAGAAATTTTGAAAAATATTCCATTATCACGTTTTGGTGAAGCTTCAGAAATTGCCGATGTGGCTCTATTCTTAGCAGGTAATGATTATATTACTGGACAAACAATTACAATTGATGGCGGTTTATACATCTAGGTTGTGATGTTGATGTTATGCACTCAGAACATAAAGAAAGGAAATGCGTTTGCGGTCGTTTAATTTAAATTTATGTTGCTATGAATTTTTATTTGATGTCTGTTCACGCTCTTAATATTATGACACGCGTAGTAATTACAGGACTTGGCGCAGTAACGCCATTAGGAAATGATACACAGTCTTTCATGGACGGTATTTTCAATGAAAAAATTGGTATTAAGCCAATTACTAAGTTTGATGCTTCAGAAACGGGGATTACCGTTGCTGGGCAAGTTGATGGGTTTGACCCAGCAGCTCGTGTTGGAAAGCGCGATGCACGTAAAATGGATTTGTTTTCACAATATGCCATTGATGCTGCCGATCAAGCCTTAACTAATGCTGGCTTAAAGTCAGAAGAAGGTGCTGAAGCACCAACTACAGTCGCGGATCCAACTCGTTTTGGTGTTATTTTGGGTAATGGAATTGGTGGTTTAACAACTATTCAGGAACAAGTCATTAAAATGCATGACAAAGGGCCACAACGTGTGAGCCCACTGTTTGTCCCCGAATCAATTCCAAACATGGTTTCTGGAAATGTTTCATTACGCTTTGGTGCCAAGGGCATTAACTCAACAATTGTTACTGCCTGTGCATCTGCAACCAATGCTATTGGGGAAGCTTTCTGGCGTATTCAATCAGGTAAAGCTGATGTTATGTTGACAGGTGGATCAGAAGCCACAGTTAACGAAATTGGGATCGCTGGTTTCGCAGCTTTGACTGCTTTATCAAAGGAAGAAGATCCAAACCAAGCCTCAAAACCATTTGATAAAAATCGTCATGGGTTTGTCTTAGGTGAAGGTTCAGGAATTTTGGTTATTGAAAGCTTAGAACATGCCCAAAATCGTGGAGCGAACATTATTGCTGAATTAGTTGGCTATGGTGCATCATCTGATGCTTACCATATGACTTCACCATCCCCAGACGGTGAGGGGGCTGCGCGTGCTATTCGAGATGCACTGAATGATGCAAACTTGGAAGCTAATCAAATTTCTTATATCAATGCGCACGGAACGGCTACGGGTGCAAATGATTCAGGTGAAGCCCATGCTATTGCTACCGTATTTGGAGAGAATACAGTACCAGTGTCTTCAACAAAGGGTATGACGGGACATTTGCTTGGTGCTGCAGGTGCTATTGAAGCGGTAATTTCAGTTGGCGCATTGACGCGTGGTGAATTGCCAGTCAATGTTGGCCTTGATGAACAAGATGAAGACACTAAGGTAGTGAATTTAGTTAATCAAGAGAATAAGCATCAGGCACCAGAATACGTAATGAGCGCTAACTATGGTTTCGGTGGGCACAATGCCGTAATTGTGTTTAAGAAATGGCACGAAGGGGTTTAATTAATGAGTTTAAATATTGAAGAAATTCGTGGCTTAATTGCAGATTTAGAGAATAGTTCTTTGCGTGAATTTAAAGTTGTTGATGGTGAATTCAGTTTGCATTTATCTAAGAATAAAAGTGAGTCGATTGCTAATACACCTGTTCAAACGCCAATTGCTACCCCTGATACAATTAATCCAGCTGCAGTACCAGCGCAACCAGCAGAAGATGAAGTCGCTAAATCAGGAACTGAGATTGTTGCACCGATGGTTGGAACGGTTTATTTGCAACCAAAGCCTGATGCACCAATGTTTAAACAAGTTGGTGACAAAGTGGCTGTTGGTGAAACCGTGGCTGTGATTGAAGCGATGAAGCTAATGACAGAAATCCATAGTGAAACTAATGGTACAGTTGCTGAAATACTCGTTTCTAATGAAGAAGTTGTTGACTATAATAAGCCACTTTATAGAATCACAACTGATTAAAATATAATTTAAAAGTTTGTATTGATATTTTGAAATTTTAATAAATATTATGCAAACGTACATAATACAAAGGAGCCGAAAATGTCGATTCTAAATACTCAACAAATTCAAGAAATTTTACCTCACCGTTACCCAATGCTAATGTTGGATACGGTGGAAGAACTCGTTCCCGGTGAAAGAGCAGTAGCAATTAAAAATATTAGTGTTAATGAAGAAATTTTTCAAGGTCATTTCCCTGGTAACCCAACGTTTCCTGGTGCATTAACGGTAGAAGCATTAGCTCAAACTGGTGCAGTTGCATTACTTTCTATGCCAGAATTTAAGGGTAAAACAGCATATTTTGGTGGTATTAAAAAGGCTCGTTATCGTAAAATGGTTCGTCCAGGAGATCAATTACGTTTAGAAGTTACTTTAGATCGTTTGCGTGGGCCAATTGGTACGGGTAAGGGTATCGTTTGGGTCGGTGACAAGAAAGCGACAACCGCAGAATTGACGTTTATTATTGGAGATTAAAATGTTCAAAAAGGTACTAGTGGCAAACCGTGGCGAAGTTGCGGTACGTATTATCCGGACGTTGAGAGAAATGGGTATTGCGTCAGTTGCTATTTATTCAATAGCTGACAAAGATAGCCTACATGTTCAAATTGCTGACGAAGCTATCGCAGTTGGTGGGGTCAAGCCGACAGATTCGTACTTGAATATGAAAAATATTTTAAGTGCAGCTTTGTTAACAGGATCCGAAGCCATTCATCCTGGCTATGGATTTTTATCAGAAAATGCGTTGTTTGCTGAAATGGTCGGCGAAGTTGGCATTAAATGGATTGGACCACGTCCAGATACAATTGAATTAATGGGTAATAAAGCCAACGCTCGTGAAGAGATGAGGCAAGCTGGTGTGCCAGTTATTCCTGGATCAGATGGCTTTATTCGTGATTTTTCAGAAGCAAAAGCTGTTGCTGATCGTATTGGATATCCATTATTGCTGAAAGCTGCTGCCGGTGGTGGTGGAAAAGGAATGCGTTTTGTCTATAGTGAAGCTGAGCTGAGTGATAAGTTTGATGATGCTCAAAACGAAGCACGACTATCTGTTGGTGATGATCAGATGTACATCGAAAAAGTGATGGAACATGTTCGACACATCGAGATGCAACTTTTACGAGATGAAAATGGACACGTCGTGTATCTACCAGAACGTGATTGCTCGTTACAACGTAAAAATCAAAAAGTGTTAGAAGAGTCACCTGCGGTTGGTGTGACACCTGAAATGCGCGCTTATTTAGGTAGTATTGTCACAAAAGCTGCACAAGCTATAAAGTATGAAAATACAGGAACTATTGAATTTTTGCAGGATCATGAAGGTAATTTTTACTTTATGGAAATGAACACACGTATTCAGGTGGAGCATCCAGTGACTGAAATGGTGACGGATTTGGATCTTGTTAGATTACAAATTGAAATAGCTGCCGGTTATGATTTACCAATAACACAAGATGATATTCAAATTAACGGTCATTCTATTGAAGTTCGTTTAACGGCTGAGAGACCCGAAAATAACTTCGCACCTAGTGCTGGAACAATTGATTTAATATTCTTGCCTACAGGTGGACCGGGTGTTCGAATTGACTCTGCGTTGTTTGTCGGAGATAAAGTACAACCTTTTTACGATTCAATGATTGGTAAACTAGTTGTTAAGGGTGATACGCGTGAAAAAGCTGTGAATAAAATTCATCGCATTGTTGATGAAACTGTTGTACAAGGCATTTTTACCAGTTTAAGTTTTCAAAAAGCGTTGTTAGAAGATGATAATGTCAAGCGAGGTGAGTTTGATACACGTTATCTGGAAAATGATTTTTTACCACGTTGGACGGAAACTCTGTCAAATAATTAATAAATTAATGCCGCATGCGTTTGACGTGTGCGGTATTCTAGTAAATGGAGACATTTCATATGGAACTATACAGTAATAAAAAGAACGACACTTCAAAGATTAAAAAAGATGCATCAGTTAATGATCGTATACCAGATGGCCTTTTCTTAGCTTGTCCATATTGTGGCGCGCAAATGTATAATAAACAGCTTGGTAAGTATCGTGTTTGTGCGAAATGTGGTTATGGATTTCGACTACAAGCTCGAGAACGAATTGAGCTGCTGACTCAAAATTTTGAGGAAATGGATGCTGACATCCAAATGGATCATCCTGATTTTCCTGGTTATGCAGAAAAATTGAAACGTGCACAGTCTCAAACAGAATTAGCCGAGTCAGTATTAACAGGTTTGGCAGATATTGAAGGGGAACGAGTAGCTTTAGGTATCATGGATTCATATTTCATGATGGGATCTTTGGGTTCAATGACAGGTGAGAAAATTACTCGATTGTTTGAATATGCTACGGCGCATAGATTACCTGTTGTTTTGTTTACGGCTTCGGGCGGTGCGCGTATGCAAGAAGGCATTAATTCTTTGATGCAGATGGCTAAAGTATCGGCTGCTGTTGCGGCTCATCAAGAAGCTAAACTACTTTATCTAGTTGTATTAACTGACCCTACAACTGGTGGCGTAACAGCTAGTTTTGCGATGCAAGGGGATATTACTTTGGCTGAACCACATGCACTCGTTGGGTTTGCTGGGGCCAGAGTTATTGAATCAACAATTCATGAGAAATTACCTAAAGATTTTCAACGTGTAGAAACGTTACTAGAAAATGGTTTTGTGGATCAAATTGTTCCGAGATCGGAATTAGCACGATTAATTGCTCAGATTGTTAGATTACACACAACGGAGGCCGAATAAATGCCTGATATTCTAAGTGGATTGAAATTATTTAAACGCGAATTAACACCAGCGCAGGTTGTTAAAAAATCACGTGAAGACCGTTTTATGGCTCGAGAGATTATTGATGGTATTTTCACAGAGTTTGTTGAATTGCATGGTGATCGTCTTGGCGGTGATGATATGTCTATTATCGGTGGTATTGCTCGTTTGGGAACTATGCCAGTGACCGTTATCGTTGTGGATAAAGGAATCGATATTCATGACAAGTTAAGTAAGCGTAATGGTTCTCCTGAGCCTTGGGGATATCGTAAGGCGCAACGGCTAATGCAACAAGCGAATCGATTTAATCGTCCGATTATTATGTTTGTAAATACACCTGGGGCTTTTCCAGGTAAAGAAGCAGAAGCACAAGGACAAGGGGAAGCCATTGCTAAATCAATTTTGGATTCAATGAAATTGACTGTGCCTATGATTTCGATTATCTATGGTGAGGGTGGTTCTGGGGGCGCGCTTGCTTTAGCAACAGCTGATCAAGTGTGGATGTTTCAAAATGCAACATATTCAATATTATCCCCCGAAGGATTTGCTTCTATTTTGTGGAAAGATAGCAAGCGTAGTGAGGAGGCTGCAGAAATTATGGGCTTAACAGCTAAAGATTTGTTGGAGAAGAATATTATTGAATATATTATTCCTGAGTCTCGTAATCATCCAAGAGTATTTAATCTAATCCGCAAACGGCTGACTGATGAAATTAGTTCCTTAAATCAATTAACACCGGATGAATTAATAGTTAAGCGCCGTAACCGTTTTAGAGCGTTTTAAAAAGATAAATATGTTATAATGAAAGTCCCCAAAGGTATTTGGTGGATTTTTTAAGGGTCTGTTTTTGGAATTCGACAGGTTACTTAGAGCATTGATTGCGTTTCGCCGTCCGGGCGCAAAACGGGCAGAAATTTTAACTGCAAAAAACGAAAACTCTTTCGCTATCGCTGCCTAAAACACAGTGATGCGTAGCTTAATCTTGGTTGCTGGTGTCTGAGATTAGGCCATAAAAAGCCAGATCGTGGTGGTCTTTACATCTGGAAGAACATCATTAAATTAATCAGATTAGTTGTATTGGTTGGCCTTGAGCTGCGGCGTACGGTACAATGAAATTTAAGTAGTGGCTCTATAAGCGTAGATATTGATGTATCAGGTGATTTGGACAGGGGTTCGACTCCCCTCAGATCCATTTAGCATTTCATGGCGTTGCACAAGGTTTCAAAAACCTTGATGTAGCGCCTTTTCTTATGAAAAACGTTGCACTGTATTTCGTACAAAAAAGTAAAAATTACATATAAACTAATCTTTTTTATGATTAAATGAAAAATTAATTTTTTTAAACTGAATTATTTATATAAATAATAGTACCCTTATTTTATTGGAGTGATAGCATAGAGAAAGAGAGAATGGGGAGAAAAATTGATGACAAGAAAATTATTTTGTGAAATATCACCACTAACATATAAAATATCTTATGAATCACATATTATAAAGCGAAAAATTGTTGATATTGTAAGTCGAAATGTGGCCAAAGACAAATATGAGAAAGAATTACCTTATCTTGTCTTTAAACATGAGTCATTGATGCGCAGAAGATTACGTAAAGTACCAGTCCCTGTTGAAGAGGCAAAGGTAAATAATTTGAAGATTGCGGCTCCTAAGGTTAGCCACATATTAATTAAGCCAGGGGAAACATTTTCTTTTTGGAATTTGGTTGGAAGGTGTACTGTTCAAAATGGCTATCAATCTGGATTAATGGTTGCTAATGATGGACAACTAAAAAAAGGGACAGGTGGCGGATTGTGTCAGTTTAGTAATTTAATTCACTGGATGATTTTACATTCTTCCTTAGATGTAATTGAAAAGTATCATCATGAGCAGGTAGATATGTTTCCTGACTCTGACAGGCAAGTGCCATTTGGCAGTGGAACGTCCATCGTATACAACTATCTTGATTATAGATTTAAAAATAATACAGAGGCAACATATCAATTAATTACATATGTTGGGGATAAATATCTTCATGGTGAATTACGTATGTCTGAGGCGCCTAAACATAGCTATGAAGTAAAGATGATTGACGAGAAATTTATTGAAGAGGGTGGACAAGTGTATCGCTGTGGAAAAATATATCAATATGTACATGATGATGGTAAGTTAATCTCTAAAAAGTTAATCAAAACTAACCATGCTAGAGTAGCTTACGATACAAGTAATTTAAAGGTTATTAAGGAGGCAAGTGAATAGTTTTATTTTGGAGTAAACTATTATCAGCTATATAATTCAAATTTTTTTAAGAATTCTGCAATATTTAAAAGCTTAGCACCAATTGTATAGTATAAACAAGATAACTAATAATTTGGTTAGTGTCAACAAAATGAAAATATAAAAAAATCACGGTCAAAATATGAATCCGTGATTTTTTTATATATTTTTATAGTAACTAATAATAAAGTAAGATTTAGTATGTTTGATTATTTAGAATAGCTGAAACCATAGCACTAATAAACAGTAAGTACAACACTAACAAGGCAATGCCAATAATGAATTGCACTAATCCGGCACGATTCCAAGTAGCTTGTACAGCTTTAAAAGTTTCAACATCTTTGTACTCACCTTTTTGCCAAGCCCATTCATTTCCTTTAAATCCGCATACAAACATCCAAAAAATGTTAAATATAGGAATTAAGCAGAGTAAAGGCAAATAGGTTTTGTTGCCAATACCCCAAAATATATGGTAAGCAAACGCCCCCCAGTTCCATCCCTTAACTTCATCTGGTACATACTTTCCATTCTCATCCATAATATTTCTCCCAAAAACTTTTAACGTGGTTCAATGCACGTCTCTTTAGAAAATACTCTTGTCTATAGTATATGACAGATAAGTGAAAAAAGTCATATAATTTAGTAAAAAAAATCTTTGAAGTTCATTTTAATATAATTCACAGAGAAAAGTTCTTCCATTTTCGTATTTTGGTTCGAAATGTTTTAAAAGGTGCAACAGAATTAATATGGATCCATTTCCAGACAGGCCACTGAGCGGCTGATGTTGCCCATTTGCGTTTATTTGGTTCAAATAGAATGTTGTCAGGTAATTTGTCTACTAATTCACACAAATTTGTTACTTGTATGTTAAGCATATTGATTAGTTCTGCCAAAGTATATTGGCTGTAGGTTAGATAAAACGATTGATATAAGCCACCTAGATTATTCCATTTATAACCTTCAGCGGGAACAATGACATCTTTTCCAGCTAATTCGTCCTTTTCCCAACTCAATAAAGCAGTTATCCATCCTAATTGATAGGAAAGATTTTCAGCAGGCGTCCTGTCAACACCTTCCACTCGTTTGTTTTTTAGTTCGTTTGGGATGTTGATAAATTCATCAATATATTTTTTATAGTTTGTATTTATAGCTTGAATTAATTCATTTTTGTTATTGTACGATTGCATCGGTATACTCACTTTTGATTTATAAATGTAACAAAATTAATCCTATCAGTATAAATAATAGCAGAAATACAATGTTTAAAAGTGTAAATTTTTTTAAGAATTGAAGGCTAGTGTGGTTGTGTGTGTAACCATTATATTGTCTCAGTGCTAATAGGTTAGCTAATGAAGCTATAATAGTTCCTAATCCACCGACAGTTACACCTAAAAACAAAGGATAATTGTCGGTGGTGAATTTTGATAGTAAAACGGTGGCTGGGACATTACTAATTAATTGACTTGTGATAACAGCTGAGAAAAAAATAGAAATTTGATTTTGTGTATGTGTATGAATTAGTTCACGAATCGCATCAATTTTGCTGACAGCACTAATGATAATAAAAAAATTAATAAATGTCAGTATGATAGCATAATCAATGCGTTTGAATACTTTTTTACTAAGTAAAATACCACTTAATATACTGGCAACAAGTGATATAGAAATGGGAATAATTGATAGTATACCCATTAAAACGATAGCACTAGCGACAAAGAGATAAATGACCTTTTGATGATTAATTTTTATATTTACAGTCAAGTTGGTTTGAATGGCAATATTTTTAATAAAGAGGGGACACATGAATAAAGTAATCAATGCCAACACACCGATACCCAATGACATTGTTAAAAAATGAGGAAGACTAAGATTGTAGAATGAAACAATATAAATATTTTGCGGGTTGCCAAAGGGGGTGATTGCACTGCCTAAATTTGCATAAACTGTTAGTAAGCTAACCGTTAAGATGCTAGGCAATGATGTCAGGTGTTTTTTAATGTTAAAAAATATAGGGATAAGTGTCAAAATAGCTACATCATTAGTAAATAGCATAGAGCCAAAAAATGAACAAAGAAGTAAGACTAAAAAAACAGTGCGAGTAGATTGACATCTAGCCACGATATAGCTAGCAACATACTTTAGAATACCTAACTCTTGGTAGATAGAAACGGTAATTAATAAAGCTGATAACGAAAAAATAGTTTTGAAGTCAATGTCTGAAAAATTCACATGACCGTATTTCAAAGATATAATAGACAAAACTAGCGTTACCATGAAAGTTTTATCGGATACTATTCGTTTGGCTAAAGTTAACATATAAAAAAGATACTTTCCATTTGACAACTTAATCTTATGTCAAATTATTTGTCTATGTAATTGGATTCATTGTTACGTGTATGAGTAATATATTAATCATAAGCAGATGACAAAAAATATGCAATTATTGTCGCTCTGAATTGGTATATAGATAGTGCTGCTTGACGTACAAGTGAATTTACGGTAGTATTAAAATATTCTTAGAGGATTAAGCAAGCGCACGTTTAGAGAGTTGATGTTTAGTGAAAATCAATCGTGTTAATGCCCAAGGTTGCTAAGGCTTTGAATTATAATTGTAAATAAAATAAAGCGGTCGCTTTGAAGCGACAAATTAGGTGGTACCACGGTGAAAATCGTCCTAATCTCTATGGTTTTGAGATTAGGACGATTTTTTCGTGTTACCGCCTAAAAGAAAGGAATTAACCATGCGTGATATTGACATGTCAACAAAATATGATCCAACTTCTGTTGAAGCTGGTCGTTATGATAACTGGCAAAGTAAAAAATTATTTGCACCAGAATCAAACAAAGAAATTCAAGGCAATGAGCCAGAGCCTTATTCTATAGTTATTCCACCACCTAATGTTACAGGGAAACTTCACTTAGGTCATGCGTGGGATACAACATTACAAGACATGATTATCCGCCAAAAACGTATGCAAGGTTTCGATACCTTATGGCTACCAGGCATGGATCATGCTGGTATTGCAACGCAGGCAAAAGTTGAACAAAGATTACGTGGTGAAGGTATTTCACGTTATGATTTAGGTCGTGAAAAGTTTGTTGAACAAGTATGGGACTGGAAAAATGAGTATGCTACTACCATCAAGCAGCAATGGGGTAAGATGGGACTGTCACTTGACTTTGACCGCGAACGTTTTACGCTTGATGAAGGTTTGAATAAGGCTGTCAATAAGGTATTTATTGATCTATACAATAAAGGATTAATTTACCGTGGGGAATATATCATTAACTGGGACCCACAGGCAAGAACTGCCTTATCTGACATTGAAGTTATTTATCAAGATGATGCAGGCGCCTTTTATCACGTTAAGTATCCATTTACAGATGGAACAACATTTGACGGGAAAGACTACATTGAAATTGCAACAACTCGTCCAGAAACAATGTTTGGGGATGTCGCTGTTGCTGTCCATCCTAGCGATGAACGGTACAAAGATTTAATAGGGAAAAAGGTTTTGGTACCATTAGTTGGTCGTGAAATTCCAATTATTGCGGACGAGTATGTAGAAAAAGACTTTGGAACTGGTATGGTGAAAATCACACCAGCCCATGATCCTAATGATTTCCAAGTGGGTAATCGTCACGATTTGGAACGCATTAATACGATGACTGAAGACGGTCATTTAAATGAATTTGCTGGTAAATACAATGGCATGGATCGTTTCGAGGCTCGTAAAGCAATTGCCGCTGACCTTGAAGCTGGCGATTACATGCTAAAAGTAGACCCAATTGTTCATTCTGTTGGTCATTCAGAACGTACAGGTGTCCAAGTTGAATCACGTCTATCAACACAATGGTTTGTTAAAATGGAGCCATTGGCTGAACAAATTTTAGACATGCAAAAGAATGACGATGAAAAGGTTGAATTTGTACCAGCACGTTTTGAAGATACATTTTCACGTTGGATGGAAAATATTCGTGACTGGGTTATTTCACGTCAATTGTGGTGGGGTCATCAAATTCCTGCTTGGTACAAAAATAAAGGAACAGATCAAGAAGAACTTTATGTTGGTACGGAAGCACCAGCAGGTGACGGTTGGGAACGTGATCCAGATGTTTTGGACACATGGTTCTCATCTGCCTTATGGCCATTTTCAACCATGGGTTGGCCAGAAAAGCTAGATGGTGACTTTGCCCGTTATTATCCAACAAATACATTAGTAACTGGTTATGATATCATTTTCTTCTGGGTAGCACGGATGATGTTCCAGGGGAAAGAATTTACTGGACAACGACCTTTTAAAAATGTCTTGATTCATGGTTTAATTCGCGATGGTGAAGGGCGTAAAATGTCAAAATCATTGGGTAATGGCGTTGACCCGATGGATGTTATTGAAAAATATGGTGCTGATGCATTACGTTGGTTCCTAGTAACGGGATCAACTCCGGGACAAGATTTACGATTTACTTACGAAAAGATGGATTCGGCTTGGAACTTTATTAACAAAATTTGGAATGCGTCACGTTATGTTATTATGAATTTGGATGAAGATACACCATCTACGTTACCAGATATGAGTCAATTAACATTGGCCGACCAATGGATTTTGTCACGCTTGAATACAGTGGTTGAGAATGTAACACGTAATTTTGACAAATTTGAATTTGGTGAAGCAGGACGTGAGTTGTACAACTTTATTTGGTCTGATTTTGCCGATTGGTATATCGAAATGACCAAGGAAACATTGAATGGTGATAATGACAAGGCACCAGTGCAACAAACTTTGGCCTATGTGTTGGATCAAACATTACGTTTATTGCAACCAATTATGCCGTTCGTTACTGAAGCTATTTGGCAAGAAATGCCGGCTCAAGGTAGCAAAAATGCTGATTTTGCTATTGTAAAATATCCGGTAGTACATGAGGAATTAAACAATCTTGAAGCAGAAAAAGCTTTCAAATCATTGCAAGATTTAATTGTAGCTGTTCGTAATATTAGAGCAGAAGCAAACGCCCCTATGTCGACTCCTATTGATTTGCTGATTCAAACAGCGGACGAGGGATTGAAGAGAATTTTTGAAACAAATGCTGATTATATCAACCGCTTTGCTCACCCTAAAACGTTAACAATTAATGATGATGTGCAAGCTCCTGATTTGGCGATGTCACAAGTAATTTCCGGCGCAGAAATTTATGTGCCATTGGCTGAATTGATTGATATCGATGAAGAAATTACACGTCTGCAAGCTGAAGTGAAAAAGTTTGCTGGAGAAGTAAAACGAGCTGAAGGAAAACTAGGAAATGACAAATTTGTTTCTGGAGCTCCTGAAGCTGTTGTTAAGGCAGAAAAAGAAAAGTTAGCCGACTGGCAAGCCAAACTTACTGCAACAGAAGAACGATTAGAAACTTTAAAAGCTAACTAATAATCAGTTTAAAATCACTCCATTAGGGGTGATTTTCTTGTTATGTTAAAATAAATTACGCTAGTATGTTAAGAGTTAAGTAGTGGACTTTTTTTTATAATTCGATACAATAGTTAGAGTATAAAATAGCGTGTAATATATGGCTGTATGCAATTTTTGAAGGAGAGTTACAATGTCCGGAAGTAAAATACTAGCAAGTGCGCATTATGTGCCTAGAGACATCGTGACTAATGATGATTTAGCAGATATCATAGATACCAGTGATGAATGGATTCAAGTTCATACTGGTATCAAAACACGACACATATCCTTGCAAGGTGAAAATACGAGTGATTTAGCAACATCTGCTGCTGAACTAGCATTACATCAGGCCAATATCAAAGCAGAAGATATTGATTTGATTATTGTAACAACATTTACCCCTGATGGATTAGCACCATCAACCGCTGCTTTAGTACAGCGCAATCTACAAGCTAAAAAGGCTTGGGCTTATGATATTATGACTGCTTGTGCAGGTTTTGTTTTTGGATTAAGTACAGCAGATAAGTTCATTAAATCAGGTCAGTATAAAAATGCCTTGGTTATAGCATCTGAAGTTAATTCTAAGATGATGGATTTTAAAGATCGAACGAGTACGGTTTTTTTTGGTGACGGTGCAGGTGCAATTGTTATGACAGCGACTGATGAAGGAATTGTTAAGGCTGAAAAAATGCATACAATTGGCAATGCTGACGTTGTTCATTCAGGAAGAATCGAACCACTAAAAGAATTATCTGTGGATAACTATCCAAAAATTGATGCTTTTTCCCAACAAGGGCGTAGTGTATTTAACGAGGTAACAACCTCAATTCCACAACATATTCGCGAATTTTTGGAAGAGCAAGGACTAACAACAGGTAGTATTGATTACTACATTCCACATCAAGCAAATCTACGTTTGATAGAATATATTGCGAATGATCTTGGTGAACCAATAGAAAAATTTTCAACAAATGTTACTAAGAATGGAAATACATCATCAGCTGGAATTGCTATTGGCTTAGATGAATTAAGAAAATCTGTTGATTTAAACGGAAAAAAAGTATTACTAACCGGTTTTGGTGCAGGATTCACTTATGGTAGTGTGCTTTTGGAATTCTAAAGAAAATATTAAGACGTTTAACGGTGCTTAATATTATAGAAATGCCGAAAAATAAAAATAATTGCTATGAATTGAGCATTTTTATTTGAATTTATCATCTAAATAAGTAAATAATACACTGAAAAAACGTTGATATCTCAACGTTTTTTATTGTTTGAAATATATCAGTAATATTGTTACATTATTGATATAGTGACACAATACATACGTTACAACGAACAGATATACTGATTAATGTTATTAAGATTTGTTTAAATACAAATCTAAAACTTAATTATTAAAAGCGAATTTAATTTCATTCAGGAGTTATATAAGAATATGGGTAAATTTTTTAAGAAGACTTTGTTAACTACTGCCGCAGGTGCTGCCGCATTTGTAGGTGGTCATGCTGCAGCTTCTGCTGACACAGTTGAAGTACAATCAGGCGATACGTTATCAAAGATAGCAGCAGCAAATAACACTACTGTGGATGATTTGGCTAAAGCTAATGGTATCAGCAATAAAGATTTGATTTTAGCTGGTTCATCATTAGAAATTAACGCAACACAAGAAGTTTCTGGTTTATCAGCAGATGGTTCATCATATACAGTGCAATCAGGTGATACATTATCAAAAATTGCTGAAAAAACTGGTGTAGATGTATCAGTATTGTCATCATTAAATAACTTATCAAATACAAATCTTGTTTTGACAGGACAAGAACTTTCGTTGAAGACAGCAGCTACACAACAAGAAACAAGTTCTGAAGCTACAACTGTAACGGCAGCGCAGTCTTCTTCTGTAGACACTAGCAATTTAAAGTATATTGCTGGCGCTGATACAGACAACAATGGTTTTATGACATTAGATGAATATAACACATATGTAGCCAATGGCGGTTCAACTTCCGTAACTGAGGATTCATCATCAACAAACACCTCAACAGCTGCAACATCATCAGTAACAGAAAATATTTCATATATTGCTGATGCTGATACAAACAAAGATGGCTACATGACAATGGCTGAGTACGATGCCTACAAAGCCAACGGGGGTTCAACAAGCTCAGCAACTAATTCCTCATCAACAGCTGATTCATCAACAACTGCAACAGAAAATGTTTCATATATTGCTAGCGCTGATACGAATAACGATGGTTATATGACAATGGCTGAGTACAATGCTTATAAGGCTAATGGTGGCGCAACATCGACAAACACAGCGTCTTCTTCTACACAAACAGCAAGTACGAATACTACTACTACTGCTACTACGACAAATGTATCAACTGGTAGTACCACGGCTGATGCGACAATTAATGCTTGGAACGCTAAGCGTGCTGAACTAGGTTTATCACCAGTTACAGTTTCAGCTTCTTTAACAGCACAAGCACAGAGCCGCGCACAAGCAATCGGCACTTCTTCAAACTGGTTCAGTACACATATGTCTTCAGGTACTGCTGAAGTTGTTGCCAATGGATTTGGCGCAGGTGCTTCAGTAATTAATGCCTGGTATTATGAAACAGGTATGGTGAATGGTGGACATACTGCGTTCATTATTAATCCAAACTTTACACAAGCTGGTGTTGGATACTATAATGGATGGATTGTAATTAACGCACAATAACATGCAAAACGATTATTTAAAATTAGCATTGAGCAATATTGATAAAAAATTTAACGACCACAACAGTGGTCGTTTTGTTGCGCAACAATTAATGGATGCGCGCATACCATTATCTGATGGCAATAAACACTGGGAAACATCACCTGCACAGTTGATTAAGCAAATGCATCATCTTTTGGGTGTTTTACAAGCGACACCAGGTGATTTACTATTTTGGGGAACGCAAAATGCACCATACGAAGTAGGTATTTACGTAGGTGGTAATCAATTTATTGCAATCCATAACAGTGAACACGTAGCCAAAATTCAAAAAATATCAAAAAGTTGGTACCCTTGCATTGCTGGATCTATATTTTGATACAAAAATGTCATTTATTTGTTTGTTTTGTTACAAAAGATATTTTCTTGATATATTGATAACAAAGTGCAAAGTACAAAAAATATCAATGACATAGCTAATTGTTATACTAAGAATTGTCGAGAAGACGGAAAAAATTAACATTTATTATTGAATATGAGTCCCTACTAGGAGTTTACTATTATGAAAAAATCTACTATTGCCAAATCTGTCGTTACAGCTGCAGGAGCATTTGCTGTTGCGGGTGCTGCTCAAGTTTCTGCTAACACTGTTTCAGTTAAATCTGGTGACACACTTTACAGAATTGCAGCAGCGAACGGTACAACTGTTGATGCCTTGGTTAAGGCCAACAATATTTCAAATGCTAATTTGATTTTTGTTGGACAACAATTACAAACTACAGCTTCAACAGCTACTACACAAAGTTCAACAACACAAAGTTCAACTACAACTTCTTCATCTTCTAACGGTTCTTATACTGTCCAAGCAGGGGATACGTTGAATAAGATTGCAGCAGCAAATGGCACAACAGTAGCAAACTTAGTTTCTGCTAACGGTATTTCGAATGCTAATTTGATTACTGTAGGACAAACATTAAAGTTGTCAGCATCTACGTCAACTTCTTCAACTACACAGTCTTCAACCACAACTACAGAAACAACATCAAATGATACAGCATCTGCCACAAATGGTACATATACTGTTAAATCAGGAGATACATTAAACAAGATTGCAGCAGCAAATGGTACAACAGTAGCAAACTTAGTTTCTGCTAACGGTATTTCGAATGCTAATGTAATTACTGTAGGACAAACATTGAAGTTGTCAACAACAACAACTTCAACAACTTCAAACACTTCAAGTTCAACAACACAGAGTTCAACTACAACACAATCATCAACTAATACTACTAATACTAACAATAACGATACTAATAACACTGCTACTAGTTCAACAAACAACAGCACAAATAATAGTTCGTCAGCTACTTCATCAACTACAGCAGACGCCACAATTAATGCATGGAATGAAAAGCGCGCTACGCTTGGCTTGCCAGCCATTAAAATTTCAGCATCATTGACGTCACAGGCTCAAAGTCGTGCACAAGCTCTTGCTACATCTTCTAATTGGTTTGGTTTGCATGAATCATCATCAACTCCTGAAGTTGTTGCTAATGGATTTGCCGCTGGTGCAACAGTAATTAATGCTTGGTACTATGAAACTGGTATGGTTAATGGTGGACACACTGAATTTATTGTTAACTCTAGTTTCACTGAAGCTGGCGTTGGTTATTATGACGGTTGGATTGTTATCGACGCTCATTAATAACACAAAAAAAGTGGATAGTTACTATCCACTTTTTTTGTGTTCTCATGTATAGTAGAGTGCAGAGGTATAAAAAATGTTGTACAAATTTACTGAATTAACAAAAGAAGAATACACTAATTTTGAAAAAAATAGTTCTGTAGGGACTTTTTTGCAATCTAGTGAACAAGCCGAATTGTTACAAAAAAGAGGCTATAAAATATGGTTACTAGGTGTAAAGGCCGACAACAAAGTTGTTGCAGCAGCATTGGTTATGCGTGAAAAAGTACATCTAGGATATATTTTTTCTATTGACCGTGGGCCAATGTTGGATTTTAATAATCATGAGTTATTAGCTTTTTTCATGTCTAATTTTGTTAAATTTTCACGTGAAAACAAAGGACTTTATATCGAAATTCGTCCTAATGTTACTTTAAAGATTACCAATAATCATGGTGAAACTATAGGGGAAGAAAATACTTCCTTTATTGAAGAAATGAAATCGCTTGGATTCACCCATCTACCGTTTGTGGACGGATTCACCACGGCTGGGTCTCCAGAATGGGAATATATCAAGGACTTGTCAGAACTAACTGATGAAAAATCCGTGCGAGCTTCCTATAACAAAAAAGCACAATATTATCTTAAGAAAAATGCACAATTTGGTATTCAATTACGTCAGCTATCTCGAAAAGATTTACCAGAATTCAAAGAACTGACTCAAAAGACTGCCAATCGTCTACATTATAAAGACAAAAATTTGAATTTTTATCAAACAGTTTATGATGTATATGGGGATAATGCAACTTTTATTTTTGCAGAACTCAATTTTGATAAGTACATTAATGAAGAAACTGAAAAAATAGCGCAACTTGACGAAAAATTAGCCAAAATTAATCAGAAGATTGAGAAATATCCAGCAAACGATAAGTTTAAAAGACAATATGCTGAATTTGCTGATCAAAAGAAACAACATAACAAGCGCATTTTAAAGGCAGCACAGCAAAAAAAGGATGCTGGCAAAGCAACTGTTGTTGTTGCTGGCGCACTATTTCTTCAACAGCCTCAAGAAATGAATTACTTGTACTCTGGGACGTATGAAGAATATATGGATTATTACGGACCATATCAAATTCAAGATGTTATGATTAATGAAGCAGTAAAACAAGGATTAAAGCGCTATAACTTCTACGGTATCGCAGGTAAATTTGATGGTAGCGATGGTGTATTAGGATTTAAAACTACTTTTGAAGGTCATGCACGACAATTAGTTGGTAATTTTATGATGCCAGTTAATCCGATTAAGTATAAGTTTTATCGTTTATTGAAGAAAATGTTAGGTCGTGCCTAGTAAAAAAATAGTATTTTTTTAGCGGGCTAAAGTTGATTTGTGGTATGGTAGGTAAGATGATTATTAAACTGGCGGTACAACATACTTATGAAACATAATCCATATCTAGAAGATCGAGATAACAAAAACGATGCGCGGGCTAACCTCCCCACACGTTTACGAATATTGTTATTCATATCATTTATTTTAATGGTTGCGCTTATTGTGCAATTAGGATTTTTAACAATTAAGCAAGGCGCAAATTATTTAGCAGAAGTTAATCGTAGTGAAGAAACTGTTGAAAAAGGTAATACACCGCGTGGATTAGTGTATGATGCTACAGGTCGTGTGCTTGCTGGAAATAAAGCGCAAACGGCAGTTACGTTTACTCGCGGTACGAATATTAGTTCTAGCACTATGCGGAAAACAGCTGTTAAACTGGGTAAATATTTAACAGTTGATACGACACGTCTTAGTGATCGTTCTAAGGCAGATTTTTATTTAGCCGATGCGGCAAATGCGCAAAAAATTCAAAAAATTATTAACAAAAAGCATAAAAGTGGTAGTACTTTAACAACAGCAGAAATTAATGATTTGTCAGTTGCTTATGTCGAAGATCATAAATTAATTAATCATGTTAGCGATAATGATGCTATGATTTTCCAGCGAATGAGTGGTGCTTACTCATTATCGACAACATTCATTAAAGAAGATGATGTGACAGAAACAGAGCTAGCCGAGATTGGCGAACGCTTGAGTCAATTTCCTGGTATTAAAATTGGAACTAGCTGGGCAAGGCAGTATCCAGAAGGTACTGATTTCAAAGCATTGATTGGAACAGTGACTAGTGAAGATAATGGTTTGCCAGATGATCGTTTGCATACATTATTAGCACAAGGATATTCACAGAACGAATCTGTTGGGAGTTCTAATTTAGAATCAACGTACGAATCTCTTTTAAAAGGCTCTGCTTCGCAGACAGTTGTGACAACGACTTCTGATGGCACTGTTAAGTCTTCTGCGATAAAGTATAAGGGTCAATCTGGTGATAGTCTCAAGCTAACAATTAATGCTGATTTTCAAAAAGAAGTTCAAAAAATACTAGAAGATAATCTACCAACTGGCGACGTCCAAGGGGCTTATGCAACGGTAATGAATCCTTATACCGGTGGTGTTTACGCAATGGCCGGTGTGGATAGAGATTATGATACAGGAACTAAAACAGCTGATCCACTAGGTAATATTAATCACGCAATTGTCATGGGTTCTGTTGTTAAGCCTGCTGTTTTAGCGACAGCTTTTCAAAAAAATGTGATTACGCCTTCTAATTCTACTTTGCTAGACCAAGCTATTAAAATCGCGGGAACACCAACAATTACATCGTATTGGAATAAATCTGGAAATCCCGTTTCTATTGATGCACAGACTGCATTAGAACGATCATCAAACACCTATTTCGTTCAGTTAGGGATGAAAATAGGTGGACAGACATATAGCTCGGGGTCAGCTTTAAATTTGAATTCTGATGCGTTCCAGACGCTACGTAATGGATTAGGTCAATTTGGATTAGGCACGAAAACTGGAATTGATGTGAGTGGTGAAACAGCTGGTTATCGTGGAGATACGACGGGCGCAAGTATTGGTAAATATTTGTATGAGTCATTTGGTCAATATGATACTTATACAACACTTCAATTAGCACGTTATGTTTCGACCATTGCAAATGGTGGTTATTTGATTCAACCTCATTTGGTTAGTTCAGTATTACAAAGTTCTTCTAACAGTAGTAAACAACGAACTGTTTGGAATGCAACACCTAACATACAGGGACAGGTCGCACTGGATTCTGATGAATGGAAAGTGATTCATGAGGGTATGAATCGTGTTGCCAATGGTAGTGACACATATAACACTGGTGGAACGGATCTGCATAAATTAGAGCCAAACGTATATGCAAAAACTGGAACTGCTGAAACGACGACGAATGGACACACAACCTATACAGAATCTATTGTTGCTTATGTTCCTGGTCAGCCTATGGTTATGGCCATGGCAATTCCGGGCATGAATAATTATTTGGATGGTACTAACGGAAAGATTGCAGCAAAAATTATTAACGCTTACTGGAAATATGTTCAAAATAAACCATAGTTATGAAAGAAAAACAGTGATAGTAATATTGCTGTTTTTTTGTATTATGTAAATCAATACGGTCATCAATTGTTTTTAAAGTTAGTGGTAATAATTTTTGTCGTTTCAAAATAGCCAACATTAATGTATACTGTATAATAATTAATCTAAATTAGTGTAGTTATAAATAATTACACTATTTGATATTAGGTATATCGTAGTACAGAATGACATAGTACAATCGAAAAGGGAGTAAATATATGTCTTTTTTAGAGTTAAAAAACATCCACAAATCGTATTTCTTGGGAAAAGAAGAATTTCCTGTCCTAAAAGGAATAGACTTATCATTTGAAAAGGGAGAATTTGTTTCTATTCTTGGTGAATCTGGTGGTGGTAAATCAACATTGATGAACATCATTGGTGGCTTGGATCGTAATTTCTCAGGTGACGTATTGATCAATGGTAATCGACTCGATCATCAACAAGAAAAGAAACTAGATGTCTATCGCCGTGAAACAATTGGCTATATTTTTCAAAGTTTCAATTTGATAAATTATCAAACAAACTTAGAAAACGTTGAGACTAGTTTGAATATGACGACACTTTCAGCAGCTCAACGCAAACAACGTGCAATGGAATTGTTGGATAAGGTTGGCTTGGGTGATCATGTTCATAAATATCCTTCACAGCTCTCAGGTGGACAAAAACAACGTGTAGCCATTGCTCGTGCACTAGCAGCTGATCCAGATGTGATGATTGCTGATGAGCCTACAGGAGCTTTAGATTCAGTTAATACAATAGAAGTTCTTGAACTACTTGAGCAGATCGCACAAGAAGGTAAGCTCGTTATTGTGGTAACTCACTCACAGGCTGTTGCTGATTATGGTACACGTATTTTACATATGGCTGATGGGAAAATTGATGAAGAAAAGAATTTGAAAGATAAATTCGAAGTATCATCAAACCCAGACCGCTTAGTATCAAAACCATTATCAGCGTCTTCAATATGGGACATGGCATTTGATCATCTAAAATACAAAAAGTTACAAAATTTCTTGATTATAATGGGCTCGGCAATAGGAATTTTTTCGGTGATATTATTTCTTGGTTTAGGTAACGGTATTAAAGGATATATTAATGATCAAGTTAGCTCCTTGGCCAACCCTAATTATCCAACAGTTATTAAAAATACGTTAGATGACAATGATGCGACAAACAATGAGCGTATGCAAGCCACAACACAGGCAGCTGCGACTAACTACTCATCGACTGTTTTTTCTGACAGTGTGATTAAGAAAATTAATAATGTTAAAAACGTATCTAAAGCATATCAAGGCTATCAATTTAACAATGCTGTTTTCAAATATGGTGATGTACAGTCTCAAGCAGGTACACAAGTTCAAACTTGGTCATCAGCATATGCTGATAAAATCATAAAGGCAGGACATAAGCCATCAGCTGATAATGAAATTGTTATTGATAAGACATTTGCCCAAAAAGCCAATAAAAATTGGAAATCTTTGATTGGTAAGAATATATCTTACACGTATGTTGCATATGATCAAAATAATCAAGCTGTTCCAGTAACTTCTACAATGAAAATTGTTGGTATTACAGATGGTGGACAAGCCGGAACGATATTCGCAACAACATTTGCAGGCATGAAGCAGGATTTGGTAAAAGCTAAGGCCATTACAGAAGCAAATTACTTAACATTAAAGATAAATGATACACAGAATGTTAAAACAGCCGTGAATGCGGTTAATAAGATTAAAGATAATGGTAAACGTGTTGCAGTGGCAATTTCAGTAGGAAGCATACTAGACACTATCAACACAATTACTAGTTTAGCATCATATGTATTGGCTGCTATTGCTGGAATTTCATTGATTGTATCAGCAATTATGATTATTGTTACGACCTACATGTCTGTATCTGAACGTACTAAAGAAATTGGTGTGTTACGAGCATTGGGTGCACGTGCGAAAGACATTCGTGGTTTGTTCACTAATGAGGCTTTGTTGATGGGAATTATTTCAGCAGTGCTTGGTATTGTAACTGCTTATTTAGCACAGTTTGCTATGAATTCAGCACTTTATGGACTAATAAAGTTTAATATTGTTCAGGTGTCAATTGGTAATGTGATTTTTGCTGTAGTGATTGCACTAATTATTGCATTAGTAGCCTCATTTGTTCCATCTCGTCGGGCAGCTAATTTGAATACTATTGATGCGTTAGCGGCTGACTAAACATTTTAAATAAAAAGCATTCATTGATTAGACATTGAATGCTTTTTATTGTGTACTCATAGATGACTACAATAAGGCACAGGTACTGATTTATTATGGCGTTATGACAACTTTTAATGGTATAATTTAAAAATCAGGATATTCCTGGGGGTACAAATCAATGGATAACAATATGAGCCGAATGACTCGTCAAAATCAGGCATCAAATTCAAATAATTTGCAGCCAAAGAAACCGAAAAAACGCCACAAAAAATGGCGATGGATTATTGGCTTTTTAGTTATTTTACTGATTATCGGTGGTATTATCACTACAATGTTGTTAAGTAACATTAAGAAGTCAGTGGATACGATGCATCGGAGCGCAAATATCACAAAAGCACGAGATGTAAATCAAGTTTTGAAAGATGGCAAGCCATTTTCAATATTAATACTTGGGACTGATACTGGTGCGCTTGCTCGTGACCGTACTGGTTTGACAGATTCAATGATGTTAATTACAGTTAACCCAAAGAAGAAAACAACAACAATGATGTCGATTCCTCGTGACATTATGGTTTCTATTGTGGGCAGAGAAGATACTTTTCCACAAAAGTTAAATGCAGCATTTCCTATCGCGGGTGTTGGTGCAACAATATCTACTTTGCAGAATTATCTAAATGTGCCAATTGATTTTTATGCTCTGGTGAACATGGGTGGTTTGGAAAAAGTTATTGATCAAGTAGGTGGCGTGAAAGTTACATCACCTCTAACATTTACTTATCAACCCGAAAACGACAAGTCAGATGTCTATAAATTTTATAAAAACCAAGAAAAATATGAATACGCATCTGACGGTAAGAACTTTAAAACCTACACAACGATGAATGGTTACGCAGCGCTGTCATTTTCGCGAATGCGTTACGATGATCCAGAAGGGGATTATGGTCGTCAAAAAAGACAACGTTTAGTTCTAAAGGCATTATTGAAAAAATCTGCTAGTGCAAAAACATTGTTAAACGCAAAGTTTATGAAATCAATTTCCAAAAATGCAGAAACAGATTTAACATACAATAATATGACTAAAATTGCCCTATCCTATATGGCTGCTACAAAAAATCAAAAATCTGACCATTTGCAAGGTGTTTCAGACATGTATAATGGTGTCAGTTATCAGATGGTCACAGCTTCTGAGAAACAGCGTGCAACTAACTTATTGCGTAAATCCCTTAATCTAACGGCTAAGACAACCGGAACACAATTTGGTAGTTCGGTACCTGCGTTGTCGTATGGTATTGCAGAATATAATTTAAATGTCATCGGTGAAACATTAGATGCACAATAAAAATCCAATTTTTTTAAGAAATTGGATTTTTTTACTTATCTCTTACATTGGTGAAAGGAATACCGTTACGCCAAAGATAACCACGATAATAACATTCCATTGAGATTATTTGTGTTAAAGATGTTAATGGAAGAACGTATTTCAGCCATAGCATGTCGGTTTTAAAGAAAGGAATAGCCATCATACTAGCGGTGACGAGATATATTAATACTCGCCCTTTCAGAGATAACTTACGGTCAAAAACGGCTTCGGTGACATATCTTTGATAATACTTATTTTGATGTAACCAATTATCAAGCCTTTTAGATGATTTTGACCATAAAATAGTCGTTAATACATAGAAACCTGTTGTAGGAAGACCTGGAATCCATATTGCAATCGTGCCAATTGCAAAACTGAGCGCCCCAAGGGCAATTAATAATATTTTCATATATATAGTTTACCATCACATGGTACAATTAAACTAATTAAATTTATTAGGATGTCTATATGAGCTATTTAGCAATCGTTGATCTTGGTAGCAACTCAGCAAGAATGGTCGTTGAAGAGTTGCATGATGATGGTACTCATACTGAGTTAGTCCGCGAAAAAAAGGATACGCGCATTGCTCAAAATATGGGAAAAGAATTACTTTTAAAAGAAGAACCAATCGCGCGTACTATTGCTGCGCTAAAGTATTTTCAATCAAAATATATTGATTTTCATCCAACAGTTCGTGCAATTACAACTGCAGCGGTTCGTATGGCGAAAAATCAATCTGACTTTTTAGAACGAGTTAGGCGTGAAACAGGAATTGATTTTCAAGTTCTAACTGGTGATCAGGAAGCCTATTATGATTATTTAGGAGTCGTGTCTACTCTGAATGTCAATGAAGGGGTAGTATTAGATACAGGGGGCGCCTCTGTAGAATTAATTGCTGTAAATGATGGTCAACAAGAAGCGGCGGTTAGTTTGCCTTTTGGTGCAGTCACTTTATCAGAAAATTTTGATTTAGCTAATGATATTGCATCAAAAAATATTGATGCGGCCAACACTTACATCTTAAGTAATTACGATAGATTATTTTGGTTGGCACAACAGCAACAAAAGCCTGTAATATTGCTCGGCGGAGCTAATCGTTCTTTAGCGCGAATGGCTCGTACAAAATTAGGTGAAAATGAGATTAGTCTTATTCATGGATTTGAAATGTCAGTAAACCAAGTTGAGCAAGTTTTTTCAGAAATCAGAAAAATGACAAGATCCGAAAGAGAAAAAGTCGTTGGTTTAGAAATATCTCGTGCTGATATTATAGTCAGCGGCCTATTACCCTTGTTAAATCTCATGCGAAAAATTAATTCGCCAAAGGTTATATTTTCAGAAAGTGGGGTTCGCGAAGGTCTAATTGCTGAGACTTTAGCGCAAAAAAATGAGTAAAAAATTTTATGAGTTAACGCCTGATGACCGTTTGTTAGAGTTGTCATTAAATGAGCAAACACGTCAAGCATTATCAAATAGGCAAAGTGCTGTTAATGCACAGTTAGTAGAAAATTATATCAGTGATTTTCGTGTACCGATAGGGGTCGTTCATGATATTTTAGTTGATGGAAAGCGCTATAGTGTGCCAATGGCTGTGGAAGAACCAAGTGTCATTGCAGCAGCCAACAATGGTGTAAAGATGTTATCTGATAGTGTACGTGTAAAAATGTCCAGAATGGCTATGATTGGTCAGATGATGTTTAGCAATGCTGTTGATTTGAGTAGTTTTATTTTAACCCATCGTAATGAAATTTTTGAGATAGCAAAACGTGCCAAACCTTCGATTTATCAACGAGGTGGTGGGTTACTAGATTTTAAAATACGTAAAGTTTCAGAAAACGAAACAAGTCTTGACTTTATTATTGACACCAAAGATGCAATGGGTGCTAATATTGTTAATACTATTATGGAAGCTGAATTAGTGTTGTTCGAACAGTTTAAACCATTAGGCGTTATTCTATCGAACTACGCGACTAATCAGCTTGTAACAGTAAGCGCTGCTGTCGAATTCAAGCAAGTTGGTGGTTTTGAGGTCGCTAAAAAAATTGTGTCCTTAAATCATTTTTCGAAAAATGATCCATATCGAGCAGTTACTGAAAACAAAGGCATATTTAATGGTATTAGTGCTGTGGTCTTGGCTACTGGAAATGATTGGCGTGCAGTAGAAGCCAGTGGACACGCTTATGCTAGCCGTAATGGGCAATATCAAGGATTGGCTACTTGGACAATTGTTGATAATAAACTACATGGCGAACTAACATTACCTATATCCGTGGGAACGGTTGGTGGTGCTATTTCTGCAATGCCTGATGCAAAACAAGCGTTATCAATTATTGGTAACGTGGGTGCTGATGATTTACGTGGTATTATTTTATCGGTTGGCTTGGCACAAAATTTAGCTGCTTTAAAAGCCATTGCATCTGGTGGTATTCAACGTGGACATATGCGTATGCAGTATCGAGCACTAGCTATGCAGGTGGGTGCACACAGTGATGAAGTGATACAAGTAGTTTCACACTTAATAAAATTAAAGCAAGTTGATGCTAGTATTGCTGAAAAAGTATTAATGGAGATAAGAAATGAATCCAAAAATTAAAGATTTATTGGACAATGTTAACAATATTTATCCAGGAACAGTAATGACTCGTGTTAATGGCGAGGAAACTGGTGAATTACATATCGATCAGGCTTCACAAGAAATATTAGGGCAACGGTTACTAATTGAGTTGGAAAATAAAACCGAAAGTGATTTTTTACTTGGGAACGAACTATTAAAAATGTTACTGACCCTTAATGGTATTACACCACAAGTGTTCTTTGCGTTAACATTTAATGATGAGACTTTGGATGAGCAATTAATACAAATTGCTACACGTATGCATAGGGTAGTTATACATGCAATTACATACCGTGAGTTGGCAAAGCAACAAATAACAACGCTAGAAACAGCTAATGCTTATTTTGCGGGACTTCATGAAGAGTTGACTCCTGAAACTGGTGAAATTGATGATGAAAGTTTATGGCGACTATTAATGATATTGGATGCATTGGCTTTTGCTGATACAATTAATGCTCAACATTTTGTATCTGACTTGCAAAGAGATTATCCACTAGCTTATACTGCTGCTAAAAAACTAGTACAACCAATTTTATCAGCTGATTTAAAGCAAGCACGTCACATTCGTCATCGAATTATTTCTTTGTTTACTGGTGTTGATGAAGTATTGGTACAATGGGGAAAGCCAACAATAAATGCGAAAGAATATGTTACGGTAACAAGTGTACTTTCAAAACGTCAATTGGAATTACCAGTTAACCAAGTATTTACGATTTTTCATTCAGAAATGACAGATTATCAAACACAAAAAACAGCTTATGTTGGGTTGAGTAAAACTGATACTCAAAATAGTTTTGTGGTTTCACCACCAGAAAATGAAGCTGATAAACCGGATTTCTTCAAAGAACTATATGCTTTAAAAGTGTCTGATCTATTTCGCAAGTTGTCATTGCCATATATTGAAAGATTATAATTTGAAGGGGAATGTATGTTAGTCACAGCAAAAATACAAAAGCGCTTTGACGATGCAAATAATATTTTATTTATGACAGGTGCAGGTATATCGACTTTGTCTGGTATACCTGATTATCGCTCAAAAGGCGGTATTTATGATGGTATTCGCTTACAACCAGAATACCTACTCAGCGCCACAGCCTTTCATAAAGAGCCAAAAAAACAATATCAATTTATGATGGACAATATGTATTTTCCAGAAGCTGAACCGAATGTTATTCACAAAAAAATGGCAACCTTAACAAAAGAAGGACGAGCAAAAATTATCACACAAAATGTTGATGATTTACATGTTAAGGCGCATTCTGATGTAAATCAATTGATTAGATTTCATGGTTCATTATATGACGTATATGCACCTAATGATGGTCAACCAACCCCATATCAAGAATATTTGAATTCAATGGTACGTGAGGACGGTGCTCTATTGCGCCCAAGAATCACATTTTATGAAGAAATGCCATTTGATGTTGAAAAATCGGCCTTATGGGTTCAGAAAGCCGATTTAATTGTTATTGTAGGTACTAGTTTTAAGGTTTACCCATTTGCTGGTTTATTACAATATGCGAATCCTACGGCTCATATTATGTCAATTAATTTTGAGCATATCACAACACCCTTTGATGTTAATCAAGTTATTGGGGATGCCGGTGAGTTTTTCTCAGAATTAAAAGTTTAAATAACAAGTATGAGATATACTTGTTATTTTTTAGATAATATATGAATTATTTTTCAGATAAGTGTTAAAATATAGAGGAGGTAAATAAAATGACAAAACATCGTGAGGATAAACAGAAAACAATGAGACAAAAACCCTATGTAATAGGTATTTCTTTGAATATGATTTTTGTGCTATCCGAATTATTATTTGCTAAATTTGCGCATTCAACGGCACTATTTGCTGATGCCTTTCATAATTTAAGTGATGTATTGGCTTTGATGATTGCTTGGATTGCTGTAGTTGTATTTGGCTTGAGTGCAACAAAACGCCATACTTATGGTTGGCATAATATGTCTATTTTGGCTAGTTTATTTAATACCATATTATTAATATTTGCGGTAATTACTATCTTTTACGAAAGTATTCAAGATATAATCACACCGCCAACATCACCAACAACTGGTTGGTTAGTGATGATTGTTGCAGCAGTTGGTATCGTCATTAATTTTGCGACAGCCATGCTTTTTAAATCATCAGGGGTACCCGATGAACATGGTCATCATCACGAACAAGATTTAAATGCCAAAACTGCCTATATTCATTTATTAGCTGATGCGGGTGTATCCGTTGGTGTTATTTTGGCCGGTTTTCTGATACAAATTACTGGTTTACGTATTATTGATTCTATTGTGTCACTAATTATTGGTGTGATTATCGCTGTTACATCTTGGCCAGTTATGAAATCAACATTTAATTTATCTTTAAATGGTGTACCGGATAATGTGGATGAATCTGCTGTAATGCGTTACTTATCAACACATAAAGGTGTTCATCAACTTCATGATTTACATATTTGGCCACTTTCGACAACTGAAGCAGCGATGACAGTTCATCTTTCTATTAATAAAGATGTTGATGAACAAATATTACTAGCAGACATTTCAAATGAGTTACGACAAAAGTATAATATCAGCCATGTAACAATCCAAATAGAAACAAATAGTTTTGATCAAGCTTGTAATGTAATTTAGAATAAATATAAATAAAACATCGTGTAACCAATTCGTAATATTCTAATAAAATAGCTTTTATGCCCATCAATAATAGTTTTTTTTATCATAATATTTATAGTTAATAATTTTATTTTCTGTGAATATAATTTTGTTGTTGACGAATTTAGAATAGGGTGTATTATAAACTATGTATTAGAGTGAGTATAACCGAGTTAGGTAATTTTCATAAGCTTTCAACAACTGTGTTGAATGAAATTCTTTATGAAATTTATTTAGCACTTGATTTTAGATATTTGGTGTGCATAGCCCATTAAAAATTAAATATTTTTGCGATATTTCAGTCAAGTCGAAATTCGTTTATTTTACTCTGAGGAGAAATCTTAAGGAGAGATAGAATGCAAGATTCTACAAGTGTTGATTCAAAACATCATTTTGTTGAAAAAACTAAAGATGATTTGAGTTTGAGCGACGTTAACAGCTCAATAGAGGCGCCAAAGGATGGTTCTTTTTGGCGTAAGTTGTTAGCATTTTCAGGTCCAGGAGCCTTAGTTGCTGTTGGTTACATGGATCCAGGTAATTGGGTAACTTCTGTGGCCGGTGGTGCACAGTATCGTTATACATTATTATCAATTGTGCTTATATCAAGTTTGATAGCTATGCTGCTGCAATATATGGCTGGAAAATTAGGTATTGTTACACAGGAAGATTTAGCACAAGCTACACGTGATCGGACCAACAAAGTTGGTGGTATTATACTTTGGATCATGACAGAATTAGCTTTGATAGCCACAGATATTGCTGAAGTTATTGGTGGAGCCATTGCTTTGCATTTGTTATTCGGGTGGTCAATGATTGCTTCTGTTCTGACCACGGCTTTTGATGTCGTTTTGTTACTATTATTAATGAAGTTTGGATTCCGTAAAATTGAAGCTATTGTTATGACTTTGATTATTACTATTTTGGTTATCTTTGCTTATCTAGTTATTCTATCAAAACCAGAGTTATCTTCTATGTTCGGTGGATATTTGCCACAATTACAAACTTTGAGTTCTAAGACACCTGTCGGTTCAGGAGCTTCACAATTGACACTAACGTTAGGAATTATTGGTGCAACTGTCATGCCCCATAATTTATATCTACATTCGTCAATTTCTCAGACACGTAAGGTTGACCGCCAAGACAAGTCAGCTATTAAAGAAGCTGTTCGTTTCATGACATGGGATTCTAATATTCAATTGTCATTGGCGTTTGTAATTAATTCATTATTGTTAATCTTAGGTGCATCGTTGTTCTTCGGGCATGCTGATTCTGTTGGTGCATTTGGGGATATGTACCGTGCTTTGGGTAATAGTCAAATCGCTGGAGCAATAGCTTCACCTGTATTGTCAACATTGTTTGCCGTTGCTTTGCTAGCTTCAGGACAAAACTCAACTATTACTGGAACATTAACAGGTGAAATTGTCATGGAAGGTTTCTTGCATTTACGTATTCCAATGTGGTTACGTCGTGTCATTACACGAGGCCTTGCATTAGCGCCAGTTGTTGCCATTACTTTAATTTATGGTGGCGCTGAAGGGAAACTAGATGATTTAATGGTTAGTTCTCAGGTATTCTTAGCCATAGCACTACCATTTACTATGGCTCCCTTAGTTTACTTTACATCTTCTAAAAAGATTATGGGTGAATTTGCTAATCCTAAGTGGGTAGCAATATTGGGCTGGATTTCTTTTGCTGTTTTGACTATATTGAATCTTATGAGTATTTATGAACAACTTATGGGATCATGATTTAGTTAGTATAATTTGAATTAGAGGAGAGATAAAATGAGTGAATTAAACTTAAACATCGAACCAACGCAATTTAAAAACATCTTAGTTGGTGTTGATGAATCAGAACAAGGTTATTTTGCTTTGGCGAATGCGATTCACCAAGCTAGCGAAGATGGCTCAAAATTGACCATTGCAACAATTTTGGAAATGGGTGATTTGTCAACGATTGAAGCACTTCATCTTGACTTCATTAAAGAAAAAAGAGCTGAGTTTGAAGCTAACCTATCGCGTTATAAAGAGTATGCACTTTCAAAGGGTGCAACTAATGTGGAAACTATTTTTGAAGATGGTTCTAAAGCTGGTGAAGTTTTAGTTCAAGAAATAGCACCACGTGTAGGGGCTGACTTGATTATTGTTGGTGCGCACTCTCGTGAAGGGTTCTGGGGATCACTAGGCTCTCAAGCTGCTTATATTGCTCGTCATGCGAACGTGTCATCTATGGTTGCAAGAAAAGAACAGCTATAATTAAAAACCACATTTAGTGGTTTTTTTTTTTGATTATATGCATTAAACTTGATTATCGCTGTTATAATGAGGTTATGAAAAAAGATGCGATTATCGAGTTGGAAAAAATTTTTAAATTACTAAGTAATAAGCAAAGACTTATTATTCTTGAACTGTTAAGAGAACGTCCATATAGTGTCTCAGAGATAACAGCTTGTTTAGGTATGGAACAATCCGCAGTTTCGCATCAGTTGAAATTGCTGAGAGAAGCGAAATTGGTTGAGGCAGAAAAACATGGTCGAGAAATGTTATATGGACTGGGCGATTCGCATATATTAATATTGCTAGATAATGCACTAAAACACGTTCATCATACAATTATTGAACACATCGATTAAATATATGAAAAGGGTTGACGAACAAACTTTTTACTGGTATTCTAATATAGTTGTTTAAATATTTAACGCCGCTGTGGCGGAATTGGCAGACGCGCTGGACTCAAAATCCAGTGGTGGCAACACCGTGTGGGTTCGACTCCCACCGGCGGCATTAAATGAAAAGGTGATGTAGCAATATGCTATATCGCCTTTTTTATATATTATAAATTTTTGATTCAAATAATTTATAAATGAAACTATAATTTGAAAAATAAAAAAACCACGAAGTAGAATCTAAATCAAACTTACTTCGTGGCTACTGCAATCGAATCGACCGCTTTTCCTATTAAGCGGCCAAAACGATTGAGTGTTTTCCGTTAGAATTACTCAAAAGTTATGACCCCCTTTCCTAGATTGACTATATAATAAATCTACTGACTAGAAAAGTCAATGCTTTTGTTCTGGTATAATAAAGGCAATAAAGTTTAGGAGTAATAAAATGACGATTCCAATTATTTTTGACACAGATCCTGGTATTGATGATGCAGCTGCCATCACCGTTTTATTGACAAATAATGTGTTTGATGTACGGTTGATTACATCCGTTGCAGGAAATGTTTCGGTTGATAAGACAACAAATAATGTATTAAAGTTAGCTCATTATTTTAACAGACAAGATATAAAAATAGCACGTGGTGCTGAAAAACCTCTTGTTAAACCTTTTAAAGATGCCTCGAATATACATGGTGAAAGTGGCATGCCAGGTTATGATTTTGGTGAAATTTCAACAAAAATGATTGAAAAAGAAGCTGTTGAAGCAATGCATGAGGTTTTAAAGAATAGTGCAGAAAAAATAACTCTGGTAGCTGTTGGTGCGTTTACTAATATTGCAAAGTTACTTCAAAGGTATCCACAGGATTTGAAAAAAATTGAGAGACTAGTTGTCATGGGCGGATCATTATCTGGTGGTAATCTTACATCAGTAGCTGAGTTTAATGTCTTTACTGATCCAGATGCTGCAAAGATTGTTTTTGAGAGTGAGTTAGATATTACAATGATTGGACTTGATGTCACTGAAAAAGCGTTATTAACATCACAATCTATGTCAGAATTGTTACAATTAAACGAGACTGGTAAGATGTTAATGGCTCTTTTTAATCATTATCATGATGGTTCAAAAGACCGTGGTAAACCAATGCATGACGTGAATACGCTTTATTATTTGTTACATCCAGAAAAATACGAATTGGAAGATTTATGGATAGATATAGTTACTGATGGACCGGCCATTGGGGCTACTGTAGCAGACATTTTACACAGTACACATAGTACGACAAATACTCATGTGGCCAAAGATATTGATGTACCATCCTTCAATGCTTGGTATTTGTTACAAATTGCTCGTATTTCTGATGCAAATATTAATGCTGGAAGGCTTGAAAATTAAGCTTTTTTTAGGTATTCTGGTAATAGCTGAAACTGGCGTTTTTTCGTGCTGAATTAACTGAAATCGGAGCAGAATATTGACAAACGAAGACTTCATTGCAGCATTAAGTAGTGCTGGTATAACTTTGACAGCAGAACAAGTACATCAATTTGAGATTTATTATGAAATGCTTGTCACAACTAATGAGCATGTGAACTTAACAGCCATTACCGAAAAAAAAGAGGTGTATCTAAAACACTTTTATGATTCTTTAACGGTAGCAATGTATGAAAAAAACTTACAAAATTTGGATAGTACTTTAATTGATATCGGTACTGGCGCAGGATTTCCATCTTTACCTTTAAAAATAGCTTTTCCTTCATTACAAATAACCATGGTGGATGCACTCAAAAAGCGTGTTAATTTCTTGCAAGAAGTTGTTGATACGTTGAGACTGACAGGTGTAGAAATTGTCCATGGACGGGCAGAAGATATTGGTCAAAATCCAAAATACCGAGAGAATTTTGATTATGCAACTGCTCGAGCAGTTGCTCGCACAAGTATTTTAGCAGAATATACCTTACCTTTTGTAAAAATTGGCGGTCGGTTTCTAGTCATGAAAGGCTCCGCTGCAAGGCAAGAACTCAGCGATGGGCAGAAAGCTTTAGCAACACTTGGTGGAGAGCTAACAGAAGAGTTTGAATTTTCGTTACCAAATGGTGATAAACGCTATATACAGTTGGTGAATAAAAAAGCAAAGACACCAAAAAAATACCCTAGGCAAGCTGGCACTCCTAGCAAAAAGCCAATCTCGTAAATAAAGGAGGCACCTGAAATGGCGCAAATAATTGTATTAGCTAATCAAAAGGGTGGTGTGGGTAAAACAACAACCAGTATTAATTTAGGTGCAGCACTTGCACAAGCTGGTCAACGTGTTTTATTGGTAGATATTGATGCACAGGGAAATGCCACTAGTGGATCAGGTGTTGATAAGTCTGTCTTGGAACAAGATAGTTATGATGTGATTGTGGAGCATACACCGTTACGTGAAGTCATTGTACCAACCGATAATTACGATCTAGTACCAGCAACAATTCAACTTTCTGGTGCTGAAATTGAGTTGGCAAAGCAGCCACAACGCGAATATTGCTTAAAAAAGTCACTTGAAAGCGTGCGTGATGATTATGATTTTATCTTGATTGATAATCCACCAGCGCTAGGGTTAATGACGGTTAATGCATTTACGGCTGCGGATGCAGTATTAATTCCTGTACAAACAGAATTTTATGCGTTGGAAGGCTTGGGGCAATTGTTGAATACGATTGAACTTGTTCGTCAGCAGTTTAACCCTGATTTGGATGTAGCGGGTATTTTACTCACTATGTATGATGGACGCACTAATTTGGCCAAACAAGTGGCTCAGGAAGTACGTAGTTACTTCGATGATAAAGTTTATGATACAATCATTCCACGCTCTGTACGCTTGAGTGAGGCGCCATCTTACGGACAAGCAATTATTGACTTTGATCCGCGAAGTATTGGTGCACAAATGTATAATAATCTCGCACAGGAGGTTTTGAAGCAATATGGCAAGTAAAAAAGGCGGACTTGGTAAAGGCATGAATTCGCTCTTCGGTGCAAATAATGTTTCAAAAGAAGCAGTTGAGCATACGAAAATTGTAACCAAAGAACAAGAAGCAACGGAACAAGTCGTCAAGTTGCCATTAGAGGATGTTCAACCGAATCCATTCCAACCACGTCATCATTTTGATGACAATAAATTACAAGAGCTAGCTGCGTCTATTACAGAAAATGGTGTTTTGACACCAATTATTGTGCGACAGAACGATTCAAAGTTTGAAATCATTGCTGGTGAACGTCGTGTTCGTGCCTCAAAATTAGCTAGTTTGAAAGAAATATCAGCTATTGTTCGTCAAGTTGACGATGACACTATGGCCGCTCTTGCTTTAATCGAGAACTTACAACGTGATGATTTAGATGCTATTGAAGAAGCACAAGCATTTGATGCCTTGATGAAACGTTTAGACATGACGCAAGCAGAAATTGCTAGCAAAGTAGGTAAAGATCGTGCGACAGTTGCGAATTTGCTTCGTCTATTGAAGTTACCTGAATCTGTTCAAAATTTGATTCAAAATGGCGACTTATCCATGGGACAGGCTCGTGCTCTACTAGGATTAAAAAAGAAAACGCAAATTGAAAAAGTAGCCGAAATAGTGGTTTCCCGCAGCCTCAATGTGCGTCAAGTAGAAAATCTAATTAAGCAAATGAATGAAGGTACGCCAGAAGTCCGAAACAAAGAAGTTTCACCATTTGTTTTGGCATTGTCAAACCAACTGGAAGAAAAATTTGGTACAAAAGTCAAAGTCAACGCTGGTAACAAGGGCAATGGGAAGATTGAAATTAATTATGTATCTAACGAAGATTTGAGTCGTATCTTAGCATTACTAGATATTGAGGTAGATTAATGGCAACATCACTAAATTATCAACTTCATGATATTGTTGAAATGAAAAAACCACATGCTTGCGGCGCTAACTCTTGGGAAATCACTCGTGTAGGTGCTGACATGAAGCTATCATGTACCAATTGTGGTCGAGGAATCATGATGTCGCGTTTTGATTTTAACAAGAGAATAAAGAAAATTTTACAAGTAGCAAATCAGAAAGAAGAATAAAATGGCACTTACTGCTGGAATCGTCGGCTTACCAAACGTCGGAAAATCAACATTATTTAATGCAATCACTAAAGCTGGTGCTGAGATGGCCAATTATCCGTTTGCAACCATCGAACCAAACGTCGGAATGGTAGAAGTTCCAGATAATCGTTTGGCACGTATTCAAGAAATGGTGCCAGCTGATAAAATTATTCCAACGACATTTGAGTTTACAGATATTGCTGGAATTGTTAAAGGAGCTTCTCAAGGTGAAGGTCTGGGAAATAAGTTTTTAGAGAATATTCGCCAAGTTAATGCTATTGTACACGTTGTACGAGCTTTTGATGGGGACGAAATTATTCATGTGAATGGTGTAGTGAATCCGCTAGATGATATTGACACGATTAATACGGAACTTATTTTGGCTGATTTAGAGGCAGTTGATAAGCGTTATTCTAAAGTTGCTCGTGCAGCCAAAGGAAATGATAAAAATGCCAAAGCTGAGTTTTCCGTATTAGAAAAACTTAAACCAGTTCTTGAAATGGGGAAATCTGCTCGTACAATTTCGTTCAATGAAGAAGAACAAAAGATTGTTAAGAGTTTATTCTTATTAACAACGAAGCCAATTTTATATGTTGCGAACTTGGCTGAAGATGATATGGCTGACCCAGAAAACTCAAAGTATTTTAATCAAATTAAATCATTTGCCGCTAGTGAAGGTGCTGATGTGATAGGTCTATCTGCCAGTGCAGAAGAGGAAATTGCGCAACTTCCTGAAGAAGAAAAGGCAGAGTTCTTAGAAATGGCTGGTGTCGAAGAGGCGGGGTTGAACAAGCTGATTCGCGCAGCGTATCATTTGTTAGACCTACGCACATTTTTCACAGCAGGCGGAAAAGAAACTCGAGCATGGACGTTTACTGCTGGTTCAAAGGCTCCTCAAGCTGCCGGTGTTATTCATTCTGACTTTGAACGTGGTTTTATTCGTGCAGAAACGATTGCTTTTTCTGATCTTGATGAATTGGGATCGGTTAAAGCTGTTAAGGAAGCAGGTAAATTGCGTTCTGAAGGTAAAGAATATGTCGTTCAAGACGGGGATATTATTGAATTCAGATTTAACGTATAGTTGAAGGCGCTTGAGGCGCTGTACATAATATTTTAGGAGACATTTCATGTCAGAACAAAAAAAAGAATTGACCAAAAAGAATCAAGATTTTATTTTTCAATTCAAAAAGCAATTAGCTAAAAGTAGTAAATTGAATGGGGAAAAAATCGAAGAGATTGTTGCTGAAGTTGAAGCACATCTTTTGGAAACTCAAGGGAAAGGACAAACTGCTGCTCAAATTTATGGTACGCCAACCTTAGCTGTTCAACAGTACCTTGATCCTAAGAGAACAGCCAAGCAATTATTTGACTATAAGTTTACTACGCTGGCCTTGGACACATCTCTGGTGATTTTTATGCTCTTTGCAGCGGTATTTGGTTTGACACTGCTATTCTCAAAAAATGCTAGTAATCAAGGAGCTGGTATTGTATCGCTACTTCTAATAGCAGTTCTTGGTGGTTCAATTTATACAGGAATCATTTTAAAGTTAACACCTAATCCCAAAGATAAAGGGGAACAAAGCAAAAATATTAGTCGCTGGTTGTACTTGTTATTAGCAATTGTGATTTGGCTTGGAGGATTCTTAGTGTTGGGCATGCTACCACAAGCAATTAATCCAACATTGCCACCATTAGTGTACATTATTTTGGGCCTTGTAGCCTATGCTGGATTCCGTTGGAATCGCAAGAAAAGCGGATTGCCAGGTGGTTTCTTTGCAATTAGCCAATTATCACAGCAAGCGCGTCTAGATTCATCTAAAAAGTAAGTTATTATTGAGGCAGACATTTAAGAGGATAAAATCAATGAAAATTTTAGTAGTCGATGATGATATAGAAATTGCAGAATTACTAGAAATTTACCTAAAGAATGAAGGTTATGAACCGGTCATGGCAGATGACGGTAAAGAAGCTTTGTCTAAACTGAATACGAACCCTGACATTGCACTAATGATTCTAGATGTCATGATGCCAAATATGAACGGGCTAGATGTTGTTAAAACTGTTCGTAAGGATAGTCGTATTCCGATTCTGATGTTGTCAGCAAAATCTGGCGATATGGATAAAATTCAAGGATTAATTACAGGTGCTGATGACTATGTAACAAAGCCTTTCAATCCACTTGAAGTTATGGCGCGTGTGCGATCACTATTGCGTCGCGCAGAAAATGCTGTTCAAGACCAAACACCAGATGTATTGGATATTGGTTCACTAGTGATTAATAAAGATAGCCATGAAGTTAAGACCTCAACTGGCGATTTGGTAAACCTCACTGCCTTAGAATTTGGGATTTTGTACTTATTAGCATCACATCCTAATCGTGTTTTCTCGGCAGATGATATTTTTGAACGTGTTTGGCAACAAGAATCTGTTGTTTCCGCAAAAACTGTAATGGTACACGTCTCACATTTACGCGACAAAATTGAAGAAGCAACAAGTGGCGATCAAGTGATCCAAACAGTATGGGGTGTGGGCTATAAAATCGAAGTGAATCAATGACAAAGATAGCATTGAGTTTAAAACATAATCGTATTAAGTTACAATACATGTTGGCAACGATAATTTTGTTATTGTTATTTAGTTGGACAGTTATGTCTGGATTTGCTACCTTGAGGCAGAATATAACGTTGCTCTCCGTAAATATTTGGAATATTATTGAGTTTTTAGTTTTTGCAATTGGTAATTTAAGTATTATTTCGTGGCAATACTTAAAATGGCGTCGTGACGAAAGTTTACATCGTTTAATTAGAGAAATGCGTACAGTTGCGCGTGAAAATTCTGACATGACCATTTCATGGCAAGCACCTTACGCACCTACAACACAAGCATTAATCGACGTATCAAATACGATTGCTGAAAATACACGTCGTATTCGAGAAGAAGAACGAGAAAGTGAACGTTCAAAAGATGAAATGATTACTAATATCTCACACGATTTAAGAACACCTTTGACGGCTATCATTGGCTATCTAGGGTTAGTAGAGATGGGACATTCATTAAGTGAGCAGGATCGAAAAAAGTATATTCACACAGCCTATAATAAATCAAATCAAATGAAAGTGTTGGTAGAAGATTTGTTTGAATATTCACAAACACAAGCTCAAAATGCTTCGTTGAATATTGCGTCACTTAGTTTAAATGATTTGTTCGGCCAGTTGTTAGCCGGCTATGAGTTAGAAGCTCAAGAAAGAAATATTAAATTAAATCAATTAACAGTACCTGAGATGATTATCATTGAGGCCGATTCAGATAAATTAGCACGGGTGTTGATGAACTTAGTGAGCAATGCGTTCAAATACGGAGACGGTGCTACATTTATTAAACTAACTGCGCAGGTTGATGATAATCATGTGATTATTCGAGTGACTAACGATGGTATAAAAATACCAGATGAGGCAATTGGGGACATTTTTGATCGATTTTATCGTGTTGAAAGTTCGAGGAATAGCAAAACTGGTGGCACTGGATTAGGTCTTGCCATCGTAAAGGGGATTGTTTTACAGCATCGTGGTAGTGTGGCAGTTGAGTCGAATGATGATTTAACATCATTTATTATTACACTACCTTTGAAGCAGATATGAGGGGGAGTATGCAACACAATAAAAAAAATTATGTGAATAAAATTTGGGTGGTGACGGGCACAGTAGTATTAGTGATGATGATTATATTTTTAGGAACAAATCATCATAGTCGGTCAACCAAAAAAATAGTAAAATCTGAAGCTTCAATAATTAAAGATCAACCGGTTCAATTAAATACTACGGCAACGTCTGCTGTAGTGGTTGATTTAACTACAGGACAAATTTTAGGTGAAAAAAATGCTTCTAAACAAGTTGCTATTGCTTCACAAACTAAAATGTTAACAGCATATGCTGTCTTGCGTAGCATTAAGTCCAAAAAAATTAAATGGTCAACAATGGTACCAATTACAAGTAAGTCAGACTTATCAAAAGAGGATGCGCATTTATTTTCACATATTGCTGTTAAAGCGGGTGATAAAGTATCAGTACGTGAATTATATGATGTGATGCTAGCTAATTCAGCGAATGATGCTGCTTTTGCATTGGGGGAGTTTTTAACACCGAAAGGTAAAACAACACAACAGGCATTGCAGTCATGGGCTAATGAATTGCAGCTAGATGATTCGCAGTGGTATAATTCTGCTGGTCAAGTTAACGAAAATGCTTTTGAAAATGAAATTAAAACAGCTTCTGCAAAAGCAGCTAATAAAACGACTTCTGAACAATTAGCAATGATTGCTCGCGCTGATTTACAGTTAGATCCATCTTTACGTCAACTGTCAAAAAAATTGACCGTTTCTTATCATATGACTTCTAATTTTGTGGTGACGGATAAAACAGATTATTGGCAATTAATGACAGAAACAATGCCAAAGTTGAGTAATCCTAATCAATTAGTAATAGAAGGTCTAAAAACTGGTTCGTCTCCTGAATCTGGTGCTGGATTTACAGGGTTAATTAAAGACAAAAGTGGTCATGAGTTCATTACGGTTGTGAATGGCATTGCTAACTATATGGATGAAACGGACCGATATCAACAGTCACTAGCTATTGTTGATCAGGTACTAGATAAAAAGCAAGCAAACTATGTTAAGAAAGGTCAAATTGTTGGAAACTTTAAAACATTAAATTTTTCTAATACTAAACAGGAAAAAATTCCTGTTCGCGCTGCTCAGAATCGCATTTACTGGATGGACAAGGGTAAAAAATTGATGTTTGAGCAACCCGTCTTCGATACTAAAAAATCAAATATTAAAAAGAATCAAATTGTGGGCCAGTCTACTGTAGCCTTGCACGCAAAATATTTACCTTATACTAAAAAATCAGAAAAAAGTGTTGCATTAAAGGCAGCTATTTCATCCAAACCAGCTAGCTGGTTTGCTAAAATTTTTCGCTAAGTAATTGAAATGATATTAAAAAGACCTTGATGGGTCTTTTTATTTTTGATTTTAAATTGAAAATCTTGATACAAAACCATAAAAATGTTATTATATTGGTATAGACCAAATAGGTATAGACCAATTTAAAGAGGTTGAATGATGAAAATTATTAAGGTTAAAAATGTTGAGGAAAGTGCACAGAAAGCACTGGAAATTTATCAAAATGTGCTAAACAATGGTGCTAGAGTATTGGGTTTAGCAACTGGGTCAACGCCAATTCCGTTGTACCAAAAATTTGCTGATAGTTCACTAGATTTTTCGAACTTGATATCAATCAATTTAGACGAATATCTCGGTTTAGATGGTCAAGATAAACAGAGTTATCGTTATTTTATGACTGAAAATCTATTCCAGTACAAACCTTTCAAGTATTCTTATGTACCTGATGGTAAGTCAGGTAACTATGAGGTAGCGACCAAAAATTATGATCAGATTATTGATGACAACCCAATTGATTTACAGTTGTTAGGTATTGGTCGTAATGGGCACATTGGGTTCAATGAACCTGGTACATCCTTTAAATCTACAACACATATTGTAGATTTGACACAGTCTACTATTGATGCCAATGCACGCTTTTTCGAAAAAAAATCAGATGTTCCGACAAAAGCTATTTCGATGGGTATCGCTTCAGTAATGTCTGCAAAAAAGATTCTGTTGATTGCTACAGGAGAAAGTAAAGCTGAAGCAATAGCGGCTATGGTTAATGGTCCAGTTACTGAAAGCGTACCGGCTTCAATTTTACAACAGCATTCTGACGTTACGATTATTATTGATGAAGCAGCCGCTTCAAAGTTGTGATAGAATAAACTTGTAACCGATTTCATAATTTTTTTATAGGAGTAAAAAATGGCACACATTACATTTAACACAAAGAACATTGAGAATTTTGTTGCAGAACATGAACTTGACGAAATGCAACCACTAATCACAATGGCTGATCAACAGCTTCGCCATCGCAGTGGTGCGGGGGCAGAATATTCTGACTGGCTCACATTGCCAACAGACTATGATAAAGAAGAGTTTGCTCGTATTCAAACTGCAGCACAAAAGATTCAGTCAGATTCAAAAGTTTTGGTTGTTATCGGAATTGGCGGTTCATATCTTGGTGCCAAAATGGCCGTAGATTTCTTGAATCCTATGTTTAACAATGAGTTGGCTGACGACCAACGTAAGGGTGTTAAGATATATTTCGCTGGTAATTCAACATCTGCTTCATACATTAATGATCTGGTACGTGTTATTGGTGATCAAGACTTTTCAGTAAATGTGATTTCAAAATCTGGTACAACGACAGAGCCATCAATTGCATTCCGTGTGTTTAAACAATTGTTGGAAAAGAAATACGGTACTGATGAAGCTAAGCAACGTATTTATGCTACAACTGATGCCAATCGTGGTGCACTGCATGATGAGGCAAAGATTTCTGGTTATGAGACATTTACTATTCCTGATGGTGTTGGTGGTCGCTTTTCAGTTTTGACAGCTGTTGGTTTGTTACCAATTGCCGCTTCTGGGGCAGACATCGAGGCATTGATGACAGGTGCCAGAGATGCTCAAGAAGAATATTCTGATGCAGATCTAAAAAAGAATGAAGCTTATAAGTATGCTGCTGTTCGTCGTATTTTGTATGATAAGGGATATACAACAGAATTATTGATCAACTGGGAACCAACCATGCAATACTTATCCGAATGGTGGAAACAGTTAATGGGGGAGTCCGAAGGTAAGAACCAAAAAGGTATTTATCCATCTTCTGCAAACTTCTCAACTGATTTACATTCATTAGGTCAATATATTCAAGAAGGACGGCGCGATTTGTTTGAAACAGTTGTGAAGTTAGACAATCCAGTTTCAAACATTGATTTGCCACATGAAAATGGTAATAACGATGGTTTGCAATATCTTGAAGGTGTGACAATTGATGAAGTTAATACAAAGGCTTCGCAAGGAGTAACTTTGGCTCACGTTGATGGTGGTGTACCTAATTTGGCTGTTCATTTGCCAGCCCAAGATGAATACTCATTAGGCTACTTAATTTACTTCTTTGAAATCGCAGTTGGTGCTTCAGGATATACATTCGGTATTAATCCATTTAATCAACCGGGTGTTGAAGCCTATAAGACAGCCATGTTTGCTCTGTTAGGTAAGCCAGGTTATGAAGATCAAACAAAAGTTTATCGCGCACGTTTAAATCAATAAGGTTAATAAAATAACGTTTATTCTAATGCTAGAATAAACGTTATTTTTATTTGTGATTAAAAAAATTTTGAACGGCATGAAATACGGTTTCGTTACCGACAAAATATAATGTGTCACCACTCTCAATGACAGCATATGGACCTGGCGAGACGACAAGATCTTCTTCATGCAATAAAGCAATTATAGTGGCGCCAGTATTTTGCCAAATGTTTAAGTCCCCAATTGATTTACCTAATTGATCGGAATGATTCGTTAAAATTAACTCATAGGGCGTTAGCGGATTATGGCGTTGAACACGTTGTGTTTGATCAAAAAGCACTGCTAATGAGTCAGAAAGGTTATCTAGTGAAGCACGTTGATTTTCAATGAGATCATTAATTTGATCATGAATAGTTTGAATATTAGTCGTCTCTTGTGCTTGATTTAAAAAATGTTTTGCCTTTTCACGAGATAAAACTTCAACACCACTGCCATGTATTGGTTTAACGATATCTAAATCAGACAAAATATTGATGGCTTTACGAGCTGTTTCAGCTGAAACACCAAAAGTGACTGAGAGTGCTGATCTGGCATGCAGTTTAGAGCCAACTCTGTACTCATTATTGACAATTTTTTCAGCTATTTGAAATGCGATTTTTCTATAGCGAGGTTCTCTAATCTTTGACATTTTTTTATCCTAAATATAATTCAAATTTGACAGAAGTGACAATCTATGTAAAAATTGAAGTTGTCAATTAAAGAGACAATTCATTATAAAATATAGGTTGTCACTATATTTTATATGGAAATTCGAAAAGAATCAAGGAGGAGATGTGTTTGGTGTTGCTACAATGTATACCTTTTTAGGTAGTAATGATTGTGAATCACCATCCACTTTAAAACATGCCAAAAGTAGAAATTAAGCATCTCACTAAAATTTTTGGTAAACGCCCAAAAGCGGCCATGAAAATGGTGAAGCAAAACAAAACCAAGAATGAAATCGTCGAAAAAACAGGCAGTACAGTTGGTGTCTATGACGTTAATATGACAATTGAAGAGGGAGAAATCTTCGTCATTATGGGACTTTCAGGTTCCGGAAAGTCTACACTGATTCGTTTATTAAATCGTTTAATTGAACCTACTGCAGGACAATTGTTTATTGACGGTCAAGAAATTACCAAATTAAATAAAAAACAAATGATAGATATTCGGCGTCAAAAGATGAGCATGGTTTTTCAAAACTTTGCGTTATTTCCACATCGAACTATTTTAGAAAATACAGAGTATGGCTTAGAAATTCAAGGTGTGGCTAAGGAAGAGCGGAGAAAAAGAGCGGAACAGGCCTTAGAAAATGCTCAATTGATTTCCTTTAAGGATCAATATCCAAATCAATTGTCTGGTGGAATGCAACAACGTGTCGGCCTTGCTCGAGCATTGACGAATGATCCTGACATTTTGTTAATGGATGAGGCATTTTCAGCGTTAGATCCATTAGTACGTGGAGAAATGCAAGATGAACTATTAGATTTACAAGCTAACGTTGAAAAGACAATTATTTTTATTACGCACGATCTAAATGAAGCGTTGCGTATTGGGGATCACATCGCCATCATGAAAGATGGTCAATTACAACAAATTGGTACGGGAGAGGAAATTTTGACCAACCCAGCCAATGATTATGTTAAAACATTCGTTGGTGATGTTGATCGCTCAAAGGTACTGACAGCCGATAGCATTATGATTCCTGCGTTAACATCAAATGTAAATGTCGACGGACCGACTGTTGCGTTACGTAAAATGACAGAAGAAGAAGTTTCAGGATTAGTTGCTGTTAATCGACAAAGACAACTAGTTGGTTATTTATCTTCTGATGCTGCCGTGAAGGCACGTCGTGAACAATTGGCATTGTCAGCTGTTGTGACCGAAATGCCAAAAATAACACCTGATACATTAATTATTGATATTATGCCTATTATTTATGATGCACAAACACCTGTTGCTGTTGTAGATAATGCTAATCGTCTAAAAGGAGTTATTATTCGTGGAGCAGTATTGAAAGCATTAGCAGACACAGAAGGAGGAGAAGATAATGAATAATTTATTAACTGTTCCGAAAATTCCGCTTGAAAATTGGGTTAGTTCAGCTGTTGCATGGTTAACTTCAAGTTTTTCTGGATTTTTTAATGCTATCCAGACGAGTGGTCAAGTCATAATGGATGCCTTGACAAACGGACTAACAGCTGTGCCGATGCCGTTAATGATTATTGGTATTACAGTGATAGCAATCGTAACAACTCCTAAGAAAATAGGTTTTTCACTTTTTGCTTTTCTCGGACTGGTTTTAATTGCTAACCAAGGTCTTTGGGACGATTTGATGAATACCATGACATTGGTTATTATGGCTTCTGTTGTCTCCTTGATTATTGGTATACCACTAGGCATTTTAACTGCTAAATCAAACAAAACGGCAATGATCGTACAACCTATTTTGGACTTTATGCAAACTATGCCAGGATTTGTTTATCTTATTCCGGCTGTCGCATTCTTCGGTATTGGTGTTGTTCCTGGTGTGTTTGCTTCGATTATATTTGCTCTGCCACCTATGGTTCGCATGACAAGTTTGGGTATTCGACAAGTCCCAGTTGACTTAGTAGAAGCAGCCGATTCCTTTGGATCAACAACATGGCAAAAGCTAATCAAATTAGAATTGCCAAATGCTAAAAATACCATTCTAGCGGGTGCTAACCAAACAATTATGTTAGCATTGTCAATGGTTGTTACTGCTTCTATGATTGGTGCTCCTGGATTAGGACGTGGTGTATTATCTGCTGTTCAACATGCTGACGTTGGTTCTGGTTTTGTTAATGGTCTTGGATTAGTTATTTTGGCTATTATTATTGACCGCTTTACGCAAAAGTTAAATACAAAACCTGGACAAAAAGCAGCACTACAACCATGGCGCCGATGGACAGTCTGGATTGCTCTACTAGTTATGATTGGCGGTGGTGTTGTAAACGCAATGACTTCTGACAAAACTTCTGGGCAAAAAGTTACTATTGGATATGTTGAATGGGATTCAGAAGTAGCTTCTTCTAATGTTCTTGCTGAATCACTACGTCAGCATGGATACGATGTGACCTTAACGCCACTAGACAATGCTGTTTTGTGGCAATCAATATCTAATAGCCAAGTTGATATTTCGGTTTCAGCATGGTTACCAGATACTCATAAAGCTTTGTATGATAAGTATAAAAATGATGTTACCTTGCTTGGTCCTAATTTGAAGGCCGTTAAAACAGGATTGGTTGTTCCTGACTATATGGATGTCAACTCCATCAGTGACTTAACAACACAAGCAAACAAGACAATCACTGGTATTGAACCAGGTGCTGGGGAAATGGCTACAGCAGCGAAGGCTTTGAAGACCTATTCAAACTTGTCAGGTTGGAACCTATCTTCTTCTTCGTCTGGTGCTATGGTGTCAGCATTAGATAAAGCCTATAAAAATAAGCAAGATATTGTTGTGACCGGTTGGGCACCGCATTGGATGTTTAGTAAGTATCATTTAAAATTTTTATCTGATCCAAAAAATGTATTTGGTTCTGGAGAAACAATTAATACAATTGTAAATAAGAAGCTTAAGACATCTAATCCAAAGGTTTATAAGGTTGCTGATAAGTTTAATTGGACAAAAGATGATATGGAAACAGTCATGCTTGATATTCAAAATGGTAAAACACCAAAACAAGCTGCTGATAAATGGATAAAAGCACATAAAAAACTAGTTGATAGCTGGTATAAATAAAAAGCTAAGCTGATTTCAGCTTAGCTTTTTATCTTGTTTTAGAATAAATTGATTTAAATTTTCATCATTGATGCGTGTAGCATGTTCTCTTAAAAAGCGGTTATATAAGAATGCAATACGTGGTTTAAAAATCAATGTATTAGGAGCTACCAAGTTATCACTAAGCAGTTGGTAACTACGAATGGCACAAGTAATGAGCTGTTGTTCAGATTGCCACTCACTTTCGCTCAACCCATGTTCCTCCGTGAATAAATGCTGTCTTTCGGCGTAGCCTAAAGCTTGCTGGAAGCGATTCAAATCAGTTGGAATAAGAGCAGAGTCAGGAGCAATCGTAATCATAGTTTGTTTGAAACTATCAATTGCTGCAGGTGTAGCTTGCTTTGTTAGTTCAAAACGTTGAAAATCAATACCAGATGCTGTTTGACGTTCTTCGTATCTATACCATTTTTTGTTGGTGAGGAAAAAGGGTGTATTATCCAAAATAAACCTCTTTTATTTATTTTTTCGAAAACTAGCGGTTAACTGTTTCATGATAGATTCATCTGAGTAAGATAGCACATTTTTTGCATACATACCTTGGCCAAACCATAGCAATAAGAAAAGCGTTACAATAGCAAGTAATAAAGCAATGATTGCTGCAGGCCAACCTTCTGTGTCAGTAACTAATCTTACTGGCATCATAGTTTGTGAGATAAATGGTACGTAACTTAATATTCGAATGAGTAAGTTATTGGGCATTTGTGTCATGATGAAGCTAAAGAAGTACCCAATCATAGCAATCATTGAAATTGGTTGAATGGCTTGTTGTACTTGGGCATTATCATTAATTAATGAGGCAATCATTGATGTTAATACTAAATAAAGTGCAACGGCAACTAGAATGAATATCACGGCATAAATAACGAATGATAACGTGACACCACTTAGATTTGTGGATAATATTTTGACAAAGCTATTATCTTTAAAGAAGTTGAAGCCTGCAAAACTAGTAACCACATAAATGATTAGATGAGTTAGTACAAGGCCAAAAATACCAATAATTTTCCCGAAATATTGTACACGAGCAGAAGTTGCTGCTAATAATATTTCCATAATACGTGAGGATTTTTCATTAGCTATGGCATTAGCAATCATTGAAGTATACCACATTACAATGACCATTGTGATAATTCCAATCGCACTAGCAAGCAGTTGATTAGCTGTTTCCGAGTTACCCGTACGATTAGACTTTGTGGCTTGCTTTACGACGGTTTTTAAATTAAAATTTTGTACTAAGTCTGCTGTTTGTTCAGCTGTTAGGCCGTAGGATGTAGCTTTTTTAGAACGCGATAGGTTACCTAAAATTGCAGTTATTTCTTCCTTTGGAATCTGATTACTTTTTGGTTGTGTGGTAATTGTAGCACTATCGTCATTAACTGTTAAAATACCATCTAGTTTTTCATTTTGTAAAGCTCTATTTGCTTTTTGGCGATTAGTTAATTTAGAAACATGAATATCCAATTCCTTTTCTGACTTCACTAAGATGCGACGTATTTCTTGATTACCAATAACGGCAATGTTTGGTGTCGTATTGCCTTGCATTTTTGTGATACCAAAGAAAATTGCTCCGGCACAAGCAATGAAAATCAAGGGAGATAAGACAAGCATCCAGTAGCCACGTGACTTAAAGTGACTTAAAAAAGTGTCTTTAATAACGATAAAAAGTTGATTAGTCATGAATAGCGACCTCCTGGCGGAAAATATCATCGAGTGTTGGTGGCTGTTGGCTGAAAGCGGGGATGTATCCGTCTTTAGTGACTAAATCAAATACACGGTGACCAGCAGCCTCATCTGATAGTATCAAATCGTAACCGACGCCACGAGGAACAACTGAGTTTACACCATCAATGCTTGCTAATTCATTACCACTGATAGGGGACTCAACATAGACACGAGTACGCCCAAATTTTTCGCGGATACTTTGCACAGGACCTTGAAGAACAATTTTACCACGTTTTAGCATTGTTAAATCATCAGAAATTTTAGTAACGTTGTTCATATCATGACTCGAAAAGATAATCATGGCACCATTGTCCCGTAAGCGTAAAATCTCATTCATCATTAGGCTGGTATTCACAGGGTCTAATCCAGAAAATGGCTCATCTAAAATTAGCAACTTTGGTTCAAAGATAAGTGAGGCGATCATCTGTACCTTTTGAGCATTTCCTTTAGATAAAGATTGCACCTTATCAGTGATTTTTCCAACAACGTCAAGGCGTTTCATCCAATCTTTTAATGCAACACGAGCATCGGAACGAGACATACCATGTAACTCAGCAAAGTATAGAATTTGTTCTTCAACTGTGCGTTTTTGATATAGACCACGTTCTTCTGGTAAAAAGCCGATATTTCGTTTGTCACTTTGTGTGATAGGTTGATCGTTCCAAGTAATTGATCCGGAAGTTGGCTTAATAAAATTTAAAAGCATACGAAATGTTGTTGTTTTACCAGCACCATTTTGACCAATTAGGCCCATAACTTTTCCTTCGGTCAATGACATATTCATATTAGATACGGCTATCTTTTGACCGAATGTTTTGTTGAGATTAGTGAGTTGAATCATAATTTTACTCCTTATAATATTTTGTTAAGTATGTATCGTACACTGCTGTTGAATAAATAAATGAATATAATTCCAAGATACAAATACGATGCCCTTCGATCCCAATAGAATGTTGCCCAGCAAATAGCAATATAACTAACAATGAGTAGCATAGTTACTGTTATTGTGTTGGCTTGGTGACTAATTTCTTGTAGTCGCTCATCAGTCGCTTTTATTTTATTTTTATGTAAATATTTACGATTGTGCAGTAAACTTCTGGATATAATTATTGAACCTATACCACCACAGAATATACCAGCCGAAAAACCGTGAAAAAAGCTACGGGAATCTGATGCATTTTGTAGTGATGCTAGAATCATTGTAATAATCACAGCCAAAACAATAATACTTGTCCAAAAGTTAGTTTGATATTTAATTTTTTCGTGATATTCTTCATCGGTTATACCTGCTTTTGGTGCTGTAAATAACTTCTCAATCAATTTTTTTCTCCCCCTTTTCAAAAATAAAGACATCTTCAATTGGTAATTCAAAAAACGCAGCAATACGATGTGCTAATAGCAAAGATGCATTGTACTTACCTTTTTCTAAGGAAATAACTGTTTGACGAGTTACTTCAATTTCTGAAGCAAATTCAGCTTGTGTTAATTTCCGTGCTTTCCTTAGTTCTTGAATACGATTTATCAAAATATGCCTCCTGTTGATGGTTATTCAACAAAAATAGTATAGCGTACTTTACAAAATATGTAAAGTTTTGTTTACATTAAAATGCATAATCAGTGTTTAAATATTGGTTTATGGAATAGAAATAGCATGCTAGTTTTGCTTGCTTTACAAAAGACAGTTTCAATTGCTAGTATTGTAGCTGTTATATCAGTTAAATTAAAAGGTGAGAGATATGAGCTTTAAACAAGATATTAAAAAAATGCGTCTGGAAAAAAACATGACACAACAAGAGCTGGCTGACTACGTTCATGTTAGTCGCCAAACAGTTTCAACTTGGGAAACTGGTAAAAATTATCCCAGTTTAGATGTTTTACGTCTTTTGAGTGTGTTGTTTGATGTATCTTTCGAAAAAATAATATTTGGAGAAGAAGTAAAAATGAGTGGTGAGCAGAAAAGTATTGCGGCAACGATTGATCAGGCTGTTTCATTGAAAAGTAGATATAAAAAGATATCAGTTGTATTTGGAACAGCATTTTTATTACTCGTAGCTTGGATTTTTACATTAACCATTGGGTATCAAAAAGGTATTGGTATAATCGATCGATTTAATCCGTTCTTGCAATATAAAGTTTCTTATACTCAGTTACCCACTGAAAAAATCATTCGTCCGAGAGACTCAAAAAATAGCAGTTATTGGACACGATGGTTTTCGGATAATGAAATGGGAACAGAATGGTCTAAATTAACGTTAACAACTGGTCTTAATCCTGGTGTTCAAAATCCTTATGTTATGGCTTACCACAAGGGAAGTTATGTCAAAATTGCTCGTATAGTACCAGGATCATCTGTGAATGCTGTAATGAAAAGTAATATATCAGCTATTAATAGTATCATGTACACAAAGAGTCGAAGCAACGTAATGACAAATGTCTCTGCTGTTAAAGAGCTAAAACATAAAAAGCATTTTACGGCAACTATTCAAGAGATGGTTGTCCAATAATTGTGTGAGCAAGGTAAGTGGTTTACTTGACAAATGAACAGTAAAAGAACTATAACTAGGTTATAGAAAGGGGGCCGAAACATGGCTGATGAAAAATTTGAAACGTTGGATTTACCAATGAGCAAAGTTTTTAGTTGGAGCGAGGACAAAACCCCACTACGTGATGCATTGTGGAATCATTATATGGACACAAGCAACAAAAATACGTTAGAAACTTTGCAGCACTTAAAGCAATATGAACATATGAGTGCTGATGAAGTAAAAAGTGAAGCTGAAAAGGTTTTACAAAAAGCGTAGTTAGCTTATTAGAGAGTTGGTGTGATGCCAATTCTTTTTTATTATTAAAAAAAGATTGACGTTGAACCTTTTTTTCGGTATACTTAATATTTGTTATGGCGCTATGGTCAAGTGGTTAAGACGTCGGCTTCTCAGGCCGAAATCGAGGGTTCGACTCCCTCTAGCGCTATTTAGCATTTCATGGCGTTGCATAAGGTTTCAAAAATCTTGATGTAGCGCCTTTTCTTATGATTTATTTCATTAGATTACATGGTATTTCAAGAGAAATAACACATGAATTCAAACGATGATTGAGCTACAGAACGGCATTTGAACCGTTTTTTGTTTGGTTAAATAATACATAAATCAGCATGTGGTACATATAACATAAATATGCCAAAAAATGTATATATACATAATTCTTAGATAGTTGGGTAGGTAGATGGGGTGGTATTAAAATGATGCATCAGCTCAAGTTAAATTCCAAAATAGAATGAATTGATAATGGGGCGCTGAAATACGGATACCTAAAATAACTATTTGTTACTTTAGAATAACGACTATTTGTAATAAGCACATTGTTGGAGTAAAATTTCCACTAAGGGGAAACTTCAAAATGTCAAAAAAAGAAAACTTGTTAGAATTATTGCAAAAACTAGATATCAATAGTGATGAACAAGTATATATCAATAAAGCTATTCATCAACTAACAGAGGACAAGCAAAGCGAACAGGCTGTTGCTCGTAGTTTAGCGAAAGACTTTAGATCACTTGCTTTGAAACAGAAGTTATCTGAGCAAGGATTAAAGATGTTCACAGAGTTACAGAAACCTAATTTTGCCGAAGATATTGCTCGCTTATCTACAACAATGTGGTTTTAAATTTATATTTACTTAAAACAAAAATTCCGTTTATTCGGATTTTTTTTTACTTTACTTTAACCGTGCGTGTATAGATCTATATTATAATTGATAAAGGATAGTGGATGGTTACTGACTTAAAACTATACATACATGAACACATTTAGCAACTTTAGCATTAGATTTATTAACGTAATATCTATTAATTGTTATAATACATTAAATTTCCTGATTTGCACTTTAAAAAAATATTTTAGTCTGTATAGTAGCGTAATTAAAGATAAAGGATTGGAAGAAAACAATGAAGATAAATATTTTGGTAGATAATAATACATTTATTGATGAATATTATTTTGGTGAGCCCGCTTTATCTATGCTAATAGAAGAACAAGATGAAAAAATACTCTTTGATATGGGCTACAGCGATATATTTTTGCAGAATGCAAAAACCAAGGGTATTAATCTAAGTGAAACGACTAAGATTGTGTTTTCGCATGGACACAATGACCATACACGTGGTATGAATTTTTTATCAGAATCATCAGGACTTTTTGGTAAGTCGGTTTATGCACATCCACTTTTTTTGAATTCAAAGCGATATGAGAAATTAGATATCGGGTCTCCCAAAAGTATGGAATGGATATCAAATAAGTTTGATTTGAACTTACAAAAGGAACCAATTAAATTAACAAGTAAAATTTGGTACTTAGGAGAAATAGGTCAGTATACTGATTTTGAAGAACGAGAAGCCATAGGTGAACATTTTGTAAATAATCAATGGGAAGATGATTATGTAATGGATGATACAGCGATGGCTTATGAAACAGATGAAGGGCTATTTATTATCACAGGATGTTCCCATAGTGGTATTTGCAATATTTGTGAGCAGGCTAAGAAAGCTACAGGAAAAAACAAAATACTTGGTGTCATTGGTGGCTTCCATTTGTTTGACCTAGATGAACGATTAGAAAAAACTGTTGAATACTTTCAAAATAATAATATTGCACAACTATATCCGAGTCACTGTGTCTCTTTTAAAGCCAAGGCATATATAAATCAATTTATTACTGTTAAAGAAGTCGGAGTTGGATTAGAAGTATATATATAGAATATGTATTTTAACTGTTTTGTTATCGAAATCAATAAGATGACAGGCTTTATTTGGAAAATATTTGAGATCGTTAATAATGTTAGCTGCAAATATTTATATTTTGTAAAACAGACATCTAGAACAACTTAAAAACGATATGGTTCAATCTGCAAACCTAAAACAGCTACGCAGGTTGGACCTTTTGTTTGAGGTTAAATCTAAATCGAGAAAATCAAACAGAGTATTTGAAATAAGCTCATGATGTTGATTTTAATTTAATCAGATCTTATAAACGAGCGTTATAGTAGTTAAAGTTAAAATTATATTAACAATTGATTAGTTTAAAATATTAATGTTGTAATTTTGATAAAATATTCAAGTACGTAAAAAGTATGGGGGAAATATGAATCAAAAGAAGAAATGCGTTATGTACGGTATATTGAGCGCAACACTATTTGGAATCAGCAGTGTCATCGCATCAATCTTGTTCCGCAATAATAATATAAGACCTGAATGGTTAGTGGGCACAAGAATGTTTTGGAGTGGATTAATTTTATTGCTCCTGCTATTTGTTAGAGGTCAATCAATTTTTCAGATTTTTAAGCGCAAAGTGGATGCTTTGTTACTAATTTGCTTTGGTATACTTGGCGTATTATTAGCGCAATCTAGTTTTTTCTTATCAGTTTACTATGGGGATGCCGCTTCAGCAACAGTTTTACAATCCTTGGGCCCTACAGTAATCTTAATATTATTAACCGTTAAAATGAGAGTTTGGCCAAGTAGAAGAGAGATAATCACTATTTTTTTTGCATTAATAGGTGTTTTTTTTCTCGTTACAAATGGCAACGTAAATCATCTTTCTGTACCCTTATCTGCCTTAACATGGGGAGTCATTTCTGCTTTCGGTGTAGCAGGTTATACACTAATACCTAAACCATTGTTATCTTCTCAAAGTTCTTTAGTAGTTGTTGCCTGGGGGCTTTTTATTGGTGGATTTGTTGAAAACTTTATCAATCCTGTTTGGAAAGTGCCTCAGGGGTTAAGTTTCACAGAAATCATTCTTATTGGTGTAGTAACTTTTGGTGGAACGTTGCTGGCATACTCGCTTTATATAGCAAGTCTTTGCCATTTAAAATCTACTGTAGCTAGTTTGTTGGGAACCTTAGAGCCTCTAACTGCAACGTTATTATCTGTTGTAATTCTTCAATTGCATCTGAAGCTATTTCAAGTGTTAGGAATTATTTTGATATTACTAACGGTGATATTAGTTAGTTGGCCTACAAAGCGAGTAAATATCCAAAATTCATAACATTCCAATAGTATAGTTGTTTAATTATCGATAGATATCTATTACTTTAAGAAACTAACGATATGTCTATACTAATAAGCTGCTGTAAAACTAATTGAGTCATTTCAATGTAAAAAGCACACCCTATTATTAATATAGAGTGTGTTTTTGTATTTAAAAGTTATTACAAGTACCCATTTAATTCTTTTGTCCATTTTGAGGGAGTAAAGCTAGTTACGTTAAATTCAGCGATGTTGTTTATAAAGAATGGATCGGTATTATATATTTGTTCTAGTTCATCTACAGATTCTGCTTTAGCCACTATTATTCCACCTGTTCGTGGATTTTTGCGTCCTGACATAATAAAGTGTCCTGATTTATAGTGCTTATCTAAGTATGCGATATGTTCTGGTAAATAACACTCTACTTCAGAAATTGGTTTGATGTAAGTTAATTCAATTATAAACATATTTTTCTCCGAGTAATATTTAGTAGTCCAATAGTACTAAAGTACTTTTTTCTTGTCAATCAGACGAGTTAAACTAAACTTAAAAAGTAGGGTAGGAATAAGGGGTACTTTTTACGGTAGTTTGTGTGTAAAGTGTCTTAGAGCCTTGTGGCTATAGTACTAAACTGTCCCGTTTTAGAAATTAGCAAGCTATAAACGTTGATATAAAGGCATTTTTTTTTTTATAGTAGAATTTACAAACGCTTTTATACCAACGTTTGTGACATATTCATCCCTATAAAAAAGTTTTCAAAATTCAACATTTCTCTAAGGTAACGATACGTGTACGCTCTTTAATCTGGTAATAAGGGGCGGGGGTATCTGTTCAGTTATTATTTATTTGCTATCGTTTCAGAAGATAGCATAACATTCGTTATCATTTTAATTGACTATATGTATGAAAAAAATGGAAGTTATGATTTCTTAGATAGCTGTAACAGTAGCCGAAATTACTTTAATCGATTCATCAATGTTTTTTTGCCATACACGATTATAAATAAGATGGTCCGTCTGTTTTTTATTTCCAAAGTGAGCATGTACTTTTGTATTAGAGACGGAAATGGCGGTATTTTTAAATATAGTGACACTATTTTTGAGCACTTCTATGGCTTCTATATCAAAATCTTTGTCTTTGTGAGACTGGATATCATCCGATTTTTTTAAAATATTGCCGAAGTGGTTTATGAATACAACTTGATCGTCAAGTAAATTATTAAGTGTATTGACATCATGCTGTATCATAGCAGTATTGAGCTTATTTTCTAAAATTTGTATGTCTTCTTGATTTATCATTAACCATATATCCTGTTTAATTTATTTTGTATCAGTATATCTTAAAAAAAATTTGTTTTTGTGATTAAAAAAAATATTTAAAACAAGTTTAATTTGTTTAAGATGAGTCGAATACATATACACTAGGGTTAAAGTATCCATCCCCACCATACACTTATTTGATATATTTGCTGATATTTAACGCAAGCTAGGTTAAATACAGTACGAGTACATTTATGCTAATTCAAAATGCTTAAAACGTCTATTACAGCATTAAAAAAGTATGATTTAAAGTAAACAAAAACCATGTTTTTGTTTACTTTATTGGTATTACCAGTATTAAAAAAATTGTGAGTACCAATTTAAAACGTCACAGGGTGTATCGATGAAAATGAATGTCGTTTATCTTAGTGGTTTGACTGGTTGTTAATAAATATTAACCACATGTAACAATAAACAATTAAAAAAATTTGTTGATTATATACTAGTAAGGCAGTTTGATCATTCTATCATCATACAACTATTTAAGGAGGGCAAAATATGATAGAAATTATGAAAATAATGTCGGTAGCAGCTCCTGTGGCCTATTTACTCCATTGTTTAGAAGAATTTTTAGTGCCTGGAGGTTTCGTGAACTGGTATCATCACTTTAGACCGGCGTTAAACAAACAATCATCAGGGTATTACTGGCGTGTTAACATAATTGCATTTAGCATTGTTTCTGTTACGGGATTTTATGCTTATTTCACAAATAATAATAATTCAGGATTAATTATCTCTAGTAGCTTTTTAGCTTTTAATGCTGTATTTACACATGTTTTTGGTGCAATTAAAACACATAAATATTCACCGGGGATGTTTACAGGTGTATGTCTGTATATCCCTATATGCATTATTTGCTATGTAGCAGCATTTTCTAACCATTTAGTTAATGACAATATGCTCGTTATATATATAATAATAGGTCCGTTGTATGAACTGTGGAACTATAGTAAGTATAAAAGATTAGTCAGAGTTAAATAAGGAACGAATTATTTGGTATACAAGTTATCAATGAAAGCTTCTGTAAATGTTTTTAAATAACAACATCCCCATTGCATGAGTACATCTAACGATGTTTGCTTATATTTGACTCATGTTAGGTAAGATATAGCTTTTTGTTATATTTTATTCCATGATAACTAACAATTTTTAGAACGGCTCCTACAGCGTTAAAGTGGACATAATAAAAACCACAATCTGGATTCAATATTGATCGTGGTTTTTATTGTTTTGAAAATTCACATAGCAAAATTAGTTTAAAATAAGCACTGAAATTGATAAGTAGGTGGCGAATAATAACCATAATAAGTAAGGAACCAATAGTAATTTGATACGTCGTCTATCAACAAATATAATGGCAATAACCAAAATATCCATTATGACAATCATTATTGTAGCTAACAGAAAATTTGAAAGTGAAAAGAATACGACGGTCCAAAATATATTTAATCCTAATTGAACATACATGTAGGTATAGAGTTCGTGACGATTATTTTTCACAAAGTTTAGGTTAGCACAATAAATACCTAGTAAGATATAGAGTAGCACCCATGCAGGACCGAAAAGCCATTTTGGTGGTGCTAGTGGTGGTAAATTAAATGTATCATATATGTTTCCTATCGATATACCTCGTATCCATTCCACACTAAACGATGATAATGTGCCAAGAATTAAAATAACTGCAATAAAAGCTATGGCTTTGACAGATTTTTTCTTCACGTTAAAACTCCTTTTTTTGAATGCATTAACATATCCACAAAGTATAGCCTACTAAAGATCGTATTAAGTTGCTTGTTTAATGTCTTCATTATGGTATTTTCTTATGAATTTATGATTTTCATATATTTATTTTAGTAGGCTAGAGGTAATTCCCAAATATATTTTGGGTAGATGGAGATATTACAGAGCAGACAGTTTGTTAATTAATTGAGTGACTATTTCAACCTTTTTGTGTGATAATATTTTAATATCACGTATAAAATATCATACGTACCAGATAAAATAAGGGCGGTAGAAAACTTAGAAAAGTTAGCTCTTATTAGCCAAATCATCGGTCAATTTTGTACTTCTTTGATTGTGGTATGGTAAATTTAGGAGATTCAAATGGCTTATCGCATTATCAAACTTAAGGAAAAACATATTGATGAAGTGGCATCTCTATATATTGATGTATTTTCAAGGGAACCATGGAATGAGAAAAATGACTTTAAAGAAATCAGGTTATATATTGAACGGATGCTGATTCTAAATAGTAATCAAAGTTTTCTTTATATAGAAAATGAACAAATAATTGGGGTTGCACTAGGATTTGTTAAACCTTGGTACAAAGGTGAAGAATATATTCTCGATACTTTTCTGATTCATCCAGATTCCCAGAAAAAAGGAAGAGGTCAAATATTTTTAACGGAAATAAAGAGGATCTTGAACAATAAGAATGTGGAAGATATTGCTCTAGACACTGATAAACACACACCAGCCGAAAATTTTTATCTGAAGAATGGTTTCAAGCCAAATGAAGAAAGTGTATTTTTATTTTCCTCTACCAAATATTGATAATATTGTATAAATATCAATTTAGAGTATATCTTTTGGCTCGACAAAGAAATATTCAACAGTGCATTGCTGAAGTTAGTATGGGGTGGTTAGTAGTCAAAATATCTCTGAAAGCGTAAAAATAAGCACAATAAAAAACCACACTCTAGAATAAAAATAGAGCGTGGCTTTTTATTTATATACAAAGTAAGTCAAAAAGCTAATGAGACTTGCCAATAACATCATTATTCCCGCCACACGATATTTTTTATTATTCTCATCTTTGCTTAGTATTAAAAATGTTAGTCCACTTATAGCCATTGGAAAGGTTGCTAATAGGTCCATAAAATACTCCTAAGTTATATATTTTTTGACATCACTCTCAAAGCAACATAGGTATAAAAGTACCCCATAAAGTCGTAGAGTTTGTTGTTATAGTGACGTGATTATTTACTTATTTTAGAGACTTCATTGTCTATTATGCACGCACACTGTCTCAGTAAATGTACCACAAAATAATAATGCTTAAAGACCGGTAAAAAACTGTCTATGTATTTATGACGTGGATTTGTTTTTTTGAGTCAGTTTGTCTCTGGGCTATCGTTAGTGGTTTTTAATTTTTGTCTAGATCTCTTTACTGTGATTTTTTGATAGATGGTGTCAGGAGAAGTTGGTCATCTTCGTTAGGTTTACTAAGTTTTCACGCCATAATGAGATTACATTTGTAATGTTCAGTGCGATTTACCCACTTTTATGGTTCTAAATATTGTAATTTATACCACCAAGAAAATTATTTCTCATTGATTCAAATTTTTTTAATAATGTAAGATAACGTAGTTACTTCTGTTTGGGTAGTAAATTATCGTTCAAAATAGACACAGTTTCTTGATTACTTAGTGTGAGAAGGTTGAGTTTATCATGGTAATAATTAAATATAGCATTAGTTTCGCCTTCAAAGGGTGCATCAAGATAATGAGGCAAGACACTAAAATTAGTTACGACAAGTCCAGTATATGTGTTTAAGTTCGGAGCCAGACTGGAGTCATCCATTTTTTTAACATATGTAATATCGGGAGATAAGATGATTGCACCGGCTGATTCACCAATGTAAGGTGTTCCTGTGTTTATTTTGTCAATAAGTATTTTGTCTAGTTTCTGAGACCTTAGCTTTTCTAGAAGATAAAAAGTATTGCCACCTGCAACAAAAATAGCATCTGCGTTTTGTATCTTTTTTCGTGAGATTATGTAATCTGCACTAGCAATATCTAATGTATCAGCAATATAGTTTAAGCTAACTAATGCTGCACGTGCTTCATCTATGTATCCTGTATATTCTTCAACCTTGCTGGCGGTGTCAATAAATAGAATACTTTTGCTAGCGGTGTCTTGACTGGCCATAAATTTTTGAAATTGCCCAATTGTACCAGCAAAGTAAGAAGTTAATAGTATATTTTTCATAGTTTATCCTCAACGACCTTTTTAAAGTCATTCTGCATATTTTTTTACGACGGTGGAAACAGCCTATATAATCAATCTAGTAGCTATATTAATTTTTTTCTGGTAAGCAATTTTTTATTGCTTTCACGACATGTGATATAACTATATGATTTTGAACGCCATACCCAGGCTCGAGTATTAAAAAATTAATTTCGAAGTATTATTGTTTTTCTTATTAATTGTAATATCTTAAAATTATGCTCTAATTATCTCAATCAGCATTATATTATTCTGTTCCATTTTGTACTTTGGCTTAAACAACCATCTATGTAATTAAATACACAATCTCATAGTAACATATCATCTAGCAGTATGTACGTTTGTAAAAATTAAGAGAACGACTTAGACGTTGGACCTTAGATATTCTTGACAATGTTCGGATTTTTCACGTACAATAGTAAAGTATCAAATTACTGTTATTATGGTAATTTCCACTGATGCGTTGTTAGAAATGGAGAAGAAACATGGCCGATCAAAAACATCCCGCGGTATGGTATGAACATCTGCATACAGAAAAATATACAGGTGCTCGTCGCGGTCGTATTCATACGCCGCACGGTACCTTTGAAACACCAATGTTCATGCCTGTTGGTACACAAGGGGCAGTAAAAGGTGTTGGCGCACGGGAATTAAAGGACATTGGTTCGCAATTTATTTTGAGTAATACCTATCACCTCTGGGTGCGTCCAGGGGATGAATTAATTGCTGAAGCCGGTGGCTTGCATAAATATATGGGTTGGGATCAGGCTATTTTAACTGATTCTGGTGGCTTTCAAGTCTTTTCTTTGTCTGATGCACGCAAATTAAAAGAAGAAGGCGTCACTTTTCAAAATCATGTCAATGGCGATAAAATGTTTTTGTCTCCTGAAGTAGCGATGCGTATCCAAAATAATCTTGGATCTGATGTGATGATGCAATTAGATGAAGCAATTCCTTATTTTGAATCTTATGAGTATATTAAAAATTCGATGCAACGCTCATTACGTTGGGCTGAAAGAGCAAAAGTAGCACATAAAAAGACAGACACTCAGGCTCTATTCGGTATTGTACAAGGTGCTGGCTTTAAAGCTTTAAGGACTGAATCTGCAAATAACTTAGTAGATATGGATTTACCTGGCTATGCTGTTGGTGGGTTATCTGTGGGTGAATCTAAAGTCGAAATGAATCGTGTGTTAGACTTTACAATGCCATTATTGCCGGAAGATAAACCACGCTATTTGATGGGAGTAGCAGCACCAGATTCGTTAATTGATGGTGTTATGCGTGGTATTGATATGTTTGATTGTGTTCTTCCTACTAGAATAGGACGTAAAGGGACATTAATGACACGATATGGTCGTGTAGTTATCAGAAATGCAAAATACAAAAATGACTTCACACCTTTAGATCCTGACTTGAGCTATTATTCACCCAACCCAATTCGTAAAGAGCAATTTGGTAATATGGCGCAATATGATATACCGGGTTATAATCCGTTTAAAACATTAACTCGATCCTATTTACATCATTTATTTAATGCCAACGAATTATTGGGAGCGCAATTAGCCTCGGAACATAATTTACGGTTCTTATTGCAATTCATGGAAGATATGCGTACAGCCATTGAAAATGATGAATTACTAGCATTCAGGGAAACCGTAATGGAAGAGTATGGATATAATAAGCCTAATGCACGATTATTCTAATTTTGGTATAATAAAAGTATGAGTAAAATGAGTGTAAATTACTAAGTTAATTTGATAGTAACTACACTCACTGAAGAAAGTAGGAATTAAAATGTCTTGGAATTTGGTTTTGCCATTAGTAATTATTGTGGTAATGTTTTGGTTTATGTCACGTCAGCAAAAAAAGCAACGTGAACAACAACAGAACATGCAAAAAAATATGCAAAAAGGTAGCAAAGTTATCACAATTGGTGGTTTACATGCAGTTGTTGATAGTGTAGATAATGTTGCTAAAACAGTTGATTTAGATGCTGAAGGCGTTATTTTAACTTATGAATTATCAGCAATTCGTTCAATTAGTAACCCAGCAGATTCTGAAAAACCAACAGTGGCTGATATAACACCTGCTACTAAAGTTGAAGATAATAGCGAAAAAATTACTGATAATACTGACAAACCAGCAGATGACAAGTAATCTATAGTGGCAGTATAATAAAAGGAAGCGAAAGCTTCCTTTTATTTATGGAGAAAATATGAGAACTGCTTCAATAACAATGTCAGATGGCACAAAAATTGTATATGATGAGTACGGAAACAATAAATTAGCGACGTTGTTTCTATTGCATGGTAATGGCAGTTCAGCACGTTATTTCAAGCGCCAATTACCGATATATACAGCTTATTTTCATGTGATTGCGATTGACTCACGTGGACATGGCCGTTCTACGAATGCTAAAGAATCTATCGATATGGGTGATGTGATTGATGATATTGAAGAAATTCGAAGGTCATTATCAATTGATATGATTTATATTTTAGGCTATAGTGATGGGGCTAATATTGGATTGAAGTATGCTATTGAACATCCGAATCATGTGACTAGAATGGTGTTGAATGCACCGAATGTAACATCTGACGGTATCTATCGTATTTTATGGTGGGGAGATGCGATTGCGAGATTTAGTACCGAGCTGTTGTCGCCAGTTAGTCAAAGTGCTCGTCGTCGGCACAAGCAATTGCATGTTATGAGTGCGCCACTAAACATTACGCAAAAGCAATTAGAAAATTTAGCATTACCAATATTATTTGTCATTGGACAGTTTGACGTGGTTAAACGACAGCATATTGTGAATATTTCCAAAATAGTACCGTATGGTACAGTTCTGATTTTACATGGTCATGGACATTTTGTGACTTATACAAATCCACGAAAATTTGCAAAATTAGTGGTACCGTTTTTACTTGGGGGAGAATATGAAGGGGATTAAATCTGTCTTATCAAAGCTCATTATATTGGCAATTACGTTAATTCTTATTAGCCAATTATTCATTATGACACGTGAAATAACATGGCATGCTATTTTGTCTACAGTAAATGACATCGCATGGTGGCAACTACTGTTATTGGTTGTTTGTGGTTTCTTGGTTATTGTTCCTACAATATTTAATGATGTTATATTAAAAGAATGGCAAGATTATCATTTATCATTGCGTGAAACCGTGCAGCGAGCATGGCTAATAAATGTTTTTAATATTAATGCTGGCTTTGTTGGTATCTTGAGTGTTTTTTTGAGGCGTATCTTTTATAATGATCAACCCAGAAAAAAACCTATTAAACCATTTGTACAGATGTATATTTTGGGTCAAAGTGGATTGTTATTTACGAGTATCGTGGCTTTTATTGTACTATTGCTACGTTCTACGAATCAGTTAGCTGATCAAATGGTATGGTTAGCGGTGTTTATTCTGATTGCAATTATAGTTATTATTGTGTCATTTACAAAACGTCTAAACACTTGGCAAGGGCTTCACATTAAAGTCTGTTATCATTTGATAGCTAATGCAATTGTTGCATTAGTTGCTCAGATGATTTTATTTATACTTATTGGTCGAATTATTGATATTCACTTATCGGTCACAAATATCATGCTCAGTTTCATTATTGCCAGTACAGTTGCGCTGGTAACGATGACACCTGGAACTTGGGGGTCGTTTGATGTTGCTATTATTATTATGTTGTCATCATTCCAAGTGACACGCGTCGATAGCTTCATTTGGTTAATATTATATCGGGTGACTTATAACTTAGTACCATTGTTTAGTGCAGTTTGTTTACTATTTTTCCGTATTTCTAAACGCATTAATGATAGTTTTCGTGGTGTACCACATTATGTTGCTAGATCATTAGCACATCAGTTCGTGACAGTTGTTTTGTACTTGTCGGGATTTTTGTTAGTTCTATCAGGTACAATGCCAAGAGTTGCAGAACAAATCTTTATTTTTAACCATTTACGCTCATGGCCGGTGACATATGCACTGATTAATCAACTTCCCAATATACTATTTGGTTTTTTAATTCTTATTAGTGCTCGTGGTATTGCTAATCGTGTGAAACGCGCCTATGGTGCAACTATTGTTATCTTGATGATGGTATCTGTATACATTTTTTTCTTTTATCGTTATCTGGCACCTTTCATTTTAATAGGAATTGTTTTATTTGCTGTAATATTCAGTAAACAAACATTATATAGAAAGCAATTTATTCATTCATGGGAAGAACAGTTTGTCGATTTACTTATTTGGGGTACATTAATTATTAGTTATTTAGTGTTGGGAATAGTTAATTTACCAACTGTACACCATCATTTTCATCATGCAGAAACTGTACCGTCATTTCATTGGTGGTACATTGGGTTAATTATTATAGTTGTGGTTGCTATCACTGGGTTATTATTATCTAAATATTTGCATGCTCAGCAAGTACCGCTTGGCGTAGCCTTTGAAGAGTCGAGAGTGCAAAAAGTTTTGGAAATTGGCGATAATCATTACACAAATTTAATATTTTTGGGTGATAAGAGGCTATATTTTTATCAAGTTGATCATCAAGATGTTGTCGGCATGCAGTTCAGGATTATCAATAATAAAGCTATGGTAATGGGTGATCCCTTTGGAAATGAAGAATATTTTGCTCCAGCTATGGAACAATTTGTTAATGAAGCTGATATTTTGGGATATGTACCGGTCTTTTATGAAATTAGTGAAACCATAGCGATGATGGCACATGAATTTGGCTATGACTTCTTCAAGCTAGGAGAGGAAGCGTTAGTTATGTTAGACGATTTTTCTACTGCTGGCAAAAAAATGCAAAATATTCGTTCAGAAATGAATCAAGCCACTCGAGCTGGATTTGATTTTAAAGTTTTAGAAGCGCCTTTTGATCATAAGGTGGTAAAACAATTGCAGGCGATTAGTGAGGAATGGCTTGATGGTCGTGAGGAAAAAGGTTATTCATTAGGTTTTTTTGATGAAAACTATTTACAGAGAGGACCAATAGCCATTCTTGAAAAAGATGGTCAAATCGAAGCTTTTGCAACATTGGTAACATCTCATACTGAGCAACAAATGGCAGTTGATCTAATGCGGTTTACAAAATCTGCACCAAATGGTGTCATGGATGTTTTGTTTGTTCGAGCGTTTCAATATGCTCAAGATAAAAAGTTTAAAATATTCAACCTTGGTATGTCACCATTAGCTAATGTTGGCCAACACCGGCAAAGTTTTGGGCGAGAACGTTTAGCAAATTTGGTTTATCAGTTTGGTTCCAAAGTTTATTCGTTTGAAGGTTTGCATCATTATAAGAATAAATTCACTAAAGTTTGGCAGCCAATGTATATCGGTTACTCAAGAAAAAGCAGTATTGTTGCTGTGATGCTTGGTCTTTTAAGGATTGACAACAAGGGTGTGGCACATGCACCAAAGATCGATATGAGATATACTAGAAACAACTAAAGTAGGAGGAAAAACATCTAGTATGAATTAGATGTTCTGATAAAATATGCCGATGCACCAATACTTCATGGGAATGAGCCAATTAGAACTTATCAATAGGGCACCAGGTTTTTTTAAATATCAACCACATAATGTTGCAGCGCATTCATGGAAAGTGACACAAATTGCACAATTTTTAGCTGATGTGGAAGAACAGGGTGGTGCTACGATTAACTGGAAATCAGTTTATGAAAAGGCGCTAAATCATGATTATACTGAGCGATTTATTGGTGATATTAAAACACCGGTTAAATACGCGACGTCCACTCTTCGGTCTATGTTGGCTGATGTAGAAGATTCTATGACGGAAAATTTTATCAAGTCAGAAATTCCAGAACAATTTCAAGCAGCGTATACGCGACGCTTGGGAGAAGGGAAAGATAGCACTATTGAAGGTAAGATATTGTCAATTTCTGATAAAATTGATTTACTTTATGAAGCTTATGGGGAATTAGAAAAATTTAATCCAGAACCGGTGTTTGTTAATATTTTTCAAAGTAGTTTAGAAGCATTAGCAGAATTCAAAGATATGGCTAGTGTGAAATATTTGGCAAAAGAAATTCTACCTGAAATTTTCAAAGAAGAATTTATTCATAAAAACTTACTGTTCGATTTAGCGAAAAGTTTATTACCTGATTTTGCTGAGGTCATTAAGGATTAATATGGACAAAAATTATATAGCACGTATGCGTGAAAAAGTTGGCCATGAGGGCATGATATTTGTATCGGCCTTCGGTGTATTGTGGAACGAGGCCCATGATGCGATTTTGCTCGAGAAGCGTTGGGATTCAGACGAAGGTTGGGGATTCCCAGGTGGATACTTAGAGTATGGTGATTCACCTATGCAAGCGGTTAAACGTGAATTTAAAGAAGAAACTAATTTAGATGTTGAAATAACTCGTGTGCTAGGTATTGCTACACACGAAACAAGCAAAAATTCTTGGGGTGATGCGCAAGAAACTATTGGCATTGGTTTTGAAGTAAAACATGTGGCTGGTGAGTTATTAAAGGATGGTACTGAAACATTGGATTTGCAGTTTGTGCCTATTAACCCAGAGCCTAAGATGTTTGTACCACAAGCTCAAAAAACCATGCATTTGATTCTGACTGACAATGAAATTAGTGATCAACCTTGGATGAGGGAGAAAAACGAATGAAACTTTATGTTGTAAGGCATGGGCAAACCATATTTAATACACTAAATAAAGTACAAGGGTGGGCAGATACACCACTGACTGAAAAAGGTGAAAATGACGGCAAGTTAGCCGGTGAAAGGTTGAAAAACGTCAAATTTGATGCTGCGTTTTCGTCAGATACTTCACGTGCCATGCATACTGCTGAATATATTCTTGCTGAAAATAATTATCAAACTCCCAGTTTAGAAATTGCTCCTGAATGGCGAGAATATTTTTTTGGAAGTTTTGAGGGTGGTAGTAATGATGTCATGTGGGGTGCTGTCGCCAAAGCCTTTGGTGTAGCAGAAGAGACACCAGATGCGATTGCAGCTGAAATTCAAGATATGACGGCGATTATGGATAAAATTCATGCAGTTGATCCACAGCATATTGGTGAGGATGCAACCCGCTTTTGGCAGCGTATCGATGGTGCATTAAAAAAACTTACAGCTTCTCAAAAGCCTGATGATCATATTTTGTTAGTAACGCATGGTCAATTGATTGGTAATCTTGCACAACATTATGGTCATTTATTAGGAGCAGCACGACCTAAAAATGGTGCAGTGGCGGTTTTCAATCTTGATGATAATGGGTTACAAGTTGAACATTTTAATGACACTGAAACGTATTTTCATTAAAAAGTATGCAGATTAATATTTTCTTTAGAATTTAGTTGAACTAAAACAAATCCTATATTGTTGATGTTTTCACTATTCTTTCAGAAAACACACTCGTTATTTTCTTCACAAAAATTCTAATAAACGATTGACATTTTTAGGTGGAACCGGTTACAATATTATGGTAAGCGATTATCATAATTGAAGGAGATAATATGGTTAAACAGGATAGCCTGCTCACTAAAATTGCGTTTTTGGGCATTTCATTTGTGTTAACAAGTGCGTACGCTATTAATGGCGCATTGCCACAAATGACAGAGGCATTGCATATTTCATCCACTGAGGCGCAAGTATTGGCCACAACGCCATCTATTACTGTGACTATTTTTGTTTTGTTGAGTAGCTTTATAGCTGCGAAACTAGGAGATAAAAATACAATCATTTTAGGGGTGACGCTGGTTGGTTTTGCTGGAATTGTACCATTTTTTACTGATTCATATGTGATTATTTTAATATCACGTACAGTTCTGGGTGCTGGATTTGGAATTTTTAATTCACTAGCAGTATCAATGATTGCTGTGATGTACAATGGTAAAACACGTTCATCAATGCTAGGATATCGTGCTGCAGCCGAACAGGTAGGACAAGCAATATTAACACTATTAGCAGGTTTGTTACTAGTGTTCGGATGGCATGCAACATTTTTGGTTTATTTAATTGCATTCCCAATTCTATTTTTGTTTATGAAGCGTGTTCCTGATACATCAGAAATGACACCGCTCAACACTGAAGAAACAGCAAGTGAAAATGTGGAAGAAGTTACTCATATTAGTCCATTAGTGCTAGTACTAACATTATTTGCTGCTTTTCTCGTGATTGATTATATGGCTATTCAACTTAGCTTCCCATTTATGGCTACTGATTTAAAGGGAGATGGATATAATACATCGCCTATTCTATCAGCGATGTTGATAGCAGCAACCATTGGTGGTGTAACATATGGTTGGTTTGTTGCCAAGTTCGGTCGTTTCACATTACAAATTGGATTAGTGTTGATGGCAATTTCAAATTTCTTAGTCGCTTTTTCACATGGCAACTTTGCGATGCTGATTGCAGGAGTGTTACTGATTGGCTTCCCATTACAGTTAATTTCACCATTTATTTTCAACCAATTACCAAAATTAGCTCCACTTGCACGCCAGTCTCTGGTCACATCAGTGATTTTAATAGGATTTAACGTAGGTGTGTTCGTTGAACCAATGGTTGTTGCTGCATTTGCAAAAATTATTGGCCATGGTGGTGGTAGTGCTGCAGCTTCAGCCTATGCAACCATTCCATATTTGGGATCAGTACTTCTTATTATCGCAATTATTACAATTATAACTAACAGAAAGCAGGAAAAATAATTATGGAAATTCAAAACAAAGCAATGCTTATCACATATGCTGATTCATTGGGTAAAAACCTTAAGGACGTTCATAAGGTGTTGAAGGAAGACATTGGTGACGCCATTGGTGGTGTTCATTTGTTACCATTCTTCCCATCAACGGGAGATCGTGGTTTTGCACCTTCTGATTACACGCGTGTTGATTCAGCATTTGGTGATTGGAGTGATGTCGAAGCGTTAGGTGAAGAATATTACTTGATGTTTGATTTCATGATTAACCATATTTCACGTGAATCTGTTATGTATCAAGATTTCAAGAAGAATCATGATGATTCCAAGTATAAAGATTTCTTTATTCGTTGGGAAAAGTTCTGGGCCAAGGCTGGTGAAAACCGTCCAACACAAGCTGATGTTGACTTGATTTACAAGCGTAAGGATAAGGCACCAACTCAAGAAATTACTTTTGATGATGGTACAACTGAAAATTTGTGGAACACATTTGGTGAAGAACAAATTGATATTGATGTAAATTCAGCTATTGCTAAAGAATTTATCAAGACAACTCTTGAGGACATGGTAAAGCATGGTGCCAATTTGATTCGTTTGGATGCCTTTGCATATGCCGTTAAGAAAGTTGATACAAACGACTTCTTCGTTGAACCAGAAATCTGGGACACATTAAATGAAGTTCGTGAAATTTTGACACCATTGAAGGCTGAAATTTTGCCTGAAATCCACGAACATTATTCAATTCCTCAAAAGATTAATGATCATGGTTACTTCACATACGATTTTGCTTTGCCAATGACAACGCTTTATACATTGTATTCAGGTAAGACAAACCAGTTGGCTAAGTGGTTAAAAATGTCACCAATGAAGCAATTTACTACATTGGATACACATGATGGTATTGGTGTTGTTGATGCACGTGATATCTTGACTGATGAAGAAATTGATTATGCTTCAGAAGAATTGTACAAGGTAGGCGCTAACGTGAAGAAGACTTATTCTTCTGCATCATATAACAACTTAGATATCTACCAAATTAACTCAACATATTATTCAGCTTTGGGAAATGACGATGCTGCCTACTTGTTAAGCCGTATCTTCCAAGTCTTTGCACCTGGTATTCCACAAATTTACTACGTTGGTTTGTTGGCTGGTGAAAATGATATTGAATTACTTGAATCTTCAAAAGAAGGACGTAATATTAACCGTCATTACTACTCAGTTGACGAAGTTAAGGAAGAAGTTAAGCGTCCAGTTGTTGCCAAATTGTTGAAGCTCTTGTCATGGCGTAACAACTTTGCTGCCTTTGATTTGGATGGTTCAATTGAAGTTGAAACGCCATCTGACACAACAATCAAGATTACTCGTAAGGATAAGTCTGGTGAAAATGTTGCTGTCTTGGTTGCTAACGCTGATGATAAGACATTCACTATCACTGCAAATGGTGAAGAAATTTTGGCTAACTCAGAAGCTGATCAACAACAACTATAATTTTAAAGTAATTTATTAAAAAGTCAGTGCGATAAGCACCGGCTTTTTTGTATGAAAACATTGAGAAGGGTGGTTTTGCTTTTACATTGACAGGCAAAGTAATATCTCTTATACTAATCTCGTGTTGATTAGTTGACAATTAATAATTAACAGAGTAGAATATTTCTCACTGTCTAAAAAGGGGAACGAGATGCAAATTTTAAAAGAACACGCAAAGCCATATATTCGTGATATTATGTTTTCAATTATTGCGGTAATTATTATGGCTGTGGCTTCGCTATGGCAACCACGTTTATTGCAACAGGTGATGAAAGCCATCATTGCTGACAATCAAAATAAAGTAGTTTCTTATGGCATACAACTACTATTACTAGCTATGATTGGCTTAATTGCTGGTGTTATCAATACCATTTTTGCAGCTAAAGTATCACAGGCGATTGCAGCGGATATTCGAACTAATGAGTATGAAAAAATACAATCATTTTCATTTGGAAATATTGAACAGTTTTCTGCTGGTAATTTAGTAGTGCGTATGACAAATGATGTCAACCAAGTACAACAGTTAGTAATGATGATACTCCAATCATTAACACGTATTCCGATATTATTTATCGGTGCTTTTATTTTAGCCTTAGTTACGTTACCTCGGTTATGGTGGATTGTAATTTTAATGGTTGTTTTGATTTTTTTGGCATCACAAGTTGTATTCAAACAAATGGGGAAATTTTTCTTCAAAATACAGCAACTTATTGACAAAACAAACACACTTGCTAAAGAAAATCTTCAAGGAGTTCGTGTTGTTAAGTCCTTTAATCAAGAAAAAAATGAAACAAATCATTTTACTGACAATTCTAATGAATTGACACATGTCAACACGACCGTTGGTTATCTATTTTCAACAATGATGCCAATGTTTATGTTAATATCGTACACTGCCATTGGTGCTGCGATTTTATTTGTTGGTCGAGATGTTGTTAAGCATCCAAATGATTTAGTTGCGATTACCTCATTTACTTCTTATCTGATGCAAATATTTTTTGCAATTATGATTGGTGGTATGATGGCCACATTTGCGTCTCGTGGGTTTGTTTCACTTAACCGTATCAAAGAGATATTAGACACAGTACCAAATTTGACTTATAACAAGACGGCACCTGAAGTTGATTTGAGCGGAGATGTTTCTTTCCGCAATGTTTCCTTTCATTATCCAGAAGATAATAAAACAGCTTTACAAAATGTATCATTTGACATTAAAGCAGGGGAAATGATTGGTATTGTCGGTGCCACAGGCTCTGGTAAAACAACGCTAGCACAGTTGATTCCACGTTTATATGATCCCACTGAGGGCGAAGTTGTAGTTGGGGGTGTGAATTTAAAAGATGTCAATGAAAAGTCTTTACGCTCAGCTGTTTCGTTTGTTTTACAAAAAGCTATTTTATTTAGCGGTACTATTGCTGCGAATTTACGTCAGGGTAAAAAAGATGCTGATGATAAAGATTTTCAGAAAGCAGCAGAAATTGCACAAGCAGCAGAGTTTGTGAACCAATATGATGATAATTTTAATCATATCGTTGAGGAGCGTTCTTCAAACTTTTCTGGTGGTCAAAAGCAGCGTTTGTCAATCGCAAGAGGTGTTGTCGGTAGTCCTAAAATTTTAATTTTGGACGATTCAACTTCAGCTTTAGATGCACGGTCAGAAAAATTAGTACAAGAGGCTTTAAATAAAGAGCTCAAGGGCACTACAACAATTGTCATTGCTGAGAAAATCAGTTCAGTTATCCATGCTAATCGTATTTTAGTAATGGACGAAGGAAAGTTAGTTGGTATTGGTACGCATGACGACCTCCTTGATAGTTCACCGGTTTATGCTGAAATATACCAGACACAAAAAGCGAAAGGGGCAAAATAATGACAGATATTAAACACGCAATTCAATATTTTGCAAGATATCTTAAACGTTATTGGTTAGCATTATCTTTCGTAGTAGTGGTAACAATTGCTTCAACTTATTTTCAGGTTAAAGCACCGGTTTATATGGGGAAAGCAATCACAGAATTATCTAGTTTTTTGGGACAATACATGAACCCTCAAACGCATGCAATGGCTAGTAAAACACCTTTTTATCATGCACTTGAAGCAATGATGCTTTTCTTTGTTTTAACGGCAATAACGATGTTTATTTCAAGTTTTATTTCAAGTCGTATTAGTGCAGAAGCATCAGGAAGAATGCGAATTGGTTTATTTGCTAAGTTGCAACGGATGACTATTAAATATTTTGATACGCATCAAGATGGTGAAATCTTATCGTTGTTTACTTCTGATTTGGACAACATCTTTAATGCGATGAACCAGGCTATTTTCCAACTTTTATCACAGTTTGCTTTATTTGTTGGCATAATAATTATGATGTTCCAACAAAATGTTAAGCTCGCATGGGTGACTATGGCATCTACGCCAGTTGCAGTTATTGTTGCTTGGTTTGTCATCAGTCGTGCTAGAAAATATATCGATGCACAGCAGGACGAAACCGGGCGAATGAATGGTTATATTAACGAACAAATTAATGGTGAAAAAATTATAATCACACAAGGATTGCAAAAAGAGTCTATTGCAAATTTTGCACCATATAATAATCGAGTTAAGCAGGCTACGTTTAAAGGTCAAATGTATTCAGGAATGCTATTTCCTCTAATGCAGGGGCTGTCGTTATTAAACTTAGCCATCGTTATTTTCTTTGGTTCATGGTTAATTGTTCACGATGGCATGGATAAGTCAGTTGGGTTAGGGTTGATTGTGGTGTTTGTAAACTATTCCCAACAATATTATCAGCCAATTACGCAAATTACATCAATTTACAATATGTTGCAGTTAGCGGTCACAGGGGCAAGACGACTAAGTGATGTGCACAAGCAGCCTGAAGAAATTAACGCAAATATTGGCAAAAAGTTATCAAACTTGAAGAATGGCGTAACTTTAGAAAATATTCACTTTGGCTATACCGAAGATAAGGAAATTCTTCATGGTGTCTCAATTAACGTGAAAAAAGGTGAAATGGTGGCACTTGTTGGACCAACAGGCTCTGGCAAAACAACGGTTATGAATTTACTAAACAGATTTTACGATGTTAATGAAGGTTCAGTAAAATTTGATGGAATAGACGTTCGTGATTTGGATTTAAAGTCTTTGCGTGATCACGTTGGGATCGTCTTGCAGGAGTCCGTATTATTTAGCGGTACAGTTGCTGATAACATTAAGTTTGGTGAACCAGATGCAAATGAAGAAAAAATGATTGACGCTGCAAAACAAGCTAACATTCACGATTTTATCATGACTTTGCCGGAAGGTTATCAAACGAAAGTTGATGATGAGAATTCTGTCTTTTCAACTGGACAAAAGCAATTGTTGTCAATTGCCCGCACAATTTTAACTAATCCGGACTTCTTAATTTTGGATGAAGCAACATCTAACGTTGACACTGTTACGGAAGCAAAGATTCAAGCTGCAATGGATAATGTTATTGCAGGACGCACAAGTTTTGTTATTGCCCATCGATTAAAAACAATTTTAGGTGCTGATAAAATTGTTGTTCTTAAAGATGGTAAAGTTATTGAAGAAGGTTCACATCAAGAATTGGTTGATGAAGGCGGCTTTTATTCAGAACTTTATCATAATCAAATGGTTTTTGAGTAATGCGATGAATAAAAATACATATTTTAAATTACTAGTAATTTAAAATATGTATTTTTTTATTTCTTTCTGGCGATGGTTAAAAATGACTATTCGACCAATTATACGTAAAATGTTATAATGGCAGTATTGCTTTTAATAGAAATGTTGTATATTTTTAATATTGGAGAATACAATGAACATTGGTTTGTTTACGGATACGTACTTTCCACAAGTCAGTGGAGTTGCGACTTCGATTAAAACACTTAAAGAGGCACTTGAGAGTCAGGGACATGAAGTGTACATTTTCACCTCCACTGATCCTAAAGTACCTAAAAATAAATTTGAACCTCATATTTATCGTTTTTCGAGTTTACCTTATCTTGGCTTTAAAGACCGTCGACTGGCTTTTCGTGGTTTGATTCAGGCCGTTGAAATTGCTAAGTCAGTGCAACTAGATATTGTGCACACACAGACAGAATTTTCCCTAGGGTTGATGGGGAAGTTTGTGGCTCGGCAATTAAAAATTCCAGCAGTTCATACTTATCACACGATGTATGAAGATTATACTCATTATTTTGCTAAAGGTATGTTGATTGGCCCACATGGCGTTGGACGCATTATGAAAGGATATATGGCAAATATGTCTGGTGTTATTGCACCTTCAAAGTTAGTGCAAGATACACTACATCGTTATGGTGTTAAAGTTCCTATGCGTGTTATTCCTACCGGTGTGTGTTTACCAAAACGGAGAACAACGCAAAGTGATTTGCGCAAAAAATATCATTTCTATGGTGAACAACCAGTTATTTTATCATTGGGTCGATTAGCATTTGAAAAAAATATTAGTGTAACAATCTCAGTATTTTCGGAACTATTACAAACAGTTCCGGAAGCAAGGTTGGTTATTGCAGGTGATGGTCCAGCTCGAAAATCACTTCTAGAACAAGTCGATGAATTGGATTTGAATGATAAAATTATTTTTACAGGTATGATTAACCATGATGATATTTTTGACTATTACCAGATGTCAAACGTTTTTGTTAGCTCTTCTGACACAGAAACGCAAGGGTTGACATTCATTGAGGCAATGGCAGCGGATAGACCATTTGTTGCTATCCATTCACCATATTTAGATAACTTGGTTGATAACGATGCTATTGGTACATTAGTAAACGACTATGATGAACTATTAGCTGGTATTGAAAAGTATCTTAGGCGACCCAATTCAAAAGAAGACAAATCTTATCGGCAAGAAAAAATGAAAGATGTGGATGCAAATACTTTTGCAACACGCGTTTTAGCGTTTTATACTGATATATTAGCTAGTTATCATGCTACTGATGTAGAAGATGAGTATCCTAATGATGAAGAGGTGGGCTATATGAAGCGGATATTGCGTAATCCATTCAGGAGAAATTAATTGAAAGTCTTACTTTATTTTGAAAATCAAAATTTAATAGCCAAATCTGGTATCGGACGTGCCTTAAAGTTACAACAACAAGCTTTGTCGTATACAGATGTAGAGGTTAGTACCGATGTTAAGTCTATTGATTATGATGTACTTCATATTAATACTTACGGAATTAATAGCCATCATATGGTCAACAAAGCGCATAAAATGGGAAAAAAAGTTGTGTACCACGGTCATTCAACTTATGAAGATTTTCGTAACTCTTTCACAGGATCGAATGCTATTGCGCCACTGTTTAAAAAATATCTAGTATCATTATATGGCAAAGCAGACGCAATTATTACACCAACGCCGTATTCAAAACAACTTTTGCGTGGCTACCGTCTTAGTCAGCCAATAATCCCGATATCCAATGGGATTCCATTAGACAAATATAATCATGATGAATTAAAAATCAAAAAATTTCGTGACTACTTTGATTTAGCTGATGATCAAAAGGTTGTGATGAGTGTCGGTCTTTTTTTTGAACGAAAAGGTATTTTAGATTTTGTTGAATTAGCTAAGCGCCATCCTGAATATGTTTTTATTTGGTTTGGGTATACGGATTTACGACTAGTACCTAATAAGATTAGCAGGTTAATTAAGGGTGATCACCCGCGTAACTTAATCTTTCCAGGGTATATTAGCGGCGATGTTATTCGTGGGGCTTTTCAGGGAGCTAATTTATTCTTATATCCATCATATGAAGAAACAGAAGGTATTGTTGTACTAGAAGCATTGGCATCAAAACAAAATGTACTTGTACGTGATATACCAGTTTATAACAAATGGTTACAAGATGGCGTTAATTGTCATAAAGCAAATAACCTAGATGAATTTGAACTGAAAATGCAAAAAATTTTAAATGGGGATTTACCGAATTTAAGTGAAGTAGGATACAAGTTAGCTGAAACACGCGATTTACCACAAATTGGTAAACAACTAAAATCGGTTTATGAAATGGTGCTAGAAGGGTGAGTGACCATGATGTTCAAACGTGATAGAGTTTCGATGACAATTGTTGTCGTTTTGACGGCTCTTGTGATTTATTTTTTAACAAAAGAGTTACGTGGTAAAGGTCATCAATTATCAATAGCACTAGAAAACTTGGATTGGCGTTGGTTAGCTGTTGGTTTACTAACAATGATTATATCAATTGTACTAGAGGCCGCAGCTACTCGATCGCTGTTAAGTAAAAAAGATAGACGTGCCACGTCTACTTTGGCATTATTAAGAGTTCCTTTGCTGAATTTATTAGGTACTGGGGTCACACCATTTGCCACAGGTGGACAACCAGCGCAACTTTACGGATTAGCCCGATCTGGTGTGGAAACTGGACGTGCGATGTCTGTGATTTTGATGAAATTTTTAGTTTATCAAGTTGTTGTTGTGATATTCTTTATAGTGGGTTATGCATCTGCCGAACAATTTATTTATCAACAAGTTAATACAACTTTTGCAACATTTATTCCATTTGCCATTGCGATTCACGCGGTAGTTATTATCGGTATTATCCTGGTAATGTTTTGGCCATCGTTAACTTTAAGGTTAGTGGACATAGTTGCAGTAATGGTTAAAAAAATGATGCGTCGAGAACGATTTGAACGTTTAATTGCAAATGTTAAGTTGAAAATCGATAATTTTCATACAGAGTCACGTAGAGTTATTAGTAGTTGGCAATCATTATTAGGTGCTATTTTTTTCACTTCTTTGCAGTTGGTTACTTTTTACATGATACCTTACTTTGTTATTCGAGCATTTGGTTATCCTGACGTTAATCCATGGTTAATTGTTACAATGAATATTATGATCGTTATGGTCATTTCTTTGTTTCCAATACCAGGTGGGGTTGGTGGTGCAGAATTAAGTTTTCAACTGCTCTTCTCTCCATTTGTAAAAAATCCTGCAACATTAATTCTTGTGATCTTACTTTGGCGGTTTATCACGTATTATTTTGGTATTTTTGCGGGAATTATTGCGTACATTATCCCTGCTCATCACGATAGGAGGAGTGACAATGATTGATAAAAAATATGATTCCAGTGATTTGAAACAAATTTTAAATCGCTTACGTGCTATGATAGATTCAACAGATCATAGTGTACAAACACGACGCTTTGATGCTTTTGGTATTGAAGCGTTACAAGTTTCATATGATCAATTAACTAAAATCTGGACGGTCAGAGAGCATCGTGAAATTCGGCAATTTCAATTTGATGATATTGATTTAGTCGCAATTGAAATTTATGATGTTTTGCATGATTTCAAACTAATTTATTAGGAGGGTGTTTAGCACGTCTGCTTTGATGTGAGTAAGCACGTTTATAACAAATGATAAGTTTATTAAAACGAATTTCAAATCCAAAAAACTTCTGGCAGCAAATTAAACGTAATATGGATACGTCTGCACCCATTGTCTGGTTTTTTGTATTAAATGTTGTTCTGGTTTGGCTAAAAACATACGCTGAATATCATATGAACTTCAATTTAGGTGTGGAAGGTTCAACGCAACAATTTTTGTTGTTTTTGAATCCAATTCCTACAGCTATTATATTTTTAAGTATTTCTCTTTATTTTCGTGGTGTAACAAGTTATTGGATAGCAATCATTTTCAACTTTATTCAGTCTATTTGGTTGTTTGCCAATATGCTTTATTACAGAGAGTTTTCTGATTTCCTGTCAATGGGTATTTTGGGATCAGGTAGTTCTACCGGAGCAAATCTCGGTAAGTCTATAGCAGCAATTATTCATTGGACCGATTATCTCATTTTTATTGATATTGCTGTTTTGATATTGTTAGTTATTTTTAAGCAATTAACAATTGATCGTAAAGGTGTACAGAAGAAATTCGCTATTTTAACAACCCTTTTTGGTGTTATCTTAATGTTTGTTGATTATGGTATTGCGTCAACAGATCGTTCTGGTTTGTTAACCCGCTCTTTTGATAATAATTATATTGTGAAGTATTTAGGTTTGAATGAGTATGCTGTATTTAACGCAGTGCAAACGTATAATCAGACTGAGAGTCGTAAACGTGCGAAGCCATCAGATTTGACCAAAATCAAAAAATTTGTTGCTACTCAAAAATTGCCTGATAATATTCAATATTATGGTACTCAAAAAGGTAAAAATGTATTTATGATACATCTTGAGTCATTTCAACAGTTCTTAATCGACTATAAGGTTGATGGCCAAGAAGTTACGCCTAATTTGAATCAATTTTATCATGATCAAAATACATTAAGTTTTGATAACTTCTATAATCAAGTAGGACAAGGTAAGACATCAGATGCAGAAATGATGCAAGAAAATTCATTGTTTGGATTAGCAACGGGATCTGCCATGGTTAAATATGGTACCAGTAATACTTTCGAATCTTTGCCAGCTATTCTAGGCCAAAGAGGTTATACATCAGCTGCTTTTCATGGAGATGTAGCAAGTTTTTGGAATCGAGATAATACATATAAATCGTTCGGTTATAATTACTTTTTCTCGAAATCTTATTATGCTAATGCTAACAAAGCAAATTACAATATTGGCTATGGCATGAAAGATAAAATTTTCTTGCGAGATAGTGTAAAATATATTGAACAATTACCACAACCATTCTATGCTAAGTTGATTACGGTCACAAATCATTATCCTTATGATTTGGATAAACAAAATATTAGTTTTCCAGCTACAAAGACTGGGGATAAAACGGTTGATGGTTATGTGCAAACTGCACATTACTTAGATCAAGCTTTTGCTGAATTAATAAATTATCTGAAGCAAGCTGGTCTGTATGATAATTCTGTATTCGTGTTATATGGTGATCATTATGGCATATCCGAAAATCATCAAGATGCTATTGCTCAACTACTCGGAAAAGATAAAATTACAAATAATGATTTAGCGACTTTCCAAAAGGTACCATTCATGATTCATGCTACTGGACTAAAAGGTGGTGTTAATCATACGTATGGTGGCGAAATTGATATGTTACCAACCTTAATGGATGTACTGGGTATACCTGATGATAATATGACAATGTTTGGTCAGGATATGTTATCGACCAATTATAAGGGGAAGGTTGTTTTTCGTGACGGTGATTGGGTCACACCATCCTACACAAAGTTTAATAACCAATACTTTGATACTAAAACAGGGGATCAAGTAACACTTAAGTCGGATAAAAAGTTACAAAAAGTAGCTAAACAAATGTCAGCTTATGCAACGAAAGTTTTGGGGTACTCCGATCATGTTATTACCGGTGATCTACTGCGATTTGACACCTCGAATTCTGATTTTACTTTAATTAATAAAAAGAATTATAACTACAAAAAATCAGAAGGACTTGCTTCCTTAAAAAAGGCTTTGACGACAAATCCATCGAGCTTACTCGCTAAAAACAAAGGTAAATCAACGATTAGCGACTATGTAACGGACGCACCAGAATTGAAATCTGAAGATAATGATAATGAATAAAAAACGAACAGTGCTTTCAGCTAGAACACTTGTTCGTTTTTTGCTATAATGATGTGGCAGTGTAAATTAACATTAATGATATTGAGCGAATCAATGAAAGAGAATATCTATGATTGAACGACAAACGGAACGTGAATTTGAGGTTGTATCTAAATATAAGCCTACTGGTGATCAACCACAAGCGATTGAACACTTAGTAAGTGGGCTTAATAATGATGTGAAGGAACAAATTTTACTTGGTGCAACGGGTACAGGAAAAACTTTTACGATTTCTAATGTGATTAAAGAAGTTAAAAAGCCAACACTTGTTTTAAGTCATAATAAAACATTAGCTGGTCAATTATATGGTGAGCTAAAAGAATTTTTTCCAAATAATGCTGTAGAATACTTTGTTTCTTACTATGATTATTACCAGCCTGAAGCTTATGTACCGAGTTCTGATACATTTATTGAAAAAGATTCTGCTGTCAATGATGAAATTGATAAGTTAAGAAACTCAGCTACAAGTTCATTGTTGGAGCGAAATGATGTCATTGTTGTCGCTTCAGTGAGCTCTATTTTTGGGTTAGGAGATCCACATCAATATAAGGATCATGTTATTAGTTTACGTGTGGGTTATGAATATGAACGTGATCAACTTATGCGTGATTTGATTGATGTCCAATTTACACGTAATGATATTGATTTTCATCGTGGTACATTTCGTGTTAGAGGGGATGTCGTTGAAATTTTTCCAGCCTCTCAAGATGAAATGGCTTTAAGAATTGAGTTTTTTGGAGATGAAGTTGATCGTATAAGAGAAATCAATTCTTTGACAGGAGAAACGACAGTAGAGCGTGAACATGTTGCTATTTTTCCAGCTAAACATTTTATGACTGACGATGAGCAAATGAAAATTGCTTTAAATGGTATTCGTCAAGAAATGAATGAGCAAATTGAATTATTTAACAAAGAAGGAAAACTATTAGAAGCGCAGCGTATCAAACAACGTACTGAGTATGACCTAGCTATGCTTGAGGAAATGGGCTTTGTTGGTGGTATTGAAAACTATTCACGATGGATGGATGGTCGTCAGGCAGGGGAGCCACCGTTTACTTTGATTGATTTTTTTCCAGATGATTTCTTGATTGTCGTTGATGAAAGTCATGTTACTATGCCACAAATTCGTGGTATGTTTAATGGCGATAAAGCTAGAAAAGAGACTTTAGTAAACTATGGATTTAGACTGCCCAGTGCTTTAGATAATCGGCCTTTGAAATTACCTGAATTTGAGCAGCATGTGAATCAAATTATTTACATGTCGGCTACACCAGGAGATTATGAAAGAGAACGTGTTGACTCTGAAAATGTCGTGCAACAGATTATTCGACCGACTGGATTACTTGATCCAGAAGTTGAGGTGCGACCAGTAATGGGGCAAATTGATGATCTAGTTGGTGAAATTACAAAACGATCGAAACTTGATGAACGTGTCTTTATTACGACATTGACAAAACGTATGGCAGAAGATTTAACTGATTATCTTAAAGATTTAGGGATAAAGGTTGCCTATTTGCATGCTGATATTAAAACCTTAGAACGCACAGAAATCATCCGAGATTTACGCTTAGGAAAGTACGACGTATTAATTGGTATTAATCTTTTGCGTGAAGGAATTGATGTTCCAGAGGTATCATTGGTGGCGATATTGGATGCTGATAAAGAAGGATTTTTACGTAATCCTCGCTCACTTATACAAACAATTGGTCGAGCGGCACGTAACGAAAATGGCCATGTGATTATGTATGCTGATAAAATGACTAAGTCAATGGACGAGGCTATTGGTGAAACAGCACGACGCCGAGAAATTCAGATGCAATATAATGCAAAGTACCACATCATACCAAAAACTATTAAGAAAGATATTCGTGACCTAATATCTGTAACACATGCTACGAATGATGAAAAAGATACTATTGATCTGACAAAAGTATCATTTAACGATTTGCCAAAGGATGAACAGCAATCTATTATTGAGAATATGACCAGTCAAATGAAAGCCGCTGCAAAATCGCTTGATTTTGAAGAAGCTGCTCAGTTACGTGATACGGTCATGGATTTGAAAACACGTGCTAATTTATAATTAACAACAATATAAATGAAAAAAGAGAGAACTAATGGCAAAAGATCATATTGAAATACGTGGCGCTCGCGCTCACAATTTGAAAAATATTGATGTGAATATCCCTAAAAATCAGTTGACTGTTGTTACAGGATTATCTGGGTCAGGGAAGTCATCATTAGCTTTTGATACATTGTATGCTGAAGGACAGAGAAGATATGTTGAGAGCTTAAGTTCCTACGCGCGTCAATTTTTGGGACAAATGGACAAACCGGATGTTGATTCAATTGATGGTTTATCACCAGCCATTTCAATTGACCAAAAAACGACCTCTAACAACCCACGTTCAACGGTTGGTACAGTAACAGAAATTAGTGATTATTTCCGACTGCTATATGCGCGTGTTGGTCGTCCCGATGATCCTAAAGATGGCACAAAAATTATGTATACGATTGATCAAATGGTCGAATATACTTTGAAAAAATTACCAGAAGGTACTAGGCTTCAAGTCTTTGCGCCTATTATTAAGAGCAAACGAGGCTCTCATGAAACGGCATTTGATCACATGCGTAAGCAAGGATACATTCGTGCACGTGTTGATGGTGAAATTGTTGAAATTGATTCTCAAAAACTAAATTTAGATAAAAATAAAGCACATGATATTGATGTTATGATTGATCGAATTGTGCTACGTAATAATTCTCGATCAAGATTGTTTGATTCAATAGAAGCAGCTATGCGATTGAATGAAGGTCTAGTGATTTTAGATATTGTCACACGTGTGGATGAAGAAACCATTGCGCCTTTAAAGTTTTCAAATCATTATTTAGGGGAATTAAAAGATTTTCGAGCTGGCAGACTAGAACCACGACTATTTAGTTTCAACGCACCTTTAGGTGCTTGCGAATTTTGTCAGGGGCTAGGCGTGACAAGAGAAGTTGATATTGATCTAGTTATCCCTGACCGTACTAAAACTTTGAATGATGGAGCTATTTTACCATGGAATCCGATTTCATCTAACTATTACCCAGAAATGCTTCGTCAATTTACTGAGCAATTTAATATTGACATGGATACACCCTTCGATAAATTATCTAAAAAACAACAAGACTTAGTTCTTAATGGTTCTGAAGGAAGAGATTTTCATTTTCATTACAAAAATGATTTTGGTGGTGTCCGTGATGTTGATATTCCATTTGAAGGTGTTATAAACAATATAGCACGTCGTTTTACTGAAACAAATTCTGATTTTACACGTGAACAAATGACGCACTATATGACTGAATTAAAATGTAAGGCATGTGGTGGTTATCGACTTAATAAAGCTGCACTATCTGTCAAAATTAATGGCAAACATATCGGCGAGATTTCAGAATTACCAGTTGATCAAGAATTAGCATTTTTTAATCATGTCATACTAGGACAACAAGACACTGAGATTGCTTCACCAATTATTAAGGAAATTAAAGATCGACTTGGATTTTTAGAAAGTGTTGGGTTACGTTATCTAACACTTTCACGATCAGCACGTACTTTATCAGGTGGGGAATCACAAAGAATTCGGTTAGCTACGCAAATCGGATCTAATTTATCGGGTGTTTTGTATGTATTGGATGAACCATCTATTGGTTTACATCAACGTGACAATGATATGCTACTAGAATCTATGCATCGTATGCGTGATTTGGGGAACACTCTGGTTGTTGTGGAACACGATGAAGATACAATGAGGGCTGCTGATTACCTTATCGATGTGGGTCCAGGAGCGGGTGCTCTTGGAGGGACTATTGTTTCTAGTGGTAAGCCCTCGGAAGTAGAAGCTGATACTAATTCTTTAACAGGCCAGTATTTATCTGGTAAAAAGTTTATTCCAGTTCCTGACAAGCGTCGCCAAGGCAACGGTAATTTGATTACGGTTAAAGGCGCCAAAGAAAATAATTTAAAAAATGTGACAGCTAAAATACCGCTTGGAAAATTTGTAGCTGTGACAGGTGTGTCCGGATCAGGGAAATCAACCTTAGTGAATACCATTTTAAAAAGAGCTTTAAAACAAAAGTTAAATAATAATTCTGAAAAACCTGGTACGTATCGATCAATTGATGGGGTAGAAAATATTGAGCAAATTGTGGATATTGATCAATCTCCAATTGGTCGCACACCTCGCTCTAATCCTGCAACGTATACTGGAGTCTTTGACGATATTCGTGAACTATTTGCACAGACAAATGAAGCTAAGATGCGTGGATATAACAAAGGAAGATTTTCATTCAATACTAAAGGCGGACGTTGTGAGAATTGCCGTGGCGATGGTGTTATTAAGATCGAAATGAACTTCTTACCCGATGTATATGTAGCATGTGAAGTTTGTGGAGGAACACGGTATAATTCAGAAACTTTAGAAGTTATGTATAAAGGTAAAAATATCTCGCAAGTACTTAATATGACAGCTTCGGAAGCTTTGGCGTTTTTCAGTCCTATTCCTAAAATTGCGAAAAAGTTACAAACCATTAATGATGTAGGATTAGGGTACGTTAAACTTGGACAATCTGCGACTACATTGTCTGGTGGCGAAGCACAACGTATGAAATTAGCTTCCGAACTACATCGTAGAACAAATGGTAAAACAATTTATATTCTTGATGAACCCACGACAGGGTTACATACCGATGATATTGCTCGTTTATTGGAGGTATTGAATCGTTTGGTTGATGCAGGTAATACTATTGTAGTGATTGAACATAACTTAGATGTTATTAAATCAGCAGATTGGATTATTGATATGGGACCAGAAGGTGGTGCTGGCGGTGGTAAAATACTGGTTTCTGGGACACCAGAAAAAGTAATGAAGAATGAAAAATCATATACTGGTAAATACCTAAAAGAAGTCATTGAACGAGATCTATTACGTGCGGAATAAGCACTTAACAACATTCTAAAATGCTTTACAAATAGCAAGTATGTTTTTGTGTTAAACTGAGTGTAAGTTATATGGAAGGTTATCGTTACATGAAACCCAAAATTGTCATTATTGGTGGTGGTTCTGGTCTACCTGTTATCATTGAGCCGCTGGTGAAACAAAATGTTGACTTGTCAGCAATTGTCACAGTGGCTGATGATGGTGGTTCCAGTGGATTACTACGAAATTATATTAATATAGTACCTCCAGGAGATATTAGAAATATTTTAGTCTCAATGGCTGATACTGATGCTGAATTTTTAAAAGTTATGCAGTACCGTTTTGATGCAAAAGATGATTTTTTTGCTAAACATGCTGTTGGTAATTTAATTATTGCAGCAATGACAGAAATGCATGGTAATATTTTTGACGCAGTACAGTATTTGGCTAACTTTATGAATGTGCAAGGACACATTTATCCTGTATCTAATGAGCCACTAGTACTACATGCTGAGTTTAAAAATGGGCAGACGGTTGCTGGTGAAGCTGAAATTACCCATGCACATGAAACGATTGATCATGTTTGGGTAACTGGTGATGAACCTGGTGAAGAACCCAAAGCAGCGCCAGAAGTCGTAGAAGCTATCTTGGGTGCGGATCTAATCGTATATGGACCTGGAAGTTTATTTACTTCAATTTTGCCCAATGTTGTCGTGCCAGAAGTGCGTCAAGCACTACAAATCACGGATGCTAAGCAAGTGTATATTGCTAATATTATGACACAAAAAGGTGAAACAGATGCTTATACTGATGCTCAACACTTATTGGCTTTAAATTCACATATTGGTGTGCAAGCAATTGATTATGTTATTTCTAACAGTGCCAAAGTACCAGATGACTTTGTTGATTTCCAAAAGTGGAATGAAGTATCAAATCAAGTGAAGCTTGATAAACAAGCAGTTGCTGTTCAAGGAGCAGAACAAATCACCGGAGATTTTTTACGATTGCGCGATGCAGGCGCTTTTCATGATGGACAGAAAATTACAAAAGAGTTATTAAAAATTTTGGAGCAATGCTAAAATGTCATACGCATCTGATGTAAAAAAAGAGTTAACAGGGTTAATTGTCCGCACCGGAAATGCTAAAGCAGAGCTAGCTGCTTTGATGAGAATGAACGGTGTTAGCACACTTGGCTTTGACCATACAATTCGTGTACAAACTGAAAATGCTGCGATAGCCCGTCGAATCTACACGCTTTTAAAAGAAAACTATGAAGAGGTTGAAGTTGAAGTCAGTGTCACTGATCATAATCATTTATCACAGCACAAGTCATACGGTGTGTTACTAAAAAATAAAATCAATGAAGTATTGAACGATTTAGGGATTGATCCTTTCGGGCTGCATCCAGAAGTACCTTCGCGTATTTTAAATCAGGTTGACAAGCGTCGATCGTTTTTGCGTGGAGCTTTTTTGGCAGCTGGTTCTGTTAATTCTCCAGAGCGCGCTAACTATCACTTAGAAATATATACTACACATGAAGAGCTTGCTGAGCAATTGATGATTATGATGCAAGAATTTGATTTACCCTCAAAAATTTCAGAGCGTGGCAATGGTTTTATTGTATATTTAAAACGTGCAGAGAAAATTGTGGATTTTTTACAAACGATTGGTGCGACACAATCCATGCTAAAGTTTGAGGATATACGCATGATGCGTGATATGCGTAATTCTGTTAATCGGTTAGTTAACGCGGAAACAGCCAATATGCAAAAAACAGCTATTGCAGCCAACAAACAAGTAGTTCAAATTCATATGATTGCAAAAGAGTTGGGAAGCCTGGATATGTTACCCAAAAAACTCCGAGAAATTGCAAAGATACGATTAGAATATCCTGATGAGTCATTGGCGGAATTAGGTGAATTATTGGATATTAGCAAATCAGGTGCAAATCATCGAATGCGTAAGTTGAAGCAACTGGCAACGATGATTGAGCAAGGCGTTGAATATGATTTAACAAAGTTATGAAAAATTTTAGCACTCTATTGCTTAATGTGCTAAAATATATGTAAGTTAATTAAAAAAATTAACCACTCTAAGATATGAGGTAAAATATATGTGGCCTGGAGTTATTGAACAAACTGCTAATGGACGTGAAAACTATGATTTACCATCACGTTTGTTAAAAGATCGGATTATTTTGGTACAAGGTGAAGTTGAAGATGGCATGGCAACATCAATTGTTGCACAATTGTTATTTTTGGAAGCACAAGATCCAACAAAAGAAATTTCTATGTACATCAACTCACCTGGAGGATCAGTTACAGCGGGACTCTCAATTACTGACACGATGAATTTCATTAAAGCACCGGTAACTACTATTGTTATGGGATTAGCTGCTTCGATGGGAACAATCATTGCTGCATCAGGTGAAAAAGGACATCGTTTTATGTTGCCTAATGCTGAATATTTAATTCACCAACCAATGGGTGGTGCAGCCGGTGGAACGCAACAAACTGACATGGCTATTATTGCTGAACAGTTAACCAAAACACGTGCAAAGTTAAATAAAATTTTGGCTGATGCGTCTGGTAAAGATTTGAAAACAATTGGACGTGATACAGAACGTGATAATTGGATGAGTGCTGAAGAAACCCTAGAATACGGATTTATTGATGGTATTTTAACTAAATCCGGTGAAAAGCCAGCGACTAAGTAACAACAATCTAAAATACCCTAGCAAGTTGAAAATGACTTGTAGGGTATTTTTTATAATGTTTATTTAAACTGATTTAAGTTTTCAATACTGGAAACTTGGTACCTTTTTTTTTCCAAGTGAGTGATCAATTTATGTAATTGATCACTATCAACTGATAAGGGAAGTGTGAATAACACGGTTAATGGCTTGAAATCTGATTTAAGCGTAAGTAAGGATTCTATATTTGAGTATCGTGTGATGATTTTTGAAATCTTACTGAGGTCGCCCTGTGTGTTATGTGTCTGGACAGCGATTGCAACACTACCAGAACGAACTGACCAACTTTGTGATAATAAGTCCATCAAAGCGTCGTGTGTAAAAATACCATAGAATTGATGATTTTCATCTAAGACAGCTATAAATGGCAAGTCTCTTATAGCGAAAAATACTTCATAAAATTTACTAGTTGTATAGATAAATTTAGTAGAGTTACGCATGATGGCTGTTGCAGGTAGATTCATATTTTCGCCTTTAGCAATATGTTCAAAGACGTGTTGTTTATAGATATTACCACGAAAGAGCTTTCCTGATTCATCAAGAATAGGCATAGTACGTGTATGCGCATTTTCTGGTGCATTGAAAATATCGTAAACTTCTTGAATGGTTGCATTCTCAGTTACGGTAGTTAATTTTGATTTAGGGATTACTAGAGATTTTTGAAACATTATTGTGTCCTAATCTAATTTTTTTATCATGAAACAGCCATACAATATGATAACACAAAATTAAGGCATGTGCGTGGTATACTGGATGTTAGATTATTTAGAATATTTTAAGAGGAATAGAGACGTGAAATTTATATTTGGACTGGGAAATATTGGTGGAAAATATGATCAAACAAGGCATAATATCGGCTTTATGGCTGTGGACAATTTTGCCACAGCTCATGATTTGTCATTTTCTCCAAGTAAGCAATTTTCAACAATTGCTAAAGCAACTATTCATGGTGAATCGGTCATGCTTATTAAGCCAACAACTTATATGAATGAATCGGGTCAAGCTGTGCGAGCTATTTTAGATTATTATGATGGGAATATTGATGACATCATGATTTTGGTTGATGATATGGATATGCCTTTCGGTAAAATGCGTCTTCGCGATAAAGGTTCTGCTGGTGGTCATAATGGATTAAAGAGTATCATAGCACATACTAATTCACAATCATTTTTACGTCTGAAGTTTGGACTAGGTCATCCTTTACATGAGCAAAATACGGTCATTAATTACGTTTTGGGAAAGTTTACAACAGCAGAAAAACCAGAAGTAGAACAAATGTTAAATCGTAGTACACAAGCCATCGAAGATTGGATTCAAGGGGCTACAACGCCTGAATTAAGTAATAAATATAACGGATAAAATGAGTTTAATAGATTTTTTAAGTCAAACAACAACAATTGAAAAGCTTGATAATGAAGCAACTGCGCAAACGACACAGTTGCTTTTAGGCGTGAATGGTAGCGCTCGCGCAGCTAGTATTGCTGCATTGTATTGTAAGAATCAGCGACCTATGTTAATTGTCTCGGATACACAAGTGCATGCAGACCAATTTTTTGATGATGTCTCCAGTTTACTGGGAGATGTTGTTTATAATTTTCCAGCAGAAGAATCAATTGCTACAGAAATGGCGATTAGTTCTGCGGAGTTACGACTACAACGAGTCCAAACACTGTTGGCGATAGAACAGCATAAACCAATTATAATTGTAACAAGTTTGGCTGGTGTTGAGCGTTTATTACCTCAGCAAAAAATATTACAGCAAGCACATTTAAGTGTCAGAATTGGCGATAATTATAGTCTTGACGAGATAAAAAAGATACTAATAATGATGGGATATACACCCACAAAATTAGTACAAACGCCAGGCGAATTTGCACATCGTGGTTCAATTATCGACATTTATCCAGCCACTTTTGATGATCCGATCCGGTTAGATTTTTTTGATGATGAACTTGATCAAATAAAAAGTTTTGATGTTACTACACAAAAGAGTACGAATAATTTTGAGGAAATTCAAATTGAACCAGCCACAGATTTCATTGTGTCAGAAGAGCAATATAGCCAAGCAAAGCTAGCGATTGAAACTGATTTTAATAAATACCGTGCAAATCTGAATGGTGTTGACAAAAAACATGCTACAGACGGTTTTGCTGCCACGCAGCACATGCTGAATGAACGAGAACGCGCGAGTATACTACTGCCATATGCAAAGCATTTTTTTGAAGGGGAAACAACATTATTAGATTATTTTAGCAATGATGCACTAATTATAATTGATGAATATACACGACTATTAGAGACGCGACTTCAGCAAGTGAATCGCAACCAAGAATGGCTTGAACAGCAAATAGCTACTTATCAAGTATTGCCTAATCAAATTTGGCGTGCAGATTTTTCTGAATTAATTACTTATAACCAACGACCCACACTTTATTTAGCTAATTTTCAACGTGGCCTAAATAGAATTAAATTTACAAATGTGGTAGAAATTACGACACGTCCAGCTAATCAGTATTATGGTCAAATACCAGCATTGAAAAATGATTTAGTATATGCGCAAGAATCAGGACATACAATGATTTTACTTATACCTGATGCTAAACGAAGAGCAGATTTTAGGATGAGTTTATCTGATCTAGCTATACCAATTAATGAAACAAAGAACATTTTACCAAACCAAGTGCAATTAATGTCTGGAGATTTATCAGCAGGATTTGAATGGCCCAAGTTACACCTAACAGTTTTAACAACACGTGAATTGTTTGCACAAGTTAAACGTGCTGCACCTCGAACACGAAAAATTACTAATGCTGAACGACTAAAATCTTATAGTGAATTGAATGTTGGTGATTACGTTGTTCATGTGAATCACGGTATTGGGCGCTATGAAGGATTACAAACTATAGCAGTAGACGGTGGAAAGCAAGATTACCTTTCAATTGCCTATCAACAAAATGCTAAAATATTCATCCCTGTCACGCAGCTTAATTTGATTCAAAAATATGTTGGTGCCTCAGATGTAGCTAAAAAACCTAAATTAAATAAGTTAGGTGGCAGCGAATGGGCTAAAACTAAACGACAAGTTGCTGCTAAGATTGAAGATATTGCTGATGATTTGCTAGCATTATATGCTGAACGTGAAGCACAACAAGGATATGCTTTTCCGCCAGATGACAAAGCCCAGATTAAGTTCGATACGGCCTTTGGCTATCCGGAAACACCTGACCAAATTCGTAGTATTGAAGAAATAAAAATAGATATGCAAAAATTACGACCAATGGATCGTTTATTGGTTGGAGATGTTGGTTTTGGTAAAACTGAAGTTGCTTTGCGAGCAGTATTTAAAGCTGCTCATGCTGGCAAACAAGTTGCATTCTTAGCACCAACCACAATTTTAGTGCAACAGCATTATGAGACAATGTTGGCTAGATTTAGTGACTTTCCAGAAATTAATATTGGCGTATTAAGTCGTTTCCAAACACCAGCTCAGAATAAAATAGTAATTGAGCAGCTTAAAAAACATGAAATTGATGTCGTTGTTGGTACACATCGTTTAATAAGTAAAGATGTCAGTTTTTCTGATCTTGGCTTGTTGGTGATTGATGAAGAACAACGATTTGGTGTAAAACATAAGGAAAGATTGAAGCAACTGAGAACGAGCGTTGACGTTTTAACTTTAACGGCCACACCGATTCCACGTACACTAAATATGGCTATGGTTGGTGCAAGAGATTTATCAGTAATTGAGACACCACCAGCTAACCGATATCCAATTCAGACCTATGTCATGACTATGGATTGGAAGGTCGTTCGTGATGCGATTGAAAAAGAAATTGCGCGTAATGGACAGGTATTCTATTTGCATAACCGTGTTGCGGATTTGGATCGCGTCGTTAATCAGATTGAAGAATTAGTACCGTCAGCAAATGTTGCTGCTATTCATGGACAAATGTCAGAAACGCAACTAGAAAGTATTTTATATGATTTTTTGAACGGTCAATATGATGTCTTGGTCACTACGACAATTATTGAGACAGGTGTTGATATTCCAAACGCTAATACTTTAATTGTTGAAAATGCCGACCATATGGGATTGGCGCAACTATATCAACTTCGAGGGCGAGTAGGGCGTTCTACGCGCCTAGCGTATGCTTATTTTACTTATCCTTTTACTAGAACACCCTCAGAAGAGGCCGAGAAACGTTTAGAAGCGATTCGGGATTTCACTGAATTAGGCTCTGGATTTAGAATTGCTATGCGTGATTTGAGTATTCGTGGAGCAGGGGATTTACTTGGGAAACAGCAGCATGGATTCATTGATTCGGTTGGTTATGATATGTATACCCAAATGCTGAAAGATACTGTGGCAAAAAAGCAAGGGAAACAAGTTGAAACGAATAAAAAAGAAACTGATGCGGAGTTGATTTTAGGTGTCTTAGCTTATTTACCAGATGAATATGTTAGTGATAATGCACAAAAAATTGAATTATATACTCGTGTTCGACAAGCTAGAACAGATGAACAATTTGAAGACATAGAGGCTGATATGCTTGATCGGTTTGGTGATATGCCGGATGAAGTTGCTAGGTTATTGTTAGTAGGACAAATTAAACAATTGGCTGACCAAGCACAAATTGTCAACATCAGACGTCAAAAGAAACAATTGGCTATTACATTTAACGATGAAGCTACACAAAAGTTGTCTGGCGAAACAATATTTGAAGCAATGGTAGACGTTCCATTAAAGGCAGCTGTACGAACAGAGAATAAGAACTTACAGGTTATATTTACTGTTAATGATGTAGCTGAAAGTAGTATATGGCTAAATATTTTATATCGCTTCCTGTTAGCGGTTATCGATAAGATGACAAGCAGATTAGTGGATTAACTCAGCATAATAACATAAAAGTAGGAGAAAAAATATGCGTTTAGATAAGTATCTTAAAATTTCGAGACTAATTAAGCGACGAACTGTTGCTAAAGAAATTGCTGACCAAGGTCGTATTTCTATTAATGGTAAAGTAGCCAAGTCGTCATCAGATGTTTCAACCAATGATGAATTAGAAATACGTTTTGGAAACAAAACATTGACAGCTAAGGTTTTGAAAATTGTTGAAACCACCAAAAAAGAAGAATCTGCTGATATGTATGAGATAGTTAGTGAGAAGTATGAACAAGATTTTCGTAAAGTTGGGGATGAATAGTAATCAAATTGTTTAAGTTAGTTTAAATATTGTTGTAAAATGATAAAGAACATGACAAAATGACAATATAGGTATAATTCATTATGGCGGGTAATCTCAAAAGAAGACAATCAAATATTACACCGTTGCATCCAGCAATTGCACGTGAGATTAAAGATTCAGAGCGTTCCAATGTAAAAGCAGCGAAACATTACAGAAAAGCGCACATGCGTCGAGAAAAAAAGATTCTCTTCTTTGGTGGCCTGATTGCGATGATTTTTGTTGTCCAATTATTAATCGCCCAAGTGAAATTACATACTGCTAACCAAGAACTCACGAATACACAGAACCGTTTAGAAAAAGTACAAAAGACAAATGCTGACTTAACAGCAGATACAAAGCGTTTAAAAGACGCGACCTATTTACAACAATTGCTACGTGATAAATATGGTTATTCTAAACAAGGCGAAATTGTTTATAACTTGCCATCTGATAATAATTAAGGAAGCACCCAACGGGTGTCTTTTTCATATATGACTGAAAAAATTTTGAAAACAATTCAAGAGTATGAATGGCCAGAAACCATTATTGTAGCCGTTTCTGGCGGTGTTGATTCAGTGGTGTTAGTAGAAGCACTGTCAACAATTAATACAAAATTAGTGATTGCTCACGTGAATTACAAGTTACGTGAAGAAAGTGATGAAGATGCGAAATTTGTCAGTGCATTAGCTAATCGCGTAGATGCAACATTTGAGCAAAGAATATGGCAACAAATTCCGAAGCATGGCGTTGAAAAAGCAGCTAGAATATTTAGGTATAAATTTTTTGAAGAGCTAGCAGAACAGTATCATACTGACACTGTTGTTGTGGGTCATCATGCTGATGATCAAGCTGAAACTGTGTTGCTTAAAATGTTACGTGGTGGACAACTCAGTCAAATGGCTGGTATGCAAGAAAAAAATAAAAAAATAGTCAGACCATTTTTGTTAATAACTAAGCAAGAATTGATTACTTATGCACAAAAATATCATTTGCCATGGCGACAAGACAAAACGAATTTTGATGTGAATTATACACCAAGAAATTTACTGCGTAATGATATCTTACCTAAATTAAAGAAAATTAATCGACAGGCCATTCATCACATTAATAATATGGCTGTTCAGATTGGCAATCAACAACAGCTAATTGAGCAACAAGCTAAAATATATGCTGCTGATATTGAAAATTGGCAGGCTATTCCTTTGCTTTGGCAAGTACCTACCTTAAAATATTGGTTGAATGATCATAATTTATTCAACATTAAAGAACGCCAAATTAAGCAAATTATCGCATTAATCAATAATCGTGGTAAACCAAACGGGCGTGTAGATTTAGCAGATAATTTTCAGTTTATAAAAAGTTATCAGCATTTCACCATACAAAAACAAAAAAATATCGCAGAAGTTTTACCATCAGTTATGTTAAAATTGAATCAGTGGCATTCTCTTGCAAAAACAGCATTTTTATGGACTGATACAGTTCCTAAAAATAGTCATTCATTTGTCAAATTTCAGCTTGCTGATTCCTCGCCATATCTACTCTTGCGTCCGGCGAAGACGAGTGATAAAATTGCTCTCATAAACGGACATAAAAATTTACGGCGTCTAGCAATCGATGAGAAATTGACAGTGCAAGAACGTACTATGCTGTGGGTTCTTACAACAGGTGATGATGAAATTATTGCGGTACATTTACGTAATAATCATTGGCGTGTTAATGCAGATTTTGCTGATAAAGAAAATACACGGCCATATTGGTTCGTATGTCAAATTGAGGAAACCTAAGTGGATAACGATATACAAGAAGTATTGTACGATCAAGAAAGTATTAAAAAAGCAGCAGAACGGTTAGGAAAACAAATCACCCAAGAATACAAGGGTGTAAGTCCGTTATTTTTATCCGTTCTTAAGGGGGCATACCTTTGGACAGCAGATTTGTTAAGAGAAGTAGACTTATATGCTGAGTTAGAATTTATTAAGATTTCTAGCTACCACGGTGGTGTTGCAAGTTCGGATGAAATTACTTTGGTTACTGACGTTCGTTCAGATGTTCGGGGAAGAGATGTTATTATTTTAGAAGACATTGTTGATACTGGACAGTCGTTGCTCTTTTTGAAGAACTTGCTAGCAGAACGTGGTGCAAAGTCAATTAAAGTTGCAGCTTTGCTCGATAAAATTGAGGGTAGAAAAGTTGAAGTAGATGCAGATTATGCAGGTTTTAATGTGCGTAATGAGTTTGTTGTAGGCTATGGACTGGACTATGAAGAACACTACCGCAACTTACCTTATGTTGGTATTTTGAAAAAAGAAGTGTATACTAAATAAACTTCGAACAAGAATTGAGGAAATGCAATGAAAAATAACAAAGGTGGCTTTCTAAGAAGCAGTGTATTCTATATCTTCATCTTTCTTGCTGTTGTAGGAATGGTTTATGGCTTGTTCGGTAATGATAAGTCAACTACAAAAACTATTACATCAAGTGAATTTACTAAAGCACTGAATAATAAAGAGCTAAAATCGATTACCGTACAACCTGGGAATAGTATTTATAATGTTACGGGTACCTATAAAAAGGCACAGTCTGCCACAAAAGATACAGGTCTTAGTTTCTTGCAACCGACTCAGAAGGTAACAAAATTTACCTCTACGTTATTGCCTAATGATGCTTCGCTGAAATCTGTTACTGAGGCTGCTGCAAAAACAAAAACAGAATTGGTAACCAAGCAAGCTGAAAATTCTGGATTTTGGTTGAATCTGTTAGTTTCCCTAATACCTGTACTGCTTATTGTGGCTGTCTTTTATCTTATGATGAATCAAGCTGGTGGCGGTAAAGGTGGTCAAGGTGGCATGATGAGCTTTGGTAAATCAAAAGCAAAGCCATCTGATCCTAAAGATAACAAAGTGCGTTTCGCGGATGTCGCTGGTGCGGAAGAAGAGAAGCAAGAACTGGTTGAAGTTGTTGAATTCTTGAAAGCACCAAAGAAGTTTGTGAATTTAGGTGCCCGTATACCAAAGGGTGTTTTGCTTGAGGGCCCTCCCGGAACAGGTAAAACACTTTTGGCCAAAGCTGTTGCTGGTGAAGCTAGCGTACCATTTTTCTCAATGTCAGGTTCTGATTTCGTAGAAATGTTCGTTGGTGTTGGTGCTTCACGTGTGCGTGATTTATTTGAAAATGCCAAAAAATCTGCTCCAGCAATAATTTTTATTGATGAGATTGACGCTGTTGGTCGCCGTCGTGGTACTGGTATGGGCGGTGGAAATGACGAACGTGAACAAACACTGAACCAAATTTTGATTGAAATGGACGGTTTCGAAGGTTCTGAAGGCGTGATTATTTTAGCTTCAACTAACCGTTCTGATGTTTTGGATCCAGCTTTGCTACGTTCTGGTCGTTTTGACCGTAAGATTTTAGTTGGTGCACCAGATGTTAAAGGGCGTGAAGCTATTTTGAATGTTCACGCTAAGAATAAGCCATTAGCTGATAATGTTGATTTAAAGGCTATTGCACAGCAAACTCCGGGATACGTTGGCGCTGATTTGGAGAACTTGTTAAACGAAGCTGCATTATTGGCGGCCCGTCGTAATAAGAAAAAGGTTGATGCAGCAGATATCGATGAAGCTGAAGATCGCATTTTCCAGGGTCCAGCAAAAACGAATCACAATATGTCTGAATCAGAGCGTCGTACGACTGCTTATCACGAAGCAGGGCACGCTTTAGTCGGATTAGTTCGTTCTGAAGCATCTGTCGTTCGAAAGGTCACTATTGTACCTCGTGGTCGTATTGGCGGTTATGCATTAATGACACCAAAGAACGATCGTTATAATTTGAAGTATTCAGAGGCTAAGGAACAGCTTGCCGGTTTAATGGGTGGTCGTGCAGCAGAAATATTTATGTTTAATGAAGCAAGTTCTGGTGCGTCGAACGATTTCCAACAGGCGACTGGATTAGCACGTCAAATGGTTACAGCATTTGGAATGTCTGATAAGCTAGGTATGGTACAGCTTGAAGGAAATGCAAGTGTTGGTTATGCGGAGCAAGCAGGTAATCGTGGTTATTCTGAAGAAACAGCCCGTCTAATTGATGAAGAAGTACGTCGATTGGCTAATGAGGCCTTTAATGATGCAATTGCCATCCTACGTGAAAATAAAGAGAAGTTAACAGCAATTGCTGAAGCTTTACTCGAAGTTGAAACATTGGACGAAAGCCAAATTAAGGATATTTATGAAACGGGTAAATTTACTCGTAAAGATATTCAAGATGATACAGAACTTGCTAAAGCAAAATCATTTGAAGAAGCTAAAGCTGCTGCTGATGCGAAAGATTCACAAGCTGAAAAGAGATTTGAACAACAAGACGAAGAAAATTCGAATGAAAATCAAACCGAATCTCACGATGCTGCTGATGATAAGTCAGAAACTGATGACAATGATTCAAAAAATAAGTAAAATAGAAGTTGACGGTAACGTCAACTTTTTATTTTTTATCGGCATTTAGTTCAAAATAAATAATAGAAATTAATAAAGTATAGGATAAATATGGCAGATCAATTTATTAAAGCAATTACCAAGAATAAATATTTTCGAGCTTTTGCTGTGAATGGGACAGGATTAGTTCATCAAGCGGCTCAGATTCATGAAACATCACGAATAGCGGCAGTAGTTTTGGGGCGTGGATTATTAGCGACAACACTTACGGCACAAGCAGTTTTAAAGGGTGAAGAAACCCTATCTACGAAAATCAATGGACGTGGACCCATTGGCAATGTAGTGGTAGAAGCTGATGCTAAAGGCAGTGTGCGAGGATATGTTACTAATCCAGATCTTGAATCATTATTGAACAGTGAAGGACATCTTGATGTCGCAAAAGCTGTTGGAAAAAGTGGCTTTTTACAGGTTACCAAATTTGCACCATATTCTGATCCGTACATTGGACAAAGCCAACTTATTAGCGGAGAAATAGGTGACGACTTCACTTACTACTTGGCGCAATCAGAACAAACACCATCGGTGATTGGCGTTGCCGTAAATATGAATACGGACGACACAGTCGCTGAAGCAGGTGGCTTTTTGGTACAAGCATTGCCAGGTGCCACTGATGAGTCGATTGATCAGCTAGAGTCATCTCTTAAAAGAATGAAATCATTGTCAGAAATGATTCACACAGGTTATACACCATTAGAAATACTTGAAGAAATTTTTGGAAAAGGGGAAATTGAAATTTTGCAGACAGCGGGTATTGGTTTAGCTGCTGAACCTTCTAAGGAAGCCTATGCGAAAATGTTGCTTACTTTACCAGCAGAAGAAGTAAAAGCGATGATTGAAGAAGATCATGGTGCAGAAATTGTGGGAAAGTTCTCGGGAAAGCGTTACTTTTTCACAGAAGATGATTTGACTGATATTTTAAAACAAATTGAAAAAAATAACGAGTGACTTTGAGATTATTTTTAATTTTTGGTATCATATTTAGTTAGTAGGCGTGCATTTAAAAAGCACGTAATAGGGAAGGATTTTATATAAATGGCTGAAGAAAAAGCCCTCAATGATCAAATGCTAGCACGTCGCCAAAAATTGGCCACAATTGTTAGTGATTTAAACTTGGATCCATTTGGTAAGAGATTTGAACGTACGGCAAAAGCACAGGAGTTACACGACTTATATGATGGTAGCTCATTAGAAGAACTAGAACATGCAAAGCAAGAAGTCATTATCGCAGGACGAATGATTGCTAAGCGTGGCGCAGGGAAAGTTATTTTTGCTGACTTCCGTGATGTTTCTGGAAAAATTCAGGTTTACGCAAGACGTGATGATTTAGCAGAAAACTATCCGATTATTAAGAGAGCCGACTTAGGTGATTTTCTTGGTATCAAGGGTATCATAATGAAAACTGAAGCAGGTGAATTGACTGTTTTAGCCACTGAGTTGACACATTTGTCAAAAGCTTTACGGCCAATGCCAGATAAATTTCATGGTATTTCAGATGTTGAGACACGTTATCGTAAGCGTTACTTAGATTTAATTGCTAATGAAGAATCATTTAATAAGTTCCAAAAACGTTCACATATTATATCTGCTGTACGTGCGTACATGGATAAGAATGATTTTCTTGAAGTAGAAACACCAATTTTGCAAACAGAAGCAGGTGGCGCTGCCGCCCGTCCATTTATTACACATCATAATGCTTTAAATATTGACATGTATATGCGCATTGCGACAGAGTTATACCTTAAGCGTTTAGTTGTTGGTGGTATGGAACGTGTCTATGAAATCGGTCGTATTTTCCGTAATGAAGGTATGGATCCAAAGCATAATCCTGAGTTTACAACAATGGAATCTTATGCGGCTTATATGGACTTTACAGACGTTATGGATGAAACCGAAGGAATATTCAAAGCTGCTGCTTCTGTTGTCTCAGATGACTTGAAAATCACTTATCAAGGGACTGAAATCGACCTTGGTTCAAAATTTGCGCGGAAACACATGATTGACTTGATTAAAGAGCAAACGGGTATTGATTTCTGGCAAGAAATGTCGATCGAAGATGCGCAAAAATTAGCGGATGATAAGCATGTAAAGTATGAAAAATACTGGGGTGTTGGTCATATTATTAACGCTTTCTTTGAAGAATTTGTTGAAGATACTTTGGTACAGCCAACGTTTGTTTATGGTCATCCAGTTGAAGTGTCACCATTGGCTAAGAAAAATGCTGATGATCCTCGTTTTACTGATCGTTTTGAACTATTTATTATGGGCAGTGAATATGCTAATGCCTTTACTGAATTAAATGATCCCATCGATCAACGTGCACGATTTGAAGCCCAAGCAGCAGAACGTGAAAACGGGAATGACGAGGCTGAAGGTATTGATGAAGACTTTATAGAAGCTTTAGAATACGGTATGCCACCAACAGGTGGACTTGGTGTTGGTATTGATCGTTTGGTGATGTTATTGACTGATTCAGACACAATTCGCGATGTTGTATTGTTCCCAACAATGCGTCCCGAATAATTATATTTATTAAATAAAGTATTGACAAGTTGCTGCATAATTAGGTATACTGATATAGTTGTGTTAGCAACATTATTCCGACTTAGCTCAGTTGGTAGAGCACCTGACTGTTAATCAGGTTGTCGTCGGTTCGAGCCCGACAGTCGGAGTTTTATAGGAAGTAAATCATTATGATTTGCTTTTTTTTATACAATAAACTGTTGACATATTTTTTGTCACATGGGATAATAATATAGTTGTGTTAGCAATATTATTCCGACTTAGCTCAGTTGGTAGAGCACCTGACTGTTAATCAGGTTGTCGCCGGTTCGAGCCCGGCAGTCGGAGTTTCGCCGACGTAGCTCAGTTGGTAGAGCACGGGTATCGTAAACCTGGGGTCGGAGGTTCGATTCCTCTCGTCGGCACTATTATTGGTATAATGTGAAGCAAATCATATGCGGTTTGCTTATTTTTTTACAGTGAAAAGGACGTAATTAAAAAACATGATTGTACTATTTAACAAACCGTACAATGTTTTAACAAAATTTACTGACAGTGAAGGGCGAGCAACTTTAGCCGATTATATTGATATTCCTCGAGTATATGCTGCTGGTCGGTTGGATATGGATAGTGAAGGGCTACTGCTGTTAACAGATAGCGGTAAGCTCAATCATGAATTAACTGATCCTGAAAACAAAGCTTACAAGACGTATGTTGTTCAAGTAGAAGGTGTCCCGACCAAGGCGCAGCTCAAACAGTTAGAACAAGGTATTGAACTTAAAGATGGTATGACATTACCTGCAAAAGTAAAACGCATACCTTATCCAAAATGGTTATGGACACGTGAAAAGCCAATTCGAATTCGTAAGAATCAACCTACTAGTTTTATACAATTAAAAATAAAAGAGGGACGTAACCGACAAGTACGACGTATGACAGCTGCTGTTGGTTTACCGACATTGCGGTTGATTCGAACGCATATTGGTGATTATCATATTGCTGACTTGAAACCTGGTCAGTATTGTATTGTGAAATAGCGATTTTGTGGTACAAAAGTAGCGTAATTGGTTATAATAATAAAAGATGTAAATTAAAAGAGGTGACCTCATGGGACGTAAATGGGAAAACATTAAAATGAAAAAGGCGCAGACAGATGGTGCTGCTGCCAAGGTTAACAGTAAATACGGAATTGAAATTTATGCTGCTGCGAAGCAAGGTGGCAGTCCTGATCCAGAAGCTAACTCAACTTTAAAATTCGTTATCGAACGTGCTAAGCAAGCGCAAGTTCCTAAGCATGTCATCGAGCGTGCTATTGAAAAAGCAAAAGGCTCAGGAGATGAAACTTTCATTGAGGGACGTTATGAAGGTTTTGGGCCAAATGGCTCACTAATTATTGTAGATACTTTGACATCAAACGTTAATCGTACAGCGACAAACGTCCGTACTGCTTTTAATAAAAATGGTGGTACCTATGGTGCTTCAGGATCTGTTAGTTATTTGTTTGATGAAACTGGTGTGATTGTTTTTGAAGGGGATGACGCTGATTCTACTTTAGAAACATTGTTAGAAGCTGAAGTTGATGTTCGTGACGCCGAACAACAAGATGATCATGTTGTTGTGTATACAGAACCAACTGCTTTGCACCAAGCAATCGCTGCGTTGCGCGCGAGTGGTATAACTGAATTTTCAACAACGGAAATCAATATGTTGCCACAGTCAGAAATGACACTCACTGGTGAAGATTTGGAAACATTTGAAAAACTTGTTGATGTTTTGGAATCTGATGAAGATGTACAACAAGTTTATCACAACGTCGAATTATAATAGTAAAAAAAAACGCGATGATATTCACTGCGTTTTTTTTATTCATTTTAATCAAAGTATCGTTGTGCTAGAGATACAAGATATTTAGAAAAAGCAATGTCATCGTTGAAAGGTTTTACAACGTCAAAGACTTCACCACCGGCCTGTTTAAAAATTTCTTGATTTTCGACATGAATTTCTTCGATTGTCTCTAAACAATCAGCTACGAATGCAGGAGTTGAGACTAGCACCCGTTTATTTCCTTGACGGGGTAATGACATTAGCGTGTCACTCAAGTACGGTTTAACCCATTCTGTTGGGCCAAAGCGTGATTGAAACACTTGATGCGTGTTATTAGTCGTTAATGGCCCAATACGCTCTAACACGCCTTGGGTCGTTGCTGTACAGTGAGCAACGTAAGGATCGCCACGGCGAACATATGATTCAGGTATGCCATGGTAACTAAGGATTAGTGTATCGTAATCATGCTTAGACCATGCTTCGCGAATGTCTCTAGCCAATAAATCTAGATAAGCATCATCATCGTAGAACGATTGGATAACCTTAATACTTTGATCAGTTTGATGTACCTGATCAATAACTGATTGTGTTGATGTTACTGAATATTGTGGAAATAAGGGTAAGACAACAATATCATCAGCACCAGCTAAGCGCATTTTTCGGAGTGTTTCAGCAATATTTGGCTTTCTGTAGGTCATCGCACAGCGAACAATCCAGTCAGGCACTAGTTGCTGTACTTGTTCAGTTTGTTTTTGAGCATAAACCATGAGTGGCGAACCATCTTTACGCCAAATTTTTTGATAAAGCTGAGCTGATTTTGGCGCTCGTTTTGGTAAAATTTTACCTCTGAGAATTGGTTGCCAAAGGAGTTTAGGCATTTGAATGACGTTACTATCTGATAGAAATTCTTTCAAATAGGTTTTGACATCATCTGTTTCAGGAGAATCGGGGGTACCTAGGTTGACTAGCAGTAGACCTTTTTTATTCATAAGTAAAAAATCCAATCTTAATTGATGATTAATACTATAACGAATAATATTTGTGAAATATATAGTTATTTGACATTGACATAGGATTGTTATACTTGGACTATTGGTAGAATATATTTAATAATATATACCAAAAAACCTTAATCAGATTTGATTAAGGTTTAAATTTATTAAATATCTGAATATTTATAGCTATAAATATTTTTTCGGTAATTAAGCATTAAATACAGATGTAGAATCATTGATAAAAAGTAGTAAAGAATATGCGCTAAATGAAGAAGTCATAATCAATAAACTAAATCAATTAGATAACCATTCTAAAAAAGATATAGAAAAAATCATAAATCAAATCATAGATTATGCGTTAAAAAAATAAGGCAATTACATAATTTTTTTCCTTGCTCTATTTATAATGGGCAATACTTTAGAGTAGGAATTTGTTTTTGATGCCTTATTTTGCATAAAAAACCTAACGAATTAATTTTCGCTAGGTTTTTTGTCCAGAGTAATAATAAATCTCTACCTTTAATAACGCTTAAGCCATAATTTCAAGAATAAGCTGTAATAAATATAAGCCCTATATGTTAGCTATATTACAAAAGTTTATTTCAGAGATCCATTTAGATAAAGTATATATTCATCCAATGATTGTTCCTAAAATGCATCAATAGTAAATTTTTTTCCTACTGGTAAAGTTTTTAAAGAGGCAGAAAATCGTTTACTTATGCTAAAAATTACCATTCAAGAAGCTGTATTAGCAGATAAAGTAAAAATATTGGTTGAAGCGAATCGTGATAAAAAAACAGTTTTTATGCCATTATCAAATCTATCAAAAAGAGATTACACGGACTTTTAGGTGCAGATGAAGGTTTTATGGTATTCCATGATATTTATGACGAGACTGGTGTTAAGCCTTATGTCGTTTTACGGAGGGATAACATAAAAAGCCGCAACCAAAGTTGCGACTTTTTATAGCTCGTGAGAGAATCGAACTCTCGATTCCGCCGTGAAAGGGCAGCGTCTTAGCCACTTGACCAACGAGCCATGGTCAATAATATCTATCTGTATCAGATGACTATAATATAATATCAATTTTTTTGGCAGTCGTCAATACTTTTAGGGTATTTTCTCATAAAAAATTTTAAAGTTATATAACTTATTAATATATAGCCTTGTTATCTTCACATATCAATGCTAGACTATTCTATGTAAATTTAGCTGATATAGTATCGAATAATGGTCGATTGTTTCTAGCCAGCACCCATGCTGGAACTATCATAAACGTTTGATTAAATTGATAGCCGTTTGTGCATCAATTTTTTATTTGCCATGATATTCATCTAAATAAGCTTCAGTATTACATCACTGTATAATATAGGAGAACGAGATGGAGAAGTTATTTCAATTGAAAGAAAATAAAACAACAGTTCGTCGAGAAATTGTTGCGGGGATTACAACCTTTGTATCAATGGCGTATATTTTCTTTTTAAATCCGCAAATTTTGGGACAAACTGGTATTCCAACACAGGCTGTATTTTTAGCTGCAATTTTAGTGGCAGTTTTTGGTACGTTATTTATGGGATTGTTTGCAAATGTACCGTTTGCATTAGCGCCAGGTATTGGTATGCAGGCTTATTTTACCTATACCATTGTGTTTGGTTTTGGATTTACTTGGCAACAAGCATTAGCAATCGTTTTCTTGGTTGGTGTAGTTGATATTGTGATTACACTGACACATGGTCGTCGCGCGATTGTGAAAGGTATTCCGGCTGAATTGAAAGCGGCCATTGGTGGCGGAATAGGCCTTTTTGTGACATATATTGGCTTAAAAAATGCCGGTTTTATTAACTTTATTGTGGATCCAGGAAATATTATTACGTTAAATGGCAAGCCTTTCACTGGTGAATTACATGGTGCCTTAAATAGTATTCTAGCTGGTGGTGGTGTCACGCCAGAATTAACAAAGTTCAATACCTCAAGCCCGCTATTAGCTTTGATAGGTTTTATTATTTTGGTGGTACTTGTGTTGCGACGTGTACCAGGTGCTTTTCTTATTTCGTTGATTGTGACGACATTAATTGGCATTCCGATGGGCGTTACGAATACACATATTGGCGCAGGTACTTCTGTTGGGCATGCTTTTGGTGAATTAGGACATGTATTTGGTCAGTCACTAGGAGCTCAAGGAATTGGTAGTTTATTTAGTGATTGGCACCATGCTTCATTAGCACTAGTTACCATATTTGCAATGGGACTAAGTGGATTATTCGATGCAATCGGTACATTGATTGGTATTGGTAACCAAACAGGTATATTTTCAAAGCAAGATCAGAAAGCATTTGATGATAGCACTGGCTTTAATTCAAAGATGGATCGTGCCTTAATTGTAGATACCTTTACAACTGCTTTTGCAGGTATTGTGGGTACATCAAATACGACCACCTTTATTGAATCAGCTTCAGGTGTTGCGGCTGGAGCCCGTACTGGTCTAGCGAACATTGTCACAGCTGCTGGTTTTGCTTTAATGATTTTATTTGCACCATTTGTTGGTGTTGTCCCAACAGCAGCGACATCACCATTGCTCATTCTTGTAGGTATCATGATGATGGGTGAATTTAAAAAGATTTCATGGGAATCATTAGAAGTTGCTTTGCCAGCGTTCTTCACTTCGGTATTTATGGCATTCAGTTACTCAATTTCTTATGGTATCGCTGCTGGATTTATTTTCTTCATTATCGTCAAGTTTACGTTGGGAAAATTCAAAGAAGTTTCCCCTGTACTCTTGATTGTATCAGCGTTCTTCTTACTTAATTTCATTGCACTTGCTTTTGTGTAAGACGAAATACTTATGTTTCATCATCTATAACTAACCGCTTATCACAAAAGCGGTTTTTTTTGTGGGTTCAATTGCTAGAATTAGGAAATGTTGGAGGATGATATAGATGTTAGCAATCAAAAATTTAAGCGTTTCTTATGGTCATAAAGTTGTCTTAACTGTGCCAAAGCTGAATATCAATAAAGGTGAAATTATAGGGATTATGGGTCAATCTGGTTCAGGAAAATCGACTTTGGTTAATAGCTGTTTAGGATTAGTTGCTTATAAGGGGAAAATAGCAGTAAATACCCATGACATAGGTGTTTTAATGCAGGAACAACATTACGTTGATACAATGACGAATCAAAAAGTTATTGAAGGTTTATTGAATACACGCATCAAAAGTGATAGAAAATTATTTGACTTAATTAATTTTTTTGATTTTAATTCGCAACTATCACTGCATTTTAAAAATTTATCTGGTGGACAAAAGCAACGAATGAGTTTAATTATGCTCCTTTATCAAGAACCAACTTTACTGTTTTTGGATGAAATGACTACAGGACTTGATTTTGAAAGTCGACGAGCTCTAATTAAAAAATTAAAAGTATACTTCAAAGAACATCAAACAACTGTGATAATGGTCACACACTATGCACAAGAAATTGAAGCATTGGCTGATAAACTTTTAATTATTCACGATGGCCAAGTTAAAGCTTTTGATCAACCTAAAAAATTGTTTCAACAGTACATTGGTTATTCAGCTTTTATTATAGATAATGATGTCACTAAAACCGTTAAAGTGCAAAAATTAGAAGATGAATATAAAACGGTTCATCAATTGCTTGATGATAGCGATGATTTTAGTCGTACACGAAGTAGTATAGAACTGGTCTATACAGAAATTATGAAAGGCAATGTACATGGTTAGAAAAAGAAAATTAATTTTTGAACTACAAAATTTATTAGGTAATATGATTACTTTAATCTTTGGATTTGCATTTGCACCGATGATGGCGTTAGTCTTTGGTAGTAGTTATTCACACATACCGCAAGCATTGAATCAACTATATCTGAGTTTCTTTTGTACAATACCGCTTTCAATGGTATTTGTCGGATTCGGGTCACTATTTTCACAGGAAATGGAACAAGGATTTACATTACGTGCTGAACTTTTAGGTTATTCACGTGTTTCACAAGCTGTGCATAAATTTATATCATTAACAGTATTTGTATTGTTATCGAGTGTTCTGTATTCTTGGATTTTCCTGTCTCATTTTGATTTATCTTGGCCGAGTTGGTCAATTATAATTCAAATGGCTGTTTTTCAAGTATTGAACACGGCTGTATATTTCATGATTGTTTTTATATTGACTATAATTTTAAAAAAATTTTCTCGTGTTTATGGCATTTCTATGATTAGTTACTTTGGCATCATGATTGTCTGCAATATTATGGGTAATCTTAACATAGGGAAGTTAGGTGACTATTTGCCAATTAAATTGTTTGTCACGAACTATACAAATCATCTTTCTGATACTGGCTATATTTCTGGTAAAATAGGACTATATTTGATTATTTTGTTGATTATTTTGGGTGTAGTTATGAAAGTGGTTGTAGGCAATAAAAATGAACATAAGCATCAATATTGATGACAGATTAAAAGACATTCAAGTTGTGATTTCAGGTCGTGATGTTGAACAACTAGCAGATATTGCTCAATACCTCAAATCAAAAAGTTCTTCTTCGCGTCAGATGGCAATCAAAACGATTGACAGCATTCGTGTTGTTGATAAAGCGGATATTATCTTAGTTGAAAGTTATGGCAATGATTTAACTTTTAGGCTCAAAAATAATCACACCGTAACGACTAGAAAGACATTAAAAAAATTTTTAGAAGAAAATCCACAATCTGATTTTATACAAATTTCTAAATCTGAAGTGATGAATTTATCTTACTTGTCAAAGATGGAAGCTGCTTTTTCTGGTAATTATTATGCATTTTTGACAAACAGAACACGCGTTACCGTGTCGAGAAGGTTTATTAAAGGCATTTTGAATAGATTAGAAGGGAGTACAGCAGATGAAGTATTTTAAAGTAACAATAGTGTATTTATTTGTTGGTATCGGGATAGGATCCTTTATTTCTTTATTGTCGTTTACGTTAAATCAAGGCACGCCCTCAATCAAACAGTTTGTGTTGTTAATGACAATGAGTGCGATTATGGGCCTATTATCTCTTATTTTTGAATATGATAACATCACGTTTATTGTGCAACTTATTAGCCACTTTTTGCTAGAAATGGCTACTTATTATTTGTTTATTGGGTTAACTTTTGGAAATAATGAAATTTCGTTTGCCAATTTACCAACATTTGTGATTACTTACGTCATTATTTTTATTTATTTCCGGAAACAAGGGGAAGCTAATGCGCGACGCATTAATGAGCAGTTGAAAAACAGAAATGAACTAAAGTAAATTAAAAGCGATACAACACTATTCTGTTGTGTCGCTTTTAATGTTGAAAAGATAATGTGTTTTCACAGATAAAACGCTAATCTGTTAAAATAGAATAAACTAACTTAAGAAAGATAGTCAATCAATTCCTTATGTCAAAATATCTTATTTTAACCGAAAAACCGTCTGCGGCCACTAATTTTGCGAAAGCAATGGGCGGAAAAACAGGTATGTTCAATAATTTTAATTATAAAATTACAAACCTACGTGGTCATGTGATGACCTTAAAAGACCCTGAAGAGATGGTGGTCGAAGATTTGAAAAAGCAGTATAAATCTTGGTTAGTGAAACATTTACCATGGAATTTGGATGACTTTTCTTGGGCACGGACCTATATTCGACAACGTAATATGCGTACAGGCAAGGTTGAATCAACAAAGAAGCTCATTGACGAATTGAAAAAAGAGTCTAAATTAGGATACGATGCGATTGTGATTGCAACTGATACAGATCCATCTGGAGAAGGTGAATTACTCGCTTGGGAAGCCTTGGATGCGATTGGGTGGCGTAGACAGGTATTACGGGCGAATTTTATGGATGAATCAGTATCTGGTATTAAAAAAGCTATGGTTTCATTACGAGATGTGTCTGACAAACATGCTGATGGTGAGTATGTTAAAGGCGAGAGTCGTAACCGCTGGGATTTCGCTTCTATGCAGTTAACAAGAATTGCAACCACCGCAGCTAAAAAGGCAGGGTTTAAGGTAGTTGCACGTGAAGGACGGTTGAAATCTGTTATTGTTTGGCGTATTTATCAACAACTTGAAGCTATTAAAAACTATGTTAAAACACCATATTTTGAGATCAAGTTTAAGGATCAAGCAGGCCACATTTTTGGACGTATTACACCACAAGGGGATATAATACCATGGCGTTTTAAGACGAAAGAACAAGCAGCAGCAGATCTCAACAATTATCATGATACTGAGGTAGTGAATGAAAAGCATCAAATACGAACACAAGCGCCTGGCAAACTGTTAGATTTAGCCGGATTAGCCTCTATATTGGCACCTCGTGGCTTTTCTTCTAAAGAAGTATTAAGTACCTACCAAAAAATGTATGAGGCACAAATCGTTTCCTATCCGCGTACGGAAGACAAGACGGTAACACCTGAGCAGTTTAATGAATTATTGTCAAGGATTGATAAAATTGCAGATCTTGTTGGTGTGGACAAGACGTTATTGACTCATCGGGCACCTAGAAAAACACATGTTAAGTCACAAGGGGCGCATGGTGCGAACCGACCAGGTGAAAACGTGCCACAATCAACAGAATCCTTATCAAAATTTGGTGCTAGTGGACCAGCAATTTATGAAGTGTTGGCTAAAAACTACTTGGCTATGTTAGCAGAGGATTATGTTTATGATCATGTCACAGCTAATTTAAAAGATTATCCTGAATTCAAAACAGCATTCAACGTGCCTATTGAGTTGAATTTTAAGTTAGTTTATGACTCACAGAAGGCGACTAAAGTTGAAGGAAATGATCAAGAAGGGGAAACTAATGGCCAATTGGGACCACAAGCGGTACCGTATTTATATGAAGGTGCAAATTCAAAGCCACAAACACCAACAACAAAATGGATTATGGCCTTTTTAGAAAAACATAATGTCGGTACTGGTGCTACCCGAGTATCTACTTTATCTGATATATCACGTGGTACAAAAGCAATGATATCTGAAAAACGAGGTAAATTGGACTTGACGGAAACAGGATTAGTGTCTGCTATCATGGTTAAAGGCACATGGATTGCTTCCCCAAAGATTACGGAGCGTTTATTTGAAATGATGGATCAGGTAGGACGTTTTGAATTGACTATGCCACAAGTATTAGATTCAGTGACTAAGGTAGTTGAACATGATATGCCTATTATGTTAAATAACGCACAAATACTTGAATCAGTCCTTGGTAAACCAAAACCGAGTGTGAAAAAACCACGAAAAGTGTCTGAAAAAATGGTTGGTATCTGGCAAGGTAAAGAAATTACTTTTGCTCGTGAATGGAGTGGACACCTTTTTTCTGATGAAGAATTGCAAAAATTGCTTACTGGTGCTGAAATTAGTTTTTTAGCTAAATCGAAACGTGGCAAAGAGTATACTGCAGTTGGTAAAATGGCAAAACAAACTTTCAAGGGTAATACCTTTTATGGGTTTAAACTGAATCCTAAGACAAAAAAAGCATAATCGACCTTACTTAGGTTGAGTATGCTTTTTTAATTTCTTGGAGAGTGTAGTAGCAAATTGAGTGCCAACATGTATTTTTTATTGTAATAATGTTGAAGCAAGCTAAATAGTTGAAGCAAGCTAAATAAATGTATGATTTTATAAAGCTTTTGTATTATTGTATAATGAAAAGAAATAGATGAGGAAAAACTATAAAATGAAAGTGTGAAAATGAATGAATTATAATGCACCACATCGGCATGCTACCATTGAACTATCGCAAGCGGCGGTTGTTCATAACTTGAAAGTCATTAAAGCCAATGCGCATGCCAAAGAAATTATGGCTGTTTTGAAAGCCAATGCCTTTTCACATGGGTTACCAGAAATGGCAGCTTTGAGTGTCAAAGCCGGTGCGACACGTTTTGGCATGGCAATGCTTGATGAAGCACTGGCACTACGTGACTTGGGGTATACAGAACCTATAGATGTTCTAGGGTTGACAGATCCAACATATGTTCGGTTAGCTGCCGAAAGAAACATTACGTTAGCATTTAGTACGAAAAAATCCCTTCTTACTGCTGCTAAGCAACTAAGTGGTACTAACCTATCATTAAAAGTTTCTTTGCCGGTTGATACTGGTTTGAACCGGATTGGTTTTAAGAATCATGATGATTTGGTAGCGGCTATAAAAGTAGTATCAGCCGAGAAAACACTTATTTTTCAAAGTTTATGGACACATTTTGCTACTGCTGATACGCCTAATGTTGACTATGTTGATTTTCAAGTTTCGGAATGGCAACGATTGACATATAACTTACCAGCCAAGCCTAACGAAACACATTTTGCAAATACAGGTATAGCAACTTGGTATCCTGAAAAAATTAATACGGATATAGTTCGTTTAGGAATCGGTTTGTTTGGCATAAATGGATCAGATCCAACCATGCCAATGCCCTTCGAATTAATTCCTGTACTATCATTAAAGGTTGAAGTTGTGAATAGCAAACCAATCAAAGCAGGTGAGGCAGTTGGATACGGAGTTACATTTCGTGCACCACAAGATGGCTATTTAATTACTATGCCAATTGGGCATTCAGATGGATACCCTTTCAATGCCAGTGGAATGCGCGTTTTAATGGCTGACGGTCAAGTGGGACACATTGCGGGAGGGGTAGCAATGGATCAATCGATGGCCTTTGTAGAAAATCCTGTTCCTGTGGGGATGATGGTAACTTTGATTGGTAGTGTAGGTGATGAGACAATTACCATGGAAGAATTAGCCGACTATACACAATGCAATATTGTTCCTTTGATGAATGATTTTTCCCCACGTTTGCAGCGCATCATTGTGCCGTAAAAATAAAAAAAGGATGACTTTACTGAGTCATCCTTTTTTATTAATTGCCCCTGCTGGATTCGAACCAGCGCGTAGTGGCACCAGAAGCCACCGCCTTACCGCTTGGCCAAGGGGCAATTACTTTATATATTTTACAGAACCTTCACCTAATTTGCAAGTGGTAATTCACAAATAAATTCGTTATACTGGTTAAAATACTTCAAGGGGGAAATCTATGCAGTATGCAACTTACGAAAATACAGTAGCAAAATTAGCTGCTCATCATATCACTATCCCAGAGATAGCTCAGATAGCTTTTGATAATGAACAATCTTACGTAGAAGGTTTGACATTGAATCAAGTGGAGGAAGCGGTTAAAAGCATTTTACATAAGCGCGTAGTTCAACATCAGGTATGGGTTGGTTTAGAATTAGACCGTTTAGCGGAAGCACATTTGTTAGAATCGCCCTTACAAGATTTAGTCGAAAATGATGATGGCCTTTTTGGTGTTGATGAAACAATTGGTTCAGCAATTGCAATGTCATTTGATACGATTGGTGTAACTAATTATGGTTACATTGACAAAACGAAAGTCGGCTTAGTAGGTGAACTCGATCGTAAAGGGAAGACATCTGAGGCAGTAACGACATTCGCAGATGATATTGTAGGCGCTTTAGCAGCAGCTGCTGCTTCTAAAGTGGCCCATAAATATGCTACAGGAATGGTCGATACAATTTTACCAAATCAAGAATAACGCTGTAGCGTTTTTTTTTTTAATGTATAAAATTTGCATAATAGGTCTAGACCAATTATACTGTAATCATAGATACAGTCACTGTTTTGGTAAACATAGGAGGAATGTGTTACGCTTTTTCTGCATAACATCAGACATTATGGCAAAATTAATTAAGAACATTAATCTTTATACAGGTTATCAACATTTAGAAAGCGCCTTTATGCGTTTTACAGATACAATTGAAGAAGTTGGCTATATGAATAACTTTCAAGCAAAATCTGAAGATGAGTTGATTGATGAAGCAACAGATAAAATTATAGTGCCGGGTTTTATTGATGTTCATAAACATGGTGGTTATGGCTTGGATACCATGGATGGGGATCCAGATAAAATGAGTATTATGGTTAATAAAATGGTTACGGAAGGTATTACGTCACTATTTCCAACCACAATTACTCAATCTCCAGAAAATATCGAACAAGCTCTAAAAACAATTGATCAAGTTGCGAAAACTAATCCAGTAATTCAAGGTATTCATTTAGAAGGACCTTTTATTAATAAAGTTTTTATGGGTGCACAGCCGGAAGAATATATTATTAATCCAGATACAGAACTTTTAAAAAGATGGTATAAGCTTTCAGGTGAACGTATTCGCTTAGTGACTTATGCACCAGAAAATGGTGGTATCCCTGATTTTGAAGAGTTTATGTTGCAACACCATATCATTCCGTCAATAGGTCACTCAAATGCGACAAGAGCTCAATTGATACACTCACGGGCCACACATATTACTCATTTATACAATGCACAACGACCATTGCATCATCGGGAACCAGGTGTAACTGGTCATGGTATGTTAGAGAGCTCTGTTACTGGTGAAATAATTGCTGACGGTTTTCATATTGTTCCTGACATGTTACAATTAGCTTTTAGTATCAAAGGTGCGCATGGATTAGAGTTAGTAACTGATTCAATGCGAGCTGAAGGATTAGGAAATGGTATATCTGAACTTGGTGGTCAAAAAGTTACTGTTAAGAATAAACAAGCTCGTTTAGATAATGGCCATTTAGCTGGTTCGGTATTAGCTTACGATGACGCGTTTACTAACATTCAAAAATTCACAAGTGCCGACATTAATGATGCGGTTCAAATGAGTTCAGTTAACCAAGCAAAGGAATTTGGTTTAACACAAAAAGGCAACTTATCTGAAGGTAAGGATGCTGATTTTAATATTTTTAACAAGGAATTGCACTTAGAGGCGACATATTCATTTGGTCGTCGTTTTGCACGGGAAAACAATGGGTAAACCTCGATATATCGAAATTCACAATCAAATATTGTCTCGTATTGAAGCTGGTGAGTGGCAACCGCAAGAACGCTTACCATCTGAAAGAGAGTTGGCTTTAGCATTTGATGTATCTCGAATGACCTTACGTCAAGCGGTTCAGACTCTGGTCGATGAGGGGATTTTGGAAAGAAAAGTCGGTTCTGGAACCTATGTTGCTGAACAAAAAGTTTCTGAGCGAGCCCTTGGTGTTACTAGTTTTACAGAGTTAATGGCGGCTACTGGACGAGCTGCACATACGATTACGGTGAGCTATAAAACAACTTCACCATCAGCCTCTGAAATTGAGCATTTAAAGCTTGATAATATGGATAAAGTGTTGGTTATGGAACGATTACGACTTGGCGACGATGAGCCAATTTTGTTAGAGCGTACGACATTACCTATTAAATTTATTCATTCATTTTCTCGTACTGCTCTAACAGAATCGCTTTATACTACTTTAGCATCTGCGGGCATCTATCCTGGCCATGCTGAACAGACCATAACTGCAACATTGGCTAATGAACGGTTAGCTGAATTATTGGAAATTAAACGTGGTGATCCTATATTATCAGTTCGTCAGGTATCATATGATCAACATGATACGCCATTTGAATATGTAAGATCTTACTATGTTGGCGAACGTTTTGAATTTACATTAACGAGATAAATAATAAAAAAAACTGTTTGATATATCAAACAGTTTTTTTATTATTTATGATTAAACTTTTTTGCAAGAATATCGCCAGTAACTTGGACTACAAGCACAAGAATTAAGACTAATAGTGTTGCGACTAGAGTTGTGTCAGTAGCAAAACGATTGTATCCATATGAGATAGCCATGTTACCTAAACCACCAGCGCCAATGGCACCGGCCATTGCAGTTAAACCAATCAAGCTAATCAAGGTCACTGTTGACACACGAATAATTTCAGAAAGACCTTCTCGTAAATAGACACCAAAAACAATGTCCCAGAAAGAAGAACCGATAGCTTGGGCTGCTTCAACAATCCCACTGTCTACTTCAGCTAATGCCACCTGTATTTGACGAGCATAAAATGGAAATACACCAAGCGCAAGTGGTACTAATGCAGCAGTTGTACCAATTTGTGTGCCAACAATTAATTTAGTAAATGGTGCAATAAATGCTAGTAAAATAATAAATGGAATTGCACGGAAAACAGAGACTACTTTATCAAAAATCCAAAATAATGTTTTATTGGGTGTAATACCTCTTGGGGATGTTAGGATTAACCCAAGCCCAAAAATCAAGCCAAGAATACCACCAAAAATAGCTGACCAGAAAGTCATGTATAACGTTTGCACGATAGAAGTCCACCAACCTGTATCGCCACTCCAGCCTTGATAAACAACGTTAGGGAATGTATTTGTAAACCATTGACTCATAATTAGTTGCCTCCTTTAATAACTGTAACATCTACATGATGATCATGTAGCGTACTCAAAGCAGTTTGCAATTGTGTTGGGTCGCCTGACAAGATGACAAGTAAGGAACCAACAGGTGTATCTTGCAAAACCTCAATGTTACCGTAAAGAATATTGGCTGTGACATTGAAGTCTCGGAATAATCCTGCAATTAATGGTTCATCTGTGGTTTCACCAACATAAGACAAACGAGCAAAAATTTCACCATCTTTCAATTTATTAACCAATGGTTCGTGACTAATTGTTTCAATAGCTTTATCAATATTTGTTGCTGTTTCAATAAATTCACGCGTTAATTGTTGCTTAGGTTGTGCAAATATCTCAAGTAGAGAACCACGTTCAATAATTTCACCATTTTGCATTACAGCAACTTTATTGGCAACTTCTTTCACCGCCTGCATTTCGTGGGTAATCAAAACAATTGTTAGGCCAAACTCGGTGTTTAGCTTTTTAAGTAGAGCCAGAATTTGGTTTGTTGTTTTAGGGTCCAAAGCAGAAGTTGCTTCATCGGAAATTAAAATTTCTGGATCATTAGCCAGTGCACGAGCAATGGCTACACGTTGCTTTTGACCACCAGAAAGTTGGGAAGGATATTGTTCTGCTCGATCAGATAAATCAACAAGAGCCAATAGTTCAGCAACTTTAGCTTTTTTTTCATCATCCTTTAATTGACTGTGTTGTAGCGCAAATGCTACGTTTTCAGTTACTGTTCGCTCATTTAGTAGATTAAAATGTTGAAAAATCATACCTATTTTACGACGACGTACACGCAAATCATTATTACTGATACGTGTTTTTTGTCCACTATGTTCATCACTTTGGAAAAAAGTTGTGCCATTGACAACGATGGATCCGCGTGTTGGTTCTTGTAGTAAATTAATCACGCGAACAAGCGTTGATTTTCCAGCACCTGAGTAGCCTACAATACCATAAACATCACCACGATCAATGTTGATAGAAACGTTTTTCACAGCTTCTATGGTGCGTTTTTTTTGATGGAAAGTGACATCGATATTCTTTAGTTCGATAATTGATTCTGTCATTTTTCATAACTCCTAATTAGTTCTTTGATTACAGCGATGTGTTGATTATAATCTGTTAATCGGATATTTTCATTTGGTGCATGATCTAATGTATTAGCATATCCTACACCTAAACTTGCAATTGGGGCGTCTAAAGCTTCATGAATATAATACATTGGTCCTGTACCAGGAGAAGTTGGCATAACAACTGGTTTTTGATGATAGTACTTTTCAGTAATATTAATTACACGTGAAATTTCTGGGTCGGACATATCACTGCGATAACCAGGTTGACCTAACGTCTTAGTTACCACAATATCAGAAAAACCTTCATTTTGGAAATGTTGTTTGATTTGATGTAATGTTTTGTCTGGTAGCATGTTAGGTACTAAGCGTGCTTCAAGCTTAGCATGGGCAACTGCAGGCAAAACTGTTTTAACACCATCTCCCAAATAACCACTTTGAATACCTTCTATATTCAGAGTTGGCTGAAAGTATAATGTTTCTTTCAAATCATTTCCAGTTTTATCACTTAAGAGTTTGGCTGTTAGTCCGTGTTGCTGAATTAGTGTTTGGCTATTAATAGGGAGATTTTCAACTAGTTTTTTTTCTCGTGAATTTGGTATTGCTACATCATCGTAAAATCCAGGAACCATAATGTGCCCATCGTTATCAAATAGTGTAGCCAATGCTTGTGTTAAGCGCCAAGCTGCCGAATCAACAACACCTGCTAGGGATGAGTGTAAATCAGTTTGTGCGGTTTGTACATCGACATTAAAAGTAACGATGCCTTTATTACCACCAAAAATTTCAACAACATCATCAATATTTTTACCACCAGACTCCCAAACAATCAAGTCTGCGGTTATTTGATTTTTATATTTATTTAAGTATTCATCTAAATGTTGAGAGGAAGATTCTTCGGAACCCTCGATGATAAATGTGATATTTACTGGGAGATGACCATTACTATCTGTTAGATATTCTTCAATAGCTGTTAGACGTGCGGTGATATTACCTTTATCATCGTCTGTGCCTCGACCGTATAATTTGCCATCTCGTTGTGTTAGTGTCCAAGGATCGCTTTGCCACAAAGATAATGGTTCTGCTGGCTGAACATCGTAATGATTATAGATTACTAGGGTCTGAGCATTCGGAATATTGCTTTTGAATTGTGCCAATATAAATGGTGCAAAGTAGGTATCATCATAGGTAACATGAGCACCTAATTGACGAAATGTTTTGGCCAAAATTTGAGCAGTTTCAGGTAAACAGCGATGTGTTGCCGAAACACTTGGTAGGGCAACTAAATCACGAAGTAAATTCAAATATTTTTCATTGCTACTCATAATTTAGTCCTTTCGCAGAAAATTATGTACGCGCCGAAGCGCATTAATTATTTGTTATAGTCCCAAACAGTGATTTCTGCTGAACCATAATACTTTTTAACGAGTTTCTTTGTTTTTTCAGTTTGCAGTGACTTCACAACTTTTTTGTATGTTTCGTTGTTTTTATCTTTTTTGTTGGCTGCAATAAGGTTGAAGTATTGCTCTGTTTCTTTGTTTAAGCCTTCAACGTAGATAGCAGATTCAACATCTAGCTTAGCCGATACAGCATAATTAGTGTTGACTACGGCGCCGGCGACTTTTGAATCATTTAATGATTTGGCAGTTTGTGAAGCATCAACTGGTGTGATTGTTAAATTCTTAGGGTTTGATGTAATATCTTTTGGTGTTGCCGTGTTAGTATCTTTGATTTTGATTAATCCTGCTTCAGCTAAAAGATGAATACCACGGTTCTCATTCGTAACATCATTAGCAACTAAAATTTGGTCACCAGACTTAAATTCAGAGATTTTCTTGTATGATGTTGAATATATGCGAAGTGGTGTTGTCCAAGTATCACCAATTGAAACGATATTAGTTTTGTATGTCTTATTCCAATTTTCTAAGAAAGGATAGTTTTGGAAAGCATTTAAATCAATATCACCGTCAGCTAAGGCTTTGTTAGGTTGTGAATAATCAGTAAACTTTTTTGTTTTTAATGTGATGCCATATTTATCTTTGGCTGTTTTTATGGCTGATGACCAAATTTCATCTTCTGCTTTCGATCCTGCCATTACGCCAATAGTAACAGTTTTAGATTCAGCCTTGTTATTACCGCCAAAGGATAAGTATGCAGCGCCTGCAATGACAACAACAGCAATTCCAGCAATAATGTAGTTCTTTTTCTTACTCATAGTAATTCTCCTTTAGTTCTCGTACTTATTTTGAAAAATCTTTATCCCATGCAGCTAACTCGACACCATCATATTGTTTATTAATGGCCTTTTTAACTGCATCTGTTTGGTATGCTTTAACAACTTGTTTGTATATTTTTTTGTCTTTATCTTTACTATTGGCTGCAATAATATTGACCCATTGATGTGAATCTTTGTTAATTGGTTCAACGAAAATAGCATCCTTGTAGTTTAGTTTTGCTGAATCAGCATAAGTGCCATTAATTACGGCTCCTTGGATATCTGACAATGTACGAGCTGTTTGATCTGCTGCCAATTCTTTAATTTTTAAATTTTTAGGGTTTTTAGTGATATCTTTTACTGTAGCAGTTGTTAAACCACTTTTTAAATCAATTAACCCAGCAGCTTTTAATACATAGAGTGAACGACTTTCATTTGATGGATCATTTGGTACAGCAATGGTGTCGCCACTTTTGAACTGAGAAATCTTTGTATAAGTTTTAGAATAAAGTCGAATAGGTGAGATGACTGTATCACCTATGGAAACAATTTTATTACCAGTTGATTTATTAGATGCCTTCAAGAAAGCATAGTGTTGGAAAGCATTTAAATCAATGTCACCAGCTGCTAAGGCTTTATTGGGTTGTGAATAGTCTGTAAATTCTTTGAATTTAATGGTGATGCCATATTTATCTTTAGCTGTTTTCTTAACGGTATTCCAAATTGCCTGATCTTGTTTAGATCCTGACATAATACCAACAGTTACTGTTTTTGATGATGTTTCTGAATGTTGTCCGAAGCTGGCGTAAGCAGCTCCTGCAATGACTATTATTGCAGCACCACCGATAAGCCACTTAGTCTTTTTACTCATAATATATTACTCTCCTCAATATTCTCACACAAAGATTATTAAACAAATTTTAAAACGATCACACACTGAAATAGGGATCTTAGGCTCAAAAAAGCCGTTTCTGTACCATAGATACAGAAACGGCTGAAATAGCGTGTTACCATTCTGAGTTGTAGATATTTGTTACCAAATATTTGCTCACTAACCATCAGGCATCGGGAGATGATCCTAGCCGAATGGTGTGCCCGGTAACGGGGGCCAAGTCGTTGCATGCTTAACGGTAAACCGATTCACATACACCAATCACAGGTCATTTTCACAATCGCACTCACGCTGGCTCTCATCAACCGTCAGCTTTCTTAGCTTCATTAAATTGCTACTTTTCTGTTCAATTTGTTTTCGTTTTAAAATCGTTATAGCTTATAATAACGATTTTCTAATTAATTGTCAAATAATTTATTTAATTTCGGAATAATAATAGAAAAACGGCAAACATAATTAGACTTGAACCTAGTAATGAAGCTGTTCCAAAGATACTAGAAAGAATTGCTGATGAAAAGGCACCAACCATGAAAAAAACAACTAAGATTGAAAAAACCCAAGCATTGTGCAGAAAAATATGGTCATGCTTGATAAAATATTTGACAAAATTGGTTCCAACATTACGCAAATTGCCAGTGGACATTACACTGGTAAATGGTAGACCACGTAATTTTGGAAATGAATCGAGTTGCATAGCCAATAGAAAAGATAACGCAGATATAATGGCTGTGCTTGATAAATAGGGATTGAACACACCAATAATTGCAATACCAATAAATTCAATCAAAATGCTGTGCTGTTGAATAGAAAGTTTATTACTTGGAAATATATGGTTCAAAATAGTGTTAAATGCTGCACCCAGAACAAAGAATATGATTGGTGTAACAAAAAATAAGGTCGTCTTCCAATGACCTTGGGCCAAATGAAACCCGGCTTGGATGATGTTACCAGTTTGCAAGCTGGCAAAACGCTCGTGATGGTATTCAAATGTATATGAATCAATAAAACCAGAATTCATAACGAGTAACAATCCAATACGCAGTCTCTCTTGCATTGGATTTTTATTTTTCAATATCATAATCTCTCCTAAAAATATTTATTTTAACATGCCTTATTTGTGAATACTAGTAGAAAATTGATATACTAATACTACCATCAGGAGGGGATTCAGTTGATGAAATTGAAGATAACAGTGTTTGCATTTTTGTTTGCTATACTGAGCGGGACGGGGACAACAGTTCTTGCAGATAAAAATTATAGTATCACTAATTTGAATGAAGTAGTACAAATTGATGCCAACGGAACGGCTCACATAACTAAAACGATTACTTACCATTTTGATGAAAATATGAACGGTATATATTTTAAAGAGTCACTTGATAAAGGAATTGGTATGAATCCATTACAATGGGGTGGGTTAACCGCCATTGAGGCGAAATATAATAATGGTGAAAAGAAAATGGTGTTGCCTCGTCAAGGAGAGAGTAGTGGGTATGTTGAAACTAAAACTAACCAAGAAGTTGAAGAAAAAATTTATTATCCCGTTCAAAAAGATTCTCAATTAACTATGTCCTATAGGTATACATTGAAGAATATGGTAATCAATTGGCATGATGTAGCCGAAATAAATTGGATACCTATCAGTGCTAGAGACGTTCCAATCGGCAATGTAGGTTTGCAGCTTGTGTTGCCTAACAAACCAGCGACAATATTAAAAGCTTGGGTACATAGCCATGTGGCTGACCAAGTCAACGTCAATAAAAACAAGGCAACAGTTACTATTAGTAGTAAAAATGTGGACGCTAATAATTCATTAGAGATTCACAGTTATTTTGATCCTAGTCAAACACCGTTAAATACCAATAAACAGTCTGGTAACCGTGCGGAGTATATTCAAAATCAAGAGCAATCAATATGGCGTAAAAAGAGGGAATCACTGCGAGTAAAGAAAATAATAGGATTGATTATTTTGCCTATTGTCTTCTCAATAGTCGCAATAATCGCCTCACTTCAAACTATTAAACGATATAATCTATTGAGAAACGCGCAGCAACAAAGTGGCACTATTGGAAATATTGTGCATATTTTTGATATACCTAATGATTTAGGACCGGCTTTGATTAGTCAACGAATTGGCAAAACAACCTCTGATTCGAAATTAATTATTGCGACGTTGCTTGATTTAATTGCACGTCGAAAAATTAGCATGTCTTATAATGATATTCAGCGTCAAGATGATATTAGTTACAGGGTGACTGATGAATCAAATTTACAATCGTATGAAATTGATTTTATCAATATGATTTTTGGAAAAAAACGTAGAGCTATTATTCACTCTGCTTTTAAACAACCTGAATCAGTTGTTTCCAATCGCATCAAAAATAATATCGCCTCTTTTAAGGAAAAACTTAAGCAGGCGGAAAAAAATAAAGCAATAATTGATCATGCATTAACAGATAGTATAAAAAGCAAACAAATAACTGCTACAGCAAGCCTGATTGTTATCACCTTGCTATCGACATTTATACTTGCTTCTTTTGCTTACAGCACGCAAATATTGGTAATGTGGTACCTTGTTATTATTCAGGGCATTATTGGGATTATAATTGTTAGCTTCAATCTAAAACCAGCAAAATTTTATACAGTGCCAGACGGCTTTCAAGAAAAATGGCAGTGGGATGGATTTGCCAAAATGCTTCATGATATTGGGCATCTGGAAAATAAAACTATTTTAGATGTTCAATTGTGGGATAAAATTTTAGCTTACGCAATTATATTTGGTGAAGCAAAAAACGTTGCTAGACAGATGAAAATTTGGGCTAAAAGTGTAGTCACAGAGGATTCTATGATTTTTTTGCCAATTATGTTGTTCGGAGATAATTGGGTTGAAAATCTTGTGCACAATGTTCAATACGATGGTGCGTTTCATGTTGAAAGTGACAGCAACGGTGATGGAGGAAGTTTTTTTGATGGTTCATCAGGCGGTGCTGGAGGAGGAAGTGACGGGGCTTTTTGAATAAAGAGAGTCGCATAGTTTTCAACTAAAATTAACATCTATTTCAAAAAATTTGTTATACTATAGACATAAGTTAATTTCTGAGGGAGTAACTGACGGAATGATCGTGGCTGAATCGTCAAAGCAAAACAGTAATGTTTTATATCGCGTACAATGCGCCGGTTCAGCATTAAACAGTGAGACTCATGTAAACACACCTTTATTTGTGTTTGCATGAGTCTTTTCTTTTTGTTAGTAACTCTTTGGAGATTTATTTGAAATATAAGGAGATATCCCACATGGCAGATAAGCCACTATATAATCAAGATAGCACTGAAGTGTTATCTCATTTGCAGACGGATGCAAAAAAAGGACTTTCAAGTGCAGAGGCTAGTAAACGTCTCGAGCAAAATGGTGCTAACCAATTGAACGAAGCTAAATCAACGAATTTAGTCCAAAAGTTCATCAATCAGTTTAAAGACTTGATGATTGCTATTTTATTGGCAGCTGCCATTGTTGCTGCCTTTACAGGTGAGTTAGTTGATGCTGTTTTCATCTTAGCTATTGTTATTATTAACGCAGTTTTTGGTGTTTTTCAGGAAGCTAAAGCTGAAGATGCGATAAATGCGCTCAAAGAAATGTCAACGCCGAATGCTAACGTCATTCGCGATGGTAAGGAAACATCAATTAAATCTACAGAATTGGTAGTTGGTGATATTGTTCGGCTTGAGGCAGGAGATATTGTGCCTGCTGATGTCCGATTGATTGAATCTGCATCCTTGCAGATTGAAGAAGCTTCATTGACAGGTGAGTCTGTGCCAATTAATAAGGGCGCAGAAACACTGCAAGAAACTGATTTACCTTTGGGTGACCGTACAAATCTAGGATTTATGAATACTAACGTTACATATGGCCGTGGTGTTGGTGTTGTTACTGGAATAGGTATGGAAACAGAGATTGGCCATATTGCTGGAATGTTAGAAGCAACCGACGAGACCAAAACACCGTTACAAGCTAATTTGGTCAAATTGGGACAAGTGTTAACTTATTTGATTCTTGGTATCGCTGTTATAACTTTTATTGTTGGTTTAGTTAGAGGAAAAGAAACAATTATTGATATGTTGTTAACTTCTATTTCCTTGGCAGTTGCTGCAATTCCAGAAGGGTTGCCTGCGATTGTGACAATTACACTAGCATTGGGAACGACTCGCATGGCTTCTCGGCATGCCTTAGTACGTAAATTGCCAGCCGTAGAAACATTGGGTTCCACTGATATTATTGGTTCTGATAAAACAGGTACTTTAACACAAAATAAGATGACGGTTGAAAAATTAGTCGTTAATGCTGAAATTTCTGATGCGGCAACTACAGCAGAATTAACAGGTACTTATGCTCGTTTAGCTGATATACTAGCTTTAAATAATGATACAAAACGTACAGAAAAAGGTTTTATTGGGGATCCAACAGAAACAGCCTTAGTTGCCTTTAATGAAAACCATGGTCGTGATTTAGATAAATTGTATACAGAAATGCCACGTGTTGCTGAGATACCGTTTGACTCAGATCGAAAGTTAATGTCAACGGTTCACCCAGCTCCAAATGGATACATTATAACTGTCAAGGGTGCACCCGATGAATTGTTGAAGCGAGCAACGCAAATTGAAATCAACGGTGAAATTGAATCACTATCTGATGAAATTCGTGCTAAGTTGCTTTCGATTAACTCAGAATTAGCAACACAAGCTCTTCGTGTGCTTGGTTTTGCGTACAAGATGGTTAGTCAAATTCCGAGTGATATGAGCACTGAAACTGTTGAGCAAAATTTAGTCTTCACTGGTTTTGTTGGGATGATTGATCCAGAACGCCCAGAAGTTGCGCAAGCTGTAGCAGAGGCTAAAGCTGCTGGCATTCGTCCGATGATGATTACTGGTGATCATCGTGATACAGCTGCTGCTATTGCTATCCGCTTAGGGATTTTAGATGAAGCTGATAAAGAAATAGCTGTTATTTCAGGCGCTGATTTAGATGAGATGAGTGATGAAGAATTCGCTCAAAACGTTGAAAAATATAATGTTTATGCTCGTGTAGCACCGGAACACAAAGTTAAAATTGTTAATGCTTGGCAAAAAAAGGGCAAAGTTGTTGCTATGACAGGCGATGGGGTCAATGACGCTCCAGCCTTGAAAACAGCCGATATTGGTATTGCAATGGGTATCACAGGTACGGAAGTGTCGAAGGGTGCTTCTGACATGGTATTGGCAGATGATAACTTTGCCACAATTGTTCATGCTGTTGAGGAAGGTCGTAAGGTCTTCGCTAACATACAAAAAGCTTTGCAATATTTACTAGCTTCAAACTTGGCTGAAGTTATCGCAATTTTCGTTATGACATTATTGGGTTGGAATATATTAGCGCCAATCATGATTTTATGGATTAACTTAGTAACTGATACGTTACCTGCTATTGCTTTAGGTATTGAACCAGCCGAAAAAGGCATTATGAAAAATAAACCTAGAGGTCGTGGTGCTAGTTTCTTGTCTGGTGGTGTTGGACCAGCAATTATTTGGCAAGGAACTTTGCAAGCTGTTATTGTGCTAAGTGTTTATGGTTTTGCTTTAGCAGCTCCTGTTCATCCAGAGGTACATTTGGCCCACCAAGATGCTTTGACAATGGCATTTATGACGCTTGGATTGATGCAGATGTTCAATGCAATTAACGTGAAGTCTGTTTATGGTTCCATGATTGGACCTCAGGCTTTCCAAAATAAAATGTTTAATTGGGCATTGTTAGGGTCAGTTATAGTGATGGCCGCTGTGGTCGTTATTCCAGCTTTGAATCCACTCTTCCATGTGTCACATCTAGATGGTTATCAATGGGCGATTGTATTAGTTGCTGGAATGAGTATCATTGTTATCGTGGAACTGGTAAAATTGATACAAAGATCAATTTTCAAAAAAGGATAAAAAACATTGGCAAAATTTAACCCAAAACAAGCACAAATTTATGTACAAACATTGCAACAAGTTTTAACAACAACACAAGATACAGCAGACCGTGTGGCACCATTTTTTACGAAATTAGATGATGCGAAAGAAGATAATGCTATTGTGGATATGCCAGTAGCAGAATTTTCTGAAATTAAGGCTGAATTTGAAGATGCTGTAGTTGCATATCAAGAAAATGCAAGAATTTTGAATAATGTACAAGCGCCTATTCGTTTACTAGGCTTGCATAAATCATTGGCGAAAAATTATACTGCATATGCTGAAGCAACAAAAATGATGAGTGACGCATTGAATACCACTAATCAGACGGTAGATGATGCATTGTACGTAAAATCAGAAGAAGATCAGGAACTTTACCTTGGTAAAATACAGGCAAATGTTTCTAAAATTATGATGGGTGCCGGTCGTTAAAAATGATTAATTCGTTATAATAGTTTAACAAAAGCGAGAAACTTAAATTCTTAAGTTTCTCGCTTTTGTTCGTTAAAATTATAATTTTTCAAGTTTTTGAAGTGTTTGCTGTGTAAAATAACCGTTTTGTAGTTGTTCAGCTAATGGAGTAATATTTTTTTGCCAAGTAGCATATTTAACTTGACTAACTTCAAAAACCTCTTCAATCTGATCTAGAGAATCAATAACAAAACCAATATTATATTCTTTAATCAAATGGCCAATTGCACTTTTATGCCAAGCAATTAAAGGTAATCCTGCACGTAAGTAAAGGCTTGCTTTGTGTGGTGCATTAAATTTCGTATATGTTTGGTAGGTTTTATCTTCAAAATCACTATCCCAAAGTAGACCAAAGCCATCATGAAAACCATTTAAAATATTCACAGGATCAAAGTTACCACAGTAGTCAACACTTCCTGGAAATTCAACTCCAGCCCATTTTTTTGGTTTTGAACCAAAAAGACTAATTTGTGGTCCAGCGTAATCTTTTAACCAAGGAGATTTTTGAAACGTTCCAGCAAAGTTAATTTTGTGACTAAAATAAGCATTTTCTGTAACGCTTCCTAAATAGTCAAAAAATGGTTGAATAATAGCCGAAGTGTGAATACCCAAATGTACTAATTCATCATACATTGCCTGAGAGTGTACGATAAGTGTATCATAACTATTTAGTACACCTAATTCCCAAGGGTCATTTTTTATCAAACGCAGTGGCTCAATATCATGTATTAATATTGTGGTATGAACATTAGTTTCTTTTAATGTTTTTAAAAACATATGTTCAAAATCAGCACTCATATAAGTCGGAAATTGGTGAATTACATGGTCACCGGGTTTTATTTTGCTTAACCATGAATGAATTTTTTTTTGACGAACGACATCATCAAATCGTTTATCATTATAGCGCTCGAGAGGGATTGTGTGCCAATTAAAGTCGGCTGCAATTTTTGCATAATCAGATTTAGCTTTTAGAGCCCCTTGAGGCATCCACGGTTCAATTGTCTGCGTGATATAGTTTGTCATACTACAATTATATCAAAATCCGAACTATTTTAGAGGTTTTATAGTAAATTACGAACTATAAAATGACAAAAATATAAACATTCGGATATAAAACATACTTTTAATCAAATTCTAAGAAAAAAACTGCTTAAAAAACGCATAATAGAAATATAAAGAATATTTGGAGAAAAAATATGCAACGTTCAGCAAAAATAGGTATTAGTATAGCAGCAGTGGTCGTTATTGGTGGTGGTATTTACGCTGCAACCCAAAATTCCTCAACTAAAAGTACAGGTTATTCAGTTGCTTTGGTTACGGATGGTGGTGGTATTGACGACCGTTCCTTTAATCAATCCGCTTGGGAAGGCTTGAAAGCTTATGGGAAAGCCAACAAATTGCAGCAAGGAAAAGGTGGCTATAACTATTTCTTGAGTTCAGATACTTCTGACATTAAAACAAACTTACAAACTGCGGTTAAAGGTGGTTATAAGTTAGTTTACGGTGTGGGATTTGCTGCTGCGCCAGCGATTACAAGTGTTTCAAAAGCCAACGCTAAAACAAACTTTGCAATTATTGATTCAGTTGTCAACAATAAAAATGTAGCTTCTCTACTCTTTAAATCAGAACAATCATCATATTTAGCAGGAGTGGCTGCTGCCAAACAAACAAAGTCACAAACAGTTGGTTTTGTGGGTGGTATTCATAGTGATACAATCGATACTTTTGAAGCTGGTTTCAAAGCTGGTGTTAAAGATACCAACAGTAACATCAAGGTGATTACGCAATACACTGATTCATTCACAGATGCGGCTAAAGGGAAAACAATTGCAGCTTCAATGGTTGCTAATGGTGCGGATATAATTTTCCAAGCCGCTGGTGGTGCTGGGAATGGTGTCTTTGCGGAAGCTAAGGCTGAAAATCAAAAACTGGCTGCTGATGCTGATAAAAAAGTTTGGGTTATCGGAGTTGATCGTGATCAAAAGTCTGACGGAGATTATAAAGATAAAGACGGTAAATCATCAAACTTCACATTAGTGTCTGCGGTTAAGCGCGTTGACAGCGCAGTTGAAGATGTGGCTAACAAAGCCAAAAATGATAAATTCCCAGGTGGAAAGACTATTACTTACGGTTTGAAGCAAAAAGGTGTAAGTCTTTCAAAAGATTCAGCATCTGATAGTGTTTGGTCAGCTGTTAAAACAGCCGAAAAGAAGATTATCAATGGTGACATCAAAGTACCAGTTCATCCTTAATGATAGATAAAAATAAAAACTAATTCTCGGAAGCATAGCGAAAATTAGTTTTTTTGTCTGTGAAATCCGGAAGAACAACATAATTTTTTAGATTAATAACTATAAAAATACATTGTCTTGGTATACAACGTTTACTGAAAACATGCATAAGTAATCACAATTTAGATGAAAGATAGTTACATTTTATGCAAAAACTTAATAATATCTATCCTAAAGAATCGATTTTTTGTTATACTAAATGTACTATGAAAAAAATATGGATAATTCTCACAACTTTGGCGATTGCTGTCGTTGCAACGATGTCTGTTACGACAGTCGATGCTGCCAAACCAAACTACATCATCACAACGGATGCAACGTATCCGCCTTTTGATTTTCAAGATAGCAGCAATCAATATACTGGTATTGATCAAGAAATTCTAAAAACAATTGCTAAACGTGAAGGATTTACGTACACATTGAAACCAATGAGCTTCAATGCAGCAACACAATCAGTTACATCTGGTCAGGCTGACGGTATTATTGCCGGTATGTCGATTACTGATGAACGAAAAGCAGTCTTTGATTTTGGAACACCTTATTACAAGTCAGGTATTGCTTGGGCAGTAAAAAAAGGTTCAAACATTAAATCACTAAACGACTTAAAAGGTAAGACGGTTGCACTGAAAACAGGTACTGCTGGAGCTGATTATGCCTTATCAATTCAAAAAAAATATGGCTTTAAAGTAACATATTTTAATGACTCTGACACTTTGTATAACGATGTAATTAATGACAATACTCAGGCAACATTTGGTGATTTGCCAGTACTTCAATATAGCATTAAAAATGGTACGAAGTTGAAAGTTATGAATGCCGATTCTCCTTACGAATCTGGATGGTATGGCTTTGCTGTTAAAAAAGGACAAAATAAACAACTATTAACTTCCTTTAACAAAGGATATGCTTCGATCAAAAAAGATGGTACATACGATAAAATTATCAAAAAATATTTAGGAGCTCCGGCTTCTGATTTTACTGGTAAGAAATCTGATAATACTTCCTTACTTGGTATTTTAAAAGCGAATGATAGCGCCTTTATGCGTGGGCTATGGCAGACACTTTTGTTAACTATTCTAGGCATTGTTTTGGCCTCTGTCTGGGGTATTATTCTTGGTATCATGGGTGTTAGTCAAAATAGTGTTGTTCGAGGAATATCTACCACATTAATTTATATCTTCCGTGGATTACCATTGATGGTGTTAGCATTCTTTATCTATATTGGTCTACCAGGTGTTATTGGGGCAAAGATTCCAGCATTTACAGCAGGATTAATTACATTAATCTTAAACGAGGGAGCGTATACTGGTGCCTTTGTGCGAGGTGGATTTGAAGCCGTCGATAAAGGTCAAATGGAGGCTGCACGAAGTCTTGGATTTACTTATAATCGATCAATGCGTAAAGTAATTATGCCACAAGGATTGAAGATAATGGTTCCAAGCTTTATTAATCAGTTCATTATTACATTGAAAGATACATCAATCTTATCAGCGATAGGTATTCTAGAACTGACACAAACAGGAACATTGATTGTTTCACGTAACTCACAAGGATTCCGTGTATGGGCAATTGTGGCTGTGATATATTTGGTAGTTATTACATTGCTTACATTACTAAGTAATTGGGTAGAAAAGAGGACACGTGCATGAGTGAAGCACAAACAAATGTTAAAGTACATGTTGATAAGGTGAATAAATCTTATGGTTCGAACCATGTGTTACGGGATATTTCTTTAGATATTAAGCAGAACGAAGTTGTCGTAATGATTGGCCCTTCTGGGTCAGGTAAATCAACGTTTTTGCGTATGTTAAATCAATTGGAAACACCAGACAATGGTACTATTGTTGTTGATGGTTATGACCTTTCAGATAAGAAAACAGATATTAATAAAGTCCGTGAAAACATCGGAATGGTATTCCAAAATTTTAATTTATTTAACAACTATACAGTTTTGGAAAACATTATGCTGGCGCCTGTTGAGTTAGGCAAAATGGATAAAGATAAAGCTGAAAAGAAAGCTCGGGAATTATTAGAAACGGTTGGTTTGGCTGAAAAGGCCGATGTCTCTGTTAACTCTCTTTCTGGTGGTCAAAAGCAACGTATTGCCATTGCACGTGCCTTGGCTATGGAGCCAGACATCATGCTCTTTGATGAACCAACATCTGCCTTAGACCCCGAAATGGTTGGTGATGTTTTAGATGTTATGAAAGACCTAGCCGATTCTGGTATGACCATGATCATTGTAACGCATGAAATGGGCTTTGCTAAGCAAGTTGCCGATCGTGTTGTATTCTTTGAGTCTGGAAAGATTCAAGAATCTGGTGAGCCAGAACAAGTATTTGCTGCACCGAAGAATGCACGACTAAAAGAGTTCTTAGGAAAAGTTATGCATGCTTAATCGCACTATGTTGAAAGAACAGTTAGATAAGATGGCTAAGAGGCCATCTTTTTTTGAGAGGATAAAAAATGTTTAAAAAATGTTTTATCATTATGGTTGGTCTAGTCATGTCACTACTATCACTTTCAGTAGTACAAATGCACGTAGATGCTTCACAACCTCATTACACAATTTCGACAGACGCAACGTATCCGCCTTTTGATTTTCAAGATAAAAATAACGATTATATAGGTATTGATCAAGATATTCTAAAGGAAATAGCGAAACGAGAGGGGTTCACTTACACGCTCAAACCGATGAGCTTCAATGCTGCGGCACAAATGGTTACTAGTGGGCAAGCTGATGGTATTATTGCTGGTATGGCAATTACGGATGAACGTAAGGAAGTGTATGATATTTCAACACCTTACTACCAAACCGGTGTTGCTTGGGTCGTTAAAAAAGGTAGCAAAATTAAATCATTAGCAGATTTAAAAGGACAAACGGTAGCGCTTAAAACAGGTACTGCTGCTTCTGAGTACGGTAAATCTCTTCAAAGTAAGTACGGATTTAAAATTAAATACTTTAATGATACGGATACAATGTATAATGATGTTGTTGTAGGCAACTCGGTTGCTACGTTTGAAGATATGCCGGTTATTCAATATGCTATTAAAAATGGTATGAAACTTAAAATTATGAATTCTAATCATCCAGGTAACGCTGGTTGGTATGGATTTTTTGTTAAAAAAGGTGATAATCAAGCCTTGTTAGCATCATTCAACAAAGGCTTTTCCGCAATTAAAAAAGACGGTACATATAATAAAATTGTCAAGAAGTATCTTGGTGCAACGCAATCAACATTTACTGGTTCAGCAAAGGATAATCATTCGGTATTAGGTATTTTAAAAGCGAATGATAGCGCCTTTATGCGTGGGCTATGGCAGACACTTTTGTTAACTATTCTAGGCATTGTTTTGGCCTCTGTCTGGGGTATTATTCTTGGTATCATGGGTGTTAGTCAAAATAGTGTTGTTCGAGGAATATCTACCACATTAATTTATATCTTCCGTGGATTACCATTGATGGTGTTAGCATTCTTTATCTATATTGGTCTACCAGGTGTTATTGGGGCAAAGATTCCAGCATTTACAGCAGGATTAATTACGTTAATCTTAAACGAGGGAGCGTATACTGGTGCCTTTGTGCGAGGTGGATTTGAAGCCGTCGATAAAGGTCAAATGGAGGCTGCACGAAGTCTTGGATTTACTTATAATCGATCAATGCGTAAAATAATCATGCCACAAGGATTGAAGATAATGGTTCCAAGCTTTATTAATCAGTTCATTATTACATTGAAAGATACATCAATTTTATCAGCGATAGGTATTCTAGAACTGACACAAACAGGAAGTTTAATCGTGGCGCGTAACTCACAAGGATTCCGCGTATGGGCAATTATAGCAATTATCTATTTGATTATTATTACTTTATTAACTTGGTTGAGTAATGGGATACAAAAGAAAATGCAGTAAGAAAAAACACCTTTAATTCGTAACATGAATTAGAGGTGTTTTTATGATTATTGCGTGTGACATTAAAAATCGTTATATACAAGCCAGTCAAGCTGATAAAACAGCAGACTATTTTTGTCCTGGGTGCCGTGAAAAAGTTATTTTAAAGAGCGGCGATATAAAACAAAAACATTTTTCACACTGCATTGGTTCAACATGCGCGACATTTACTGAAAATGAAACATTACAACATTTAGTTGGTAAAATAGAAATTGCTGACAATGTACAGCAGTATGGTCAGATACAAATTGAAGCAGTTTTGCCTAACATTCAGCAAAGGCCAGATATATTACTAATATGTGAGAATAAAAAAATTGCTATTGAGTACCAATGTAGTCCTATATCCCAACAAAAACTAAATCAAAGAAATGAAGGTTATAAAAAGGAAAATATTCAAGTTATTTGGATATTAGGAGATAATTATTTTAAACGCAGGATGTCACAGGCTAGTATTATTAAATTTATGAAAGATAATGCTTTAATTTTTTACTTGCCAGAAAAAAAACACTTTGTACATCGTCAGCAATTTACAAAACCTGATTTTACTGGAGTGAAATTTACAGAGCATATTAGTAAAGCCTTATTTAACATTGAGTTGTCACCGCAAAGAAAAAATTTAAATCTTTCTAAACAAGTATATAAGTTGCAGCATTTAATTATGCAGCGTCGAATTGAGCCACGATTAGTTGATTATTTGTATCAAAATAATCGACTTTTGATACATGCGCCAACATGGATTCATGAAGGAAATACATTTGGACTCAAAATAAGCAATTGGCATTGGCGTTTGATAGCCGTTTTATTTTTGGAAAAAATAGGACAACAAAACATTGTGAATAAACAACAATTAAGTGAAAAATTATCAATTTTCTTACTGGGTAATGAAAAATTTAAGCAGCAAAAAATTGCAGATTTATATCATGACCTAGAAATTAATAATTATATTTTGCAACATGGGAATTATATCTTAGTGAGACGGTTACCGAGATGGAAAAATGAGAAACAACAAAAGACATTGAAAATATGATAGAATTATTAGTACTGAATGATAAGGAGGGTGCGGTTTTCCGCAAGTAAAATACGTATGTCTGAAAAACAATTATCTCGTAATCAAGTTCCAGAAAATTTAACATGGGATTTAACATCAATTTTTCCCACAGACGAATCATGGGAATCTGCATTTGATGAAACTCAAAAAGCTTCTCAAGGTCTAACAAAGTACATGGGGCATGTTGGTGATTCTGCTGATACACTTAGAGAAGCATTAGAAGCGGATTTAGCTGTTGAACGTCAATTTGAAAAAGTGTATGTGTACGCACATCAAATTTATGATCAGGATACGACCGATCAAAAATATAGTGCGTTTAATGCACGTGTTCAGGGATTATATGCTGAGTTGAGTGCTAATACAGCGTTCTTTCAGCCAGAAGTGTTAGCGTTATCAGACGAAAAACTTGATGCTTATTTAAAGACCGATGGTCTCAAAAAATATGCTCACTTTTTTGACGTACTGAAAGCACGTAAGGCTCACACATTACCTGCAGCGCAAGAAGCTTTATTGGCAGGTGCAAGTGACGTTTTTAATGCTTCAGAGCAAACATTTGGAGCATTGGATAATTCAGATATTGTTTTTGGTGATGTGCATACTGAAGCAGGTGAAGTGGTACCATTGACCAATGGTTTATATTCATTATTATTAGAATCTAAAGACCGTTCGTTGCGTGAAGAGGCGTTTATGACCCTGTACGATAGCTATATTGGGTTGCAAAATACTTTTGCTTCAACGTTATCTTCACATGTTAAGGGGCATAATTTTTTAGCTAAAACACGGCATTACGATTCAGCGAGACAAGCTGCTGTGATGGCTAATAATATTCCAGAATCAGTTTTTGAAACATTGACAAAAACTGTGGATGCTAATTTGCCTTTATTACACCGTTTTGTTTCTTTGCGTAAAAAAATTCTTGGCGTTGAGGATGTTCATTCATATGATCTTTATGTGCCACTGGTAGATGAAATTAATTTTGAAGTGACTTATGAAAAGGCGCAACAAATTGTTTTGGCCGCTTTGGCGCCACTTGGAGAAGATTATACTCATATTGTTCAGAAAGCATTTGATGAACGATGGATTGATGTAGTTGAAAATAAAGGAAAGCGTACAGGGGCATACTCAAGTGGTGCTTATGATACAAAACCTTTTATTCTACTAAATTGGCAAAATAATTTGAATAATGTTTATACATTGGCGCATGAAATGGGACATTCAGTACATTCCTATTTGACACGTCATAATCAAGAGTATCATTATGGTGATTATCCAATTTTCTTAGCAGAAATTGCTTCAACAACCAATGAAGGATTATTAACTGATTATTTATTAAAGACTAATGATGATCCTAAATTCCAAGCTTATGTTTTGAATCAGTATCTTGATGGGTTTAAAGGAACTGTCTTCCGACAAACTCAGTTTGCAGAATTTGAACAATGGATTCACGAGCAAAGTGCTGCTGGTGTTGCATTAACCGCTAATGAAATGAGTGATTTTTACGGTTCTTTGAATCAAAAGTTTTATGGTCCTGATTTATTCCCAGATGAAGCAATAGCATACGAATGGGCTAGAATTCCTCATTTTTACTATAATTTTTATGTTTACCAATATTCAACCGGTGAGGCAGCAGCTACCACGTTAGCTGAACGTATATTAAATAATAATGGTGCAGAATCTTATAAAAACTATCTTAAGTCTGGAAATTCAGATTATGCTTTGAATATTATCAAAAAGGCGGGTGTTGATATGAATCAACCTGATTACTTGAATGAAGCCTTCAAGGTGTTTGAGGAGCGTCTAAATAAATTTGAAAAAATTATGTTAAAATGATAAGGCCAAATTAAAATTTAACGTAAGACAATTAAAAATAAAAACTAATCAGTCGCTTTGGCTGATTTTTTGCTAAAATAACACTTAGGAGAAATAATACGATGGCCCCTCAAAAACTTGTTGATATTGCTAATCGAGCACTTAATGATACGTATACTCCATATTCTCACTTTCCAGTCGGTGCTGCTTTACTTACTGATAATGACGAAATATTTAAAGGTGTCAATATTGAAAATGTATCATTTGGCTTAACAAATTGTGCTGAAAGAACTGCTATATTTACGGCTGTGGCTGCTGGACATAGAATTTTTAAAGGATTAGTTATTGCTGGTCAAACAAATGAGCCAATTGCACCTTGTGGCGCATGTCGTCAGGTAATGGTCGAATTTTTTGAACCAGATATGCCGATTTGGTTGATCAATCAACAAGGTAAAGAAATAAAAACCAACATTGCTGAACTAATGCCAGGTTCTTTTCATTCACTAAATTAAAAAAAGAAGGATATATCATGTCTCAAATTTATCTTGCCGGACCATTTTTTTCTGATGAACAAATTGATCGTGTCAAACGTGTGGAATTAGCTCTTGATGCCAACCCAACGGTAACTGACTATTATTCACCACGACAGCACCAGAAAACGGATAATCCAGAGTTTACATCGCCATGGGCAGCTGAGGTGTTTCAAAGAGATGTTAATAATGTCACAAATGCGGACATTGTTTTGTCAATAATTGATTATCGAGATGAGGATGCTGATTCCGGAACGGCTTTTGAACAGGGGATGGCTTGGGTACAGAAAAAACCCATCATTGTATTGAATGAACGCCAGTTTCCAGTCAATTTGATGTTATCAGAATCTTTGACGGCTTATATTACGAAGGCAGATGATCTGATGATGTATGATTTTAACGAGACGCCACCTTTACCATTTACAGGAGAATTATTTTAATGAAAAAAGTATTAGTATCTAATATGACTTCTATAAAAGCGATTGATTATCTTGAAAATAGTGGTTATAAAGTTATCGTAAATAGTCAATCGAGTGACGACGATTTTCTGAGCAACTCTGACGTTGATGGTATTCTGATTATGATGCATCCTTTCGGAGAAAATCTAATGTCAAAAATGACTAATTTAAAAATTGTGGCACGTCATGGCGTTGGATATGATAATGTCGACTTGGATGCAGCAAATGCACATGATATTGTTGTTACGAATACACCTGGGGCTAATGCAACAGCTGTAGCAGAAACAGCCATGATGCATATATTTATGGCAGGTCGTCTATTTTATCAAAGACACGAAGCTATTACTGGAAATGCTGATAATATTTTTCTTGCTAAACATCAAGGACAAGAATTAACTGGTAAAACAGTTGGTATCATAGGGTACGGACATATTGGTAAGGAAATTGACCGAATGTTATCTGGTTTCAATGTTAGTGTGTTGGCATATGCACGCCATCAACATGAGGTAGCTAACGGGCACATGGCAACACTGGCAGAGATATATGAACAGGCTGATTTTATTGTGACTGCTTTACCAGCGACCGTTGAGACAAAACATATGATTGATGCTTCTGTATTTAAAAAAATGAAAAAGACTGCTGTGTTGATAAATATTGGACGTGGTGCGCTTGTAGACGAGAAAGCCCTGATTGATGCGCTAAATAATGAAGAAATTGCAGGGGCTGGATTAGATGTTGTTGAAGAAGAGCCCATCAAAGCAGACAATCCATTATTACGCTTACCCAATGTTTTTGTAACACCGCACGTCGCCATGATTTCACAAGAAGCCATGGATAATGTTGCCTTAACGGCTGCGGAAGATATTGTCCGAGTTTTAACGGGTAAACAAGCTATGTTCCCAGTAAAGTAACCAAATCATGAGGGGGAAAATTATGGTTGACAAGATTAAAGAAACTGAAAATACTTTATGCAAAAATTTTACGTGTACCTTTGCACTTTTGGGGCGCAAATGGAATGGGTTGATTATTGAAGCGTTGTTAGTGAGTGGTGCTAAAAGATTTTTAGAAATATCACGTGCAGTTTCAGGATGTTCAGATAGAGTTTTAGTAGAACGGCTGAAAGAGCTTGAGGCAGCCAATATAGTGATTCGTGAAACGTATGATGATTCAAATTTGATTGAGTATAAATTAACTGAAGCAGGCAAAGCTATGCGACCAATGATGAAAGCTATTCATGAATGGTCAGACAAATATAATAATGTTGCTGGTCTAACAGAACCTGACAGTGTTAAAAAAATTTGATATACTTGTTGTAGACTACAGTGAATGACCTAGTAGTTATGATAAAACTATCAGTGAGCGGTGATTAGTGGAAGGCCGTAGTTAAAACATAACGAATTTCAGTCAGGAGTATTGGCCTAATCGCCAACGTTTGTCCGCGTTATGGATGTCAAAGCTGATTTTTTATTAAATCAGGAACTTGGGTGGTACCACGGTAATTAGCGTCCCATGTATCTCTTTTTTAAAGAGATACGTGGGATTTTTATTTTGAAAAGTATAGGTGACTAAGGGAATTTAATAGTCACATTGATGAAAGGATGAATTATGGGTTTGATTGAAGATCTTACTGCTTTAAAAAATTCAGCAGTAGAACGAATTAATGATAACAATGCTGACATTGAGCAATTACGTATCAAGTTGTTAGGAAAAAAAGGTGAATTAACCGGTTTACTGAAAGGCATGAAAGATGTTGCTGCAGAGAATCGTAAAATGGTTGGTGAAGTGGGGAATGATGTTCGACAGACAATTACCGAATTACTGAAGCAAAAAAAACGTGCACAAGAAGAGTATGAATTAAATAAGCAATTGCAGGCAGAAAAAATTGATGTAACATTACCCGGTAGTGTACATCATGTTGGCCAACCGCATGTTCTTCAACAAATTATTGATGAAATTGAGCAACATTTTTTAGGACTTGGGTTTGAAGTAATTGATGATATAGTTGATTCTCCAGAAGTGGAAACGGATGAATATAATTTTGAAAGGGAAAATTTACCCAAAGATCATCCAGCACGTGATATGCAAGATACTTTCTATATTACGCCAGAAATTTTATTACGTACACAAACATCACCGGTGCAATCGCGATCACTTGAAAAGCACGATTTTTCTAAAGGACCGTTAAAAATGATTGCTCCTGGGAAAGTTTATCGCCGAGATACAGATGATGCGACACATTCTCATCAATTCCACCAAGTGGAAGGAATGGTTGTTGGTGAAAATATTACAATGGCGGATTTAAAGGGGACATTACTTTCAATTATGCAAGAATTATTTGGTGAAAAACATCAAATTCGTATGCGACCATCATATTTTCCGTTCACTGAGCCATCTGTAGAAGTTGATGTTTCGTGGAATGAAGTAACACCGGATATGAATCCAGAAGACATCGAATGGATTGAAGTATTAGGTGCTGGTATGACACATCCTAATGTATTAAGAATGGATGGTATTGACCCCGATAAATATTCTGCCTTTGCGTTCGGATTGGGACCAGATCGATTTGCAATGTTGAAGTACGGGGTTGATGATATTCGTCAATTTTACTTAAATGACGTGCGATTCTTATCACAATTTAATCGAAAGGGGAACTAATTATGAAAACAAGCTTGACATGGCTGAACGAATATTTAAATCATGAAATGGACTTAAACCCAGAATCCATAAGTGATTTAGCAGAAAAAGTTGAACGCACTAGCGTAGAAATTGACAGCAATACAACTATTGCTCAAGAACAAGATGGTCTTGTTGTGGCCAAAGTTTTGTCCGTAGAGCCACACCCAGATTCTGATCATATGGTTATTACACAAATTGATGCAGGTGAAGATGAACCTATTCAAATTGTAACAGGAGCACCAAATGTTGCTGAAGGACAAATGGTCATTTTGGCAAAGGTTGGTGCACATATTATTAATCACGAAAATGGCGAATTAATTGAGTTAAAAGCTGTTAAATTACGTGGTGAATCCTCATATGGGATGCTTGTGGCTTTGCAAGAAATAGGTTTCAGTGACAAAATTGCACCAAAAGATTTTGAGGAAGGGATCTATATTTTTGGTCAAGAAGAAGATTTAACACCTGGTGATGATGCAATCGTTGCTTTAGGCATGAATGAACCGGTTCTTGATACAGACTTGACACCCAATCGTGCAGATATGTTATCAATGATTGGGACAGCCTATGAATTTGGTGCCATGCTTGGTAAAAAAGTTATCGTACCAGATTTTGATTTAGTTGAATATGAAAATGAGGCAGCTAACCAAGTAAATGTCTATATAGATGATCAAGAATTAGTCTCAAAGTATGCTCTGCGTGTGGTGAATAATGTTACAGTTAAGGATTCACCGCTTTGGTTACAAAAACGTTTATGGAATGCGGGAATGCGACCAATTAATAATATTGTTGACATCACCAATTATATGATGTTGACTTATGGGCAACCATTACACGCTTTTGATTTGGATAAACTGAATGGTCGAGATTTACATATTCGTCGAGCAACTGCTGATGAGCAAATGGTTACCTTAGATGGTGAAAAGAGGAAACTAAGAGTTGGTGCGGACATCGTTATTTCCGCTGATTCAGAGGCTTTAATGTTAGCAGGTGTAATGGGTGGTGTGAGTTCTGAAATCGATGAAAATACAAAAAACATTATCATTGAAAGCGCCATATTTAATCCAAGCTTGATTCGTGCAACTGCCAGACGTCACAATCTACACTCGGAAGCTTCAGCACGGTTTGAACGCGGTTTGAATTGGGACGCTACATTTAATACATTGGATCATGCAGCGAGTTTAGTAGATGCATTGGCTGAGGGGCAAGTTGCACATGGTCGAATTGTTGCAATAAATAATGAACGAACGGATACTCATTTAACCTTATCAACGACACGTGTTAATAAGGTTTTGGGAACATCCTTGACAACTGATGAAATTGCTAGTATTTTTGATCAATTAGCTTTTACATATGAGAAAAATGATGATGTTTTAACAGTGATTGTTCCTGCACGTCGGGGAGATATATCGATTGAAGCAGATTTAATTGAAGAAGTTGCTCGACTGTATGGATATGATAATTTACCGGTTACATTACCGTATGGTCCTACGACGCCGGGCAAACTCTCTAAACAACAACGACAAATTCGTGCAAGTCGACGTATTATGGAGAGCTTGGGATTGAATCAAGCTATTTCATATGTGCTTACTTCACCTGAAAAAGCACAATTATTTGCTGAAAATCAAAATGATGGAATGGTTACTTTGGACTATCCTATGAGTTCGGATCGTACAACAGCTCGTCAAAATTTATTGTCAGGGTTAATTGACGACGTAGTTTACAATGTCTCACGTTCAGTTCAAAATATCGCTTTGTACGAACAAGGACGAATTTTCATTACTAACGAAATCAATGCACAGCCTTCTGAAATTGAACATATAGCTGGTGTATTGACAGGTAACATAATCAATTCATCATGGCAAAAAAATAAGCAAGAAAATGCGGTTGATTTTTATGATGTTAAAGGAATTGTAGAAAGTTATTTGGCTCAAATTGGCACTACAGATATATATTATGTCGCAACAGAGCGACATTCAAATATGCATCCAGGTCAAACTGCTGATATTTTTATCGGTGATGAGTATATTGGATTTGTGGGACAGATACACCCAAACATTACAAAGAAACAGAAATTAGCGCCTGTATTTGGATTTGAATTAAATTTGTTCTCCGTGTTTAATCATATTGTGGAAAATGTTCAATTTAATCCAATATCTCGTTTTCCACAAATAAGTCGTGATGCTGCAATTTTAATTGATAAAACTGTGCCCAATGGTGAAATTTATACTTCAATTTTAGAAACAGCTGGAGAACATTTAGTTGATGTGACAGTATTTGATCTCTATATGGGACCAAATCTTCCTGAAGATAAAAAGTCTTTGGCGTATACATTAACTTATCAAGATAGCGATGGCACATTGTTAGAAACTGATGTAAATACTGATTTTGAGCATATTATGAGTGAATTACAATCTAAATTTAATGCAGAAATCCGATAATTATTTTGCTAATGTTATTTGAGTTGTCACTATAAATACGATATAATGGACTGCAGACTATAAAGTTATAGGATAATTTCATGGCAAAAATAATCGTACATGGCGGCAAACGCATACGTGGTGAAGTCACAATTGGTGGCGCCAAAAATTCAACAGTAGCATTGATTCCGGCTGCTATTTTAGCGGATACACCGGTCAAGTTTGATACTGTACCACAAATTTTGGACGTTAAAAACTTGCAGTTAATTTTAAAGGCAATGAAGGTAACGTCTAAATTTGAAAATGGCGTGTTAGACATTGATCCAACACACATTGAGGAAAGTGATTTACCTAGTGGTGCAATCAAGTCTTTGCGCGCTTCCTATTATTTTATGGGCGCGTTATTAGGGCGTTTTGGCCGTGCTACAGTGACATTCCCTGGTGGTGATAATTTGGGCCGTCGTCCGATTGATCAACATATTAAAGGGTTTGAAGCATTGGGGGCTACAGTTACTGAAAGTAACGATATTATTCACATTGATGCAACTAACCATGGTTTGATTGGAGCACGGATAGCTTTGGATACGGTATCTGTTGGTGCAACGATTAACATTGTACTGGCAGCAGTACGTGCTAAAGGTCAAACTATCCTTGAAAATGCTGCACGTGAACCTGAAATCATTGATATTGCAACATTTTTGAATAATATGGGGGCTAATATTCGTGGTGCTGGAACAGATACAATTCGTATTGCCGGTGTCCCTTCTTTGAAAGCTCGTAACACACATACTGTTATTCCAGATCGTATTGAAGCTGGGACATATATGAGTATGGCTGCAGCTTATGGAGATGGTGTAACAATAAAGAATGTTATTCCTGAGCACCTTGAGTCATACACGTCAAAATTAATTGAAATGGGCGTCAATCTAGATATTGGTGAAGATACGGTTCATGTTTATAAGTCAGATATATTGAAGCCAGTTGCAATTAAAACGATGCCATACCCCGGATTTGCTACAGATCTGCAACAGCCTATTACACCGTTGTTATTAATAGCCCAAGGTGAAAGCACTATTACTGATACGATTTATCCAAAAAGAGTGAAGCATATTGCTGAATTACGTCGAATGGGTGGTGATATTGCTTCACCGAAACCAGGAGAAATCAAAATTAATCAGTCTCCACGTTTGATTGGTACTGATGTTGAAGCAGCTGAAATTCGAGCTGGCGCTGCGTTGATTATTGCTGCAATCATGGCGGATGGTGAGACGGTCATTAATAGCGCCGATCATATTTTGCGTGGTTACGATCGTATAAAAGAAAAGTTAACCAGTCTAGGCGCCGATGTAACAATCGAAGGAATCGATTTAATTAATCTCATGCCCTAATCTATTGCTTTAAAGAATAATATTTGATATACTTATTTAGTTAATAACTGACTCTGGTTCACAAGACTCAGGGCGCTAAGGAGAAATAAATATGCAAGCAGAAATCCACCCAGATTATCATGATGTTGTTTTCATTGATGCATCAACAGGTAAGAAGTTTTTATCAGCTTCAACTATGACATCAAATGATACAACTGATTTTGAAGGAAAAGAATATCCAGCAATTCGTATGGATATCACATCAGATTCACACCCATTCTACACTGGTAAGCAAAAGTTTACGCAGGCCGATGGTGCGGTCGACAAGTTCAACAAGAAATTTGCTGGATTTGGTTTCAAGAACAACGAAGACAAGTAATTGTTCTTTCAGAAGCGTTCACTTTAGTGAACGCTTTTTATGTATGAGGTTAGAATTATCGCACGAACAGTTTTACCAGTAAAATTAAATCAAGAATTAACTTCTTACGTTGATGATATCCGAATTGATGGTATGGGCATTGTGTACATTACACCAGAGTATCCATTATATGTTGCTGATGCATTACCAGGAGAAAAAATTAAACTACTTGTTATTCAGGTAGATAAATATTCTGGCTATGGTAAAGTACTCAAGCGATTGGAACGTTCGGTCGATCGACAAAATAGTGAACGGCAATATTTAATTGATGCGGGAACGGCGCCACTAGTCAATCTAAAATATGATGCCCAACTGGCATTAAAGCAACTACAAGTTCAAAAATTATTTACTAAGCAGAATATTGATGTACAGGTAGATGTAACCATAGGGATGGATCAACCAACATATTATCGTAATAAAACAATTGTTCCTGTTAAATGGCAAAATAAGCATTTGACGAGTGGATTTTATAAACGAGGCACACATGAACTAGTACCTATGGATGATTATTTCGTGAATGATGCTAAAATTGATAAAGCTATTATTACGGTACGTAATATTTTGGAAAAATATCAAATCACAGCATTTGATCCGGACTTAGAACATGGTGCTATTCGTTATATCATGATACGACGCGGCTACTATTCCCATGAATTAATGGTTGTGTTAGTTTCTAATCAAAAGAATATTTTGCACGAATTAGAAATTAGCAATGATATTTGCCAACAATTGCCAGAATTAAAAAGTTTGATTTTAAATTATAGCCCCAAAAAAGAGTATGTCTTGTTAAGTCCAAACAATCGTACTCTATGGGGAGATAATGCTATTCATGATACTTTACTGGGCTATAATTTTATTATTGGTCCGAACTCTTTTTATCAGGTTAATCCTCAAATGACTGAATTATTGTACGATTTAGCAGCAGAAAAAGCTGAGCTCAAATCAACAGATACCGTAATTGATGCTTACTCAGGCATTGGGACTATAGGTATTAGTGTCGCTCATCGCGTCAAAAAAGTTCTTGGTGTTGAGGTTGTTCCAGGCGCTGTTGCCGATGCTCAATTAAATTTACAAGCCAATAAAATTACTAATGCGGAATATATTTTAGCTGATGCGCCTGCGCAATTTAAAAAATGGCAAGCGGAAAACTTAAAGCCAGATGTTGTTTTTGTTGATCCACCAAGACGTGGACTTACCTCGTCCTTAATTAAAGCAACAACTGACATGTCTCCAGAGCGCATTGTATATATTAGTTGTAATCCAGTCACATTAAGCAGAGATGCAGTTGAAATAATGGCTAACGGTTATCGGATTGACGGACCTGTTTTACCAGTTGATCAGTTCCCGCAAACTTCTCATGTTGAAAGTATTGCAGTGTTCCGAAAGGATTGAAATGAATTATTCAGTACAAAAAATTGGACAAATATTACATGCCTTGACACAGGTAGAAGGAACGGTGGTCACGGGTATTAGCTTTGACTCTCGTAATGTGCAACCAGGAGATTTGTTTGTTGCTTTAGTTGCGGAAAATGATGGACACCATTACATTGCTCAGGCTTTACAACATGGTGCTGCTGCGGTTTTGGTTGATGATCAACATCAAATTGATACAAATATACCAGCTGTCATTGTTCCTGATACATTAATTGCATTACAAAATTTAGGACAATATCGACGTAATACAATTAATCCAAAAGTTATCGCCATAACAGGTTCTAATGGTAAAACAACAACGAAAGATATGACGTCAGCAATTATGTCGTCACAATATAAGACTTTTAAAACACCGGCTAATTTTAATAACGAGATTGGTGTGCCAATGACGCTATTATCGATGCCAGACAATACAGAAGTGTTGGTCATCGAACTTGGAATGGATCGTCCAGGGCAATTGACATTATTATCTCAGTTAGTAAGACCTGATATAGCGATTATTACTATGATTGGTGAGGCGCATATTGAGTTTTTTAAAACACGGGAAAATATAGCTAAAGCAAAACTAGAGATTATTGCGGGGCTCAAGAAAGACGGGATTTTATTGATTCCAGAAAGTGAGCCACTACTTACAAATGCTCATATTGAAGGCAAAGTGCAAACATTTGGCGAAAATGTGACGAGTATTGTTTCAGAAATTTCTGAAACTAAATTTACCTACCTACATACTCGATTTGCTATTCCACTGTTAGGTCGGTATAATATAATGAATGCGCTCGCAGCGATTTCAGCGGGTATCTTATTACATATTGAATTAGAAAACGCTGTGGAGGCACTTCGGCACTTCGATTTGACAAAAAACCGCACAGAAAAGCTCACTACATCTCACGGTGTGAACTTAATTAGCGATGTTTATAATTCAAATCCAACTGCTGTTGCTGCTGTCTTAGCAACATTAAAAATTATACCGGCCACACACAAGTATGTTGTGTTGGGTGATATGTTAGAATTAGGCGAACAAGCTGCAAGCTTGCACGCTTGTCTGGCACAAACGGTGATAGATGCGAATGTTGATAGCGTTTACTTGGTTGGTCCATTGATGAAAAAATATCTTTATCCAATCTTGCAACAACGCTTTGATTCAGCGCACTTGCACCAATATGAAACAGATCAGTTAGCCGAATTAATCAAAGATTTACAGACGTTAGGTGAAAATGGGGATGTGATTTTGCTAAAAGCAAGTCATGGGATTCATCTTGAAAACGTTGTTAACGCATTAGTAAAATAGTTTTATGTGTTGAGGGGACACAGAATGAAACGCACTCAGAATCGACAACTAAGGATTCAAAAATGGTCTGTACTTTTGATATTGATTTCTACCGTTGGATGGTTAAGTTACCCCAGTCATGTTGACAATGGTCGGTATGCTGTTCAACCAATTACTAATAAAAAGTATAGTGCAAATAGCATATCTGCATTAAGTAGCAATGTGGCACCTCAAAATAAATTTGCGGAGACGTTGGATAAACAACTTCAATCAGAAAATTATATTGGGACGGCGCTAATAGTGCATCATAATGAGATTATTTTACAAAAAGGCTATGGTGTAGCTGATGAACAAATGCATCGCGATAATAATGCCACAACAATTTTTCAGATTGCATCAATTGAAAAGGCTATGACGGCTACTTTAGTTATGCAGCAAATCGAACGTGGAAAATTATCGTTTGATACAAAATTGAGTGATTATTACCCTAATGTTGTCAACGCTAATAACATTACTATTAGGGACTTAATTACAATGACGAGTGGATTGAGTCAACGCATACAACCGACAACATTTGAGTCGGAGGCAGACAATATTAATTTTTCTGCCAGTCATGCCGTTAAAATTGCTGAACCTGGTACTGGAGTTGGCTGGTCATATCAACCAGTTAATTACCGTTTACTAGCTGGAATTTTGATGAAGATTACTAACAAATCATTTGCGACATTATTTAATGAAGTATTTAATAATACTTATCAGTTAAACGCGCTAAGTTATAAAGACTTTATTAATTCTAAGCATCGTTCAATCGGTTATGACAATAGTTACGATAAAGCTTATGGTGAAAATCAAGTTGAGTATAATCGTGAAACAGGCACAGGTAATATCGCTATGACAACGGGTAGTCTGTACCACTTTTATCGATTAATGATTGATAAAGTTATAGTCAAGCAGCTCAGCCAACTTTGGCAAACAAGACCTGGTGAAACGTATGCCGCTGGAATATACCATGATAAAGAGTACATGACAGCTCATGGTATTCTACCTGGTTTCGAACCAACGGTCGTTATGAACAATAACGGTCAAGATGCGGTGATACTACTTAGTAATCAATACTATAAGAATCATAGTTTTCAGCCGTTAGCAAGAGAATTATTTACAAAAATGACTGCCATTCCAACAAAGTAGTGGCAAACGCACGCAAAGTGCAAGGAGAAAAATTTTGAAATTTAGTGAATTAGGTTTGTCAAAAGACATTTTGGATGCTATTGCAACACATGGATATGTGGAAGCAACACCAATCCAAGAAAAAACAATTCCATTGACCTTAGCAGGACATGATGTAATTGGTCAAGCTCAAACAGGAACTGGTAAAACAGCAGCATTTGGTTTACCAATTTTGGAGCACATTGATTTAAACAATAAAAATATTCAAGCTTTGATAGTTTCACCAACACGTGAATTGGCAATCCAAACAGCTGAAGAATTGAAAAAGTTGGGACGCGATAAGCGCGTTGATGTACAAGTAGTTTTTGGTGGTGCAGACATTCGTCGTCAAATCCAAAACTTGAAGTCACATCCACAAATTTTAGTTGGTACACCTGGCCGTTTACTAGACCACATTAATCGTAAAACTGTTAAAATTGATAATGTTCGTACACTCGTTTTAGATGAAGCTGATGAGATGTTGAACATGGGCTTCTTAGATGATATTGAAGCAATTATCTCAAAGACACCAGCAGAACGTCAAACATTGTTATTTTCAGCAACAATGCCACCAGCAATTAAGCGTATTGGTGTGAAGTTTATGACGAACCCTGAGCATATTCAAATTGAAGCTAAAGAGTTGACAACTGATTTAGTAGATCAATACTTTGTGCGTATGCGTGAAAATGAAAAGTTCGATACGATGACACGTATCTTTGATGTACAAGCGCCAAAGTTAGCAATTGTTTTCGGTCGTACGAAGCGTCGCGTTGAGGAATTATCACGTGGGCTAGAAGCACGTGGTTATCATGCTGCTGGGCTACATGGTGATTTGACACAACAAATGCGTTCACGTGTTTTGGCACAATTCAAGTCGCATGAAATCAATATTTTGGTAGCAACTGATGTGGCTGCACGTGGTTTGGATGTTAAAGACGTATCACACGTTTATAACTTCGATATTCCACAAGATCCTGAATCTTATGTTCATCGTATTGGCCGTACTGGTCGTGCCGGTGCGAAAGGTGTTTCTGTAACATTTGTTGCGCCAAACGAAATGGATTACTTGCGTGCTGTTGAAGATTTGACAAAGAAGCGTATGACACCTCTTGAACCTGCTTCTCTGAAAGATGCGCGTATTGGAAAGATTAACAATGCAGCTGGTGAAGTAGCTAAGTTAATTGAAGCAACTGAAGTATCAGAAATCCAAACACAAGTTGATGCCTTGACAGCAAAATATACTGCTGAACAATTAGCGGCAGCAGTATTGTCTAGTGTTGCTGATTTAGAAAAGCAAAACACACCAGTGGAAATTACCCGTGAACGTCCATTGCCACGTCGCAAGGGTGGTAATGGTTCACGTGGTGGATCACGTAATGGTGGTAACCGTCGTAATGGTGGCGGATACCGTGGTAACCGTGACCGTCGTGGTAATGGTGAGTCATCACATGGTGGTGGTAACCGTAGAAGTGGTGGTGCTACTAATGAACGTCGCTTCGGTGATTACAAGCGTCGTGATGGACGTTCAAACGAAAGTCGTCGTAATAGTAGTGGTGGCCGTCGTGAGTTTACCGTTCGTGAGAAAGACTAACGTTTAGATGTGTTAATTTAAATACACTTTGATATAATAATTCTATGAGGAATCGACGCTTAAATTGTACTCGGTTTTAACAAATGGATTTTATAATACGATGAAACCGTCCAAACATATTGGGCGGTTTTTAATTAGAGAGGGTATATGAAAACAGTTGAGGAAGCTATAGCATACATTCATAATCGACCAAAGGGTGGTCGAAAAGAGTCTTTGTATAGGATGAAAGCGTTACTAGCCGCTTTAGATAATCCACAAAATCAATTACCAAAAGCTATTCATATAACTGGTACAAATGGTAAAGGATCAGTTTCTACTATGGTTAGCAATATTTTACGTGTAGCAGGATATGATACAGGATTATTTGTTTCACCATTTATCACTAATTTTAGAGAAAGAATTCAAATCAACAATGAACTAATTCCTGAAGCTGACTTAGTGGCTACAACGAAAATAGTGGCAAAAGCATTAGTTGATGTTGATAAAGAATTATTTCCAGATATCCCACTTGAGTTTGAGGTATTAACAGCAGTTATGTTGACGTATTTTGCGTCAAAGAATTTAGATGCTGTGGTTATTGAAGTCGGTATAGGAGGTTTACTTGACTCAACAAACGTTTTATCAAAGACAAAAGTTGCTGTGGTGACGAGTGTTGGCTTAGATCATCAAAAAATGTTAGGGAACACAATTTCTGAAATTGCTGCTCAAAAATCTGGTATTATCCATGATGAAAGCACGGTAGTTATTGGTGATTTACCTGCAGAGGCTTGCAAAGTAATTGAAGAAAAAGCTTCTGGCGTTATTAAAGGCAAGAAAAATGAGTTTAAATCAGGGTTACCGGGGCAATATCAAATTGAAAATACAGCTACGGCAGTTGCAACAGTACGTGCTTTTGACCAACAAATTTCTAACCACTGCATTCAATCAGGGTTGAATGAAAGTATCTTTGCAGGCCGTTATGAATTAATACAACCAAATATTATGTTGGATGGGGCACACAATGCGCAAGGAATCCGCGCTTTATATCAATCATTGATTACATCATATCCAAATAAAAAAATTTCTTTAATTATTGGCAGTTTAATGGACAAAAACGTTAGTGTAGAATTTGATGAAATTTTGAAAAATAAGTGGTTTAATATTGTTTTGGTACCATTTGTTGGTCCAAATGGTCGACAGGGTTTATCTGTTGAGAAGACCATAGCAATGTATCCTCAAATATCAACAGTTTCCAATTGGCATCAAGCTGTGGAAAAATCGAGGGCATCATTGACTGTATTAACAGGATCATTATATTTTGTTAGCGAGGTAAGAGAGTATTATGCTAGATAAAAAGTTGTCTCCACGCTTAGTGTTGAGTGTATTATCAATTGGTTTATTGGGATTCACTGACATTATGTTGGAAACTGCCTTAAATGTCAGTTTTCCAATGTTAATGAATGAATTTCAGATTACATCAAGTACCGTACAATGGTTAACGTCTGGGGTTATTCTTTTGACTAGCATGGTAGTAATTTTATCACCTTGGTTGAAGAAAAATTTTACAAACCGTAGTCAGTTTGTGGTAGCGACAATCATATCCATTATAGGTGTGCTAATCAACGCAGTTAGTGGCAGCTTTGAAATTACCTTATTTGGACGATTATTACAAGGAATTGGTGGGGGTGTTGGGCTACCACTTATGTATAATGTGATATTTGAGCAGGTTCCTGAAAAAAAACGAGGGACAATGGTTGGGCTTGGGTCACTAATTATTTCTTTTGCTCCTGCAATTGGTCCAGCTTTTGGTGGATTTTTAGCGCAAAATTATGGCTGGCATATGGTATTTTGGGTCGTACTCCCCATACAAATTGCGTCGCTATTGTTAGGTTGGTTCACGATTGATCAAGCCTCATTAGTTAAAAAAGAAAAATTAGATTTTGTTGGTTGGTTATTGTTAAGTTTATTTTTTGTTGCTGGTATTTTTGTGATTGAACGTATTAGTACCCATGGGTTACTGAATTCATTGAGTATTTTCATGAGTATTGCTATGTTAGCTGGTCTTGTTGGTTATATTTTGTATGCTAATAAAGCCGAGAATCCTTTGCTAAGTTTAAAGATATTTAAATTTAACATTTTTAGTTTGGGAATTGCTGCAGCATTTACAGCACAGGTTGTTAACTTAACGTTAAATTATGCTATACCGATGGTTGTACAAATTGTTTTATTGAAGAATCCCCAAGTCGCTGGATTAACTTTGCTACCAGGGGCTTTAAGCTATGCTATGATGGCTATTATTTCAGGACGTCTATATGATCGCTATGGCCCGCGAGTACCAATAATTATTGGTGTGGCCTTATTGATTAGTGGTATTATTACATTATCCTTACTGCCACTTAGTTTGTTTGGCTTGACCGTTGGATTCTTAATCATGCAAATGGGTGCTGGTTTCTGGTTTGGAAATAACATGACTTATTCAGTAAGTCATGTACCGGTTGAATTTCAAAGTTCTGGGAACTCTATTTTTTCTGCAACAACTAATTATTCAGCTGCGGTTGGTATCGCACTCGCAGCGGGAATCATTGCAATATTTCAAAAACAGGCTAATAATATTCATGAATTAGCAATTCCTACACAAAAAGGTGTATTGTGGACATTTAGAATAGATATCATATTAATGCTGTTGGCAATATTGTTATCACTAAAAGCATTAAGGTTTACGAAAAAAGTTGAGTTATGACGTATCATATTGTAGAGGAAAAACAATATGGTCAAGGAAAAGGTTCAAAAATTTTATGATATTTTAGGGTACGATAATCAGGAGAATATGCATACATTCCAATGTTATTTCCCGAATAACTATGATTTAAATGAACTGACTCACGATGTTGCTGAAGACTTTGTTTCGCATAATCCAGTTGTCAATGAGGCGCTACTGTTAGGAATTGAAATTGGTAAACAAGTTGCATGCCAACGTCGACCACAAATACTCAATGCTAAGTATTCAGCAGAAATTGGTCGTTTTGCACAACGTGAAATGGGTAGTTTAACGCAAGAACAATTAAGTATAGCTTTACTAGACACCCAATTAAATGTCATTGGTTGGGAAATAGTTTTTGTTGGTACATTAAGCCATGTGCAAGCTTCACCAAGAGAAATATTTCAGCGTGTTTTAAAAGCTAATGCTTTTGGCTTTATGATTGTTCATAATCATCCCAGTGGACATATTATGCCATCCAATGCAGACATTAACTTTAGCCAACGTTTGGCTACTATTGGGCATCAGATGGATTTACGTTTATTTGATTCGTTTGTTGTGACACAAAATGAATATTGGAGTATGTCAGAAAATCAGCAATTAAAAAAAGTTATCTGAATATTCAGATAACTTTTTTTAATTATACAGCTACGGGTGCTTTAATAGCTGGTTCGCTATTGTAATCCAATATTTTAATATCATCCATAGTATAGTCGAATAATGACTTAACTTCTGGGTTTAGCCACAATTTTGGTAGTGGATGCATTGGTCGAGATAATTGCTCATTGATTTGATCAACGTGATTATTGTAAATATGTGTATCACCGATTGTATGAATAAATTCACCAACTTCATACCCAGTTTGAGCAGCTACCATGTGTAATAATAGCGAGTAACTTGCAATATTAAATGGTACACCAAGGAAAAAATCACCAGAACGTTGATACATTTGAAGACTTAATTTACCATCAGCAACATAAAATTGGCTTAATACATGACATGATGGTAATGGTGCTTGAGGCGTTGTTTCAGCATTCCAGGCTGTTAAAATGAGGCGACGTGAGTTGGGCGTTTCCTTAATTTGATCAATGAGACGTGCAACTTGATCAACAGTTTCTTCACCAGCTGTTAAACTATTGGTTTCCCAATTTCGCCATAATTTACCATAAACATTACCAATATAGCCAAATTCTTCTTTAAAATCATTATCATGAAGAATATTGTTCACAAAAATATCCTTCTGTTCTTTATAAAGCTTAGCAAAATTTTCATCTGTTTGTGAACGAAGACCAAAGTCTGTCATATCAGGACCAGTATATTTATCAGACTCAACCCACTTTTTAAAAGCCCACTCATCCCAAATATGATTATTATGTTCGAGAAGGAAACGAATATTATTATCACCTCGCAAGAACCATAAAAGTTCGCTTTTAATTAAGCCAAAAAACACTTTTTTAGTGGTTAATAATGGAAAACCTTCGGCAAGATCAAAACGCATTTGTGTACCAAATAAAGAATGTGTACCGGTGCCAGTACGATCACCTTTCAATGATCCCTCGTTAAGAATTTTTTGTGCGAGGTCGAGATATTGTTGTTCATTTTGAGACATATGTCAAAAATACATAATGTGTTTTTAAAATCAAGAGTATGTGTCTCTTTGAATTATGGTTAAACACATTTCCTTTCAAAATTAATCTTTATCTAAAATAGTAACTAAAAGCCTGCTAAATAGCAAATAGATTAATAGAATTTACAGTGTGATAATTCTGTGCCCTACATTAAAAAAACATAGCAATTATAAGCTATAGCTATTCAATAAATTGATTCATATCTATTTGTGCAGCTGTTGATGCAGAAAGTGGTACTTGTTCTAATTTAACATTTTTTTGTGCTAATAATTCTTCTGCAAATGTATTATTTCGATAATCACGCATAAAATAAATTTTATTAATGCCCGCTTGTAAGAGTAATTTAGTACATTGTATGCAAGGAACGTCGGTCACATAAACTTCAGAGCCATCCACATTAATACCCATTTTTGCGGCTTGCATGAGGGCGTTTTGTTCAGCATGAACAGCTCTAACACAATGTCCATCGACCATTAAATCACCAACTTCGGTACAATGTGGTGTGCCAGATACAGAGCCATTGTATCCACTAGCAATAATACGATGATCTCGAACAATAATCGTACCTACATGTAGTCGAGTACACGTTGAGCGTGTTGATAAAATTGCTGCTTGGGCAATAAAATATTGATGCCAACTAATTCGTTGATCTGTCATGAAAAACTTCCTTTATCAAATAATTCTGTTAGAATGATAATAACACATTTCAATTTGAAGGAGTAACAGGATGACAGAGATTTTAGATGGTAAAGCAATTGCTAAAGCGATTAATGCAGAGACCAAATTACGCGTAGCAAAACAAGATAGGCCTGTCACATTAGCTGTTTTATATGACCCTTCAAATGATGGCAGTCAATTATATGTGGGGATGAAGTCACGACAAGCAGCAAAGTTAGGGATTAAAACCCTAGATATTCCAATTTCATCTGATGCAACAACAGCAACAGTTATTAAATTGGTAGAAGAATTAAATGATGATGACAGCGTAACAGGGATTTTAGTGCAAAGTCCGCTAGCTAAAGGCGTTAAGGAACGTCAAATTTTTTCTGCCGTTGCACCCCACAAAGATGCGGATGGACTTGGTGCTACTGTACAAGGTATGCTGTTTGGTGATGCGCTAGAAGATTATACGGTTGCAGCAACACCCCAAGGTGTTATGACACTTTTGAAGCACTATAATATACCTTTAAAGGGCAAAAATGCCTTAGTTATTGGTCGGTCCCAGTTATTTGGTCGGCCTATGTTTGCTTTGCTGACTAATGCTGATGCTACTGTTACGTTGGCACACAGGTATACCGTTGAAACAACATTAAAAACTTTGTTAAAAAATGCTGATGTTGTTGTCGTTGGTGTTGGCATTCCAAACTTCATTCAAGGACAAGATCTCAAAAATGGTGCTACGGTCATTGATGTTGGTATGAATGTTGTGGATGGGAAAGCCACTGGAGATGTGGATTTTGAATCAGCGCAAGGGGTAGCTTCCTATATCACGCCAGTTCCAGGCGGTGTTGGTCCTATGACAATTGCTACTTTACTAGAAAATACAGTAACATTAGCGGAACAGAATAATTAGGCCAATTGATAAAACATCTGACAACTATGTCAGATGTTTTTTTGTGTAGAAAATTATTTTAAAACGTATGATGCTTCGAGCTCAAAAATTAGAAAGGAAATTAGATATGAAAATAGAACAGTTGCTTGATCAAGCAATCGAAGAACAAGTTAGTGATATTTACATATTACCTAATGATACATATGACATCAAATTTCATGTAGCCGGTCATATTGTACCTAAACAAACATTGCCAAATAGCAAGGCTGAAAAAATGATTGCCGCAATTAAATATCAAGCAAAAATGAATATTTCAGAGAGACGAAGACCACAACTAGGTCGTTTTCAAAGAGGGGATACTTGGATTCGTGTTTCAACTGTTGGTGATTTTATGAATCGAGAAACTGTTGTTTTGCGATTAATTTATTCACGACACCACACGCAATATTGGTTAGAAGAAAAACAATTTGATGAAATTAATTCGAACTTGCCGGACGCCGGCTTATTTTTAATTTCAGGACCGACTGGTTCAGGAAAAACAACGACGTTATATCGTTTACTTGCTAGTATTGCTAAAAATAAGTTAGTTTTAACAATTGAAGATCCTGTCGAAATGTGTGTACCGGAATTTGTACAACTACAAGTGAATGAAACAGCTGGCATTGATTACACAGAGTTAATTAAAGTAGCTTTGCGACATCGACCGGAAATCTTATTAATTGGAGAAATTAGAGACACAAAAACAGCAAAAGCAGTGGTTCAGGCTGCATTAAGTGGGCATTTGGTTTTTAGTACCATTCATGCGTTATCAGCAAAGGATGTTAGGTTACGTTTGTTAGAATTAGGAGTTGATAAACATCAGTTAGAGGTTGCTTTAATGAAAACAGTATATCAAAGATTAGTTCCGACAACAGATGGTCAACAGGCGGCTATTGCTGATATTTTAACCTATCATACGCTAGAAGAATATACACAACAAATTGATGATTGGCAGCAGATACTTCGAGAAGCGCTAGAGAAAAAGAGGATTACACATGCAACTTATCAAAAGTTTATCTCGCTTTAAAAAACAGGACCAGGTATTATTTTTCCAAGAGCTGGGGGAATTGTTGGGTTCAGGATATAGTATTGCGCAAAGCATTGATATTTTAGTTAGTGCACATCAAAATTGGCAATCAATACTACATCAAGTACAAAATGGCTTAGAAAATGGACAAACACTCCATGATACGTTAACACAGTACGTTAGTGCGGGTATTGCATTACAGTTAAAATTAGCACATCAACATGGAGATGTCTCTGCTACGTTAATTAGAATTGGAGAAAGTCTTGCAAAGTTTCAACAACAACAAAGTAAGGTAGCACAAGTGATGCGTTATCCAATTATTTTAATTGGTATATTAACGTTAATGTTATTGGGTTTAAAATACTTTCTATATCCCATGCTGAATCAATGGCGTGAAACAAGTGAAATAACACCACATTACTCGAGTTTTATGTTTTTTTGTATTGGATTGATTATTATTACTTTGGCTCTTTTGAGTTTCTTGTATTGGCATCGACTATTACCATTACAAAAATTAAATTATTTATCTACATTACCTTTTCTGGGTAGCATGGTTCGAACAATTGTGACTTATCAAATTAGCCAACAATTATCAATGCTAATGTTCAGTGGACTAACTTTGCCAGAGATTGTTGATGAAATTGCAAAACATCATCGTAGATCTTACGCAGTTTCAATTGCACAAGATATTAAAAAGCATCTTAAAAATGGTGAGGATGTTGAAAGATATATTTTATCAAAACAGTTCATTAATAAATCATTAGCTGGTTATTTCATTCGTGGGCATCAACCTAAAATATTAGCTCAATATTTAGATTATTATGCGAAAACACAGTTTAGATTATTAATGCAGCAAACCGACCGTTTCATAGGTACTTTACAACCAGTGTTTTTTGGCATTATAGGTATTGCCATCGTTGGCCTTTACATGAGTATGTTGTTACCAATGTATCAAACTATCGGAGGATTATATCAATGAAAATTTTAAAGAAAACGAAAAGAGCTTTTACCTTAATAGAAGCTGCTATTGTGTTATTTATTATCAGTTTATTAATGTTACTTATTTTGCCTAACCTGAACGTGCAACGTAAACATGCTGTAGAAAGCCATGCTACTGCGATGGTGTCAACTGTTCAGACACAAATTGATTTATATCAAAATGACCATCCTAACGTAGAGAATGTTACGTTATCTGTATTAAAATCAGAAAACTATCTATCTGAAAAACAATTTCAAAAAGCACAAGATTTGAAGATAACAATTGTTCATAATGAAGCACGCAAATAACGCTTTTACTTTGATTGAAACCACGTTGACGTTGATGGTTATTAGCTTATTAATTCTTGTTGGCTCGCAAACGATAGCGCGACCGAAAGTAAACCACAAGCAGTGGTTAGTAACTTTTCATGCTTATTGGCAAGGTGCAAGATTAGCAGCGCAACAAAATCAAAGGACGATTATCGTAGCTTTTGAAAAGACAGAAGTTAGGTTTGACGATCAAATTTTATCTTATCCACAAGGTCTTCAAAAACACACTAGACAGACAATTAATATTTTACCCACTGGTTACGTGGCGCCGACTACAATCGTGTTAACAGGAAACTCAACTGTTAAATTAATATTTAGCCTGGGAGGAGGAGACTATCGTGTTGAAACAATTAATAATTAAAAAGAATAGTTCAGCATTTGTTTTGATGGAGGCTATGTTTTCTTTGGTATTAGTAACCATGTGCACAGTATTTGAATATAATCAGGTACATCAATTTAACACGCAAAAGAAAAAATTAGAGCTGCAATTAAAACAGGCAGAGTTTGAGAAGGCAAAGGCGCTAGAGAAATGGCAATTATATGACGAAAAATAGCGGTTTTACATTGTTGGAAGCGTTGATATCATTATCTGTTTCTGCTCTTGTTCTTGTTTCTTTACAATTTATGCTGCCATCTTTACATAGGTTTTCTCAAGTCGACACAGGAACCACTTTCAAAACAGCGGTTCGTCAAATTGAAGATCAAAAATATCTTTTGAAGAATGTTGAACCAAACAAATTAGAACTGAGCAGTTATGAAAGCAAGAAAATGACCCTTGAGGTAAAAAATAGTAAGCTACAACTTAGCGGTGAAAGTACAGGTCAGATTATTTTGATGCATGATGTATCAAAGTTAGTTATCGAAGATAGAACGAACTACTTAAATCTTACAATTACAACAAATAAATCTAAAAAACTGTCTACCATTTTACGTTTAGAGAGAAAAAAACAATATGAAACAGAATGAAGCGTATATTTTACTACCCACAGTGGTCATTTTATCCGTATTAAGTATGGCATTTATTCTCCAAAATGCAGTTTTTAATCAGCAATTGCAGGCAAAATCAAAGTTAATAGATTTAGCTAAAGTAGACAAAATACAAATTGTTGCAACAATGCAAATTTCTAAGGACAGTGAAAAAATCATGTCCATAGACAACGCTAAAGTACGAGTAGTTAATAAGCAAATGGAAATAACACTTGGTAGGCATATTTATGATCGGAAATTGCTTGTGAAATCACCTTGAAAACTATTACTAAAACCGCTAAAATAAACCTATGACACAAGAAAAAATTGCCCAATATTATGATGCATTGATTAGCGCAACAAGTGCGTTAGCTAAAGATGCAAATATAAGCTTTACTGATGCACTAATTGAAGTGATTGAGGATATAAATTCACAGCATGTTCATCGTGAATTAGATAAACCAAGTATAGATATCACTAAAGAAATCCAATCTGTAGTCGACTTAGATTGGTCTTCATCCTCTTCTTCGGACAAGAGAAAAGTATTACAATTAGCTATTTTAAAGGCTAATCGTGAAGATAAAACACCGATAAATTACCAAATTACACCAGATGGTATTGGTTATTTGATGGCTGATTTTATTAGTCAAACAGCTAGTCTACAAAATGATGATATGATCATTGATATGACTATCGGTTCTGGTAATTTATTGTGGACAATTGATGAAATGATAGATGTTCAACTGAAAAGAATCGGTATTGACAACGACGAGACCCAGTTAGCGATAGTAGCAGCAGCTGACGAGTTTATTAACAATGATGAAACAACATTATATCAGGAGGATGTTGTAGGTATAAAGGATGGCCCCAAAGCAAAAGCTGTGATTGCAGATTTACCAATCGGTTATTATCCACTACAACCAGATGACAGTTTTACTACTAAAAACAATGAAGACAAATCATTTGTGCATCATTTGATGATTGAAAAGGCACTAGACTTTGTGGCAAATGATGGCTGGGTATACTTGCTCGTACCCGCAAATGTTTTAAATGGTCCTGAAGCAAAACAATTACTCAAATTTGTGACATCACAAGCACAACTTAAGGCGTTTTTGCAATTACCAAATAATTTTTTCAAAGATTCAAGTTCAGCTAAAGCTATTCTAGTATTAAAAAAGCAAGCTAATAAAAATAAAGAAGTATTGATGGGACAATATCCTTCATTGAAAGATATCAAAGCATTACAAGTTTTTTTGCAAGAAATCAAAGCGTGGGTTAAACTAGAGAAAGAACAAGAGTAATGTATTCTTGGCATTGTCACTCATAATTTAGGTAAGAAAGACAGGTAAAAATCAGATCATGGCTAAAACAATGGCTGTTAACGCAGGTAGTTCATCATTAAAATTTCAATTATTAGAGATGCCTGCAGAACAAGTAATTGCACAAGGAGTTATTGAGCGTATCGGTATGGACGATGCGATAGTAACAATTAAGTATGGTGCAGAAATCCATTCAGAACGCTTGGTTGGCCATTCGGAAGATGACGAACATATTACTTTGTCAAAAGACGGCAAGGGGAAAAAGTATGAAAATGTTACTGCAATAAAGAACCATCAACAAGCAATCAATTATATGTTGCAAAAGTTGACAGATCTGGGCATTATTGAAGACTTTGATGAAATTACGGGTGTAGGACACAGAGTTGTTGCTGGCGGTGAATGGTTCAATCATTCTGTAATTGTAACAGATGAAGTGTTAGCAAAAATTGATCGGTTAGCTGATTATGCACCACTACATAATCCTGCCAATGCAATGGGAATACGCGCTTTTCAAAAGCTCCTGCCAGATGCCTTATCAGTAGCAGTATTTGATACTTCTTTCCATCAAACAATGCCTGATGAAAATTTTCTTTATGCACTTCCTTATGAATACTATACACGTTATGGGGCTCGCAAATACGGTGCACATGGTACATCACATCGCTATGTTGCATCACGCGCTGCAGAAATACTTCATAAAGATTTAAAGCAACTAAAATTAATTACCTTGCATCTTGGCGCTGGTGCATCGATTACAGCGATTAAAGATGGTAAGTCACTAGATACCTCTATGGGATTTTCGCCTCTAGCAGGTGTTGCTATGGCTACACGTTCAGGCGATGTGGATCCTTCATTGCTTTATTATATCCAAGAACGTGAGGGATTATCTAATGAAGAAATGTTAAATATTTTGAACAAAAAATCAGGATTGCTTGGTATTTCAACTATTTCGAGTGATATGCGCGATTTGCTAGAGGTTCAAGATACCAATGAACATGCTAATATGGCCATCAGAATATTTATTAATCGTGTGATTAAGTATGTAGGGCAATACATTGCTGAAATGGGTGGTGTAGATGCTATTGTGTTTACGGCTGGTATCGGAGAAAATTCAATTCCTATTCGTAAAATGATTATTGATAAGCTAAATTACTTTGGCGTAGTTCTTGATGAAGAAAAGAACAATGTCCGAGGTCAAGAGGTTGAAATATCAACTGAAAACTCTAAAATAAAGGCTTTGTTGATTCCAACCAATGAAGAACTAATGATTGCTAGGGATGTGGAATCATTGAAAGCATAGTGTGACTATGTAGTATTGAACGGCTAGTGATTATCACTAGCCGCTTTATTACGCTATAAGAGGTGAGATTAGAGATGCAATCTAGAAAAGAAAAACATCAGCATGAGATTAAAAATGCTGAGGCAATTGAGCAAGGACTGGATCCATTTTCTGATTCAGGAAATAACAGCGGTCATAAGAAAAAAAATAAAAAACATCATCGCCTTTTGTTTATTTTATTGTCCTTGTTTTTTGTAGCAGGTCTTTTTTTCGGATTAAAGATGATATTAACTGATAATACTACCGCACTAGACCCTGATGATACCACTTTTAAAACGGTTAAAATACCAACTGGGTCGACACCTTCACAGATGGCTAAGTCTTTGGAAAAGCAAAAGGTTATAAAAAGTTCACAGGCTTTTTATAAGTATGCTTTAAAGCATGGTGCAGAAGATTTACAAGCAGGTACCTATAAAATATCCCCTTCACAGACTGTACAATTAATTTTTAAACAAATGACATTAGGGCCAAATGCTGGGCCACAACTAGGGAAAGGTTATATTTTAGTTGCTACTGGACAAGAGGATTCAGCTATAGCAAAAAATATTGCTAATGAAAGTAAGTTATCGGAATCTAAAGTCCGTTCAGCATTTAGTGATAAGTCAATGATTGCCAAGATGAAAGCTAAATATCCAGATTTATTAAAAAATATGTCATCTAAAAATAGTTTAGCTGATTATATTTATCCAGCAGCTTATGACCTAAATAAAGTTAATGACATAACTGATCTGATTGTAAAATTATTAGCAACTGCTGATAAACAACTAAAACCCTATTATAAGGATCTAAATACAGATGGTATTAATAAGCCAGCTGTGATTACTTTAATGGCTACTTCTGGGAAAAGCGAATTTGAGCATCGTTTGAATTTTATCAATAAGATTTCACCATATGCTCAAACTTTAAGTAAAAAATATGGTATATTAGCATCCATATCAATTGCTCAAGCGGCACATGAGTCAAATTGGGATAATTCAAAGCTATCGTCTAAGTATAATAACTATTTTGGGGTTAAAACACAAGACGAAACAGTTGGGAAGTCAGTTGTCTTAGAAACAACTGAATATGTTGATGGTAAGGCAGAAACTCAGAAAGCACGTTTTGCAGTTTATAGTAGTTGGAAGGATAGTATGAAAGAACATGCTGAAACATTGGTTAACGGGAATACTTGGAATCCAGATCAATTTAAAGATGTTTTGGCTGCTAAAAATTATAAAGAAGCGGCAAAGGCACTCTATAAGGATTCATATGCGACTGATATTAATTACCCAACTTTGATTACAAACTTAATTGAAACATGGAATCTACAAAGATTTGATAAATAAAAAAAGCTAACCATTCAATTACATGAGTGGTTAGCTTTTTATTTGATAAAATAATATTTCCTTTGAAACCGTTTACAGAAATTACAAAAAAGGCTTGTGTAAACGGTTTCATTAATGTACAATAAATAGTGTGAAAAAATGATGTTTTACAAAACATCATACGGAAAAGGAGTATTATTTAGCATGAGTTTAGCACTTTTACTGGCTTTAGTACCAGCCTTAGCATGGGGTTCTGTCGGAATTGTTAATACCAAGATGGGTGGAACAGCTGGGCAACAAACCTTAGGAATGACATTTGGAGCCTTAATATTTGGATTAGCAACAATGTTTTTCTTTGTCATGCCACGTCATATTGAATTAAGTAGTCATATTTGGGTTGTCGGTATCTTGTCAGGACTAGTTTGGGCTGTTGGAACAGCTGGGCAATTCTTGGCAATTAAGGATTTGGGTGTTTCACTAGCCATCCCATTATCAACTGCTGGTCAAATAGTGGCCAATGCATTAATGGCTGCAGCAGTCTTGGGAGAATGGAAAACCGGTAAAATGTGGGCAATTGGTGTAATTTCAATTGTTACAGTTGTAATTGGTGCTACATTGATTTCTGCACGTGATAAGTCAAAAAACAGTACAGGAATTGAAGAACAGACACAAGCAAAAGATTGGACTAAGGGATTTGTTTATTTGCTTATTTCAACTGTTGGATTCATGTTTTATTTTGTTCTTCCAAACTTCTTAAATAAGGTTGGTTATATATCTGATGCAGTTAAGGCAAGTGGAAATGGTGTTGATTATATGACAGCCATTGTCGGTCCACAAGCAATTGGTCAAGTTATTGGTGCATTCTTAATTGTTGCCTTTGTCTTGAAAGAATCCAGCATTATGTTTAAACTACCAACATGGCGTAATATCGTAACTGGTTTGGTTTGGGCTGCTGGTAATATCTTTATGTTTATCTCAGCAGCAAATCCTGATGTTGGTCAAACAATTGCAACTACATTCTCACAGTTAGGTATTATTGTTGGTACGTTTGGTGGTATTTACATTTTAGGAGAAAAGAAGTCAAGCTATCAAATGAAGTTGATTGTTTTGGGTACAGTGCTTGTTGTTATTGGTGCAATTATTATTGGCAATATTCATAGTTTTGGATAAAATAAAAACGTCTGACTTGATAATCAGACGTTTTTATTTTACATATAATTATTTCGTAACACTGATAATTTGAACATCAATGCTAATGCCATTTGGTAATGGTACAGCAACGGTTTCACCAATCTTTTTGCCCATCAATGCATTAGCCATTGGTGATTCATTAGATATTTTGCCAGCCAATGGGTCAGCTTCAACAGACCCAACAATTGTATATGTTTCAGGATCTTCGTTTGGTAATTCTTTGAATGTTACTGTTTTTCCCAAAGAAACTTCGTCTTTAGCAGTAGCGTTAGAATCGATAATTTCAGCATTATCAATCATTTGTTTTAATGTTTGAATACGTCCTTCAACAAAGGCTTGTTCATCCTTAGCAGATTGATATTCTGAGTTTTCTGATAAATCACCATATGATCTTGCAATTTGGATACGCTTGGTAATTTCTGGACGTTGTGTAGCAATAAGGTCTTCTAATTCCAATTGGAGTTTTTCACGACCTTCTGCGGTCATTGGATAAGTTTTTTCTTCAGACATAAATGTTCCTTTCAATTTGCGCTTTTTTCCGCAAAATATAACGGAAAAAGCATATCATGTGTGCATTTTTTTTGCAATAGATTTGCGATTAATTATCAATAAAATTAATGCAGCGAACAGACTAAGTAACGCACCATAATAAAATAGAGGTGGCGTGTAGACAAAGGTTATTTTATGAAGACCTGGCTTTGTTTTAACAGCTATGAAATAATCAGCCACTTTGTTAGTTTTTACGATTTTTCCGTCAACTGTTACCCGCCATCCAGGGGTTGAAGGGATAGTTGTCATGATCAATGTCTTCTTTTTAGTTGTTTTAATTGTGCCTTCAATACGTCGTTCAGAGCGTTTTGTGATTTTTAAACTATTACGCTTCAAATTAGAGGAATCATGCCTAATACGTTGATTATCGACATGATAGAGGGTTACGTTTGTTAAAGCCAACGTTTGCGTATTTTTTAGTCTAAATGTAATGGTCTGTAGTTTATCTTTAGCTTTGGTAGCGAGGTTAACAACAACGGTATGACGGTATGTATTGAACTGTGTAATTACTTTGCCATTGATTAGTAAGTCAAAATTTTTGATGTCTAAGTTATTACCAATCGTTAGATAGTAACTATCGTTTGTTGTAGGTGTAAATTGTAAATCTAGACTAGCGGGTTTTGTAGTATCTTGCCGTGTGATAACAGCTCCTGTGACCATAGTAGGCGCCGTAAGATTGTATCCGACTGATTTTTCAAAATTATCCACTTGAACAGTTGAACTAGTTGCACCTGTGATTCCTTGCCAAAGATTACCTTGATTTTGTAATGGATTGTTGAATAGCATCTTTGTATTTAATACACCTGAACTAGCAGCGAAAGCTATTGGTAGTGCGTTGTTATTTTGATAAATATTAGTAGTTTGTGTTTGTTTCTTCAATGTATAATTTTTAATATCTGGACGAAAACCAATTAAATGTTGACTAGGCTGACCAGCATCTCCGTTATCTTGGTCATTAGGTGTAATGATGTATTTCATTCCCAAAATGGCATCTGATAACAAGCTACCATTACTATACACAACATAGTTGTCACCATCTGGCTGACCAAAATTACCAAAGAAATTAGGTGTAGATTTAGGTAAGGCGGAACTGAAGTGAGCCCCGCCATAGTAATCAAGCATCATTGAGTCACCACGTGTTCTTTGAAATGTTTGTGCGACACGATACCAGGAACGATCAGTTTTAATTTTTTTCGTGGCTGCTGTTAATGCTTTAATTGTATTTTGATATTCTGTATTTGTAAGGTATGAAAAATGATTAAGTGTTAGGCTTACATTTGCAGTAAGTGATACAAGTGTTATTGTAGCAAGCATAGGCAACCAAAGACGATCACGAATTTTAAAAGTAAACTGTATAAATGTTAAGAGTGATAGCCCTAGAAATGTGGCGATACTTGTGCTATCAATATAGCTTATTTTTTTGTCATTAACGAATCCGTATATGGTAATTAAAAAGAATACACTCAGCAATAGAATGCGTGTGGATAATTTTGGATACCAGTTCGGATACCAGCTCATTGCTGCTAAGTAAGTCACGAAAAAACTGATTAAGAAGCTAAAACGGTAAGGATACCAAACCGGATATTGGAAACCGTGAAACAATAGATTGAGTGGAATCCAAGTTGTTGCTACAATAAGGAATGCCAATAGGAAAAAGGCGCCTATCTTAACACGCCGATGAATAACACTAGTCGTCATAAAAGTTACTAAAGCAATAAGAATAAAGGTACTAACATAAAAATTTGCTTGGCCATTTTGCATTTGATTAAAGTCAAAGCTACCAGGTATTAATTTAAGCAGTAAATGCAAAGGATTATTATCGAACTTGAACGAAAATTCAGAGTTATATTGTGCTTTACCCAGTTTTAATTGGAAATAGGTAGGTAAAATAAGCCATGCGGAAAGTGCGCCACCAATCACAGATCCCATGATAAAGTGCCAGGTAATCAATAAGCGTTGTTCAACATTTGGCCACGTTAAACGCCAAAAAAAGTACAGTATTATAAATATAGCGACCATATAACCAATATAATAATTAGTTATAATTGTAATTGCCAGTAAAATACTATAACGCCACCATGAATGTCGATAAAATATTTGCTCTAACTGATAAATTACTAGAGGGAGCATAATTGCTGTATCAAGCCATAGTAAATTCAAATCATTAGCCACAAACCAACCAGATAAAGCGTAATTAATAGCAAAAAGAGGAATATAGTATCCTTTCTGAAAATGCAATTTTTTCAAAAGATAGCCCATCGATAAGCCGGCAGAACCAAATTTTAAGCAAGTAACTAATAGAATAGCGGCAGGTAAGTAGCCATTTGAGACAAACAAAAATACTAAATTAAAAGGACTCATTAAATAATAGGCCCATTCACCTAACATATCGCCACCAAGGGCATTAGAAAATGAATAAAAAAAGCTAGTTGGATGATGTAGTATCGTATATTTGAATGCAGCAAATTGATCAATATATTGTTGTCCAAGATCAACGGTTAAAATTGAGTTATCTCCGAATGGGGCCATATGGCGATAAACAAAGTAACCCATCATGACCAATAGAGGAATCCAAAAGCTTAGAGCTAGTGGTGAAATTGTATATTTTTTTAAATTATGTCTCATAAGTATTAGCATACCAAATTTCAATCAATTTAGGAAAATTAAAGCCAGAAATTTCATTCATGTGAAATTTCTGGCTCAAAACATATTATTTAGTTGAAGAAATAGCAACTGATGTTGAAATATATTTGCTTGGATCTAATATAATCTGTGAAATGAACTCTGCAACACTAGTTCTAGTGATTGGACGACCAACAATGATTTCATCAGGCTCTGTTTGTACATTGAGTTGCTGCATTTTATTGTCATCAGTTAGTTCATTTGGCCGAATAATTGTGTATTCGAGTTGAGAATTTTCAATTCGTTTGGCGGCAGCAGCTTGATCACCCATATAAGTATTTTCATTATCAGTTGTACCCAAAATGTTGCGCCAAATATCAGCTGTATGAGGCGGTAGCTCATTGTAGATCCCAATTGTGGCTATCCAAATCAAGCGTTTAACACCGGTTTTGTGCATTGCATTAACTAGGGCATTCGCAACATTTTTTTGGCGACCTTCTGCTCCAATATTAGCATAGACAATGTCTATATCCTTTAAGGCATGCACCAAGCTATTCTCTTCTGTTGCATCAAGAGCTTTGATATGTTTTTCGGGACGTGCGTGAAGTGAAGTTAGTGTGAGATTTGTATCGGAATTTGCCAAGGTATCAACTACAAGTTTAGCGATTTGACCATTGGCACCGAGAATTAAAATGTTTTTTGTCATGCTTTCATTTTAGCATGATTATTTGTGTTGCGGTAGAATATACATATTAAGTGTATTTAAAATAGTTTACCAACAGCTATTTTAGGGTTAAATAAAATTTTTATGAACAGTGGGGGATATATGAGTTTAACTTATCAACAATTGTTAGTAGCGGTCCCGTTAGTGCTTCGTGGTGGCAATGTGCCTAATATTGTCGGTGAGGCCGGTATTGGAAAGTCCGCACTGGTCACTGATATAGCAAATAAATTAGATGCTAAGCTTTTCACTACCGTTGTGTCCTTATCTGAAAAAGGTGATCTAGCCATCCCAATTCCACCATTAAATGAATCATCTTTTTTAAAGACGCAAAGTTATGGTCGCTTGGCTGATGTTAAATTTGGGTATACACACACCTTAATTCAAATCATCAAACAGGCAGAACTGAATCCAGAACGATTGATTATCTGGTTTTTGGATGAATTTAATAGAGGTTCTCAAGCTGTACAAGGGGAATTAATGAATTTAGTTTTGCAACGACAAATTAATGATATTATTTTGCCGGACAACGTTAAAATAATTCTCGCAGAAAATCCAGATGATTCGATGCAAGGATTTGAAGATACCGAATATGCTGTTCAAACTTCGGATGCGGCTATTACAGATCGCACGACACGTTTGGTCATGTCTGTTTCGGTCCCTGATTGGTTAGAGTGGGCTGCTCTTGGTGCAAAACGACCGAATATTCATAATTTAGTTCGTCAATTTATTGCCGAAAATGCAACATTATTATATCCGACTTCACGTGATATTGATCTGAATCCAACCCCACGTGCATGGCAACGTGTATCGGATAATCTTTTTCAATTACAAGAACTATCGAAAAAGCAACAAGATGAGCTGTTATTTGATATTGTTGCCGGTGATCTGGGTGATAGCTGTGCGAGTCAATTTGTAACTTTTGTTCAAGAAAAAACAGCTAGTCTAACTGCAGCAGATGTTTTTGATTCTCTACCTAAAGGGGCAAAATTACCAATGAAAATCAGAAATAAATTTGAAAGTTTTTCGGAAATTCAGAAACTTAATGTGATGAAAACATTATTGTTAACAGCTGATATGAGCCTAGACAATAATGTTGGCCGTTTTGGTGAATTATTAAATCTCATTGCTCCTGATGGTCAATATGCTTTGGTCAAGCAAATGACGAGTGCACCAATTTTAGATGACCTATATGCATCCGAGAATCATTATGCCAATGTTTTGTATCAGCAAATTATGGACATTGCAACACGATGAAGTTAGAAACTAACAATTTAATTATTGATGGTATCAAGACATTATTAGATGTTTCACCCTTATATGGCAATATTGTGATGCATTTAGTTCGTGAAATAGATTATAATGAGCCTAATCCTTTAACTTTACGATGGCAACACCATCAATGGTATTTGGTGATTAATCCTGAATTAGTAGCTATACGCTTTCGTAATCACAATCAAGTAGCTGCAGCATTGTCACATGAGGCTTTACATATCATTTGGCAACATCCTATACGCTATGCAGAAATACGTCAAAATAATAAAATGGTTGATTTAGGAACAGACTTAGCTGTTAATCAATATTTACCAAATGATTTGGATACTATACCTGATGCGATAACGTTTCAAACAATTAATGAGCTATATCACTTAAAATTACCTGAATATCAAGATTCTGCTACGTATATCACTCTTTTATCTGAAGCAACAAAAAACAATCAAAAAGAAAACCAACCCAATAGATCAAGTCATGTATCATGGACAACTGCTAATGAATCATTAGATGAGGCTAAGGCGGCACTAAAAAGCGTTATTAAAAAGGCAACTGAAGATACCAAATATTTTGGGCGTGGAGAAGTAGCTAGCCAAGTTGTGCAACAACTTAACGAGGTGATTTTACCCAAACGTCATTGGAAAAGTTTATTGCGAATGGGATTGAGTCAAACACCTGATAAAAAGAATCCTTCTAGAGCTAGATTTAATCGACGACAAGCCTATCGCTTGGATTTGTTAGGAGAAATTCGTCAATATAGTGTGAGTATTGTTATTTTCATAGACAACTCAGCATCTATATCAAATCGTCAGGCTAGTGAATTCTTGGCTAATGTTAGACAAATTACGAAGCAAATAGACGCTCGTATCCGTATTTTTTCATTCGATACCCAGGTTCATGAAGTTAAAAATATTAAACTTTGGCAGCGACACGCTGGTGGCGGGACAACCTTTCAAATTATCTTTGATACATTGATTCTCTTGAAATATTCACCATTAGAGACCATGGTTGTTATTCTCACGGATGGAGATGGTGAAAAGAGTATCATCCAAACAAAATTTAAACAAGTCTACTGGTTGTTACCAGCAGGCAAAAAACTAAGTATTTTAGCACCTTTCGGAAAGGTCATAACCTTATGAAATTGAAACCAAAAGATCTTAAAAGCTTTATTGATAAGGATAACAGATTTCGGCGTGCAGAGGCATTGCTCCATGATCAGTGGGAATCATTATTGTTAAGTGAGCCTTGGGGGATGACAATGATTACGAGAGCTGATATTTCTTTTGCTAGAGCATTAGTTAGTGCAAAAATAGTTTCTACAAATGTCGATTTAGCAACATTTAAAGGAGTACAAAAGTTTATTCATCATAACATTCACCGTTTATCACCTGATGTCATTCAATCATTAAAGGAGCCATTCTTATGAAAATTAATTTAGTCTTAGCACCAGAACAATCAGTTTCAACATTGATAGCATTACAACATCAACATCCTAAAAATGTTTTTTACCTGGGCAAAATTTCTCAGCTAGCTGGTACAAATGTACTTATTTTTGATGCACCTGAAGTTGTAACACAATTTGAACGTCCTCTTGGTTTTGAAATCAAGGAACTAAATGGTCACTTAGAAGGTAATATTATTCACCAAATTGCTTTTCAAGTGAAAAATAATAATAATGAATTGATTGCTAAACTATTAACCGGTAACTCGGTTATGGCGCAAAATGAAAATGGTAAAGCAGAGTACATGATTTGGTCGTTCTGGTCGACACATGAGCAACTAGCAACTTTTTTGGCTAGTAATGTTTATCAACAAATGAATGATTTAATGAAGAATCCATATACTACAACTTATCAACATGTAACAGATGCAACACAATTATCTTTAACTAGTAAGATGCGTGATTTTGATAAGGAATGGTGGGGATGACTTATCAACAGCGACACAAGTTTTAAGTTGCTTGATTATTTATCATAATTCAGGTACACTGAAAACGAATTAAATAAATATCTGGGGTGCCACACGGCTGAGAAATACCCATTGAACCTGATGACGATAATGCGTACGAAGGAAGATTATAACAACGAACTATTTTAGTGTATCAATATACTTTTTTAGCCGTTAACTAATCTTTTTTTGATTGGTTAACGGCTTTTTGCTTGAGCTGGGAGTCTCAGATGCTTGTTTAAAAATTAATCATGAAAAGGAAATGAATTATGAATGTTGCAGATGTCAGAAAAAAATCACCGCTCGTACTTACCTATGCTAATTTTGTTACACCACAATTTGTGGCGAACACTATTAATGTTATAGGTGCTTCACCACTGATGAGTCGTGAGCCAAAAGAATTTGAAGACTTAGTAGCCATTGCCGATGCAGTTGTGATCAATACAGGCACATTACAAGAAAAGGAGATTAATCATATCATTCAATTGTCACAAATTGCTTATGATATGGGAAAACCAGTAATATTAGATCCCGTTGCTGTATCAGTGCCTTTTAGAGCAAATGCTATAACGCAACTTTTAAAAAATGGGCATGTTGATATTATTCGTGGTAATGCAGCTGAAATTGCATGGTTTGCACAAGTTACTTTTGATAGTCAAGGAATTGATGCTACAGGGGATGGTGATGTAGTAAAAATTGCTCAGAAAGCTGCGCAAGCTACTGGTGCAATCATTGCGTTATCTGGCACGTGCGATGTAGTTAGTGATGGCCAACATACGCAAACACTTGATGTAAATATTCAGTTATTATCCACAATTGTTGGTACTGGTGATGCACTATCTTCAACAATTGGTGCCTTTGTAGCAACAGATGTAACTGTAGAAAATGTTGTTAGTGCTATGGCTACATTTAAATTAGCTGGGCAAAAAGCAACTAATATAGTGCAAACACCTGGAAATTTTTCGGGTCAATTACTTGATCAACTATTTGTGATTAAAGCGACTGAAGTACAGCAGTTTATTAATGAAAGTGTGAAAAAACATGACTAATGAAACACCACAAGTTTTAACTATTGCAGGTATAGACAGTAGTGGTGGTGCGGGTATTAGTGCTGATTTGAAAAGTTTTGCTGCGCAACATGTTTATGGTGCTAATGTTGTTGTGGCATTGACAGCGCAAAATACATTGGGTGTACAGGAAGTATTAATGATATCTCCTGAAATGATACACGCACAGCTGCAATCAATAGTTGATGATTTAAGAATCTCAGCTGTTAAAAGTGGTATGTTAGGTGACGTAGTTACAGTAGAAAAAGTTGCTGATTTTTTAAAAATGAATGAATTTGGTACGTACATTTTAGACCCAGTGATGGTTGCAAAAGGTGGTGCACATTTGTTAAATGATAAAGCTATTGTTGCTGTCAAATCAGTATTATTGCCTTTAGCAACCTTGATTACGCCAAATATTCCTGAGGCAGAAGTATTAAGTGGCGTAACTATTAATGATCATCAAGATATGATGAAGGCAGCATTAAAAATACAAAAATTGGGAGCTAAAAATGTTTTATTAAAAGGTGGGCATACCTCTGCAAAACATGTATATGATTACATTTTACTAGCTGATGGACACCATTTTTGGATGAAAAGTACACGTGTTGATACTAAGAGAACACATGGTACTGGAGATACAATTTCAGCAGCAATTACTGCGCAATTAGCGTTGGGAAAAGACATGAAAACGGCAATTATATCTGCTAAAGCATATGTTGATGCAACCATTAGAAATGGTATTCAAGTTGGCCATGGCCATGGACCATTAAACCATCAAGCAAAAGTAACTGAAGTAAACAATCCAGAGGTATTAGCAAATGTTTAGTTCAAAGACATTAGAAAAATATTTTGTGTTAGGTACACAGAATACCAATGATGAAGAGAATTTTTTCGAAGTCTTAACTGAGGCATTGCAAGGTGGCATCACACTTTTTCAGTATCGAGAAAAAGACCATGGGGCACTAAAAGGGCATGAAAAGGTCCGTGTTGCTAAAAAAATACGGCAATTAACAGCCCAGTATCATGTACCATTGGTCATCGATGACGATATATCTTTGGCTCATGAAATTGGTGCCGATGGCGTTCATTTTGGACAAAAAGATGGTAATATTGTTGAAAATATTAAATCAGCAAGCCCTCTATTTGTGGGCATATCTGTATCATCAATGGCTGAATATAAAAAAATAAAAAACATTCAAGGAATCGACTATATTGGTATTGGCCCAGTTTTTTCCACTACAAGTAAAGAAGATGCTAATCCAGCAATTGGCTTAACTGGATTAGCACCAATTGTGCAAGAAAGCCATTGGCCAAGTGTGGCGATTGGTGGAATTACAGAAGAAAATTTAGCATCAATTATATCAACTCAAGTGAACGGTATCGCCGTAATTTCGATGATTAGTCAAAGTTCAAATGTGAGGGATACAATTAAATTTTGGAACCTATTACTCTTAAATAAAAAGTGAATTTCACAAGCCTTATTGTTGCTATAATCACAAATTAATTATACTTTGTGAAATGATAATAGTGTTATAATTAGGGTGTTGAGAACAAGAATGCAGTTTTTAATTGAAGAAAGGTCGAATAAAATGAGCTATCAAACAATTAATCCCTTTAATGACGAAGTTATTCAAACATTTGAGAATCATGATGATGACTATGTTGAACAAGCTATCTCCGAAGGTTACGCATTATACAAAAAATGGCGCAACGATCCTGTAAGTAGTCGTGCAGAGATGCTCAACAAAATTGCCGACTTAATGGAGGAAGATGCTGAACATTTAGCTAAAGTTCTTACCGTTGAAATGGGAAAACGGTTAGTTGAAGCAAAAGGTGAAGTAGCCTTGAGTATTTCAATTGCTCGTTATTACGCTGAACATGGCGCTGATTTTCTTAAGCCAGAGCCGATTAAATCATCAATGGGGGACGCACAGGTTATTTCGCGTCCCACAGGTGTTTTGATGATGGTTGAACCATGGAACTTCCCGTATTATCAAATTATCCGTGTGTTTGCACCGAACTATATGGCGGGTAACCCAATGCTGTTGAAGCATGCAAGTAATACGCCAATGGCTGCTTCAGAATTTGAAAAAATTGTACAAAAAGCTGGTGTGCCGACAGGTACGTTTGCTAATTTATTTATCGACTACGACCAAGTTAATAAAATTATTGCTGACGATCGCGTACAGGGTGTGGCGTTAACTGGATCAGAGCGTGCTGGACAGCTAATTGCTGCCGAAGCTGGTAAGAATATGAAACAGAGTTCACTCGAACTCGGTGGTAGTGATCCATTTATTATTTTAGATGACGCTGATTTATCTGAAATTGAAAAAATTATTGGTGGTGCACGTTTATACAATGCTGGGCAGGTATGTACATCATCTAAACGTTTCATCGTGACTGAAAAAAATTATGATGCCGTACTCAAAATGTTAAAAGATGCATTTTCTACAGCAAAGTTAGGTGATCCAATGCTCGATGACACGACATTGGCTCCGTTAAGTACAACTAAGGCTAAGAAAAATTTGACAAAACAAGTGAAAGAAGCCGTCGATGCTGGTGCCACGCTTGCATTTGGAAGTGTAACTCAAAACCAACCAGCTGCTTTGTTTGAGCCTGTTATTCTAACTAATATTACGAAAGATAATCCAGCTTATTATCAAGAATTCTTTGGACCAGTTGGTCAGATTTATAAGGTCAAAGACGAAGAAGAGGCTATTACGTTGGCAAATGATTCTCACTATGGTTTGTCTGGAGTTGTATTCGGTGGGTCAGCAGATCATGCTACAGAAGTAGCATCTAAAATCGAAACAGGTGCAGTATTTGTCAATAGCTTTGGTGGTACGCTGCCTGAGCTACCATTCGGTGGTGTTAAGAATTCAGGTTATGGTCGTGAGTTAGGCCGTTTTGGTATTGAAACTTTTGTGAATAAACAGCTCATTGTAACTAAAAAAGAGCCAATTGACTTAAATAATGCTTTTGGTGGGTTTGTTTAAAAATAAATAATTAATTAAACGGTTAGCCCTCGATGAAGTAACGAGAACTAATCGTTTTTTCATGATTATCTTGAAAGAAGTGACTTATGGTTGAAATCAGAAAAAATTTAATTTGCCTTGTGGATGGTGAAGAGAGAGAAATTATTGATGGTGTTTTATTGCAAGAATTAGATATTGAGCTCCAAAATAAGATTCGTCATGAATTTCCAAATAGTTCGGCAGACAGTTTTATTTGTCTTGATCATTTATTAAAATATCGACTAGAAAAAATTGACAAAATGCTGTTAGAAAAACGTACAGCAAGCAAACATGTGAACAATAAATTGACTCATATATTAACGGATAAGAACTTTAAAGTCGTGAACGTCAATAAGCATCAAAAAGAGTCCTACACTTTTGGTCAAAAAATTGCGGATAATGTAGCTCATTTTGGCGGAAGCTGGGGATTCATCATTGTCTCTATTTGTGCAATGATTCTGTGGATTACGACTAATACGATTCATTTATTCAATGTACATTTTGATCCGTATCCGTTTATCTTATTAAACTTATTTCTAAGTATGGTTGCAGCATTACAGGCACCATTAATTTTAATGAGTCAAAATCGTTCATCGGATTATGATCGATTACATGCAGATAACGATTTTCACGTTAATTTGAAAACAGAAGAAGAAATGCGTGTATTGCACGCTAAAATTGATCGTATTATTCAAAAAGATAATCCTGATTTGTTTGAAGTTCAGAAAATGCAAACAAAAATGTTAGGAGAACTACAACGCCAAATAAATGAATTAAATAATCATCAAAAGAATAATGAAAAATAAAATATCCAAGTAAACAAAAGCTTACTTGGATATTTTTTGTATATCTTTATTTTACAAATTGTTCAGATAGAGCTAGGAATTCGTCAATATCTTTCTTAACTAAGTCAGCACCAGCTTGCCAAAAATTAGGCTTTGTTAAATCAACGTTCAAGTGCTTTTGGGCTAAGTCTTCTGAAGTCATATTTGCTGTATCTCTTAGAAGAGCAATATACTTGTCCTCAAAATTATCATTATCTTGTTGAGCGCGTGCATAAATACTTGCAGAAAATAAATAACCGAAGGTATAAGGAAAATTATAGAATGGTACAGAATCAATAAAGAAATGTAATTTTGATGACCAGAAGTGAGGATGGCGAGTATCTAGTATGCCATCAAAAGCTTCTTTTTGTGCGTTATCCATTATGCTATTCAATCGTTGTGGCGTGACGATACCTGCTTTACGTTCTGTATAAAATGCATCTTCAAACAAGAAACGTGCGTGAATATTTAAAAACATGGCAATCGGATTTGTCATTTTTGCATCTAGTAAAACGACTTTTTCGGCATCAGTTTTGGCTTCACGAACATTCGCATCATTTACAATAAGTTCAGCAAATGTTGAAGCTGTTTCGGCAACATTCATAGCATAAGCATCGCGCCAGAAAGGTAAATCTGTTAATTGAGCAGAATGGAAGGCATGACCAAGTTCATGGGCTATGGTTGCAGCATCATTGACTGATCCAGTATAAGTTAGGAAGATTCGTGATTCATGTAAATCAGGCACAGATTCCATGTAGCCACCTGGTTGTTTACCAGGGCGGTTTTCTGATTCAATCCAGTTATTTTCAAAAGCCATTTTTGCAAATGAAGCCATTTTTGGTGAAAATTTATTAAATTGTTCCATAATAAATTTGGCCGCTTCGTCATAAGAAACATTCGTTGGTTGGTAGTCGCCGATATTGGTTAGTGGGGCAACCTGATCTTGCCAACCAATTGATTTTAAGCCTAGTAACTCTTTTTTACGTTCAAAATAAGGCTTGAACATACTTTTATTAGCATCAACAACTTGCCACATGGCGTCTAAGGTTTCACGAGACATACGATTTAATTCTAATGGTTGTTCTAAGTGAGACTGACGACCGTGAGCCTCTTGATTTGTCAAACGGAACCCAGCTAAATGATTTAAAGTATCACTAGTCAAATTTTCAGCGTTTTTCCACATTTTTTCATAATTTATCATGATATTGGCACGAACATTGTTATCAGGTTCTCCGTCCAGCATATTTAAAGCTTGACCAGCTGATATTTGACATTTTTTACCATTTTCATCTGTATAAGTCATTGACAGTGATGAAGAAATGGTATCGTAATGTTGTGACCAAGCTTGCTGACCATCGAGATCAAACTTGTTGATTAAAGTTTCTGTTTTATCGTCTAATAAGCGCTTAGCATTTGTTCGTAATTCGGTTAAATAAAATGCAATTGGTTCAAGTTGTTCTGTATTAATAGCTTGTGAAAATGTATCATCATCATACTGTGATAATAATTTTTGAAAAGTATTTAACGGAGAGGAAAAAGCAACCCAGAGATTTCCTAATTTATTAAAATGAGGACCGTAAATACTATTGCCGTAATCAACTGATGACCAGCCATTAATAAAAATACTTACAGTACCAATACCAGCACCGATAGTTTGTGCTAAATCAGCAAGATGGGATAGTGCTACAAAATCTGTGTCCTCTTTCAAGTTATAATCAGCTATCTCATTTGTAAAAGTTTGAATTTGGTTTTCAATTAATTTGTACTTTTCTTTTAACTGTGGAGAAGTTATGCCACCAGGATAGATACTTTCTAGATTCCATGTTTGTGAGTATGTCACGTTAAAATACCTCGCTTTCTTTATAATTTATGATACCATTCTTATTCAAATCTTAGTATAATTAATTTCTTTATATCTTTAGCGAAATAATTGGTAACGTTTTTGAATAATTATATAGATGTGATGCGATTACTGTTGCTCTATAGACTAATTTATCATACAATTTTAAAGACTGATTATGAGGAAAATAGCGTTTATGAAGAGATTATACAGATGGATTATTAGCATTTTGGTGGTAGTTTTAATACTATTATTCGTAGCTGGAATGTATTTTTTTCACGTTGCTGAAGTAAGGGATTCTGCTGCTAACCATCCTGATAAATTACGGGCCAAAAGTAATTCACTTTATCATTATGAACATGATTTTTTAAAGCGTGATAAGCAAAATTGGACGCAGACAACTAGTGACCATTTAAAACTAACAGCTTGGTATGTACCAGCTGATATATCCACCAATAAAACAGCTATTTTAGCACACGGATGGCACAATAATAAAACCACAATGGCTATATATGGTGAATTGTTCCACGAACTAGGCTATAATGTTTTAATTCCAGATAATCGGGCCCATGGTGATTCCCAAGGAAATTTAATTGGTTATGGCTGGTTAGATCGAAGAGATTATATTGGTTGGTTAAATCAAATTTTGAGTAAAAATGGGCAACAGTCAGATATTGTCATGTATGGTATGAGTATGGGTGCTGCAACAGTTCTTTCTACCTCTGGGGAAGAGGATTTACCTCGGCAAGTTAAGGCTATTATTTCTGATTCCTCTTATACAAGTGTTATAGATGAAATAAAGCATGAAGCTGGTGATATGTACGGCTTACCTTGGTTTCCTCTTGTTAATATTGTATCTGGTATTTCAAAAGTTCGTGCTGGTTACGCGTACGAGGAAGCGAGCCCGTTAAAGCAAGTCGCTAAAAATACAAGGCCAGCATTATTTATTCAAGGCGGTGGTGATACTTTTGTGCCTACAAGGATGGTTTATCCTCTATACAAAGCCTCTAAGGGGCCAAAACAGTTGTGGATCACTAAAGGATCAAAGCATGTGCAAAGTTTTCATGATTATCCAAGCGCATACCGAGATAAGATAAAAAGATTCTTAGATATTTATGATAAATAAAAACGATTACTCATGATAGAGCAATCGTTTTTATTTTTTTCGTACAGTGCTATGGATTTTCAGATTTTACACCATAAACTTCGATATGATAACCAGTAATGGTCAAGCCACTAGCCTTGCGAGCGGCTTCAAAAAGTGGCGCCATATCAAAATTATCTGCATCGATAATTTCACTTGTTTGTTGGTTGATAACATGATAATGAGGTTCGCCATAATAATCAAAATGACGTTTACCATCATCATGAATATCAATAGCAATGATTAATCCTGTTTCAATTAGCTTATCCAGTGTATTATAAACTGTCGCCAAACTAATATTACTTAAATCTTCGTGAATCATTTCAGCTGTAGGATGTGTTTTGTGTGTAACGAGATATTCTAAAACAGCCATTCTTTGATATGTGGCTTTTAAACCGTGTTCTTGCAATATTGTACGCAATTTTTGATCAGTCATAAGAATCCTCCATATGTACGTATAATTATAACATGATATGTAGAACTGTTCCAAATAACTTGATTTATTTAGGTGATTGCGTTAGAATATATATTAGAATAGTTCTAATAAGGGGGTAATTATGTCTGAAAAAGCAAGTTTTATGCAACGAAATAACATTATTCGTGCTGCTGTAATGGGTGCAAATGATGGGATTTTATCAGTATCGGGTATTATTTTGGGGGTAGCTGGTGCGACGAGTAATACAGGAACCATTTTGTTAGCAGGATTTTCAGGAATGTTAGCGGGAACAGTATCTATGGCTATGGGTGAGTTTGTCTCAGTTAATTCTCAGCATGATGCACAGGAGAAAGTGCGCCAAATTCAAACACAAGCGATTAAAAGTGATTATCAAGGTGAGTTTGATTATGTGCAACAAAAATATGAACAAACGGGTATCTCTTCCGTATTAGCTAAAAAAGCTACGCAAGAAATGATGTCTAAAAATCCATTGATTACATCAGTTCGTGAACGCTATGGATTTTCTTTAAATCAAGAATTAAGCGCAGGACATGCTGCAATAGCATCTTTGATTAGTTTTCCAATTGGGTCTATCTTACCGATGGTTGCTATTTCATTGGCGCCACAAGAAACTCGTGAGATTGCGACATTCATTGCCGTAATCATTGCATTAGGAATCACTGGTTATGCCGCTGCGCACGTTAATGGTGCTGATAAGAAGAATTCAGTTGTTCGGAATGTGCTTGCTGGAATATTTACCATGATTGTAACTTACTTAGTTGGTAGTTTATTTAGATAACTTTTGAGGGGGATTGAGTGATGGAAAAGGTGAAAAAGCATGAAACAATGGATGAACGGCTAAATGCCATTCGTGCAGGTGTGTTAGGATCTAATGATGGTATATTGACAGTTGTTGGGGTTTTATTCTCAGTAGCAGCAGCAACGACTAACCAATTTGCTATTTTTATTGCAGGATTAGCTGACCTGGTAGCCTGTTCTTTGTCAATGGCTTCAGGTGAATATGCTTCAGTTAGTTCACAATCTGATAGTGAAAAAGTTGCTGTTGAGACAGAAAAACATTTATTGAAGACTGACATGGCGGGGCAGCATCATTGTGTAAAAAGCTTTTATATGGATCGTGGTGTTTCTGAGCAAACTGCCAATGAGATTGCTGATGAGCTATTAATTAAAAAACCGCTAGAAACGGTTTTGAGTATAAAATACGATATTACTTTGGGCCATTACATGAGTCCTTGGTCGGCAGCATGGTCATCATTATTTAGTGCAGCATTAGGTGGTGCTTTTCCATTGTTAACGCTATTAATTGTGTCAGGGAAATACCAATTTATTGCTACAATAGGGGCAACAGTTGTGGCAGTAGCATTGACAGGATTACTTAGTGCAAAACTATCTAATGGATTAGTCAAACGTGCCGTTATTCGTAATATCATTATAGGACTAATAACAATCGCTATCCACTATGGCATTGGAAAAGCTTTTTAGTTTTTATTTACCATATAAGTCATTAATGTTGCTGAATACATATTATGTTTGAGATAATAATGTTATGAACAAGAAGATAATAAACAAATGGCGAACTTTAGATGCACGGTTAAAAATGTCAACTTTAATGACTTTTTTTACGCGATCACAAATTGGCTATGTGGGGCCAACATTTGCTTATTATGCATTGTTGACGGTTTTTCCTATTTTAATGGGTGCGGCTTTAATTGTTTCTTTTACTAGTATTAGTACGGATGATTTACTGACAATGATGCGTAATACCTTACCAAATAATATTGAGAATATTGTTGTGCCCATCATGAAGTCAGTTTTGTCCTCAAAAAGTACTTCCTTGCTGTCTTTTACTGTTTTATTCACACTTTGGTCTGTTTCTCGAGTAATCGCTGTTTTTCGTCAATCATTTAATGCGATTGCAGACGTTAAAGAGCATATCAATAGTGTATTTACACGAGCTTTTTCTTTTATTTGGTTATTATTTATCATTACCATATTTGCATTGTTGATGATTGGTGGAAATATTTTGACAATTGTGATGCAGCATTTACCTTATTCAAATTGGACTGGCTTTTTACAACATCAAACACGTTGGTTTATTTGGTTAGGTATGTGGTTGGCCTTGGCGATGATGAATTTCTTTTTACCTGCAAAAGGTGCACGGGCACCTTTGCGTTTTGTTGTTGTCGGCAGTTTTCTGGAATTAGTTATGTTAAATCTTTTAAATAAAGGATTTACATTTTATGCACAGTTTGCTTTAGGCAAGTATGACTTCTACCAATCTGTTAGTTCGATGATTGCGATGCTAATTTGGTTGAACTTAATTGCCACAATTCTCGTTATTGGTTATGTGGTTATAAAATGGTTATCTGTGATTAATTGGAGGAAAAAAGATGTTTCAGGACAGTGATTTTGAAGTCTTTGAAGATAAGACGTTAGAAGGACGAATGGATAAGATAAAAAGCATCATAGATCCAAAATTTGAAAAGTTTGCAGAAATTGCCATACCAATATTGCATACTAATGGTCAAGACTGGTATGCACATATTGCTAAACATCTTCGTAGAACAACCAATGCACCGGATAACACATGGGTAGCTTTTGCGCCAAACAAACGAGGGTATAAAATGTTGCCACATTTTGAGCTAGGAATCTGGCAAGATAATGTTTATCTTTATTTGGCTGTTGAAGAAAACATGAAGCCTGTACACACGTCTGAAATTATGCCAAAATTGCTTGATGTCAGTGAATTAGTACATAAATTACCTAAAGAATATTGTTTAAGTCAAGATCATATGGTAAATACCACTATTGATTTATCAAAGTATGCTGAAACGGTGGCAAGGTATGAAAAGATAAAACATAGTGAAGTATTAATTGGACTAGAAATTAAACGTGGTGATAAGCGTTTTGGTAGCTCTGAATTAACTGATGTGTTAGTTGATGCATTAAAGCAATTATTGCCGATTTATGAAAAGTTAAAATAAAAAAAGGTAGACTCAATTATTGAGTTTACCTTTTTTAAGAATCTATTGCTTCAATTTGATTAATTTGTTGTAATTCTAAAGTTTGAGCTTCGTTTATTTCATTATAAAGTACTGCTGCAAGTGTATTTGGAATATCTCCTGCCGTGCTAGCCTGTTGGATATAATTATATTCATATTGAAATGCTTGAATATATAGGTCACTATCAATTTGTGGTGTTTCTTTATTATATTCACGTTTGATTAAGTTAAAATATCTATCAAAACGTTGTCTCACGTAACTTATATACTGATGATCAGCTGTGTTTTTTTGCAAACTTTCACGTAGAAGATCATCCAAATAGGTGTTCACTTGATCAATTACTTCATTATTTAGTAGTAACAATCCATCGTGAATATTTTGCCATTGTTGTATTTTTCCGTGATGTTCTTCAGCCCATTTTTTTCTTCCTTGTAAACGTTGTTTCTTAGTTATTTGACCATTCTGAATGTGCCATTTGGCATGCTTATATTGTGACCTTATATAGTGAAAAATGGTCTGTAAAGGGCTACGTTGGAAAATATTATTAATTTTGAGTCGATTAATAATTTTTTCATAGGTATCAATAACTTCAGCACTATAGTTTTGTTGAACAACATCGCTGTGAATGTAATTAATAATGACATCTTTTGTATTGCTTAGTAATTCATTATAATGTTGCGATGAGTTTTCTTTATCTAAGCGATTATCACCAAACCAACCTTTTTGTGATTGAAGTTGCATTGTAATTGTTTCGCGTATAGTATGATCATTAATAGTTTCAGAAACTTTTAGTGAAGCATAATCGACCATTTTATTGCGAATAGTATCCAAATCTTTTTTTGTATAACTTTCAATTTTTTTCGGTAAAATAACAGGCAAAATAATAGCGCTCATCAACATGCTAATCAAAATAATTAATGTGGCAACTACAATAAGTTCAGCACGGTAGGGGAAGTCGTGATTTGCAATTGTTATAGGTAGTGAAAATGCCATAGCAAGTGTCATTGTGCCGTGGACACCACTAATAGCAAAAACGTGAGACAAAAATCTGTGTTGTTTTAAATTATCGTGGCTATCAAAGAAAGCATTGGCAGACTGATTGTCCTCACGAAAGGCCCAGAAATATCGAACAGCGTACATAGCAACGTAAATTAAAATACTTAAACCAATCAATTGTGCAAATCCGATGAATCCCATATGACTAATTTCTTGCCAAACAATTGGTAAAGAAATACCTAGGATTATAAATACAATGCTGTTTAAAATATTAGAAATAGATTCCCAAATTGTGTTAGAAGTGAGTTGAACACGTGTTGATGTGAGGCGAAGTTTGTTTGATTCCCAATTATGCACAATACCCGTTGCAACCACAGCGAGTATACCCGAGGTGCCGAATGATTCGGCAAAAAAATAGACAATAAAAGGCGTCAAGAGGCTAATAGGAATAATAGTTGTTTCAGGGCTTGTAGTTCTAAAAGTAATATTTGTGCGAATACCAACGATTATAAAACCAGTAATAATACCAATGATTACACCGCCAACTGCAACAAATAAAAAATGTTCAATACCTAATATGAGTGAAAATTTTCCCTGCTCAAGTACAGACAATGCTAAATCTAATAGAACTAATCCTGTAGCATCATTAAATAGTGATTCTAATTCAAGAGCTTCACCGACACCATTTGGCATATCAACAGAAGCTGTCATCGACTTTACAGCTACGGCGTCTGTTGGGACTACAATTGCAGCTAGTGCAACTGCTAGAGGTAAGGTCCACTGAACCTCGACACGATTAGCTAATAGGCCAACAATAATAGCTGTTGCAATAGCTAGAACAACTGAAAGTAAAAATATGATTGAAAAACGTTTCTTTATTTTCGAAAATGATTGTTTTTGCCCATCTAAGAACATTAATGGAGCAATTATCACCAGCATAAAAAACTCAGGTTCAAGTTCAAAATTTCTAAATATTGGTGTTATTGATAAAAATATACCAACAATAATTAAAATAAAGGCTTCCGGAATTTTTGGTAGAAACTGTTTGATTAGATTGGTCCCGATAACACCAATTAACAGTAAAGCTAATGTATATAGTGACGTCATATGACCTCCTTAAAAAATAAATTAATGCTTAGAGTGATTCCCTGATTTGAACGGTTGATGGTATCCGAGTAGTTTTAGGTACAGTTGTGTGATTATCCATAATTTGCATTAAATTATCTGCGGCAATTCGACCAATCTCTTGTGGATTTTGAGATACAGCAGTGATTTCTGGCGAAATCATATCAGCAAACATATCATCATCATAACCTATGACACCAACGTCGTCCGGAATAGAAACATTGTGCTTTTTTAACAGCCTAATGATTTCCCATAAAACTTGCCCATTTAGCGCATACAGCGCTTTTTTTGTCTTTGAGTCAATCATTGACAATAACAAGTTTTGCCAATTTTCAATGTCATCGATTTCAATTAACTTAATACTAATATTGGTATTTTCAACGCCTGACTTTAGACCATTATAACGATTCATACGGCTGGAAACGCCATTGATATGATTCGCTAATATAATAATTTCTTCATATTTTTTATCTATTATTAATTCCGCAACTTCTAGTGATTTTTGAAAATTATCTGATACGACAGCTGACCATGTAAAGGGTTCTGTGTATCGATCTACTTGCACCACAGGAATTTTTTCGTCAATTAATAATTGGTAGTGTTCAGGCTGATGGACAAGTGGTTGTAAGATAATACCATCGATTTTTTCAGAAACCATTTTTTCCAAATTACTGTATTCACGTGCAATAGAATTATCACCATCCATAATTAAAACTTGATAGATTGTATTTTGAAAGTAGTCACTGATACCTTTTAAAAGACGCGAGGTATACGTATTAGAAATATCTGCGACAGAAACCCCAATTAAAAGAGAATTTTTAGCTTTTAATGCTTGGGCCTGGCGACTAGGATGGTAGTCTAAATTTTCTATTGTTTGGGCAATGCGTTCTTTTGTTTCTTCTGACATATTATCAAACTTCCCATTTAAAAAACGGGAGACAGTTGTCTTTGAAACCCTTGCTGTTTCAGCTATAACGTTGATAGTTACTTTTTTACTCATGTGAATATTATACGATAAATAAGAAAAAGGGGTTGACAAATATTTGGAAGCGTTTACAATATATCTTGTAAACCGGTTTCCGAAAACGATACACGTAATTAAAAATAAAGGATAAAAAATGGAAAAAGAGCAACTACGTATTGATCCAGAAAAATTTGCATTACAATTTCTTGAATCTTTTAAGATAGATTTTGATGCTAAAAATCTTGAAGGTATGGCGAAGCAACAACTTGCAGCCTATTTATCAGCCTATTTTTTAGTTGAAAAATTTAACAAAATTGAAGGTGAAAATTTTGATCGTTCACAACCGAATTTATCGGACTTAGGGTTTGATGAGTTGTTGAAACATGTAACTGAATTAAACAAGTATTGAGAGAAGGATAATGAAAAAAGAACAAATTGTTTTAAATAATTTAGTATTCGCCAATGACCGAGAAAAAGGTATGCTTCAATTAGAAATGCTTAAAAAAATTGTTTCCTTTGGTATTAAATCAGCTGAGTTACGACGTGAATACTTTGATGATATAGCTGAAGAAACACCAGCTATTGCCAAATATGCTATGGAAAACAATATACAATTATTTTATTCAGTACCGGATGAAGTTTTTGTAAATCATCGGATTAATCCTAAATTGGCACAATATTATGATGAGGCACAAGCACTAGGAATTTACGCAATTAAGTTTAATATTGGTGATTTTGAAACTTTGCTACCAGAAGATACTTTAAAATTGAATGAATTGTTATCAGGTGGCATTCAAACAAATATCGAAAATGATCAAACACAAATTTCGGGAAAAATTGCTGCAATAGAAAAGTTTATGACTGCAGTAACTGATGCTGCATTAGATATTGGCTATGTCTATGATATGGGAAATTGGCGTTATGTTAAGGAAGACGAAAACATAGCGGCTAAAAAATTAACAGGCTATGTTCGCTATATTCATGTCAAGGACGATAAGGGTTATGGAGAGAATCTTGTGACAGTACCACTTAATGATGGTGATATAGATTGGCAAGCAATTCTGAATATTTTGCCAAATGATGTACCAGTTGCAGTTGAATATCCAACAGCTAATGACCAAATAATAAAAGATGGCGTTCAGGCACTCGCCAACTTTATTTAAAGGAGTCTACGACATTATGACTAATATTATTATTAGTATTCTGCTCTTATTAACATTTGTTGGCTTTATTTATTATATTGTCAAGGGCGGAAACTTAGTTATTGGATTTTTCATCATGGCCTTACTATGGTCAGTTATTGGATTAGTCCCATTTAATCAAGTTGTGCAAAAGGTTATTGCAGAACCAGCTTTAAATTATGGTCCAACGATTATTTATATTGTCTTTGGCTCATGGTTTGGCCGAGTACTTGTTGATTCTGGTATTGCTGGCTCTATTTCGGCACAAACTGAAAAAGTCGGACGTAAAGCGCCTATTTTTGCGGCTGTTTTAGTTGTGCTAGTGACAGCATTAATTTTTTCTTCTGCATATGGTGTTGGTTCAGTTATTGCCATTGGTGTGATTTTAATTCCGATTCTATTATCCATTGGTGTTCCTAAAAAGGTTGCCATTCCAGCCTTTACAATGGCTATTGGTGCGCCAATGTATATTAATGTTGTATTGTTTAACCAAATTAAAGCTTTCTTTCCCTCCGTTAGTTTTTCTGGAAAATACTTAATTTTTGGCTTGTCAGCTATGAGTGTGCAATTGTTAGGGGTCATTATCTTTATTCTTTTGAACAGAAAAAGCATCAAAAACGGTAAAATCGAGACCATCAGTGATACACAACAAGCAACATTCAAAAAGACACATCCGATTACATTTATTATCCCAGTGTTACCAGTTGCGTTGAATATGTTCTTTCATTGGGATGCAATCCCGGCTTTATTATTAGCGACTATTTTGGCGCTATTATTAACTGGTCAAATGAAATCTTATAAAGGTTTGGTAGATTTTATTAATAAGACTGTGTCGCAAGCTATTAATGATATTTCAGGGTTAATTATTTTCTTGATGGCTTTAGTGATGTTTGCCGGCGCTGCCACCATGAATGTGCCACACTTCAAAAGTATGATAGAAGTTATTTTGCCAAGTAATCCACTTGTTTTGGCCATTGCGATTGGTATCCTTGCACCATTAGCATTGTTCCGTGGACCATTGCATGTATGGGGTGCTGGCGCTGCTACCGCTGCTGTGTTAGCTGCAACTGGAACATTTTCACCCATCTTTTTGCTACCACTACTGTATACAGCAAGTATTATGGCAGTTTCAATTGACTTAACACAATCTTGGAACACATGGGCGTTAACTTATTCAAAATTGGAAACCAAGGAATATCTCAAAATGGGTATTCCAATCATGTGGATTATTTCAATTATCAATGAATTATTAGTATATGGCTTTTTTGGTCATTAAAAAGTACTTAGGAGAAAAACATGAGCGAAATTTTAACATTGGGTGAGCCGGTAGTCACTTTTGCTTCAACTGATCTAAATCAAGGTTTAGTTGATAGCATTAACTATTTTAAGTTTTTGGGTGGTGCTGAGTTAAATGTTCTGATTGGTGCGACTCGATTGGGTCACAGTACGGAATATATTTCTCAAGTTGGGGCAGATCCATTAGGAAAATTTGCGATTAAAGAAATTGCAAGATACAATGTTGGAAATCATTATATTTCGACTGATGAAAATAACTGGACTGCTTTCCAATTAAAAGAACTAGTAAATCAGGGTGATCCTTCAACTTTTAATTTTCGAAGAAACTCTGCTGCAGCGCATTTTGATAAGTCACTGATTGATCACGTTGATTTTACTGATGTAAAGATTGCGCATTTGTCAGGAATTTTTCCAGCAATTTCTCTGCAATCTCGTGCTGCGTTTCGTTATTTTGCGAAAAAATTAATTGATCGAGGTATTCGTACAACTTTTGATCCTAATTTACGTCCTGCTTTATGGGAATCAAGAGAAGTCATGATTGAAACAATTAATGATTTAGCGAAGTATGGCGAAATTGTTTTGCCTGGTATTGATGAGGGTGAAATTTTAATGGGATCAAGAGATCCTGAAAAGATTGCTGATTTTTATCTCAAGAATAGTGAGCGTACACAAACGGTCGTAGTAAAAGTGGGTTCCGCCGGTGCATATGTAAAAAACAAAAGTGGTGAGAGTTACCTTGTTAAAGGCTTTAAAGTGGAACATGTTGTCGATACAGTTGGTGCAGGCGATGGCTTTGCACTGGGTTTGATTACTGGATTAATCGAAGGGTTAACGATGCCAGAAGCTGTTCAGCGAGCAAATGCTGTTGGCGCACTGCAAGTGCAAACACCTGGAGATAATGATGGTTATCCAACTCAATCAGAATTGAAAGAATTTTTGGAAACAAATAAGAAAGAGGCATAAAATGACAAAGCAAGTATTTTTACCAGATGATATTCCTGCAGAGGGGAAAAAAATTCTCGAAAAAGCAGGGCTTCAAGTTGTTGTTGGAACAGGGCGTGATCCTGAAAAAATGAAGTCAGAAGGCGCACAGGCCAGCGCTGTTTTGATTGGTACTCAAAAGTTTGATGCAGAAATTATGGATGCTATGCCAAATTTGAAAGTGATAGCACGAAATGGTGTGGGTTACGATTCAGTTGACGTAGATGCTGCTACGCAAAGAGGAATTTATGTCGTAAATACGCCTAAAGCTTTGTCAGGATCCGTAGCTGAAACAGCAGTCTCTGAATTATTAGCTATCAGTAAAAATTTGTATCAAAATGCTAAGGCAATTCATGACGATAATTGGCAGTATCGAAAAGCACATCCTGGTCGAGATATCGAGGGTAAAACAGTTGGAATATTGGGATTTGGTCGTATCGGGCAACAAGTTGCTAAGAAATTAAGCGGTTTTGATGTTAAAGTTATTGCGTTCGATCCTTTTGCCAAGTCGACACCAGATGTTGAAATTGTTGATCGTGAAACTATTTTTAAAACAGCTGATTATGTGATGGTTCATTTACCTGCTTTGCCAGAAACACAGCATTCCATTGGTGCAGAAGAATTTAAGCTGATGAAAAACGATGCATTTTTGATTAATATGGCTCGTGGATCTATTCTAGTTGAATCTGAATTAGTCACAGCACTGAAAAATGGTGATATTGCGGGTGCAGCCTTAGATGTTTTTGAAGAAGAACCATTGCCTGTTACTAATCCTTTAGTTGATTTAGATAATGTTTTATTGACGCCACATATTGCTTCAAACACAATTGAAACAAAAGCACGAATGGCTATTGATGCAACTAGTGATATTGTGCGCGTTTTATCTGGGGAGAAACCAGAATCAGCTGTGAATCAGCTAAAGTAAAGTTTTAAGAACGACGCTTCTATAGTCGTTCTTTTTTAGCAAGGTGTATAATATAGCTATTCTAAAGATAACAGGAGAAACCATGACTAAATTTGCACGACTTTATAATAACTTTCAACCTGAACATTACAATATTTATTTAGACATTAATCGTGAAAAAAAGTATTTTAGCGGTCAAACGACTGTAAGAGGATATGCTGCTGTAAAAAATATTGCCTTACATCAAAAAAATTTGAACATTGAATTCGTAGCGATTGATGAAAAAAAGATACCTTTTGAAATTGATGATGAATTAAATTTAGTCAAATTCTCTGTAGAACATAGTGGACAGATAGCTGTTACTGTCCGATATTCAGCTGTACTAACAGATACTATGATGGGAATTTATCCTTCTTACTATGAATTAGATGGCCAAAAAAAACAAATTATTGGGACACAATTTGAGACTAACTTTGCACGGCAAGCCTTTCCATGTGTAGATGAACCAGAGGCAAAGGCAATTTTTGATTTATCCATTAAGTTTGATGAACATCCCCATGAAACGATTTTAGCTAATATGCCCGAATTACGCGTAGAAGAAGGCGTGCATTACTTTGATACAACAGTACGCATGTCGACGTATTTAGTAGCTTTTGCTTTTGGTGATTTGCAAAGTAAACAAACAGTTACTCATAGTGGTGTAAAAATTGGTATTTTTGCTACCAAAGCGCACGCACAGAATGAATTAGATTTTGCTTTGGATATTGCCAAAAGAGCAATTGAATTCTTCGAAGAATTTTATCAAACACCTTATCCTTTGCCACACTCTTGGCAATTAGCATTGCCAGATTTTTCTGCTGGTGCGATGGAAAACTGGGGATTAGTTACCTATCGCGAGGCTTATGTATTACTTGATCCAGAGAACTCGGCACTCGAAACCAAACAGGTTGTTGCTACAGTGATAGCACATGAATTGGCTCATCAGTGGTTTGGTGATTTGGTAACAATGAAGTGGTGGGATGACTTATGGCTGAATGAAAGTTTTGCCAATATGATGGAATATGTTGCAGTAGATGCACTTGAACCTGATTGGCATATTTGGGAAAGTTTTCAGTCGAACGATATTGTTTCGGCACTAAAAAGAGATAGTACGGATGGTGTTCAATCAGTTCATGTCCAAGTTGAACATCCAGCTGAAGTTGATGCTTTATTTGATCCAGCAATTGTTTATGCTAAAGGGGCACGTTTATTAGTCATGGTACGTGCACTCATTGGTGATGATGCGCTACGTCGAGGGCTTAAAAATTATTTTGCACAACATCGTTATGGAAATGCTACTGGAGCGGACCTTTGGCATGCTTTAGGCGAAGCATCCGGGCAAGATGTCATAGAAATTATGGACTCTTGGTTGGAGCAACCAGGTTACCCAGTTGTTAAGGCTTCAGTGGAAGATGGCCAATTAGTACTTTCACAAAGTCAATTTTTTATTGGTGAGCATCAGAAAAATAAGCGTCAATGGCAAATTCCTTTACATACTAATTATGATGAAGTACCAAAGTTATTAGCTGATGAGAAGCTAGTTTTGGAAAATTATGCGCAATTACGAGAAAATGCTGGTGAGCCATTTCAACTTAATGTTGGTAATAATTCACATTTTATCGTTCAGTACGATAAGCAGTTATTAGCTGATATTCTGTCACAAGTGGAAGCTTTAGATTTTATTTCACAGCGACAAATATTGCAAGATTTACATTTATTAGCTGAGGCTAATAAAGTTTCATACGCGGACATTGTACCTTTACTTGGGAAATTTATGGACAGCCCTTCAATTCTTGTAAATACTGTTTTATATGATATTTTGCAAGATTTGAAAAAATTTGTTCAGCCAAATTCTAATGAAGAAAGTGCATTAAAATCGTTTTACGATTTGATTAGTCAAAAACAGGTTCAAAGTTTAGGTTGGTATGGTCAATCTAATGAATCTAACGATGATCAACTTATCAGGCCATATGTTTTATCGGCTGCTTTGTACGCTCAAAATTCCCAAGTTGTTGCCTCTGCTCACAGAATTTTTGAAGAAAACATACTTAATTTACAAGGTATAACTGCCGACATTCGTCAGTTTGTTTTATCCAATGAAGTTGAATATTTTGGAAATTCAGTAATTTTTGAAAGATTATTAAAAAATTATCGTGAGTCTTCAGATGCTAGCTACAAAACTGATTTACGTAATGCCTTAGCTAACGTAAAAGATAGTACGTTAATTACAAAATTAGTTGCTAAATTAAAGGATGCAGATACAATCAAACCACAGGATCTGCGTGGATGGGTTCATAGCTTATTAAAAAACAATGATGCACAACAGTTGGTTTGGGATTGGTTCCGTAAGGAGTGGACATGGTTGGACAAGACTATTGGAGGTGATATGGAGTTTACAATGTATATCACAGTGATTGCCCTTGTTTTCCATACCCCAGAAAGATTGGCTGAATTCAAGGCATTCTTTGAACCTAAATTAAATACTCCTGGATTAACACGTGAGATTGAGATGGATATTAAAGTGATTGCCAGTCGCGTTAATTTGATCGAAACAGAGCAAAATCAACTCAATCAGGCTGTTTTAAAGTTAGTCAAAAACAATAAAAAATGATTAAAAGAGCAAGTGATAACATCGCTTGCTCTTTTTATTAATGATGTTGATGGCAACTCGTTTTCATTGCTAAATCGCTATTGTTTGCGTTAAAATGATGGTGTATTGAAAGCGTTTTCTAACAGAAAGGGGTTCAAAATGTATTATAGTAATGGTAATTATGAAGCGTTTGCAACACCACGTAAGCCTAAAAATGTTGATCAAAAGTCTGCTTATATTGTAGGCTCAGGATTAGCTGGTTTATCTGCTGCCGTTTTTCTCATTCGTGATGGTCATATGAAGGGAGAATCGATTCACATTTTGGAAGAACTACCACTTGCTGGTGGGTCTCTTGATGGCATTGAGAGGCCTAATATTGGCTTTGTGACTCGTGGCGGTCGTGAAATGGAGAATCATTTTGAGTGCTTGTGGGATTTGTATCGTTCCATCCCATCTTTAGAAATTCCAGGCGCTTCTTATCTTGATGAATTTTATTGGCTTGATAAAGATGATCCTAATTCTTCCAATTGCCGGTTGATCTATGATCGTGGTAACCGAGTACCCGACGATGGAGAGTACACGTTGGGAGAGGCTTCCCAAGAAATTATCAAATTAATTATGACGCCTGAATCTAAATTGGGTAATCAGACAATTGAAGAGTATTTCTCAGATGACTTTTTTAAAAGTAATTTTTGGATTTATTGGGCAACAATGTTTGCTTTTGAAAAGTGGCATTCGTTAGCTGAAATGAGACGTTATGCTATGCGTTTTATTCATCATATTGATGGATTACCAGACTTTTCAGCTTTAAAATTTAACAGATATAATCAATATGATTCCATGGTTTTACCGCTAACTAGCTACTTGGCAGACCATGGGGTTGATGTACAGTTTGGTACCACAGTTAATAATATTGTTGTGGATTTTGAGAGTAATAAAAAAGTTGCCAAAACGTTAGAGTTAACGGTAGATGGACAACAAGAAACACGAGAGTTAACTGTTAATGATTTGGTTTTTGTGACTAACGGTTCAATTACTGAAAGTACAACTTATGGTAGTCATTTTGAAGCGGCTCCAATTACAGATGAACCAGGTGGTTCGTGGCATTTGTGGGAAAATCTTGCTGCACAATCAGATGAATTTGGTCATCCAAGTGTTTTTTATCGAAATTTGCCAGCAAAAAGCTGGTTTATTTCGGCCACTGCGACGATTAAGAATGTAGAAATTGATCCTTATATTGAACGCTTGACTAAGCGAGATCTTCATGATGGTAAAATTAATACCGGTGGTATTATTACCATTACTGATTCTAACTGGATGATGAGTTTTGCTGTTCATCGCCAACCTCATTTTAAACAACAACAACCTAATGAAACAACTGTTTGGATTTACGGTTTGTATTCTGATGTTAAAGGTAACTACATCAAGAAAAACATCGTAGACTGTTCAGGTCAAGAAATTACGCAAGAATTCTTATATCATCTAGGCGTGCCTGAGAGTAAAATCAATCAGCTGGCACAGCAGGAGTCCATTAATACGATACCGGTGTATATGCCATTTATTACTAGTTACTTCATGCCTCGTGTGATGGGTGATCGTCCACAAGTGATTCCGCATGGATCCATTAACTTGGCATTTATTGGTAATTTTGCAGAATCCCCTTCACGAGATACGGTTTTTACGACAGAATATTCAGTTCGAACGGCAATGGAAGCGGTTTATAGCTTGCTAGATGTGGAACGTGGTGTGCCAGAGGTCTTTAATTCAATCTACGATATTCGAGAATTATTGCGAGCTATGTATTACATGAACGACAAAAAATCGTTGGACGAGATGGATTTACCAATTCCAAAATTGATTCAAAAAGTTGGTCTAAAAAAAATTAAAGGAACTTGGATGGAAGAGTTATTGCAGGAAGCACATTTATTATAAGTGTTATTTAAAGAATTTGCCTTTAGGCAAGTTCTTTTATTGTATTGAGATAAAAATAATAAACTAGAAAGAAATTTGAATAATTTTTGTGTAAATTAAGATACTAATGTTTTTTTATGTAACCGTTTACATAATGGTTGATATATGTTATTCTTGACTTAGTAACTAGTACGTACAAGTTGGAAGCTTAAAGGAGAATGCTATGTTTGGATTTGGAAAAAAAATAAGCGAAGATGTAAACGTCTATTCACCGGTAACCGGAGAAGTTATACCTTTGGACAAGGTATCTGATCCAGTTTTTGCCCAAAAAATGATGGGTGATGGCTATGCAGTTGAGCCCAAAGCCTCACAAATTGTCGCACCAGTATCAGGAGAAATTACCATGATTCAAGGACATGCAGTTGGGTTAAAGCGTTTTGACGGTTTAGAATTACTCTTGCATATAGGTATTGATACTGTTTCTTTGAGTGGAGAACCATTTAGAACAAAAGTTAAAGTTGGCGACATTGTAGAAGCTGGAGATGAACTGGTTATTGTAGATTGGTCACAAGTTGAGGATGCAAAGCTTGCAAAAACCACCATGGTATTAATTACTAATACAGCAGACAAACTTGAATCGATAACGGTACATTATGGACCAGCAGTAGCAGGTCAGCAACTAGGTAATGCTACAGCGAGGAGAAATTAATTATGGTTAAAGAAAATTATGACGACATGGCTCAAGCTATCATCAAAAATATTGGTGGCAAGGACAACGTCGAAAAGGTGATACATTGTATTACACGATTACGCTTCTATTTACATGATGAAACTAAAGCACACACAGACGAAATGTCTAAGGTACCTGGTGTAGCTGGTGCTGTTTATAATAGTGCTTTAGGACAATATCAAGTAGTGATTGGGCCTGCTGTAGCTGATGTATACGATAAAGTTGTGGATCGATTAGGTTCAAGTGTGGTTGATAACGAAGCAACTAATGCTGCAGTAGAGGCGACAAAGGCCAAAGAACAAAGACCTAAAAATGCGCTTGATTGGTTTAAAAATGCCTTTCAAACGTTGATTGGTACAATCACTGGTTCAATGATTCCAGTGATTGGATTATTAGCAGCCGGTGGTATGTTGAATGGATTTTTGACGTTACTTTCAGATCCAAACTTATTGGGCTTAATTAGTACAAAATCAGATACATTTACGATTATCCAGTCAATGGCTATGGCACCATTTTACTTTTTGCCAGTACTGGTTGGTTTTACCGCTGCGCAACAACTAAAATCTGATCCATTGGTAGTAGCAGCAATTGGTGCCTTACTAGTTAAACCAGAAATGATTGGTCTATCCGCTGTAAAGGCATCAGGCGTTTTGTTAGGTATGCCAATCAATGCCCATTTCTTTGGTTTACCAATTACAATTCCTAACTATGCTTATTCAATTTTCCCAATTATTTTTGCAGCATGGTTAGCACGTCCTATTGGAAATTGGCTAAAAGATCATTTGCCAGTTTCTATTCGATCGATCTTTCAACCACTAATCACTATTTTTATCGTTGGCTCGGTTGTGTTGGTTATTATGGGACCTGCGATTACAATGATTTCATCTGGTATATCTGTTGCCATTAATGCTCTGTTAAACTTTAATTATGCACTATCTGGTTTGATTATTGGTGGTTTGTATCAAGTTTTGGTTATCTTTGGATTGCATTGGATGGTTGTTCCTCTTATCGCCAATGAAATCGCGCAGACAGGCCAGTCACAGCTCAATGCTTTGGTTAACTTTACGATGATTGCACAAGGTGCTGGTGCATTAGCTGTTTTTGCAAAAACAAAAATTGCTAATTTGAAGGGATTAGCTGGTGCTGGTGCGTTGTCAGCTTTTGCTGGAATTACTGAGCCTGCGATGTATGGTATTAACCTGAAGTACGGACGAGTTTTCTGGATGGCTAACTTAGGTGGTGCCACAGGTGGCTTAATTGCTGGACTATTCAATCTTCATATGTATGGTTTTACTGGTTCATTAATAGGCTTTCCATCCTTCGCTTCGCCAAAAGATAATCCTAATAACTTGCTAATTTTCTTGATTGCCTCGGCGGCTACAATTGCGGTTTCATTTATAGCGGTTTATCTATGGGGGTTTAAGGACAGTGATGTAGCAAAAGGCGTAAAACAAGTTGAAAAAAAGAATGTCTTTAAAGATGCAACTTCAAAGTGAGGGGTTTACAATACTATGACAAAATTAGGCAAACACGTTGTTTATCAGGTTTATCCCAAATCGTTTCAAGATAGTAATGGGGATGGTGTTGGTGATTTACCCGGTATTATCGAAAGATTACCTTATTTAGCAGGGTTAGGAGTTACGATGATTTGGCTGAATCCGATCTTTCCATCCCCTCAAAATGACAATGGTTACGATATAAGTGATTACACTGCAATTGATCCATTATTTGGGACAATGTCGGATTTTGAAGAATTGGTCGCTGAAGCAAAAAAGTATCATATGGGTATTATGCTGGATATGGTATTTAATCATACTTCAACAGCGCATGCTTGGTTTCAAAAAGCGTTAGAAGGAGACTCGAAGTATCAGGATTACTATTACTTAAGGCCCTATCTTGAAGATGGTCGAGAACCAACAAATTGGGTATCAAAATTTGGCGGTTCGGCATGGTCAAAGTTTGGAGACACTAACCTAGCCTATCTTCATTTGTATGATCCAACACAAGCTGACTTGAATTGGCATAATCCATCGGTGCGTCATGAACTCTACAATATTTTAAACTTTTGGTTAGCGAAAGGAGTACGTGGTTTCAGATTTGATGTGATTAATGTTATTGGAAAAGCTAAAGTTTTGGTTGATGATGAGACAGATAATGGGGGAAAATACTTATATACAGACACGCCAATTGTGAAAGATTATATTCAGAAGATGAATGCAGCAACATTTGGAAACTATCCAGATGTAATCACTGTTGGTGAGTTGAGCTCTACTACAATTAAAAACACTGCGAATTATACAAACCCTGCTAATAATGCACTAAGTATGGGCTTCAATTTTCATCATTTAAAGGTAGACTATGAGCAAGGTAATAAATGGACAAAAGTTCCTTATGACTTTGAATCACTACGACATATTTGGCATGAATGGAGTCAAGGGTTAATGGCTGAGAAAGGATGGCCAGCGTGGTTCTGGAATAATCATGATCAGCCTCGTGCCATTAATCGATTTGTTAATTCGCCGAAATATTATTGTGTTGGAGCGAAAATGCTAGCCATTCTTGTTCACTTAAATAGGGGAACACCGTATATTTATATGGGTGAAGAAATTGGAATGTTAGATCCTAAGTACCAAAGTATGGCAGACTATGTTGATGTAGAGAGTAAAAATGCCTATCAAATGCTATTGAATCAGGGACTGAAAGAACAAGAGGCTTTTGGTATTGTTCAAACTAAATCGCGTGATAATTCACGTGTACCAATGCAATGGGACAATAAAAAATACGCCGGTTTTTCCACACATCAGCCGTGGCTTAGAAACAGTAATTATAATGTTATTAATGTTGCGCAAGATAAAATTTCTGCAGACAGCTTGTATGCATTTTATCAAAAATTAATTCGATTACGTCAAGTAAATAGCATAATCTCTGATGGTGATTACACGCCAAAGTATGAAACTATACCAGAAATAATAGCCTTTGAACGAAGATTAAAACATAATCGGATTTTGGTTGTCACACATTTTGGCGAAGAACCAGTGCAAATTAACCTTGCAAATGATGCGATTCAAACAGGGCAACTATTAGTGTCTAGTTATTCAGATTTTAAGATATCAAGAGAGATGACCTTGCGGCCGTATGAAAGTTTTGCAATTCAATATTGAATAAAAAAGTGAAATCAATCTTTTAATAGTTGATTTCACTTTTTAAGTTGTTTGTCTTCTAGCAAATTCATCGAATTGAAATTGATCAGGCCGGTGACGTGCAATAGTGTGCTGAAAGTAAGTTGTGTCAGCAAGATATCCTTGGCTTTCTACTTGAATCAGTCGATTTTCTTCTTCAGGTAAACCTACCAGTAATTCACGATCTCGATTGGTGATTAACTGAGCAGTGATGGTTTTTTCAGCGTAAGCAACAGATAGATTTAATGATTTTTCAATATATTCATAAATAGAATGTTGTGCGATATCCTTTGTAAGGTTGGAAATGACATCGGAGCGAATATAGTCTTCATCAATAACGCTGTGAATACCATCAATAATTCGTACACGAACAATATGGAACAAAGGTGTGCCCACAGGAAATAAGGTAATATTTTTTGTACCTGTCGTGACAGTAATTCTCTCAAAAATAGGAACTTCGGTTACTACTTGAAACTTTTGTAATTGTTTCAGTTCATGAAAGCTCGTCAAACCGCTAATGGGAAAATGCCTCAATTGATGAGAGATGACTTGCGAACCTTTACCACGCCTTTTTTGAATTAACCCTTCTTCGTCCAATTTGGCAAGTGCCTTTCGAATAGTATCCCGTGATGTATGAAATTGAGCTACTAATTCATTTTCACTGGGTAAAAATGAATTAGCCGGGTAAACGTTATTACTGATATCATCTTTGACTTGCTGATATATCTTAAAATATAGTGGGATCATGATAGACCTTTATTGGTATGATGTGCATTAGATAGCCATTATTATGATTCTGGATTAGGTGTTGTTAAAGAATTATTACGAATAAAGCTACGAAATTGTTTAAATGTATCGGCAAACAGCTCGTCGGGCTCAATACTGAGCATTTCTTTTGGAAAAAAGAACCGTTGATCGATGGATGCCTTTCCTTTGATAGCTGCGACTAACGTTGAGATATCTGCTAATTCCCGATGTGAGCCATCGGCTAATAAGAAATCGATTTGGGTACGTGGTTTAGCAACATTGGGTTTGTAATCATCGTAAGGTAAATCATATGCTCTATTTTGAGCGGTATAAAAATCAGCATTAAAGCCAGCGTTATTAACAAGTACCTTAAGCTCGTCTAATAAAGGTGCAGTTTCATTTGTAATTTCCATTGATTTCAGAGGGCGACGGCCCATGAACCGTTGTGATAAATCAGATAAAATGGGATCTGGGTGTGATTGCCAGATATTAATATATGTCATAAATACATTGTCATCTAATTTCAAGTAGTCTGATAATGTTAATGCTTTGTTGGTAAATAGAGGAGCTAATAAGGGGCCAACAAAATTATTATCAATTGATTCATTTGTGGCGCTTGAACGATATAATTCTTGTACACGTTGTAACAAATGCTCCAGCAAGACCTCCATACCACGTGATACAGGATGAAAATAAACTTGCCAGTACATTTGATAGCGAGAAACAATGTAATCCTCCACTGCATGCATGCCTGCAATATCAAAGGCAATACCATTTGCAGTTGGTTGCATCGTGCGTAAAATGCGATCAATATCAAACTCACCATATTTTGTCCCAGTGAAATAGGCATCACGCAACAAATAATCCATACGATCCACATCAATTTGGCTAGAAATCAGTTGTACTACTTGAGGATTGTCATAAGTCTTAGCAATGACACTAGCAACTTGGTTTGGGAAATCTGGGGATACTTGAGATAGAACGCTATGAATTTCCGTATTACCCATGATGATTTCCCGTGTCATTGCTTCATGGTCTGTGTGAAATAAATGCTCAAATGTATGTGAAAAGGCGCCATGGCCGATATCATGGAGAAGGGCTGCCACCAGCGTCACTAAGCGCTCTTTCGGGTCCCAAATATCACTATAATAGTGTCCAAAGCGTTCGGTAATACGTCGGGCGAGTTCATAGACGCCGACTGAGTGTCCAAATCTTGAATGTTCAGCACCATGAAATACTGAGCTAGCGATTCCTAATTGCTTAATCCGGCGCAGTCTTTGGAATTCTGGGGTATTGATTAAATCTAAAATAATTGGATCGTCGATATGTATAAAGTTATGAATTGGATCACGTAGTACTTTTTCTTTAATTAATTTTTCTTCTAACATACTAATCCCTTTTGCTGTTTCTTATATTATAATAGATTTTAGATTAAAATAGGGGTGAATTATGGCAATTTTAGAACAAAATGATGTTGAAATTCATTTAAAAACGAAAATTCGTCAAGAAAATGAAATTGAAAGGTTTGATTTTCAAACAACAGGGAAACTATTCTTAAAAAATAATGCACTTTATTTGAGATATACGGAAGTTATTGAAGACCAAAAGACACAAATTATGTTCAAATTTAGCGACGGCCAAATTCGTATGAATCGGTCAGGTGATATTATTACAAAATTTTCTTTTGTTAAATCAGAACGTATTCCCGCACTTTATCAAACACCAACAGGGCAAATGCAGTTAGAAACATTGACTACTTTGTTAGCAACAGATTTTGATTTGAAAAAATTATACGGTGAAGTAGCTATTGATTATATATTGTATGCAAATCAACAAGTGATTGGGCAGTATGAAGTTAGGTTGCAATTCACACCCGAATCTAGTATGATAGATTAGTTAGAAACCCCGCGAAAGGACGTAAAACATGTCACTTACAACATTAGGGAATCACCCTAAAGAAGAATATGCATTAGTTGAAATTGCAACGGCCATTTTGACAGAGCATAAAGAAACAATGCCTTTCAGTTTATTAGTCCAAGAAATACAAGAATTTTTGGGAGTTGATGCGGAAGCATTCAAGCCGCGTCTGTCACAATTTTACACTGACTTAAACACTGATGGTTCGTTTATTTCACTTGGTAATAATGAGTGGGCATTACGTGCATGGTATCCAGTTGATGCTATTGACGAATCAATTCATGAATTGGACGACGAAGACGACGCGCCAAAGCGCAAGAAGTCATCCAAGAAAAAAGTTAATGTATTTGCCGATAATGCTTCCGATGACGATGTTATTGATTATAATGACGACGATCCTGAAGATGAAGATTTCGGTACAGTTGCTGCTGATGATGCCGAAACCGATGATGATGAGGTCGAAGTTGAAGATGATGACGAGAGTAATGATATCGATTTGTCAGATGATGAATCAATCGATGCCAATATGACAGAATTATCTGGTGGCGATGATCTTGATGATCTTAGTGATGGTGATCAAGAAAAGTAATTTAGAATGAAAACTATCCTTCGTGATAGTTTTTTTGTTATGTTACAAAAAAAGTTATAGCATAAAATGCTTATAAATAGGCATTTTTACTACTGTTTTAGATAATTGTAAAAAAAAATAATTTAAATTCAAAAAAAGGGTTGCTTTTTTGAATGAAAGTCTGTATTATATATAAATGTGCTAAGGCATAAGAAATGCTCCTGTAACTCAGTTGGTTAGAGTAGGGGATTTTTAATCCCAAGGTCCTCGGTTCGAATCCGAGCGGGAGCACTGACGTAAAAGTTGGCGACCTTTGGGATAATCCATTAAAGAATCGTTCTATTGAGAACGATTCTTTTTTTGTTTTTAAAAAGAATATGATGTTTTAAAAATGTACTTTACAAACCGATATAAAATAGTGTATTATTGATAAAAACGTTGATGAGGACGAGTACCGATAGTTATTGTTTAAGAGATGTCATGGTTGGTGAAAATGACACGCAATTATTGGGAAAACTACCTCAGAAGTGACATACGAGTAGCACGAGTGAAAGTATGACCGGATTCATTGGTCGTTATCCTGATGACAGAGTTTAAATAACAGCTCTATAAATGAAGAAGTGTTTAATACTTCGTTTATGTTGTTTATTTAATGAATACATGAGGTGGTACCGTGCTTAAAAGCACCCTTAGATAGTAATATCTAAGGGTGCTTTTTGTTCGTATAGAAAAGAAGGAACTTTTGATGGCTGAAAAGCAAAATAGAGAATTAAATAGAGATTTATCATCACGTCAAATGCAAATGATTGCCCTTGGTGGCACAATTGGCGTAGGCTTGTTCATGGGGTCGGCAGCGACAATTAAATGGACGGGTGTTTCCGTGCTATTAGCTTATGCTATTGCTGGATTGGTTTTATATTTAGTGATGCGAGCTTTGGGAGAAATGCTTTATGTAGACCCATCAGTTGGTTCGTTTGCTAATTACGCAACGAAATATATTCATCCAGTAGCTGGATATCTCACTGTCTGGGCAAATGTATTTCAATGGTTAACAGTGGGTGTCAGTGAAACAATTGCTGTTGGTATGTATTTGGACTACTGGTTCCCTAACATTCCTAGTTGGGTCACAGGAGTTGTCGTCTTAGCGATGTTAACCGCTGCTAACTTAGTTACTGTGAAAGCATATGGTGAAATGGAAACTTGGTTTTCTCTGATTAAAGTAATCACCATTGTATTTATGATTATTTTAGGTTTGCTAGTCATTCTATTGGGACTTGGTAATCACTGGCAGCCAATCGGTTTTTCAAATTTGTGGATGCATGGACCATTTTTTGCTGGTGGTATTAAAGGTTTCTTTTTCGCTTTGTCGATTGTAATCACTTCTTATCAGGCAATTGAAATTATTGGGATTACAGCAGGTGAAGCAGATAATCCACAAGTAGCTATTGTTAAATCAATTAAATCGATTGTTGCTCGCATATTAATTTTTTATATTGGTGCTATATTTGTTATTATTACAATCTATCCGTGGGATAAATTAGATCAAGTTGGTTCACCTTTTGTGGAGACGTTCTCACGTGTTGGTATCACTGCGGCAGCCGGGATTATTAATTTTGTGATGATGACAGCGGCCATGTCGGCTTTGAATTCTGGAATTTTTTCTTCTAGTCGTATGCTATACACGTTAGCTCTAGGCAAAGAACTATCACCAAAGTTCCTTAAACTTTCCAAGCATCGTGTGCCTACGCTGCCAGTGTTAGCTATTTCAGGTGGTATTTTAATAGGTATTATTTTAAATGCTGTATTACCATTGTTTTGGCACGGTAGCTCGAGTATCTTCGTATTAGTATATTCAGCAAGTACATTGCCTGGAATGGTGCCTTGGTTTGTCATTTTATGGAGTCAAATTAAATTCCGAAAAGAAAATGCCAGTAAAATGGTAAATCATCCTTTCAAGATGCCATTTGCACCATATACCAATTATTTTGCGATTCTGATGTTAATTGTGACACTTGTGTTTATGGTGTTTAATCCGGATACTCGAGTTCCACTTTTTATTGGATTAGGATTCCTAATTATAATGACTATTGTATTTTTTACAACAAGAAAGAAACATCAAAAAATTAAATGAGATGCTTGTCAAAAACGCCTTAAGCGTTTTTTTATTTGTCTAAAACTTGACAATAACATTTTAGTAAACTAAAATGTTATTTACGGTTTACTAAAAGGAGAATATTATGAAAACCAAAGCGTTGGCGACATCAGCGATTATGTTAGCTATAATTATTGTGATGGGAGCCATTCCCAGCATACCATTAGGCTTCATTCCGGTTCCGATAGTTTTGCAAAATATGGGTATTATGTTGGCAGGAATTATTCTCGGAAAAAAATATGGATTTTTTACAGTAGTCGGCTTTTTGTGTTTAGCTGCCCTAGGGTTACCAATTTTAAGTGGTGGACATGGTGGCTTTGTGGTCTTTGTTGGACCAACTGCTGGGTATCTATATGCATATCCAATCGCAGCATTTCTAATTGGTTGGGCATCAGAATGGCTCATTAAAAATAACAAATTCAGTTTTTTTCCGCTATTAATTGTAATATTACTTTTCGGTGTTTTATTAATTGATATTTTGGGAGCGATTGGTTTAAATATAGTAGCTAATATGCCACTAGATAAGGCATTACTTTACCAAGTAGCCTTTATTCCGGGTGATATTATCAAATCTGTCTTGGGTGTTGCGATAGCGATGATTTTGAACAAGAGGCATTTTATCTTGTGATTAAAGGAATTAATGTAGATTACCAAGGACGATGTCAACATTGGCATAGTGTAGTTGATATTGTTGCTAATCTCTGTGCGAAATGTAAATGTTTTTATGCTTGTTATGAATGTCATGACGTAATGAATTTGCATAAATTTGAACCAATGTCTATTAATAATGAAGAAAGGGCCGTGATGTGTGGCGTGTGTAATTATCAAATGACTGTTTGGTCATATCAACATTCGAATTATCAATGTCCTAATTGTCATCACGCATTTAATCAGCGTTGTTCATTACACAATAATACATATTTCTGTTAAACTAAAATTATGAAAACATCTGAACAGCTTTTAGGATACTTTGTCAAACATGAAAGTGAATATTTAAGCGGGGAAACATTAGCCAATCAATTAGGCGTTAGTCGAGCTGCTATTTGGAAAGCTATTCAAAAGCTGATTGAAAGTGGTCATGAGATTGAAAGTCAACACAGAAAAGGGTATCGCTATAAGGAGACTGGCGTCTTGAGCGTTCCCGTGATTAGAGCATTAGTATCTTCTGATTGGGATATACAATATTTTGAGCAACTAGGCTCTTCCAATGCTTATGCTAAAGAAGCTTTAGCAATAAAAAAAATAATGAAACCGACTGTCATTATTGCTGATCAACAAAATGCTGCTTATGGTCGGTTTGGTCGTTCATTTATTGCACCGCAGCAAACGGGGATTTATTTATCATTTGCTTTGCCTATGAGCGATGATAATCATATTGTTCTTCAACCAGGATTAATAACAACCGCGACGGCTGTTGTTGTCAGAAACGTTATTAAAGAAACCTTGGGGCATTTGTTATCTTTCAAGTGGGTCAATGATTTGATATACGAGGATAAAAAAGTTGGTGGTATTTTAACAGAGGGTGTGGTAAACATAGAATCACAAAGTCTAACTTCATTAGTTGTAGGTATTGGATTAAATTTAATTCAACCGAATAACTTAACAGATGACCTAGATAAAAAAGTTGGTGGTATTGTTTCAGACCTGGTTTTCTCAAGAAATATTATTATTGCTAAACTAGTTGATGCTTTTTCTGAGATGGTTGATTGCTATCAAACAGGTGCTTATTTACCTGAATATAGGGCCCATAATATTGTACTAGGACATGAAGTTACAGTACGATTCGGTGGTCAACAGATAACTGGTACAGCTATTGAGATCAGCGATCAGGGAGAGCTGATTTTATCGTCATCAGAAGGCAAAAAAATAACGGTATCGTCGGGTGAAATTACTAAAGTTTCTGTTAAAGGTAAGCATTATTAATCAATAAAATGAAGAATATATTTGACAAATCCCCCCTAAATCTGTAGTATATATTAGGGCTCCCATTTAATGGGACAGACGTTAAAAGCTCCCAAGTTAATCTTGGGGGTTTTTCTATTTTATTTTATCCCCTGGTTGTCGCAATAAAACGTGTTAAGCCAATGCACGTTTGAATTATGAGGAGGCATTATGGCAGAGAAACAAGTGAAGTATATTTTTGTTACTGGTGGTGTTGTATCATCTCTTGGAAAGGGAATTGTAGCAGCGTCATTAGGTCGTTTGCTTAAAAATCGTGGATTGAAGTTAGCCATTCAAAAGTTAGATCCGTACATCAATATTGATCCAGGAACAATGTCACCATATCAACACGGGGAAACTTTTGTTACTGGTGATGGGCTAGAAACTGATTTGGATATGGGACACTATGAGCGTTTCATGGATATTAATACGAATATGTATTCCAATGTGACAACAGGGCGGATTTATTCTGAGGTTTTGGCAAAAGAACGCCGTGGTGATTATAATGGTGGCACTGTTCAAGTGATTCCTCATATCACAAATGCCATTAAAGAAAAAATGCAAAAAGCTGCTGAATCAACAGATGCTGATGTGGTGATTGTTGAAGTTGGTGGAACAGTTGGTGATATTGAAAGTTTGCCATTTGTGGAAGCTTTGCGTCAAATGAAGTCTGACTTAGGTAGTGAAAATGTTTTCTACATTCATACTAGTTTGATTATCTACTTAGCTGCAGCTGGTGAAGCTAAAACAAAGCCAACACAACATTCTGTAGCACAGCTGCGTTCACTAGGAATTCAACCAGACATGATTGTATTACGTACACAACGTCCACTTGAAGAAGGATTAAAACAAAAAATTTCGACTTTCACAGATGTTAATGCAAATGCAGTCATTGAATCTCGTGATGTTGAAACGCTTTACGAAATTCCATTGAATTTACAAGCACAGGGAATGGATGATGTTGTCTTAGATAAGCTAAAGCTTGAAGCTCCTAAAGCGAATATGACTGAGTGGTCACAGATGGTTGAATCAATCAAACATCCTAAGAAGACAGTTAATGTGACATTAGTGGGTAAGTATACAGACCTACCTGATGCTTATATTTCTGTCAATGAGGCCTTGAAGCATGCAGGCTATTCTCAAGATACTGATGTGAAAATTAATCATGTGAAATCAGAGACTGTGACATCAGAAAATGTTGCTGAATTGTTAGCAGGGGCTGATGGTGTGATTGTTCCTGGTGGCTTTGGGGAACGTGGTACAGAAGGTAAGATTCAAGCCATTCGTTATGCGCGTGAAAATAACGTGCCGTTCTTAGGTATTTGTCTAGGTATGCAGCTTGCATCAATTGAATTTGCTCGTCATGTATTGGGGTATACAGACGCAAATTCAACAGAACTAAACCCAAATACGTCAGCGCCAATTATTGATTTGATGAAAGATCAAGCTGATGTTGAAAATCTTGGTGGAACGCTAAGATTAGGGCTTTATCCAGCAATGCTATTGCCTGGTACTTTAACTGCTAAAGCCTATGGTGATCAAGCGGAAGTCGACCAACGGCACCGTCATCGTTACGAATTTAATACGCAATACCGTGAAGAATTTGAAAAAGCTGGTATGTTGTTCTCAGCTACATCACCTGACAATCGCTTGATGGAAGTTATTGAATATCCTAAGAATGATTTCTTTATTGCAGCACAATATCATCCAGAATTTTTGTCAAGACCAGATCGTCCTGAAGGTTTGTATCATGACTTTATTGCTGCTGCGTTAAAAAGCAATTAATGCACACTATTTTTTATTGAAAACATTAAAATATCCTTTTTAACACATTGCTGTTAAGAAGGATATTTTTGACTTTTAAAGTTAAGGCAGACAAATTTGATAAACAAGGTATAATAAAAACATGTTAGCAAATACGTCACAACATATTGAACAAAAGTTAGTCTTGTTGCCTAATGAACCAGGATCTTACCAAATGAAAGATGAAAACGGTAAGATTATTTATGTGGGTAAAGCCAAAAATCTTAAAAATCGTGTACGCTCATATTTCAAACAAGATCATGATGGTAAAACTGCCGAGTTAGTATCAAAAATAGTTGATTTTGATTTTATTGTCACTAATTCGGATAAGGAAGCATTTTTATTAGAAAATGAGTTAATAAAAAAACACAAACCATACTATAATATCCGTCTAAAATATGGTACAGGTTACCCTTATATTAAGATTACTAAGGAACGTAATCCTAAAATGGCGTTAGTCAACGAAGTCAAAAAAGATGGTGGTTTCTACTTTGGTCCCTATCCTAACGTTTATGCTGCTCAAGAAACACTTAGATTCTTGGAAAAAAACTATCCATTACGCCGCTGCAATGGTCCGCAAGGACGACCATGCTTGTATTATAATATGGGCCAATGTTTAGGCGCATGTTTTCGTGATGTGCCCGTACAGGAATATACAGATCAAATTAACCATATTAAAAAATTTCTCGATGGTGACACGAAAAGTGTTAAGAAACAAATTATCGAAAAAATGAATTTAGCGGCTATATCGCTGGAATTTGAACGTGCTGCGGATTTGCGCGATCAATTGAAATATATTGATGAAACAGTAGAAAGTCAACGTGTTTTATCAAAGGATACAACACCTAGAGACCTATTTAACTTTTATATGGATAAGGGTTGGATGACCGTTGAGGTATTTTTTCTTCGGCAAGCACGCTTAATTCGGCAATTTAAACGTACTTTTTCAATTGTTGGTGAAGCAGATGAAGAGTTGTCGAGTTTTATTCAACAATTTTACTCTCAGAAAAATATTCAAAAACCTCGTGAAATTTTAGTGCCGCATGGTATTGATACAAAAGCACTGTCCGCTGTTTTAGAACTTCCAGTTAGAATACCCATACGTGGTGAAAAACGTGAGTTGCTTGATCTAGCTTCAAAAAATGCTCGCATCGTATTGGAAGAAAAATTCCGATTAATGCAGCTTAATGAACGTAAAACAACTGGAGCTATGCAAGAAATTACTGATGCTTTACATATTCCGATGGGACATCGTATTGAAGCATTCGATCATTCACACACGCAAGGGGTTGAAATTGTCAGCGCAATGGTTGTTTTCGAAGACGGTATCCCAAATAAAACTGAATATCGTAAATACAAAATCAGATCAACGAATCACGCTGATGAATGGGCAGAAACTCAGGAAGTGATCCGTCGACGATATTCTCGTCTTTTAAAAGAAAAAGGTAACTTACCTGATTTAATTTTAATGGATGGGGGTGAGATCCAATTACATGCAGCAAAGGAAGTCTTAGAAGATGAGCTTGGACTGAGCAACATACCGATTGCAGCCATGGTGAAAAATAATAAACATAAAACAGCAGATTTAATTGATGGGCATACAAATCAAATAGTCACACTCGATAAACAATCAGAAGGTTTTTTCCTAGTTCAGCGTGTGCAAGAAGAGGTACATCGGTTTGCCATTAATTTTCATCGACAATTACGCTCTAAGAATTCGTTATCTTCTCGTTTAGACACGATACAGGGTGTTGGACCTAAAACACGGCAAAAACTCTTGAGAGAATTCGGTTCATTACCGAAAATTACGGCTGCTAGTGTTTCGGATTTAGTAGCGATTGGGATTAATGAAAAGTTAGCACGTGTTATTCACCTGTCTCTTTCAGCTGGTGATCATGGCTAAAAAATTCTATGTATGGTAAACTAGAGTGTTAATTATTCGCAAGCTCTTTATAGTAGAGCAGTAAAGGAGAAAAGGCGCTGCGGGTTTAGTAGATTAAATTAATAAATATTTAATTTTATTAATTAATAGTCACAAACTACCTGCTTACGCTCTAATAAATATGGCATTCGTAGATCAAGCACAAATAGAAGTAAAAGCTGGAAAAGGTGGGGATGGGATTGTTTCATTCCGTCACGAAAAGTTCGTTGCAATGGGGGGGCCTTTTGGTGGTGATGGCGGCCATGGTGGTTCCATCATTTTTAAAGTTGACGAAGGACTTCGTACATTAATGGATTTTCGTTATAACCGGCACTTTAAAGCACAACCAGGTGGTAATGGTGGCACAAAAGGGATGACCGGGGCCTCAGCTGAGAATCGAGTGGTCAAGGTGCCTCAAGGAACAACCGTAACAGACGCTGATACTGGTGAAGTATTGGCTGATATGCTCGATAATGGTCAAGAGCTAGTTGTTGCAAAAGGTGGCCGTGGTGGCCGTGGTAATATTCATTTTGCCACACCAGCTAATCCAGCACCAGAATTATCAGAAAATGGTGAACCTGGTCAAATTCGTAATCTTAAACTAGAGTTAAAGGTATTAGCTGACGTCGGTTTAGTAGGGTTTCCATCAGCTGGAAAATCAACGTTGTTGTCAGTTGTTTCAAATGCTAAGCCCAAGGTAGCAGCTTATCATTTCACAACCTTGTCACCAAATATTGGCATGGTTCGTTTAGAGGATGACCGTGATTTTGTAATGGCCGATTTGCCAGGATTAATTGAGGGTGCGTCACAAGGCATAGGACTAGGATTTCAATTCTTGCGACATGTTGAACGCACTAAGGTGATCTTACATTTGGTAGACATGTCAGGTATTGAAGGAACAGACCCTTATACACAATATCGTAAGATTTTAGATGAGTTACAACAATATGACGAAACAATTTTGAATCGTCCACAAATTGTTGTGCCAACTAAAATGGATATGCCGGATTCAGAAGAAAACTTGGTGAAATTTAGGGCTGAAATTGCTGCTGAATCAGGGTTGCCTGGAGTACCTAAAATTGTTCCGATTTCATCTATCACACGTGATGGTGTTAAAGATTTGATGCGTTTGACGGCTGACATGTTAGCTACGGCTCCTGCACCTGAAAGTTATCGTCCTGAAGTTGAAAAAGATATTACTGAGAAAAATTATACTTTCAAGCCAGAAACACATGATTTCACAATTGAATGGGTTGAAGAAGAAGAACGTTGGTTGCTTAGCGGAGCTGAGATTGAAAAGTTATTCTTGATGACTAATATTCAGCGTGATGCAACAATTATGCGATTTGCTCGTCAACTACGTCATATGGGTGTTGATGATAAACTTCGTGCTGCTGGCGCGAAAGATGGTGATGACGTCCGAATCAATAATTCGGATTTCGTATTTGAATTTAGCGAGTAAAATGAATAAAAAAGTTTGCCGAATTCGGCAAACTTTTTTTATTCAAAATTAATTATGGAAGGACTAATATTGTTCTTTTAACATAAGAAAGATTCATTTAGATATTTTATTCACAAATTTACCACTACTCAAATTTTATTAAGAGTGCTATGATGAATTTATTAAGAAAAAATTGAGGCAAATTAATCATGGCAAATAAGAAGTATGGTGCAGATATTGTTACAGACAGCTTAGTCAATCATGGTGTTGACTTAGTTTTTGGTATTCCAGGTGCAAAAATTGATCGTTTGTTTGAAACGTTGGAGCATCCAGCTGAAGGACAAAAGGTACCTAAATTAGTTGTGACGCGTCATGAACAAAATGCGGCTTTTATGGCACAAGCATTTGCACGTATCACCGGTAAAACTGGTGTTGTTGTTGTAACTTCAGGCCCTGGTGTTGGTAATCTTGCAACAGGATTAATGACAGCCAGTGCTGAAAGTGACCCAATTGTTGCTATTGGCGGACAAGTACCACGAAAAGATTTGTATCGTTTGACCCATCAATCAACGAATTCAGTTGCATTATTTAATCCAATTACTAACTTTTCTTCAGAAATACAAGATCCAAACAATATTTCAGAAATCATTGCTAATGCATTTGCTGCAGCAAATGGTGCAAAAAAAGGTGCAGCCTTTGTGTCATTACCACAGGACGTTGATGATGCGCCTGTCGACGTTGAAGCCATTCCAGAAATTGCTAAAGCCCAACAGGGACCAGCAGCAGTTAACGATATTAAATGGTTGGCTGATCAGATTAAAGACGCTAAATTGCCGGTTATTTTAGTTGGTTCTCGTGGTTCTGATGATGCTACGGTTAATGCGTTACACAAACTGCTTAAACAGACGACTTTGCCGGTAGTTGAGACATTTCAAGGCGCTGGTGTCATTTCAAGAGAACTTGAAGAAGAAACGTTCTTTGGACGAATTGGTTTATTCCGTAATCAAACGGGGGACAAATTATTACGTCAATCCGATTTAGTTGTAACCTTAGGATATGATGCAATCGAATACGAACCACGCAATTGGAATAAAGAAAATAATTTGAATATTGTTGCGTTAGATACAGTGCCTGTGCAAATTGATAATAACTTCGCACCACAACGTCAATTAGTTGGTGACTTAGCACAAAGCTTAGAAATTTTAACTGAAAATATCGATGGATATGCATTGTCTTCAGAGAGTAAAAAAATATTAAGTGACTTTAAGAATGATTTACGTGCTTCAGACAAGCCATCTTATACACCAGCAGAAGCTAATTTGAATCATCCATTGGATATTATTCGATCAATTCAAGCGCATGTGACAGATGAAATGACAGTTTCTACTGATATTGGATCACATTACATTTGGATGGCACGTCACTTCAAATCATATGTGCCACGTCATTACTTGATTTCGAATGGCATGCAGACCTTGGGTGTTGGATTACCTTGGGCAATGGCGGCAGCTATGGTTCGCCCCAATGCTAAGTCGGTATCTGTTTCTGGTGATGGTGGCTTCTTCTTCTCAGCTATGGAATTAGAGACAGCTGTGCGCTTGGGATTAAACACTGTCCATATTGTTTGGAATGATAACGCTTATTATGATATGGTTAAGTTCCAAGAAGAAATGAAATACAATGGCCAGTCAGCGGGTGTTAAGTTTGGTAACATTGATTTGGTTAAGTATGCCGAAAGTTTTGGTGCCAAAGGCTTGCGTGTCACTAATCCTAATCAACTTGACAACGTATTAGATGAAGCATTTGCTACAGAAGGTCCTGTTGTTGTCGACATACCAGTTGATTACTCTCATAACTATGAATTAGGTTCACAATTGATTGGATCTGAAGGATAAAAGTTAAATAAGACGATAAAAAAGGTAAGTTCATTATGAACTTACCTTTTACTTTTTTGGATGTGTTTCAATGGTACGTGTTAACAAAATACTCTCTAGTACTACAAACACAAGTAAACGTGGCCAAAACGCAAGGCCTAATACTTTATTCGTTAAAGTATCTGTTAGTACAAAAGTGCAGCCAGCATAAATAAAGTAAAATAGGATTAATAGCTTATATGGGATATTTGAATTGTTGACTAAACGAGGTAATTGAATTAAATAGACTAGGGCAATTATCGTAGTAACCAATAGCATTAATCGAAATTTGATACTGCTTTGGGGGTGTATAAACCAAAAGTCAACATGGCCCAGGCCAGCAATGAAAATGATAAAAAATAAATCATAGATTCGTACTGTTGTGGAACGACCACCGTCCCAATTATCTAATAAATTATTCAACATAAAGACACCCCAAGTTTAGTCTATCACTTTATTCGCAGGCGTACTTGATTATCGAATCAGTCTCATACCCAATCACCTGAGCGAAAGACAGGAACAATTTTATCATCTTGAGTAACACCATCAATAGCCATATCATTTGAACCAATCATAAAATCAACATGTTCATCTGAGATATTCCATCCGCGTTTCGCTAAATCCTCAGGTTGTGATGTTTTACCACCGATGATATTAGAGGCGTAGGCTGCACCAATAGCTAAATGATCCGAAGCATTTTCATCGAAAAGAGTGTTATAAAATAATACGCCACTTTGTGCAATAGGTGAAGGATCTGGCACGAGGGAAACTTCTCCAAGTGATTTTGATCCTTCGTCAGTATCAATAATTTTTTGTAATATATCTAAACCAGTTGAAGCATTAGCCTGAACAATTCGACCATCTTCAAAATCCAGTTCAATATTTTCAATAAGATGACCTTGATATGATAAAGGCAGTGTTGCTGCTACATGCCCATTGATATTTCTATTATCTGGCGCTGTAAATACTTCTTCTGTAGGCATGTTAGGAATAAAAATGTTCCCGGCTTTATCTTGTGAAAGGGCTGCTTCCCATATATGTCCTTCAGCTAATCCAATTGTGAAGCATGATTTTGAATTTTGATAATGTAGTTCTTTAAAATTCTGTTGGTTTAGCCACTCAGCTTTATTTTTTAGCGTTTCAATATGTGTATTCCAATTTTCAATGGCATCGCTGTCATCATCAATACGAACATCTTTAAAAATTTCGCTCCATAGTCTATCAACTGCTGCTGTTTCAGTTAAGTCAGGGAAAACTTTTTTAGCCCAATCTTTTCCGGCTGCTGCAACGACAAGCCAAGAAATATCATCTTTCATTGTCGCCTCGCGTACCCGATATAATGCTTTTTGTTTAGCCTTCGTTAATTTACCCAATCGTTCTGCGTCGATGTCGGCTAGACCATCTGGATCCTGTGAAAGAAGTGAAATTCGAGAAGCGAACTTATCCATTAATTGATTGGCTTTGGCTACTTGATAATCAGGTATATGAGTTAAGCGTGATGTAGAAGTATGGTTTAAAAATTCTTTTGTAATGGTTTGGTCAGACCACTCCAACACAACTTCTTCGGCACCGGCTTTATAGGCCTCAGCAACAATTTTACGTGCGAAATAAGCCTCATCAACTGCTGCGTAGAGGATGATTGTTTGGCCCGGTTGAACATTCACACCTTTTTTAACAATAAGTTCAGCGTACTTATTAAGTTTTGTTTCTAAGGACATAATTTTTCTCCGATAATTTATTATAGTATGTTTATTAATTTTGCCATTAATTAGCCATATTTACAAGATGACTATTACTGATTTGTCATTTTTACAAGGTATCTCATTAGGCGCAAATAGTTTTTTTCTTGTATAATGAATACTATGGAAAATGTATTTACAAATGCTACGCAGTATAAAACTAAAAAACTATTAACATTCATTTCTTCGCTATTAATCATATTAGGTGTAGTTCTATCATTCACAGTTTGGTTTTTTGCGAAGCCGGTGATATCAAAATCAATTGATATTCCTGATGGATTTTCGGTGCAAGGGGTTTCACTGAATCAAACGTCAAGTTATATTGATTTTGACAATCTTGCCAACAATAATATCAATTTTATTTATATGCGCACGACTTATGGAGATTCTTCTATGGATAGTGGCTACAAATCGAGTCTCTCGCGCGCAAAATCAGCTCACTTAAAAGTGGGTACAATTCATGTATATGATGCTAGTGTCACTGCAGCGGCTCAATCACAATATTATATTGATAACGTTGGTAACAGCATAGGTGAATTGCCAATTGCCATTTCCGTAACGAGTGATCAAATTAGTACAGCAACATCTAAACAACGTTTAGCTTCTTTGGTTCAAACTTTGATTTCACATTATGATCATGATGTGATTATTTATACGACACCGGCAATTCAGAAAAAGTTATCATCGACAATTAAAAATACAAAGTATTGGTTAATAGAAGACAACACAAAAGATACAAGTAGCAAAAATTTATTTATTCAATATGATGAAGATCATACGATAGGAACGGGGTTGAAGGCTATTAAAATGCCAACAACAGTGTTTAATGGCACGCAAAAACAATTTGAGGTGTACAAATGATTAAATTAGGAATTATTGGTACGAGCTGGATTACAGCGATGTTTCTAGATGCGGCAGTCCAAACGAAAGCATATGAATTAACGACAGTTTATTCACGTTCACAAGAAAAGGGACAAAAGTTCTTATCATCGTTAGCTTTTAATACAGAGAATGTTGATGTTGTTACAACTTTAAGTGATTTATATCAAAATGTTGATGCGGTTTATATAGCCTCGCCCAATGCATTGCACTTTGAACAAGCAAAAGTGGCTATTCAATCTGGGGTACATGCAATTGTCGAAAAACCATTATTTAGTAATCCGGCTGAGTTTAAACAAATAGAAAATTTGTTGGCGACACATCCTGATGTGTTGTTATTTGAAGCAGCGCGACACGTTCACCAACCTAATTTTAAGTTGATACAAAGTATCGTCAAAAAAATGCCGAAACTACAGGGAGCGACGTTAGTGTATCAGAAGTACTCTTCCCGATATGATGCTTATTTGGCTGGAGAAGAGCCAAATGTATTAACAAAGAAATATAGTGCTGGTGCATTATATGATTTAGGTGTTTATCCAATATATGCTGCATTAGCAATTTACGGTGCACCAAATGCTGTACAATATCTACCAACGCTCTTGCGCAATGGTGTAGATGGCAATGGTGTAGCGAACTTATTTTACAGTGGGTTTAATGTGACAGTTATTTTTGGTAAAACATCTAATTCTTATTTATCCAGCGAATTTTATGGCTTAAAGGATACAATTAGTGTAAGTAATATTGCAGAATTAGAGAGTGTCATTTATCATGACAGTGCGGGACAAGTCAATAGTGTGGGGGCCAAACCAGAGAATAATCCAATGGTTCGAGAGGCGCAAGATTTTGCAAATATAATAAACGACCCAATTGAAAATCATGCGGAATATAACCAATGGTTACAGTTGGCGAAGCAAGTTAACCAAACATTGTTTGATTTGCGTCAATCTGCTGAAATTGAATTTCCAGCAGACATAAAGGAATAAAATGAAACCAGAACTTTTAGAAAAATTTAATGCATCTTTTGATAAACCAACGCCAATTCAAGATGCTGTATGGCAACGCTTGACAGATGGAGATTCAATATTTGGTTTAGCACCAACTGGAACTGGTAAGACAATAGCTTTTGTATTACCAGTTTTATCTCGTATTGATGTGAATGTGAAACGCACACAAGTGTTAATTTTATCTCCGAGTCAAGAACTGGCTATGCAAACCACCCAGGTTGCACGAGAATGGAGCCAAACAATTGGTGTCAGTGTGGCTAGTTTGATTGGTGGCGCTAACGGCCGTCGACAAGCTGATAAAATAAAAAAAGACAAGCCGCAAATTGTTGTTGGTACTTTAGGACGTGTCCTGACAATGGTTGAAGGGGGCGTGTTGAAACTAGATAATATTACAACTGTGATTTTTGATGAAGCTGATGCTATGTTAACTGAAGAGCGTCATGATAGTTTGCAAGAACTATCAGAGTATTTGCCAGCAAAAATTCAGTTAGGTTTATTTTCAGCAACTTCAGGTGTTGATTTGAACTATGTCAATGAAACATTTCAGCAAAAAGTGCATCCTATTTCGGTAGGAACAGATGCACCAGTGTCTATTAAACATGAGTTTCAGTATGTTGATCAACGTGCTAAGGCCAAAATGTTAATACAACTGGCTCGTAATAAGCAACAGGCTTTAGTATTTTTTAATACAATTAGTGGTCTGGTGAATATGCAAGCTACATTACGTCATGCACACGTCAGTGTAATGAGTATTGGCAGTAATGATAAACGCCAAGTGCAGCGAGCAGACGCATTACGTTTATTTAAAAAAGGCGAAGTAGCGTTACTACTAGTTACAGATGTCGCAGCTCGAGGGCTGGATATTGAAGATTTACCGTTGGTCGTTAATGCCCAGTTACCACAACGAAAAAAAACTTATGTTCATCGATCTGGTAGAACAGGACGAATGGGGAAAGTCGGGCGTGTTTTGAATCTGGGTAATGATCATGACATTCGTGATTTAAAGCGTGAATTAGGGGATGCTTTTGAATTGGTTAAGGCTGATTATGTGTTGGATAATTCACTAGCGAAAGTAGAAAAAAAACCTAGTGATAAGAATAACGCTAATCAACCAGCAGCAAAAAATATTGAAAATCATCTCACTAAACAAACTAAACAAGTTATTCAGAAAGAAAAAAACGTTGAAATTATTGCTAAACCTCAAAAGAAAAAGAGAGCAAAGCACAATAAAGACAAGGGAAAACCAAATTGGGCAAAAAAAAGTGGTAAGTAAACAATTATTTTCTCCATCGTATATTGATTAAAGCGCACGCAACTAGTTATTGGGTGCGCTTTAATATTCATGTGTTAGAATAATATAATATAGTTTAAATAACATTGTGAAATCAATGAAGAGGAGGGAAGATGCCAGAGCTACCAGAAGTTGAAACGGTCAGAAGGGGACTGGAAAAATTGATTGTTGGCAGTAAAATTACTGATGTCCAATTACCTTATCCTAAGGTAATTACGGGTGATTCGCAACAATTTGTTACGGGTGTGCTGAACGCTGAATTTGAAAAAATTAGTCGTAGGGGTAAATATTTATTGTTGCAATTGAGCAATCAACACACGATTGTTTCACATTTAAGAATGGAAGGACAATATTCAGTTGAACCTTCTGATACAGAACCATACAAGCACACTGAAATTATTTTTGGTTTGTCTGATAATCGCGCTTTATTTTACAATGATACGAGGCGATTTGGTCGAATGATTTTAACAACCACTGGATTTGAAATGACAGAAGTGCCGTCATTAGCAAAATTAGGTCCAGAACCTACAGAAGAACAGTTAACGTTATCTTACATGAAGACCATTTTTGCTAAGTCAAAACGTCCAGTCAAAACTTTTTTGCTGGATCAGACGCAAATAGCTGGTATAGGAAATATTTATGCTGATGAAGTTTTGTGGCAGAGTAAAATTCATCCTAAGACACCAGCAAGTATGTTGAGCGATGTCGAACTAATTGTTTTAAGAGAGAACATTATTACAGAAATTAAACGTGCAACCGACCATCATGGTACAACTGTACATAGTTTTAGCAACGTTTTTGGAGAAGTCGGAAAATTTCAAAATGAATTAGAAGCATATGGTCGTGTCGGAGAATCTTGTTTGCGTTGTGGCGCAACAATGATCAAAATAAAAGTTGGACAACGTGGTACAACTTTTTGTCCTGTTTGCCAAGTGGAGAAGAAATAAAATGAATCAAGAACCTATTAGTATCATTGCTGTTAAGCGTGATGCAAAGAAATTAATGAAAGGACGATTTGGAACTGCTGTTAAAATAAACATCATAGCCATTATTATTATGATTTTAACCATGTCTACGCTATCTTTTCTGATATATGCTATTTTCAAAGATACTAGTATTATGAATGTTACTGATATTTCTACGAATACGACAATAGGGTCTAGTCGCGGGCAAGATGCCATTGTCTCTGTCTTACAAGATGCTGCAGCGATGATATTCACATGGTCAGTCTCATGGACAATTGTTGACTGGTTTAATAGTCCTACAAAAAATCCAAAATTTATTCAAACGTTCCAAATATTTAGTAATGGTAAATTCTTACAAAGTTTACTGTTGACCATTGTCCAGTCAATGTTAATTTTTCTTTGGACAATGTTATTTACTATTCCAGGAATTATTAAGAGTTATTCGTATTCACAAACTTATTTTAGTTATAAAATGGACTTAGATGCTGGCAAGCAAGCAAATGCGTTGACAGACTATATTACCATTAGTAGAAAAGTAATGAATGGGCATAAGTGGGAATTGTTCCTATTAGATTTAAGTTTTATTGGTTGGCATTTATTAGGGATTTTAACTGCTGGCCTAGCTTATATTTATGTAATTCCTTACCTCAATGCGACAAAAGTAGCCTATTCACGTCGCTTGTTTGGTTTAAGTAATACAGTTAACGAGGATAAATAAATGTTGAAAATAGGTTTAACAGGCGGTATTGCTACAGGAAAATCAACGGTGAGTACGATGCTTCGAGAAGCTGGCTTTCCGATTGTTGATGCTGATGTAGTCGCACGTGAAGTTGTTGAACCAGGAACCCCAACGCTGGAAAAAATAAAATTAGCTTTTGGACCTGATATCATAGTAAATGGCGTGTTAAATCGTCAGCGCTTAGGTGAAATTGTGTTTCAAAATGGCGCAGAATTAAAAAAATTGAATGACATTATACAACCTGCCATTAGTAGCGCTTTGATAGATAAAATTAGCTTTTGGCGTCTTCAAAATGTACCAATATTAATTTTAGATGTACCATTGTTGTTTGAAAGAGATTATGATAAAAATAATTCAGTAGATAAGATAGTTGTTGTTACGGCTGATGAAGAAGTACAATTATCACGTTTGAAAACTAGGAATAATTTGAACAAAATAGAGGCGCGTAATCGCGTTAAAGCACAATTACCTATGACACAAAAAATAGCTGGAGCCGATTATGTCATAGACAACAACGGTACAATTGAAGAATTACAAGAACAAGTAACAGCATTAATTAGTAAATTAAAGGAGAACTCATCGGCACATGGGCAGTCTTGATGGCACAATTGAATTTCATGCTAAGGCTGGTGTTTTTATACAATCAAATACACCGATTACGTTATCTGATTTAACTCGAACTTTTGATTTATACACACCATTTATTGGTGCAACAGGGTATGCTCTGTATCATATGTTGGTTAATGAATTGCCTTATAACACACAATTATCAGCTCGAGAAGACCATAATTTTATTTTAGATAGTTTAAATATTAGTTTACCCGATTTTGTTAAGGTTAGAAGACGTTTAGAAGCTGTTGGGTTACTTACAACTTTTCATACAACAGATGCTTTGGGAGAAATTTATACCTATCAATTATTTGCACCTTTAGATGTTGTGAGCTTTTTTCAAGAAAAATTATTAGCGGGTCTTTTATTCAAATATGTAGGTGAAGAACGTTATTTACTTTTACAACAACGTTATGCTGTTCAAGGACAGCCGCAAATAAAAGGGGACAATATATCTGCTAAATTTTTGCAAGTATTTAGACATGATGCCACATCTAACATACCCGTTTCTGATATCCAGAAAAATCAATCCAAAATTGAACTAAACAGCCAGTTTGACTTTGATAGTTTTTCCACATTAGTTCGCGGGACAACAGCCGAAAAGGTGGCACAACATCGTGACTTTTTAGTTTCTATGCATGTTATCTATGGTGTTGATGAGATCACCTTAGCTGGATATACATCTCAGGCGATTACACTAGATACTCACGATGTTGATGAAAAGATTTTGCAGCAAATTATGCGTAAAACTCGTGCAAAAAAGCCAATTGAGGCAGCACCGCAACAACAATTACCACAAAATCTTTCAAATGAGATGCAAAAATTAATTCAATCCGCCAAAAGTTTAGCGCCAAATGCCTTTATAGAAGATGTTAAATTTAAAAAAGGTGGTGGCTTTGTTACACGCAGTGAATATTATTTCATTAGTAAGATGATTAAAGATGTAAGACTTAAACCAGAAGTAGTCAATATGTTAATTTGGTATGAGTTAGTGAAACGCAATAGAGATACTGTTAATGTTGATACAGCTGAAACAATTGCGAATTCATGGTTGAAAATTCAGGTTAATACGGCTGAATCAGCATTGCAGGCGATTGAAAAGTATCAACCGAATCATAACCGTTCTAGCAAACGTGAGTATCAGAAGAAAGCAGTTCATGTGGAACCAAAAATGGCTGTTGATGCTGTACAAAATGATGCTACTAAAACTACCTCAGTTAATGAAGTTGCCGAAGCCTTAGCTGAATTAAAAAAAATGAATATTAAGACTAAGAATTGAGATTAATATGCAAAATTTATCTGAAGTACTTAAACAATTTCAGCAGCAGTATGCTAATAAAGCCAGCTTAGGAGAAATCGTAGAATCCATCGGAAAAGATGAGGATATACGTTCTTTTTGGAAAGAACATCAAAATGAACTGAAGTCAGATGCTTTTCAATTGAAGATGGGTGATTTATACGAATATATACAGCAAAAGAAGAAAATAGCAGCAGGGGATAAAGTCTTATATCCTGGATATTATCCACAATTAGCTATTGAAAAAGGCTATCCATTAGTGCATTATGTAGCGACTGAAGACACACGAAAACAATTATTACAGCGTGAAAAACTTACATTGTATAAAACACCTAAAGCTATAAGACAAGCTGATTGGGGTAATATAGGGCAAGAAATTATAGATCATGCGCAAGATGAATTCGGTAAAACAGACGCTTTCTTAGCTTTGGATAAAATTCTAAAAAATTTTACAAATGGTGAGCAACACAGTTTTGTGCAAGGTGTTTATCTTTATGGTAACTTTGGCGTTGGTAAGACCTTTATGATGGGAGCCCTGGCCAATGCTCTAGCAGCTAATAATATTGGTGTCATGCTATTACATTTTCCCTCTTTCATTAGCGATTTAAAAGCTACATTTGATCATAAAAATGAGTCATTAGATGATTTACTAAGCAAAGCCAAGACTGTTCCTGTGTTAATTCTTGATGATATTGGTGCAGATACGCAAACTGCTTGGAGTCGTGACGCTATTTTAGGCATCATCTTAGAGTATCGTATGCAAAATGAGTTAACGACTTTCTTTACATCAAACTTTGATATGGAAAGTTTTGAAGAGTATTTAGCACAAACTAAAGAAGGACATGAACCCGTTAAAGCTGCTCGATTAATGCAAAGAGTTAAGTTTTTGGCTAAACCAGTCTCGATGACAGGGAAAAATAGACGGTTAGAAAATTGATATTTTTAAAAAAAACAAAAAAATATTGGTTAATTGGTATTGCTGTGATTTTAGCGTGGCTATTCTTGCGCTCTAATGCATTTATGTATCATGAACCAGTAGGAGAAGTGATAAAAGTTGAAGTTCAGTCTACCCAACAAACAACAGATGAACACGGTAACACCGATAAAATATATCAGCAATACTTAACAATTAAGTTATTAAATCGTAATCGTGTAATTAATCTAACGAACCAATATACAACTTCACAAACGGTAACACATCAATATCGCGAAGGAGACCAGCTATTACTAGCAGGACATCCTGGTAGGCTACGCATTATATCGGTAAAGCGTGATGCAACTATTGGCGCCTTGGGTGTTTTGTTTTTTGGATTATTATTAGTGTATGGCAAATGGCGGGCAACATCCTGGTTAACGCTAAGCCTTGTAGTTAATATTGTTCTTTTTGGTTTTGCTTTGTTGCTAGATGTCCAATTTAAAAATCCTAATGTAATTTTGATTTTTAGTATTTTAGCTTTCTTTGTTGCAACTACCAGTTTACTATTAGTTTTAGGTAAAACACTTCAAATGGTAGTTACATTGTTGGCTACACTATTATCAACAATTTTGACCATGTTAATCATGTTTTTTGTGCTGAAGATCACTGGTAACGAAGGTGTTCATTTTGAAACAATGTCCTATGTGACACAGGTACCCATAACGTTGTTTATTGCGCAGACTATCATTGGTGTGTTGGGAGCTGTTATGGATGAAGCTGCTGATATTGTTGCAGCGTTGTTTGGTTTACGTCGTGAAAATGCTGATCGTCATTTCAAAGATTATTGGTTGGCTGGTATGAACGTTGGCCGCGATATTATGGGTACATTAATTAATGTATTGTTCATGATATTTATTGCTGAAACAATGCCGATGGTCTTTTTAATGCTCCGCAATGGTAATAATTGGCCATATATACTTGACCAGATTATGAATCTTGGTATTTTACAGACAGTGGTTTCGGGTATAGGAATCGTGCTTGCTGTACCAGTAACAAGTGCTTTGGTTGGTTGGATTGTTGAGCGGTACAAGGTGGTAAACACATGAATGCAATCGGATTATTAATCATTATTTTGTTGATATTAATGGTGCTAGTTGGCGGTGCTCAAGGTATAAAAGCCTTTGTAGGTTTAGTGTTAAATTTTATGGCCATTTTCATATTGATGATTTTGATTAATTGGCAGTTTAATACATATATTGTAACAGCCCTAATGAGTGTTGTTATTTTAGCCTTAGCTATTTATTTAGGGGCAGAAAACCCTTTTGTGACAAATACTGCCTTTAAAACAAGTTTAATTGTTGTGGCTATTTTAATGTTATTGTCGATTATTGTACAACATTTAGGACAATTTCAAGGATTCGCCACAGAAAATTCTGAAGAATTAGAAGGATTGTCACTTCAAGTTGGACTGCCTTTTACTAAAATTGCTGTTGTAGTCATGGTTATATCTATTCTTGGTGCCGTAGCTGAGGCAGCAATGGCTATCGTTGCGGATTTAAATGAGGTTATTGAACGAACACCCAATTTAAGTCATAAGAGCTTGTATGCTCATGCCCATATTATTGGTGGTCAAATACTGGGAACGGCAATTAATACACTCTTTTTCGGTGTTTTAGGTGCGAATTTACCTTTGTTAATTTGGTTTATACGTTTACGCTATTCGTTGTCCATGTTTTTTAATGCAAAATTACTTATGATGGAGATTGTTACCATGATACTTGGTATGTTAGGGATTCTTTTGAGTATTTGGGTAGCTAGTCGCTTGGTTGCACATGAATATACTAAAATACAGAAAATAAATATGAAAAAGGAAAGCTAATCATTATGAATGAAACATTTGACTTAATTGAACGTATAACAAGAAACGATGGTAGTACTTACTTTGAGTTAGGTAATATAACACATAATGGTCGCTCAGAATATGCTGCGGAACATGGCTTTATCCAAAATGTACAAATTTTAAAAGTCAATATACCGCGATCAAGCCACGTAGAAAAAGTTGAAGCCTATATCAATCGGCATTATCAACTATTGTCACTTGAATACGATGGCTGGGAAGAGTGGGTTAAAACACCAGAAATTGAAGAAGAATTACGAATGATTCTTTTAGATAATCGTTTGGGTTAATTTTTTAATTAAAAGAATTGTTGCAAAAACAACAATGTATAAGAAAAGTAATCAAAATGTTGTAATTTTGATCAATTTTATATATAATTAAAAGCGTTGTTATTTGAGATGGCAACGTCATTAAGTATGGTAGTGTAGCCAAGTGGTAAGGCAACGGTCTGCAAAACCGTGATCGCCGGTTCGACTCCGGTTACTACCTTACACATGCATAATAAGCACGGTTAAATGTTATGTCAAATCTTTCTAATGAAATGTTGACATGATGAGTTTAATGGTGTTTTTTTATACTTAAAAAATTGCTGGATATTTTAAACAAGAAAGTGAATAGTATTAAATTGAGTAAAAAAAAGAAATATAACAAATTAAAAGAACAAGTAGATACTTTAGAATTTTTTCAAACTAAATTGATTAGAAATTCTGTTGTTTTGGAAAACGCCCTGATAGATATTATTATCAATAAAAAAGAACCAATAACAATGTACCAGTGGCTTACCGTGCATCAGGTCAATATTTATTACTTTATGCAACTCTTATCAATAATATTGCGGGCACAAGAAAAAGAGAAATTTATCACTGTTAAGAAACTTACGCGCAAGTGGCATGGGAAATTATTCGGAGACAAAACTGCTAGTCATAAAGATATTGATGATGTAAGGCAGTTACTCACATTGATGTTAAGTTCTGGAGACAAAACATATTCAGATGCAGCTCGTTATGTTTTAGATAATAATGTATAAACATTGTACGAGTAGTATAGTAATAATATTTTAGTTGGTTATTGACTTTTTTTTATATGTTATAATATTCAAGATGATTACCCTAGAAGACAATATTAATATCTTACCGGGTGTGGGGCCGAAGCGTCTGGATGCACTACATGAAATAGGTATTTTTACTATTGAAGATTTAGTAAATTATTTTCCATTTCGTTATCAAGATTTAGGTGAAAAATTACCCTCAGAAACATTAGACGGAGAAAAAGCAACTTTTAAAGGTATCGTTAGCACACCAGCAGTTGTCACTCATTTTGGCAAACGATCGCAAACACGCTTTGGTTTAATGGTGGAACACGAGAATATACGGGTTTCTTTTTTTAATCAACCGTGGGTTGCTAATAATATCGATGTTGGGCAAGAAGTGGCAGTTTATGGTACATACGATGCTGCTAAGGCAGCATTAACAGGGATAAAGATGATATCTATGGCTTCTAATGAGTTAGATCCAATTTATCCTGCCTCTAAACAGATTAGTGCCAAAACCATACGTCATTTAATTGAATTAGCTTGGTCTGATGTTCGAGGAACTGTAGGCTCATTAGTACCAAAATCTTTACGTCAAAAATATCGATTGTTGGATCGTAATACTCAAATTGAAAATATGCATTTTCCCACGGATATGGATCAAGCCAAGCTTGCACGGCGTAGTATCGCATTTGAAGAATTTTTTATTTTCCAAATGCGATTGCAATTACTAAAGTTGGCAGACAAAAATTTCCATGGGGAAGGGATTCGATACGATGCACAAGCATTAAGGCAGTTTGAGTTGGGTTTGCCCTTCGCATTGACATCAGCACAACAGAAGGTGATTGCTGAAATTTTACAGGATCAAAAGCGACCTATTCATATGAATCGCCTATTACAAGGAGACGTTGGTTCTGGGAAAACTGTTGTGGCAGCCATTGCATTGTACGCAGTGGTCACGGCTGGTATGCAAGCAACCATGATGGCGCCAACTGAAATTTTGGCGCAACAACATGCGGTTAATTTAGCAACGATGTTTGAAAAAGCAGGAGTCAATATTCGTATTGAATTGCTAACAAGCGGTATGAAAGTAGCTGTCCGAAGGCAACTATTAGAAGATTTATCTGATGGTACAATAGACATTTTAGTTGGAACACATGCGTTATTACAACCTGATGTTATGTTTCATCATCTAGGATTAGCCGTCATTGATGAGCAGCATCGTTTTGGGGTTAACCAACGTGCCAAATTGCGTGAAAATGGTGTGAATCCTGATATATTAGCAATGACAGCCACTCCAATTCCTCGTACATTATCAATTACAGCTTATGGAGAAATGGATGTCTCCATTATTGATCAATTGCCCAATGGTCGTAAACAAATTCAAACACGAAAAATTAGGCATCAACAAATTGATTCAGCAATTGCTTTTTTGAAACAGCAACTGTTTGATGGTGCACAGGCCTATGTTGTAACGCCCTTAATTGAAGAATCTGAAGCATTAGATGTTCAAAATGCACAAGCAATGTATGAATCGTTAAAACTTGAATTACCGAATTATACTATTGGACTGCTTCATGGTCGATTAACTAATGATGAAAAAAAATCGTTAATGGCTGAGTTTAAAAACAATACCATACAAGTTTTAGTCGCAACAACGGTTATTGAGGTTGGGGTGGATGTACCCAATGCTAGTATTATGTTAATTATGGATGCCGATAGGTTTGGATTAGCGCAACTACACCAATTGCGTGGTCGCGTTGGTCGTGGTAGTCGACAATCTTATACAATACTAGTGGCTGATCCTAAAACAGATTATGGCCGAGCAAGATTAGATGCAATGGTTGAAACAACTGATGGTTTTGTTTTGGCTCAAAAAGACTTAGAGTTACGTGGATCAGGAGATATTTTAGGGACTAAACAATCCGGTGTTCCGGAATTTGCTGTGGGTGATCCAATTAAAGATTTGAAAATGATGGAAATTGCGCAACAAGAGGCTATCGCATTAGTCAGTAATAAATCGTGGGATAAGGAGGATGATAATCAACTATTGGTTGATTATTTATCTAAAACAATGGCCCATTATCGACACTTAGATTAAGAAATTAACTCATTTATAACACATAGAAAGGGAATGCTCAATTGAATTAGTTGAGCATATTAAAATAATGAAGATAGCAATAGATGCAATGGGTGGTGATTTTGCCCCTCTAGAAATTGTAAAAGGTGTAGAAATAGCTCGCGATCGTTACGAAGATATTGAATTTTTACTTTTTGGAACTAGTGAAAAGGTTAAACCGTTGGTTAAAGATTGGACCCGTATTCAATTAATTTCAACGACAGAAGTGATTGAAATGGGTGACGAGCCCGTAAAAGCCATGAGAAAAAAGAAAGATTCATCGATGGTTAGAGCAGCTAACGCAGTTAAATCTGGTGAAGCAGATGCGTTGTTTAGTGCTGGAAACACAGGTGCCTTGTTGTCTAGTGCTATTTTCTTGGTTGGCCGCATTAAAGGTGTTGATCGTCCTGCCTTGGCAACAGCGTTGCCAAGTTTTGATGGACAAAATGATCAATTTGTATTTATGGATTTAGGTGCTAATGCTGAAAGTAAACCAGCACATCTTTATCAATACGGTATATTAGGAAGTTTTTATGCTTCTCATGTTCTGGGTATCAATAATGCACGTGTACGTTTGTTGAACAATGGTGCCGAAGAAGATAAAGGTGATGAAATTCATAAAGTTGCACATCAATTAATGAAAAATTCAAAGTCCTTTAACTTTATAGGAAATATTGAAGCGCGTGAATTACTAGAAGGCACTGCTGATGTTGTGGTTGCTGATGGATTTTCAGGAAATGCAGCCTTGAAAGCTACGGAAGGCACTGCTTTGATGATGTTAAAGCAAATTAAACATGCCATTTTGCAAACTGGTTTGCGTGGTAAAATGGGTGGTTTACTACTAAAACCTGCTTTTAAAGATATTCAAAGAAAATTAGACTACAATGAGGCAGGTGGGGCCGTTATTCTTGGCGTTAATGCGCCAGTCGTTAAAACACATGGATCTGCTAAGGCGAATGCTGTCGCCAATACCATGGGGCAAATAAAGAAAATGATTGAAAAAAATCTGATTCCAGATATTCAATCTTATATCGTAGACCACAAAGATGAATTACAGGTAGCTAAAAATGAATTACAATCACAAATCAATGAATAAGTTGTGATATAATGTTTTTTTAGATTATAAGTTCTGGAGAGTAGATTATAATGGCAATGGAAAAAGAAGCAATTTATAATATGATGGCTGACGAGATTGCGGAACGCTTTAATGTCAAGCGAGATAATATTACACCTGATTTGAATTTTTTAACAGATATTGATGCAGATTCAATTGATTTCGTTGAATTAGTATTAGAAGTTGAAGATATGTTTAATGTTGAAATTTCTGATGATGATGCAGAAAACTTAGTGACATTGCAGCAAACTGTTGATTATATTGTTGATCATCAAAATTAATAAAACGATATAGCTTACCATTTTAATGAAAGAGTTCCTGCACATATAGTCATTTGTATAGGGCTTTTTTTCATACCCATACTGTGAAGGCTTGCGTTAATGAAGATGGATGATAATAAACAATTACAATATCTCGTAGAAAAAATTTCAAAGCAATTTTTTGAACAACCTTTTAAACATAAGGCAAGTTTCAATCGACGCTTACGTACTACAGGTGGACGGTATTTGTTAACAACACACAATCTTGAATTCAATCCTAAAATGGTTAAAACAGCTGATTTTGTTGGTATTATCAAGCATGAATTAGTACACTATCATTTACATTTGAATCATCAAGGATATCGACATCAGGATAAAGATTTTAAAAAATTACTGATAAAAGTTGGCGGGGCTCGCTATGCACCAGATATTGGTAAACGTCAACATGCGCAGCATCAATGGTTGTACCGTTGTGCAAACGGACATCGTATCATCCGAAAAAGAAAATTTCCAGTTGCACGATATCGTTGTGGTCAATGCCAATCAGAAATAAAGTTTATTGGAGAATTATCGAATAAATAATTCATTTTAGTTATAATGAATATACAAACTTAATTGGAGATTATGATGATAAAATTAATTCTTTCGGATTTAGATGAAACATTGCTTAATGATGATGGTAGTGTTAACGCAAAAAATATTGTCGCAGTGCAGAAGTTTGTGCAAGATGGTGGTTATTTTGTACCCAATACGGGACGTTCATATAAGTCAGTTTTTGGTACATTAAGAGATTTGGGATTGAATCAACAAGAGAAGCAATACGTTGTATCATATAATGGCGGTGCTATTGTTGAAATTAATGCCAATGGTGCTGAAAATATTGTTGTGCAACATGGCATGGATTTAGAACTAGCGAAAAGTATTTTTAGCTTAGGACAAATCCAATCGGATATTGACACACATATATATACGTTGGATACTCTTTTTATTCACAACATTTCTAAAAATGATGAAAGATACATGAAAGAGCGTAATGTTCCTTACACGGAAATGACGGATGCCAATCTTGACTTTTTAACATATGAGAAACCAATTATGAAAGTTATTTTTGAACATACTAATCCAATGGTTTTGCAAAAAATTGCTGATACTGTTAATGCACAACTTGCAGATTATGTCTTAACAACATTTAGTTCAAATCGGTACGTAGAATTTAACCCTAAAGGTAGCGATAAAGGATCTGCTGGTTTGGAACTTGCTAAGATGCTAGGTATTTCTCGTGATGAAGTTGCCGCTTTGGGTGATAACCTAAATGACGCAGCGCAGATTAAAGCTGCAGGCGTTGGTGTAGCTGTAGCCAATGCTAAACCAGAGATTAAGGAATTAGCAGATGTAGTGTTATCAAAAACGAATAACGAAGGCGCTGTAGCGGAATTCATTGATGGACATATAGGAAAATAGATGGGTAATTTAATTGTAAGAGTAATTATATCTATTGTGAGTGTCTTACTATTTGTTTTGATATTTTTGTTAAGTGACCAGCAACGTTGGCCTTTATGGTTAACTATAGTATTGGTCATTATTTTGTTTATTGTTTTTAATATTGGTTATGTATGGCTATATTGGCAAAAGAAAAAGTTGACACTCGGCGAGGATAATGATGATTAAAATGGTAGACGATGTAACACCTCAGTCATTAATTATGAGAATAATTAATTTTATGGTGGTTTTATTTTTATTAGTGATTGCGCCACTGCCTTTAGCTATTTCCAATAACATTGATAATGTTTGGGTACAGATACTTTGTGTAATCCTTATGCTTCTTTTTTATAGTGGTTTAGGTTGGTATGTTTATTTTTTATTGAAAAAGAACATTGAGGGACCAATATTTACCAAACCAAATATTAGAAATTGGCGTGGTCTATGGTGGTTAGTTGGTATGTTGTTCCTGATGATCATTGTTGAAGGAATATTGGCACAGCTACGTATTCATTTAACAGGTGTGAGCATCAGTGAAAATCAAGCAGCCATTAACGAATTAACATCAAGTTTTAGTGTTACAATGGTTGGCATGGTGATTTATGGTGTTCTGTTTGCCCCTGTAGTTGAAGAAATGATTTTTCGCGGATTGATTTTAAATTATTTTTTCCGTAAAAATTGGTGGTGGGGGAATGTTATTTTATCAGGCATGATTTTTGCTTTACCGCATATGGGAAATATTCCAACTAATTTAGCTGATACCTTGAGTTTTGTTATTTATGCCACTATGGGCATGATTTTAGCATATGTTTATAAGAAAACTGGTGAGTTGCGAAATAGTATCGCAATCCATATGATAAATAATGGTTTATCGATGATACCTATTTTAATCATAGCTACTGAGAAAGCTTTACATTAAAAAGCACTGGCCTAGACCAGTGCTTTTTACTTTAAAATTGTAGCAAATCTTTTGGCGTATTAGTATAAGAAACGAAACCATCTTTACTCATATAGCCGCTATCTTCAATACGCACTCCTGCGACACCAGGTACATATATGCCTGGTTCGATAGAAAATACCATGCCTTCCGCCAATACCATGTCATTTCCTGCCATGATAGATGGAAACTCGTGTACAGATGATCCTAAACCATGACCAAGGCGATGATTAAAGTACTGACCATAACCAGCTGCTTTAATGACATCTCGTGCAATTCTATCCAACTCACTAGCCGTCATACCGATTTTAGCTTGTGATTGCGCAGCTAGTTGTGCTTCGAGTGTGACCGCATGGATTTTTTTTGCTTCATCACTGACGGCACCAAAAGCTACTGTTCTTGTAGCGTCGGAAGCATAACCTTCAGACATAGTTCCTAAATCAAATAAGGCCATTTCACCAGGTTTAAGTGTATTAGTTGATGTTGATCCATGTGGATCAGCTGCGTGCTCACCAAATTGAACCAAAGTTTCAAAACTCATACCCGTAATACCAGATTTTTTAAGTTCAAATTCTAATTCAGCAGCTACCGCTAGTTCAGATATGCCGTTTTTCAGTGCGTTGAAGCCAATGTTAAAAGCTTTATCGGCATCACGTCCGGCAGCTTTCATATGTGCAATTTCTGCTGGTGTTTTAATGAGACGTAGGTAATTAATTTGATCAGTGATATCTATCGAAAAGTCACCATCAGGATATGCCGATTGCAATAAATTAAGTCGCGCAACGGTTAAATTATCAGATTCAATAGCAAATTTTTGACCGTTTGTTTTCATTTTAAGTTGCATTGTCAACTTTAACCAAGGGTTTTCTTGATCCTCGTAGCCAATAGCATCATAGTTCCAACCACTTTCTTTCATGCTATGAACCTCAAGGGCTGGACCAAACAAAAATGGTTCATGATTTTCTAACAGTACAAGTGCCAATACACGCTCAATAGGATCTGATTCAAAACCGCTTAAATAGGCGACACTATGATAGTTTGTGATGATTGCGCCAGATAATTCTTTTTGCGATAACCAATTAGTTAATGCGTGGATTTTTTCTACATTCATAACACGAACTCCTGTGAAATTTTATATAAACATATTGTATCACTTTCATATTCATGAATCTTTTCTTGTAACAAGGTGAAACAATTGTGAAAGCGACTATAATTAATGTTGTAAGCGTTTGCAATTTGACGCTGATTTGATATAATAGTGTAGATAACTTTTAAAATTAAATCTAATTATAAATCAGTCATAAAGAGGAATAAACTATGCAAAAAAAGCAAACAGCTACGATATATGACGTGGCTAGTCGAGTTGGTGTATCATTAGCCACAGTGTCACGTGTTGTAAACGGAAACAGTAATGTGCGTGAATCAACGAAACGTAAAGTTTTAGATGCTATTGAGGAATTAGGATACCATCCCAATGCTGTAGCCCGTGGATTGGCATCAAAAAAGACAACAACAATCGGTGTTGTTATGCCTGATGTCACAGATATGTATTACTCTGAATTAGCCCGTGGTATTGATGATGTTGCTAATATGTACCATTATGACGTATTGCTAACAAATACAGACGAAGATCCTGTACGTGAAACAATGGCCATTAATAATCTTGCTAGTAAACAAGTCGATGGTATTATTTTCATGGGTAACGAGTTAGATCGAGAAGTATTAAAGACAATTGCTTCTGTTGATGCGCCGGTTGTACTGGCTGGTTCAATTGATGCGGAAAAAGTTTTACCTAGTGTTAATATTGATTATGTCGCTGCTGTTAAAGAAGCTGTTGAAATGGTTATTAATAATGGACATAAACGTGTTGCGTTAGTAACTGGACCGATGGAATATGCAATCAACAAGCAACATCGTTTGGTTGGATATCAAAGTGGATTAGAAGCCAATGGGCAAGATTTTGATGAAACATTGTTATTCTCATCTCATCAAGATTATGCAGCTGGGTACCAACTAGCAGAAAAAATATATGCTACTAATGCCACTGCTGCAATTGTCCATGATGATGAAGTAGCATTAGGCATTATGAATTATATGTTTGATCAAGGTAAGTCAGTTCCGGATGACTTTGAGATTATTACGTCAAACGATACTAAATTTGCTATTGTAACGAGACCAGCACTGACTTCAATTGGTCAACCCAAATATGATATTGGTGCAGTTGCTATGCGTATGTTAACGAAATTAATGAATAACGAAGTTGTTGATAATATGCAGGTCACATTACCACATACATTTGAAAAGCGCGGTACAACAATCAAGTGAGGAAATGTTTTTGAAATATTTGACACGTTATGTTAATAAAAGTAAAATTAAAGTAATGCTATAAATGATTCGTATTTAATATTATTGAGGGAACATAACGGTTAATATGATGAAGAGTCCAAAAAGACGCTATATAAAGGGCTTCGATGGCCTACGTGCTTTGGCTGTTGTTGGAGTTATTTTATTTCATTTGATGCCTACAAAATTTGTCGGTGGCTGGTTAGGCGTACCGCTTTTTTTTGTGATTTCAGGGTACTTAATTACTGATTTGTTGATTCAGGAGTATGATCAAAATTATCGTATTTCTGTCATACAATTTTACAAACGTAGAATTAAACGATTATATCCTGCTCTAGTAGGGATGTTGTTCGTTGTGGTTACTGTAATTTTGTTATTTGATCGTGACTTAATATATAATTTACGTCCCATTATTGAGACTAATTTATTTTATGTTTACAATTTTTGGTCAATTGGGCACGGACAATCTTATTTTCAGCAATTTGGTGGTGCATCACCTTTTACTCATTTGTGGTCATTATCTATAGAAGGCCAATTTTATCTGATATGGCCATTAATTGTTTGGGGGATTTTACGCTTAAGATTTAAGAAAATCTATGTTGCGAGTGCTTTAGCCTTTTTTTCATTGATTAGTGCAATTACAATGGCTGTGTTATATAGTCCAACAATGATTAATCGTGTATACTACGGTACTGATACACGTCTATTTGCAATTTTGTTGGGCACTGCGCTTGCCTTTGTTTGGCCCTCCAGTAAATTAACAAGTAATGCTAACCAGCATATACGGTACTATCTAAATGGTGTGGGCATTATTGCTCTTTTAACTTTTTGTGTGGCAATGGCAGCTTTAAATGGTCAACAGCCAAACACATATTATGGTTTAATGTATTTAATTAGTATAGTAGGAACGATTTTAGTAGCAGTTACAGCGCATCCAGCTTCTTTGTTTTCAAAATTATTTGATAATAAGATTCTGGCATATCTAGGTACACGTTCTTACAGTATTTATTTATACCAACTACCAATTTTTGTCTTTTATGAAAAATTGGTACCTAATTATCAGCCCAACACTTGGCATACAATTACCGAAGTAATATTAGTCTTGTTTGTAAGTGAAATAAGTTATCGATACATTGAGAATATTTTCCGTAATGGGCTTAAACTACGTCAACTAGGGTCGTGGTTGATACACTCACGTAATCGATTCTTTTTTGCATTAACTATTACTTTAGTCTTTTTTCTTTTTATTGCGCATGGATTAGCCGATAAAAGAGCCAATCAAGATCAACCGCAAACTGCATTACAGCAAAAACTATCTAAAAATAAGAAAGAAGTGGCGAAACGAAACAAGGCCGCAAAAAACTCTGCTAATCAATCTACTGTGCCATCGAATAAGAATCAAACGTCAACAGATGATAAAAAAATAATTGACACCTATGCTTTAAATGGTAATCAATATCTTTATTTTAAAAAAATGTCATTCACCGCAATTGGTGATTCAGTTATGCTAGATGCTGCTCCATATTTACAAGATATTAATCCTAATGTAATTGTTAATGCCAAAGTAGGGAGGCAGGCATATGAAGCGCCAGGTTTGGTCGCAGAAATGGCTCATAACAACCAATTATCAGAAAATATTTTAGTAGGTCTGGGTACTAATGGAGAAATCAGACGCTCAGATTTAGATCGAATGATGAAAACATTTGGTGCTAAAAGACAAGTTTATTGGGTGAATAATTTTGTACAAAGTAAGCCATGGCAAAAAGACAATAATGCCATGTTACAGAAGGCTGACAAAGATTATAAAAATTTGCATGTGGTTAATTGGTATGGTTTAGCTAAACAACATGCAGACTGGTTTGCTGACGATGGTGTACATCAGGGCGCTCTAGGTGCACGTAATTATGTTAGATTAATCGTTGAAAAAGTAGGCGTAGTCCATCATATTCAATAAATATAAGCAAATTAATTTATTTTTTAATATAAATAGTACGGTTGAAATTTTTTTATCTTTATATTAGAATGAATATAAAATAAGTTTTTTGGGGAATTTAATGTTTAAAAATATAAAGCAATTAACACCTTTTTCATTATCTTTGCTAGCAATTGCATTTATTATGTCGATTAGTCAGTCAACGATGACCACAACTTATCCAATTTTAATGAAAAACTTTAATGTTAATGCTAGCACAGTGCAGTGGTTAACCACTGGTTTTATGGTTGCTATGACATTAGTCATGCCACTCAGTCCATGGTTGTTAGATAATGTACCCTTACGAAAATTATTAAATAGTATTGTCGGTATCTTTTTAATTGGTACATTTATTGCAATGGTAACGCCTAATTTTACTGGTATTATTATTGGAAGGTTATTAGAGGGACTAGCTGTGGGTGCCTTGTTTCCAACATTTCAAAGCGTAATTATCGAGAATACTGATAAAAGTAAACGTGGTATCGCCATGGGAGTTGTCGGCTTAGTTATGGGGTCAGCATTAGCTGTTGGTCCAATTATTTCAGGTATTGTTCTACAGTGGATCTCTTGGCGTGCATTATTTATACTATTTTTTGTAATATTATCTATTTTGATAGTTATTTTACAAAGTAAAATACAGAATACGCATGAGATGAATCCAGCCCCTTTTGATTGGTTTTCAGCCGTTACTTTACTAGGATTTGGTGGTATATTGTATGATGTATCAATGATACCAACGACAGGTGTTGGTGTTGCATGGTGGGTTATTTTGATACTGAGTATTAGCTTGTTAATCATATTTATTGTTCGTCAAATGAAGTTAGTGCAACCTTTTTTGGATTTAAAAGTCTTTAGATATCAAGGATATGTTCCGGCAATGTTGTTAACGGGTTTGTCATATTCTGGATTAATTATTGCTACGGTACTGATGCCTTTATTTTATCAAAAAATTTTTAATTTTACTCCATTATGGTCAGGTTTGCTCATGGTGCCAGCAGCCGTTTTTTTGAGCCAATTAAACCCAAAATCTGGTGTAATGTTAAGTAAAATTGGCTTGAAAAAGTTAGTTTACATTGGTATGACAATGATGTTTGTAGGTTACGCATTACTGGGTGTATTCGGTGCAGCTTCATGGTTTGCTTGTTTAGTAGCAGCAATGCTCCTTGAAGGAGGTAATGCGTTTATTATGATGCCGGCAATAACTGCTGCAAATAATGCACTTCCAAAAAAATTGGTCAGTCATGGGACAGCGATTATCACAACTATGCGTCAAGTAATTGGTGCTGGTAGTGTCGTTATTGCATCAATATTAATTACTACTATTAATGCGAACGATTCCTTTATAAATGCGCTCTTGCTCACAAGTCGATGGTTTTTAATTGTACCAGTAGTTGGCTTATTATTAACAATACGAATAAAGTCAAATGAATAGGGTAGTAAATTGTCTTGTGGTAAATACTATTTAAATTCTGCATGTGAAATGGGGAAAATATATGATTGACGAAGGTTGTGTAACGGCCATATAAAAAGTAATTCACTTGATTATTTGCAATGTTGAGCATTAAAACTTAAAATGATAGTTAAGAAGTGAGGCAAAAGATGACTACAATATATCAACATGGAACTTTAGCACAACTGGTGGCACGTCAAATGTCAGGAACAATTACTGTTGCTGAAATGTTGGAACATGGGGACACTGGAATCGGTACTTTTGAAGGTCTTGATGGTGAAGGTATTTTCCTAAATGGTGAAGCCTATCAGGCTGATAGTTCGGGAAAAGTCCATCATATAACTGATAAGCAGACAACATTACCCTTTGCATCTATTCATTTTGATCAACCAGAAGTGAGTCAAAAATTACCATTCAGGCAAGTGAATTATAGTGAATTGACAAAAAGCCTTCAAGATAAACAACTATTTAATGTTTTCTCTGCTTTAAAAGTACATGGTGAGTTCTCTCACGTTCACGTACGTATTGTTGCTAGACAGGAAAAACCTTACCCCAGTTTATTACAAGTCGCGGAACAACAACCTGAATTTGAAGCTGAAAATATAATCGGTACATTGGTTGGTTACTATGCACCAAAAGTATTTGGTGGACCAACGGCTGCTGGATGGCATTTGCATTTCTTGTCAGATGATTTAGCTTTTGCCGGTCATGTTTTGGATTTCAATGCCACAGATGTTGATGGAACTATTCAGATTTTTGATAATTTTTTGCAACATTTACCAATCAATAATGAAGATTTTAGATCAATGAATCAAGACATTACTGACTTAGATAAAGCGATTGAAGCTAGTGAAGGCGGAAAAAATTAACATTAAAAGGAGCTCCGAGAGAGCTCCTTTTAATGTGCACGCGTTTCTTCAATAACATCACGCATTGTATCAACAACATATTGTGTATCTTGAGACAAATGTGAACCAACTAATGTAAATAACGTATCAATAATAGTGAGTTGAGCAATTAAAGAACTCATTGACTCACTACGGAAATTAACTTCTTCTGCTAAAGAAAGCAACACTAAATCAGCTAATTTTGCTAAAGGTGAGTCTTTGAAAGAGGTTATAACAATTATTTTTACATGATGCTCATGTAATTTTTTAGCAATGAGTAGTGTATCTTTATTTCTACCAGAGTGCGAAATAACAACTGCTGTGTCATTTGAATTTAGTTTAACAGCTTGCATTAATTGCACGTCATAATCCGGATGAGCAATAACATCAATGGGTGTACGTAAAAATTTGTGATAAGCATTAAAAGCAACAATAGATGATCCGCCAATACCAAAAAAACCAACTCGACGGGCAGATATCAAAGCCAATGTTGCTTCGTCTAATTGGTTAGCAGTCAAATTGCTGATAGTCGCTGCCAACGCATTTTCTGCGCCACCAAAGACTTTTTGAGCAACCGCAATTGTATCATCACTATCGGCAATTTCACCAAATAAATCGACTGATGTTGTCATTTGAGTGGCAGCACTTGCCAATGAAACTGAAAATTCACGGAATGACTCTAGACCGACTTTTTTCACAAAACGTGAAATAGTGGCCGTGGATACACCAGATAGTTCAGACATTTCTTGAATATTAGCTTCGCTAGCTTGGCCGACATTATTAATGATGAAATCGATGAATTTTTGTTCCGTTGTATTATATTGTTTTCGTTGTGCCCGTAATTGGGCAATAATATTATTTGCCATTTTTTAATGCTCCGTTAAACTAATAATACAAGATTAGAAAACAATTTTCAATAATAAGGTTGCATTGTGTAAATTTTTTTCATATAATAATAGTTGTATTAAAAACTCAAAAAACAAAGAGGTAAGTAGACATGAAGTTTGCGATGATCGGCCTTGGTAAGATGGGCTTGAACTTGGTAAAGAACGCCGTTGACAACGGTCATGAAGTTGTTGCATTTGATTTAAATGCTGACTTTGTTAAGGAAGCAACTGATTATTCAGCATCAGTTGAAGCTGCTTCTGACATTGACGATATGTTGTCAAAGTTGCCATCTCCAAAGGCAGTTTGGGTTATGGTACCAGCTGGTGTACCAACTAACTCAACAATCGATACATTGATTGAGAAGATGGATAAGGGCGACATCATTATTGATGGTGGTAACTCTAACTATAAGGATAACTTAGAACAAAACAAGCGCACTTCTGCTGCTGGCATTAAGTTCTTTGACGCCGGAACTTCTGGTGGAATGAACGGTGCCCGTAATGGTGGTAACTTCATGATTGGTGGCGATGATGCCGAAGCTTGGAAGGTTATCGAGCCTTTGTTTAAGTCAATTTCTGAAGAAGATGGTTACTTGTATACTGGTCGTTTGGGTTCAGGTCACTACTTGAAGATGGTTCACAATGGTATCGAATACGGTATGATGCAAGCTATTGCTGAAGGATTCGAAGTATTGGAAGCTTCACAATTTGACTACGACTACGAAGCTGTTTCAAAGTTGTGGAACCACGGATCAGTTATCCGTTCATGGTTGATGGAATTGGCTGAAGAACAATTTGCCAAGGATCCACATTTGGATGCTATCGCTGGTCGTATGCATTCTTCAGGTGAAGGTAAGTGGACAGTTCAAGAATCATTGGACTTGGACGTACCTGCACCAGTTATCTACTTATCATTAGCAATGCGTTACCGTTCACTGCAAGATGACACATTTACTGGTAAGGTTGTTTCAGCTTTGCGTAACGGCTTTGGCGGTCACGCAATGGACGCAGCAAAATAATTAAAAAATATTTGTTCATTTCGATGAACATAGCTCCCACTATAGGGAGCTTTTTCTGTATGGAAGAGAAAATAATAAACGCTTAACATCAATATAGAGGTAGACAAATGGAGTATATGATTGGTGTCGACGTCGGCACAACATCGACAAAAGCTGTTCTTTTTGATGATCAAAACGTGGTCGTTGCAAGTGCAAATAAAAGTTATCCATTATATCGTAATTTGCCCGATATGGCTGAAGAAGATTTGAACGAACTGTTTGAGGCATTAATTTCTGCGTTATCTGAAGTGGTTCGAGATGCTAATTTGAGCAAAGGAAACACAATTTCGGCAGTATCATTTAGTTCAGCAATGCATTCGCTCATCGCGTTTGATGAACAATGGGAGCCATTAACACGCGCTATTACATGGGCTGACACGCGCGCAGTAGAGTACACTGAAGAATTAAAAGCAAATGGATTAGGGGAACAGATTTACAAAAATACTGGTACACCTATTCATCCCATGGCACCATTGTCAAAATTATTATGGCTTAAGGCAGAACACGCTGATATTTATAATAAAGCAGGTCATTACTTAGGAATTAAAGAATATTTGTTCCATCGACTTTTTGGTTCAAATAAGATGGATATTTCTATTGCTTCAGGCACTGGCTTATTTAATATCTTTAATTTAGATTGGGATGAGCAAGCGCTCGCAGTTACAGGTGTTCGTAAAGACCAATTACCTCTACCTGTAGAGCCTTATGAATATGAAGACAATATGTTTGAAAAATATGCCACATTGATTGGTATTCCGGCTAATACACCGTTTGTCTATGGTGCTGGCGACGGGCCATTATCAAACTTAGGAGTTAATGCGGTTAAACCAGGTGTTGCAGCTATTACAATTGGTACTTCGGGCGCAATTCGTGTTGTGTCTGAAAAACCAGTTATCGATCCAAAGGGACGTACCTTTACATATGCATTAGATAAAGATAATTGGGTTGTAGGTGGTCCGGTTAATAACGGTGGGGATGTATTTAGATGGGCACGTGATAACATGTTTGATGCTGAAAAATCAACAGCTGCCTTATTGGGAAAGGATTCTTACGACTTATTAACAGAAATAGCAGAGCGCATTCCTGCTGGTTCTGAAGGGTTGATTTTTCATCCGTATCTGGGCGGTGAACGTGCCCCAATTTGGGATGCCAATGCTCGTGGATCATTCTTTGGCTTGAATCATGGCCATACTCGTGCACATATGTTGCGTGCTGTGCTAGAGGGTATTACATTTAATGTGTTCATGGTGAGCTTGGCGCTTGAAGAAGTTGTAGGTGGTTTGAAGTCAATTCAGGCAACAGGTGGCTTTGCACGTTCACCATTGTGGCGCCAAATGTTTGCTGATATTTTTGAACAACCAGTGACTGTGCCAGAAGCATTTGAATCTGGTGCCTTAGCCGCAGTTATTGTAGCCCAAAAAGCTTTAGGGAAAATTGATAGTTTATATGAAATCGAAAAATATGTAGGGGCAGCTAACACTTACCTACCAGAGCCTAAAAACTTTGAAGCCTATCGAGAATTAGCACCAATTTTTATTCGTCTTTCTAGACAACTGCAGACAGAATATCAAAATATTGCTAACTATCAAAGAAAACATTCAAAATAATTTAGCTATAGAAATACTAGTGGGGAAGAATGTATTTGTGATGAAAAGGAGATAACGGTTAAAGACCGTTAACACAAGTAGATGGAATTTGTTATGTTGGTGGTGTCAATTTTAATTTTATTGGTGTTAATTGCTAAATTAAAATTGAACACATTTGTTTCACTGATTATTACTGCTTTTATTTTGGCATTATTATTAGGCATGAAACCTATGGAAATCCCAAACGCTGTTCTGGGTAGCGAGGGTGTTGGAAATATTCTTGGACCAAACTCAGTAATCTTTATCTTTGGTGGTATGATTGGTCGTTTAGTAGCTGATGCTGGAGGATCTTACCGTATTGCTAAAACCTTGATTGATTGGTTTGGTGTTAAACGCCTACAATGGGCAGTATTAATTGCATCATTTATTATTGGTATTTCTATGATATTTGGTGTTGGTATGGTGTTGTTAATTCCAATCGTATTTGCGGTTGCTATTGAAGCCGGTGTACCTTTACTATACTTAGGTATTTCTATGACCGCTGCCTTGAGTTCAGCGCAAGGGTTTTTACCACCACAGCCAGCACCAACAGCTGTTGCCTCAGCTTTAGGCGCTAATATTGGTATGATGTTGATTTTTGGCTTGATTGTCTCAGTAATTACAGCAGTTGTAGCTGGTCCAGCATTTACTAAATTAGCGCAAAAATATGCACCAGATGCTTTTCAATTTAAAACGGAAATTGAAGCCGTTGGTCCGGCTAAAAAATATGATTTAAAAGCAACACCAAATTTTGGATTATCAGTATTAACTTCAGTTTTCCCGTTAGTATTCATGATTATCGCAACAATCTATAAATTGATTTATACTGGCGGTGTAACACCAAAAAATCCCAATACAGTTGATCAAATTGTTGAATTTGTAGCTAATCCAGCTGTAGCTATGACAATTGCATTAGTTTTTGCTATCTTTACAATGGGTATTTGGCAGAAAAAAACAATGGTGGAAGTCGGCAAATCATTAAATGAAGGGATGTCTGCTGTTGCAGGTATTTTACTAATTGTCGGTGGTGGTGGCGCCTTACGTGGTGTATTAGTAACATCTGGATTATCTGATAAAATTGCAACAATCTTTCAAGCGGGTGGGGCAATGAGTCCAATCGCTATTGTATTGTTTGCTTGGGCAGTAGCCGCTGTCTTACGAGTTTCCGTGGGTTCAGCTACCGTTGCTGGTATGACAGCAGCTGGTATTGTGACTGGAATTTTAGCAGCTAACCCGGGTAATACATTATTACCAGTATTTGTTGCCTTAGCTATCGGTGCTGGTTCGTTGATTGCATCGCATGTTAACGATGCTGGCTTTTGGATCTTCAAAGAATTCTTTGATTTATCAGTAAAACAAACTTTCCAAATCTGGACTGTTTTGGAAACAATCATCTCGGTAACCGGGTTGATTATTATTTTGATTATGACATCAATATTTGCTTAATAAAAATGCTATTCCTGTAGGGAATAGCATTTTTAGTTTAAAAAAAGTGATGCAATTTATTTTGTGTATCAAATATATTTTATTATTTAAATCAACCAAAATAACAATTTCATTGGTATAATCATTTGTTATATGGGAAATATTGACAATAAAATTAGAAAATGTTAATATATTAAAGTAACTTTTAAAGAGTTGAAGGGATAAACAAACGTATGTCAGAAAAAAAAATAAAAACAGGGTGGTTTCATAGAGCGAGCCCTGCTAGTTTCCTTACCAGTGACCGCCATTTGAGAAAAACATTAGGTGTCAAAGAAATGTTGGCCTTAGGAATTGGTACAATTGTATCGACAGCAATCTTTACATTGCCAGGCATTGTTGCAGCAAATCATGCTGGTCCAGCTGTTGCAATTTCGTTTGTTATAGCTGCTATTGTTTCCGGACTTGCAGCATTTGCATATGCTGAATTTGCTTCAGCATTGCCATTTGCAGGTTCAGCTTACTCATGGGCAAATGTTGTCTTTGGTGAGGTATTTGGCTGGATAGCTGGTTGGGCATTGTTAGCAGAATACTTTATTGCCGTAGCTTTTGTTGCTTCCGGATGGTCTGCTAACTTTAAATTATTCCTTGGTTCACATAACTTAGTGTTGCCACCAGCGTTAGCGAGCTCTTTTGCGGCTGGAAATGGCGGTGTCATTGATATAGCTTCATTATTTGCCGTGTTAATTGTTGCTGTACTACTATGGCGTGGTACAAATACGACTGCTCGTGTAGAAAATATTTTAGTTGTTGGTAAGGTATTGGTTATCTTGATCTTTATTGGTGTTGGCTTGACAGCTATTCATCCTGGTAACTATGTACCATTTATCCCAGCACATAAGGCTGGAACTGATTTTGGTGGTTGGCCAGGAATTTTCGCTGGGGCTTCACAAATTTTCTTAGCTTATATCGGCTTTGATTCAATAGCTGCAAGTTCTGCGGAAGCAAAAGATCCAAAGAAAACAATGCCTCGTGGTATTATTGGTTCTTTGATTGTTGCAACGATACTATTTGTGACAGTTGCGCTTGTATTAGTAGGTATGTTCCATTACACAAAGTATGCTGATAATGCTGCTCCTGCTGCATGGGCATTGTTGCATTCAGGCCATGAATTTACATCGAACTTACTATCAGTTGTGGCATTAGTAGGTATGTTCACAGCAATCATAGGTATGATGCTGGCTGGTTCTCGTTTACTTTATGCCTTTGGCCGTGACGGCTTGTTACCAAGTTTCTTAGGGAAAGTTAATGATAAAGGCTTACCAAATAATGCATTGTTAGTATTATCTATTATTGCTATCTTAATTGGTTCTGTGTTTAGCTTTACAGAGTTAGCTGGCTTAATCTCTGCCGGTACATTAATTGCTTTTATTATTGTTTCGCTTGGTATTTATGCATTACGTCCTCGTGAAGGGAAAGATATTCAAGAACCAGGGTTTAAGATGCCATTTTATCCTGTTATGCCAGCATTAGCAGCATTGGGCTCAGGATTTATTTTCTATGAACTGGATAATCAAGCAAAAATCTATGCTTTTGGTTGGTTCGTACTTGGTTTGATTATTTATGCACTATATGGTTCTAAGCACAGTAAGTTATCTCAAAAATAATTTTTAAAGTCCTGGTATTACAGGGCTTTTCTTGTATAAAAAATTCTGAAAGCTGTCAAATATGTCAAAAAATAAAGAAATTTTGAATGAAGAGAAAAAAAATTTAGCAGATGCTACACGAGTTAAGTATTTTGATATTGTTGTTGACCATGGAAATGGCGCTATTATTACCGATGCTGATGGTCATGATTACATTGATTTGTTAGCAAGTGCTAGTGCCACAAATACAGGACATGCGCATCCAAAAGTTGTTCAAGCTATTACAAATCAGGCTAAAAAGTTAATACAATACACGCCAGCCTATTTTGCTAATACTAGCACAGCAAAGCTAGCTAAAAAGTTAGTTGATATTGTACCTGGAAATTTTGAAAAGCAAGTGGCTTTTGGAAATTCTGGATCAGATGCTAATGACGCTATTATCAAATTTGCTCGTGGTTATACAGGAAAACAATATGTAATAAGTTTTACAGGGGCCTATCATGGATCAACATATGGTTCAATTTCAATTTCTGGCGTTAGCTTAAACATGACTAGGAAAATTGGTCCATTATTACCTAATATAGTGAAAATACCTTATCCTGACCAACATCAACGTTTATCTGGGGAATCAGAAGATGATTTTTCGATTCGGATGTTTAATCAATTTAAGTTACCGTTTGAAACTTATCTACCCGCTGATGAAGTAGCGCTGGTTATTATTGAACCGATACAGGGAGACGGTGGTATTATTAAAGCACCACAGCGATATATGGAATTGGTTTATGAATTTACTCGTCAAAACGGTATTGTGTTTGCTGTGGACGAAGTTAATCAAGGGCTAGGCAGAACTGGTAAAATGTGGTCGATAGATCACTTTGGTATTGCTCCTGACATAATGAGCATTGGTAAATCTATTGCTAGTGGCTTACCGTTAAGTGCTGTTATTGGGCGTAAAGAAATTATGTCTAGTTTGGAAGCACCAGCTAATGTCTATACAACGGCAGGGAATCCGGTGACAGCCGCGGCTGCATTGGCAACATTAGATGTTATTAGAGAAGAACATCTAATTGAACGTTCCAAACAATTTGGTAATCTCGCTAAAACTTTCTTTGATTCAGCAGCTAAGCGTTACTCTTTTATTGGCGATGTTCGTGTCTATGGCTTGAATGGTGGCATTGACATTATTGACGAAAAAGGCCGTCCGGATAGTGACGCAACTAATAAATTAATTTATCGTATTTTTGAATTAGGTGCGATTATGATTAGTTTGAGGGGAAATACGTTACGTTTTCAACCACCACTGGTTATCGAAAAAGAAACGCTACAACGAGCATTTAATATTTTAGAACAAGCGTTTTCTGAGTTAGCAGCGGGGAAAATTTCTTTACCAAAAACAGATAATCATATTGGTTGGTAATATGATATAATAATTAAGAATTCTGGACATGCAAATAAACTGTATGATATATAGAAATGTGTTGGCTGATGAAAAACACACAGCGGTTCTTTTGTGCTACTAGACTAAATTGTGATTGAAAAATCACCGCTCCTCAGCGTTATGAGTTATAAAGGTAAAGATTTTTAAGATCATTACAAATTGCGGTGGTACCACGGTAGAGCGTCCGCACTTTGTTTTGGTCTTTTTATATTATTTAAGGAGAATATAATTTATGAAAGAATTAAGCTCATCAGAGATTCGACAAATGTTTTTAGATTTTTTTGCTTCTAAAGGACATGAAGTCGTACCGTCAAAAAATTTAATTCCGCAAGATGATCCAACATTGTTATGGATTAATTCAGGTGTTGCAACCTTGAAGAAATACTTTGATGGTACTATTGTACCTAGTAATCCGCGAATTACAAATGCACAAAAAGCTATTCGAACAAATGATATCGAAAATGTTGGCAAAACAGCACGACATCACACACTGTTTGAAATGATGGGGAATTTTTCTATTGGTGATTATTTCAAAGAACAAGCGATTCCATGGGCTTGGGAATTATTAACTAGTCCGGAATGGTATGGTTTGGATCCAGAAAAATTATACGTAACGGTATATCCTAAAGATCAGGAAGCTAAAAAAATTTGGCAAGAAAAAACAAGTTTACCAGATGATCATATCTATGAAGTAGAGGATAATTTTTGGGATATTGGCGAAGGTCCGTCTGGTCCTGATTCTGAAATATTCTTTGACCGTGGTGTAGCTTTTCAAGATTTAGCAGATGATGATCCAGAAATGTACCCAGGTGGAGAAAATGAACGATACCTAGAAATCTGGAACCTTGTCTTTTCACAATTCAATCATCTACCTGGTTTAACTGATAACTCGCAGTATCCAGAATTACCACATAAAAATATTGATACGGGAATGGGATTAGAACGTGTTGTATCGGTTTTCCAAAATGGTCGTACTAATTTTGATACAGACTTGTTCTTGCCAATCATACATGCTACAGAAAATTTAGCTAATGGATTTATGTATGATGATCGTGCTGATTCTGAAGTAAATATTAGTTTCAAAGTTATTGCTGACCATATTCGTGCTATAACGTTTGCTATTGGTGATGGCGCACGACCTTCTAATGAAGGTCGTGGTTATGTAATTCGTCGTTTGCTTCGTCGTGCTGTGTTGCATGGACAAAAGCTCGGTATTAAAGGTCAATTTTTAACAAACTTGGTACCATTTGTTGGTGACATCATGGAAAGTTATTATCCAGAAATTAAGCAGAATGTTACCAAAATTCAAAAGACAGTTGCAGCCGAAGAAAAGCGTTTTAATGCAACATTAACAGGTGGCTTATCTTTGTTAAATACCGTTATTGAAGAAGCTAAAAAGAGTGGGCAAAACCAAATTAGCGGTGCCGATGCTTTCAAATTATCTGATACTTATGGATTTCCATTGGAATTAACACAAGAACAAGCGGAAGAGTCAGGATTAACCATTGATGTTGATGGCTATGATGAAGCATTACAAGAACAGAGAACCCGTGCTCGTGCCGCTCGTTCTAATAATAAATCAATGGGTGTTCAAAACGCTGTTTTAACTGATTTACATGTAGACTCTAAATACGTTGGCTGGTCTCAAACTGAAGTAAATGATGCAGAGATTGTCGCTATTATTGGTCAAGATAATCAAGGTGTGGATGCTTTATTGGATACAGTGGATGCTGATCGCACCGTGCAATTAGTTTTTGACGTAACACCATTTTATGCTGAAATGGGTGGACAGGTTCCTGATTTTGGAGATGTGTTAAGTGTTAATGGTCATGTCCTTGCTCGAGTTGTGGATGTTCAAAAAGCACCAAATGGTCAACATATTCATACAGTGAATACTATTTCGGGATTTGCTTTAGGGGACAAGGTAGATTTGAAGATTGATATGGCACGTCATATTGCTGTTTCTAAAAATCATACTGCTACACATATGTTAGATCAATCCTTGCGTAACATACTTGGTGGCGATGTTCATCAGGCTGGTTCTTTGGTAGAACCAGAGTATTTACGCTTTGATTTTAACCATGAAGGACCGGTTTCTGAAAAAAATCTAGATAACATAGAAACACTTATGAATGAGGAAATTGCTAAAAATCTGCCTGTTAATTGGTTGGAAACTGATATTGAATCTGCTAAGAAATTAGGTGCAGTTGCAGTATTTGGCGAAAAATATGGTGACAAAGTTCGTGTTGTATCAATTGGTAATTTTAACAAAGAGTTTGATGGTGGTACACACGCTACTTCAACTTCAGAATTAGGTCTTTTCAAGATAGTTAGTGAATCTGGTATTGGTGCTGGTGTACGTCGTATAGAAGCAGTGACTGGATTGCAAGCATTATCGCAATATAAGGCTGAAGAAAAGGCGCTGAAAGATATTGCAACTACGCTAAAAGCACAAAAATCAATTGACGCGCCAGAAAAGGTTTATGATTTGCAAAATGATTTACGCATAGCGCAACGAAAAGTTGAGTCACTAGAATCTCAACTAGCTAATGCTACGGCTGGTGAAATATTTGATGATGTGCACACCATTAATGGTCATACTTATATTGCTTCACAGTTAAAGGTATCTGGCATGGATGGATTGCGCCAAGTTGCTGATAATTGGAAAGAAACTTATCCATCAGATATTTTAATTTTAGCGACAGTAGTTGAAGGAAAAGTTTCATTAATTGTGGCAGCATCCCTAGCAGCTAATCAAGCAGGTATTAAGGCTGGGGATTTAATCAAAGCTATTGCACCTCGTATTGGTGGTGGCGGTGGTGGCCGTCCAGATATGGCACAAGCTGGCGGTAAAAACGCTGCAGGCATCGAAGATGCTTTTACTGAAGCCACTGCATTCTTAGCAAATAAGTAACTTATTTGTAACTTGATTGATACGATTATTGCGTAGTATAATGAGTGAACAAACAGGTTAGTTTAGAGATAATTTATAAAGAAAGGAGCGTGTGCTATGACAGTCGGAGACGAAACAGCGATATTTGATTTCGGTAATCAAATGCCAAAAGATATTCATGAAACGCTTGAAATCGTGTACAATGCATTGGAAGAAAAAGGCTATAATCCAATTAACCAAATCGTTGGTTATTTGATGTCTGGTGATCCAGCCTATATTCCTCGCTTAAACGATGCGCGTAATTTGATTAAACGCCATGAACGTGACGAAATCATAGAAGAACTTGTGCACGCCTATTTAAAAAAATAATGCGAATATTAGGATTAGATGTTGGTAGCCGTACAGTTGGCGTGGCAGTCAGTGATCCAATGGGGTGGACTGCTCAAGGAGTAGAAATTATTCGTATCAATGAAGATGAAAAAGAGTTTGGTCTTGATCGTCTTGGCGAAATCATTACTGAAAAAAATGTTCAAGGAGTTGTCCTTGGGTTACCAAAGAACATGAACAATACTGAGGGACCACGTGCAGAAGCAGCAAGAAACTACGCACAAATGATTGAAAATCGGTTTGGATTATCAACAGATTTTCAAGATGAAAGATTGACTACCGTTGAAGCCGAACGTATGCTAATTGAAGAAGCTAATATTTCACGTAAGAAGCGTAAAAAAGTTATTGATAAAATAGCTGCTGAGTTTATTTTACAGAATTATTTAGATTCAAAAGGTAAGTTAACAAAATAGTTTGAAAGCTTTGTCCCTATACGGAACAAGGCTTTTATTGTATAATAAATTACAGAACATCTAAACTAAGGAAAAAAACATGAGCGAAAACAACGCAGAAGCACAAAAGATTACATTAATTGATGAGAATGGTGATGAAGCACTTTTCGAAGTATTATTCACCTTTCATTCAGATGAATATAAAAAAGATTATATTTTGTTAGTACCAGAGGGTATTGAAGATGATGAAGAAGTAGATATTCAAGCTTATATCTTTAACCCTGATGAAAATGGCGAAGCTACAGAAGAAGAGCTAATTCAAATTGAAGATGATAAGGAATGGGATATGGTTGAAGAAGTTTTGAATACCTTCCTTGAAGATGATTCTAATTTCAGTTAAATTGCTAGGATATGAAATATTCATGATTAATAATCATGGGTATTTTTTATTTAAATACAGTTAAATCTCTTCCATCATGGCTTATCAAGTGATAAACTATAAAATGTAAAAACTATCTAATTTAGATTGGTTTAAATATTTGAGATGGGCATGAGTATGATGTTGTGCCTTGTGGAGGAATAGTTATGGTTACGTTAGTGGGCATACTTGATTTAGCCCGTTTCCAGTTTGCAATGACGACAATATTCCACTTCTTCTTTGTACCGATGTCAATCGGTCTTGGAGTGGTAGTTGCTTTGATGGAAACCATGTATGTTATCAAAAAAGACGAAATTTACAAGAAAATGGCGCAATTTTGGAGTAAAATTTTCTTATTGAGTTTTGCTGTTGGTGTTGTAACTGGTATTATTCAAGAATTTCAGTTTGGCATGAACTGGTCAGAATATTCACGTTATGTTGGTGATATTTTTGGCGCACCTTTGGCCATAGAAGCATTAGTAGCATTCTTTGCTGAATCAACTTTTATTGGGCTATGGTCATTTACGTGGGATCGATTCAAGCCAATCGTTCATGTCCTCTTCATTTGGATAGTAGCTATTGCTTCTAGTCTATCCGCTTTATGGATTTTGGCTGCCAATTCATTTATGCAAAATCCAGTCGGTTATGCGATTGACAATCATCTAGGTCGTGCACAGTTAACCAGCATAGGTGCTTTATTGACGAATAGACAGTTGTGGATTGAATTTCCGCACGTTATTGTAGGGACGTTAGTCACAGGTGGCTTTATAGTTGCTGGCATGTCTGCTTTTAAGTTATTAAAACTGAAAAAAGACGACTCACAGGTTATATTTTTCCGTAAATCAATTAACATTGCTTTAATTGTTGGTTTAATCGGTGTTGGTGGTGCCGTATTTACAGGTGACCAACACGCTTTTGAATTGCAGTCTATGCAACCAATGAAATATGCTGCTATGGAGGGCGTTGATGAAACAATAGATTCATCAAAGCGTGCTGATAAGGCACAGCCATGGTCGCTCATTTCTGTTACCAACCCTAAAACACACAAAGTGATTGCTAGAATTGAAGTACCATATGCATTATCGATTTTAGGCAATCATTCCTTGACTGGTGGTAAAACTACAGGAACTACAGAATTAAATAAACAATTTGAAAAGAAATATGGTAAAACGCATGATGGCATTAAAAACTACTATGTGCCAGAAAATACATTGTTCTATGCTTTCCGTGTAATGGCAATGGGCGCTGGATTGCTTGGCTTTATCGCAGTGGTTGCTCTTTGGTTTAACCGAAAGAAAACTGATTTGATTTTAACGCAACGTTGGTTCTTATGGATACTAGGTATTATGACCTTTTTCCCATTTGTTGTGAATACAGCGGGTTGGTTAGTCACAGAATTAGGTCGCTACCCTTGGGTTGTTTATGGCTTAATGACAATCGCCGATGCTGTTTCACCGAATGTATCAGCCGCTTCACTACTTATTTCAAATATTATCTACTTCTTAACGTTTGCTGCTCTTGGTGGTGTCATGATTTGGCTATCTCGCCGTGCACTACATGCTGGGCCAGACGCTGAAAGGGAAGCAGAATTATCACCACGTGATCCGTATGAAGATTTGATAGGAAGTGAGGAGAGAGCATAATGAGTTTCTTACAAATTACTTGGTTTGTTTTGATTGCTGTATTGTGGTCAGGATTCTTTTTCTTAGAAGGTTATGACTTTGGTATCGGTATGCAATTTGTTTTCAATTCTCGTGATCAAAAGGACCGTCAAGCACTTTATGAAGCAATTGGGCCTCACTGGGATGCTAACGAAGTTTGGCTGATTACCGCTGGTGGAGCTATGTTTGCTGCCTTTCCATATTGGTATGCTTCACTGTTTTCAGGATTTTATTTATTGCTGTTTATTGTTCTAATGGCATTAATTTATAGAGGTGTATCCTTTGAGTTTCGTGAACATATGCCAACGATTCAGGGTTCACAGCTATGGGAACGTTTAATCGCTATTTCATCGTTTATCGCACCATTTTTCTTAGGAATGATTTTCACAGCTATGGTCTCTGGCATGCCAATGGATGCTAAGGGTAATTTATCAGCAGGATTTTTTGATTATGTTACACCGTTTACAATAGTTGGCGGTGTTGCAGTGACTTTAATGAGCTATGTGCATGGTTTGAACTATACCAGGGTACGCATTATTGGTGATATAAGAGTTCGTGCGATGGCACAGTTAAAAATTCTGTACCCAATATTGTTAGCTGGTGAAGCATTGTTTGCAATACTATTATTTTTCTACACTGATTTCCTACAAACAAAAACAATCTTAACTTTGTTGATATTGCTTATTATTGTTTTATCAACAGTAATTGGTTGGTATCTAACAGTTAATCAGAAACAAGAAATGATACCGTTTATTTTGTCAGGAATAACTTTAGTGGGCGTTGTTGTATTACTGTTTACTGGCATGTTCCCACGTCTAATGGTAGCTAACAATCCGTTGCACAGTCTAGAAATTATTAATGCATCATCATCACCATATACATTGAAAGTGATGTCGTTTGTTGTATTAACAGCGCTACCATTAACCTTAGGATACCAAATATGGAGCTTCTGGGTTTTCCGTAAGCGAATAGTGGCAGACAAGGTTGTTGAATAATCATTCAAAAAACGTTTACAATTGGTTGTAGGCGTTTTTTGATTTAAGGAGAGTGTTAAAGTATAAATATTGAGAAATAAATGATACTTAAACGAGATAAACAAAATGATAGATAAAAGACTTTTTGCGTTACCAGGAATTATTCAATCTTTAATAATTTTAGTGATTTTAACAGGCATTCAAGCTTTAGCAATTATTGCTCAAGGTGTCTTTTTAGCTCAAATAATTACAGATTTGTGGCAAGGCAGAACTATTAATCAGACTTTTTTTAATATATTGTGGTTCGTTGTTGCTTTTATTATTCGGCAACTTACAGTTATTTTTAAAAATAAACATATGTCTAAGTTTGCGGATCATACAGTTGAAAATTATCGTGTGCAATTATTGGCTAAATATGTTGAAATTGGACCTAACATTATTAAAAAAATTGGTACAGGAAATGCTGTGACTACTTTGGGTGCTGGATTAGATAATGTAAAGAATTACTTCCAACTGTTGTTAATTAAGGTTTTTGATTTAAGCATCATTCCTTGGCTCATTTTGATTTATATTACTTATTTGCAGTGGGAGCAAGGTATATTTTTGTTATTGATATTTCCAGTGATTATCTTATTTTTTATCATTTTAGGATTAGCAGCACAGAGTAAGGCTGATGCTGAATTTGCTAATTTTAAAAATTTAAACAATCGATTCGTTGATGCTCTAAGAGGTTTACCAACATTAAAGCAACTCGGATTGTCGGATTCATATGGTAATGAAATATATAATATTTCAGAAGACTACCGTAAAACAACAATGAGAACTTTACGGGTTGCTATTACTTCGACATTTGCTCTGGATTTCTTTACTACATTATCCGTGGCTATTGTTGCAGTGTTCTTAGGTATGGACTTAATGAACACCAAAATAACTTTATTTCCAGCGTTGACAATTTTGATTTTAGCACCGGAATATTTTTTACCTTTGAGAAATTTTGCTGATGATTATCATGCAACATTAAATGGAAAAAATGCATTGACTGATGTTATGAAAGTTATAGACATTGAAAATATTTCAGAAAAAAAACAGCTTCAACTGACTACATGGCAAAGTGACAGCCAACTATCATTGAGTCATGTACAATTCTCTTACAATGCCGAGACCACTTTGCATGACATTTCATTAGTAGCTCGAGGGTATCAAAAAATTGCTTTGATTGGTGAAAGTGGATCTGGTAAGTCAACGTTATTAAGTATTTTGGGCGGTTTTTTACAACCTGATCAAGGCCAAATTAGTGTTAATGGGCAAAAAATAAATCATTTAACTCAAGAAGAATGGCAACGACAGTTCTTTTATATGCCCCAGTCTCCATATATTTTTCACGAATCGTTACGTAATAATATTAAATTTTATGCTAAGAGTGCAACGAATGAAAGCGTCAATAAGGCTGTTGAACAGGCCGGTTTAAATGACTTAGTAAATGAGTTGCCTGAGGGACTAGATACCATTATTGGTGAAAGTGGTCGTCAATTATCTGGTGGTCAAGCACAGCGTGTCGCGTTGGCAAGAATGCTTCTCGACTCATCAAGAAAAGTATTATTATTTGATGAACCCACGGCTCATTTAGACATTGAAACTGAAATTGATTTGAAAAAGACAATGGCACCGATTTTAAATCAACATTTAGTATTATTTGCAACTCATCGTTTACATTGGTTAGATCAAATGGATTTGGTTGTTGTAATGCGCGAGGGCAGTATCGTTGAAATTGGGCAACCGGATGTATTGTTAGAGGATGAAACAAGTAATTTAAACGCATTACGTCATGAACTACACAAAGGGGGGCTATAATGAAGCGATTGAAAAGTTTATTATCAAACGATCAATGGATTATACCATTTCTTAAACAAGAGAAATCTGGGCTTTTTTGGTCAATATTTTTAAATTTTATGATCACATTTGCAGCAGGTGCATTAATGTTTGTATCAGGTTTTTTAATATCTCGGTCAGCACAACACCCGTCTAATATTTTAATTATTTATGTGCCCATCGTATTGACCCGTGCCTTCGGTATTGCTCGGCCTGTTTTTCGCTACGCACAAAGGTTAGTATCGCATAATTGGGTACTACGTGTTGTTTCAAAAACACGTAAACGTTTATATGAAAGTGCTGCAAGTACTGCAAGTAGTATACGTGGAAAGCTACAAACAGGTGAAATACTTAGCTTGTTGGCAGATGATTTAGATCGCTTACAAAACCTGTACCTTAGAACCTTATTCCCGCTTGGGGCAGGAATGCTACTATATCTTTTTTTGACGCTGGCTGTTGGTTCAATTAATTGGCAGTTTGTACTATGGTGGTTTATGCTATTAGCTGCTATTTTAATTATCATACCATTAGTGAGCTTAGCTGCTAATTATCATGATGTTCAAAGACAAAAAAGTCTACAGCAAAAACTTTACACTGATGCAACTGATGCAATTTTAGGTTTACAAGATTGGGTGCTATCTGGTCGACAAACGGATTTGGTTAAAAATCAAGGCACTACGATGAAAGCATTGGCACAAGTAAAAAACAAAAGTATGAATATTGGTTGGTGGCGTGATTTTTGTATTCAGATACTTGTGTTAATTTTAATAATAGTAACTTTAATATGGTCTGCTAATCAATTTTCTGGCAATGATGATACGATTAATTATATTGCAGCGTTTACACTAGCTATTTTTCCATTAGTAGATAGCTTTATTGGTGTTAATCAAGGCGTTAGTGAAGCCTCATTTTATGAAGATAGTATTGCACGCTTAAATAATTTGCCAGAAATATCACCAGTATCAAATAGCAAAATACCAAAGTCATCGGTAATTAAATTTGATCAGGTAACTTTTAAGTATGATCATAAAATACTTATTGATCATCTGTCATTTGACATAATTACAAATGAAAAAATTGCGTTACTTGGTCGATCTGGTGCTGGTAAAACAACCCTTTTGAAACTTTTAGTAGGAGATGTTCAACCAGTATCAGGACAAGTAACCATTGGTGGAAAACCAATCAAAGAGTTACAAGGGCATCTGTCGAGTTTAGTAGCCGTATTAGATCAACAAGCTTATTTATTTGATACAACAATTATGAATAATGTACGTATGGGTAACATTCATGCGACGGATGAACAAGTAAAAGTTGCTATTAAAAAAGCAGGATTACAGCCTTTAATTAATTCGTTATCAGATGGGTATGATACCCAAATGGAGGAAGCAGGGACGCGATTTTCCGGTGGGGAACGACAACGTTTTGCTTTAGCACGTATTATGTTACAAGATGCGCCTATTGTAGTATTAGATGAGCCAACAGTGTCACTAGATCCAAAGACTGAATATGAAGTTTTGTCTCAAATTTTTTCTGTTCTTAAGGATCGTACCATTATATGGGTTACACATCATTTGACAGGAATAGAAAATGTTGATAAAGTTTACTTTTTAGAGAATGGGAAATTTTCATTGAATGGTTCGCCAGCTGAATTAAATAAAAATTCAGTGCGATTTAAACAATTATTATTAATGGATCAATATTAATGGCAAAAAGAAAGCGAAAAAAATCAAAAAAAAATTTGCAAAAGCAACGACTACAAATATTATCTGGTTTGTTAGTCGTGTTGGTGATTGTTGCTACCTTAACATCTGAAACTGCTATCTACCAAAGTCCAAAAATAAATCAAACAAGTATTGATAGTGAAGAAAATAGAAAAATAGCTTGGATTAATCAATTAGCTCCATATGCTCGTGAACTACAAGAAAAATACGGTGTGTTAGCTTCAATTAGTGTTGCGCAAGCTATTTTAGAGTCTGATTGGCACACAAGTACTTTATCAACAAAATATAATAATTTGTATGGTATTAAAGCGGACGTAGGACAAAAAAGTGCAGTATTACCGACTCAAGAATATGTTGACGGTAGTTGGATTACTATTCAAGGACGTTTTGCAGCCTATGATAGTTGGCAAGAAAGTATGAAAGCACATGCACAATTACTTCATAATGGGACAAGTTGGAATGCGCAACAATATCAACATGTCTTGAACGCAGATGATTATGTAGTAGCAGCAAATGCCCTGACACAAGATGGATATGCCACCGACCCCAATTATGCTAAAAAAATAATCACAATTATTAAAACGTGGCATTTAGAGAGATTTGATGCAACAAAAAAGTAGACTATTGTCTACTTTTTTTGTATTTATAATGAAAATTCATTTGGGAAAATACCCATCATTAAACTATCATGATATTTTCCTTCAGCAAAGAAATGTTGTCGTAATGTACCTTCTGGTATGAAGCCGATTTTTTTGTAAATATGAATGGCGGCTAAATTATCGACATCAACGTATAGGTATACTTTATGCATATTTAATACAGTGAACGCATATTCTATACCAGCTTTCATTGCTGCTTGTGCATAACCATGTCCTTGATACTCAGAATGGATAATAATCTGTATTTCTGTGTGTCGATGCAAAGTATCAATATCCATCAACTCGACAACGCCAATAAATCTGTCGTTTTCTTCAACCACAAAGCGACGCTCTGTTTGATCTAAAATATGACGATCATAGAGAATTTGTAATTCATCAAACGATGTATATGGTTCTTCGAACCAGAGTGCCATGACTTTACGAGAATTTTCTTGTTGATAAATATAAGGTAAATCTTTCTTTTCGAGGGGTCTTAGTTTCACGATCTACTTCTTTCTAAACGATATGTTTTTTCATTACTAATTATGTCTAATATTTTATCATTATTGTCTATTGATATGGGACAGATTATTTAAACAAATTATTATGCGTCCAAGTGAGATTAGAGTTATTATATGAAAAATGGTAAAATAAAAGAAGTTATTTTTACAAGTAAGGACATAGATATGCCAATTGAAACCCTAATTCAAGGAATGAATGATAAACAATCTGAGGCTGTGCAGACAACAGAAGGCCCATTATTAATTATGGCTGGTGCTGGTTCTGGTAAGACGCGCGTTTTGACACACCGTATTGCCCATTTGGTGCAAGATAAAAATGTCTATCCATGGCGAATCTTGGCTATTACCTTTACCAACAAGGCAGCACGAGAAATGCGTGAACGTATTGCCCAATTGGTCGATCCAGAAATTGCTAAAGATATCTGGGTTTCAACTTTTCACGCGATGGCTGTACGTATTTTACGTCGCGATGGTGAACGAATTGGCTTGGCACGCAACTTTACGATTATTGATACGAGTGCACAACGTACGTTGATGAAACGTGTTATTAATGATTTGAATTTAGATACGAATCAGTATGACCCTCGTGCGATTTTAGGTATTATTTCAAATGCTAAAAATGATATGTTGACAGCTAAAGCATACGCAAAACAAGCAGGAAATACTTATGAAGAAACTGTGGCTGAAGTCTATACTGCTTATCAAGCTGAATTAAAAAGAGCACAGAGTGTTGATTTTGATGATTTAATTATGTCAACTATTGATCTTTTCAGACAGGCACCAGATGTATTAGAGCGTTACCAAACGCAATTTGAATATCTTCATGTTGATGAATATCAGGATACCAACGATGCACAATATACAATTGTGAATTTACTAGCAAAACGTTCTCGAAATTTAGCGGTGGTAGGGGATGCAGATCAGTCAATTTATGGTTGGCGTGGAGCTAACATGAATAATATTCTGAATTTTGAAAAAGATTATCCAGATGCCCACACTGTCATGTTAGAGCAGAATTATCGTTCAACACAAAATATTTTGGATGCTGCTAATGCGGTGATTAATCATAATAATGAACGTATTGATAAAAATCTTTGGACAGAGAATGGTAAAGGAGACAAAATTACTTACTATCGTGCACAATCAGAACACGATGAAGCTAATTTTGTATTAGCAAACATTCAAAAAGCACGTCAAGAAAATAATGCCGCCTATAGTGACTTTGCCGTACTTTATCGAACGAATGCGCAGTCACGTGGTATTGAAGAAGCACTCGTGAAAGCCAATATGCCTTATACAATGGTTGGCGGGCATAAGTTCTATGAACGTAAAGAAATTCTTGACATCATGTCTTACATGAATTTGATAACCAATCCTGCTGATAACGCTGCTTTTGAACGTGTGGTTAATGAACCAAAACGTGGTATCGGTGTCGCATCAATTAATCGATTGCGTGATTTTGCCAATCGAATGAACTTATCCTATATGGGTGCGATTGAAAATATTGAGTTAGCGCCTGAAATAACAGCTCGATCTGCTTCAAAAATGATTCAATTTGCTGAAATGATGCATAATTTACGGCAGCAATCTGAATTTTTAAACGTCACAGAACTTGCAGAATTAGCAATGACTAAATCTGGGTATCGCCAAATGTTAGCTGAAAAAAATGACCCAGAAAGTCAAGGACGTTTGGAAAACCTAGAGGAATTCTTATCAGTAACAAAAGAATTTGATTCAAAGTACAATCCAGATGAGCCAGAATCTATTGATCCATTAACAGACTTTCTGGGTTCGACAGCATTAATGAGTGATTTAGATGATTTCGAAGAAGGTGATGGAGCAGTTACATTAATGACGTTGCATGCTGCTAAAGGGTTAGAATTTCCAGTAGTCTTTTTAGTAGGCATGGAAGAAGGCATTTTTCCATTATCACGTGCTATGATGGATGATGATCAATTGGAAGAAGAGCGTCGGTTGGCTTATGTTGGCATTACACGTGCCATGAAAAAATTATATCTAACAAATGCATTCTCACGACTCTTATATGGTCGGACACAAGCTAATGAACCTTCGCGCTTTATTGATGAAATTTCAACTGATTTGTTAGACAAACAGTATAGTACGACGGCATCAGCTGCTGAGCGTAGTTTTCCGTTTGATAGAAAAACACAACGTGCGACGGCTACAACATATAAAGCTAGTCCTGTCACAAAAACCACTGCTGGAACAACGGGAGCTGATGATACAGTTTGGAAATCAGGGGACAAAGTTTCTCATAAAAAGTGGGGTATTGGTACAGTAGTAGCTGTTTCAGGTAGTAATCAGGATCAAGAACTCAAAGTTGCGTTTCCTTCCGAAGGTGTGAAACAACTATTAGCTGCTTTTGCGCCGATAAAGCGAGCAGAATGACTACATTAATTGTTATACGAGGTAATTCTGGCAGTGGTAAAACAACATTAGCTCATCTGTTGCATAACCAATTAACAGAAAGCTTACTTTTATCGCAAGATGTTATTCGTCGTGATATGTTACAGGTTGATGATAAGCCAGGCAATTTGGCAATTTCACTAATGACAGAGATACTTAAATTTGGTCAGCAGCAAGAAAAATTTGTCATATTAGAAGGTATTTTGGGAGCATCAGTTTACGGACAGATGCTTAGTGATCAATTACAGTTATTTGACAAAACAATTGTGATTTATTATCAGCTAACATTAGCAGAAACTATTCGTCGACATCATATGAAATCTACAACAAATTTTACGACAAAAGATTTGCAAAAATGGTATCAAAAAGATGATAGGCTTGCTTTAAGTGGAGAGTTGATTTTTGATGAATCTGTAAGTTTAGAGATGGCTGAGCAACAAATACTTGCTAAAATAAAATAAATATTGAGGTTGAGAATGTTACCAGATTTTACGCCAATTGAAGAATTAACAACGCAAGATGCACAACAAGAGACTGTGAGGCTACAAAAAGAATTACTTCAATATGGCGCAGCTTATTATGAAAAAGATGCGCCACTAGTTGAGGACTATATATATGATGCTCTATATGCTAGATTAGTCGTACTAGAAGAAAAATTTCCACAGTATATTACCCCAGACTCACCAACTCAAAATGTTGGTAGTACAGGAACTAAATCTGAATTAAAAAAAGTAACACACCCTGCACCAATGCTTTCACTAGGTGATGTGTTTAGCTTAGATGAATTGAATGAGTGGGATGCACGGACGACTAAATCAATTGGAAATCAAGTACCATATAACTTAGAACTCAAGATTGATGGTTTAGCAGTTGCGTTAACATATGTGGACGGTAAATTAGTTCAAGCATCTACTCGTGGGAATGGTGTTGTTGGTGAAGATGTCACAGCAAACGTAAAAACAATTAAATCAATACCTCAAAAGCTAACAGAACCGTTGACCATTGAGGTACGCGGTGAAATTTATATGCCCAAATCCAGTTTTGCTACGTTAAACAAGCAACGCGAAGCTGACGGATTAGAACCATTTGCTAATCCACGTAATGCTGCTGCTGGATCACTACGTCAATTAAATGTTAATGTGACCAAATCAAGAAAGTTATCAGCGTTTGTTTATTACACTGCTGAACCGGAAACTATTGGTGTAACAACGCAAAGTGGCGCACTAAAGAGATTTTCTGAATTAGGATTACCAACAGATACACATAATCGAGTAATTACTAAAATGGCAGATATTACAAAGTATATTGATCAATATACTGAAGAACGAGAAAATTTGTCGTACGGTATTGATGGAGTTGTTGTCAAAGTTGATCAACTTGATTTACAATTAGATCTGGGAAATACAGTTAAGATTCCACGTTGGGCAATTGCTTATAAATTTCCACCAGAAGAGGCTTTGACTGTTGTGCGAAATATTGAATGGACTGTCGGTCGTACAGGTGCGGTAACGCCGACAGCGGTAATGGATCCTGTACAATTAGCTGGAACAACCGTTAAACGTGCAAGTTTGCATAATCCTGATTATCTAGAAGAAAAAGGTATTCAAATTGGAGATACTGTTACCTTGCATAAAGCTGGAGATATTATTCCAGAAGTTGGACAAGTCATTTTAGAGAAACGTCTAGCAAGCAGTAGCGTATACGTTATACCAACAATATGTCCTGCTTGTGGTTCTAACCTAGTGCATATTGAAGGCGAAGTGGCGCTACGTTGTATTAATCCATTCTGTTCAGCTCAAATTCAAGAAGGATTAACACACTTTGCATCACGGAATGCAATGAATATTGATGGTATGGGTCCTAGAGTTGTTGGACAGCTATTAAAAGCGGGTTATATCAAAGATGTGGCATCTATCTATCATATAACAGTTGATCAATTATTGACGCTTGATAAGTTTCAAGAAAAGTCGGCCGTTAAACTGGTGAATGCTATCAATATTTCTAAAGGCAATTCTCTTGAACGCTTATTGTTCGGATTGGGCATCAGAATGGTTGGTGCTAAGGCAGCAAGACTTATAGCAGAAAAATTTAAAACATTGTCAGCTATTTCAGAGGCAACGGTTGAAAATATAGCAAATATCAATGGCATTGGTTATGCAATAGCTCAGTCAATCGTTCAATACTTTAGTACATCGGAGTCAAAACAGTTAATCACTGAGTTAGATTCTTCTGGTGTAAACCAAACCTACTTATCGGATGTCATAATTGATGAAAACTCGTTTTTCTATGGCAAAAAAGTAGTCTTAACTGGTAAACTGGAATATAGTAGCCGTCCAGTAGCAGCTAAATGGCTACAAGATCATGGTGCGAATGTTGCTGGGTCTGTATCTGCAAAAACAGACTTGGTTATTGCAGGAGAAGCTGCTGGTAGTAAATTAGATAAAGCTAGTGAACTCGGTGTAGCTGTGTGGACTGAACAACAGTTTATTAACGCACAAGTAAAAGAGGACAAAAAATAATGAAGCGAATTGGTTTTCGTGGTTATGTAGCGATTGTACTGGGCATTTTAATTATTGCAATTGGCGTTGTGTATTTCGTCAATGTTAATCGAGTAACGCTAACAACCACAAAAAAGACAAGTGGGGTTCAGTTAACTCAAAGTACCCCAGGTCAGTATCAAACAGTCATTAAAAGCGGTCGTTATTTAGTGAGCGCTGCAAGAGGGATTACGTCAACCTCAGAAACAAACACACTTGATGTGAAACATTTTGAATCAGCATTGCTAGATCTTTCCAAAACGCATTTTAAGACAAGTAGCTATATTTTTCAAGAGGGACAATATTTAAGTTCATCAACCGTTTCTTCTTTACTTGAAAGAAAAAGCAGTAGTAACAGCGAAGGACTAAATCCAGAAGATAATGGTAAAACTGATAGCTCTCGTAATCCAATCTATGTTCAAACATTAACTGAACAAGATTTCATGACGAAAGATGGTAGTAACCTTAAGTTGGCTGGTATGGTAATCGGTGTTGCAATGAATACACAAGACGAATATCAAAAAGAGCAGTACGGCGCAACATACACGCAAAATATTTCAGATGCTGATCGCATTGCATATGGTCAAAAAATAGCACCTAAAATTATTAAAAAGGTTCGTGAACAAAAAGGTGTTGATTCAAAAACACCGATTATTATTGCTATGTATGCAAATTCTCAATCCGATTCACTAGCACCAGGAAATTTCTACGCAGAATCAACCAGTAATAGTGGTACAAACTTAAAAGCATGGACCAGTATTAATGAAAAATCAATTGTTTTGCCTAAGGAATCAACGGATACTTCAAGTCTTGGTTCAGAGACCAATACATCATTTGCTAATTTTAAAAATGATGTGTCAAACTTCTTTCCAAACATTGCAGGTGCGACTGCCGTTGCTAGCTTTAAGTCAGGCACACTTTCGAGTATGAAAGTGACTGTAACAACACAGTTTTATAGTCAAACTGAGATTGAAAGTTTTGCAACGTATGTATCTCAGTCGGCTTTGAAATATTTACCAACCAATATCCCAATTAGAATTGTTATTCAAGCAGCTAATGAAATGCAGGCAATTTTAATTCGTGGGTCAGGAGACAAAACTTTTACAACAACAATACTAGATTAAAAAATCGACCATAAAGGTCGATTTTTTTAAAGCTTATCAATATATATACTATTAATCCAGCCTTTGTTAGCTAATCTATACCAGACAATTTCATTGTCATCATGAATTTCTTTTATTATAGTAACGAAGTCACCATCTGACGTACTTCCTATAGGCAAACCATATGGTTCAGCGTATACTTCAAGAAATTGATCAGGAAGAAAATTAACGACAGCATTAGGTTGAGTACTTTTATTTTTTTCGGCATCATCAAAATAGTTAATATTTTCAATTTCAGGTGCTACATCAGATAACTTTATTTGTGTTGCATCATAACGAATCCAATGCTTATAGCCGACCTGGTACCAAAATTGACCATTACCGGTAATAGCTCGTACATGAGTAGCCCAGAATGTATTTGAATTTAAATAGCCCACGTTTTCTGATAAGTGCTCATCTGGTGTTTGAAAAATATGTACATCAGTTAATGTTTCAATGTACATATTGATGCGGTGAACAGCTTGCCAAGTTTGTGGCCTGTAATATAATTTGATTGTCTTTGGTTTGCTTTCAAATCTGCCACTAAGTTCTTCAGAACTGTCTATATACTGGTAGTCATTGATACTTGTTGGATTAATGTCATAGGACGTTCCTGTTTTACCATCTATTCGTTTTGGTTCACATAAATCATCATTAGTTGCAATACTTTTATAATAAACCCATACGGGCGATATATTTGCCATAAAATCCCCTTTAGAATGTATACCTATGTATTATATCATAAATAAAAAACGACCCGAAGGTCGCTCTATATATTGAATTTTATTGTTGATTAACTGATGCAGGTTGCGCCTTGATTTCGCTGATAACAAATTCATCATGAATAATATCTGCTTGTAAATGTTGTACCTCTGGATGTTCAAGGTAAAAATCAGTGATACCATCTGCAATTTTATCTTGCAAGACACGTCTAAGTGGTCGAGCGCCCATGGCAGGATCATAGCCAAGCGCTACTAGTTTATTTTTAGCAGCATCACTCAATTCAATGTGTAGATTATTATCAGATAAATTGCGGTTCATATCGTCTAGCAACAAATCTACAATCTTTAACAAATGTTCTTGTGATAAAGGTTGGAAATCAATAATATCGTCTAAACGATTTAAAAATTCTGGGCGGAAGTAATTTTCCAAACGTTGCATTAATTTGTTTTGTTGATTCACTTGAGCAAATCCAACTGGTGAATTACCGGTATCTGTTGATCCAGCATTAGATGTCATGATGATTACTGTATCTTTAAAGCTGACAACATGACCTTGTGCATCTGTGAGTCGTCCATCGTCAAGAATTTGTAAGAACATGTTCATAACATCAGGGTGAGCTTTTTCTACTTCGTCAAACAGAACTAAAGAATAAGGACGACGACGAACTTGCTCTGTTAGTTGGCCAGCTTCTTCATAACCAACATAACCTGCAGGAGCACCAATCATCTTGGACACGGTGTGTTTTTCCATATATTCTGACATATCAAAACGAATCATCGCATCTTCACTACCAAACATTTCTTTAGCTAATTGCTTTGCAGTTTCAGTTTTACCGACACCAGTAGGGCCGACAAATAAGAAGGAACCAATGGGGCGTCCGGATTTAGTTAGTCCGATACGATTACGGCGTATTGCTTTAGCTACTTTTTCGACCGCTTCTTGTTGGCCAATCACATGAGTAGATAAGTTTTTATCTAAGTCTTTGAGTTGATTAGCTTCATTTTCTTTCAAAGCACCAACAGGAATATCTGTCTTATCTTCAACGATTTTTAAAATGTCTCGTTCAGTAATTGTTTGTGGCTTTGACATTTCTGGATGAGCCTCAACTTGTGCTTTTTGAGACTCAAGTTGATTGACTTGGTCACGCCAGTAACTTGCTTTTTCAAAATCTTCTTTGTCAATTGCTTCTTGTTTTAATTTATCAGCTGCTTCGATGTTAACTTGAATCGTTTTTGGATCAGCAACTTTCATAGTTAAGTTTTTACGTGAACCAGCTTCATCAAGCAAATCTATTGCCTTATCTGGTAAGAATCTTTCTGGGATATAACGATCAGATAAGTCAACAGCGGCTTGTAAAGCTGTCTCATCGAACTTAACGTAGTGATATTTTTCGTAACGTTCGCTGATACCACGCAAAATTGTTAATGTTTCGTCTTTTGAAGGTTCATTAACTTGAACAGGTTGAAAACGTCGTGCTATTGCACCATCTTTTTCAATTTTACGATACTCATTTAAAGTTGTCGCACCAATGAGTTGGAATTCGCCACGGGCCAGAGCTGGCTTTAAAATGTTACCTGCGTCCATGCCACCTTCTGCATTTCCAGCACCCATGATTTCATGAATTTCATCAATGAATAAGATGACATCATCATTGTTTGTTACTTCTTTCATTAGCTCGCGCATACGTGATTCAAACTGGCCACGCATACTTGTTCCTTGTACGAGGGCAGACATCTCCAAACGAATAACTTCTTTATGTTGGAGTTTTTCTGGAACTTTCCCAGTAACAATAGCTTGCGCTAAGCCTTCAACAATTGCTGTTTTACCAACACCAGGTTCACCAATTAAAACGGGATTATTTTTGGTACGACGATTTAAAATTTCAATTGTACGTGCAACTTCTTCATCTCGACCAATAACTGGATCAAGTTTTCCCTCACGTGCTTGCTTTGTCAAGTTGATACCGTATTCGTCAAGCAAGCGTCTTTTTTTATTATTACCATTCTTTTTTGCTTGTGTATTTTGTTGTCCTTGTGCTTGCGCCATTTGTTCATTCATTGCGCGAAACATCTCATCTAAATTACCAAAACCAAACGAATCTTGTTGTGCCATATTTTTACTTAGTGTGAAGCACTATGGTATACAGTTATTGCATTCACCACAGTATTGCACACGATTCCTTTCTGTAGGTTATGGTTTAATTATAGCATGAATTTAGAAAAAAGCAATTTAAATTAGCACTCTTTGCATTAGAGTGCTAATTTTAAAAATGGTATACTTTCATTGAGGTGAATTATGAATTATACACAAGCATTAAACGACCTACGTGATGGAAAAATTGACAAAATAGAAATTACGCCAGAATCTTTTCCGGAATTTCAAAAGGCATGGGCTAAATTTGCTTATCAGAATACAATCAGAGGTATAGCTCACACACATGGACAGGTGACTTATGTCCGTGCAAATTGATATGATAACATTACTATTTTTATGCTACAATATTATAAGTTAAGTAAAATTTATAAAGTGTCATAATAGTAGTCGTGACACAACAAGGGGCAGTATAGTGGCATTTACATTTGGACAAAAAAATGTTGGTATCGATCTAGGTACCGCTAACACATATGTATATATTGAAGGTCGTGGGATTGTATTACGCGAGCCATCCGTAGTTGCACGTAATACACAGACTAATGAAGTGGTTGCGGTAGGCTCTGAGGCCAAAGATATGCTAGGACGTACACCAGCAAGTATTGCTGCGATTCGTCCTATGCGTGATGGTGTGATTGCCGATTATGATACAACTGTTGCAATGATTCGTTATTATTTGCAAAAAGCACTTGGCGGTCGTATCGGAAAACCTTATGTCACAATTGGTGTACCCTCAGGCGTGACGGCAGTTGAAAGACGAGCTGTAATTGATGCTGCCCGTGTTGCCGGTGCTCGCGATGCCTACGTAATTGAAGAACCTTTTGCCGCAGCTGTCGGTGCTGGTTTACCAGTAATGGATCCAACGGGATCAATGGTTGTTGATATGGGTGGTGGAACCACAGATGTGGCTACTATTTCTTTAGGCGGCATTGTTTCAAGCCGTTCTATCCGTATAGCTGGAGATAAATTAGATGAGGCTATTGCTAATTTTGTCCGTAACAAATATAACGTGACCATTGGTGAGCCAACAGCTGAGAGGCTTAAAATTGAAATTGGTGCTGCCTCACTTTCTTTGGCACGTACACTACCAAATGCAACAGTACGTGGTCGTGATTTGTTGACAGGATTACCTAAGACAATTGATGTAACCGCCGAAGATGTTGCTACATCAATTCAGGAACCAGTTCAAGAAATTGTGGTAGCCATTCGTGAAACTCTTGAATCTACACAACCTGAATTAGCGGCTGATGTTATTGATCATGGTATGATTTTGACAGGTGGCGGTGCCCTATTGCGTGACATTGAAAAAATTATTCAAGAAGCAACAAAAGTTCCTGTGTTGATAGCTAATGAGCCATTAGATGCTGTGGCTATTGGAACAGGAGAAGCATTGAAATCGATTGATGTCATGCGACAAAAGTGAGCTTAATGTAAACTAGCGTGGCGCTTGCGCTACGCTTTTATTTGTAGTAAGAAACTTTTAATGAAATAGCGCATTACTCTTAGACAATTTTAAGAAGTAATAGGGTTTTGGGGAAATACATGAAAAAATTATTTTCATCACGCACATTAGTTTCGATAATTGTTGCGTTTATAGTAATTGTCAGTTTAATAGCCGGTTCGAGCTGGTGGGCGAAGAGAACAAATACGCCACCTTTTTTGCAACGCTTTGGCAATGATTTAGCTGGTGGTGTGAGCAGAATTATTTCTGTGCCAACAACCGCGGTTGGTCGTACAGCAAATAGTATTAGTAATCTCTTAGATACATTCGAAGAAAATAAAGAGCTGAAATCCAAAGTTGATGAATTTGCGCAAGACAAAGTTCATTTGCAGACTGTGGAAGAGGAAAATAAATCCTTAAAGCAACAGTTGAAATTAAAGGCCACATTAACAGATTATAAGACAGTATCGGCTGTTACTATTAGTCGTTCTCCAACAACGTGGCAATCACAGCTTGTGATAGATAAAGGCTCAAATTCAGGATTGAAAAAAGGTATGCCAGTGTTAGCTGGTGCTGGTATTATAGGTAGAATTAGTGAAGTAAATACAACGAATTCAAAGGTTGCTTTGATTTCTGACACAAGTTCTGATGCCAATAGATTTGCCATTAAAATCAAAGGTGATGACGGTGATGTGAATGGGATCGTCACAAGCTTTAATCGTGAAAAAAATCAGTTGATCATGGGACAAGTAACCTCAAATAACAAAATTAGTAAAGGGGATTTGGTTGAAACCTCTGGACTCGGTGGTGTTATTCCAGCTGGTCTTTATGTTGGTAAGGTCGCTAGCGTTACAGATGATGATTACGGTTTGTCTAAAAAAATATACATTGAGCCGGCCGCTGACCTAGGGAACATTACTACAGTTATGGTTGCAATTTCACAGATAGGAGCAAATTAATGGCGTTTTGGCAACTAACAAAATTGCGTGTGATTTATCCTGTATTACTTTTTTTAATACTATTTGTTGATGGGACGCTGATGTCTAGCATGGGGGGCTTGTTTACACAATTTCCTTGGCATATTCTACCAACGCTAACTTTAGGCTGGCTTTTTTTAGGAGTGCAATTTGACGTTGAAAAAGAATTACCCCTTTGGTTCTACGTTGTGGTTGTTGGTGTACTTTTTGATATGTATTATACAGGGATTTTTGGTACGTATACATTTGCTTTTATTGCCGCAGTTGCAGTCATGAAGCAATTACGTCATATACTAGATGAAAGAGTGCTAAGTGGTTTGTTCATGTACCTAATTGGTCTGCTGATATATCTTGTCATTTCATATGTCAGTGGATTTGTTACAGGAATTGCCAATGTCAGTTTGACTTCATTTTTGTTATATGAGGTGTTACCAACAATCGTTTTGAATTTAACCATTGCGGTAGTTTCTTATTATCCAGTGTGGTCATTTTTCCAATTTTTACGTTGACAAGTATTTATTTTATAGTATAATTATGGACATATAATAAAACGTTGAGTAGAAGAGTAGTTTGATTTATTTTTGAAAGAGAGTTTGCGGTTGGTGCGAGCAAATAAATAAATTAAACGAAACACATCTATGAGTACAAGGCTGAAAAAAGTAAGTTTTGTCGGTGGTGTCCGTTATCGCATAACAGTCTTTTGACTGATTGAGGTGTTATTAGTGATAATAGCATGTTCAAGAGGTGGCACCGCGATAAAACGCCCTCTGATTACATATGTACATTATGTAGTCAGAGGGCGTTTTTAATTAATAAAGGGACTGGCTAAGAGTTTTTGTGTGAGCAAAAGCTAAATTTGAGGTGGCACCACGCTAATGCGTCCTCTTACAGTAGAGATATTGTAAGAGGATTTTTTTGTTATTAAGCATGTTTAGTGACAATATGACGTTTTGTTAGAATTAAACACAATAATTATCAATGTAATCAAAAAAGGAGTATATATAATGAGCTATTTAATAACTATTATCCCAAGTCTAATGTCAGGATTAAAAACAACACTTGGTGTATTTTTCTTAACAATTATAGGATCTGTACCTCTAGGAATTTTAGTCTCTTTAGGGATGAAATCGCCTTATTTCACAATAAGATGGTTAATCAACGGTTATATCTGGATTATGAGAGGTACACCACTACTACTGCAACTCATTTTTATCTACTATGGATTAGGCATGATGGGGATTACTTTTCCACGCTTTGAATCCGCAATTATAGCTTTTATTATTAACTATGCTGCCTACTTGGCTGAAATCTTCCGTGGAGGCTTACAATCAGTTCCTAGAGGACAGTATGATGCAGCAAAAGTACTCGGGTTTAGTAAAATACAAACTTTCTTTAAAATCGTTTTACCACAAGTTATAAAGATTGTTGTACCTTCTTTTGGTAATGAAGTTATTAATTTAGTGAAGGACACATCGTTAGTGTATGTTATTGGGTTAGGAGATATTTTACGTGCTGGAAATATTGCTGCGAGTCGTGATGTTACGCTGACACCCTACCTTTTAGTGGGGGTGATGTATTTAATCATGACAGCCATTGTTACACTGCTACTTCGCCGTAGTGAGACAGTGTTGAATACTTGGAGGTAAGCTGATGTTAGAAATTAAAAACTTAACTAAACAATATAATGAAAATGTTATTTTTAAATCTTTAAATTTAACAGTAAATGATGGTGAAGTACTAAGTGTCGTTGGTCCATCTGGTATTGGTAAAACAACACTGATAAAAATTATGGCTGGTTTAGAGACAGCAAATGATGGTGAGATTATTTTGAATGGAAATCCTATTAATACTAATGGGGAAAGCTCTGATGTTAACATCGGTATGATTTTTCAAGATTTTAATTTGTTTCCAAACTATACTGTCATTGAAAATATTACATTAGCACCTGTAAATGTTAGCAAACAGCCTAAGAGTGAAGCGATAAAACAAGCTAAAGAACTTTTGGATTCATTAGGAATGTTAGAAAAGGCTGACTTATATCCTTATCAACTATCTGGTGGGCAAAAGCAGCGAGCAGCTATTGCCCGTGCTTTAGCCATGAATCCACAAATTTTAGCATACGATGAACCAACTAGTGGTTTAGATGAGGCTTCAACACACCAAGTTACTGAAGTGGTTAAAGCACTGAAAGAACGTGGTGTTACACAAGTAATCATTACTCATGACCAGCCATTTGCTGAAGCTGTTTCTGATCGTATGTTTGATTTTGCAACGGAGGTACAGCGCTAATGCCAAGTATGAAGAAAAAAATTATGGTCAATAGTATTGTGGGTGGTTTGTTTGTCATATTAGTTTTGTGGGCAATTATTTCGATCCCTAATAAGTCACAAAAGAATACAAACTCTGAACAATCGATAACAAAAACAGATCAGTGGTCACGTATAAAAAAAGAAAAGTTAATAACGATTGGTTTGGATGATACTTTTGTACCAATGGGATTTCGTGATAAATCAGGCAATTTAGTAGGATTTGATGTAGATTTGGCTACAGCTGTGTTTAAAAGTCTAGGAATCAAAGTCAAATGGCAACCTATTGATTGGTCGATGAAAGAAACTGAACTAAACACAGGTAATATTGATGCAATTTGGAATGGATATACGATTACATCTGACCGAAAGAAGCAAGTTGCTTTTTCAAAACCTTATCACAAGGCTACTCAAGTACTCGTGACATTAAAGAAGAATAACATCAATAAATTTTCAGATATGAAAGATAAGGTGTTAGGAGATCAAACAGCTTCTAGTGGAGACCAAACTTTTGAACAATATCCAAAAGTTTTGAAGCAATATGTCAAAAATCAAAAAGTAATTGGATACGATACCTTTGATAAAGCATTTAATGACTTAAATGCTGGTCGTATTGATGGATTGTTAATTGACGAAGATTATGCACGTTACTATGTTGCGCATCAATCCAATCCTAGTGACTATACTGTTACTGTTGGTGATTTTCCAGTAAATGATAATGCGGTTGGTTTCCGTAAAACAGACAAACAATTACGTCGAGCTGTAAACAAGCAGTTAGCCATTTTCCAAAAAGATGGTCGTTTAGACAAATATAGCGCAAAATGGTTTGGAAATTAACCTCTTTCTAGCAGTACCGTAAAGGTGCTGCTTTTATGTTAGAATAGTATTAATAGTTTTTATTGCGCTGGGGAGGGCAATATGCTGCGTATATCTTTTTGGATTGTTATCTTAATAGTATTAATTTTTAATACAATTATTTCATTTATTGCTGTTTTTCGGCAAAAACGTGAAATTGCGACAATTTGGGCATGGATGCTTGTATTGCTATTGCTGCCGGTCGTAGGGTTTTCTATATTTTTTTTGGCGGGGAGTCGTATTTCCAGCAAAAAGATATTTCGCTTGAGAACGCAGGAACAACGTGGCCTTGATCAAATTGCCTTAAATCAAAGCAAACAGTTACAAGATATAGAAAAATTATTACCTATTCCTTACAGTGCCACAGAGCTACTAAAATTATTTTTAGCATCAGATCGTGCTGTATTAACACGTGGAAATGATATTACTATTCTTAGTGATGGTCAAATGAAATTTGACAGATTATTTGCAGATATTCGTGCTGCTAAAGAACATGTTCACCTAGAATATTTTTCAATTTTTGATGATAAAATAGGGCATCAATTAGTTGATTTGTTAACAAAAAAAGCTAACGAAGGTGTTGAGGTACGTGTGATTTATGATCAATTTGGTTCTCATGGTCAACATCCTAAAATGTATAAGCAGCTTCGCGCTGCTGGAGGCGTTGCTGTGCCTTTTTTAATGAGACGTTTTCAGTTATTGACGCTTCGTTTTAATTTTAGAAATCACCGTAAAATTGCTATTATTGATGGTAAAATTGGTTATATTGGTGGTTTTAACGTTGGTGACCAATATATTGGTGAATCAAAAAAATTTGGTTATTGGCGTGATACACATACGCGAATTGTTGGCGATGCTGTTTTGTCTTTGCAAAGTCGATTCCTAATGGATTGGAATGCAACCGCAGAGGGTAAAGAAATATTAACTCAGACAATGCAATACTTTCCAGAAAATTTTTCATTACCCGGAAAATCTATGGTTCAAATTGTTTCTAGTGGTCCTGATGATGATATGAAACAAATTAAACAAGGATATATGAGAATGTTTTCTTCTGCCCGTGATACTATAAGTATACAAACCCCTTATTTCATACCTGATGGCCCAATTTTGGAAACATTAGAAGTGGCCATTCTTTCAGGTGTTAAAGTACGATTGATGATTCCTAATAAACCGGATCATCCATTAGTCTATCGCGCAACGGAATATTATGCTCAGGAATTAATTGAGCTTGGGGCAACTGTTTATCGATATGATGGTGGATTTTTACACAGCAAAGTGGTCATTATTGACAATGAAGTAGCTACTGTGGGTTCGGCTAATATGGATATACGTTCTTTCTCACTAAATTTTGAAGGAAATGCTTTTATATATGATCCAGATTTTTCAGCTGATTTAGAAGAGCTATTCGAACAAGATATAACAAATTCTACGCTATTAACAATGGAATATTTTGAAAGACAGTCAGTTTGGATGAAATTCAAGCAAAAATTTAGTCGGCTGTTCTCACCAATACTATGAAAAAAACAATTATTAATAAAGGCGCTAAACTTGTTGTTTTGCCTACAACACAATTTAAGACATTACATATTGCAATTGACTTTTCAACATTGGCAGAAGCTAAAAGTATTAGCGCCAGAGCATTAGTATCTTATTTAACTGCGGTTAGTTCAGCCAAATATAAAAATCAGCAGGCTGTTGCGAAAAAAACGATTGACTTATACGGCGCACAATATCAAACTGATGTTTTTCGTATAGGACAAATGCATCATGTGCGTTATACTTTTCAAATGCCAGCACCGACATATTTGTCTGATGAAAGTCAATTACTAAAAGATGCATTTGATTTTTTACAAGAAATGATTTTTAATCCACTAGTGGAAAATAATGCTTTTGATGAAGAAACTTTTTTAAATGAACAAAAAAGCTTGATTAATGAATTGGTCAGTATTAAAGATGATAAGAATCAATATGCTATTGCTAAACTGAGAGAATTAACGTATGATTCTCCAGGGATGCAGATGGCTGCAATTGGTAACAAAGAAGATGTAGCTCAGTTGACATCTTCTGAAGTGTATAAAGCCTATATCGATATGTTACATCACAACATGATGAATATTGTTGTATTAGGAGATGTTGATCATGTACAGGTGTCACAGATTTTAAATGAATGGCCGATTGTGGCCCATCAAGATGAGAAATCAGTGGAACCGTTTTATCGACAGTCAGCTAAACAACAGCCTAAAGAATTAGTTGATTATCAGATTGATATTAACCAAGCTATGCTAACAATGGCTTATCAAATTGATGTGGCACCTTTTGACAATCAACGCTTTGCAATTCTGGTTATGAATTCTTTGCTAGGTGGTACGCCTTTATCAAAATTGTTTATGAATGTACGAGAAAAAGAGTCTTTAGCCTATAGTATTTATTCTCGATGGCAACAAGATACTGGTTTTTTGACGATTTTTGCAGGACTCGATTCTGAAAAGGTTAGTCAAGCTGATGGTATGATTAAGACACAAATTAAAGCCCTTCAGTTGGGAGATTTTGATCATAAAACACTAGAGGCTGTCAAGCAAAGTTTAATTAATGACTACTTAAGTCGCCACGACTCACCACTTAGTCAAATTGAAGTAACATTTTCTCAATTATTAACAGCGCATGAAACGAGTGAGCAAAAATGGATAGAGCGGATCAATGCGGTGACGGCTCAAGAAGTCCAACAAGTAGCTCAAATGCTCTCATTCCAGAGTCGTTATATACTATTACCTGAGGTCTAATATGAAAATAAAACATTATCTAAAGCTAAAAGAAGATTTGGTTACAGAAACACTAGATAATGGTCTTAAAATTGTCATGATACCAAAGTTGCCTTATCATAAAACTTTTGCTGTTTTGACGACAAACTATGGTGCCTTAGAACAAAAGTTTTCTATCAATGGCGGATCAGTAATTGATATTCCCGCAGGGACAGCTCATTTTTTAGAGCACAAATTATTTGAAAAGAAAAACGAAGACGCATTTACAAAATTTGGCGAGCTAGGTGCCGATGCTAATGCTTTTACAAATGCTTTTCAGACGAGTTATCTCTTTTCAACCGCACAAAATTTTATACCGGCTTTGATACATTTATTAGATTTTGTGCAGACCCCATATTTTACAGAAAAAACAGTTGCCAAAGAGCAAGGAATTATTGGGCAAGAAATACAAATGTATGATGATGATCCAAATTGGGCACTTTATATGGGTTTATTGAATACGTTATATCCGGGCGCAGCGATTGCTCAAGATATTGCCGGAACACAAAATTCAATTTTAAAAATCACGCCCGAATTACTTTATAAGCTGCATTCGGCTTTTTACCAGCCTAACCAATTAACGCTTCATATTGTTGGTCATTTTAATCCAAAAGAAATACTTGCAGCTATTCATGATAATCAGGATAAAAAAAATTTCAAAGCCGTGAAGATTACACACTACGCGGAAAAATTTTCTACCCCAAATAAGATTCAAGTAGAACGGCATTTTAACGTTTCACGACCTAAGGTAGCCTTTGGTATTCGAGTTGACCATGATAATGTGTTGGGAGTGGAAGGTGCCAAGCGTGTTTTGATTGTTGACATTTTAAATGATTTATTATTTGGTGAACAAACAGATTGGTATCAGGATCTTTATAGTCGTGGTATTATTGATACAGAATTTGAGACGTCGTTTGATATTATAAAATCCTATCAGTATGTGAGCTTTTTTTCAGAGACTGAGGAGTATGATTTATTAACGGATGCCATACAGGGGCAAATTGACCATTATTCAAAATATTTAGAAAATCAGCAAAATACGTTTGAATCACTTCGTAAAGCGACCATTGGTGAGGGTATTCAGAAGCTAAATTCTCTCGAAAATATAGCTTTGCAAGGTGATGATGTCTTGTTCGGAACAAATCTTTTTGATAAGATAGAGTTGTTACAAGATTTAACGTTTGATGACATTCTTGTAACAGCGGATAAATTATATCGAAATGCTACATTGCAAAGATTTTTATTGCGTAAGTAGTTTGTGGGTTATTATGAACGAAATTTTAACAAATCAAATTGGCGAACAGTTGAAATCTGCTCGCTTAGAAAAAAAGTTATCCTTAGATGATATTCAAGGCATTACAAAGATTCAACGCAGGTATTTGGCTGCCATTGAAGAGAATAATCTCAGTGTGCTTCCGGGTGATTTTTACGTGCGTGCTTTTATACGTCAGTATGCCTTGGCGGTGGGGCTACACCCAGACGAATTATTAGGAGAAACAAAACCAGTTTCCATATCTCGAATGAGTGACTTAAGTCGTGCACATAGAGATAATGATGGAGTTGTTAGAGCTGGTATAGATAAAACACAGACAGCCAGAACGCATTTAGTTAATTTTATGCCAACTATATGGCTCGGTATGCTCATTATTGTTGCTTTAGTTGTGATTTGGTTTGTGTTGACACATGTTGGTTCCTCTTCACAACAAAGTGGCAGTAATGATAATATTTCAGTCTCTACGTCTAATGTAACAAAATCCTCAAGTAAAGCCTCGTCGTCATCGAGTTCTAGTACAAAAACATCGCAAATTGATCTAGGAACACCAGAGACTAATACAAGTTTGCAAACAACAATATATAATTTGTCAAATCAAAGTACAAAAAAACATACAGTTGTTATTACAGCAAAAAATTCGGGTACAACCGTCAAAGTTAATGATGCAAGTAGTAATATTTTATTGAATGAGACATTAAGTAGTGGTAGTAAGACAGTTGAAATTCCTACTGGTACAACTGCATTTAATGTACAATTTTCAAATGTAAATAATGCTACTCTTACTGTGGATGGAGAAAATGTTACAGTAAGCGGTACAACGACATCATTTTGGAATGTACTTTTTAACTTAAATAAGTAAGGGAACTATCATGAATTTACCTAATAAATTAACTGTTTTCAGGATTGTTTTAATTCCTGTGTTTATATTATTGTTGACATTACCATATACTTGGCATAATATCAATATTTTTGACGCAGCGATCCCTTTAAATTGGCTAATTGCTGCCATAGTTTTTGCGGTAGCTTGCATAACTGATTTTCTCGATGGCAAAATTGCACGTAGTCAGAATCTAGTGACTAATTTTGGAAAGTTTGCAGATCCTTTAGCTGATAAACTATTAGTCATGACCGCATTAATTTTCCTAACAGGATTTCATGTTGTACCAGCTTGGATGACTGCTGTTATTGTTATACGGGAATTAGCTGTGACAGGATTGCGTACGTTGATTGTTGAAAATAATGGTAAGGTACTAGCTGCTCAAATGCCAGGAAAAATCAAGACTTTTTCACAAATGTTTGCGATTTTCTTTTTGTACATAAAAGATGTACCGTTTTCGCTACTTCATTTTCCAATAGGTGAGGTTTTGTTATGGATTGCAGTTGTCTTTACACTTTATTCTGGTATTGACTATTTTTGGCAAAATAGAGATGTCTTCTCAGATGGTTTATAATAAAAAAAGCGCTTATAGCGCTTTTTTCGTACAATAAAACATAAGCAAACACGTAACGAACAAACGTTCGAAAAATACTTGCTTTTGAGATGAGAAAAAGGTAAACTAGTCACGTAGAACAAAAGGAGTTATCCGCGATGGTAGCAAAAAAAACGACTAAAAAAGACGATCAAGCTAAGAAAGATGGCCGTCAAGCCGCTTTAAATGAAGCGTTAAAGAAAATTGAAAAGAATTTTGGCAAAGGTTCCGTCATGACGCTAGGTGATAACGCGCTGACACAAATTGAAACGATTCCTTCTGGATCTGTTAAAATTGATGTCGCCTTGGGTGTGGGTGGTTATCCTAAAGGGCGTATCATTGAGGTCTATGGACCTGAGTCATCAGGTAAAACAACTATTGCATTACACGCTGTTGCTGAGGTTCAAAAGCAAGGTGGCACAGCTGCATACATTGATGCAGAAAACGCTTTAGATGTTAAATATGCCGAAGCACTTGGTGTTAAAAAAGACGAATTACTTCTATCACAACCAGATACGGGCGAACAAGGGTTAGAAATTGCTGATGCCCTAGTCCAATCTGGAGCTGTCGATATGATTGTCGTTGATTCAGTAGCTGCCTTAGTACCTCGTGCAGAAATTGAAGGTGAAATGGGCGATGCTCACGTTGGTCTTCAAGCTCGTTTGATGAGTCAAGCTTTACGTAAATTAGCAGGTACTTTGAATAGAACTGGTACAATCGCCATTTTTATCAATCAAATTCGTGAAAAAGTTGGTGTCATGTTTGGTAATCCTGAAACGACGCCAGGTGGTCGTGCGCTAAAATTTTATTCAACAATACGTTTAGAAGTAAGGCGTTCAACACAAATTAAAGATGGTACTGATGTTACAGGTAACTTAACCAAGGTCAAGATTGTTAAGAATAAAGTAGCACCACCATTTAAAATTGCTGAAGTTGATATTATGTACGGTAAAGGAATCTCGCAGACAGGTGAAATTTTAGATCTGGCAGTTGAACAAGATATTATTGATAAAGCAGGTGCGTGGTATGCTTATGAAGGTGAGCGTATTGGGCAAGGGCGTGAAAAAGCAAAAGATTATTTGGACGATCCGGAACATGCAGAGTTGCGACAGGCTCTGTATGTTAAAGTGCGACAAGCATATGGAATTGATTCTAACGCTAACGGTACAGCAGTTTCAAATACTGAAGTACAAGCCGAAAATAATGATAAAAAAGTTGACTTACTTGATTTAGAATCAACAGAAGACGATTCTTTAACAGATGAGCCAATTGTATAAATTATGTAAATATTTAGAAAAACGTTAGGTCGTTTTTCTTTTTTTTGTTACAATGCAAGTAAAGAAACGCATGGAGATGAACATGACTAAGATACTTGTTGTTGATGATGAAACTGCAATTGCAACATTATTGCAATATAATTTGAGACAAAATGGCTATGATGTAACAGTTGCGACGGATGGTTTATCTGCATATCAAAAAGCAAAAGAGCAGCAATTTGATGCAATATTATTAGATTTAATGCTACCAGAAATGGATGGCATGACAGTCTTAAAACAATTACGTCAAGACAAAATTACCACACCGATAATTCTTGTAACTGCAAAAGGTGATGAGTTTGATCGTGTGCTTGGTCTAGAGTTAGGCGCTGACGATTACATTACAAAGCCGTTTAGTCCTCGAGAAGTCGTTGCGAGGTTAAAAGCAGTATTACGTCGTTCGCAAGTTAGTGCTGATGTAACAGATGAAATGATTATTACCATTCAAGATTTGTTAATTAATGATGGTAAGAAAATTGTTACAAAGGCAAACAAATCTTTATCTCTGACACCACGTGAATATGATTTGCTTTTATATTTTGCGCAACGTATAGGCCGAGTAATTGATCGGGAAACAATTTTAACTGCTGTATGGGGGTATGAATACACAGGTGAGAGTCGCATGGTAGATATGCATATTAGCAATTTACGGGATAAAATTGAAACGAATCCAAAATCACCAAAAATTTTGAAAACAGTGCGTGGCTTTGGATATACTATGACAAACTAATTTTTAAAGTAATGATCAATGCTTAACATTTAAGTATTGATCATTTTTCTTGTAAATGATTCTTTACAATTATTTACAAGAACGCGACTGAATCATGCTGCGTTTCATAACATAACGCTCGTAATATATAAGTTGTAAACAAGGAGCGGCACCCAAGAGCCTCTACTACAGCCTTGTTTCGTTACATATTTCTAAGGGAGAAATCTTCATGAACAAAAAGATTGTAGGAATTATTGGTGGTATAGTGGTTATTGCGGCTGGAATTGCTCTCTACACTTCTGCAAATAATAAATCAAGCGATAGTAAGTCGAGTACTACCTCTTCTTCTAAAGTAACTGGAAAAGTTTTGTCATTGGGATCGACCGCTTTGCAACCTTTGGCAGAACAAGTTGCAAGTTCGTTCCAAGATAAAAATCCTGGTGTAACTGTTACGGTGCAAGGCGGTGGTTCTGGAGCCGGATTGAGTCAGGTTTCTGATGGATCGGCACAAATTGGCAATTCAGATGTCTTCGCTGAAGAAAAAGAAGGTGTCGATGCTAGTAAATTAGTTGATCACAAGGTTGCAGTTGTTGGTATTGCACCTGTTGTCAATAGTGATGTTCAAATTAGTAGTTTAACGAAAACACAATTAAGAGATATTTTTACGGGTAAAATAACTAACTGGAAAGATGTTGGCGGTAAAGATGAAAAAATTGTCGTTATTAACCGTGCGACAGGTTCAGGGACACGTGCTGTCTTTGAAAAGAACATCTTAGACGGACAAAATGCTGTTCAAGCAACTGAACAGGATTCTAACGGAACCGTTCAAAAAATTGTTAAAACAACACCTGGGGCTATTTCATATTTAGCATTTGCTTATCTTGATTCAGATGGTATTAAGGCTCTTAATTTGAGTGATGTTCATCCGAATAAGAGTAATGTTGAAGATAATTCATGGCCAATCTGGGCTTATGAACATATGTATACTAAAGGAAACCCAACAGGGGCTACAAAGGCTTTCTTACAGTACTTCACAACCAAAGAAGTTCAAAAAACTATTGTTCCTAAGTTAGGTTATATTGGTTTGACAGACATGAAAGTAACACGCGATTCAAGTGGTAAGGTTACTGATAAGTAAAGATAACACAAAACAAGCGAATTGCTTGTTTTTTATTTTGCAATTAAGAATGCTCAACCATGATAAAATAAATTTATGAAGAAAAGAATTGGAAAATTAATCAGTATATATGTGCTAAATATTTTATTATTGTTTTTGGTGACACGTGTTGTACACGTTGTTCATAATCAATTTTATGTATTGTTAATCATATTTTTTGTGGTCGCTAATTTTGAAGTATGGTTTTTAAATTTTTGGCAAAATAAAGAAACATCAGAGCTGGCAATTATGAAGCAGCGAATGGTTGCAACATCCGTTGGAGAAATACCAAGGGGCGTAATCGCAGAACCTACTTCTCCATACTATGAATTATTAGAAAAATTCAATAACTTACAGAATTACATTCGTCATATGCAATATGATACGAACCGTGAAATAAATAATTACCAGACGTTGTTAACTAGTTTACCGGTTGGGGTGATTAATGTGAATCGTCATCATATAATCGATGTATTTAATCAAACAGCAGCTGACTTACTTGGTGTTGAAATGCCCAAAGTACCAATTCTGGATAGCCTTGTAATTCGCCACTTTACGCTATCTGAGTTGATTAACCACACCTTTAATACAGAAAAAAAGCAACAATCAATCTTGAATTTAATTGTTAATGGCGAAACAAAACAGTATGATGTTAGTACGCTCTTTCACCAATCTGGTATTAATACAGAAGTAATGGTTATGTTGTATGATTTAACCGAAGTCTTAAAAATTGAACGAATGCAAGCTGACTTTTTAGCAAATGCATCACACGAATTTAAAACACCATTAACTGCTATAACTGGTTTCGTTGAAACATTACAGGGTGAAGCAGGAGCAGATGAAGATGTAAGGGCACAATTTTTACAAATTGTAGCTAACGAAGCAAATCGTTTGTCAGCTTTGGTTAGTGATATATTGTCATTATCACGTGTGCAACATAAGGTTGATGAAAAGGCAACCAATATTAAAATAACTCAGATTATAGATCAACAACTGAAAAAAATAGATACTAAATCAGTTTTGGTACATAATGATGTCGCATTAAATTTCAATGCATCAGGAGTCACCAGTGATATTAGTACAATAGTACAAAATTTGTTAACAAATGCTATTAAGTATAACAGAATTGCTGGGGAGGTTTGGATAACAGCTTCCAAAAATAAGCAAAATTGGCAAATTAATGTCAGAGACTCTGGTATTGGTATTCCATTAAATCAACAATCACGTATTTTTGAACGTTTTTATCGTGGTGATGAGTCACGTCAAAGAAGGATAGCAAGTGGAACAGGATTAGGATTAGCAATTGTCAATGAAATTGTGAATAAGCACAATGGTGAAATCAAGGTGAAGTCACAGGTCGGGGTAGGAACAACAATTAGTGTCATTTTACCATTGTAAAGAATTTGAAAAAAATTACTGTAAACAAGGCGCATCAAGCTACTCGCTTGATGTGCCTTGCTTTTTTGAGTTGTTGATTTTCGTCTTTACACAATCTTTACATAAAAGCGTTTTGACATTTACATAAGTTTAAGATAATGAACATGTAGTAGTAAATCTTGGGAGGCATTAACATGTCGAAATCTTATCGCGGCCCAATCGTATGTACGATTGTAGCCGTGGCTGTTGCTGCAGCATTTGGAACAGCGTATGCAATGCGTGATAAAAGTGCGTCAAATACGTCAATTACTGCAGTTGGATCTACGGCTTTACAGCCATTAGTCGAAGCTGCTGGTGAAGAATATGCTAAAGATAATCTTGGCACTTTCATTAACGTTCAGGGTGGTGGAACTGGTACAGGATTAAGTCAAGTATCGCAAGGTGCGGTGGACATAGGAAATTCTGATGTTTTTGCCGAAGAAAAAGAAGGTATTAACGCTAAAAAGTTAGTCGATCATCAAGTTGCAGTTGTTGGTATTGCACCATTGTTAAATAAAAAGAATGGTATTAAAAATTTAACAACCAAACAATTAACAGCAGTCTTTACTGGTAAAGTAACGAACTGGAAAGAAGTTGGTGGTAATGATCAAAAGATTGTAATCATTAACCGCGCAGCTGGTTCGGGAACACGAGCAACTTTTGAAAAATGGGGCTTGCACGGTGCGCAGAGTATTGAAGCGCAAGAACAAGATTCTTCAGGAATGGTTCGCTCGATTGTTGCAACAACACCTGGAGCCATATCTTATGCAGCTTTTGGCTATATCGATAATAGTGTTGTGGCTGGTAGTGTAAATGGTATTAAACCTACAAAACAAAATGTTGTGGCTGGAAAATATGCTATTTGGTCATACGAACATGTGTATACTAATGGTACTCCAACTAAGCCAGTAGCTCAATTCTTAAAATACTTAACTTCTAAAAAAATTCAATCAACCCTCGTACCAAAATTAGGGTACATATCAATACATGACATGAAAATTAGTCGTGATGTGAATGGTCAAGTGACTAAAAAATAAATTTATTTTCTATTCCTAAACATTCTATTTTCGACACTCACTTTGGAGAAAAAATGGATAACATTACAAAAAAACTTATGCAGAGATCTGAGTCAACGCGTAAGGACACGTTTGGTCGTGTTGTTAGTTTAACAGCGTTAATTTTGATTGGTGTTGTGGTTGTGGCAATTTTTGCCTTCGTTTTAAGTCGTGGATTGTCAACGTTCTTTAAAGACGGTGTTAATGTTAAAGACTTTCTATTTGGAACAACTTGGAATCCGTCAGTGACAAACCCAGCGACAAAACAACCGTACGTTGGCGCTCTACCAATGATTATTGGATCATTTCTGGTTACATTCTTAGCTGCTATTGTTGCAACGCCTTTTGCCATTGGAACGGCATTGTTTATGACTGAAATTGCTCAAAAACGTGGTGCAAAAATCATGCAACCAATTATAGAGTTATTAGTAGGAATTCCATCTGTTGTTTATGGATTTATTGGTCTTACTGTTGTGGTTCCTTTCATTAGAACGATAACTAGTGGTTCTGGATTTGGAATATTGTCTGGAACAATTGTTTTGTTTGTAATGATCCTGCCCACCATTACATCAATGACGGTTGATACATTAAAATCAGTTCCACGGTACTATAGAGAATCAGCTTTAGCAATTGGTGCAACACGCTGGCAAATGATTTATAAAGTAATCTTGCGCGCGGCAACACCAGGTATTATGACAGCCATTGTTTTTGGTATGGCGCGTGCATTTGGTGAGGCATTGGCTGTCCAAATGGTTATTGGTAATGCTGCCTTAATGCCAACAGGATTGACAACACCTGCTTCTACATTAACTTCTGTATTGACAATGGGCATTGGAAATACAGTTATGGGTTCACTCCAAAATGACGTTTTATGGACACTGGCAATGATTCTATTGCTTATGTCATTAGTATTTAATTTGATTGTTCGCGCAATTGGACGAAGAGGGGCGATGAAATAATGAACGCAAAAACTGCTGATAAAATAGCTACTGGTGTTATTTACGCTATTTCAAGTATTGTTGCTTTAATTTTGTTTGCAATGTTAGGATTTATTCTTGTTAGAGGAGTACCGCATTTATCCTGGCATTTCTTAACTTCACCGGCTAGAGCCTTTGAAGCTGGCGGTGGTATCGGAATACAGCTCTTTAATTCATTTTACTTGTTGATTTTGGCCATGTTGATTAGCTTCCCCATTGCATTGGGTGCGGCGATATATCTTAATGAGTACGCTCAAAAGAACCGTTTTACAGCTATTATACGTACTGCTATTGAAATATTGAGTTCTTTACCTTCTGTTGTGGTGGGCTTGTTCGGCTTTTTGCTTTTCGTTGTCCAATTTAAGTTAGGATTTTCTATTTTGTCTGGTGCTATTGCACTGACATTATTTAACTTACCGCTTTTAACAAGGTCAATTGAAACGAGTTTGGCACAAATTCCTGATTTACAACGTGAAGCTGGTGCCGCTTTAGGACTTTCACGTTGGGAAACGGTGTTACATGTAATTCTTCCAGCTGCTGTTCCTTCAATTGTAACAGGGGTTGTATTATCGGCTGGTCGTGTATTTGGTGAAGCCGCTGCTTTGATTTACACAGCGGGGCAATCTGCACCAGCATTGAATTTTGCCGATTGGAATCCATTTAATATTTCAAGTCCTTTAAATCCAATGCGACCAGCAGAAACGTTAGCTGTGCACATCTGGAAAATTAATTCTGAAGGTATTATGCCTGATTTGAATGCGGTTTCAGCTGGCGCTTCAGCTGTTTTGATTATTGTTGTGTTGCTATTTAACTTTAGTGCACGCAAGCTAGGTATGAAATTGTATAAAAAGTTAACGAGTGCGTGAGGCGATTATGACAAATTCTAATACAGATCTAAAACCAGCCAGCGAATTCATTAGAGAGAATGCACCAGAGCGTTTTATCTACAATATGGATCCTGAGAAACATGAAATTGCTTTATCAACCCATGATTTGCAAGTATTTTACGGTGATAATCTTGCATTGAGTGAGGGGGATTTACAGTTTGAACGATATAAAATCACAAGTTTAGTTGGTGCTTCTGGATCAGGAAAATCAACCTTCTTGCGTTCGTTAAATCGTATGAATGATGATGTTGCTACGGTTAAAGGAAAAATTATGTATCGTGGTGTGGATATTAATACTAAAAAAATTGATGTCTATGAAATGCGACGTCATATTGGTATGGTATTTCAACGTCCCAATCCTTTTGCTAAATCAATTTATGATAATATTACTTTTGCCTTAACAAGTCGTGGCAACTATACTAAAGAACAATTAGATGAAGTAGTTGAAACAAGCTTAAAACAAGCTGCCTTGTGGGATCAAGTGAAAGATGAATTAGATAAGTCGGCACTGGCTTTATCTGGGGGGCAAGCACAGCGTCTTGTTATTGCACGTGCATTGGCACTTAAACCAGATATCTTACTGCTGGATGAACCGTCTAGTGCGTTAGATCCGATTTCTTCTGCGCAAGTGGAAGATACATTGCTTAAGTTGAAAGATCAATATACTATTATTATAGTGACACATAATATGCAACAAGCAGCCCGAATTAGTGATTACACCGCTTTCTTTCATATGGGGAAGATTGTTGAGTATGATCTGACAAGAAAAATATTTACACGACCAAAAGTAGCGCTTACAAATGATTATATATCAGGTAATTTCGGATGACAGACAGCAAACAAAAAACAATTTTATCAACCCGTGATGTACATCTTTGGTACGGTAAAAAAGAAGCATTACATGGTATCGACTTGGATTTTCCGGAAAAAGGAATTACGGCATTAATCGGACCTTCTGGATCAGGAAAATCAACCTATTTGCGAGCGATTAATCGTATGCACGACTTAGAAGATAATGTAACTGTTACAGGTTCTTTTAATTTTAATGGAACAGATATTTATGCGCCTACAACTGACACTGTAGATTTGCGTAAGCGTATTGGTATGGTATTTCAGCAGCCTAATCCATTTCCATTTTCAACCTATGAAAATGTAGCTTTTGGACTGCGCCTTGCCGGTGTAAAAGATAAGGCCGTTTTGGACGAAGCAGTGGAAAAAGCGTTGAAACAAGCTTCTGTTTGGGATGAAGTCAAAGATACACTCCATAAGTCAGCGCTTGGATTATCTGGTGGTCAACAACAGCGTGTTTCAGTTGCTCGTGTTTTGGCAACATCGCCAGAACTTTTATTGTTGGATGAACCAACTTCTGCATTAGATCCTGTATCTAGTCACAATATTGAAGAAACACTGTTAAAGTTACGCGATGATTATGCAATGATTATTGTTACGCATTCAATGTCTCAAGCATCGCGAATTTCTGATAGGACTGCTTTCTTCTTAAGTGGTGATTTAGTTGAAGTGGACGAGACTAAGCATATTTTCTTAAATCCAGAAAAAAAGGAAACACAAGACTATGTGTCTGGTCGTTTTGGTTAATTTACACAATCTTGATGTGGAACGGTTATAATATAATAAAGTTAAGGAGGTTTCACTATGCGTCGATTATTTGATGAAGAATTAGCAGATTTAGACAGTTCATTTACAGAAATGGGGATGCTTGTTTCACAAACAATTCAAAAAGCTGTACAGTCATTTGTGGATCATGATCGCGAGGGAGCTCGTAAGATATTAGAAAATGATCACCAAATTAATGAGCGTGAAGCAGCAATCGAAAAGAAAACCTTTGAAATGATTGCTTTATATCAACCAGTAACAACTGATTTACGTGAAATTGTAACTATTTTAAAAGCTGTTTCGGTGTTGGAGCGAATGGGCGATCAAGCTCGTAATATTGCTAATTCAACAATACGTGTTAAGGGAACCAAACACATAGCCAATGTTGAAAAAGAACTAGGTGAAATGGGTGAAATGGTCGCTAGCATGGTTTCTGAGGTTATGGACTATTATGTAAAAAATGACGCTCTTGGAGCTGAAGCGATTGCTGATAAAAATAGTATTCTCACTCAAAGTGCAGCCAAGGTTCGAACAGATTCTGTTAATGGCATGAAAGAAGATGCTGAATTAGTAGACTCTGCTGCTGACTATCTAGTAATTGCTGGTTATCTAAAACGTATTGGTGACTATACGACTGATATTGCTGAATGGATAGTGTATAAAAGAACTGGAAAAATTATTGAATTAAATCCTGGATATAATTTCTTTATTTAAAGCAAAATAAAAAGGTCAAATTATCGTTTAGTGCGATTTTTTGACCTTTTTATTTTTAATAAATATAAAGCTATATGAAAAAATAATGAGTAACAATCTATTCAGAGGTATAGAAGCCGTATAGGTTTTCTACGTTATTGGTTTTCAAACTATCAGATAATACCATCTAGCAGATTTGACAAACCATCTAGAATATTTGTTATAATAGAATTATTGAAAGCTTAGTGTATCAATATGGTAAACGTTTTCAAAAAATAATAAATATTGGAGAAATTAATGCGATTTATTGTTCGTTTAGCGATAAACATGTTGTCATTTTTGTTATTATCAATGATTTTCCCGACGGGTTTTCGCGTAGACAATTGGGTAGCGGCTTTATTGGCAGCATTTGTGTTATCTATATTAAATACTATCATTAAACCAATTTTAACAATTTTGACATTACCATTAACAATTTTGACATTTGGCTTTTTTGCAATTGTGGTGAATGCCATATTACTAGAAGTTACTGCGGATATTGTTGGTGGATTTGATTTTTCAAGTTTTGGTTGGGCAATGCTTATTGCATTTATTATCTCTATTATTAACACGCTTTTAACAAATGATTTGCATGTGCAAGTAGAAAGACATTAAAATGGCACAAAATTCAGTAACAGTAAAACAATTAGTAGAAAACACGCGACTAAAAATAGTTGCGGGGGAGCAATATTTAGATCGAGAAATTACTACATCTGATATATCTCGTCCAGGCTTAGAAATGACAGGCTATTTTAATTATTATGCCCCGGAAAGAATACAGTTATTAGGTATTACTGAAACATCATTTTCCGAACGAATGAGTCACGATGAACTTTTATTAGTTTATCGACGCATGGCTGATAAAAAAACACCAGCGTTTGTTATATCAACAGGATTACCAATTAGTGATGAATTAAGCCAAGCGGCTGATGAAGCACATATTCCAATCTTATCTTCAACTTTAACTTCATCACGAATTCTTTCAAATATGACCTATTATTTGGGTGGTGAGTTGGCACCGCGTAAAAATGTTCACGGCGTTTTAATTGATGTGCATGGTCTGGGTGTTCTGATTACTGGAGATGCAGGCATTGGGAAAACCGAATCGGCTTTAGAATTAATTCAGCAAGGGAAAGCCAGATTGGTTGCTGATGATCGTGTTGATATTTATCAAGAAGATGAAGAGCGCTTAATTGGCGAGCCAAATGGCGTATTAAGAAATATGATGGAAGTACGTGGTGTTGGTATCATCGACGTACAACAAGTCTATGGGGCTGTTTCTGTGCGCTCTCATGCTACAATTGCATTAAACATTCATTTATCAAACGGTAAAATTGGAGAAGCTAATTTTGATCGTCTAGGGAATGATAATGATTCCCTAGAAATTCTAGGAGTTAAAATCAAGCGTATGGTGGTGCCAGTCACACCAGGACGAAATACAGCCAGTGTCATTGACGCTGCTTCCGTTAAATTCCGTACGTCCAATATGGGTATCGATGCATTGAAAACATTGGAAGAACGTATGACGGCTGAAATGGAAAAAAACGAGAAAATTGATACAGAGGGTCAAAATAATGACTAAAATAGCCGTATTAGGTGGTGGTTCATGGGGAAGTGCTTTGGCAAATGTTGCTGCAGAAAATGATAATGATGTACGACTATGGACACGAACTGCAACACAAGCCGATGAAATTAATGGCCAACACACAAACCAAAAATATTTACCTAATGCTAAACTATCTGATGGTTTAATGGCTACTAGCAATTTGGCATTGGCAGTCATGGATGCTGAAGTGGTTCTAATTGTTGTCCCCACAAAAGTTGTCCGAGAAGTTGCAAGTCAGCTAGCCGATGTATTAAATAAGCAAAATCATCGTGTTATCTTAGCGCATGCTACCAAGGGCTTGGAGCAAGAGACGTACAAACGTATTTCAGAGATGCTTTTTGAAGAAGTACCTGAAAAATATCGCTCAAGTTTGGCAATGGTTTCTGGACCTTCACATGCTGAAGATGTTATCAAACATGATTTGACAGCAGTATCAATTGCTTCAGATGATAAAGCAGCGGCTCAGAAACTGCAGAAAATATTTGCGAATGCCTCATTTAGACCTTATACAAATAATGATTTGTTAGGATCGGAGTTAGCAGCAGCCTTAAAAAACATTATTGCTATTGGTTCTGGGGCACTTGTTGGTCTAGGATATGGTGCCAACGCACAGGCGGCTTTATTGACACGTGGTTTATCAGAAATGCGGGCACTTGGTTTAGCTATGGGTGCACAACCAGAAACATTTTTGGGTCTAGCAGGAATAGGTGATTTGATTGTCACAGGTATGTCACCAAACTCAAGAAATTATCGTGCAGGGCAACAACTTGGTGAAGGTAAAAACCTACAGGAAATTCAAGATCAAATGGGCATGGTTATTGAGGGCGTTAGCACGACTAAGGCGGTATATGAATTTGCAAAACAAAATCATGTAGAAATGCCTATAACTGAAGGGATTTATCGTATATTGTATCAAAACGAACCGTTGCGTGAAGTGATTCAAGATCTGATGAGTCGTCCTTTACGCAGTGAAAATTAAAATAAAGAGGAAAAAATTATGAAACCAGTACGTAAAGCCATTATTCCAGCAGCAGGTCTAGGAACTAGATTTTTGCCAGCAACTAAGGCATTAGCTAAAGAAATGTTACCTATTGTTGATACGCCTACAATCGAATATATTGTACGTGAGGCTATTGAATCAGGGATTGAAGACATTGTTATTGTTGATGGGAAGTCAAAACGTTCCATTGAGGATCATTTTGATTCAAATCCAGAATTGGAAAATAATTTACGTGAAAAAGGCAAAGATCAATTGTTGAAGTTAGTTGAAGAAACTACAGATATTAACATGTATTTTATTCGTCAATCACATCCCAAGGGGCTTGGTGATGCTGTGTTGACCGCTAAAGCATTCATTGGTGATGAACCTTTTGTTGTTTTGTTAGGTGATGACTTGATGCAAGATGAAGAACCATTGACTAAGCAATTGATCAGACGTTATGAAGAAACTGGAGAGTCAACGTTAGCCGTAATGAAGGTACCGCATGATCAAGTTTCAGAGTATGGCGTTATTGATCCTGCAGCACAAGTTGATGATAATGGCCTTTATAGGGTAAAAACTTTTGTGGAAAAGCCAAAGCCTGAAGAAGCACCTTCAGATTTAGCTATCATTGGTCGCTATCTTTTGACCCCTGAAATTTTTGAAGAATTGGAAAATACTAAGCCTGGTAAAGGTAATGAAATTCAATTAACAGATGCAATTGATTCATTAAATAATCGTCAACATGTTTATGCTCATGAATTTAAGGGCAGCCGTTATGATATTGGTTCAAAAATAGGATTCTTAGAGACAAATATAGAGTTTGGATTGAAGCATCCACAAACAAAAGATGCGCTACGTGCATATATCAAAGAATTAGCTGCTAAGTTGTAATTAGAGTAATAAAAAACAGGATTCTCAACTCCTGTTTTTTAATTACTCTAGTAAACGTGATACTCGACAATGATTAAATAATCGAGTAAAATTGATATTAACAAAAAGTAAGTGAAGGGGTATTTATGACAGATAAAATCAAAGAATATGATGTGGTTGTGATTGGGGCAGGACCAGCGGGAATGACTGCAGCTACATACGCGTCAAGAGCTAATTTAACAGTGTTGATGTTGGATCGCGGTATTTATGGTGGTCAAATGAATAACACAGCTGAGGTGGAGAATTATCCAGGTTTTAATTCAATTTTAGGACCTGATTTATCCGAAAAAATGTATGCCTCATCGACTCAATTTGGTGCTGAATATGGGTTTGGATCGGTAGAAAGTATTGAAATTAAAAATAATAAAAAAATTATTCATACTGACATGGGCATTTATGCCGCTAAAGCCATTATAATTGCGACTGGATCCGAACACACACACTTGGATGTAGATGGTGAAGATAAATTCCAAGGACGTGGCGTGAGTTATTGTGCGGTATGTGACGGAGCTTTTTTCCGTAACGAAGATGTTTTGGTTGTTGGTGGTGGTGACTCAGCTATCGAGGAGGGATTGTATTTAACAAATTTAGCTAAATCAGTTACTGTTTTGCATCGTCGTGATAAATTACGCGCACAACAGATTATTCAAAATCGGGCTTTTGATAATCCTAAAATGAAGTTTCAATGGCAGACAGAAGTGTTAGCTATTACCGGCGATGATGAAAAGGTTACGGGTGTTGATGTTATTGATAATCAAACAAATACAAAACGCCATATCGATACTTCTGGTGTTTTTATCTATGTAGGTTTAAAAGCTAATACACAAGGTTTTGAAAATCTAAACATTACAGACTCTGAAGGTTGGATTATTACCGATGATAAAATGAGAACCACAATACCTGGCATATTTGCGGTGGGAGATGTTAGAGTGAAAGATTTACGACAAATTACTACTGCTGTTGGTGATGGTAGCTTGGCTGGACAAGGTGTGTATGATTATATTAGTAGTTTACCAACTACTGAGAAGGCTACTGAAGACATTGTTCAATAAAAAAGAACCAATGATGAATTACATCATTGGTTCTTTTTCTTTTATGAATTCTTTATTTAACAATTTCGCAGAATTCGACGATAACACCATCAGGACCTTGGACATTAAAAAACTTAATACCGTTATCCCAAAATGGTAAATGTTGTACTTCAGAATCAATCAAAGTAAATCCTTCAGACTTAGCAGCTTCAAAAGCTGCATCTGCATCAGTAGTGTCCATTGAAAGATGATTGATAGCTCCTGGTTTACCAACAACTTCGTCACCACTCCAAGTTTCAATTACTAAATTCTCTCGTTGCAAGAAGATAACATTTCCAGCAGGGAAATCACCAGTTTTCTTGAATCCTAATTTTGTCCAAAATGCTTCAGAATTTTCTAGTGAAGATGATGGGATACCAACATGTTGCAAACCTGAGTAATAATCAGAAAAAGCCATAATTTTTCCTCCAAAAATAATATTTTTACATTATACTAATGAATTATTTATTCACCAACATCAACTGCTTGATGATCTAAATTATGAAACACTAGTTTATCAGCAATTCCAGTTATTCCGCCTTGGAATAAGAAAGCGAAAAGTGTACCTAGTCCAAAATTATATAAATTTGGGAACGTAATAACAAAAGCAATAATGGCAAAAATTGTTGGTGGGATATATGAAGCCCACATTGCTTTAAAAGCAGAACCTTTAAAGTACTTAAAACGTAGAATTTGCATTAAATCATCTGCAGGGTGCAAAACCAAATTTACACGCTGGTAGATAGAAATAGCAGTACCAATAAGTGCTACACCGAAAAAGTTGATTACAATGTACAAGATTACCATTGGTAATGACTTTGCATCGGGCATAATTTGATTGAAAATATTCGCAAACCATTGAATGAAAATTGAGAAGGGTAACATAAATACAAAGTTACCTAAAATTCTTTTCCAATCAAGCTTTTTCATCAAAAATGCATTTAAGAATGAGATTAACATACCAAGAACTAAGAAAGCCCAAAATAATGCAAGTGAATTATTTCCTAAAATAGCGTTACCCAAATTCGCTTCTGCCGCAGTCCAATATGCAGAACCAAGAAAGGCAGGGTGAATATGATTAGAGGTAACTAAAGTCAATACATTACCCATAGCATTGATGACTAGGGAAATAATAAAGTAGGTAATCGATAAACTCATTGAGATGGTTCGAGAGCTTTTCGTCTTCGTTTCGTTTTGAGTCATAATTATGCCTCTTCGCCGCCAACCTTCACAACAGCCTTAGATACAACACCCAACTTACCGTTAACAAAATCATCAACAGTCTTATAGTCCAATTCATGTGACATCAATGCTTCAACATCCAACTTACCTGATGATAGCAAAGCTAATGAATCTTCGAATGCATTAGGGTTAATAAATGAACCTTGAATTGTCAATTGCTTTTGGAATACTTCATAAGTGTTCATTTGGAACTTAGCATCAGGTCCACCAACACCAAACATCAATACTTGAGCACCACGAGCTGATGCTTCAATAGCTGCTTCTTGCGTTTGTGGCAAACCAACAGCTTCGATGATAACATCATATTCACCTTCAGGGATTTTGTCGCCCTTCATTGTATTGTATGTGTTCTTTACACCAAACTTTTCCTTGTTCATTGCCAACTTTTCATCAACAATACCAGCTAAATCAACTTGGTGGATACCATATGCTTGCAAAATTTGAACAAACAATTCACCCATGAAGCCATCACCGATTACCAAAGCCTTTTGGTAAGGAGTAACTTTCAACAATTGAATACCGTGAACAGCACATGAAATGGGTTCAACAACAGCAGCTGACTTCAATGAAACATTGTCAGGAATTTGGTAAACAACAGATGCAGGAGCCGTGAAGAATTCTTCAAAACCACCATCACGTGTAACACCAACAGCTGATAGGTTTTCACATAATTCAGGGCGTGCAGTGCGGCAGAACTTGCATTGTCCACAATAAATGTTAGGATCAACAGTTACGCGATCACCAACTTTAACGTTAGTAACGCTTGAACCAACTTCAGCAACAACACCAGAATTTTCATGTCCCAAAACAATTGGAGGAACGGCATCCGCAGATCCTGGCAAACCAGCATATAGTGCGTGGTCAGTACCACAAATACCAGCAAATGCTGTATGAATCAAAACTTCATTAGGCAAAACCTTTGGACGGTCAATGTCTTTTACTTCTAACTTTTTAGTTCCTGTTAGCACAAGTGCTTCCATGATTAATTCTCCTTTTTTGTGACAAAAGTAACTTACGGTGACTATGCTAAACCTTTGATATAGTAAAGTCAAGTCATATAGAGAATTAATTTCGATTATATTTGTTACGCGTGTGATAAAATAGTATAAGACTATGGAGGTATGTAATGGTTGCAAAATTAAGTGATGTTGCAGCGCTGGCTGGCGTTTCTGTAACAACAGTATCACGTGTTATTAACAGCTATGGCTCATTGAGCCAAAAAACGATTGACAAGGTTCATGCTGCAATGCGGGAACTACATTACCAGCCCAATGCAATGGCACGTTCATTACAAGGTAAATCGTCACAATTTATTGGACTTATTTTGCCTAATATGGAAAATCCATTCTTTACTGCATTAGCAAATGAGATTGAACAATTATTATTCCTAAAGGGTTACAAAGTAATTATTGCGGCTTCGGCCAATAATGTTGAAAAAGAGCAACAGTATTTACAGATGTTAGCTGCTAATCAAGTTGAGGGAATTATAACTTCATCTCACAATTTGGATATTGAAGAATATCAAAATACTTATTTACCGATTGTTTCGTATGATCGTTATCTTTCTGATGATATTCCAATTGTATCTGAAAATAATGAAGAAGGCGGATATTTAGCCGGAAAGTATCTTCTTTCTACTGGCGCAAGACGCTTACTGATATTGATTGATGATGATGGGTCAACATCGCCAACACACGATCGATATGATGGCTTTTTACGTGCTACTGAGAATTCATCTGCGGAAATTTTTCAACAAAATTTCAACTTGCAAGGGTTTGCTACCGAAGAAGATGTTGAGAAAATGCTTAACTACGTAGTGGATGATGATATTGATGGTGTATTCGCTTATAACGATGTAGGTGCAATTCAATTACAAAATGCACTGAGAAAAATTGGTAAGCGTGTGCCTGAAGATGTCAAAATTATCGGATATGATGGTACACCGATTGTGCGTCAACTGCATCCAGACTTACCAACAATCATACAACCGGTTAAAAAGGCGGCACAAGTATTGATTGATGTATTATTTGCGGTTATTGAGAATCCGGGTGAAGCGCCACAAAATAACGAGTTGCTTGAGGTTGAATTATACCAACCAGAAAATAATGTGTAAATTGTGGTTTGACTGTGAATCAATTACGATTCTAATAACTATGCGATAGGGACATTTTGGAGGGGAAAATGTTTTTAAACACGTTAGCAACAACGCCTGGCTGGGTTACAAATTTAATTGCTAGTGATACAAAATTTTCACTGTCGACTTTTTTTGTGCTCTTTTTATTAATTTTCGTTGAGACTGCAGGTATTTTAACTGGATTTATTCCTGGGGATGCTATTCTAATAACTGTCGGTGGTTTTGTGGGTGCACATCATAATATTTTTGAACTAGTGCTCGTCGTTATTGTTTTTGCAATAGCTTCTTTTGTGGGTGATGGGGTTAATTATTGGTTTGGTGCATATATTACGAAACAGTTTGGCAAAATTCCTATTATAAAAAAATATGTTCATAGTGACTTAATTGAGCAAATTGCAAAAAACTTTCATCCTAAACGTTGGTTGTTGTTTATTGTGTTAGGAAGATTTTTGCCTTTTATTCGGGTTACTGTGCCACTATTGGCGCATCGTTTAGGATTGGCCTTTGTCCCATATTTACGAATGTCAGCCTTTGCAAGTTTGCTTTGGTCAATGGTCATGGTTTCAATTGGGTACTTTATTGGTCATCTTGAAATATCAAGAGGTGTTTTAGTTGGTATCCTTATCATATTAGCAATTATTTTTATAGTTATTTTAAGGGTACCAAAATATCGAGAACAAATTATTCAATTGTTTATTCGAAAGTAAATTTGTTATAATTTAAGAAATTACGAAAAAGAAGGTAAATCATGAGTTACAAAGAAGCCCTTACACAATGGCAAAATGCGGCATTACCTGATTATTTGGCTGCTGATTTGGCAAGCTATACGCAGGAAGAACAGGAAGACGCTTTTTATCAAAATTTAAGTTTTGGAACAGCAGGAATGCGTGGTATCCTCGGTGCTGGCACAAATCGTATGAATATTTTTACCGTACGTCAAGTAACGGAAGCCTTAGCTCGTTATATTGACTTGCAGGGAGAAAATGCGAAGCAACGTGGCGTTGCGATTAGTTTTGATTCACGTCATTTTTCACCAGAATTTGCTTCTAATGCGGCGCAAGTATTGTCAGCACATGGCATTAAGAGCTATCTTTTTAGTTCATTGCGTCCGACACCAGAATTATCATTTACTGTACGCGAATTAAATGCTTTTGCAGGTGTCATGATCACTGCATCACATAATCCCAAGGAATATAATGGTTACAAAGTTTATGGTGAAGACGGTGGACAAATGGTGCCAGAAGCCGTTGAAACGATTGTTAATAAATTATCAAACATTACTGATATTTTCCATATTGAGTTAGATGAAACAAATAAAAATGTACAAGTTATTGATGATGACATCGATAATAAGTATTTGAAGCAAATGAAGAACGTCACTGTTAATGATAACCTTGTTGCAAAAGAAGGGGCATCATTAAAGTTCGTTTATTCACCATTACATGGAACAGGACAATATATTGGTGAGAAAGCATTACAACAAGCGGGTTTCACTAACTACACAATTGTTAAAGAACAAGCAGTGATTGATGGGGACTTTCCAACAGTAAAAAAGCCTAATCCTGAGGATGCGGCAGCTTTATCATTAGCCATTGAATATGCTAAGCGTGAGGGTGCTGATGCTGTTGTAGCAACGGATCCTGATGCGGATCGTATGGGTGCAGCTGTTAAGCTATCCGATGGTACATTTCAAATCTTGACAGGTAATCAAATTGCTGCCGTTTTAGTGAATTATTTATTAACGGCAAAAAAAGACACTAATACGTTACCAGATAATGGTTCAATTGTGACTTCAATCGTATCATCACGTTTTGCATCAAAAGTTGCTGAAAGCTTTGGTGTTGAAACTGCTGATGTTTTGACTGGGTTTAAATATATTGCAGCAACTATCGATGAATTTGAGGAAACAAAGTCACATACGTTCTTGTTTGGCTTTGAAGAGAGTTTTGGTTACTTAGTAAAACCATTTTCACATGATAAGGATGCCATTCAAGCACTTGTTTTATTTGCGGAAGTGGCTGCTTATTATAAGTCACAGGGTAAAACATTCGCTGATGGCCTGTACGAATTATTTGAAAAATTTGGTTACTTTGAAGAAAAGACAATCAGCTTAGATTTCCCGGGAATACATGGTAATGATGAAATGTCAGCTATTATGTCTAGTTTTCGTGATAATCAGCCAACAGAGATTGGTGGCATAGCAGTTGTGCGTGTACAAGATTTTTCAACATCACTTGAACGCAGAGCAGATGGATCAACCATAACGTTATCTCAGCCTAGAGCCAATGTATTAAAATATTGGTTGGCAGATGGTTCATGGGTTGCTCTACGCCCATCAGGAACTGAGCCAAAGTTGAAATTTTATATTGGCGTTGAATCTAATTCTCAGAAGGAATCTCAAGCAAAAATTGATGTTATTTCTGCAGATTTGATGAAGCGAGCAAAATAAAACTAGACAGAACGTTTATAGTTTGTTACAATGACAGGTGGCTATTGAAGCCGATATTAACGATAATCCGCTGTGCGTTTAGCCTAAGGGCAAGTGTATGATTGTCGATCAGGAGAATGACCAATGCGTCAAAATACTATTTTAGAAAATGTTACATCAGCACAATTACGTACTGATATTCCTGCATTCCGTGCTGGAGACACTGTTAAAGTGTATGCCAAGATTGTCGAAGGATCACGTGAACGTGTTCAATTATTTGAAGGTGTTGTTATTAAGCGTAAGGGTGCTGGCATCCAAGCAACATACACTGTTCGTAAGATTTCTTCAGGTGTTGGTGTGGAACGTACATTCCCATTGCACTCACCACGTGTTGAAAAGATTGAAGTTACTCGCTTTGGTCAAGTACGTCGTGCAAAGTTGTATTACTTGCGTGCATTGCAAGGTAAAGCAGCTCGTATTAAAGAACGTCGTCGCGACGTTTAAGTTATACAAAGAAAGGTATTTCAGTAGAAATGCCTTTTTTCTATTCTATGAATTTAGTGATATAAAAAGTTATTTACATCACTAAATATCATGTCATTGTCACGTAATGTTTTTGTCAAAGTCTGGACACAATATTACGAATAAATTAGTCTATAATAGGTATATACTCAAATAACATTTGAGTTTCATTACTTCCCCCAGTAATGCATCAATCAACTCCCCCAATTGTTGATTGATACACGATAACTTCGGTTATCAATCCCCTGACCAACCCCCCTCTTCGGTCAGGGGCTTTTTATTTGCTATTGAGTTTATAAAAATAAAATAAAAAACGCTGATTTTATGTCAGCGTTTTTTATTTAAAAGGAGACTGTGAATTTTCTGTTGGGGTAGGCGTAGGTACATTAAATGGATCAATTTCTTCACCAGATAATGCACTTAATCCTGTACTTTGTTCAGTAGGCATAACAGTTTCATCAAATTTAAATGCTAGCAGGGAATCGGTGATAGATTGTTCTCGAGAAATATCATCATTATCACGAACTTCAACAACCGTAGCTTTTTCCGTTGTATTGTGTGTTCGATCTAAGAAAGAATCTCGAGCAGCTGCACGTTGCCTTAAATCGTCTACGTTAACTGTTTCAGATAAATCGGTAATAACTTCAAAAGTAACACCTTCATTTTTCTTTAAATATTTAAAGTTTGCCTCTGCAATTGCACCAGTTTGAACTTCAAGTTGTTGAGCCAAAAATCCTGCTTCTAAACTAAAGTCAGCATTTTTATTTAAGGCTAGACGTTGTTTGACTAAATCACCAGTTAATATCCATCGTTGATTTTTACTATTTTGTGATTGAATTTCCAAGTCACCAAATGCAGCGTTTGCAAAAAATTCTTTGACGGTAGATAGCGTATCAGTAGGAAATTGGCGAGCGATTTCTTTACCAGCCCAATACAAAATATGCGGGTAATCTTCTTGAAGTAAATTCTTTAAGAGACCATCACGTAGCAAACTGAGTGCAAAACTGTTTACTTGAAAGTTTGTTTGTAAAATTTTATCGTAATCGTTGATATCCATGGTTGACGAAAATCCTTTCATTTCATTATACACAATATTAGTGTTCAAATGCTTGCATTTTTTATTATCCTCGTCATAATTAATTATATGATAAAAAATAATCCTATTGGCTTGGTTGATTCAGGTATTGGTGGCTTAACAGTTGTCAAAGAAGCCCAGAAGCAATTGCCTAATGAACAATTAATTTATATTGGCGATACAGCGCGTATGCCATACGGACCAAAATCTGAACAAGAGGTTATTGATTATACTTTTCAGATGGCCAATTATTTGATTAATGAACAAAATATTAAAATGTTGGTTATTGCTTGTAACACGGCTACTGCAAGAGCATTGTCAAAACTACAACAAAAATTGAGCATTCCTGTTGTAGGTGTTATCGAACCGGGTGCAGAAGCAGCAGTTTCAGCAAGTAAAAACAACAAAATTGGTTTAATTGCTACACAAGGAACAGTATCATCACACGTTTATAGTAAAAAAATGTTGACACTTAATCCTAATATTGAAATTTTTGCACAAGCTGAACCAGATTTTGTCGCTTTAGTTGAAAATAATAATTTTCTTAGTTTAGAGGCACATGACATTGTGATGCAGCATTTAAGTACTCTTAAAATGGAAAATATTGACACTTTGATTTTAGGATGTACACATTTCCCCTTATTGGCAACTTACATTCAAGAAGCAGTTGGATCGGGGGTAACGTTAGTGGATTCTGGTGCAAAAACTGTAGATGTCATGACACGTTATTTGGAGCAAATGAATTTACGTTCTGAAATAACGTACAGTCATGACAATGATATCTATAATACGACTGGTGATCTGAATATATTTAATACAATTGCCAGTAGTTGGCTTGAGCGTGAGCATGAGTTAGATGTACGTCATCTTAATATTGTGGACAATCATTTGGAGGATGAAAAATGAGATTAATTATAGCTAGTAATAATGCCCATAAAATCGCTGAAATGGAAGCTATTTTGGCATCGATTAATGTGACATTACCGGTTGTTCCTTTACGTGAACTGGGGAATGATATTCCTGATATTGTTGAAGATGGTACTACATTTGAAGAAAATGCTACAAAAAAAGTTGAGACAATTGCTCAAATTGCTCCAAATGATTATATCTTAGCTGATGATTCTGGATTATCAATAAATGCTTTGCATGGTGAACCAGGTGTTTATTCAGCTAGATATGCTGGTGATCATGATGACCAAGCGAACATTGCCAAAGTACTAAATAAATTGTCAGGTATGCCTGTTGCACAGCGCACGGCTCATTTTAATAGTGTGATTGTTTTACGTGATCCAAAAGGAAGAAAACTAGTTGTTGATGGACAAGTTAATGGTTACATTACTGATGCTGAACGAGGACACGGTGGGTTTGGCTACGACCCAATATTTTTTGTACCAGAATTAGATAAAACCTTTTCAGAAATGTCGCCAGATGAAAAAAATAATATTAGTCATCGTGGTTTGGCTTTGAAAAAACTAGGTGAACAGTTACCAGAATGGTTGAAAGGAGAATGACTATCAATGACTTGATGAGTCATTGCAGTCAAAACAAATAATGGCTAAATTTTTAATTATTTCAGATATACACGGTGATCGAAAAATATTAGTAGATACTTTGAATAAGTGGCATGGTCAGGTAGAAGGCATTTTTTACAATGGGGACTCTGAATTGAGTGCTACTGACGATGTATTTGCTGGTGTTTCGACAGTTATTGGCAACATGGATAATGACATTGATTTTGCTGAGGCACGATCAACTGTTATTGATAATGTGACGTTTTTCCAAACACACGGACATCTTTATAATGCAACAGCAATTTTGCAATGGGCTAACCTAAAATTAATGAATGAAGAAGCTAATGATGCGCATGCAGATGTTGTTTTGTTCGGACATACACACAAAGAAGGCGCTGTGGTGTTTGATCATAAATTATTTATTAACCCAGGCTCAACCACTTTACCTAAAGGACCGCATGCTAATATTGGTGGCACATATGCTATTTTAGAAGTGACAGCTGAGCAATATATTGTGACATTTTATAGTCGACAACACGAAGTTATCCCTGATTTAACAGTAAAAGTAGCGCGATAAAAATTATTCATTAATTCGAATGCGCAAAATACACTAAAATATAGAAACTCCTTTGTTATAATTTATTTATAAGCTTAAGGGGTTTTTATTACGTCAAATATTTTTCAGAGGCGGTTATTAGCGTAACAACTCGAGAGTAAGGTCGAACGTGACAATATAGGATAAACGATGACAGAAGACAAAACACAATTTAATCAATGGTATGAAGAAGATTCAGATACAGATCAGTTATTACGAGATGCAGTAGCAAATTCAGAAGAGCAACATAATGAATTATCATTACGTCCGCAATTTTTACGTGAGTACATCGGACAAGAAGCGCTAAAAGAAGAGTTAGCTGTTTATATTTCAGCTGCCAAACAGCGTGAAGAAGCGTTAGATCATGTGTTGCTTTTTGGACCACCGGGACTGGGTAAGACAACTCTGGCAATGATTATTGCTAATGAAATGAATGTTAATATTAAGACAACCTCAGGACCAGCAATTGAAAAGCCAGGCGATTTAGTGGCATTATTGAATGAATTAGAACCAGGAGATATTTTGTTCATTGATGAAATACATCGCGTGCCAACTAATATTGAAGAAATCATGTACTCCGCAATGGAAGATTACTTTGTTGATATTATGGTGGGACAAGGTCCGACTGCACGTCCAGTGCATTTCCCACTACCACCGTTTACTTTAATTGGTGCAACGACTAGACCTGGAATGCTATCAAAACCACTTCGTGATCGTTTTGGTATTATTAATTCATTGCAATATTATACACCTGAAGAGTTGCAACAAATTGTTGTGCGCACTGCTGATATCTTTAAAGCACCTATAAAGCCAGCGGGTGCATATGAAATATCATTACGCTCTCGTGGCACGCCACGAATTGCCAATCGATTATTAAAAAGAGTACGTGATTTTGCTCAAGTACAAGGCAAGGAAGCGATTGATAAAAGTATTGTAACCATAGGATTAGATAAGTTGCGTGTTGATAACAAAGGGCTTGACGAAACAGATCATAAGCTACTGGAGACAATGATTGAGTACTACAAAGGTGGTCCGGTTGGTTTAAATACGATCGCTGCTAATATTGGTGAAGAGGCAGAAACAATAGAGGCTATGGTGGAACCTTATTTATTGCAAATAGGGTTTTTACAGCGAACACCACGTGGTCGTGTAGTAACGGAATCTGGCTATAATCATTTAGGACACGCCTATCAAAGGGAATTATGACAAATTTTATTATTTCAGACACACATTTTCATCATGAGAAGATTTTGTATTTTGACAAGTCGCGAACAGCGTCATTACGCGCGATGAACATTGAGCCAACACTTGAAAATATGGATACATATATGGAAAAGACTTGGAATGAAACAGTAACTAACGAGGATACTGTTTATTTTCTTGGTGATTTGGGTATGTTTCGTAAAAAGCAAGAATTTGTGGCCCAAATTAGTCGGTTACATGGAAAAAAAGTTTTTTTTAAAGGAAATCATGATCATTCAGATCAACTTAAAGCAGCATTAAAGGCTCCTGAAACAAATATTATTGAGTACATCGAGACGGCCAAAGCAATGAAAATTGATGGCATCAATGTTTGGCTAAGTCACTATGCAATTGATTTACCGTATCCTATTTTATCAATTCATGGTCATATTCATGAAGCAGAATATAAACAAGCGGGTATGGTGAATTTGTCACTCGATTCATTTTTGATGCAACAGCGTCGGTTTGGTCAACCAATTTCTTTTGAAGAATTGCATATAGAACTGAAAAAAAGATTAGATAAGATTCAAAGTGAATATACTATTGAGTCGAATAATAAACGTTTTGACCGTTCAATTGAGCGATCGTTTGATGAAAACATCACGATTAATAAACCAACCGCTACACAGCGACATGAGTTAGCTTTGTTAGTTGAATATTTGAATAAACACGATTTGGACTATAGTTCCGTTCTGGATAAATTCCATATTCCAAATGAAAATAAGATTTTGTCTGCTGATGAACTAGAAAAAGTATCACAAACTGGATTTGAATTTGAAAAAGAAACAGGCTTGAGCGGTAATACTGGACATTTATAACTTTTATAAGTGCGGCTATCAGCTGTTTTTTCCTTTGTGAACAAGTATGTTACAATGGAGTTTAGATTATTTTTAAAGGGATTCGATATAACCATGGCAGAAGAAAAGAAATATACATTATCAGATTTTGATTACGATTTACCGGAAGAATTGATTGCACAAACACCATTAAAACAACGAGATTCTTCACGACTATTAGCATTAGATGCTGTAACTGGTGAATATGAAGATAAGCATTTTTACGATATATTAACATATTTGAAACCAGGCGATGCTTTGGTAATGAATAACTCACGTGTTTTACCGGCACGTCTACATGGTGCACGTCCAGAAACAGGCGGACATGCTGAAGTTTTGTTACTCCGACAAGATCATGGGGATGTTTGGGAAACGTTAGTGAAGCCAGCTAAAAAATCTCCTGTTGGGTCAACCATCGTTTTCGGAGACGACCTTGATAATCCCATTATGACTGCTACAGTTGTTGGAGAACTAGAGCATGGTGGCCGTTACATTGAGTTTCATTACAATGGCATTTTTATGGAATTACTGGATCAATTGGGTGAGATGCCTTTACCACCATATATTAAAGAAAAGCTTGATGATCAGGAACGTTATCAAACGGTTTACTCCAAGATTGATGGTTCAGCAGCAGCGCCAACGGCCGGATTACATTGGACGCCTGAGCTATTAGACAAAGTTCGCGCTAAGGGTATTAAGACAGTAGAATTAACACTTCATGTTGGGTTAGGTACATTTCGACCTGTAGATGAAGAAAACATAGAAGATCATAAAATGCATTCTGAATTTTATCAATTAAGCCAAGAGGCTGCAGATGATTTGAATTTAGTTAAAAAACAAGGGGGACGAATTGTTGCAACAGGAACAACATCTATTCGCACTTTAGAAACAATTGGCACAAAATATAACAGTATGCTACAAGCGGATTCTGGCTGGACTGATATTTTTATTAAGCCAGGCTATAAATGGACAGTTGTTGATGCTTTTATCACTAATTTTCACTTACCCAAGTCAACATTAGTTATGTTAGTTGCAGCCTTTACTGGTCGTGACAACATACTTCACGCCTATAAACATGCAGTGGATGCTAAGTATCGTTTCTTTAGTTTTGGAGATGCGATGTTTATTCATAAATAAACAGACAAAATTAAAAAATACATCTGATTAGCAGACGTATTTTTTATTTGTTTATTGAATAAATTATTGTGGGAATGAATCACAGGGGGGAATATGAAGTATATTTTATGTCTATGTACCATTTTGTTGGGATTGCTTTACGCTACAGTGGTCAATTCAGAATCTGGTATGGTGGAACCACCAACCATGTTAGAAAAAGTTGTGTTAAATCAAATTGACAATGATTCTGTGGGACTAACACCACATTCAGGTTACATAGATGGCAAATATTATAAGATGGCGGAGGAAGCCAATGGTTATTTGTCTGACGGAACTGAGAAGTACTATTTTAAAAATGGACAACGCCAAAGTGGTTTGAAAAAAGTAGGTTCAAAAACATATTATTTTGATTCGGCTACGAAATTAGCTGTAAAAAATCAATTAAAAACAGTTGGTCAAAAGACGTACTATTTTTCTCACGATGGCAGTGTACAGTATCTAGTAGATGGCAAATTTCAAACGAAGCTAATCGCTCACAGAGGGGCTTCTAACCTTGCTCCTGAAAACTCATTACCTGCATTTCAGCTTGCGAAAGGAAGCTATGGTGCAGAAACTGATATTTGGTTGACAAAAGATAAGCAATGGGTTGTAAGTCATGATGGCACAATTGATCGCATGACTAATGGTCAAGGTGCTATTAAAGATTTAACATTAGCTCAAATTAAACAATATCATATTGATTCAGGTGTTAATGTTGAGAAATATAAATTGTTGACTTTACCAACTTTAAAAGAATATTTAGCAGAAATGTCTTATAATCAACTGCGTCCAATTATTGAGATTAAACAACCAGCAGATCAAATGAGTGATAGTGATGTTCAAAGCTTAATGACAACAATAAAAAGTCAGCATTTGTATAAACAATCAACGATAATTAGCTTACAAGCAGATGTATTAAAGCATATATACGCATTAGACAAAAATATATCTCTGGAATTACTATGGGATTCCTCCAGTGAAGCAACTGATTTAGTGAAAACATTGAACGAATTAGGGCCAAAAGCCGGTTTAGATATTAATGGAAAAAAGTTGACGCTACAAACAATTCAAACACTTAAACAACAAAAACGTCGTTTAAATGTTTGGACAATATCGCCAAATGAGTTTCCTTACTATATCGGCTTAGGCGTAGACGAAATTACAACAGACGCTAACAGTTTTAGTTTAAATTAAAGCAAACTTGTAAATGTTTGAATATTTATTTTATGCTAAACTAAAAGAAACTATTTGAAAGAGAGTTGTCGTATCAATGTATGAATATATTAATGGGTTAATTACGAATATTACGCCGTCATATATCGTAATCGCGTCCCGCAGTGGCGTGGGCTATCGCTTATATAGTGCCAACCCTTATCGCTTTGAAGAAAATGTTGAGTCTCATGTGTATGTACAACAAATTGTTCGTGAGAATGATATAAGCTTATATGGTTTCATTGATGCTGATGAAAAGGCTTTGTTTAACAAATTGCTCAATGTTTCAGGAATAGGGCCTAAAAGTGCATTAGCTATTCTAGCTAATGGTGATGCGGCAGGCTTGATTGACGCAGTTTCAGAAGATAACGTATCGTATCTGATGCAATTTCCAGGTGTGGGGAAGAAAACAGCTCAGCAAATTGTTTTAGATTTAAAAGGAAAACTAGATGATTTAGTAGATACTGGTGCTACACCACAAACCAAGCGTGATTCAAATCATTCTCAGGAACTGGAAGATGCGCTAGAAGCGTTAATTGCTTTGGGCTACACAGTTAAAGATGTTAGAGCAGTTTCAAAGCAAATTAACAGAGAACATAATACAACAGATGGCTATATTCGCTCTGCTTTAAAATTATTAGTAAAATAAAAACAACCGTTAGGGTTGTTTTTATTTTCTCTATGCCATCTGTTGGGTGAGGTATATTTATTTTAAAGGGGGCATTTGATATAATAAATATTGTCTAAAAAATACTTTTTGTTTGTATAAAAAGAAACAAATAATATGACAAAAATCGCTTATCAGCGACCGCTTGAATTAATTTTTTAGCGAAAATAATGAAAAATCAGGAAGAAGGTTGTCATGGTGATTATTACTGCGGGTATGATTGGCGTTGGTAAAACAACACTAACAAGTTTGATTGCAGAACATATGGACACAAAAGCATTTTATGAACCAGTGGGGGATAATCCAGTTTTACCACTTTATTATTCTGATCCCAAGCAGTATGGATTTTTATTGCAAATCTATTTTCTGAACCGTCGCTTTGATATGATTAAGCAAGCTTTGGCGGATGACAACAATGTACTTGATCGTTCCATTTATGAGGATGCGTTATTTACAGAAGAAAATCATAAAGATGGTAATATTTCCGATGCAGAAATGGATGTTTATACTAGCTTGTTAAGCAATATGATGGCAGAGTTACAAAAGTTGCCTAAAAAAGCACCAGACTTAATGGTGTATGCGGAAACAGATTTTGAGACAATTTTGTACCGTATTAAAAAGCGTGGCCGTGATTACGAACAATTTGATGATAATGATGGTTTACGCGAGTACTATTATAAAATGTGGGCAGCATATCGTGATTGGTTTGATGCCTACGACGCTTCACCTAAAATTAAAATAGATTTACAAAAATATGATCTAGAAGAAGAAGAAAACCAAAAAATTATTCTAGATCAAATTGATGATGCCTTAAAAGTTATTCGTCAATAAAAAAAGAAGTTCAAATTTGAACTTCTTTTTTTATTGACTAAGCTTTTTTCTCAGCATCTAACAAGTCTCGAATTTCTGTTAGAATTTCTAATTCAGGATTAGCCTTAGCTTCCTCTTTCTTATTCGATTTGAATAAGCGATTAATGAACTTGATAATCAAGAAGACAACAAAAGCTGTAATCAGAAAATTAATCACATCATTCAAAAATGCACCATATTTGAATGTCAAAGTTTTTGTAATAACTAATTGTAGTTTCGTCAAATCTGAAGTACCGCCTGTTGCAAAAGCGATGATTGGACCAATTAAGTTTGTTGTTAATGATTTAACTAACCCTGTAAAAGCACCACCAATAATAACACCCACAGCCAAGTCAAGTACATTACCACGCATGATAAAAGTTTTGAATTCTGATAACATTAAGTCCCATCCTCAATTCTTTAAAATTATTCTTGTTTAAATTATACAATAAAAGCCGTTTTTTACCAATAAAAGAGCTATTTGCAGATTTTAATTTTCGTTTAATTGATATGAATTTAATTTAAAGATGATAAATTATCGATATTAAGAAATGTTAAGGAGCCATTATTATGGATTTTATCAAGCGTGCTGTACTCTATTTGAGACAGAAGATAGGGCGAACAGCTTTGATTACATTGGTGATGAGTGCCATTATGATATTTGTGTTGGCAGGAATTATTATTCAAAGTGCGGCGATTCAAGCAACAAATAGTGCTAAAAACTCAGCTGGAACAACAGTGACTTTGAGCGCTGATCGTGAAAAGGCTTTTGCTTCAATGCGAAAGAGCCAAAGTAGTTCATCTTCGACAAGCAGTAGTTCTTCATCGAATACAGCGCCTACGGCTATTACAATGCCAAGTGTAAAAATAAAAACAGCTGAAAAAATTGCCGCCTTAAATAACGTAGCTGGCTATCAGTACAGTAATAGTGCTTCAGTTAATGCTAGTGGTTTTTCTGCAGTTACGACATCATCTTCAAGTAACGGGGGACAAGGTGGATTTGGCGGATCTACAAGTAGTGGCGATATCACCGTTAGTGGTGTGTCAACTACAGCTGCAGAATCTAACTTCAAATCTAAAAGCTATAAAATTACATCTGGACGTGGCATAACAGCCTCTGATAAGAATACTAATAACGTGGTCATAGAAAGTGAGTTGGCAACAAGTAACAATCTGAAAGTCGGTAGCACAATTAAAGTGAAAACGACAGATGATGATTCAAAAACATATACTTTGACAGTTGTTGGTATTTATAAGGCAAAAACGTCAACATCAAGTCAAGGTGGACCTGGTATGAGTGACCCATCAAATACAATTTATTCAAGTTATACGTTAGCGGGGACGATAAATGGTGATACCTCTTCTGTAACAAGTGTTGTATATACACTAACAGACTCATCTAAAGAAAAAGCCTTTACAAAGGCAGCCAAAAAGTTGATTTCAAGTAGCTTCAGTTTGACTTCTAGTTCTGAAACATATGCTTTATTGATGAAACCAATGAAGAATGTACAAAGTTTTGCTAATAAAATTGTTTGGATCGTCGGTATTGCCGGTACAATTATCTTGGCATTAATCACAGTGTTGATGATTCGTGAGCGTCGTCATGAAATTGGTGTTTTAATGGCATTAGGTGAAAGTAAATTTAAAATTATTTTACAGCTTTTTTCAGAATTATTTGCAGTATTGCTTGTTTCTCTAGTAATTGCTGGTGTGGCTGGCAACTTCGTAGGTAATGCTGTTGGAAAACAATTAGTTTCACAGCAAACTACTTCAACACAAACAACCAGTACTGGGGCTGGTTTTGGTGGTGGCGGTCAACAGCCTGGTGGTAATGGTGGAGGACCTTCAAGTAGTGGCCAAACTAATCAAACAGGTATGAAAGCTAGTGGTAATCAAATAAATACATTGAAAGCTAAAATTAGTGCAAAGTCTATGGCTGAGCTTGGCGGTTTGGGATTAGGCATTATAGCAGTGGCAGTAGTTGCTGGATCAACACCTATTTTCCGATTAAAGCCAAAAAAGATTTTGTCAAATGAATAGAAAGATGTGTTAGTGCATCGTAAGATAAATTAAAATCATTTTATAAATAAGGAGAATCATCCATGACATTAGCGATAAAAGACCTTACACATCAATATAATGCTCAAGAAAAACCACTATACGAACATATCAATATGTCTTTTGAACCTAAAATGTTATACAGTATTGTAGGACAATCAGGCTCAGGAAAAACCACATTACTTAGCTTTTTAGCTGGACTAGATACACCATCGGAAGGAATAATTACTCTTGATGGGGAAGATATTACTAAATATGGATTAACAAAATATCGTAATCAAAAGGTTGCTATTATTTTTCAATCGTACAATTTACTGAATTATATGACAGCTGCTCAAAATGTTGCTTCCGCATTATCAATGACTAAATCAAAACATGCTGGTGATAAGGAATACATTTATAATACGCTAGAAAAACTCGGTATAAATCATACGTTAGCTGACAAAAATGTACAGCAATTATCGGGTGGGCAACAACAAAGGGTAGCAATTGCTAGAGCTCTTGCTGTTGATGCTAATATAGTAATTGCTGATGAACCGACAGGTAATTTAGATGAAGAAAATACACAAGAAGTCATTAAAATATTTCAAGAATTAGCACATGAAATAGGTAAAACTGTTATTTTGGTAACGCATGAACCGAATGTGGCTCAAGCGGCTGATGTCCAAATTAGTTTGAAAAATAGAACTTTTACAATAGTCAGCGAATAAAAAATAAAATGCCTCTTACTTTTATTGTAAGGGGCATTTTATTGACAAAATATGTTTGTACCTATATAGTTTAGGGCATACGCAATTTTGGGGAGTTAATTATGACTAATTTTAATACACGTTATTTTATGATAGCCACGTTATTTGTAGCTATTGTATTTCTTCAAGTTTTTGTACCTTGGCTTGGGTTGTTACCTCTTGGTGCATTTATTGTAGGTGCATCAGTAACCATTATTCAATTTACGGTCGCTATTGCTGGTATTATTTTGGGGCCGAAATATGGCGCAGTTGTTGGCTGTTGGTGGGGGGTACTATCATTTGTTAACGCTTGGACACACCAAGGAACAATTGGGTCATTGATGTTTCAAAACCCGCTGACTGCTATTATTCCACGTGTGTTGGTTGGACTGATTGTTGGCTATGTGTTTAATAGGATATTTAGAAATCAATCAACTGCAATTAGACTCACTGGGTTGGGTATTTCGGGTATACTAGCTGCGTTAATTAACACAATCGGTGTAGTATTATTAACTTGGTTGGGTTTTAATATAATGCGTACAAACTTCACTGGTGTACCTTTGCATAATATTTTGGTCTGGCTAATAGGTATTGTTTCGTTCAATGCGATATTTGAAATTATTGTGGGCTTTGTTTTAGTCGGTTTAATTGGTAGTGTTTTGTTACCAATAGCTGAACGAGCCAATATTAGAGGATAAAAAAAGATGTCTAATGACATCTTTTTTAATGCGTCTACCCAGACTCGAACTGGGAGCTAAAACTTAGGAGGTTCTCGTTCTATCCTGTTGAACTATAGACGCAATACTAATAGATTATACCGATATTTGAACATAAAAACAAATCTTAAATGAAATTAGTTTGCTTATGATATGATATAAAGCGTTAAATAGTAATTATACAGGAGTAATTTTATCATGACCAATAGCAAAACTAAATATTTAGTAGTAACAACCTTTTTCATGGCAATTATTTTATTACAGGTATTGATTCCTTGGCTTGGATATATTCCTCTTGGTGCGGTTGTTGTGGGAGCACAGCCTACTATTATTCAATTTACAGTTGCTATTGCAGCTATTATTTTAGGTACACGTAGAGGCGCCTTGATTGGAGGTTTTTGGGGATTAATAACCTTTTGGCAAGCTTGGTCTACACCAGGATCAATTGGTTCACTAATGTTTCAAAATCCTTTCACCGCTTTTATCCCACGCATTTTGGTGGGATTAATCATAGGCATAATTTTTAATAAATGGTTACGTGGTAAAAATTTAGGTATTCGTACAATAGGATTAGGCGTTCTCGGCGCCCTAGCCGCTTTGATTAACACTGTTGGTGTTGTTTTATTAACTGCAGTAGGTTTTACAATCATGAAGACAAATTTCACTGGTATTCCTAATCATAATATATTAGGCTGGTTGATTGGGATTGTTTCTTTCAATGGCTTATTTGAAATTATTACCGGTGTTATATTGGTAGCGGTTATTGGTAATGTGATAGTACCTATTGCTGAACGAGCCGGTATTAAAGGGTAAATAAAAAACGACACTAACATGTGTCGTTTTTTATTGTAGTCCTGATTGAGTTTTACTACTTGCGATAAGCTGAATGTTATTAGCTTCACCACTAGGTGTAAACACAATAGATACCTTGGCACCACTTTGACTTTGCCAAGTAGCATAAGCATACTGACTGTCGGCAGTTAGATATGTAGGATTACCATATGTGGATCGAATTTGATCATAAGTTGCTGACCCCGTGGCAACTTGATTATATGAAGATAAAGACCAGTTACCAAAAGTAGTTGTAGTGGATGAAGATGTTGCAGATGATGAATTCGAATTAGTGTTAACGCTAGAAGTGTCACTATTATCTTGCACGGGCGTTTGCGTAGCATCGTTAGTTGCACTACTAAGTACCTGTGACACTTCGCTGCTAGCTACAGAAGGGGCTGCAGAAACACTGGTGGAAGAACTAATTATTGAAGATGAGTCTGACGATACGCTACTACTTGAAATGGCATAAGATGAGCTTGATTTTTTCTTACCAGAAGTATTTTTTGAACTGTGAGAAACCTTGCTCGAAGATGATGATGTACTATTATCAGTTTGTTGTCCAACAACTACGAAGATTAAGCATGCAATGATTGCAAGAGCAATTAAAGTGATGATAATGTTGCGAAGTTTATGTGATGGTTTAAATGGATGACGTTGCATGAAAATTCTAATCCCTTTCGATCAATAAAAATATTTTAAATCAATAGTTGGTTAAACAAATAGAGCAATTATCGATTTCGATATTGATGACTGTTTTAATAATAACAGAAAAGAGACGAAAAGTATGCTAAAATAGAAGCATTACGTATCGAGACAAGCAACAAGGACCCCCTCAGTGTTTTAGACCAGTAGGATCCTGTTATTCATAAATATACGAATAAACTATTGTGTGTATTATGATGTTAACCATCTTAATTAGTAACACATTCACAAAGGAAAGATTAATGACAGATTTAAGTATTATTCCGTTTGGCGGTGTCCGCGAAAACGGAAAAAACATGTATGCCGTCACAGTTAATGACGAGATTTTTATTTTAGATGCGGGTTTAAAGTATCCGGAAACAGATCAATTAGGTGTTGATGTAGTTGTACCTGATTTTGAATATTTAATTAAAAATACTGAAAAAATTGCTGGTGTTTTTTTGTCACATGGGCATGCTGACGCTATTGGTGGGTTACCATACTTTTTACAACAAGTTAATGTACCTATTTTCGGTTCGGAACTCACAATTGAATTAGCTAAGTTAGCTATTAAAGAACAACCAGCATTAAAAGACTATGACGATTACCAAGTAATTAATGAAAAATCTGAAATTGATTTTGGTAATGTAAAAGTATCATTTTTTAACACAACACATTCAATTCCAGAATCATTAGGCATTGTTATCGGAACAGAATATGGTCAGATTGTATACACTGGCGACTTTAAGTTTGATCAAACAGCTGAAAGTTATTATCGCACAGATATTTCTCGTTTAGTAGAAGTTGGTCAAGGCAAAGTGTTGGCGCTATTAGCTGATGCTGCGGGCACCGAAGGTGGCGCGGACTCAGTCAACGAATCTAAAATTAGTGATTATATTTTAGAAACATTCCGTGACAATAAGAAAAAGCGTATTATTGTTGCTGCGGTTGCTTCAAATATTCAACGAATTCAGCAAATTGTTAATGCGACTGCTGCAACGAAGCGTAAGCTTGTATTGTCAGGTAATGATATCGAGAATGTTGTTAGAACAGCCATCAAATTAAAAAAATTAGAATTGCCTTTATCAGAAAGTCAGCTATTTGTTAGCCTTAAGAACATGAAAAATTTAAGTGCTCATGAAACTGTTATTCTTGAAACCGGGCGTATGGGAGAACCTGTTAAGCATTTAAATCGCATGGCGAATGGCGAGGACTCACACATCAAAATCGGAGCCGAAGATCTTGTATTCATTACAACAACACCATCTACAGCGATGGAAAGTGTTGTCGCCAAAACGCGTGACATGATTTTTAAACAAGGTGCCGATGTTAAACAAATTAGCAATGATATGCGTTCCAGTGGACATGCTTCAAGAAATGATTTGCAAATGATGATTAACATTATGAAACCCAATTATTTTATGCCCATTCAAGGTGAATATCGTGTGATGTCAGCTGCCAAAAGTGCTGCTGAAGAAGTTAATTTACCTGAAAATCATATTATGATGGCTCAAAAAGGTGATCAGTTTAAGCTGATTGATGACCAATTTGAGTTAAAAGATTCATTTACAATTGGAGAAACTTTGATTGACGGTTCAGGTATTGGTGATATTGGTAATGTGGTGTTACGTGATCGTCGAATCTTGTCTGAAGATGGTGTATTTGTTTCAGTGGTAACAATTGATCGTAAGAAGCGTCAAGTGGTATCAAAGCCAAAGCTAACTTCACGTGGGTTTGTTTATGTTAAAGCGAATCGCGACTTAATGAAAGAAGCATCTGACTTAACAGTTAAACAAATTGAAGATTATTTAAGTAACAGCAAAAGTTTTGATTGGAATGAGTTAAAGGCAGGCGTTCGAGATGTTCTGTCACGCTTTCTATTTGAACAAACAAGACGTCGTCCTATGGTGATGCCTGTGGTGATGGAAGTCAACCAGAATCGACGTCCAAATCTTCACAAAACAACAACATCGTCGAATAATCAAGCTAACAAACGACAAATGCCCAAAAAGGCATCACCAAATAAAAATAATAAAAAGAATGTTCGTCGCCCAGCTAAAAAAAATATACAGAACAAAACTACTGAATAATAAAAGGCCCCAACTCAATCGAGTTGGGCTTTTGAATCTTTGAAAGGAGTTAGTGCGTACACTGTACAGAAATTGTATGTGTGCACCATAAACTATGGATGAAAATATATCACCTGAAAATCAAGAATTAATGAATCGTGCTAAAATGGAAACTAAACAAAAAAATTGGCATGATGCAGCTGAAACTTTAGCAACGTTGTATGAACAAGTACAGACTTTCGAAGTGAATTATCGTTTAGTGACTGCTTTATTCATGGATGAGCAGTATCAATTGGCCTCGTCATACGCTGATGATTTTTTGTTAAACTATTTGGATGATGAATCTAATTTTAGAATGGTTGTTGCTCTTGCTGTACAAAATCAAAATTTTGTTTATGCACAACAGTTGGCTGTTTTGTGGGACGATTTAAACGTTGTGGAAGATGTGTTACAAGAAATTCGTCAAGCGGAAGATCGTGCACAAGAAACAATGAAGACGACGCTAGATACAATTGCTAGGCAATTCTATCACATGAGTGACTATGATCTGATAGCCCAACGAGATCGCTATGAGTCTGCTCGGCATTTACCGGTAGCACAATTCGTTATTGGAGCTAAATTTTTATTGATTGATCCTTATGCATTACCAATTATTCGCGCAACATTATTAGAAGATATTCAGAAACTACAAATTGATGAATCAATCAAGTATCGTTGGCTTGATGATGAAATATATACTGTACGGCTCACTGAAATTACGCCACTAACAGATTCAGATATTTTTGAAGAGGCTATAGCACTATTAGAAAATAGATTAGGTCATGATGATCCTATCGCGTTGGAGATGTTAAGTCATCAATTGCGTATTGAGTTAACATTTTTATATCCACAAGTCAGTGATGTGATAGTTGATGTAGAGAAATGGGTAGATAGCACAGTTGCACGTTATTATAATCATTTTTTTGATGAAGAACCAAATGATCAAAAGCAGTGGCATAAAAAAGTGAACTTCTTAACAGAGAGTTTTTTTGAAAATTAAGTTCAAAATGGTTTACATTGTCTTGATAAATCGGTATAATAATTTCTGGCTTCAAAAGCCGGAAAAATGCAAGTTACTTGTTGTCTTTTGACGGCTTGCGTTGTAAAATATATTTATAAACATTTTTCATAATATATTGAAAAATGAAATTTGGAGGAAACTACATTGGCTAAGGAAACTTACGTTCGCACTAAGCCCCACGTTAACATTGGTACTATTGGACACGTCGATCACGGAAAGACTACTTTGACTGCCGCTATCTCAAAGGTATTGGCTGAAAAGCAAGGTATCGTTGCTACAGATTTTGCTGAAATCGACAACGCGCCTGAAGAAAAAGAACGTGGTATTACTATTAACACTTCTCATATCGAATATGAAACAGAGAAGCGTCACTATGCCCACATTGATGCCCCTGGTCACGCGGATTATGTTAAAAACATGATTACTGGTGCTGCCCAAATGGATGGTGCTATCTTGGTTGTTGCTGCAACTGATGGTCCTATGCCACAAACACGTGAACACATCTTGTTGGCACGTCAAGTTGGTGTTGACTACTTGGTTGTCTTCTTGAACAAGACTGATTTGGTTGATGATGAAGAATTAGTTGAATTGGTTGAGATGGAAGTTCGCGAATTGTTGTCAGAATATGACTTCCCAGGCGATGATATTCCTGTACTTAAGGGTTCAGCTTTGAAGGCTTTGGAAGGTGATCCTGAACAAGTTAAAGTTATCGAAGAATTGATGGATACTGTCGATGCTTACATTCCAGAACCAGCACGTGAGACTGACAAGCCTTTCTTGATGCCTGTCGAAGATGTCTTCACAATTACTGGTCGTGGTACAGTTGCTTCTGGTCGTGTTGATCGTGGTGTATTGACTACAGGAACTGAAGTTGAAATCGTTGGTTTGAAGGACGAAGTTCAAAAGACTACTGTTACAGGTATCGAAATGTTCCGTAAGACTTTGGACGAAGCACAAGCTGGTGATAACATCGGTGCATTGTTGCGTGGTGTTGATCGTAGTAATATTGAACGTGGTCAAGTTTTGGCTAAGCCAGGTTCAATCAACACACACAAGAAGTTCAAGGCTGAAGTGTATGTTTTGACTAAGGAAGAAGGTGGTCGTCATACACCATTCTTCACAAACTACCGTCCACAATTCTACTTCCACACAACTGATGTTACAGGTGTTGTTGAATTGCCAGCCGGTGTTGAAATGGTTATGCCTGGTGACCAAGTGACATTCGAAATCGAATTGATCTCACCAGTTGCCATCGAACAAGGTTTGAAGTTTACTGTTCGTGAAGGTGGCCACACTGTTGGTGCCGGTACAGTTACTGATATCGAAGACTAATATTTTTAGTCAAAAAGCACGCGAGAGCGTGCTTTTTTGTATAAATTTATTTATTTTGATTATCTTCTTGGTCACGGCCAAGTGCTGCTTTACGATCTTTTTCATTACTGTCTTCTTTAGGCAATGAAATCAAATCTTCAAATGAGTGTGATAAATGTTCTTCGCGGTTTACAATTTTTGCCATAATTAAACTCCATTCTGATTGCTGATGTTTTATGCAATATTATACACCTTATTCAGTTTAAAACGAATAACTGATGCATATAAATTATAACACTGTATAATAATAATTAGTAATAGAAACGGAGATGAATGATGACTGAATTATTAAAGATTAAAAATCTAAAAAAACAGTTTGGATCAAAAGTTATTTTTGATGAAGTAAATGTGAGTGTTGAGAAAGGAGAAGTTATTTCAGTTATCGGGCCATCAGGAGCGGGAAAATCTACCTTTTTACGAGCAATTAATATGCTTGATACGCCGACAGATGGTACGGTTAGTTTTGAGGGTAATGAGTTAACAAAATTATCTGAAAAAAAATTAGATACATTAAGAGAAAAAATGGGTATGGTATTTCAAAATTTTAATTTATTTCCCAACCTTTCTGTTCTTGAAAATATTAAGTTAGCACCACTAAAAGTAAAAAATATTAGTAAGCAAGATGCGACAAAAATAGCCGAAAATTTGCTCGCACAGGTTGGTTTAACTGATAAGGGGTCTGTATACCCAGATAGTCTTTCAGGAGGACAACAGCAACGTGTAGCAATTGCTAGAGCATTGGCTATGTCTCCAGATGTATTGTTATTTGATGAACCTACGAGCGCCTTAGATCCAGAAATGGTTGGCGAGGTATTGGCAGTGATGAAACAATTAGCTGATGACGGAATGACGATGATTGTTGTTACGCATGAGATGGGATTTGCGCGGGAAGTAGCTGATACGATATGGTTTATGGCTGATGGTGGAATTCAAGAGATTTCAACCCCAGAAGAATTTTTTGAACACCCAAAAACAACACGAGCTCAAGAATTTTTAGAGAAAGTACTGTAGGTTTAAAGATGAATAATTCTAAAAAAAATGCAGGAGAATATGCTGCCACGCTCGTAAAAGATGGCATGATTGTCGGACTAGGAACAGGGTCTACAGTTGCTTATTTTTTGGATGAATTATCACGACGTATAAAATATGAAAAATTATCTATCATTGGTGTTACAACTTCAACAAAGACAGCCGAACGTGCTCAAGAATTAGGAATTCCGATTCGAGATATTGACAGCGTACTAAAAATTGATTTGACTATCGATGGTGCAGATGAAGTAGATTGCTATATGAATGGTATAAAAGGCGGTGGCGCAGCATTTTTGATGGAAAAAATTGTTGCTAAATATTCAAAGCGTGTTGTTTGGATAATAGATGAACAAAAGTTACATAAGACGCTTGGTCAGTTTTCATTGCCAGTAGAAGTTGTGCCGTTTGGTAATGGCCAATTAATTCATGAATTGACGCAACACCATTTATATCCTAAGCTACGTTTAAATACTCAAAAACAACCTATAGTAACAGATTTAGGACATTACATTGTAGATCTTGATTTAAAACAAATCGATCAGCCTTATGAATTGGCCCAATATTTGGATAGCCAAATTGGTGTTGTGGAACATGGATTATTCCTAGATATTGCTGACGAGGTTATCATTGGTCAAGACGATGGGTATCGAGTAATGAACAAGTTACAGAAAAAAATGTAATTTGTTAAAAGCGCTTACATTATTTTTTTAATAGCGCTATAATGTAGTTATTAAAGAGTAAGAGGAAAAGCGCATGGCATATAATAACATTTTAGTTGCAATTGATGGCTCAGAAGTTTCAAATACATTAATAAAAAAAGTTGTTGATTTTGCTCCTGAGGCGCATATCGATATCTTGACAGTTGTTGATACCACTGGTGGTGGATATTTTGGTTCTATCGCAATGAATGAAGATGTTGTGTATCAAATGGAACAAACGGCTGAGAAAGGTCTTATTAAGGCCTTTGAATATGCAAAAGATTTGGGACATAGTGATGTTGATATACACGTACGTTTTGGTTCTCCAAAGAGTGTTATTGCACGTGAATTTCCAAAAGATCATAAAAATGATTTGATTGTTATTGGTGAAACTGGGTTAAGTCGTTTGCAAAGAGCAATGGCTGGAACAGTACCATCTTTTGTTACACAAGTTTCTAAAGTAGATGTACTAATTTTGAGAACATTTGAATAATTTTTTCATCAAAAAAAAGATAGTGTTCACTATCTTTTTTATTTTGCTTCCTTGGTAATTTCAATGTTTGTAATTTTTACAGGATCAGCAGGTTTAGATTTTTCACCATTAGAAGTTTTTTTGACTTTAGCACTAGCTATTTTATCCACAACATCCATCCCGTCAATAACCTGCCCGAAGACTGTGTAGAGACCGTCTAAGCTTGGATAACCACCATTTTTGTAAGCTTTTGTAATTTTCTTTGGATAAATTTTAGGGTTAATACCACTAGAAACGTCTTCGGGATTTTGTACGATGAAGAATTGGCTAGTATTAGTATCTGTACCAGCATTTGCCATTGAAACAGCTCCACGAATATTATATAAGGATGTACTAATTTCATTTTTGAAACCATTACCACTGTCTATACTTTTATCTTTTTCTTTCCAAATAGATTGTCCGCCATTGCCAGTACCGGTTGGATCACCTCCCTGGATCATAAAGTTATTAATGACACGATGAAATGTTGTGTTATTATAATAACCGTTTTTAGCATGGGTCATGAAATTTTCAACAGCTAGGGGTGTGTATTTGTTAAACAGTTTTATAGTGATATTTCCGTAAGTAGTCTTTAAGATAATTTCACTTTCGTTTTCGGCAACCTTGTTGGAAAGTTGAGGTAAAGCGACTTTATCTAATTTAGGATCTTTTTTTGTACTACTTGTAGTAATTTTTTCAGGTTGATTAATATAAAATATAGCTATTATAGTAATGATTAAGATAACAACCATAGTGATAAGAGGAACAAATTTTTTCATGGTCAGATCCTTTCAATAATATGAGTATCAATATTTTTTGTGAGATAGCTTGCCTTTGAATAATCTGCATCAAGTAAATTTTGATTATATTGTTGCCATTCTACAGGGGTAGAAGTGAATTTGATAATTAGCAGACCACTATGAGTTAAACGTGGTAATACATGATTGACTTGTTCAATATAGTTTATAGGGCAATCATTAGAATTTTGTGCATCATCAGAATAATCAAAAATAGCGACACTGACTTGATTTTGTGGACCAAGTTCGTCTAAAAATTGATTATCTAGTGTTTTTCCGAGTAATGTAACGCGGTCGGACAAGCCACTCATGAAAAGAGAAGCAGCGGCGGCATTAGCATTATCCTTAGTAGTTGCATAGCTTAGTACTTTACCTGAATTACCAATGCGGGTTGCTAAAAATCTTGTATTAACACCATTAGCAGTAGTACCATCAATAACAATATCACCAATTTTAACAGTTTGCTCGATTAATTGATGTGTAAAAGCATTGCTTGTGAAAATCATGAAGAACTCCTTTTGAAAAATAGATGTAGGTCAAGAAAGAAAAATCGGGAAAGCGTGAGTAGCACATATCCAAGTGATATTCCTGCAATAACGTCACTTGGATAATGGACATTCACAAATACTCGACTGATTGGAATAATAACAATGAAGCTCATTAGAATCACCAAACTAACTTTTTTTAAAATACTAGGATTAAAATGATAACTAATTAATACAATTAAAGATCCATATAATAAAATAGTTGCCATAGAATGACCAGAAGGGAAACTGTATCCACTCTCTAGAATGAGCTGTGGCTGGGGACGTGGGCGTTTAATCAAATGTTTAATAACTTGAGTAATGACACCAGTGGAAATGATTATATTGAATAATAAAAACAGCAATTCACGATAGTGATGTTTGTAAATCAGATAAACACTAGTCCCTGCAGATACTAGCATGACTGCAGATACACTGCCAACATTTGTCATACTAATAAAAAATTCATTTGTAAAGGTATTGTGTTGCTGAATTATTTGTTGCAGAAACTGATCAAATTTTAGAAACCAGTTAGGGTTAGTTTTAACACCGAACGCCATAATCAAAAAAACGATTCCTGCAAAAGAGACTGTTAATATACACTTATTTTTATGAATAGTCATGCATTCAATTATACCTGATTATAAGAAATTGTGTTATAATGGTAACATTATTGTTCAACACTAATACGTATGGCGGGGCATTCAGAAAGTAAGTGGTTGATGGAAACTTACCAAACAAAGTTCGGAACTCAGTTGATTAAATTGTAGGTGAAGTAACTTAGCCTACAACGTTTGTCGCGTTAAGATGAATGAGACGTAGAAATACGTGAACATGGGTGGTACCGCGAAATTAAAATTTTCGCCCTATGTCATGCCTTTTGGGTGTGATGTAGGGCTTTTTTATTTCAAATGTAGTACTACAGTTAAAAACATGAATATTTCATATAAAGAAGGAAAAAAATATGGTATACGATCATAAATCTATTGAAAATAAATGGCAGAGATATTGGGATGAGCACGAAACATTCAAGGCATCAGATAAGTCCGAAAAGGAAAAATATTATGTGATGGATATGTTTCCTTATCCTTCTGGTCAAGGTCTACATGTCGGGCATCCTGAAGGTTATACGGCGACTGATATTATGAGTCGTTATAAGCGTGCGAAGGGGTTTAATGTTTTGCATCCAATGGGATGGGATGCATTTGGATTACCAGCAGAACAGTACGCAATTAAAACTGGTAACAACCCTGCAAGTTTTACAAATAAAAACGTACAAGTATTTAAAAATCAGATTAAATCACTTGGTTTTTCAATAGATTGGTCAAGAGAAATTAATACAACCGATCCGGAATACTATAAATGGTCGCAATGGATATTTGAAAAGCTGTATGAAAAAGGCTTAGCTTATGAAGACGAAATCATGGTGAATTGGGCTCCTGATTTTCCAGGTGGTGGTATCGTAGTTGCCAATGAAGAAGTAATTGATGGTAAGACTGAACGTGGCGGCTATCCAGTTTATCGCAAGCCAATGAAGCAATGGGTTTTGCGCATTACAGCTTATGCTGATCGATTACTCGAAGACTTAGAAGACCTGGACTGGCCAGAAGCAATTAAAGAGCAACAGCGTCATTGGATAGGAAAATCTGTCGGTGCATCGGTTTCTTTCAATGTTGAAAATTCTGCTAAGAAAATCGAAGTTTATACTACGCGTCCTGATACATTATTTGGGGCACAGTATATGGTCTTGTCACCAGAACACGAGTTAGTTGATGTGATTACCACATCTGAGCAAAAAGACGTCATTAGCAACTATAAAAAAGAGGTAGAAACAAAATCCGACCTAGAACGTACTGATTTAAATAAAGATAAGACAGGTGCATTTACAGGTGCTTATGCTATTAACCCAATCAATGGGGAAAGATTACCTATTTGGATTGCAGATTACGTTTTGTCTTCTTATGGTACAGGTGCTATTATGGCTGTTCCTGCACATGATAATCGTGACTGGGAATTTGCTAAAAAGTTTGATTTGCCAATTAAAGCTGTTATTGAAGGTGGAGATGTTGTGGAAGCGGCTTATACAGGCGATGGTGTTCACATTAATTCTGGTTTCTTAGATGGTTTAAGCAAGCAAGAAGCAATTGACAAAGCAATAGATTGGTTGACGGAAAATAGTGCAGGGCACAAGCAAATAAATTATCGCTTACGTGATTGGATTTTCTCACGGCAACGTTACTGGGGTGAGCCTATCCCAGTGATTCATTGGGAAGATGGGACACAAACACTTGTGCCGGAATCAGAATTACCATTGCGTTTGCCAGAAATGACACAAGAACAACTAAAGCCGTCAGGTACAGGAGAATCACCATTAGCTAATGCTACTGACTGGTTAACGGTTACGCGTGAAGATGGTGTAAAAGGCCGTCGCGAAACAAATACAATGCCACAGTGGGCGGGTTCTTCATGGTATTTCTTGCGATATGTTGATCCCCATAATTCAGAAGCGTTGGCTGATGCGGACAAATTAAAGTACTGGATGAATGTTGATTTGTATGTAGGTGGTGCAGAACACGCTGTTTTGCACTTATTGTACGCTCGCTTCTGGCACAAGTTTTTGTACGATTTAGGAGTGGTACCAACCAAAGAACCATTCCACAAGTTAGTGAACCAGGGCATGATTTTAGGTGAAAATCACGAAAAAATGTCTAAATCTAAGGGAAATGTTGTTAATCCTGACGAAATTGTTAACAATTATGGTGCTGATACATTACGTGTTTATGAAATGTTTATGGGTCCCTTAACGCAAAGTAAGCCTTGGTCAGAGGACGGTGTTTCAGGTTCACGACGTTGGTTAGATCGTGTATGGCGCTTGTTGATTGATGACGAAGACAAGTTACGTGATCATGTGACAACTGTTAATAATGGTGATTTAGATAAGATATATAACCAGACAGTTAAAAAAGTTTCTGATGATTTAGAGAATATGCGTTTTAATACTGCGATTTCTCAATTAATGGTTTTTGTAAATGAAGCTTATAAATCAGATGCTTTACCAATTGAGTATATGAATGGTTTCGTGCAAATGTTAGCACCAATTGCTCCACATTTAGCTGAAGAATTATGGGCAAGGTTGGGTCATGAAAATGATATTAGCTATGTTGAATGGCCAACATATGATGATAGTCACCTTGTTGAAGATACTCTAGAAATTATTTTCCAAGTTAATGGAAAAGTTCGTGGTAAAGCCACAGTTGCGCGTGATACTGATAAAGATGCTATGCTTGAACTTGCCAAAGCAGATGAAAATGTGCAAAACTTTATTACTGGTAAGGAAATTCGTAAAGTAATTGCTATTCCAGGAAAGTTTGTCAATATTGTGGTAAGTTAAAATACTTAGCAACATAAGTTCAATTTTTATTATTATATTTAAATGTTTAAGTAGTAAAGCCCACTTTAGTGGGGTACATAATTAAAAATGAGGTTTCAAACATGACGAATGAGCGACGTCCAAGAAAATCCAACGATAGCAGTCGCGTTGATAAAACAAATGTTGACGGTAAAACGTTAACAGCTGATGAAATTCTATCATTAGCAGGACGGCACATACAAGAAAAGCATAATGCGAGATCAAACTTTACGCGGAAAAATAAAAATGAGATTTTATTTCAACCAACTGAAGAAGAAATTTTGGCCATTAAAGAAAAAAATACTCGTGCTCGTCAAAAAATTATCAAGAAAAAACCAAATTTACAGATTCCCGAAGCAGCATTATTGGAAGAATCATCAATTGAGAACACACCAAATAGTCAAAACAGTAATCAAGCGACATTAATCAAAGGGTCTGCTTGGCTATCCGTTGGTAACATGGTGTCACGTATTTTAGGTGTCATATATCTTATACCGTGGATGGCTATGTTGGGCACGTATGCTACGCGAGCAAACGGGCTATTTAATCAGGGATATACGATTTATGCTATTTTCTTGGCAATTGCTACGTTTGGTATTCCAGCAGCGATTTCTAAAGTCGTTGCAGAATTAAGTGCTAAAAATGATATATATCGGTCAAGACAGTTAACGAGACAGTCAATGATTTTGGGCGTTTTGCTTGGGATAGTATTCGGGTTCATTTTATATGCTGCTGCGCCAATTTTGTCAAATAATAATGCTGATGTGGTTCCTGTGCTACGCTCTTTGGCACCAGCCGTTGCAATTTTTCCACTAATGTCAATGATTCGAGGACTCTTTCAAGGACATCAGTTGATGAGCATATCTGCTATGTCACAGGTTATCGAACAAATTGCTCGTGTTGCCTACATGTTGGTTATGGCGATTATTATTTTGAGAATCGATTCAAATAATTGGACGGGAGTAGTTGTTCAATCTACTTTTGCGGCATTTATTGGTGCAATTTTTAGTATGATTGTGCTGGCCTGGGGATGGGTGAAGTATCGACATATTTTATCTAAGCCCATTTCTCATGCTACGCCACATGAAAATACAAAAACGCTGAGTCTGGTATTTAATATTTTGAAGGAGTCATGGCCATTTATTATCATTGGTTCTGCAATAACGCTCTTTCAGACAGTAGACCAGTATTCGTTTTTTAGTATTATGAATCATTTCTTTGCACTTTCTAAGTCAGAATTATTGGAAAAGTTTTCATTGTTCAGTGCGAATCCGAATAAGCTAATTATGATTATTGTGCCATTTTCAACGAGTATAGCCTCTACGGCGTTACCAATGCTATCAGGCAGTAAGGCAGCTTTGACTTACGAGATTATTCAAGACCAGCTAAAGCAAGTGTTCAAACTATTTTCGCTCATTATGTTGCCTAGTGCCTTGGGCATGTATGCTATTGCTGGACCACTGTACAAAATGTTTTACCCAATTGAATCTTCTAATCAAGAAGGTATTTACATGCTTCAGTACTCAACAATATTAGCGTTGGTATTTAGCCTGTTCATGCTACTGGCATTTGTACTACAAGCTTTATCTGAAGTAAGAATTGTTATGAAGGCATTCTTTATTGGTATTATCATTAAAATTGTCCTTCAAATCCCATTAATTCGTTATTTTGAAGGGATGGGTGCGTTGATAACAAGTGTTATTGGTATGTTCATTTCTATACTATACATGTTAGATTTTTTGAAAAAGGTGTACGGTGTTTCGTTTGGTATGATAGGGAAGGAGTTGTGGCAAATGTTCATGGCCTCCGGTATCATGGCTATTGTAGCTTATGCTATTTCTTTCACTTTAGGCAATTTGATCTTCCCAACAGACACGAAATTTTCTGTTACGATGACAACATTTATAGCTGTATCTGTAGGTGCATTTTTATTAATTGCTATGTATTTACGTATGGGTCTAGCAAATGAATTATTAGGAAATAAAATCAAATACGTTCCAAAAATATTGCGCTCAAAACGATGATTAATCATCGTTTTTTTGTTAAAAAATATAAATTTGAATAAAAAACTATTAAGAGAGTATTTTTTAGTGCTCAGATAAGGTATGCTGAAATTAGGTTTAAAATTTAGCTTTCAGTGGAGGCCTAACAATGACAGATTCTCAAACTGCGTTGCAGCCAGAATTGATTAATCAACTTGATAGTAAAATTATGTATCTAGGGCAACTGCAGTCTGCTATCATGAACCAACAGTTGCCTCAAGTGTATGAATTATTAGACTCAAAAAAATTTAATGAACAGGTTCGACAACGTACTCATGCGGATTCTAACGCCTTGTTAGCTCAAATGGTGACGGATGTTCAAAATGAACTGGCAACTTTTTTAGCACCAGAATTAGTGAAATATTTAAAAAATACATTTCATTTTTTTGAGTTGGTTGTATCTAAGGATGAGCCTTCAATATATCAAGTTTATATTGGTAATTGGTGGAATCATCGACAGTTTGCAACGCTTGATGTCTTATCAATCACATTGTCTATTGATGATAAAATGATAGGAGAGTGGCAAGAAACGCTTAAGTTACCAACTGGCAGCAATATTAATGATATTCAAATTCGTGAAATTAAACAGATTGTGGATGGGTTACAAACATTTTTAGATGATGAAACCAAGCGTAATTTAGAGGTTCAAGTTTTAAACGACCAATTAGAACAATTAAAAGAAAATAAATCTGGTTTACTTGGACGTACAGATAAAAAAGCTCGTGAAGAGTTAGAAAACAAGCGTGATCTATTACTGGCTTCACAACAGCGCGTACCTCAGGTTAAGGATAAATTATCTGAACATGAAACTGAAATGATTCAATTAGAAAAAGAGGATGCCTTGCGGCATTTAGAGCTGGAAGAAATTTTATCTAATTTTGAGACAATTGATGACTTTATTCGGAAGGTAAATCATTGCTATATTGATTATTTAAGCACTTTGTTGCAGAAGAAATAATATGAATTTTGATAGTTATAGTTATTCACAACAATTAAAAAAAGATTTAGACCTTTTTCAACGATGGCAAGTTCTAGTTGAACTGTTATCTGAAGCTGATCAAGCAGAAGTTATACTAGATATTACCAAAAAAATTTTAGCTTTCGACGTTCATCAATCTGAAATGGTACGAGTAGCTAATGAACATTGGTATCCTAGTACACATTGGATTACAGTTGCTTTTTCAAAGTTAGCGCAAATGGCGTCACTGTCTTCTACTGCGGTCATTTTGCCAAAAATGCAAAAAGTAGTAGAAATTCATTTTGAAGAATTTCCTAATGCGGCTTTTCGATTTACGAAGGCTCCTTTAGCTGCTGGTGGTTATTATTTAGAAGAAATATCTCAAGACTTAAGAGTTGCTTATTGGGATTTGTTGAATAAAAGATTTTATTTAGATACCGTTGATTTTATGAAATTAGTACAAACCGAAGCACTTCAGATTGCTGGTGTTGATGCGCTAACTGCCTTTCAAAAACGCTTAACCGCTATCGTTGTTTTACTAGAAAAAAGTGGCTATGCAATTGATATCACAGGACTAGATGCTGAACATAATAATAATTTGATTATGCAAAGTAAAGATATATCTGCAGAAGTATTAGATGCGCTTTTTGTTGGGGCTGCGAAGCAAAATTTTGTGTTAACGTTACTGAAAAATAAAAGAGATGGTGTCACTTTGAATATTGGAGCAGTATCTTTGGAAATTACGCAACAATATGATAATCAGCAGCATGCTGTATGGCAATATGATATCATTGATAGTAATAAATGTGTGACGATTTATACATTATTTCAACAACTACCTTTTTTTGCTAGGTGGTACACTAAGTGGTTTAACGAAGTTGGACTAAAAGATAAACGTGCAGTTTTTGTAGATTAAAAATATTTTTTAAGTAGAAAGAGGAGTGTTATGGTACTATTAATTGTTATTGCAGTTATTATTGTAATTGTTATCGCGTGGGTTAGCATTTATAATTCACTTGTGAAAACACGTATGCAAACGAAAGAATCTTGGAGTCAAATTGATGTTCAACTAAAGCGGCGTAATGATTTGATTCCAAATTTGGTGGAAACTGTAAAAGGTTATGCAAAACATGAGAGTGGCACATTGGAAGAGGTCACAAAGCTCCGCCAAGATGTAGCACAAGCAGCAACACCTGCTGACAAAATGGTAGCTTCCAACCAATTGACAGGAGCTTTATCTGGATTCTTTGCTCGTGCGGAAGCTTATCCAGATTTAAAAGCTAATGCAAACTTTGTTAAGTTACAAGAAGAATTGACAAATACAGAAAATAAGATTGCTTATTCACGTCAATTATTTAATTCAACAACAGCTCTATATAATACAAAGTTGCAACAATTCCCAAGTAACATAGTTGCTGGAATTCATCATTTTGAACCTAGTGAATTTTTACAGGTTCCAGAAGTTGAGAAAGAAGCACCTACGGTCAAGTTCTAATGTTGTATCAACAAATACAATCAAATAAACGGCGTACAGTTGTACTCTTATTAATATTTTTTGTTTTAGTTGCTCTAGTCGGCGCTGCGGTAGGATACTTATTGCTTGGATCGTTAGAAACAGGTGTTATTGCAGCTATTGTTATTGGTGCAATCTATACTTTGATTATGGTTAGTAATTCTACAAATGTAGTGATGGCGATGAATAATGGTCATGAAATCAAGAATGCTGAGCAGGCACCAGAATTGTGGCATACAGTTGAGGATATGGCAATGGTTGCTAGAGTACCAATGCCTCGTGTTTTCATCATTAATGATGACAGCCCGAATGCCTTTGCTACAGGTAATAATCCTGAACATGCAGCAGTTGCAGCAACAACAGGGTTGCTTAAAATCATGAATCGTAGTGAATTAGAAGGTGTTATTGGACACGAAATGAGTCACGTACGTAACTATGATATTAGGATTTCTACTATTGCCTTGGCTTTGTCTGCTGCAATTACATTATTAACTAATATTGGTGGTAATTGGTGGTTTTGGGGCAGTGGTGATAGACGTCGAGATGATGATCGTAATGGTGGTGGCGGTCTACAGGTACTTTTATTGGTGTTTTCCATTTTAATGATGGTCTTAGCACCTCTTGCAGCGGCAGCCATTCAAATGGCGATTTCTCGTAACCGAGAATATCTTGCTGACGCCGGTAGTGCAGAATTAACTCGAAATCCGCAAGGGTTGATTTCAGCATTACGTAAGTTAGGGAGTGCACAGCCTATGAAAGATGTGGATCCCTCGTCAGCAGCATTATATATCAGTAATCCATTGAAAAACAAGGAACATTTATTTGATACGCATCCACCGCTTGAAGAGCGAATCGCGCGATTAGAAAAAATGTAAAATAGCTGATTTTTAACAGCATATTGTTTAAAGTCGTGAACATTGTGGCGACTTTTTTTGTTATCATAAAGAATAATATAATTTCAAATTTTGGAGTGTTGGGTAATGAAGAATATTAAAATCAGCTGGCGCAAAATACTGCTCACAATGCTAGTATTTTTTGCCAGTGCAATTGTACAGGTTGTGGGATTAAATGCTTTTTTGATTCCTAATAGCATTTTTTCAAGTGGGTTCAATGGTATTGCACAATTGCTATCAATATTCTCCCATCATTTTTTCCATGTTAGCTTGCCTACTGGAACATTTATTATGATATTTAATATCCCTATTGGCATTGTTGGTTGGAAAATGATTGGTGGTAAGTTTACGATTTTGAGTTTCGCTAATTCAATATTTGTTTCGGTCATTCAAATTGTAGCACCAACCCAAGCTTTAACTAATGATCCATTATTAGCTTCTTTGTTTGGTGGGTTACTAATTGGTGCTTCAATCGGAGTAGCCATGCGATATGGATTTTCAACGGGTGGCATGGACATCGTAGCGATGGTTGTTCAAAAACGTACCGGAAAATCTATCGGGGTATTGATGAATGTGATTAATTTTGCTGTAGTTATTATTGCAGGCTCTTTTATTGGATGGCAAAGTGCACTATTTACAATTGTTGGTATCTATGCAACTGGCCGTGTTGTCGATACATTGTATACTAGTTATCAAAAGTTGACAGCGATGATTGTTACTTCAAAGGGGGATGAAGTTGTTGCTGAGTTGCATAAAGATTTGATTCGTGGTATTACAATTATCCCATCAAGAGGTGCATATACAAAGCGTGATTCAACGACATTAATGATGGTTTTATCACGTTATGAATTATTTGAAATGCAAGAAGTCGTTCATCGCATTGATCCCAAAGCTTTCATTAACTTAATGAATACGGTTAGTGTTTCAGGTGAATTTCTTGATGCCGATCGTCAATTGCAGATGAAACGTGCAGTTGCGGTTCCTCGAATTGAAACCGTCGAGGCACAGATTGAAGCTGAGCAACGTTTAGAAGAACAGCTTGAAAATATAGAAGATAGAAAGTAAACTATAAGAAATAGAAGGAGAAAGTTTATGCCAATTGTACAAGTCGAATTACTTGAAGGTCGCACCCATGAACAGCTAGCAAAAATGGTAAAAGATATTACTGATGTCATTGTTGAAGATGCTGGTGCTTCTCGTGAAGCGGTACATGTTATTTTGCGTGAAATGCCAAAGGATCATTATGCTGTTGGTGGTGTACTAAAGAGTGATCAGTAAGATTTATTTGAATATAGAAAACAGGATATTGCAAGATATCCTGTTTTTATTTACATTAAAAACATTTCAGAATGGTAACAAGAGTGCTTGTATTATGCTTTTTTAACAATTTCATGATAGAATTGAAATGTTAAGAAAAAATTAAAAATTGAGAGTATGGAAGCACTATTTAGTGTGTTCAAAGTGGAAAGGTAGGGAAATATGGAACGACTTGATAAAAAAGTTGTAGCCTCTGGGTTGAGTTTGCTTGGTCTTGTGGGTATTGGTTCGGGTATTGCACATGCTGATGATGTTAAAAACACAGTCGGCAAGGCTGTTAATTCTGTAGCAGAGGCAGCTGGTCTAATGGATAATTCGGCGGTTAACCTGACACAAAAAAGTTTAACGATACCGAAAGATAAAGTAGCCCATATTGAAACGCCTGCGGAGAAAAAAATAGCGAAATCAGTTAGTGTAAAGTCTACTTCATACAAAGTAAAATCTGGTGATTCGCTGTGGTCCATCGCTCAGAATCATAATTTAAATGTAGAAGACTTGGTTAGTGAAAATAATGATTCTGATTTAATATCAGTAGGTCAAACTCTTAGTTTGCCAGCCGCTAACAACTCTTCTGTAACAACGTCAGTCGCTGATTTGACTACTGATACTCATCCGGATGCGGCGCCCTTAAAAACGGCAGCTAATGTAACTGTTGATGATAATTCGTCCACCAGTAAAAAAGAATCTTCATCTAGTTCAAGTATGAATTCTAGTTCTTCTGATACCATCAAAACAGATGAAACAGCAGGTACAAGCTCTTCAGCAGCGACGTCAAGTAGTAGCACAGCTAGTGAAAGTACAACTACAGATGATGCAATGTCAGACGCATCAAATGGCAAAAATGATGGAAGTTCAGCAAAAGTATCAATTGGAGACACTAGTATAACAAATTCATCAAGTAGTGAAAATACAACAAATTCATCAATAACTAGTGAAAATGTAGCAAATACTGATGCGAACGTTGCAGATCCGTCAAAAATAAGTGAGTCCAGTTCTAATTCATCAACCGATGATACTAAAACAGATTCAGAATCAGCAACGAGTATTGTTGCTAAAGAATCAACGCTTTCGTCATCTGCTACTGATACTGGTGTTGTGAATCTTTCAACAGGTACACAAAATATAGTATCTAATCCTACTGGTATAACAGTTTCATCAACTAACCGGTCTTCGGCTGTTATCGCGCTTGCGCAACAACTGGTATCACAAAATATTCCTTACGTTTGGGGTGGTTCAACACCTTCAACTGGATTTGATTGTTCAGGATTGGTAAGTTATGTTTTCCAAAATGCTGCAGGGGTTTCATTACCACATTCGTCTGTCAGCCAAGAAATGTATACGAAGAAAAAATTAGTATCTCAGGCGCAACCAGGTGATTTGCTATTTTGGGGAACACCAGGTGCTTCATATCATGATGCCATATATATAGGCAACAATCAATATATTGCCGCACCGGAACCGGGACTGAATGTGCGCGTTGAGACAATTTCAGATAACTTTATGCCTACATTTGCTGGTGAAGTTAAATAGATTTTTGCAGTAAGATGAATAGTATTTATGTCAGCCACCTCTTTTCAAGATAGTGGCTTTTTATAATCCCATAAAACCAAAAATAAATAGTAATCATTACTTTTATGTGTTATAATTTATTTATGGATTATTAAAAGTAAGTCCATGATACAAATGTAATCACTGACTGTTACTACAAATTGCTCCTATTCTTTAGATAATTGTAACTTACAATTTCATTTATCTGATTAATAGTCGGTATTCCATTCGTTAAGCACCTTAAAGGGTGCTTTTTAAATTTAAGTAGTAAAATTTGACACTTTTGATTATTTTGACTATCGTGTATTCTTGTGACATAGTGTAATCAATTCTATAATTAGTTTATGGTTTCGTTATCCTTCAATAAGGAAACACGAACCTCTTTGAAAGTCACTCACCCCCGTGTGGCTTTTTTTAATGTGAGAAATAAAAATATATAAATGTATAATTCAAATCGTTTACAAATATGAGTACTTCAGTTAGTATAAATGTGTAACATCAAATAAATCTCAAGGAGAAATATAATATGTCAATTGAAGAAAAGTTTGATAACGCTAAGGACAAAGTTGCAGGCAAGGCAAAAGAGATTGAAGGCAAGGTTACTGGTGACAAGCAACGTGAAGCGCAAGGAAAAGCACAAAATCTTTTTGGGAAAGCCAAAGAGGCTGTCACTGATATAAAAGATGCTGCTCAAGAAGCCGTGAAAGATACAATTCAAGATTATAAACAAGATAGTAAAAAAAATATTGATAAATAAAGATAGGCGCGTAATTGTTATTTTTAACAATTACGCGCCTATTTATATCAAGAATTGTACATTTTACTATTCAAAATCAATGCTGTATTAGAAAAATTTTAAACCGTTGAAGCTAGTGATTTATTGTACAAATAACGGTTGCTTTTTCTCATAAAAGCGGGTAATATGGTATCAACAACTAAAGAAGTTATTTGCAGATATATCGTTGGAAAACGGCCAACAGTCTCTACCACGCCCCAAAAGTCGTGACTATCCGCAAATGCTTTTGACGATTCAAAAGCATTTGTGGATCTCTCTGTCCCAAATGCTTTTTTTGTGTTTAAAATGACGGCGGATCCGTTAACAATAGTGTTAACAAAAAGGCCATATTTAATTTATATAAACTATCGCGATATTAGTATTACTATATAATTGGCAATTGAAATCGTTGATTGTTTTATACAATATTGCGACATGCATATTTACTTTGGAGGATCTTATGCAAAAGTTCAGTTCAACAAATAAGTTTGTCCCAATGGGATTGACATTTGAAGATGTTAAGTTAGTTGATGACTTAAATTCAACTGTAGAAGCTGATTCAGTATCAGTTAACACAACTTTGACGCCTACGTTAAAACTTAATATTCCGCTGCTTTCCGCTGCAATGGATACAGTAACAGAATCACGGTTCGCTATCGCATTAGCAAAGTTAGGTGGTCTTGGTGTTATTCATAAAAATATGACAATTACTGCACAAGCCGATGAGGTTCGTAAAGTGAAAACTGAATCATTTAATTCCGCTGACTTTCCTAACGCAGCAGTTGATGCTAGCGGGCAGTTACTTGTGGCTGGTGCTGTAGGCGTAACAAATGACACTGTTGATCGTGTACAAGCTATGGTTGATGCCGGTGTTGATGCCATCGTATTAGATTCCGCTCATGGACATTCAGAGGGTGTTTTACGTAAGGTTTCTGAAGTACGTCATACTTTCCCAAAGTTGAACATCATCGCGGGTAATATTGCAACACGTGAAGGCGCAGCAGCGTTATATGATGCGGGTGCTGATGTTGTTAAAATCGGTATTGGACCTGGTTCAATTTGTACAACTCGAGTTGTTGCTGGTATTGGTGTACCACAAATTTCGGCTATTCGTGATGCGGCACTAGAAGCTGAAACTCGCGGGAAAAAGATTATTGCTGATGGTGGTGTTAAAACATCATTAGACATTGTTAAGGCTATATCTGCTGGTGGCGATGCAGTTATGCTTGGCTCAATGTTTTCCGGTACAGAAGAAACACCGGGGGAAGTGTTTGAAGATAACGGACATAAGTATAAAACTTATCGTGGTATGGGATCTATCGCTGCAATGGAAAATGGCTCAAAAGATCGATATTTCCAAGGCGAAGTCAACGAAGCTAAAAAAATGGTGCCAGAAGGAATTGAGGCTCGTGTTGCCTATAAGGGCGATTTAACTAGTGTATTAATGTCAATATTGACAGATCTTCAAGAAAAAATGGCTCAATTAGGTGAAACGAGCATTGCTGATTTAGTTCATAATAATCATATTGAGCGTGACAGTGGTGTGTTTGACTTTGAAGCTTCAGTAGACAAAAGTAAAGAATTTACTGTCGCACACTTTTAATTGTCCCTGATAAAAAATAGTTCAAATATCTTTGGAGAAAATTATGTCTGAAAATACAGAATTCATGGGTCTTGGCTACGATCAAGTTTTATTAGTACCAGGAGCCTCAAATGTTTTACCATATAGTGTTACTTTGCGTACAAAATTATCAAAAGAGTTTACTTTAAATATACCTTTAGTTTCTGAATCTTTTAGTCCAGAAACTGACAAACGTGTTATACCAACTGCGTTGAATGGTGGATTGGGTGTTATCGCAGAGCAAGAAGATTTGATTAAACAAGTAGCTAGTTTTAAAAAAGTCAAAGAGGCCGCCGTTGATACTGAAAAATATCCAAATGCTTTAATTGATTCTCAAAATAGATTGTGCGCTGCAGCTGAAGTTTGGCTGGTAGATGGTGCTCAAGAAAGAGTTTCTAAATTAGTTACTGCAGGTGCTGATGCCATTTTCTTTTATTTACATGAATCACTAACTAAGGAAGCTCGTGATATTGTTAAGGCAACTCGACAGGCTTACCCAGACTTGTTGATTGCTGTGGGTGTTGTTGAAAGCCAAAGTATTGCTGCTGCTTTATATGAAGCCGGAGCAGATACGATTTTAGCTGGACGTTCTGTAGAATCATCACTACCAAATGATGTTACTTATCCTTTCTTAACAGTTACAATGAACATTGCAGATGTAGCTGCAGCATATGAAAACAAATCAGTTATTGCGGTAGGTGGTATCCACTATTCTGGGGATGTTGTTAAAGCTATTGCAGCTGGAGCAGATGCAACAATGGTTTCTGATCTATTAAACGGTTCGGTTTTGCAATCAGATGGTTCATTCAAAGAAGGAAACATGTCTATTGATGATGCTATTTTCCAGACGGATGGAGGATTGCGTGCTGGAATGGGTTATACTGGCTCAGAAACAATTGAAAAGCTAAAATTAAACGCCAAAATTGTTCAAATAACTGATAATGGATTGCGTGAATCGCATCCTCATGACGTTGAAATTACTAAACAAGCGCCCAATTACGCGAAAGGATAATCAATGATTGACACACTTGATAAAGTCTTAGTTTTAGACTACGGTAGCCAATATAACCAATTAATCACTCGAAGGATACGTGAAATGGGTGTTTTTTCTGAGCTCAAGTCCCATAATATGACTGCTGAAGAAATTAAGATTTACAATCCTAAAGCTATTATTTTATCTGGGGGACCAAAATCTGTTTATGAAGATAATGCCTTTACGATTGATGAAGACATATTTAACTTAAATATTCCAGTTTTAGGTGTATGTTATGGTATGCAATTAATGGCACAGAAACTTGGTGGACAAGTTGAAGCTAATCCTGGTAACGGTGAATTTGGTCAAACTACACTTGAACAAACTGAATTTGCTGGTCAATTACTCGCAAACACACCTAAATCACAAACTGTGTTGATGAGTCATTCAGATAATGTTATTAAGTTGCCAGAAGGTTTTGAAGTTATTGGTGGTTCAGAAAAAACACCAATTGCTGCTATTGCTAATGAAGAACGTCGTTTATATGGTGTACAATTTCACGCAGAAACAACTTTATCAGAACATGGGAAGCAAATCCTAACAAATTTCGTCAAAGATATTGCTGGTGCTCAATCTAATTGGGATATGAGCGGGTTTATTGATGAACAGATCCAAAAAATCCGAGAAGCTGTTGGTGACAAGAAAGTGTTACTTGGATTATCAGGTGGCGTTGATTCTTCAGTTGTAGGTGTTTTGTTACATCGTGCGATTGGTGATCAATTGACATCTATATTTGTAGATCATGGTTTACTTCGTAAAAATGAAGCTGACCAAGTTATGAGTATGTTGGGTGGAAAGTTTGGATTAAACATCATTAAAGTTGAAGCTCAAGAACGGTTCTTAGATAAATTGGCAGGTGTTTCCGATCCAGAACAAAAGCGTAAAATCATTGGTAATGAATTTATTCAAGTGTTTAATGATGAGGCCCAAAAGTTGGATGGAATCGAATTTTTGGCGCAAGGTACCCTGTATACAGATGTTATAGAGTCTGGTACGGATACCGCACAAACAATCAAGTCTCATCATAATGTCGGTGGTCTGCCAGAAGACATGCAATTCCAACTAATTGAGCCATTAAACACTTTGTTTAAAGATGAGGTACGTGAACTAGGTGAAAAGCTAAATATGCCACATGAAATGGTTTGGCGTCAACCGTTTCCCGGTCCAGGCCTTGGTATTCGAATTTTAGGTGACATTACTGAAGATAAATTAGAAATTGTACGTGATTCTGATTGGATTTTACGTGATGAAATTGCGAAAGCTGGGTTAGAAGGCGACATATGGCAATACTTTACGGTATTAACTGGTGTGCGTTCAGTTGGTGTTATGGGTGATTATCGTACGTACGACTATACTATTGCTATTCGTGCAATTACTTCGGTAGATGGTATGACAGCTGACTTTGCACGTATTCCTTGGGAATTGTTGCAAAAAATATCAGCACGTATTGTTAATGAAGTTGGGCACATTAACCGTGTAGTATATGATATTACGGCTAAGCCACCCGCAACTGTTGAGTGGGAATAATTTATTCCTTTTAAAGCCGCTATGTAATAGTGTTCTTGGGGACTATTAGGGACAAGAGAAATATTTAATAGTTAGAAAGTATATCCAGAACGAGTGTATTTTGCGCTTGTTCTTTTTCTTTTATTTCAAGAAAATACAAATCTTTTTCGATTTATTGCTTAATGTTTATGTGAATGCCTTTTTATTTATTAAGGAAACTAGTAAATTAACCGTTTCACATTATATAGATCAGGGGCTTGTGTTATGGACAAGGTACATTGTAATATTCTGGAATTATGTGTCTTAGTATCTTTACGAACATAATTGTTGGTGGTGATAAAGTATAGAAAAAATTTTCATAAAAGCAGGTCAAAAAAGCCACCCTTAAAATTATTAAATTTAAGGATGGTTTTTTATGGATAAATCAATCCATTAGTGTAATGAAAATGTTAACTTACTTCAAAAAATTATTACGATTTTCCCATAAATATGAAATTGCTAAAATAAGTAATCCTAAATTAGATGCAATAATAGCAAACGTTGGTTGACTCATAATCCAACTTATTAGGGAAGTGAACATAAGAATAAGTGAAATCATTAAAACAAAGACTGAAATTTTTTTCATAAGAATACTCTCCCTAAATTATAATAAAATGGTTCTATTGTTTAATAAGACAAAATTTTAATATCTATACTAAAGTCATACTATCACAGCATTTAGGATTATTCAAATAAGTGTTTATTTATATAGGTGAGACAAAACTATTTTTTCGTTGAGTAATTTAACCGCGAAATAAATAACGTTTATCTAAACTAATTATGAAAACATTACAAAACGAAAAAAACAAAATAAAACAGTTTGAACTATTATTCCAAAAGTTGTAATAATAATTGTGCCACGACTACGAATTAAAATACCAACAAATAAAAAGCTAATTAAAAAAAAAGTAACCAAGAAAATAAACATGTAAAGAAAGATGAGTGTCATAGCGACTCCTTAAAATAAGCATAACAATTATATCAAATTTTGAAAAAAAATAAATACTGCACTGCTATGATTGTTAAAAAAGTAAAGATGCCATCTAAAAGAGATATAAGTGGCATGTGGGACTATTATCTAACCTTAATGTGTAACAGCGATTAAGTAATGATTAAATTAAATAGTCTTTGCGGTAAAGTCAATATTTATTATTGAAACTGGTTTCAATAACTTTACAAGCGCTTACATATACGATATACTTTACTTGTAACATCAAATAATGTCAAGGAGGACATCAATATGTCAGTTGAAGATAGGTTTGATAATGCTAAGGACAAGGTTGCTGGTAAAGCAAAAGAAGTTGAAGGCAAGGTTACCGGTGATAAAGGTCGCGAAGTACAAGGTAAGGCACAGGGATTTTTTGGTAAAGCAAAAGATAAGTTATCTGACGCCGCTGAAGCTGTAAAAGATTCTGCTGAAGATGCAGTAGATGCTGTAAAAGATGGCGTTGAAAAACTAAAAAAGTAGTAAGAATTAAAATCGGATAATGGATTTTATAGATTGTCTGTCTTTTTAAGTATATAATTTTATAAGAGCTTAACCTAATTATGGTTAAGCTCTTTTTTATGGTAAAATAAAAAATATATATTTTACAGAAAATATTGAGAGTTGCGATGACAATTAATTATCCAGTCGGTACTCACCATTATAGGACGTTAAAAACTAACAAGACACGTACCGGAAGAACAACAAAAAAAGTATTATTTGGTAAGCGAGGAATGGGTTTGGAAGATGAAATTAATCTTGCAAATGATTATTATTTAGCTAACCGTTTGGCTGTGGTTCACAAAAAGCCAACGCCAATTACCATAGTAAAAGTTGATTATCCTGCTCGTTCTGCTGCAAAGATTACAGAAGCTTACTTTAAACAAGCTTCCACTACAGATTATAATGGTGTTTATCAAGGTAAATACATTGATTTTGATGCCAAAGAAACAAAAAACAAAACATCATTTCCGTTAAAAAACTTTCACGAACATCAAATTTCTCATTTAGCTAGTGTGCTCACTCAGGGTGGCATTGGATTTGTGATCATTAAATTTACAAGTTTAAATGAGAATTATGTTTATCCAGCGAGCGAACTAATAAAGCAATGGCAACATTTGAATGGCAAACAGTCAATTTCTTATCAAGAAATAGTTGATAAGAGTTTTGTTGTGTCTGAAAGTTTGAATCCAAGTTTGGATTATCTTACAGCTGTTGATAAAATGCTTGAATTATTACATTAAATTTTAGGAGTTTTCACTAAATATGGCAAATGACAAAGAAAATCAATGGTCACGTGTGAATCGAAATCACAACATGTATGATGGCTATCCTGCGCAAGAACCACCGCGCCCGCCAAGAACAAATGCTTCCAAAGGAAGTGGACCACGGAAGCCAAAAAAAAATAAAAAGAAACGGCACTGGATATTAGCGATATTTTTGTGGTTGTTGACACTAGGATTCATTGCTGGTTTAGCAGGTGCAGCGTTATTCTTCACTTATGCCAATGATGCACCTAATATTACAGAATCTGACTTAGCTTCTGAAAATTCTACGCAATTATTAGATTCAAATGGCAACGTATTTTGGAGTGTGGCAACGCAAGATAGAGATTATGCTAATTCAAATGAAATTCCTAAACAATTGAAGCAGGCGGTTGTTTCAATTGAAGATCGTCGGTTTTATAAACATCATGGTGTTGATCCGATTCGTATTGCCGGTGCAGCAATTTCTAACATAAAAGGTTCTTCATTGGGTATGCAAGGTGGATCAACCTTAACACAACAATTGGTTAAATTATCAGTATTTAGTACTTCAACGGCTGATCAGACATTTAAACGTAAAGCACAAGAGGCTTGGCTGGCATTACGTGTTGAGAAAAATTTCAGTAAAAATCAAATTTTGACATTCTACATGAATAAGGTGTATATGGGACACGGCGTTTACGGTATGAAAACAGCGTCAGAATATTTTTATGGTAAAGCATTGACGGATTTGTCACTCCCACAGCTAGCTTTGTTGGCCGGAATGCCACAATCTCCCACCTACTATGATCCATATTTAAAAGATACTACTGCTGCTAAAGAACGTCGTGATACAGTTTTGAAGGCCATGGCGACATACGGAGCCATTACATCAAAACAGGCCACAGAAGCGATGAAAGTATCAATTAGTGATGGTTTACAAGATCTGAACGCTAAAGCAGAGGCTGCAAATAGTACTCGTAAAGTTACTGATGCCTATGCTTCATCAGTAATTGCAGAAGCGAAGAAACTTGGCTATGACACAACAAAATCTGGATTGAAGATTTATACCAACATGGATTCTAATCTGCAACAGTCACTTTATGATAATGCTAATGATGGATCTGTTACGTTTTCAAGTGACAACCTACAAATTGGTGCAACAATGACAGATCCTAATAGCGGTCATGTCGTGGCACAAATTGGTGGACGAAATGTAAATACTTTACAAGCTCTTAATAGAGCTACTAGTAAGAATCGTTCGTCTGGTTCTTCTATTAAGCCATTATTGGATTACGGACCAGCAATTGAATACTTAAATTGGCCAACGTATCGAACCGTTGAAGATAAAAAGTATAAATATGTTGGGACAAATACCAGTGTTTATGATTGGGACAAAAAATATATGGGGAATATTACAATGCGTACAGCTTTAACGCAATCACGTAATATTCCAGCGGCCAAGACTTTAGAGGAGGTTGGTGGTTCTAATGCTGAAAAGTTTGTTAATGGATTAGGCATTACAACAAATTCAACACCAGGAGGATCTATGGCGATTGGTATTGATGTTTCAACTGAACAGGAAGCTGCTGCTTTTGGTGCTGTTGCTAATGGGGGAACGTATTACAAACCAACCTATATTTCCAAGGTTGTAACGGCAGATGGCACAACTCATAACTACAAGTCAACAGGAACGCGGGCAATGAAAACAAGTACGGCCTTTATGTTGACTGATATGATGAAAGGGGTTATTAAACCTAATGCTACCGCAGCCGATGCTGCGATTACAGGATTGTATCAAGCAGGAAAGTCAGGATTAGTGGCATATGCAGATGACGCTGGAATGCCAGATCAAGCAATTTCTGATGCATGGTTTACAGGTTATACACGATCATATGCACTTTCTGTATGGACTGGGTTTGATGTTCCTAGTGAGAACTATATTCCTTGGACAGAGCAGGACTTACCAGCAAAATATTATGCTAAGGTGATGGCAGCTGCGATGCAAAATAAATCAAATACTGATTGGACTGCTCCGGATACTGTCACTACAAAGGTTAAAGGTAATATTGTTGAGTATGAAGTAAAAGATGCTTCTTGGAGTAATGGTGGTTTACCAAGCGTGACGTCGATTACACAATCAGGAGAGACACCTTCTGAAGCGGGGATTACTACTAATTCTGCGTCAACAGGATCTACGACTGGTAATAATTAAAGATGAAAGTCTTGCTTTAGAGCAAGACTTTTTCTGTAGAGGAGAATATTATGCGACTTTGGGTAACGGGCTACCGAAGTTATGAAATAGGAACGTTTGGAGATAACGATCCAAAAATAAAAATTTTAAAGTACGCCATTCAACAAGAACTAAAACAGCAATTAGAAAATGGACTAGAATGGGTTATTACTGGTGCTCAACTTGGTATTGAACAGTGGACAATTGAAGTAGTTTCAGATATGAAGAAAGAATATCCTGATTTAAAATTAGCTATGATGTTGCCATTTGCTCAATTTGGAAGTCAGTGGAATGAGAATAATCAAGCAAAATTACAAAAATTAAGTTTACAAAGTGATTTTTCTGAAAATGTTTCAAATAAACCGTTTCAAGGACCTATGCAGTTAAAAAATTATCAAAAATTTATGTTAGAGCATACAGATGGTGCACTATTTATTTATGATACCGAATTCGAAGGTAAGACGTCGTTTGACTATCAAGTAGTTACCAGCTATCAGTTACAAACACCATACCCACTGATTCAGATTGATATGGATCAATTACAAGAATATGCGACAGAATTTTCAGAAAAAATAAAAGACTCTTATGATTAGTATCAAAAATACCTTGTAATTCATAACATTTATTGGTAACATAGGATAAGTAAAAAAATAATCGAGGTATAGCTTGTGGAACAAGTAAAATACACGCAAAAAGACATTTTAGAACGCGTCTTTAAGCAAAAACGTATGGGAGTAGGGTATGACCCTGCTGATGTTGACAGCTTTCTAGACGATATTATTAAAGATTACGGTGCATTTGGTGGACGTGTCGAGCAATTAAAAGGTGAAGTCGCCCGTTTACAAGTAGCTTTAAAAGATGCACAAGATCAATTAGTTGCAGTTAAACAACAAAGCGTTGTACAGCAACAAGTAGCAGCTCAACCTGTTGCTTCTCCTGTTGCTCAGCCTGAGCAAGATCAGAGGCAGGCGGCTGTTGCACAACAAGCAGTAGTGACTAACTTAGACTTGATCAAGCGTGTTGCTAATTTAGAACGTGTAGTGTTTGGGCGGGACCATAACAGTGCAGAATAATTAAAAAATTAAGTTATTAATATGATATAGAATATTAATTTTGCAAGTATCGGGTAATTGCGCGTTATATTTCTAACGTGAGGAAGGTCCATGCTCGTACACTCTGAGATGGGTGTAGTGTTTGTGCTGGGATAAAAAATAAACCCAGGGACAGTGATGTTACGGCGGTCGAAAAGGCTAAGGTTTTGGCTATGTCTTAATAGGCTCGAAGGTGCCATAGAAACGTATATGTTAATGAAAGTTATCATTTGAGACGAGGTAAACCCCACAAACGGGCAACCCAAACTTTTGGTAGGGGCGGCTAATCTAGTGAATTGAAACGATGGTTGGTATGGTTCAGTTGAATGAACTTAGATAGATGATTACCGAAGGTGTAATGTTACCTGCATTGCACTGGAACAAAACATGGCCTATAGATACTTGCAACAGGTGGACTCGCTTCGGCGAGTTTTTTTGTATAAAAAAATTAATTATTCAATATGTTTTGAATACTGTTCTTTTTTTATTGTATAAAAATTCAAATAAAGGTAAAATTAGTATTGTTGTTTTACATTTTAGGAGAAAATATATGAATACACTAATAAAAAAGATATCAGTGGTAATTATGAGTGCAATAATGCTTTTACCTCTGTTTGCATTGACACCAGTTCATGTGCAGGCTGCCACTACGGATCCAGCTTTGACTAAGATAAAGAAAAAAGGTACCTTAGTCATTGGGCTATCAGCAGATTATGCACCGTTTGAGTTTCATGCCACGGTGGATGGTCGTGATCAAATTGTTGGTTTTGATGTAGCAATTGGAAAGAAACTTGCTAAAGATTTAGGTGTTAAGCCAGTCATCAAGGAAATGGGTTTTGATGGCCTCATCGGTGCCTTACAAACAGGAAAAGTTGATGTAATTATTTCTGGTATTAATGCAACACCTGAACGTGAAAAAGTGGTTGATTTTTCTAATTCATATATGAAACCATTACAAACTGTAATGGTCTTGAAAAAAGATGCTGCTAAGTACAGCAGTGATTTGAATTCGTTTTCTGGAAAGAAAATTGGTGCACAAAAACAGACTACACAAGAAACATATGTTCAAAATAATATGAGCGGATCAACGCTTGTTAGTTTACAAAAAGTTCCGGATTTAGTAGCGCAACTATCAACGGGTAAAATTGCTGGTATTGTTTTGAATGACCCAATTTCAAAAGCGTACACACAGCAAAACAAGGCTTTTAAAATTATCTATCCCAAACCGGCTTCAGGTGAAGGGGCAGTATCAATTGCTATGCCAAAAGATTCACCGGTGTTAAAAGCAAAAATTAATAAATCATTAGATAACATCATTCGGTCTGGTGAATTAAAAACATATCAAAAAGAAGCTAATAAATTAATGTTTGCTGATCAAAGCTTTTGGGGTAAGTATGGTAACTTATTTGTCAAAGGAACATTATTGACATTGGCTTTAGCTGCTGTTGCTGTTGTATTAGGTATTGTACTTGGTACCATCTTCGCTTTGTTTAAGCTTTCTTCTAACATGATTTTAAAAATTATTGGAAACATATATGTGGAGTACGTTCGTGGTACGCCATTATTAGTTCAGGCGTTTATGGTATTTTTCGGAACACAAGTCATTGGTTTTAATCTATCAGCTTTTGCTGCTGGTGCGCTTGCAATGGGCTTAAATTCCGCAGCCTATGTTGCTGAGATTATTCGTTCCGGAATTAATTCTGTGGATGGTGGTCAAACCGAAGCATCTCGCTCACTTGGTTTGTCTAAATCAAAGACTATGAGATTTGTGATACTACCTCAAGCTGTGAAAAATATTTTACCGGCTTTGGGCAATGAATTTGTAACAATTATTAAAGAGGGTTCAGTCGTTTCTGTTATAGGCGTTGGAGAATTGATGTTTCAAACAGGAGTTGTTCAAGGTGCCAGTTTTAAACCATTTTTCCCATTAGTTATCGCTTCATTAATATACTTTGTTTTGACATTTGGTATTAGTAGAGCACTCGGATTTGCCGAACGTCGTATGAATCGTAGTTCACGTTAGTTTTAAATCTAATCAAAACTAAAAAAAGATAACCCAGTTAAAGGGTTATCTTTTTTTAGTTTGTGAATAATACACGAACACCTTCTGGAACAGTGAAATCTTTTTGTAAGAGTGTTAATTCTCCAGATTCACTGTCACGGTTATATAATGAAACATTATCACTATCTTGATTAGCAACGACCAAGAAAGTTTCAGATTTATCCCAATTCATGTCTCTTGGGAATTCACCTTCAGTGCTAATTAGTTGAATACGTTCGATTTCAGAACCCATATTCGTTGTTTTGAAAACAGCGACAGAATTATGACCACGATTCGATGTGTAGATGAAACGACCATCGCTGCTTATGCGAATGGCAGCAGCACCGTTATGTTCTGTCCAATCAGCTGGAATAGTTGGTGCAGTTTGAACATGTTCAAATGAACCATCTTCACTATTATATTTGAGGACACTAAGTAGGCTAGATAGTTCACCAAGCAAGTAAGCATACTCACCATCTGGCGAGAAGCGGATATGACGAGGGCCAAATCCATCTTCTGTTTCAAAGCGTGATGCTTCACTGAGTTGACCATCATCTGATACATCAAATGTAACTACTTCATCAGCACCTAGATCAACAACAACTAAACGATTATCAGGTGTTAAATTACTGAAATGAATGTGTGAAGAACTTTGTTCAGGCCGCGGTCCAGAACCTTCATTTTGCCAAGTGTCAGTTAATGTTAGGTTGCCATCGTCATTGATACGGTAAACTTCCACAGTTCCACGATGGTAGTAGCCTGCATATACCAATTGTCTTGCCTCATCGACACCTATATATGCTGGAGCTGATCCTTCGCTTAATTGTGCATCGATTTCAGCTAATGGTCTAACAGAATTATCAAATGTAATAATACCACCTTGACCATCTCGGTTTTCAACAGCGTATACTTTGTTAGCATTAGATTCAGCTAAATATGTTGGATTTGTTAATCCGCCGACAAAAGTTGAGTTTTGTAACAACTTCTTGTCAGTATCAAGTTCAGCTTCATAAATACCTTTAGAAATTCGTTTTGTATACGTGCCAAATAAAATTTTATAAACTGCCATTATTATAGTAGCTCCTTTGAATGTTTGTTTTAATTATACTTGTATGTAAGCATTTACACAAATGCAATTTTTAAATTTACCAAATTGTTAAATTCAAGAGGAAAGTATTTCCAAATAACAAGCACAGTTATTCTATGGTAAAATAATTACAATTATATAGCGTTAAAAGGGGAATATGTTATGTCGAAAAAACCAGAACAACAATCGTGGTATAGTCGTTGGCTTTCTGGAAATAATTTGTTAAATGGCCTAATTGTAGTTTTATTATTTTTATTAATTATTTTTTTGGCTTGGCAAGTACGTTTCTTATTTGAACCTATTCGTGCTTTATTTACTGCTGTAGGGGCACCAATCATGATTAGTGGCGTTTTATACTATCTCTTAAGTCCATTAGTTGCGTTATTAGAAAAGTATGTTCATCTACCAAGAAACTTATCAATTGGAATTGTTTTAATTATTTTATTAGCAATTATTGCGGTGGCTATTGGCGCGGTTGTGATGGTTTTGCGTAACCAAGTCATTCAGTTTATTAATAATTGGCCGAGTTACTGGAAGACAAGTGAACATTTCATTAATGATACGTTTGCAAGTGATCAGTTTAAATTTATTAGAGATTATTTGAACCATACAAATTCTGACCTCAATCAGAATGTGTTGGATTGGAGTAAAAAATATTTGACCAGTGGTGTAGCAGGCATTAGCTCCTTTGCATCAATTTTAGCTTCAATCGGTGTGACTATTGTTTCAACACCATTTATTTTGTATTATATGCTGTTAGATGGGCATAAATTCTCATCATTTGTTTCAAGCAAATTTCCAAGTAATGCTCAACTATCCGTACGCTATCTATTAACTGAAATTAGCAAACAGATTGCTCAATACATTCGTGGTCAACTTGGTGTTGCCTTAGCTGTTATGATTATGTTTTCAATTGGGTATACTATTATTGGCTTACCATATGGTATTTTATTAGCATTGATGGCTGGATTCTTTAATATGATTCCTTATGTTGGTTCTATTATTGCCCAAGTGCCAGTTTTCACAGTAGCATTAATTGCTGGTGGACCTAGAATGCTTATATTAGCAATCATTGTTTTGATTATTGAACAGCCCATTGAAGCGCATGTTATTTCGCCAAAAATTTTGGGTGAAGCATTGTCAATTCATCCAGTTACTGTTATTGTAGTTTTGTTAAGTAGTGGACATATTTTTGGTGTATTGGGAATTATTATAGCCGTACCAGCCTATGCAGTGGCTAAAGTTTTTGTCACACATATATACGGTTGGTGGCGATCAAATTCAGATTTATTTGAAGTAGAGGAAATAGAGAAAGTAGTTGAAAAATGACAAATCATATAGTTTTGTTTGAACCATTAATGCCAGCGAATACAGGCAATATCGCCCGTACTACGGCAGGTACTGATGCAGTTTTGCATTTAATTGAACCATTGGGCTTTGTATTAGATGATAAGCATGTTAAACGTGCTGGATTAGATTATTGGGAACATGTTCAATTAGTGATACACGCGAGTTTGCCTGATTTTTTGGACACACTAACAGAGAAAGATCGACTATATCTTGTTTCAAAATTTGCAAACCAAGATTACACGCAACCTGACTATGCGCAAACAGATGTAGATAATTATTTCTTATTCGGTAAAGAAACAACTGGATTGCCTGAGATATTTATGCGTCAGAATCCAGATAAGGCCATACGAATTCCTCAAGATGATACACATGTACGTTCACTTAATTTATCAAATACTGTAGCTATAGTTCTTTATGAGGCCTTACGACAACAGTCATTTGCTAATTTAGAAACAACGCATTCGTACGAGCAAGATAAATTAAAGTAGTATATTGACAGATTGGTTTATCCTTGGTAAACTAATATAGTTGTTTGATTATAACAGACGACTATTGACCATGGCTCGTTGGTCAAGTGGCTAAGACGCTGCCCTTTCACGGCGGAATCGAGAGTTCGATTCTCTCACGAGCTACTAAATTCGCAACTTTTGTTGCGTTTTTTTGTGTTTAAAAATTAAATTTTTTAATTAGATTTAAGCAAACTTTAAGAATTACAAGTGAACGTTTGTTCGGGTTTTAAAAATGATAAAATAAGGTATTAGTATAAAACACGAGGTAAAATTTTGGCGACGAGGAAAACAACACAAAGGCGCCGCACAACACGCGGTAAAAAAAATAACAAAAAAAATCCTTTGGTTCAAAACTTAAGTTTTTTAGGTTGTATTGTATTGGGTATTCTGGGTATTTTTAAATTGGGCATATTGGGTATTTTTATAGCTGATATCTTTCGGTTTTTCTTTGGTAACATTTATTTGGTTACGCTTATACCTACGACATTGTATTTGGGATACTATTTTATTACAAGGAAGCTACCTAAAATAGCAGCACACTTTTGGGTTGGCGCATTGATGGCTTTTATTGCGGTTGAGATAATTTCATCATTGCTATTTTTTGAATACACATTGAAAAGTAATGATGGCTACGTTAGTGAAGTTGTACGATTGATTGGCCAAGATTTCACTAATCAATCTGCGAATACGCCAGTTGGTGGTGGCATAATTGGTGCAGCACTTTATTATTTGTTAGTAACATTGATGTCTAGTATTGGTACGTGGATTGTAACTGTTATTTTATTATTCAGTGGAATTGCAATATTTTTCCGCATTCCAGCACGAGAGATTGTGCAACAGGGTGTTGAAAAAGCACAGCAAGGTGTATCAACGATACAAGAGAAACGTTCTAGTTCTGAAAAAACCACGCGACAGTCATTTTTCAAACGTGATCGGCACAAAAAAGATATCACGGATTATGGGGACGACCCTTTGGGGGTTGGTACTGATCAACCAATAGATAATACTAAAACGATTGAGACTCATCAGATTTTGAAAGATAGCACTGTTCAAGAAAATTTCAATGAACCTGAAATTAAGTGGAATGGACCAGTTGAACAAAAGCCCCTTCAAAAATCACCAGAAAAGAACGTGGAAAATACTTCACCTGCTAAAGAAGTTGCCACACAATTATCAGGGGAAGAAAACCCGGACTATCAGTTGCCTACATCTGATTTATTAACGCAGTTACCACCAACAGACCAGACAAAAGAGTTTAAAGGATTGACAGACAAATCTCGCCTAGTGCATGATACTCTGCAGAGCTTTGGTGTTGAAGCTGAAGTAACAAGTGTTTCACTTGGACCTACTGTAACGCAATATGAATTGAAACCAGGTCAGGGAGTCAAGGTTAATCGAATCGCTAATCTGGCTGATGATTTAGCATTAGCACTAGCAGCCAAGTCAATACGAATAGAAGCGCCAATTCCAGGAAAGCCTTATGTTGGTATAGAAGTACCCAATGATACCCAAGCTACGGTTGGTTTTCGTGATATGATTGAAAATGCTCAGTTTGATGATAATCCATTGAATGTGCCGTTAGGTCGAGATGTGACAGGGAATATCATTATGGCGGATTTGTCAGCTATGCCTCACTTACTTATTGCGGGATCTACTGGATCTGGAAAATCAGTTGGTTTGAATGGTATTATTGTTTCTATCCTGCTACGTGCGAAACCAAATGAAGTAAAACTAATGATGGTCGATCCAAAAGTTGTTGAGTTGTCTATTTATAATGGTATTCCTCATTTACTAACCCCTGTAGTTTCGGAACCGCGTAAAGCAGCAAAATCACTACAAAAAGTAGTTGATGAAATGGAAAATCGTTATAAATTGTTAGCGCAGTTTGGAAAACGTAATATTGGTGAGTATAATGCAGCTGTCGAAAAACAGAACAAAGAAGCCAAAGACACAGATCAATCAATCATGCAACCAATGCCATATATTGTTGCGATAGTTGATGAATTTGCTGATTTAATGAGTACAGTTGGCAATGAAATAGAAGTATCAATTGCTCGTCTTGGTGCTAAAGCAAGAGCAGCTGGAATTCATATGATTTTGGCTACTCAGCGACCAGATGTTAAAGTAATCAATGGGACTATCAAAAGTAATATTCCGGGGAGAATTGCTTTCAGAACAGCATCTGGTATTGATTCACGTACTATCTTGGATAGTAACGGCGCTGAGAAGTTACTTGGAAAGGGAGATATGATTTTTGCGCCTCCTGGTAAACCGACACAGCGTGTTCAAGGAGCTTTTATTAGTAACATGGATGTGACAAATATTGTTGAATTTGTTAAATCGGAGCAAGCGGCACAGTACTCAGATGCAATGACAGTCACAGATGAAGAAATTGCGCAGGACAACTCAGAAAGCACTGATGGAAATAGTGATGATGAGTTATTCCAAGAAGCCTTGCAGTTTGTTATTGAGCAACAAAAAGCTTCAACATCTTTATTGCAACGACGTTTTAGAATAGGTTATAATCGAGCAGCACGTCTTATTGATGACTTAGAAGCTGGTGGTTATATTGGTCCAGCTGATGGATCAAGACCACGTCATGTTAATATATCAGATGGCAGTTCAGGGATTGAACATTAATCCTCAAAAAATAGATTTTATTATTTGTTTGCGTATAATTAAGTTATTAAGTAAAAAAGGAAACGAAGTCATATGGCACTAACGAAATTACAAATAGACGCACTACAAAATGTTCTTGATAATGGTATTTTGGATCATGATGAAGTTGCTTTAGATGCAATGAAAATTGTTTTAAGCGATTTGAGAAAATAATTGCGTCAACGAGAAAAAAATGTTATGATGTTTCTCAGAAACATTGATAAGGACAACTTCATTGTTCTGCATTTAAAAGAGAGCTTATGCTTGGTGAAAATAAGCAATGCATGCATGCGAGACTACCTTTGAGTGATAAATTAGTAAATAGGTTGAAAGTTTATCCGGGTGATACCGTTACATATCATTTGAGAGAAGTAGTGCTGAAACTATGTGCTATTTAAACTTGGGTGGTACCGCGGTAAAACGTCCCTTTAGATTTCAATTAATCTAAAGGGACGTTTTTGTTTTATTGATGTAGTTTACTAGCATTGAATTGAGAGGAAAAAATCATGTCAGAAATTAATCTTACATTTCCAGATGGAGCTGTTAAAACATTTGGTGAGGGTGTTAAGCCAATTGAAGTGGCTGTTAGCATTTCAAAGTCATTGGCAAAGAAATCAGTATCAGGAAAAATTAATGGCTCATATGTTGGTATGAATGATGTAATAACTGAAAGTGGAGATTTTCAATTAATTACAACATCAGACGACGAAGCATTACAAATTTTGCGCCATTCAGCATCACATTTGTTGGCGCAAGCATTGAAGCGTTTACCAAAATTTACAAATATCCAATTTGGCGTAGGACCTTTTATTGAAAATGGCTTTTACTACGATACGGATAATGGTGCAGGAAATCAAGTCTCAATCGAAGATTTTTCTGAAATTGAAGCTATGATGCACAAAATTGTAAAAGAAGATTTACCAATTCTCTCACAGGAAATCACACGTGATGAAGCTTTGAAATTGTTTGCGCATGATCCATACAAAATCGAATTAATTAACGATTTGCCGGCAGAAGAGAAAATCACGATTGCTATTCAAGGTGATCATGTCGAGCTTGATAGGGGTGGTTTAGTGCCATCTACTGGCTGGATTAAGCATTTTAAACTAACTTCTGTGGCTGGCGCATATTGGCGTGGTAATTCAAATAATGCAATGATGCAGCGAGTATATGGCACAGCATTTTGGAAAGCTGCTGATGTCGATGCAGAGATTGCTCGTCGTGAAGAGGCTAAAGAACGTGACCATCGTGTTATCGGTAGAGACTTGGATTTATTTTTCACTAGTCAAGAGGTTGGTTCAGGGTTACCTGTTTGGTTACCAAACGGTGCAACAATTAGACGACAAGTTGAAAGATATATCACAGATAAAGAACTATCTAATGGCTATCAGCACGTGTACACACCAGTTTTATCTAACTTGAATTTGTATAAGACATCTGGCCATTGGGATCATTATCGTGAAGATATGTTCCCACCAATGGACATGGGAGATGGGGAGTTTTTGGAATTACGTCCAATGAACTGCCCTTCACATATTATGGTATTTAACCATAAGCCACGTTCATATCGTGAATTGCCAATGCGAATTGCCGAATTAGGTATGATGCATCGTTATGAAAAGTCTGGTGCTTTAACTGGACTCTCACGTGTACGTGAAATGACATTAAATGATGGGCATACATTTGTTGAACCCGAAAAGTTAGAAGAAGAATTTAAGTCTATTTTAACAATGATGATGGGTGTTTATCGTGATTTCAATATCAAAGATTACCGTTTCCGCTTATCATATCGTGACCCTAAAAATACAGAAAAGTATTTTGATGACGACGATATGTGGGAAAAGTCACAGCAACAATTAAAAACAGCAATGGACGATTTAGGCTTGGATTATTTTGAAGCTGAAGGCGAAGCTGCATTTTATGGACCAAAGCTAGATGTTCAAACAAAGACAGCGTTAGGTAATGAAGAAACATTATCAACAATACAGTTAGATTTCTTGTTACCAGAACGTTTTGATTTGAAATATATTGGTCGTGATGGTCTGGATAACCATCGTCCAGTAATGTTGCATCGTGGTATCGTTGGTACAATGGAACGATTTACAGCGTATTTGATTGAAATGTACAAAGGAGCTTTTCCAACATGGCTATCACCTTTGCAGGTGCAAATTATTCCGGTTAATTTAGGTGCGCATGGCGATTATGCTAATGCTATCCAACAAAAGTTACAAAATGCTGGATTACGAGCTAACGTCGAAACTAAAGATGCTAAAATGGGCTACCTCATACGTGAAGCACAGACAAATAAGATTCCATATACTTTGGTTCTTGGTGATTCAGAAGTTGATAATGATACTGTGACTGTCCGTAAATACGGTGAAGCGAATACATCGACAATGTCATTTGATCAATTCCAGAAATTAATCGTATCAGACGTTTCTAATTATTCACGTGTAACAGAAGCAACAGAATAAAGTATTTATATTTATTTAAAAACTAAGGAACAAACTACACAGGTGTAGAATGTGTACAGAAGCTAGGCACCCTGAGATTTTCGAAGGGTGCTTTGTCAGTAGGAAAGGGAAATTTATAATATTATGTCCGATTCAAAAGGTGACAGTAATCTTCCAAAACGAGGTTTACAAAATAGACATGTTCAGTTAATAGCTATTGGTGGCACAATTGGAACAGGTCTATTCATGGGCGCGGGAAATTCTATTCACTTTGCAGGACCATCAATTTTGTTGGTTTATTTAATCATTGGTATGTTTATGTTTGTGGTCATGCGTGCCATGGGAGAGATGCTCTATGCTGAGCCAAACCAACATACTTTTATCACTTTTATTACTAAATTTTTAGGTAATCGTGCCGGATTTTTTGCTCGATGGTCTTATTGGTTAACTGTCGTGTTTATGGGGATGGCTGAATTAACGGCGGTTGCTAAATATATTCAATTTTGGTTACCTAGTGTGCCAAGTTGGTTAATTCAAGTGATTATGTTGATCTTATTGACCTCAATAAACCTTATTGCTGTCGCGCTTTATGGCGAAACAGAATTTTGGTTTGCTATGATTAAGATAGTGGCTATTTTGGCTTTAATTGTTACTGGCATTATAATGGCTTTAACGGGGTTTGAGACGCCTGTTGGTCAAGTGGCATTTAGTAATGTCTGGCATCATTTTGAACTTTTTCCAAATGGGGTTGGGAATTTCATTAATGCCTTTCAAATGGTTATGTTTGCTTTTGTTGGTATGGAATTTATTGGTATGACAACTGCAGAGACTGAAAATCCTCGTGCAGTATTGCCGAAAGCAATTAATCAAATTCCTTGGCGTATTTTATTTTTCTATTTAGGTGCCTTGTTCATTATTATGACAATATATCCATGGCAAAAAATTCCGGCAAACCAAAGTCCATTTGTGATGGTTTTTGAATTAGCGGGAGTAAAATGGGCCGCAGCACTCATCAACTTTGTTGTATTAACTAGTGCTGCATCAGCCCTAAATTCTGTTTTGTTTAGTGCTAGTCGTAATTTTTATGCATTGGCTTTTCAATCAAATGTTAAGTTTTTACAACCTTTTAAGAAAATGTCTAAAACACAGTTACCAATCAATGCTGTGTTGTTAACGTCTTTAATGGTAGCTTTTTCAGCAATTATTTCTGTTATTCCAGCTATAACAAATGCATTTAGTTTTGTGACAAGCGCATCGACTGACTTATTTTTGATGATTTACGTACTAACGTTATTGGCCTATATGAAATACCGTAAGTCCGATAGTTATTTACCGGATGGCTTTCTTGTTATTGCGCCTAGAACATTAGTACCAACAGCTATACTATTTTTTGCATTTGTTTTTGTTACATTGTTCTTTAATCCAGAATCACGGTTACCCGCCATTGGTGCTACATTATGGATGATCTTGTTTGGATTTATCTCCAATAGACAACCAAAATAATTTATTTTTCAGTGCAATATTGCACACGATTTTTATTTAAAGATACAATTGAAGTCGTGGATATGTTATCTAATTATGGTGTATAGATATGGTAAAATAGTAGTATTCTTAATTAGGAGAAACTTATGTCTTTTTTGATTGATTTTATTTTGCATATAGATGTTCATATCAGTAATCTTGTACAAGTATTTGGCTTGTGGACTTATGTGATTTTATTTGCTGTGATTTTTGTTGAAACTGGTAGTGTTATTATGCCGTTTTTACCAGGTGATTCCTTATTATTCGCAGCCGGAGCTATTGCTGCAACGCCTGCTGGATTACATGCAGGATTAAATCATTGGGTGTTTATGGTTGTGTTCTTTCTTGCTGCCGTTATTGGTGATTCAGTAAATTTCTGGATAGGACGAACTGGTGGTTATAGATTATTACATCATCCACTGTTTGGCCGTTTTATTAAGGAAGACCATATCAAAGAGGCAGAGGTGTTTTTTGAAAAACGTGGTGCTGCCGCGATCATTGTTGGACGTTATATGCCTATTGTACGTACGTTTGTACCTTTTGTAGCTGGCATTAGCCAGTTTTCATATAAACACTTTTTACGTAATAGTTTAATTGCTGCCTTCTCTTGGAGTTTAATTGCCACAGGCGCTGGTTATTTGTTCGGTAATATTCCTTTCGTTAAAGCTCATTTTTCAGTAATTATTTTAGGCATAGCATTAGTTACGCTAATGCCAACGATAATTGGTGTTATTCGGTCGGCAATGATTTCAAAGAGACAGAAAAAAATCATTGGTAAATAAAGCTTTTAGGCAATCTTAATCAATAAAATAATGAATAATTTAAAAAAATTACAACAATTAACTGATACAACTACAACAGAAGTGGCTGATGCGATAGATGTTGACACTGTAATGCTTGATTATTGGCAAGTCAATAAAAAAATACCAACAATCGAAAATTTGGAAGCACTGAGTGCTCTTTTTTCAACTAAAATGGATGAAAAAGGCATAAAATCTCAGTCTAAAAAGCATCCAATCCACATTCGACTATCGATAGACTATATTTTGAATTTAGGTATAACGCTTTCTGATTGGATTACGCTAAAATGGGCATTTGAAGGTCAATGGCAGGGTGATAAATTAGCTGTTGGTTTTTTTTCTAACAAACAATTAGTTAGAGTTGTTGAAACAAACACTCAATTTACTGAAGCTTTTGCTGGATATTTAATATTACAGACAAAAGGTCAGTTTGAGCCTTATATTGATGAGTTTGATAATGATAGAGTCTACGATTGGCGTTTGCTGCGTATAAATAAAGAAAAATATATTGATGTAACGAATTTAATGATTTCGGGTAATGTACCGATTATTGATTAAGTTAGTTATAACAAAATAGTGACGAGAAGTATGATAGTGTGATAAACTACAGTCAGATGATAATACTTAGCAGACAATTGCATATGCTTGTCGATGATAAGGGTATTATTTTGCCAAAAACACAATTTTCAATTGAAAATTGTGTTTTTTTGTTCGAGAATAATTTTGGAGGATAATATGAACTTAGGCAAAGATTTCATTTCTCGTTTAGGGTTAGAGGCCCCTCATGATGTACAAAAAGTACGGGGTGGGGATATTAATGAGGCCTTCTCATTGTATTCTAATAACAAGCGATACTTTTTGAAAATCCAACAAAAATCAGCAGCTAGTTTTTTTGACCATGAGGTTGCCGGCCTGAATGCACTGAGTGAAGTGGTTACTGTACCTCGTGCTCTTACCCAAGGACAAATAAAAGGGAATGCTTATTTAATGTTATCGTGGATTAATCAGGGGAATGGGTTACAGCAAGATTTAGCAAGAGAATTAGTTAAACTACATCAAAAAACGACAGATAAATTTGGTTTTGATAGTGATAATCTAGTTGATTTTGTGCCGAAAAATAATACATGGAAAAAAACTTGGGCTGAATTTTTTGTTGAACAACGTCTTGATCCGCTGATGGCACAAGCCAGAAAAAACAACTTTTGGTTAACACAACGAGGTGATCATTATAGTAATTTACGTAAAAAAATCTTAAATGACATACATGCTCAATCAGTCCGTTCATCACTATTGCATGGTGACTTTTGGGCAGGAAATTTTATGTTTAATGAAACAGGACAGCCTATTTTTATTGACCCAAATGTATTTTATGGGGATAGGGAATATGATATAGCCATATCCAAAGTATTTCCAGGATTTGATAGCTCATTTTATGAAACGTACATGAAAGAATGGCCTTTGGATAAAGGATGGCAAGAGAGAATGAGATGGTATGAATTTTATTACATTTTGATGCATTTTATTAGATTTGGTGATTTGTATGCTCCACGTTTGAATAAGCTATTAACTTCGTTTTAATAAGTTACACTGCATAATTAGCAAGTATTAGGGTATTATATGATATTTTTTTATTAAAACTTGACATATTATTATAAATCCGTCATACTAAGGTCAGTATAAAATAATATTTCACATAGAGGTCGCGATTGACAATAAACTTATCGGAGTTGCTGTAGCAATAGATGATAAGCCTAGGGGATATCGCCGAAGTTCATATTATCTACAAATGATATGAATTGGGCTAATAGTTAAGAGCTATTAGACTGTCGCAGCGATGCGGGGAGCTATGGAAACTGTCAAAATTGCTAAGTAAAAGCCTTTGATAAGTCCGTTTTGCGAACCTATCAGGGGCTTTTTTGTGGAATTTAAGGGGAAATGATGATGTATCCAGTAAATGAAAAACAACATCTAACGATTGATGGTGTTGACGCAGTTGAATTAGCTCAAACCTATGGTACACCACTAGCTGTATATGATGTATCACTGATACGAAAGACGATGCGGGCATTTAAGCGAATTTTTGAGAAAGAAAATGTACCATACGTTGTTAGCTATGCTGGTAAAGCATTTGCTACTAAAGCTATATATCAGGTTGCAGCGCAAGAAAATATCCATGCCGATGTCGTATCTGGTGGCGAGTTATATACGGCAATAAAGGCTGGATTTCCGACAACTTATTTGAGTTTTAATGGTAACAATAAGAGTTATGAAGAACTCTTGATGGCTGTTAAAAATGGGGTTGGTACGATAATTGTTGATAATTTTTTGGAATTACAACTGTTGTCAGAAATTGCTGCTGAACAGAATATTGTGCAAGACATTCTACTTCGCATTTCTCCAGGCATTTCAGCGCATACGCATGAATTTATTAGTACTGGCCAGCAAGATAGTAAGTTTGGCTTTGATTTACAAACTGGACAAGCAAAGCGAGCCTATGAAATTGCTATAAATGATGTTAATTTTCATTTGCGCGGGTTACATGCACATATTGGCTCGCAAATATTTGACGTAACCGGTTTTGAAAAAAATGCAGCCTTATTAGCTGATACTGCTTATTTATGGGGATGGCAACCAGAAGTTATTAATACAGGTGGTGGATTTGGTATTCGATATACTGATGAAGATCAACCACTACCAGAGAGCGAATTTGCAGATGCTATTATTCATGTTCTGAAAGAAAAATCGGTACAGTATAATTGGCAAATGCCTGAAATTTGGATTGAACCTGGACGTTCTATTGTAGGCCCTGCGGGGCAAACTTTGTATACTGTTGGTTCACGTAAAGATATCCCAGGTATCAGAAGTTATTTGGCAGTTGATGGTGGCATGGGGGATAATATTCGTCCTGCACTTTATCAAGCAAATTATGAAGCTATTTTGGCCAATCAACCGAATGCCAATGCAGAAGAGGTTGTACGTGTTGCTGGAAAATACTGTGAGTCAGGTGATGTATTAGTTTGGCAAGAATCATTGCCAGCTACAAAACCAGGAGATATTTTGTCTGTATTAGCTACAGGCGCCTATGGCTATGCAATGGCGTCAAATTACAATCGTAACCCTCGACCAGCCGTGGTGTTTGTCGAAAATGGGCAACATCAAGTAGTTGTAGAGCGAGAAACATTTGAACATTTAATTAGTTTAGATCAAGATTACACATTAGGAGATAAATAATATGGCTGAAAATGAAGCACAAAAATTAATTGATTTTATCGCAAACGCAAAAAAAGTGACACCAGTTAAAGTAACTTATAAAGGACACTTGGCTGCTGAAATACCAGCAAGTGTTCAACATTTTGGTACTGAACAATTTGGACAATTAATTGGTGATTGGTCTGAAGTTCAACAATTAATCACATCACTACCAGCAGAAAACTTACTAATTGAAAATGATGCTCGTAACTCAGCTGTACCATTGTTGGATAAAAAAGACATTAATGCTCGTATTGAGCCAGGTGCCATTATTCGTGAACAAGTTCAAATTGGTGATAATGCAGTAATTATGCTTGGAGCAGTGATTAATATTGGAGCAGAAATTGGTGCTAGTACAATGATTGATATGGGTGCAGTGCTGGGTGGTCGTGCTATTGTTGGTGAAAATTCTCACATCGGTGCAGGAGCAGTATTAGCTGGTGTCATTGAACCAGCTTCTGCTCAACCAGTTCGGGTAGGTAACAATGTATTAGTTGGTGCAAATGCAGTGATTATTGAAGGTGTACAAGTTGGTGATGGTGCAGTTGTAGCTGCAGGTGCCATTGTTACTAAGGACGTACCAGCTAACACAGTTGTAGCAGGAGTCCCAGCCAAGGTAATAAAGGAGATAGATTCAAAAACGCAACAAAAAACTGCGTTAGTTGACGCATTAAGAGGCTTGTAATTATGCCAGTTAGTGAAGAAGATTTAAGATTATATAGGCGTGATTTACATCAGATTCCTGAGCTTGCTTTGGAAGAGTTTGATACCCATGATTATCTACTCAATAAAATTCAATCTTGGAAAAAGGATTTTATGACAATTCGTCAAGTCGATGAATTACCTACTGCTTTACTAGTAAAATTTTCTGGCACTAATCCCCAAAAAACTATTGGTTACCGTTCTGACATTGATGCTCTGCCAGTTAGTGAACAAACAGGACTACCATTTGAATCAATACGTGATGGTGTAATGCATGCTTGTGGACACGATGTTCATATGTCACTTGCACTGGGATTGGCAAAATACTTTAGTGAATACCAGCCTAAAGATAATTTAATTATCTTTTTTCAACCAGCTGAAGAATCAAAAAGTGGCGGTAAATTGGCTGTTGATTTACAACTTTTTGAAGGTGAGTGGTGTCCTGATGAATTTTATGGTATTCATGATCAACCTAATTTGCCGGCTGGAACATTAAGTACGTTAGATGGTACACTATTTGCTGGTACTGCCGAACTTCGTGTAACAGTTCATGGCCAAGGTGGTCACGCAGCCTATCCTCATCTAGTGAAAGATCCGATTGTGATTTCGTCTGAACTAATTATGATGTTACAGACAATTGTTTCACGCGACGTTGATCCGATTGAAGGTGGTGTAGTAAGTATTGGTATGATTAGCGGCGGTTTTACAAATAATGTTATTCCTGACACCGTCAATTTTGCAGGAACTGTTCGCAGTATGACTAAAGTTGGGTTAGATGCAATGACGACACGTATTCAACAAATAGTTGACGGTATTGCATTAGCTAATGATGTCAAAATTGATGTTAGTCTTGAAACAGGTAGTTATTTACCTGTCGAAAATAATCCAAAGTTAGCAAAAAATCTAATATCATTTATGAAAAATAATGAAAGTATCGCATTTGAAGAAGCTACACCAGCAATGACTGGTGAGGACTTTGGTTATATATTACAACATATTCCAGGCGTTATGCTTTGGTTAGGTGTTAATGATAACCACTCGCTACATAGTGGCAAACTAAACATAGATGAAGCAGCGTTGTGGCCAGGCTTTAATGCTCTAAAAGATTTTATTATTTGGCGAATGTCACAAGGAGAATAAGCATGTACGAAGGAATTCATTTAATTACGGCAATTGTTACCCCATTTACAGCAACTGATGAGATTGATTATGATGCACTGAAGAATTTAATTGAACATTTGTTAATTCATGGTTCTCAAGGCTTTGTTATAGCCGGAACAACCGGAGAATCACCAACACTGTCTTTTGAAGAAAAAATCAATTTAACTACCTTTATTGCGGAACAAGTTGGTAGTCGCGCATTACTGATTGCAAATGCTGGATCAAATAATACAAAAGAGTCCATTGAAGCAGCAAGAACATTGAGCCAAATTAATCATATTGATGGTATTTTAGCTGTTACGCCGTATTACAGTAAACCAAGCCAAGCTGGTATGATTGCTCATTTTAAGGCCATTGCTGATGCCTCAAAGAAGCCTGTTATGTTGTACAATATTCCCGGACGAACAGTTGTTGGATTAACTGTTGAAAGTGTTATTGAGTTGTCACAGCATACGAATATTAATGCGATTAAGGAAACAACTTCTCCAGAATTTATTGCGGCTGAAGTAGAAAAAACCGAAGATTTCGCAGTCTATACAGGCGAAGATGCGATGACACTATCTGCTTATACTGTTGGTGGCGCTGGTACTATATCGGTTGCTTCTCATATTTATGGGGATGAAATGACATCATTATTTAAAGCAATGGATAATAATGATTGGCATGAAGCTGGGCGATTACAACGTTTCTTAACACCTCGGATGAATGCATTATTTGCTTATCCTTCACCAACACCAGTAAAAACTAAATTAGCAGAAAAAGAATTGGTAGGGGAAGCTGTTCGGTTGCCATTGGTTCCATTGACTACCGAAGAGAAAAAGCATTTAAATAAACTATTGGAGAAATAATGACAAAAATAATTTTAGCAGGTGGATTTGGTAAGTTAGGTCAGGCTATTCAAGATAATTTAACTGAAAATTATGAAATTGTTGGTATTTTGAGTGGTCAGCAACATGAAAGTAAAGTGCCAGTTTGGACTTCACTAGATGAAATTGATGTTACAGCAGATATTTGGCTTGATGTTAGTACGCCAGCAACCGTGTATGAAAATACACTATATGCTATTCAACATGATATGGCAGTCGTGATTGGAGCGACTGGTTTATCTGATGAACAGATTTCCAAAATACGGGAAAAAGCAACTAAAGGTGTACTAATTGTGCCAAACTTTAGTTTATCAGCTGTCTTGCTCATGCAGTTTTCTCAATTAGCTGCTAGGTACTTTCCAGATGTTGAAGTTATTGAGGTGCATAATCCTAAAAAAGTAGATGCTCCCTCTGGAACCGCTAAACAAACAGCTAAGCTAATCTCAGCTGCTCGTAGTGAAGAACCAACACCAACGTCAAGTGATTCTGCCCGTGGAGAGAATATTGACGGTGTACCAGTTCATTCCTTGAGATTACCTGGCTATATTGCACAACAGAGTGTTCACTTTGGTGGCGTGGATGAGCAGCTAACATTGGTACAAAGTACTACTAGTCGAACTGCTTTTGTCCCTGGTGTTATTAGATCATTAGCTGCAGTGCAAAAAGTAGAAGGCTTGATTGTTGGGTTAGATCAGATTATTTAAATTAAGAAGATGTTATTGGCAACAGTAATATCTTTTTATTTTTAACATAAATCAAAATAAGCAATTTATCGTACAATATAATTATGAAAAAAATTACTAAAATTGCAACACAAAATAAAGCAGGTCGCTATAGTGTTTATTTAGATAATCAATTTGCTTTTGGTGTAGCTGAAAGTGTTTTAATTAAATTTGCTCTCGCTAAGGGTCGAGAACTAGATGAACCTTTAATTGACAAAATTAAACATGAGGATGAGATTTCCAAAGCATTAACTATTGCTCTTAATTATCTCAGTCATTCATTGCGAACGACTAAACAAGTGCGTCAAAAAATGAATGAAAAAGAGATAGCCGTTGATATTCAAAATCATGTTATTGCACAATTGCAGACCAAAAAATATCTCAATGATTTGAATTATGCATGTCATTACGTTGCAACTAAAAAAAAGATTAGTCCCAAAGGGCCTAATGTTATTAAGAGGGATTTGAAACAGGCTGGTATCAGTGAACAAAATATCATGCTTGCTTTAGAAAACTATACGGATCAAGAACAAATTGATATTTCACAAAAACTAGCTATAAAATCTGCAAATACTTATAAAAAAGAGTCAACACGTTTAAAAAAACAAAAAATAATGCAAAATTTAGCAATGAAAGGATTCCCATTTGACATTGCAACGCTTGCTGTTGACCGTGTTATATCAGAAAATGATGAAGAAACAGAAATAGCGAATATTAAGCGAAAAGCAACTAAAATTTGGTTTCGATATCGTAATCAATCCCTCAGCCAAAGAGTATACAAAACAAAAAATAATCTGTATCAAAAAGGATTTGATTCTGAGATGATTAATAAGGTTATTCATGATTTAGAAATAGATGAAAGCTATTGAAATGTGGTACAATAAAATAGAAATTCGGTGTCAGAAGAGTAGGTAGCGTTATGAACGTTGATAAACCAAATCGCGGTCCACGCGAAGGTGACTTCATCACGATCAAAAGCTATAAGCATGACGGCTCGTTGCATCGAACTTGGCGAGATACTATGGTGTTAAAAACCAGTGAAAATTCTATTATTGGTTTAAATGATCACACTTTAGTAACGGAAGATGATGGCAGGCGATGGGTGACCAGAGAACCGGCTATTGTTTATTTCCATAAGAAATATTGGTTTAATATTATCGCGATGATTCGTGATAATGGTGTGTCGTATTATTGTAACTTGGCTTCTCCTTATGTGTTAGATAAAGAGGCATTAAAGTATATTGATTACGATTTAGATATCAAAGTTTTTCCCGATGGTGTTAAACATTTGCTAGATGCAGATGAGTATGCTGCTCATAGTAAAAAGTGGCATTACCCGCCTGAAATTGATAAAATTTTGAAAGCGCATGTCAAAATTTTAGTTGATTGGATAAATGAAGGATCTGGGCCATTCTCTCAAGGATATGTTGACGTTTGGTATACACGATATCAATATTTGATGCAACAGCGGTTAAAAGATCGTCGTTGAGAAAAAGCATTCGACTTTCCGAATGCTTTTTCTAGTGCATTTGTCCTTATTTTGAATATTTTCAGTCATATTTGTTGTGTTTATTTATCACTTATTGTAAAGTAAAAAAACAAATGACTGGAGATTGGACAAAATGAATAATAAAAAAGTTTTTTCTGACTTTGAACGTGAGGCGATGCGTGAACGTGCCCAAGAGCTGAGAAAAGCTAAAAATACGGAAGCAGATGTTTTGGAAAAAATTTCTGAAATGACTGATGATGAATCGCTAATTGCCATGGAAATTCATCATCTTGTTCAAAAAATAGCTCCTGAATTGCAACCAAAAACGTGGTATTCAATGCCAGCTTATGCTAATAAAGATGGAAAAGTTATTTTTTTCTTTCAACCAGCAACAAAATTCAAGGCAAGATATTCCACAATAGGATTTAATGATGTTGCAAATTTAGATAATGGCGATATTTGGGCGACTTCATTTGCTATAAAAAAAATGACACCAGATACAAAAGAAACAATAAAATCTCTAATTCAGAAAAGCATACAAAAATAAGTAACGGAAGATATGATGAAAACAAATTAGAGGCACAATCTGTTAAAATAAAACTATGAATGCATTAAAAAAACAATATCAAAACGCACCTGTTACAACAGTTATATTTTTGGTCACTATCTTTATATTTCTAGTGGAATTCATTTTAAGTCGTGGCAATATTGAAAATAGCGCATTTTTGATTGGTATGGGTGCAAAATGGGGACCTTACATTGAATTAAAGAACGAGTATTGGCGCCTAGTGACACCAATATTTCTTCATGCTGGTTTTTTACACATCATTACTAATATGATTACTTTGTGGTTTATTGGACCACTTGTTGAAAGAGCATTTGGTAGTATTAAATTCTTCGGATTATATTTCTTTGGTGGTGTGGTTGGCAATATTTTTTCATACTTGTTGGCTCCAGAAACCATTTCAGTTGGGGCTTCAACGGCTTTATTTGCGATGTTTGGTGGTATGATTTTATATGCCATTCGTTTTAAAGAAGATCCTCAGGTTAAATCTATAGGCACTATGTTAGTCCTTTTTGTTATCTTAAATTTGGTGACGGGATTTTCATCAACAGATATTGATATTTGGGGACACATTGGCGGTCTGGTAGGTGGTATGATGTTTGCAGTGATGTTTGGTTTTTACGGCCTAAGTGGAAAGTATGCTGTTTCAGTTCGCTTAGGGATGGGACTGATAACCATAGTACTTATTATTTTAACTTTTTGGGTAGGGGTGTTGGTATGACAACATTTTATGATGTATTGCAGTATTTAAAAGAATTTGGAATTTATATTCATGTAGGAAAACGCCTTTGGGACATTGAATTAGCAGCGTTAGAGGTAGATAATCTTCGAAAATCTGATATCCTAGATGTTAAAAATTATGCAACTATCAAATTAATTTTGTCACGTGAACATGCTATAGAACTAAAAAATCCGAGTGATTGAAAACAAATACTGAAAATGATGAAAACGCTTGCATTATGTAAGCACTTTCTGTTAAAATGAATAGGTAATAAATTTTATGGAGGGTATGTGCTTAGCGCTAGGCAACGAATAGATATAAATTGTTGCTTTCTATTTTCCACGCTTTGCATTTTTATAAATCATGGCAAAAGATAAACTCATTGGTGTCGATCTTGGTGGTACAACCATCAAGTTTGCAATTTTGACTGATCAAGGCGAAATTCAACAAAAGTGGTCAATTAAAACAAACATATTAGATGATGGAACACATATTGTGCCAGATATTATTGAATCAATTAATCATCATTTAGATTTGTACCAATTGGACAAAGAACGTATTATTGGTATTGGTATGGGAACACCTGGGACTGTTGATCGAGAAGCCGGAACAGTAACTGGTGCATTTAATTTAAATTGGAAAACAGAACAACCTGTCAAAGCGGATATTGAAGCCGGAACAGGATTCACACTAACAATTGATAATGATGCCAATTCTGCTGCTCTCGGTGAAGCTTGGAAGGGCGCTGGAAATAATGATGACGAAGTTTCATTCATTACTTTAGGAACAGGTGTTGGTGGTGGATTACTAGCAAATGGCAAGTTAATCCATGGTACAGTTGGTGCTGGTGGTGAAGTTGGGCATATGATTGTTGAACCTGATGGTTATCTATGTACATGTGGTAATCGAGGTTGCTTAGAGCAATATGCTTCTGCTACTGGCGTGGTTCATCTAGCACAAAACATTGCTGAAGAATATGTTGGTAGTTCTAAATTGAAAAAAATGATTGATGATGGTGAAGAAGTTACATCCAAAATTGTTTTTGATTTAGCTAAGCAAGGTGATTTCTTGGCTAATAAAGTAGTGGATAAGGTAGCTTACTACCTTGGTTATGCTACAGCCACTATGTCGAATATTTTAAATCCATCTGCTGTAGTTATTGGCGGTGGCGTTGCAGCAGCAGGTGAGTTCTTACGGGCTCGTGTTGAAGAACACTGGAATAAGTTTGCTTTCCCAACCGTACGGAATTCTACACGTGTTAAGTTGGCTGAATTAGGTAATGATGCTGGTGTAATTGGTGCCGCTAGTTTAGCTCGGGAGGCTGTTTAATTATAAATAAAAAACTGCTAAGTCTAATTCTTAGCAGTTTTTTTTATTTAGTTATGCTAGATTAACTGATGATTCAACAGTTTTTGTTTGCGTTTTATGATTATCGATATGTGGTAAAAATGCAGGCAACAAATCATCAACAGAAAAATTAGTCAGGATTTGTGTATTCAAAATGAATGCATCGTCAATTGCCACAGTAGGTTGAATTTTTGTTAACATATCATGAGCTAATTGTTGATCATCTAAAATTGATTGGACCGTCTCCGACGAATTTCGATTATACAAAAAGTCTTGTATGTTCAGATTTACCATTTTTGCGACATCAGTGACTAAATCAAGAGAGTACGATTTTTTATCAGTTAATAATGACTTTTGAAGCTCAATAAGTAAGGCTCTGGCTTTTTTATTTCCTTCAATTTGGGCAGCTTTGAAATCTAAAATTAACCGATAGACCAAAGTTATTTTGTCCTCTGGCTTATCGACACATGGTTCCGAAAGAACAATAGATTCTTTGATTATATTCATCATTGATTCACTAATGATTGGGACAAAAAATAAATGATGTGACCGCTCAATTTTTTCACTAATATTTTGTAAATACTGTTCAGTCAGTAAGCAGTTATCGGATAATGGGGTATCGAAGTGATATATGGAAAGCATGGGAAATCTCCTGAATTATAAACTTAATTTAATATACAAAATATTAGTATAGTCGTCAAGTGGGCAGTTGACAAATGATAAGCTCATAAATATGTTAAAATAGAATAGTAGTAATTAAAAAATATTAAAAAGGACGACAGTATGGATTGGGAACAATTTTTTATACCATATATTCAAACCGTCTCAGAACTTAAAGTAAAGTTTCGCGGCCTACGTCAACAATATGAAAAAACTGGAGAAGATTCCTCAATAGAATTTGTTACTGGTCGTGTCAAATCTCGCGCTTCTATTGAAGAAAAAATTGTTCGACGCCATCTAGATGAAAGTCGATTGGCACTTGATTTACAAGATATCGCTGGCGTTCGCATTATGACAAAATATGTCGAAGATATTTATACCGTAGTTGATTTGTTGCGCCAACGAACAGACTTCCAAATCTTGGAAGAACGTGACTATGTTAGCAATGCAAAGCCATCGGGGTATAGATCATACCATCTTGTTATTGAGTATCCAGTGCAAATGTACACTGGAGAACAAAAAATATTGGCCGAGATTCAAGTTCGCACGATGGCTATGAATTTCTGGGCTACGATTGAACATGATTTACGCTACAAACATGGCGAGTTAAATGAAGATTTAGCTGATCGACTAACAAAATTATCTGAGTCAACGTTTGCTTTAGATCAAGAACTGAGTGAAATAAGAGCAATAGAATGAAAATCGCAATTTTCAATAATCAGGCCGAACAAAGTGTGAACATTGCTAATAATTTAGTGTTAGCAATGAAAAAAAATAATGTCATTATTGATAATAGTAATCCAGATATTGTCGTTTCTGTTGGCGGAGATGGCACGCTTTTGGGTGCTTTTCAAAAATATGTTGATCAAATCGAAAATATTCGCTTTGTAGGCTTACATACAGGTCACTTAGGGTTTTATACTGATTGGCTGAGTGACGAAGTCAATCAGTTTGTCGATAGTTTATTGCATGATAATGGTCAAAAAGTTAGTTATCCATTATTAGAGTTGACTGTGGTCAGAACAAGCGGCGAAGCTTATAAGTTTTTAGCATTGAATGAGGCAGTCATTAAACAACCTATAGGGACATTGGTTGCTGATATATATCTTGGCGGCCAACCTTTTGAACGTTTTCGTGGAGATGGCATTGCGGTAGCCACGCCTACCGGTTCGACTGCCTACAACAAAGCTAATGGTGGTGCGGTATTACACCCAAGTTTGCCAGCTATACAAATGTCTGAAATTGCTTCAATAAATAATCGTGTATTCCGAACATTAGGGTCACCTTTGATTGTGCCTCAAGATCAAGAAATTATCATGAGACCCAAAAGTAACCATTTCTTGGTCATGTATGATCAAGAAGAGATAAAGGGGCAAAATATCGCAGAACTACGTTTTAAAGTTTCACAAAAGCGCGTACATTTTGCGCAATATAGGCATGTTGATTTTTGGAGACGAGTGCAAAATGCCTTTATCAGCGAGATTGAATAAAACAACTGTTGTTTAAAAAGAAATTGTCTACATAAATTTGAGAGGAATTTAGTAATAGCACCTACGTTTCAATTAGTGCGCTAAGAATGAATAATTTAACTTATGAAATTTACTTGGAAATATAATGGAAATGAACAGCGCAAAGTGCGTACTTTTTTGCAGGGTCATGGTGTCTCGCATAGAATGTTCAGCCAAATGAAACACAACGGTGGGGCTATTTTGGTTAATCAGAAGCCAGTTTATACATCTGATTATTTAAAAAATGGGGATTTAGTAACTATCATTATGCCTACTGAGGAAAGTAATGATTTGGTTGCACCAGACTATAATCCACTGAACATCATATTTGAAAATGAGCATTGGTTAGTTGTTGATAAACCTTATGGTGTAACAACAGTTCCTGGTCATGCAGACCGATTGCATACTTTGGTTAATCAAGTAAAAGGTCATCTTGAAACGATTAAAGCTGAGGATTTGGTTCCCCATGTGGTGACCCGTTTAGATCGTGATACATCAGGCATTGTTTTATTAGCGAAGCATCGTTTTGCTCATGCCGTTTTAGATCAACAGTTACAAGAACACACTGTTGAGAAATTTTATCTAGCATATCCTTCAGGTATACTAACGGAAGATCATGCTGACATTAATGCACCGATAGGTCGCATGGACGGTGATTTTATTAAAAGAGAAGTTCGAAATGATGGGAAAAAGTCTCGGACAGAATATTGGGTTGAACAGCGTTATGAAAACGATATTCAAAATATGACCCGTGTAAAGGTACAATTACATACGGGAAGAACACACCAAATTCGTGTCCATTTTGCTAATATTGGGCATCCATTGGTTGGGGATACGCTTTATGGTGGTCCGGCAAGTTATGGCCTGAAAAGACAGGCATTGCATGCATATCACATGAAATTTTACGATCCTTTTATTGAAGAATATCGTGAATTCAATACATCGTTGCCTGATGATTTGAAAATTTTGAAAGATGTAGAGTAGAGAAGTGGAAGAAAAGTCAGAACAATTACATCAAAATATTGATCATCTATCCGATTTACTTCATTCAGGACAAGATGATAGTTTTGTGACGTCATTTAAATCCCTGCATGATTATGAAATGGGACAGGTTTATATTGATTTACCAGAGCAATTACGTGCAGTAGCATGGCGTTTGCTTGATAATGACACACTAGCAACTGTTTTTGATAATATTGATGCTGACGAAGATGACATTGATGATCTTTTGCAAGAAATGCCACCACAAAAAGCCGTTCAAATCTTACGAGATATGTATGCCGATAACGAGGTAGATATTTTACAAAAAATGCCAACTCGTCTAGTGGCTACGTACTTAAGTTTAATGCCCAAAGGTGAAGCCGAAGATATTCGTAAACTTATTAATTATGAAGAACAAACGGCTGGATCCTTGATGTCAATCGAATATCTTGCGGTTGAAGAAGATTTACGTGTTGATGAAGTCATGCGGCTAGTGAAACAACAAGCTTTAGAAGCGGAAGCCATTAACTATGTGTATGTATTAGATAAGCAAGAAAGACTAATTGGTGTTATTTCTCTTCGTGATTTATTAACACATCCTGATGATATGCTAGTTTCACAAATTACCAAAGATCGTATTATTAGTGTAAAAGCAGGAGATGATCAGCAGGATGTCGCACAAATCGTGGCAGATTATAATTTTATTTCTATTCCCGTAACTGATGATAATGATCGCTTATTGGGTGTTATTACAGTTGATGATATTGTCGATGTCATTGATGAAGAGGCTGTCGAAGATTATTCTGGACTGGCTGCCGTTAACGTTAGCCAAACTGATGATACAGCATGGCACTCAGCGATAAAACGTATTCCATGGTTAATTGCTTTACTTTTGTTGGGAATGTCTACTGCAACATTAATTAGCTCTTTTGATGGCTTGGTTCGAAAGGCTTCTATTCTTGCTGTTTTTATTTCTCTTATTACTGGAACTGCTGGTAATGCTGGAACACAAGCATTGGCTTTAGCAGTACGACGTTTGGCTGTTGGGACTGAAAACAGTGCGATTAAAAACTTTCTAAGTGAAATCTTAGCTGGTTTCTTAGTAGGCATAGCTACTGGTTTTTCTGTTTTTCTTATTGTCACTTTCTGGAAACAAAATTATCAACTTGGTCTTGCTGTTGGTATTGCGATGTCAATTGCAATTATGGTTGCTAATTTAGCTGGTTATTTAATTCCTGTTTTTATTGATAAAATAGGTATGGATCCGGCAGTAGCTAGTGGACCGTTCATCACAACCTTGTCGGATTTAACATCAGTCCTGATTTATTTTAATATTGCGCAACTATTTATTTCTCATTTTATGGGCGCATAAAAAAAGAGTACCTAAGTACTCTTTTTTATTTACTTAATATTAAACATTGGTTTGATTTGTTTTGCAAAACTACCATCAGGGTCATTGACAAATTGTGCATAATCTTGCCAATATTTATCTGATAGAATAATGGGTTCAGCAATATTATCTGGAATATATTGACGTGGAATCGCACCGTCATCTGTTACGGGTCCATCATAATGATGAGCAAAATCTTTCATTTTTTTCTCAATTACTAATGCTTGTGGCCCAAACCAATTATATGGTTCACGATGTATTCTATTGTCTTCAATATCAAATAAGGTTTCGTGATGGTTGATAGCAAAGGGGTGAACGAGACTAACAAAGTTGACTTGGCCGTTATGATCAATTTCAGCAATTGCACCTGCCATTTCAGAAGGTAGATTAGTTTCCTGATTTTTTATAGAAGACAACAATAATTGACCCCTAAATGAGGTTTCTAAATTAATAGGTTTGCCAATGATTAATGTTAATAATTTTTCTGGTGATATGCTTAATGATTTCATAGTTTATTAATCCTGTATGTTGATAAAACTAAACTGTTCAAAGTCGAATAACCCTTGATCGGTAATTTTCAAACTCGGAATTACTGGAAGCGCCATAAAAGATAAAGTTAAGAATGGATCAAATGGTACATCGCTAATTTCAGAGAAAGCTTCTCTTAATTGGTTATTTGTTGTGATAACTTTTTCAAAAGGTTGGTCAGACATTAGACCACCTATCGGTAGTGGTAATGTTGTTACTTTCCCTTGGTTGACGACAACTTGTCCACCACCGATTTCATGAAGTGTATTTGCTGCCAAAATCATATCTTCATCGTCGACACCTGCTATGATAACATTATGTGAGTCATGAGCGATAGTTGAAGCGATTGCTCCCGATTGCAAATTAAAGCCTTTGATGATACCGACACCATGGCCAAGATTATGATAACGTTCTGCTACAACGATTTTTGCAAATGAGGTATTTGGCACGAATTGACCATCAATAATTGGCACGTTTTCAATCGTGTGTTCTGTCGTAATATGATGTGGCGTAATGTTAATGATATGAGCTGGTCGATTAGAAGCTAAGCGTAAGTTAATATCTGACTGACTTAATGTGAAATTTAAAGATTGGTTGGCTAGTGGTGTTACCGTGGAATGATTGTCTTGATACCATTGTCCATCTACCATAACCTTGTCTACTTTAAAGTGATTGAGGTCTTCAAAAACAATTAAATCAGCGACAAAGCCATCTGCTAACGCACCGATGTTTTGTAATTTGTGTGCTTGTGCGGCGTTATATGTAGCTAGTTTCAAAGCAATTGCTGGATCCATACCATTTTCTATAGCAAGATTAACACTATAATCAATAGAACCTTCATCTTGAATATCGCTAGCTGTTTTGTCATCAGTTGCAAAGGAAAAGTGGTCATGATTAGCTAAAGTGATTGCGGGCAGAATAGCTTTTTCATCACGTTCGACAGTCCCTTCCCGTACAAAAACTGAAAATCCAGCATTTAAACGTTCTAGTGCTTCCTTAGCTGTTTCGCTTTCATGGTCAGTGTCAATGCCAACTTTTCGATAGATGGCAAGTTGTTCAGAAGATAGACCAGCGGCATGTCCATCAACATGCCTGTTAGCTTCTTTAGCATCTTTGATTTTTTGTAACATATCTGGATCAGCATTTGCAACTGCAGGAAAATCCATGACTTCTGCTAAACCATTAATTTCAGGTATGCTGTAGAATGGCTTCAAGGCATCTGCATGTAGTGTGGCACCAGCATGCTCAAATGGGGTTGCTGGCACGGAGGAAGGCAACATATAGTGAATGTGCAATGGCGTTTGCTTGGCATCTTCCAACATATACTGAATGCCTGATACGCCAGCAACACTAGCAATTTCATGTGGGTCAGCAAATATTCTGGTAATACCATGCGACAATACTAATTTTCCAAATTCGCTCGGTGTCAGCAGCGAGCTCTCAATATGTAAATGCGAATCAATTAACCCCGGTGCAATGTAGCGCCCACCAGCATCAAAAGTATTGATGGCTGTTAAGTCGTTCCTTGTACCACGATATAGTATTTTGTCATTTTCAATCCATAATTCTGTATCTTCAAATTTTAAGTTAAATACATCTAGGACTTTAGCATTTTTGATATGCCAGCTAACTATTTTTGTCACAATTTGTCTCACCTTCAATTTTTTTATATGATACCACAAAGTCACATAAGTTAGGGTAGCTATTCTGATGAAAAGTGTTGTACCAATTTTTATAAATGAGGTATACCAATATGATTTAAATGTTTGACAATGTCTTTTTGTCTGTGTAAAATAGCACTTGTTAATGATATTATAAAATAAACCATTTTTGAAAGTAGGGCTATATAAATGTGCGGAATTGTAGGGTTTACTAGTTTTAATCAGGTACTACCAACATTATTAAAAGGATTAGAAAAGTTAGAATATCGAGGTTATGATTCAGCTGGTGTTTATGTTAATGATGGTGATCAAGGAGATTACTTAGTTAAAGAAACTGGGCGTGTCGCTGATTTAGAACGTGCGACGGTAGGAACGAATATCAAGGGTACATCTGGAATTGCACATACACGTTGGGCGACTCATGGTGGTGTATCTGTTGAAAATGCTCATCCACATGCTTCAACTGATGGTCGTTTTTATTTAGCTCACAATGGCGTGATTGAAAACTATGACGTGTTACGTGATACTTATTTGCAAGACATTGAACTTCATTCTGAGACTGATACAGAAGTTGCCGTACAATTGATTGATAAATTTTCTAAAGAAGAACACTTAGAGGCAGTTGATGCTTTTAAAAAAATGATTAGTTTGCTAGATGGAAATTCAGCTTACGCATTCTTGTTGATGGATCGTCAAACGCCAGGTGTAATGTATACAGCAAAAAAGAAGAGTCCTTTGTTAATTGGCGTTTCTGAACAAGGAAATGTTGTTACTTCTGATGCAGCTGCTATGCTTGATGTTACACATGATTTTATTGAATTAATGGATGATGAAGTTGCTATTATTAAAAAAGACCAAGTGACATTATTTAATGCAGAAGGCCAACAAATCACTCGCTTACCATTCCATTTAGATATTGATGCTTCTGAAACTGATAAAGGTGTCTATCCTTACTATATGTTAAAGGAGGTTGATGAACAAGCAATTGTAACACGTACACTTTCACAGCATTATTTTGATGACGAGAACAACATTCGAAATATTGATCCGCAAATCATTGATGCAATGAGAGCAGCAGATCGTCTATATATTGTGGCTGCTGGTACATCTTATCATGCGGGCTTGGTTGGCAAGCGTTATTTTGAACAGTGGGCTAATTTACCAACCGAAGTTCATATTGCCTCAGAGTTTGCCTATGATCAACCGCTGTTAAGCAAAAAACCATTCTTTATCTTCCTTAGTCAGTCTGGTGAAACAGCGGATTCTCGTGAAGTTTTAGATAATATCATGAAGCAAGGTTATCCAACATTAACCATTGCTAATGTGATGAACTCAACATTAACTCGAGAGGCTAATTTTGCTTTACCATTACTTGCGGGTCCTGAAATAGCAGTTGCTTCAACAAAAGCATATACAGCACAAATTAGTGTGGAAGCTATCTTGGCGCATGCAATTGGCCAATCAGGATTAGATTTGAAGCTTGAATTGGCTAAAGTAGCTGTTGAAATGCAAGTGATTTCCGATCAAAAAGAAGACTTTAAGGCTATAGCAGAGCAATCGTTATCTGGTCAGCGTTCAGCATTTTATATTGGACGTGGATTAGATGCTGCTGTGGCAGTTGAAGCAGCATTAAAATTGAAAGAAATTTCTTATGTACAAACAGAAGGCTTTGCTGCTGGAGAGTTAAAACATGGTACTATTTCATTGATTGAAGATGGCACACCTGTTTTTGCATTACTTACGCAAGCCAGAACTGCTGGTTTAGTTCGTGGAGAAATTGCACAAGTTGCTGCTCGAGGTGCGAACACAATTGTATTGTCAACGAAAGCATTGTCAAAAGCAGGAGATGCTTATATTTTGCCAGAAGTTAACGAATTACTCATGCCATTATTAGAAGTCATTCCGGCTCAATTAATAGCATATTACGCTACGCTGGATCGAGGACTAGATGTTGATCGTCCAAGAAACTTAGCTAAAAGTGTTACGGTGCAGTGACAATAAGGGATTCGGTAGGAATATTCTTATCGAATTTTTTTGTGTGAAGCGTTTCATTCTGGTAAAATGTACTAGATACCATTGTGCAAAAAACATTGCATACGAAGGAGGAGCGTTTTGGCGCTTTTTAAAACAAAAGAGAGTATCGTTATTGATGATGCTCAACTAAAAATTCCGCAACACATAGCAATTATTATGGATGGTAATGGCCGTTGGGCGAAAAAACGTATGATGCCACGTGCTGCTGGCCATAAAGCAGGGATGAATACTGTAAAACGCATTTCCTCTTCTGCGAGTGAATTAGGTGTTAAAGTGTTAACATTGTACGCTTTTTCAACTGAAAATTGGTCTCGACCTAGTGATGAAGTCAATTTTTTAATGCAATTACCTATTAATTTTTTCAATGATTTTGTCCCAGATTTAATTAAAAATAATATCCGTGTTGCCATTACTGGTAATATCGAAGCACTTCCTAATGCCACACGAAATGCGGTTTTGCAGGCTGTAGAACAAACAGCCGGTGGGACAGGTATGATATTAAATTTTGCTATGAACTATGGTGGACAGGTTGAAATTGTTAATGCTACCAAAGTAATAGCTGAAGCAGTTGAAAAGGGGCAAATTAACATAGCTGATATTAATTCCACGACTTTTGCTACAGCTCTACAAACGGCCCATTTAGGTGATTTGGCTGCGCCAGACTTAATGATTCGTACGTCTGGAGAATTAAGATTAAGTAACTTTTTACCATATCAGGCAGCTTATTCTGAATTATATTTTACAGATGTTCTTTGGCCAGACTACTCTGCAGATGATTTGTTGTTGGCTGTTCAATCTTATACTAAACGAGATCGTCGGTTTGGCGGTCTCAAAGATGAAAGTGAGAAGTAAATTTAATGAAAACACGTGTTATTACGGCAATTGTTGCTTTGATTATATTTGTACCACTATTGATTATTGGTGATATACCTCTTTTAGTATTAACAGTTGTGATGGCAGTTGTCGGTATCAGTGAAATATTACGCATGAAGCATCGTTTTTTTATCTCTGCGGAAGCGCTACTCAGTTTCTTGGGTGTTATTGTCATTACTTTACCCAAAGATGTTTGGAATAGCATGCCATTCCAAATTAATTCAAACGTAATTTTTTATATTATTGTATTCCTGTTATTATTGCATACGGTATTGAGCCGTAATCATTTTAATTTTGATGATGCCGGTACATTGGCATTGGCTATCGTGTATGTTGGAACAGGGTTCCACTACTTTTTTCAAGCTGATAACAAGAATTTAGCCACTGTTATGTTTGGTATGCTAATTGTTTGGATTACTGATTCAGGTGCATATATGGTTGGACGTGCTATCGGAAAAACAAAGCTAGCACCTAAGATTAGTCCTAACAAGACTTGGGAAGGCTCTGTCGGCGGTAGTGTGGTAGCGGTTATCCTTGTACCAGCATTATTTACTATTTTCCATTGGTTACCAGCATATAGTTTTATTGAGTTACTGGTATTTACTGTTATTTTGTCGATAGCTGGTCAATTGGGTGATTTAATAGAATCAGGTTTGAAGAGACACTATGGTGTAAAAGACTCAGGAAACATTTTACCAGGACATGGTGGTATATTAGATCGTTTTGATTCAATGTTAATTGTTATGCCTATGATGGCTGTGTTAGGCATATTAAACTAAAAGAAATGATTTGATAAAATATAATTTGAATCAAATCAAGTGGGTGAAAATGTTATGAATATTACATCAATTATTGCTTTTTTATTTGTGTTTGGTGTGATTGTCACTGTACATGAGTTCGGACATTTTATTGTTGCAAAAAAATCAGGTGTGTTGGTTCGTGAGTTTGCAATAGGAATGGGGCCAAAATTATTAAGTTGGAATCGTAATCATACCGCTTATACTATACGAATATTGCCTGTGGGTGGTTATGTACGTATGGCTGGTATGGATGAAGAGCCAGATTTGGACGCAGGGCAACGCTTAAGATTAACATTAGATGCTCAAGGTAAAGTTACAAAATTAGATACGCGAGTCGATGAAGCAGGTATTGGTTTGCCATTTCAAGTTGATTCATTTGATCTAACTGATGCTTTGACACTGACAGGATACTTGAATAATGAGTCGGAAATGACAATAATTAGTGTTCATCACGATGCTACTATCATCGAAGAAAATGGTGTTGAAGTTCAAGTTGCACCGCGTGATGTATGGTTACAGAGCACAGTGGTCTGGAAACGTATATTGATTAATATTGCTGGTCCGATAATGAATTTCCTACTAGCACTGATTGTTTTTTCTGGATTAGGACTGACAATCTCTAGCGTGAGTTTAAATGAGCCAGTTGTTGGAACTGTTCAAAAAAATATGCCAGCTGAGCGTGCCGGTTTGAAATCCGGTGATAAAATTACAGCGATTAATGGCGTAACAACAGGAACATGGAATAAAGTCGCTAATGAAATTAGTAGTTCAAATGAAAAGCAACTGATAGTTAGCATACTGCGTGATGGTAATAAAAAACAAGTTGAAGTAACACCAAAAACTGTTAAAATAAATGGTGTAAAGACGAACCAAATTGGGATTGTGGAATTAACACATACAGACATACTTTCTCGTTTGAAATATGGTTTGATTAATACGGGTGCTACCGTTGGGAGAATATGGTATGCTTTGACACATTTGTTTACAGGTGGATTTAGCCTTGACAAACTTGGTGGGCCTGTATCAATTGCCAAGACAACATCTTCTGTAGCTAAAACAGGTTTTTTAAACATTTTAGTATTTATGGCGATGTTATCAGTGAATTTAGGAATTATGAATTTAATTCCAATTCCAGCATTAGATGGTGGTAAAATTATTTTGAACTTGTTAGAGGCAATATTAAGACGTCCTTTACCACAATCATTCGAGAGCGGCGTAACGGTTGTTGGTGCAGTATTCATGATTATTTTAATGATTGCAGTCACTGTCAACGATATTCTAAGATAATAGGTGCTTTTTGCACCGTACATAATTGAGAAAAATAATAAGGGGATTTTATGAAACAATCGAAATTATTAATGCCAACTTTACGGGATATTCCTGCAGAAGCTGAAGTCAAGAGTCATCAGTTGTTGCTAAAAGCTGGTTACATTCGTCCTATTGCAGCAGGTATGTTTTCATATTTACCATTAGCTAAGCGAGTGTTGAACAAAATAGAGGCTATTATTCGCGAAGAAATGAGCAAAATTGATGCCAATGAAATGCTGGTGCCGGAAGTATTGCCAGCTGAGTTATGGCAACGTTCAGGTCGTTATGAGACATACGGACCAGCATTATATAAGCTTAAAAATCGACAAGAACGTGATTTCATTTTAGGCCCTACTCATGAGGAAACATTTACGCAATTAATTGCTGATGAAATTAAGTCTTATAAGAAGTTACCGCTCACAGTTTATCAAATTCAGGCTAAATTCAGAGATGAAAATCGACCACGTTTTGGACTGCTTCGAACACGTGAATTCATCATGAAAGATGCTTATTCATTTAGTGCCGATCAAGAAGGGCTTGATGAAGCTTTTCATAATATGGAAGAAGCATATATTAATATCTTTAATCGTCTGGGACTTCAGTATCGAGCAATAGTTGGTGATGCAGGAGCCATGGGGGGATCTGATTCAAAAGAGTTTTCTGCGCCTGCTGCTGCAGGTGAAGACACAATTGCTTATTCTGATGCCACGGATTATGCAGCTAATTTGGAAATGGCTAAAGACTTCTATGAACGTCAGCCATCAAAAGCAGCACAATTAGACCTTAAAAAAATTGCTACCCCAAATGAAAAAACAATTGATGATGTAGCTGTATTTTTGGACAAGCCTCGAAATCAATTGGTTAAAACAATTATGTTTTTGGCTGACGAAGAGTTAGTTGCTGTCATAACAACTGGTGATTTTGAAATTAACGAAGTTAAAGTACAAAATTATTTACACGTAGATTCATTAGTTATGGCTGACGAAGACGCTGTTCGTAAAGTTGTAGGAGCTGGTTTTGGTTCTTTGGGTCCAGTAGGGTTACCAGAAAATATTAAATTATTAGTTGATGAACGAGCAGCTGATTTGGCAAATTTTGCTGCAGGCGCTAATGAAGATGGCCAGCATTACGTAAATATTAATTGGAATCGCGATGTTAAACTACCTGCAGAGAATATTAATGATTTCCGTGTAGTCCATGAAGGTGACTTAGCTGTTGATGGTAAAGGTAAATTACAATTTACCTCAGGAATCGAAATTGGACACATCTTTAAATTAGGTACACGATATTCTAAGACGTTAGGTGCGCAAGTTTTGGATAACAATGGTCGCCAAACTGATGTTATTATGGGTTCATATGGTATCGGTGTTTCACGCTTACTAAGTGCTATTGCTGAACAAAGAGCAGATGAAGATGGTCTGGTATGGCCAGCCAGTGTTGCACCTTTTGATGTTCATATCGTACCAATTAATATGAAAGATGAAGATCAAGCTCGCGTTGCAGAACAACTAGAAACATTGTTAGTGGCTCAGGGGATGGAAGTCTTGGTTGATGATCGTAAAGAGCGCGCTGGTGTTAAATTCGCTGATGCTGATTTGCTTGGTTTACCAATTCGTATTACAGTTGGTAAGAAAGCTAATGAAGATGTGGTAGAGGTTAAGGTTCGGGCAAGTAACACAAATATTGAAATGCGAGTTAGCGAAGTGGTTGATTCTGTTTCAGTCTTATTAAATGCGTCAGAAAAATAACTATTTTTAATTAGCCGATAATCCATCGGCTTTTTTACTCAATATAGAGGATAAAATGAAATTAACCCAACAAGAACAATTGCAACATTTGATTAGTCAAATTCAATTACCAGATGAGCTATATAAATACTTTCACAATGGTAGCTTGTTACAGGTAGATGTCTCAGTTAGCCAAAGAATCTGGTTATTTCATATAGAAATTCAAAACATATTGCCTGTCAATGTTTATTTGCAGTTTAATCAGTATTTGAAAAAAGCTTTTACTAATGTTGCGGCAACTCAGCTTGATATTACGACGTCAGTTCAGCATGTTAATGAAGAAATTGTTAACACATACTGGCATTTGGCTTTACAAGAATCAAACCTAAACCATGCAACAAAACAACAATTGGTTAGTAATACTGTCCTAAAAGAAAATGGTAATAATCAGTTTGATGTTGCTGTGGGGGCAGAAATGTTATATAGAGCTTTATCTGCTGAAGTTATTTCGTCAATTACGGACGTATATCATAGGTTTGGTTTTTTACAGATTGAACTTACCCCCAAGCTTGATGAACAATTAGAACAAGAAATACAAGATAATGTGGCACAACATCATGCAAAGGCACGTGAAGATTTACAAAAAGCCATAGTGGCTAATGAACAATCAAAGCCTAAAACATCTAGTGAGGGTGTGCCGTTAGTTTTAGGTAGAAAAATTGCTGCTGATGCCGAAATTACAAGATTAGATAGCATTGATAGTGAAGAAAATCGTGTTGTAATAGAAGGTTATATTTTTGCTGAAGAAACTAGAGAATTGCGCTCTGGGCGTAAACTACTCACACTAAAATTAACAGACTATTCAAGCTCAATTTCTGCAAAGAAATTTTCAAATAATGAAAATGATGAAGCAGTTTTTGAAAATTTAAAAGCTGGATTGTGGGTTCGTTTGAGTGGTAATATTCAAGAAGATCAGTATGCTCGTGAATTAGTGATGAATATTTATGATTTGCAAGTTGTAGATCATGCTAATCGTCAAGAAACCTATCAAGGTGAAGAAAAGCACATTGAGTTGCATGCACATACCAATATGTCTTCAATGGATGCTGTGACAAATTTCTCAGGTGTAGCAAAATTGGCAAAAAGTTGGGGTCAAACGGCACTAGCTGTTACTGATACAGGAAATGTGCAAGGATTCCCTGAAGCTTCAGCAGCAGGTGCTAAAAATGACTTGAAAATGATTTATGGGATGGAAGCCAATTTAGTTGAAGACGGAGAGCCTATTGGCTTTAATTTAGATAACACTGAATTGTTAGGTAAAGATACGATCTTTGTCGCTTTTGATTTAGAGACAACTGGATTGTCAGCGGTGACCGATCGAATTATCGAATTGTCAGCTGTCAAAATGCAATTAGGAAACGTGATTGATAAGTTTTCTGAATATATTAATCCTGGATTCCCGTTATCAGAGTTCACAACAAAATTGACATCGATTACGGATGCAATGGTTGCCAATTCGGATACAGAAGAAAATATCATTAAACGATTTCGTGAATGGTGTGGCAGTGCAGTATTGGTAGGTCATAATGTCACATTTGATGTAGGCTTCATGAACGCAGCCTATGCGAGATATGATGAGCCAATTATCTCAAATGCTGTCATTGATACTTTGCCACTTACAAGATGGTTGTACCCAGATTACAAGTCTTATAGATTAGGAACAATAGCCAAACGATTTAATATTAATCTTGAACAAGCTCACCGAGCAATTTTTGATGCTGAAACTACCGGACATATTGCATGGCGGTTAGTAAAAGAAGCCAAAGAACGTTATAATTTGACACGCCATAATGAATTAAATGATCACATGACTGATGGGGATGCTTGGAAACATGGCCGTCCAGTTCACGCAACGTTATTGGTTCAAAATGCAATTGGCTTAAAGAATCTATATAAACTAGTATCGAGATCAAATATTGATTTTTTTGCACGAGTACCACGTATTCCACGGTCTATTTTAGAACAATATCGCGAGGGATTAATTGTTGGTACAGGTGATACTGGCGGCGATGTCATTATTACGCTCATCGAAAAGGGTCGTCAGGAAGCCGAAAAGAAAGCCTCATATTACGATTTTATTGAAGTGCAACCAACAGCTAACTACCAGCCAATGATAGAATCAGGATTAATTGCGGATAACCAGAAGCTACAAGAAATTTTAAAGGATATGGTAGCTATTGGTGATAAGCTAAAAAAGCCAGTTGCTGTTACTAGTGATGTGAAGTATACTAATCCAGAAGATAAGATCTATCGTAGTATTTTAATTGCTACGCAGCCTGGAAATCCGCAAAATAGAACTGAACTACCAGATTTGTATTTTAGAACGACACAAGATTTATTAGATGACTATTCATTTATGGGCAAAGATCTAGCGAAAAAATTGGTAATCGATAATACACATTTGATTGTTAATATGCTAGAAAATATTGAGCCATTAAAAAGTGGATCTTATCCACCAAACATTCCTAGTGCTGCGGATGAATTAACTGAAAAAACTTATCGTACGGTTAAAGAGTGGTATGGTAATCCAATTCCAGCAGAGATTCAAGCACGAATTGATCAAGAATTAAAAGCAATTATTGGAAATGGTTTTGCGCCTCACTATATTATCGCCCAACGACTTGTTGCAAAGTCAGTTAAAGATGGTTATTTAGTTGGTTCACGTGGATCGGTCGGTTCATCATTTGTAGCGACTATGTCTGGTATTACAGAAGTTAATCCGCTTCCACCACATTATCGATCTGCACACGGTGATTATTTTGAATTAGTAGATCCGAAAGAGTATGAATCAGGATATGATTTACCAGAAAAAGAAGATCCAAATCATCCAGGTGAATTTTTAATTGGCGATGGACAAAATATTCCTTTCGAGACTTTTATGGGATTCACTGGAAATAAAGTGCCAGATATTGATTTGAATTTTTCTGGTGATTATCAACCAATTGCTCACAATTACATGAAAGTTTTGTTCGGAGAGCATAATGTTTATAGAGCTGGGACGATTGCTACTGTTGCTGAAAAAACAGCTTTTGGTTATGTTAAAGCATACGAACGAGAACATGAAGAACACTATCGAAGTGCTGAAGTTGAGCGATTAGCACAGGGTATGACAGGTGTAAAGCGCACAACAGGGCAACATCCGGGCGGTATTTTGATTGTGCCACGTGAATATGAGGTATATGATTTTACGCCAATTCAATATCCTGCAGATGATCAGAAATCGCTTTGGCAAACAACGCATATGGATTATCATTCTATTCATGATAATTTACTTAAAATGGATATTTTAGGTCATGATGACCCAACTATGGTTCGTACGCTAAAAGATATGTCGGGAATTGACCCGCAATCAATTCCAGCAAATGATCCAGGAGTATTGAGTTTATTTACTTCAACAGAAGCTCTAGGTGTTACACCTGAACAAATTTTCTCCAATACAGGTACACTCGGATTACCAGAATTTGGAACCAATTTTGTGCGGGGGATGTTAGTTGAAACGCAACCACATACATATTCAGAATTATTACAGATTTCTGGGTTATCGCATGGGACCGATGTTTGGTTAGGTAACGCGAATGAGTTAATTGAGAATGGAACAGCAACTATCGGAACGGTTATCGGAACTCGTGATAAAATTATGACCGACTTAATTAACTGGGGATTTCCAGCAGCTGATGCCTTCAACATTATGGAGAAAGTACGTAAGGGTAAAGGTATCACCGAAGAATATCAAAAACAATTGCGTGAAGCTAAAATTCCCGAATGGTATATTCAATCCATGTTAAAAATTAAATATATGTTCCCACGTGCTCACGCTGCTGCATATGTTCTTATGGCACTACGAATTGCTTATTTCAAGGTTTATTTTCCAACAATATATTACGCAACATACTTTTCGGTACGTGCTGATGCTTTTGACATTGTGGCGATGAGTCGAGGAAAAGAAGCAACCAAAACAGCAATTCAAAAACTTAGATCACTCGGTAATGATGCTACTGTTGGTGACAAAAACTTATTAACGGTATTAGAAATGGCTAATGAGGCACTTGAACGTAATATTACTTTTGCTATGGTTGATTTAAACAAATCAGAAGCATTAGAATGGGTAATTGATGGAGACACTTTGATTCCACCATTTGTTTCGTTGCCAGGACTAGGTGATAATGTTGCTAAACAGATTGTAGCTGCTCGTACGGAAAAGGCATTTTTGAGTAAAGAAGACTTGAAAAAACGTGGTAAGGTTTCGCAAACAATCATTGAATTTATGACCTTACATTCAGTTTTAGATGGATTACCAGATGAAAATCAGTTAAGTTTGTTTGATTTCTAGTGATTATGTTACACTTTGGATATAGATATAAGTATTGCCATACCTGTCAATATTGTGGGAGGAAAAAATATGAAACATGAATGGCATCAAAAAGTAGCCGGATATTATGAATATGTCTTAAACATTATGATGATTTTAATTGGCGTTGTTATATTTGGATTTCTAATACGTGAAATTTGGAGTTTGGCAGCAATGTTGACAATTCAAGATATTTCAGGCCATTTTACCGAATTAGCTGAACAAATTTTAATTGTTTTTTTGTTTTTTGAATTTTTAGGATTAGGTCGTGAATATTTTGTTAAAGATGCACATATTTCTACCAATAATTTCTTGTATATTGGTGTGACAGCGATTGTACGTGCCATGTTGGTTTACCATGATCAAACTTATAAAACACTCATGTTGGCTGCCGCTATATTCTTATTAATATCAGCACAGGCAATTTATCGTTATTTTAAGCCCAAAAAACAATCGTAAAAATCATCAGTTTGGAAAGCTAACGGTGAATAGTTAGCTTTTTATTTTGTTGAAACAATTGTTTTCTATATTTACAAGGGTTAATTCATGTTATGATTAGTAAAAGAATTTTATTATATTGGATGGAATGATGACTAAAAAAATCGTCGTACTCGGCAGTTTGAATGTCGATAATATTATGAAAATGCCACGTATGCCACTTGTTGGTGAAACGATGGCACTTACTGAAGTTACTACAGCGCCAGGTGGTAAGGGAGCGAATCAAGCTGTAGCTGCTGCTAGGCAAGGTGCGAATGTATCATTCATTGGGGCTGTTGGAAATGATGCTAATGGTCAATTTATGCGAGCTACTTTGCTTACTAATGGGGTCAATGTTGATGCAGTATCTACAAATAGTGAAGTTCCTACTGGGACTGCATACATTATGCTGCAAGAAAGTGGTGCTAACACTATTTTGCTTCATGGTGGTGCTAATCAGGCATTGACGGTTGGTGATTTGAACCACGCGTTAATTGCTGAAGCAGATGTATTGGTTGCACAATTTGAAGTACCTTTTGAGGTGATTTTAGCTGCTTTTAAAATTGCTAAAGAAAACAACGTACAGACAATTCTTAATCCAGCGCCAGCTGTATACGATTTAACACCTGAATTAATGGCGGTGACTGATATTGTTTTGCCTAATGAAACGGAAGCACAATTATTAACTGGGATTACAGTGATCAACGATGAAGGTGTTTTGAATCGTGTTAGTGACGAACTGCAAGCAAAAGGTGTTAGTCGTAGTATTATTACACTTGGTGACGCTGGTTCATTTATTGCCGACGGCAAGAAAAGATGGTGGGCACAACCGCAAAAAGTTGATGCGCAAGACACAACTGCAGCTGGGGACACATTTATTGGTACGTTAGCCAGCGTTATTGAACCGGACTTTAGTAATTTAGAAGAAGCTGTGCAACGTGCTAACATTGCAAGTGCGATTGCAGTTACACGTCCAGGTGCAATTCCTTCAATCCCAACCTCAGATGAAGTGGATAATTACTAATGTTACCTTTAGAATTTAAAAATAAATATCAAAGACTTCTTGGCATTGAATTCGAGGCATTTTTAGAGAGTTTTGAAAAACCAGCGAAAAAAGCTTATCGTATTAATCCATTAAAAGCCCAAACTATTCTTAGGGATACGCCTAAAGAGGGACAAGTACCTTATGGGCAATGGGGGTATTTTGGTCTAGTTGACGGACATTCAATTGATCATGTTACAGGATTAGTCTACTCACAAGAACCATCTGCACAATTTGTTGGTGAAGTTAGTCACCCAGAACCAGGTGAGCGTGTGCTTGATCTGGCGGCTGCGCCTGGTGGTAAGTCAACGCATCTTGCTTCTTTTATGCAACAAAAAGGCTTACTATGGTCGAATGAAATTTTTCTAAACCGTGCAAAAGTTTTGAGTGAAAACATTGAACGTATGGGCATTAAAAATGCTATTGTTAGTTCGCATACTCCGGCTGAATTAAGTGCTAAGCTACCACTTTTTTTTGATAAAATTTTGTTAGATGCACCATGCTCTGGAGAAGGTATGTTCCGTAAGGATAAAGATGCGATAGGATATTGGCATGAGAATTACCCAGAGGAAAATGCGACTCGTCAACGCGAAATAATTAGCGAAGCTGTTAAAATGTTGCGCCCAGGGGGGCAATTTGTTTATTCGACTTGTACTTTTGCACCAGAAGAAGATGAACAAATTATCAGGTGGTTAATGTCAACATATCCAGAATTCGATTTAGTATCTATTGAAAAGCCAGAAATGTCACACATTAGTGATGCTCGTCCTGAATGGGCTGATGCGCAATTTGTTAATGGGGCTACTAAAAGTGAATCTTTTAATCAAGATGAACTAAAAGGTGCCGCGAGATTGTGGCCACATAAGTTAGACGGGGAAGGACATTTTGTGGCAAAGCTTGTAAAGGCGGGAAATAGTGAGCCAAATTTGGATTTGGCTACAAAGTCTCCTGAGAGAAAGCCATTAAGCAGAGACCAACAGCGAATTTTGAAAGCATTTTTAGAGGATACTTTTATTGATTTTACTCAAGGCGATCAAGATTACGTGCTATTTGGTGAACGATTATATTTGTCACCGGTTGGTACGCCAGATATTACCGGCATGAAAATATTACGTTTAGGACTTGAATTAGGAACATTTAAGAAAAATCGATTTGAACCTGCTCATGCCTTAGCATTGTCCGCACATCCAGATGAATTATTACAAACTTATGTCATGGGAGAGGAAGACTGGCAAAAATTTGTTCATGGGGATGTTATTCAAACAACAATAGAATTAAAAAAAGGTTGGGTATTAATGGTTGCAAATGGGAATGGTGCCGGATGGGGTCGGTATGTTAATGGTCAAATCAAAAACTTTTTTCCAAAAGGCTTGAGGTTTGTGGTTAAGAATTGACATTATTGATAACAATTGTATTTAAAAAAACAAGGACTTAAACTGGCCTTGTTTTTTATTTTCTCTCAAGTAAAATGTAATATTGTTAGTATTTGAGAAATTGCGCAAAGAAACCAATCTATTTTATCGCAACAAAAATCGGGAGAAAATATAATGAATAAATCAACGAAAATTTTTGCAGGATTAGCAACTTTTGTAGTAGTTGTTGGTGGTGTATATACGGCAGTGAATTATAAATCAGCTAATGCTGATAGTAGTAAGAATGCGACACTTGGTTTGGTGCTTGATGTTGGTGGTGTTGATGATCATTCGTTTAATCAATCCGCTTGGGAAGGTGCGAAGGCTTATGCTAAAGAAAATAAGTTAAAGGCAGGACAAAATGCTACAGTAACTTATTTTAATACCAAAAGCCAATCAGATTTAAGCCAAAATTTTAATTTGGCAACTAAAAGTAAAAAGTATGACATTGTCTACGGAATTGGCTATTCATTAAATCAATCAATTAGTAAGTCAGCCAAGCTTAACCCAAAACAAAAGTTTGTACTAGTTGATGATATCGTTAAGGGTCGTAAGAATGTCGCTAGTGTTATGTTTCGTTCAGAGCAGTCATCGTATTTAGCTGGCGTTGCTGCAGCCATAAAAGCTAAGGAAAATGGTGAAAAGACTGTCGGATTCATTGGTGGAATTCATGGGAATATTATTGATGCTTTTGATGCCGGTTTTGAAGCTGGTGTTAAAGATACTGATAATTCTTTGAATGTTCAAAAGCAATATGCGGATTCTTTCTCTGATTCCGCTAAAGGTAAGACAATTGCATCTGCAATGTACGCATCAGGAATTCGAACAATATTTGCAGCAGCAGGATTTGTTGGTAATGGCGCTTTTGCGGAAGCTAAGGCAGAAAATACAAAGTTGGATGCTGATTCAAAAGATCGCCTGTACATTATTGGTGTCGACCGTGACCAAAAGGCTGATGGCTCGTATACATCAAAAGATGGTAAAAAAGTAACATCAACAATGGCTTCCTCAATTACTTCAGTTGGGGATGGTGTTAAAAATATTGCTGATCAATATAATAAAGATAAGAAGTTCCCTGGTGGCAAAACAATTGCTTACGGATTAGATGACCGTGGTGTTTATTTAACAAAATCAGAACTATCAACAAGTCAAAAAGATGCTGTTAAAAAAGCTGAAAAGGCAATTATAAATGGTAAAATCAGTGTTCCTAACCATCCTAAGGGTTCGGATTTCAATCAAAACTTTTAATTTTTTAAAAAGCTATCAATTGATGGCTTTTTTTTAATAAATGTATGGATTTAATTTTTTTAAATGACTTGGTAGCGAAGCATTACAAAGTAATAATTGTTATAATATTAATTAGACAAATCAGGGAGAAAAAACAAAATGGCCTTTAATAAGACAGTTACAATGCCTAAAGATAAAACATATAAACTGAGTGATGATGTTAAGAAATATACACTTGGTGATCTAGGTTTCATTACAAATCAGGCTGGTGTTCATATACTTCATCGTGCTTTAGAACCTGAAAAAGCACTGAACAATTCTATCCAGTTGAAAGTATCTATTAATGAAACATTGACAGGTTTTAAAATGAGTACTGTATCTGCAGGAGATGTTGTTCGTGTTGATATATTTAAAAATAATAATGCGGCTAAGCTCGTTGAGCTTTATCATTTCTTTATTGCTGAATTGATTGATCGTGGTGTATTAGAAGTTGTTGATGTTTAATGTATTGCAACAAAACAGGAGAATAAATGAAAAATCATGACTAAATTTTATTTTGTTAGACACGGGCAAACTGAATGGAATCTTGAACGTCGTTTTCAAGGTGGTAATGGAGATTCAGAGCTGTTACCTTCTAGTTATGCAGATATGAAAAAAGTAGGACTGTTTTTAAGAGAAATTCAATTTGAACATATCTATGCTTCACCTATACGTCGAGCTAGAATTACTGCAATCAATATTGCTAAGCAACTGAAGTATCAACCAAAGTTGTCACTCCGCTCAAACTTAGGCGAAGTTGGTTTGGGTGAGTGGGAAGGAAAACTTGTTGCGAATGTGAAAGAAAGATATCCAGCGAGTTTTGACAATTATCGCAATCATTTAGATCAATTTGAAGGCAAAGAGTTTGGTGGCGAAGGTTATACAAAAGCTGAAAAACGTTTTGTTAGATTTATTAAAGCAATAGCTCAAAAATTTCCAGAAAGCAATATTTTAATCGTTTCACATGGCATGGAGCTTTCTTTTGGACTCAATGGGCTGTTAAAGAAACCACGAATGAGTATTCGTGAACGTGGTGGACTAAGTAATACATCAACAACTATTTTATCAACAAATGATGGTGAAAATTTTGTTGTAGAAGATTGGAATAATACTAGCTATCTGAACAAGCGACAGGATGATTCAACGACGATATAATGGCATATCCAGAAAAACAATTAGATAAAATAACTGGTACGTTGCAAAATGTTATTTTTTCATCGACAGATTCATATTTTAAAATTTTGTCGGTACATATTGAAGAATCAACTTTAGAGGACTGGCAAGAACCAGAAATGATTACAACCGGTACATTTGCTGATGTACAGGAGGGGAGCGTCTATGGATTTTATGGTACTATGGTACGTCATCCTAAATATGGACAGCAATTTAAGGTCGATCATTATGAAAATGAATTACCACCTGATGAAAACGGATTAATTAAATATCTTGCTAGTGGACAATTTTCTGGCATTGGAAAAAAGACTGCTGAAAAAATTGTCGATCATTTAGGATTAAACGCAGTTAATTTAATTTTAGATGATGCGAAAATTCTTGATGGTATTGTCAAAACAGAAACAGCAAAAAAATTGGCACGAACGTTACAGTTGAACATGGGGTTGGAAAGACTATTTCAAATTAGTAATCAATTTGGTATTGGTGCTGATATTGCTGGCCGACTATTTGACCAATATGGTAATGAGGCGCAAGACATTTTGACACAAGACCCCTATCGACTTGTGTTCGAATTTGACGGCATTAGTTTTAAAAAAGCGGATGATGTTGGTCGGAAAATTGGGGTTGCAACATTTGACAAACGTCGTATGCAGGCTGCTGTTTACGCAACAATGATGAATGTCTCATTTCAGAGTGGCCACGTGTTTTTGTCTTATGATCAGTTATTGTTGTCTACAGCCCAAACCATACATGATCAACGAAATGAAGTCGTTGTGCAAATTAAGCAAGCTGTAAAAAATTTGATTCAGAGTAATATTTTAGTGGACGACAATGGTCGTTTTTATGCTCAAAGTTTGTATAATGCCGAAAAAAACACAGCTACAAATTTAAAACGATTATTACAGACACATTCATCTTTAGATATTACAGCAAATGATATTGATGAAAATTTTGTAACACCTGGGCAAATGGTTCTTGACGACACGCAAATTGATGCGGTGAAAGCTGGGTTAAAGTCACAAATATTTTTACTAACTGGTGGGCCTGGTACCGGGAAGACAACTATTATTCGTACAATGGTTGCAACTTGGAAAAAAATTGTTCAAAATCGTGCAAAATTTTCAGATGATAACAAGGATTTTTTGAAACAATACAAAGTTCGGATGGCTTCGCCAACTGGGCGTGCGGCTAAAAGAATGACAGAAGTAACAGGTTATGATGCTTCGACAATTCACCGTTTATTAGGAATTGCTGATTTAGACGAACCGGAGTTTAATGCTGATAATCCTATTGCTGGTGGTCTATTGATTATTGATGAAGCATCAATGCTTGACATTGAATTAACGTCTAAATTGTTTTCGGCAGTACCAAATGGCATGAAAGTGATTATAGTAGGTGATAGTGACCAACTACCATCTGTTGGTCCTGGCAATGTCCTAGAAGATCTAGTAACTAGTGGTGATATTCCGCATGTTGAATTACAAGTAATCTATCGTCAAGGACGAGGCAGTAGTATCACAAAACTGGCGACGCATATCAAGCAAGGCGAATTGCCGGCTGATTTTATAACAAATCAATCAGACCGCTCATCATTTATGGTCAAAGCAGAACAAGTACCACAAGCTGTGCAACAAGTCGTTCGGTTAGCTATCAAAAAAGGGTACACGCAAGATGATTTACAAATATTGACACCGATGTATAAGACTTCCGCAGGTGTCACTGCACTAAATCAAATGGCACAAAACTTATTTAATCCATTAAAACCAACACAAAAAACTTTGCAGTTTGGAACAACAATTTTTAGAAGAGGCGATAAAGTTCTACAGTTAGAGAATGATAGCGAACGTGATGTGTACAATGGTGATATGGGAAAAATAACTGCTATTCAGTACAAACACGATGTGGGTAATGATGATAAAGAAGATCGGTTAGTTGTTGATTTTGATGGCAAAGAATTAACTTACCCAAAGAAAAACTTAAAACAACTTTCGTTAGCTTATGCAACAACTGTACACAAAGCGCAGGGAAATGAATTTCAATTAGTGATTATGGTGTTGACTAACAATTTTGGTGTAATGCTTAATCGGAATTTACTTTACACAGGCATCACTAGAGCAAAATCAGCATTGATTCTTGTGGGAGAGTATGCAGCTTTCGAGCGTGCTTCGCGTGCCGCTGTACCTAAAAGGTTTACTTTTTTGCAACAGAGATTGAGTGACAATACAAATGACTTTAAGAGTGATTTTATTTCAGAGGATATGCCAGTAATCAGTGAACCATCAACAAACTATTTGACAGTAGCAATGATTAAATCTGATGAAGTGGATCCAATGATTGGCATGAAAAATATTACCCCGTTTGATTTCATGTAATCGTTTTCATGTAGTATAATGATAAGTATAATAATGAATGGAGAACTTTATGACACCAGCATATGAGCTGTTTAACCTAGGCAGTAATAACGAACTGGCAAACGAAATTTCAAAAATTTTAGATGTACCTCTTGCTCCGATTGATATCAAAACATTTGCTGATAAAGAAATATATGAGCGTATTGAGAATACTGTTCGTGGCCGGAATGTTTACGTGATTCAAGGAATTACGGCACCTGTAAATGATAATTTTATGAAGCTAATGATTTTTATTGACGCAGCTCGTCGTGCTTCTGCTAATTCAATCAATGTTATTATTCCATATTTTGGTTATGCACGCTCAGATCGAAAAGCGAGATCTCGTGAACCTATTTCAGCACGTATGATTGCAAATATGCTAGAATCACAAGGTGTAAAACGGGTAATGACTATTGATCTTCATGCAGATCAGGTCCAGGGGTTCTTTGATATACCAGTTGATCACTTGCTATCTATGCCAGCTTTGGGTCACTATTTTTATGAGAATAATCTCTTAGGAAATGATCTAGTAGTGGTTGCTCCGGACCATTCAAGTGTTGCAAGAGCACGGAAATTTGCCAAGTTGCTACATGCAGAATGGGCATTGGTCGATCGACGTGTTGATAGCATACGTCCAAACACACCTTACCAAATCACAGGAAATGTATCTGGAAAACGTGCTATTCTGATTGATGATATTATTGATACAGGTACAAGTATGGTACTTGCAAGTGAAGCAGTAATTAACGCAGGCGCAACGGAAGTATATGCGGTGGCGACTCATGCTGTGTTATCCGATAATGCAGTTGAACGTTTGCGTAATGCACCGATTGACCACATATTAGTGACTAATACTGTGGAAATTAATGAGCAGAAAAAATTGGATAAATTGATTAAACTATCTGTAGCAGCATCTTTTGCTGAAGCAATAAAACGAATCAATGCTTTTGAAAGTATTGAAGATGTGTTAAAGAGCCCAGATAACTTGGATGTGTTACTATGATAATTAAAGATCTAGAACCTTTTTTGTCACCAGAGTGGGGGAAAACGAGTGCTGGATTTGTTACGACGCAATTTGGTGCAGCTTTAGATTTTGAGGTACACGGAGCTCGTGAATTAATCTTTAATTTTGAGTCAAATTACCTAAATATTGTTGTTATATGGTCTGCAAACAATGGTATATGGCAAGAGACTTCGATTAAAAATAATGCGCTTAAAATAGCGGTTTCGGATGGGCAGTATAGTATATTAATTAAATCTATTGATGGCAACCAAATGGCATTGTGGTTAAACCCGATTACAGTAGTTTCACTTGAGGTCGATGAAGGGGATGTGCTTCCTGTAATAACAGATGCAAAGTATGTTACATTTATTGGAGATTCAATTACAGCTGGTGAAGAGATGGATGGCTTGAATCATCACCCTGAGCTAAGCTATCCCAAATTAATTGCAGAGGCGTTAGATAGACCGTTAGCTCGAATCGGTTATGGCGGTACTGGATTGACACCTAGTGCACCTTTCCAAGAGCCTACGGCAGTTGAAGCATTATGGCATGTTGCGCCAAATATTGAACGACATCGAGTCTTGTCTGACTTAGTTATTGTGAATTATGGTACAAATGATTTGAATTATGGCGCCACAGAACAAGATTTTTGTTTTGGCTTGCGTGTGTATTTGCTTGAATTGATTAAGCGTTTCCATGATGCAAAAATTGTTTTATTAGTACCCTTCAATGGTGCGTTTAAGAATGTTTTTGAACAAGAAATACAGCGGTTTGACCGCTTTGTTTTAGTTGATACAAGCCCGTGGCAAATTTCACAACGGCAAGTGCATCCGACTATTGCAGAGCATGCGCGTGTAGCACAATTACTTTTAGGAGGATTAAGTTAAAATGGTTTATGCAGCAGATGAACAACGTTATGAGAAGTTACCTTATCGGCGAGTTAGTGATTCAGGTTTGATTTTACCGGCTGTTTCCTTTGGATTATGGCGTAATTTAGGGGATCAAATGCCGTTAGAAAATTCTAGAAATGTTATTTTAAAAGCATTTGATAGTGGTATTTTTAGTTTTGACAATGCTTCAAACTATGGTCCAAGTAACGGTACGGCCGAAGTAACGTTTGGTAATATTTATCGTAATGATTTGAAGCCATATCGTGATGAATTAGTGATTACAACAAAGGCTGGCTATCACATGTGGCCAGGGCCGTTGGGCGAATTCTCAGGAAAGAAGACATTAGTCGCTGCCCTAGATTTAAGTTTACAACGTATGGGGCTAGACTATGTTGATATTTTCTATGCACATCGTTGGGATCCTAATACGCGCTTAGAGGAGACTGCACGAGCGCTAGATTTAATCGTTAAGCAGGGAAAAGCTTTATATGTAGGAGTTTCTAACTACACTGCTGAACAAACTAAAGCCATTACAAAAATATTTGATGAGCTGGGGACACCATTTATTGGTAACCAGGTTTCGTATAATATGCTTAATCGTACAGCTGAAGAAGATGGTTTGTTAGATGTTTTGGATCAACATCACGCTGGTCTTGTAGCTTATGGTCCTCTTGCAGAGGGGTTATTGACAGATCGCTACTTGACAGAAATTCCAGCTGATTATCCAATTCATCCAACAAATAAGTTTTTATTTACAGATGGGAAAGAGGCATTGATTTCTAAGTTAAATGCGCTGAATACAATTGCTCAAAACCGTGGACAAAAATTGTCGCAAATGGCTTTATCTTGGTTATTAAAAGATAAGCGTGTCGCCACAGTTGTTATTGGTGCAAGTAAAGTTGATCATTTAGTAGATAATTTAAAGTTTTCAAATCATCTGAATTTTTCGGATGCAGAGTTGTTAGAAATTCAAGCAATCCTTGATAAATAAAGAAGCTATCATTTCGAAGGTAGTTTTTTTTTAGCCTAAAATGAAAGCGGTTCCAATACAAACGTTCGATAAACTAACTAGAATAATGAAAAAAACGCCCTAAAAGCGAACGTTTATTTTTATTATTATAAAAATATAATTTAAAAACATATTAAATTCACTAGTTAATTGTTAAAATATACTTAATAACAAACAAAGAGGAAAGTCATGGCGAAAGTTTTAATTGTTGGTTCAGGTGCCCGTGAACATGCGTTAGCACAAACGTTTTTAAGAAGTGAACAAGTTGAAGAAGTTGTTGTTGCACCTGGCAATGATGGAATGATTGATGAACATTTAAGAAGAGTTCAGCTACCAGTGACCAACTTAATAGGATTAAGAGATTTTGCAATTCAAGAACAAATAGATTTAACATTTGTTGGAAACGAGGAACCACTAACTTTAGGCATTGTTGATGTTTTTCGGGCAGCTAATTTAAGTATATTTGGCCCAACGAAAGCTGCTGCTCAGTTGGAAGGATCAAAGTCTTTTACTAAACATATTCTTAAAAAATATGATATACCTACTGCAAAGTCGCATACGGTAACTACTATTTTAGAAGCTGAAGATGTTGTCAGACAATTTAAATTCCCGATTGTTTTCAAAATTGATGGTTTGGCGTTAGGAAAAGGCGTGACCATTATTAATAGTATTGAAGAAGTTGATAAATACTTAAAAGAAATTTATCAAGCGGATAATCAAGCGAAATTAGTTATTGAAGAATACCTTGAAGGTGTTGAATTTTCTATTTTTACGTTAGTTGGTCGTGACGGTATTATGGTACATACGCCTTTGGCGCAGGATCATAAACGTCGATATGATGGTGATAAAGGTCCCAATACTGGCGGGATGGGTGCCTATAGTCCAGTTAATTGGATTTCTAAAAAGATTCGACAAAGGGCTGTTGACACACTAGTTATGCCAACTATTCAGGCAATGCGTACCGAACAGACTCCTTTTACCGGTGTGTTATATACCGGTGTCATGTTAACCAAAGAAGGACCAAAAGTTATTGAATTTAATGTACGGTTTGGAGACCCTGAAGCTCAGGTGGTATTGCCACAGTATAAGGGAGATTTTTACAATCTAATTTGGCAACTTTTATCTGGTAAAAATCCAGCAACAAATTGGCAAGAAGAAGAGGTCTATCTTGGTGTTGTATTGGCTGCTGATGGATATCCCGAATACCCAATAAAAGGAGCTGTAGTGCCAGATATACCGTTATTGACTAATTACGCTGGCGTGAAATCTAAAGAAGATAAACTTGTGGCAAGTGGTGGACGTGTGGCTACTGTTATTGTTCATGATAAAAGTGTGAAATTAGCCCAAGAAAAAGTTTATAATATATTAGATAAGACACCAATGGATTTGAAGTACCGTCATGATATTGCTTATCAAGCGACTAAAAAGATGTAGAGGGAAATGAACATGAAAACTGATATTGAAATTGCTCAATCTGTTGACATTAAACCAATTGCTGAGATTGCTAATGAAGCGGGTCTTGAGCCAAATGAAATTGAGCCATATGGTTATGATAAAGCTAAAATTGTACTCAATTCATCAGTTAATCGTAAGCAGAAGCTAGGTAAAATGATTTTAGTTACTTCTATTAATCCAACACCTGCAGGAGAAGGGAAATCGACTGTGACTGTTGGTTTGGCGGATGCCTTACAATTAGCCCATAAAAAAACAATGATTGCCTTGAGAGAGCCGTCTTTAGGACCAGTAATGGGATTAAAAGGTGGCGCTACTGGTGGTGGTTATGCGCAAGTAGTACCAATGGCTGATATTAATTTACACTTCACAGGTGACTTTCATGCTTTAACTTCAGCACATGATACATTAGCTGCTTTACTAGATAATAGTATTCACCAAGGGAACCCTTTAAATATAGATCCTCGTCGTATTTTATGGAAGCGTGTAGTTGATATTAATGATCGTGAATTACGTCATGTCACTGTCGGCCTCGGTGGCCCAACTTCTGGTGTTCCACGTGAAGATGGGTTCGATATTACAGTTGCTTCTGAACTAATGGCTATTCTAACTTTGTCAACAGATTTAATGGACATGAAAGCCCGTATCAAGCGTATTGTGGTTGGTTACACATATGACAAAGTGCCTGTAACAGTTGATGATTTGGGTGTGGCCGGTGCATTAACTGTGTTATTAAAAGATGCGATTAAGCCAAATCTAGTACAGACTTTAGCACACACACCAGCTATTATTCATGGAGGGCCTTTTGCTAATATTGCACAAGGGACAAACTCTATTTTAGCAACGAAAACAGCATTACAGCTAGCTGATTACGTTGTGACAGAGGCTGGGTTTGGAGCTGATCTAGGTGGCGAGAAATTCCTAGATGTTAAAGTGCCGCTACTTGGTAAAACACCAGATACAATTGTTATTGTAGCAACTGTTCGTGCTTTGAAGCATCATGGTGGTGTTTCACTTTCTAATTTAAACAGTGAAAATGTTGTTGCACTCAATAATGGACTGGAAAACTTAGGACAACATCTAACAGCTATGAATCGATATGGTGTACCTGTGTTAGTGGCCATTAATCGCTTTACTTCTGACACTGAAGCTGAACTACTGACAATTAAAGAATATGTTTCAAAATTTGGTGCAACCGCTTATACGACAGAAGTTTGGGCTAAAGGTGGTCGAGGAGCGCAAGATTTAGCTGCCGCTGTCATTGAAAAATCAGCTCAAGAATCAGATTTTACACCACTATATCAAAATAATGATTCAGCTATTGAAAAATTAAATGCCATTGTAAAAACTATATATGGTGGTGCTGGTGTTGAATTATCAACAAAAGCACAAAAACAATTACAAGACTTTGCGAGATATGGTTGGGACAAATTACCAATTATCATGGCGAAAACACAATATTCATTTTCCGATGATGCTAAGAAACTTGGAGCACCAAAAGACTTTATCATTCATATTCGCGAATTTGTACCTAAGTTAGGAGCAGGGTTCTTGGTAGCTTTGACAGGTAACATTATGACTATGCCAGGTTTACCAAAACATCCGGCAGCATTAGATATTGACATTGATGAGAACGGGACCATTACTGGTTTATTTTAATTAAAAAATGGCTCAAAAGCCATTTTTTTAGTATTAAGTTTCAGCTGGTTCAACATGAATTTCAACTTCAAAAATGTTGTAGTCATCTAGCAATTGTTTTTCAATAATTTTTGTTATTGTATGGCTCTTTTCAACAGTCAGTTTGGGATTCATTGTGACAACAATGTCCAGCGCAGTATTTGCACTGTAAGAACGTCCTTTAATTTTTTTTACAGCAATAACTCCGGGAACTTTTTCGATTGCTGCACGATACTGATCGAGTGTTGTTTCATCAAAACCATCAGACAGCATGAAGATACTTTCTTTAAGTATACTAATAGCAATATTAAGTATGAGTAACGAAATAACAATAGCGGCAGCAGCATCAACCCATGCAAAATGAAAAGAAGCTGTTAGTATTGCTGTCGCAGTAGCAATACTGGTGAGAATATCACTTAAATTATCTTTGGCAGCAGCAAGTAAAGCAGTACTATGGGCCTTTTTAGCTAGTTTTTTGTTATGACGATAAACCCAAATTAAAATGATGGCTGAAACTAGACTTACAATTGCGCTAAGCGGGTTTGGTGGAACGACACGATTTTCGATAATATCTTTAACTGCATAAAATAATACATGTAAAGCCACAACTAACATAATAATTGAAGTTATCATACTTGCAATGTTTTCTGATTTCCAATGACCATATTGATGATTTTTATCAGGGGGTCGGCGAGAAAAGTGTAGACCAACTAAAACGGTCAGTGAAGCTAGAATATCTGTTAAATTATTCAATCCATCGGCTACTAAAGCTTCGGAATGCCCAAATTTTCCGATAATTATTTTTATAATTGTAAGGAATATATAAGCAATAATACTAGTTATTGCGCCACCTTCAGCTGCCTTTAGTTGTTCATAACGTTTATTAATCATTATTAATTCCTCAGAAAACATTGCCGACACAAGCTGTTTCACTTCGAGTATACAATGAAATGTATGAGATCGATATATTTTAGATTCTATTGTTACTAAAAAAATATATTAAAATCCAAAAATTAATTATTAAACTCTTTGCATTGAACTGTAATAGGATTAAGGTGTGTTATACTATTATTATGAAAACAGGAACAGTAAAAATTTGGCAAAAAGAACGTGGATACGGATACATCACACCTGATGAAGGTGGTGATGATGTTTTTGTTCATTTTAATGGTATTGATATGGATGGCTTTAAGTCATTAACTCAGGGTGAAAAAGTAGAATATGTACTTGTGCAAGGTTACAAAGCCTATCAAGCAGCACAAGTTCGGCCACGTGCTATTGAGGAAATGGAAGTTTAATGGCAGCATACCCTGAAATCGTAAAATCTTCTAAAATAGTTTATGAAGGACCAATATTTAGTGTTGAAACACAGGATGTTGCGCTTTATAATGATAAAAAAGCTAAGAGAGATATTGTAAGACATGTGCCAGCAATTGCTGTTTTAGCTTTTGTTGATGATGATCATATTATACTGGAAAAACAATGGCGAGCTACGATTAATGATTTTATTTTAGAAATTCCAGCTGGTAAGTTAGATGCTCGCGATTTTGATGAACCTCAACATGCTGTGATACGTGAATTGAATGAAGAATTACGCATGTCCGCTAGTTCTATTGAAAGAGCACTAGGTTTTTTCGAGACAGTTGGTTTTTCTGATGCATATATGTATTTGTATGTGGCACGTGATTTGAAGCCAATTGCTGAAAATAAACAGTTACCTCGTGATTTGGGTGAAACAATGGATTTAGTAACTTTATCGTTTGATGAGTTAAAATCACTTTTTGATTCAGGGAATTTAAATGACCAAAAAACCATAACAGCTTTTTTGTATTGGAACTACTTACGAGGTTAATTAATGGAAAAAATGTCGCGTAAAGCTGTTAAAAAAGAACAGAAAGTCCGTGAAAAAGAGCGTATTCGGGTTGAAAAAGAATATGCTAGAAAACATCCTACTCAAATCGAAGTTGTTCAGCCTGAAACACGTGAGGAAATGCGTTTAACGCGTAAGGGTCGCTATGAACTAGGATCAGATGGTAAGTTAACAGCTCTAGGAAAATCAAAGAGATTAACACATCGTTATAATATAATCATTATTACTTTAGTATTATTGATTATTGGAACATATATAGCTTTCTTTTTAGTTAATTAGTAAATTTGGAGAAAAATAATGAAAATAGGTGTTATCACACCAATGGCAGAAGAAAAGATTGCATTAACTGCAATTCTTAAAGACACAGTAACACGCCAACATGGTAGTACAACCATTACTTCAGGGACATATAATGGACATGAGGTAATGTTAACAGAATCAGGCATTGGGAAAGTTGCTGCTGCTTCAGCGACAACTGTTATGATTGATAATTTTAACCCAGACTTGATAGTTAACACTGGTTCTGCGGGTGCCTTAGACCCTGAATTGAAAATAGGAGACGAGGTTATTGGTACACGTATTGCCTATTCAGATGTTGATGTGACAACATTTGGATATGCTTATGGCCAGTTACCCAACAGACCTTTGTATTATGAAGCCGATGCTAGTGTTGTGGCTGAATTTAAAAAATTAACAACTACTAAAGAAGGCCTAATCGTTTCTGGTGATCAATTCATACAAGAAGATGGTAAGAAAAAAATATTAGCACATTTTCCAGATGCTTTACTTGCTGAGATGGAAGCTGCAGCTGTAGCACAAGTAGCGACACAATTTGGTACACCTTTTATTGTGTTACGAGGGGTTTCAGATTTGGCAAATGGTGAATCTAATGTTGTGTTTGATGATTTCGTCATTGAAGCCGGTAAAGCTTCAGCTAAACTATTGATACGCTACTTAGATCAAAAAAAATAAGCCAATAGGCTTTTTTTTATATCATAATATCTTAAATAGTACAGAGTGGCTGTGCAACTTGACATATAATCATGTAAAATAGAAATATATTAAATTTAAGGAATACAATAATAAAATGATTACTTCTTATAACCCAAAATCGTGCGGGGATATTCTGATTGTTACATTAGCGCCTAATGCGGAAAAACAAAATGTGAGCACTAGTGGTAATGTTACACGAATAAGTGATGCTAATACAAATCAAACAACAGGATTTAATATTTCCAAAATAGGAACCCAACTAGGTATTATTGAAAAAAAAGGTCAGTTATTTTTAGACGAAAAGCAAATTGCTATTGTTAATGATGTTATTCATTCTGCTGGATTTAATGAAAAACTAAGTGTTTCGCCTTCAAAACTAGTTGTAGGACGTGTAGAAAGTATGACAGGACATCCAGATTCAGATCATTTGCATGTAACACAAACAAATGTTGGTGATAGCCAAACATTGCAAATCGTTTCTGGATCACCAAATATGCGCGCAGGCATTAAAGTTGTTGTTGCACAACCAGGTACTATGATGCCTTCTGGTGCATTGATATGGGATGGTGCCCTACGTGGTGTATCTTCTTCTGGAATGATTGTTTCGGGTCGTGAATTGCATTTACCTGAAGCGCCTGAAAAACCAGGTGCTTTAGTTTTGCCAGATAATTTTGGTGAAGTTGGGGATGTATTTGATTTTACCAAAGCTGCCACACTATATACCGAAAAATTAGTGGACATAAATTATTAAAAGAGGGGGCCATACATTGAATGTATTTCTTAGTTCAATTGTAAAATTTTTTAATGGCAGATAGAATTAGCAATGCGCGACGCGTTTATCGAACATTCAATGATGAGGGGACAAAGTACCGAAAATTGGTGTTTGAATTACGAAAAGGCGAGTTACAGTATTTCACCTTTGTGATGGAGATTGTAAAAAATGAGTAAAAAGTATTATTTTATTGGTATTAAAGGCACTGGAATGGGGCCATTAGCACAAATTCTGCACGACCAAGGGAATGAAGTACTAGGATCAGATATTGATACCTATACTTATACACAAGCACCGTTAGAAGCAGCTGGAATTAAAATTTTACAATTTGATGCGAATAACATTGATAATCATCAGGAAGCTATTTTTGTCCGTGGTAATGCTTTTAATGATGACCAAATAGAGGTAGCTAGAGCTATAGAACTTGGTGTACAAATGTTATCATATCCAGATACTGTGCAAGAGCAAATTGCACAGACAACTTCTATTGCTGTTGCAGGTGCGCACGGGAAAACATCAACAACAGGATTATTAGCTCATGTATTGAAAAATATTGCGCCTACATCTTATTTAATTGGTGATGGTACTGGTAAAGGGGTACCGAATTCTCAGTTTTTTGTTGTGGAAGCAGACGAATATCGTCGTCATTTTAAAAATTACGCCCCTGACTATGCAATTTTGACTAATATTGATTTTGACCACCCAGATTATTATACGGGTATTGATGATGTAACATCTGCATTTTCTGATTTTGCTGATCATGTGAAAAAAGCTATTTTTGCATGGGGTGATGATCAACGGCTACGTTCTCTAAAGCCTAGTGCTGATGTCTACTACTATGGTATCAATTCCGAAACAGATGATTTTGTGGCGGAAAATATACATAAATCAACACAGGGTTCCCACTTTGATGTTGTGTTTCATGGCCAAAAATTGGGTGAATTTTCTGTACCGTTGTTTGGGCAACATGGTATTTTGAATGCACTGGCAGTTATTGCTGTAGCCTATATGGAAAAAGTTGATCTTGATTTAATCCGAAAATATTTATTAACATACCAGGGTGTCAAGCGTAGATTTAGTGAAAAACAAATTGCTGATATTACTGTTATTGACGACTATGCACATCATCCAACTGAAATAACTGCTACATTAGATGCTGCTCGTCAAAAGTATCCAAATAAACAAATTATTGCAATTTTCCAACCACATACTTTCTCTCGCGTGATAGCCTACAAAGACGAGTTTGCTGTTAGCCTAGAAGCGGCCGATAAAGTCTATTTAGCCAATATCTTTGGCTCTGCACGTGAACAGGCAGGATCGATTACTTCTCAGGATCTGGGGGCAGAAATAAGTAAGTTTGGTGGTATTATTGAGGAAAATGATATGAGCTTGCTAATGCCTTATGAAAATGCTGTAATGGTCTTTATGGGCGCTGGTGACATTGAAAAATATGAATTTGCTTATGAAAAATTATTAGGCCAACTTAGAACAGATTTGACTTAATATCTATTTAATAGCGTATCTGTTATAATTAAATCAGCCAGCAATTATTTATTTAAGCGTACTGGAGGTAATTACAATGGATAATTTTAATATGAATACTCGTCGTGACGTAACAGGTATAGACGAGGGAATGCGTGCCTTTTTTAAACAAACATATAGTTTTATGGGTATAGCAGTGTTAGTTAGCGCAATAACTGGATTTATTGTGCAAAATTTTTTCCTAACGCAAGTTTATCAATTACTCGCGGGTAATGTAGTTGGGTTGATTGTTTTAATTGGCATTCAAATGTTGATTATAACTATGATTGGACGAGCTACATTTAAAAATCCAGCTCGTGCTTTTGGTTTGTTGATGGCGTTTGCTGTTATTGAAGGACTTACACTAGGATTAATGTTAGCTATTTATACAGGGGCTTCTGTCATGATGGCTTTTGTTTCGGCCGCAGCTGTATTTGGTGGCATGGCGCTATATGGTGTTTTCACAAAACGTGATTTGACAGGACTAAGATCAATTTTGTTTGGTTTGTTGATTGGTTTGGTAGTTGCATCAATTATTAATATTTTCTTCTATAACGGTTTCGTTTCGTTACTGATGTCATGGGTCAGTGTGTTTGTATTCTCGCTTTATACGGCTTATGATAACCAAAATTTAAAAATAATGTATTCACAGTTCGCTGGGCAAGCTGATACAACTGGTTTGGCAGTTAATGGTGCTTTGAGATTATATTTGGATTTCATCAATATTTTCTTTGCATTACTACGTATCTTTGGCGTTGTTAATGGCTCGCGTGATTAACTAAAGGTATGTTAAAAGAAGACTTAGAGGTCTTTTTTTTTGACTTGTTTTAGTTATGAACAAAATGTCTAAGTTAAGTAGCACAATAGCGTATAATAAAATCGTTGTAGTATAATCCAATATTATTTTTTGGGAGAGAAATATATGAACCGAAAGAAAAGTATCATATTTGTAGCATTTATCGTTATTTTGTTGCTAATTATTTTTGTTCAAGTTATGCGTTATTATCATGCAACATATGTCGCAGAGGTTGCTTATGCAAAAGTACCTGCAAAAACGCCAAAAAAACAAAAGACTAAAAATAGTAATAATGAGATTATTAGTGGTTCCTATAGTTATATTTATCGATTTAATTTTGTAACTAAATCTGGAAAGCAAAGAACTCTGGATTATGAACTCAGTGGCAAAAATATTGTTTCTTTAAAAAACAGTAGTTTTGTGCAAGCTAATATTAGTGAGAAAAGAATTGTTAAGGGGCCAATTGTTATTAGTAAAGCAAAAATACCCAATAAAATTTTGAATATATTAAAATAATAGTTTTGAATCGGTATCTTTTATCGCCCAATATTTTCTCAAGTGAAAAGTATTTACGAAATTGCAACTACATGAATATGCTTTTGTGATTTTTCCTTTGAAACTGTTGACTAACGTTTGACAAAATATTTGTATCATGTAAAATAATCACATGTGCAAATTTTAGAGGAGAAATTATGTTATGAAAATTATGAAAATACTAGGCATATTGGGAGTCTGTCTGTTATTACCATTTATTGAGACATTGTCTGTGGAAGCGGGAACCTTAACATCAAATGAGTGTCAGCAATATTATCATCATAATATTGAACAAGGCTTTATGAATGATGTGCAGAGTGTCTGGCAAGATGAAGAGGGTTATTATCATATTTATTACTTAGCAGATCTCAATTATAAACATGATAATGACGGAACAGAATGGTATCATGTTAAAACAAAAGATTTTATACATTATGAAAACTTAGGCATTGCTATACCTAAATTTCAGAACAAATGGGAAGCAGTTGCAACTGGTTCGGTAATTAAGAATACTAGTGGTTTTTTCTCAGACTTACCTAAACAGGCAATTGTTTCTTATTTCACGAGTTATACACCCAATGGACAAAAGCAATTTGCAGCTTATTCAACGGACAATGGTTTGACTTACAAACCATATTCTGATGATGCAGTGATGACATCACCATCAACAACGGCACATTTTCGCGACCCATATGTTTTTATTAATAAAAAAACAAATAAATTAACTATGTATCTTGCTGAAGGAGATAAGATAGGCGTTTATAGTAGTGAAAATGGAAAAAAATTTGATTATGTTGGAGCGATATCTTTAAATAAATATGCTTTAAATGGCAAAGATTTGGGATTGATTGAATGTCCCAATTTGAAAACAATGTATGATGTTTCAACCGGAGCAACGAAAGAGGTATTGTTTTTTGGCGGTAATGGCTATAACTATGGTCAAACAAGTGGATCTTACTATATGGTTGGTCACTTGAGTGATGAGGGCGTCTTCATAGTTGAGCAACAACCAAAACGAGTAGATGATGGATCAGATTTTTATGCCAGCAATTATTTCCAAACAGCAAATAATACGAATATAATATCTATTGCATGGTTAGGAAATTGGAGTTATTCTGCTAAAAAAATTATTGATGCTAATTATGAGCAATCGTATAAATTAGGTTCATTATCTTTGGCGCACAAGTTAAATTTAACGCAGAAAGATGGCCAATATATACTGAAATCTTCGTTGATTAAGCCATATAGTTGTTTAACCAATAAGACGTCCCAGTATGTTGAAGCATCTAAACAAACTAGAAAAACTGACGGATATTATCAGCTATTAAATACACGTCGTTGGACTAGCCAGAATTTTTATTTGCAAATGACGAATCAAAATCAAGGTAAGGTAAATGGACATATAAAACTATCTTTCAAGCAAAAAGATTCCACTGTGTTATTTGATTATAATGCTGATACAGGATATTATAATGTGCAACGCCAGACAACTAACATCGCTGACGAAGAAGGCAACAGTGAATACAGTAGAATCTTTACGGAAAATAGTGGTGTAATTAATCCAGAAACTTTTAAATTACATGTTTACGTTGATAAAGCAAGTATTGAGCTTGAATTTGAAAATAGTGAACGCACTTATTCATTATTAAAATACACAACTGATGACGACTTGTCTTTTAAGGTCGAGACAAACAGTGAAAATAATTTATTCTATACGATGAGTAATATTGAAAATAGTCATTAGAATTTAGTAGCACAATCTCTAGTGGACAAAATGTCTATTGGAGTTTTTTTATGTTTTATTGCTAATTTTAAATACTACCAAAAAGGCCTTAAATACATGCGTGTAAGACAGACATCAACGTGTGTTACACTTAATATAGATAAATATAAGATGGGACATTAAGATGACCAATAAAAAACTATTATTAATTGACGGGAATTCTCTTGCTTTCAGAGCTTTTTATGCAATGTACAATCAACTGGATCGTATGATTTCGCATGAAGGTTTACATACAAATGCTCTGGTAGCATTTAATAACTTTTTAGATAAAATTGTTGACCCAATGGCACCTGATTTGGCTTTGGTGGCTTGGGATGCAGGCTCTGGTAAAGAAACACATCGAGGAAAATTATTTCCAGAGTATAAGGACGGTCGCTCTAAAACACCTGAAGAATTTAAAGAGCAATTTCCATATCTTCGTGAAATGGTCATGCTCCATGGTTTACGTAACTATGAGCAAGTTGGTCTCGAAGCTGACGATATTATTGGAACTTATTCAAGATTAGGGGAAGCAGCTGGCTATTCTGTTATTATCGTGACAGGAGATCAAGATTTAACGCAACTGGCTACGGAAAACATTACTGTTAATGTCACAAAAAAAGGAGTGACAGATATTGAATCTTTTACGCCTGAATATATCAAAGAGAAGTTTAACCTAACACCTGCTCAAATCATTGATAAGAAGGCATTAACGGGTGATACTTCTGATAATTATCCAGGTGTTACTAAAGTCGGTGAAAAAACAGCTTTGAAGTTACTATCAGAATATAAAAATATTGATAATTTATATGCTAATATTGATGCGATGAAGCAGTCAAAGATGAAGGAAAACTTAATCAATGATCAAAAATTAGCTTTTCAAGCACGTGAACTAGCGACTATTTTAACTGATGCTACGCTGGAATTACCTTTGGCAGAATTAGAATATCGTGGTGTAGACTTTGAAAATATCGTACCATTTTATGAAAATCTTGATTTTAAGCAGCAGCTTGCTAAGATAAAGGCGTTACGTAAATCAGGACAAATTGACAGTACAAAAGATCAGGATGATGATGTTCGTTTTGTACCACTAACAGAAAATAATTTGCATTCCATTACGATGCTTGGTAGTAAAGTTGCTGTTCATATTGAGTTTGTCGGTGATAATTATCACGATGGTGAAATGATTGGTTTTGTGATTGGAAATCCTGAAATTGGTTATTATGCAAGTCGGGATGTATCCTTATTAAAAACTGACGAACTAAAAAGTGTTATTGAGAATGAAGATGTTTTAAAAAATGTTTTTAACGTTAAAGCACAGTTGGTGTTATTTAAACGACTTGGATTAGATCTAAAAGGTGTTAATTTTGATTTTATGCTTGTTGCTTATTTACTCGATACAGTAGCTAATGACAATGTTCTATCCACATTGGCACAACGTTTTGATGTTTATTTGACACCAGATGAAGATATTTATGGTAAAGGAGCAAAATTTGCGATTCCTACTGATGATCATGTGGTATTATCACATATTACAAGTAAAGCTGATGGGTTATTTAAATTAGAAAATCCGGCGTTTAGTGAGCTAAACCAACATCAACAAACGCATTTGTATACCGATATTGAATTACCATTAGCTTTTGTACTGGCAGAAATGGAATACCAAGGTATTAAAGTAAATCCTGAGTATTTGACAGAAAAGGGTAAGGACTTATCGGAACGAATATCTGATATTCAATCAGCAATATATATTGAGGCTGGGGAAGAATTTAACTTAAATTCACCTAAGCAATTAGGTGTGCTGTTATTTGAAAAGATGGGACTTCCAGTTATTAAAAAGACAAAGACAGGGTATTCTACTGCTGTTGATGTTTTGGAAAAGTTAGCAGCACAAGCACCAATAGTTGATCATATTTTACAGTATCGTCAATTGGCAAAGCTGAAATCAACCTATATTGATGGTTTATTGAGTGTGATATATCCAGAGGATAGCAAAATTCACACACGATTTTTGCAAACTTTGACACAAACAGGACGACTATCGTCCGTTGATCCTAATTTGCAAAATATTCCAATGCGATCAGAAGAAGGCCGTTTATTAAGAACAGCTTTTGTACCTAGTAAATCTGGATGGAAAATATTGGGTGCTGACTATTCTCAAATTGAATTACGTGTTTTAGCACACGTAACAGACGATAAAAATATGCAAAAAGCTTTTTTGAATGGCGAAGATATTCACGCCGAAACTGCTCGAGCTGTTTTTGGACTAGCAGATGATGCCGTCGTTGATCCATTGATGAGACGGACTGCTAAAGCAGTTAATTTCGGTATTGTATATGGGATTTCAGATTATGGATTAGCTAATAATTTAGGTATTTCACGTGCTGAAGCTAAAAATTTCATTGATACGTATTTCCGTGAATTTCCACAAATACATGAGTGGATGAATACAATTAAAGATTTTGCTCGTGAACACGGATATGTCGAAACAATTGCGCATCGACGACGTTATTTACCAGATATTCATGCTAAAAACTTTAATGTTCGATCATTTGCTGAGCGAACAGCTATGAATTCACCAATACAAGGTTCTGCAGCTGATATTATTAAAATCGCAATGATTAAAGTCAATGAAGCTTTACAAAAGAACCATTTGCAGGCACGCATGTTACTTCAAGTGCACGATGAATTAATTTTTGAAACTCCTGTAGATGAAATTGACGAATTAACAGAGATTGTTACTAGTGTTATGGATTCAGCAGTAGCACTAGATGTACCTTTAAAAGTTGACGCTCATTATGGTGATACGTGGTATGATGCCAAATAGTATATTAACAACTTTATTAAGGATGGCTAATTATGATGATATTATTTTCAATATTGGCAGTAACTGCCAGTGATTTAACATTATCGCAAATCATACAAAAGATAGGTGTCTATGTCGCTGTTTTTATTGTGATTTTCTTGTTATCTACAGTTTGCCATTTAGCGATTGATAGATTACGACATAAAAAATTCAATTATCATCATGTGATTTATGATGCTTTATTAGTAACATGTGTTATATCGTTGTTCGTTCTTGGCGGATCATATATCTATCAAAAAAATATTGTTGGTATTAAAACAGCCATTTTGAAGCCAATACAACAACAAGAACGTAAGATTGCTAATCAAAAAGTTTCTCAAGATAATACTTCACGAGCGCGTATTCGTCAAATGGTTATGCGGAATGTTACCCAAAAATTTAAAAAGCAAGGTTTTGTGTCGGTACCTAGCCAAAACATTTTATTGCCAATTTATAACGATGCCTACAGTGATGAAGGATTAAACCTTGGTGCTAACTATGCGAATAAATCAGAAAAAGATCCTGATGGTCAAAAACAGCCAGTGATGGGGCAGGGAAATTATGGTCTAGCGGCTCATAATTTTAATGATGGGAAAACGGGATTTAGCGCTTTACAACAGTCAACAAACAGTGATTCACCATATTTGAAAGACGGAAAATTACAAGGATCATCTTGGCTGAATGGGAAAAAAATTTTGATGGCCAATAGTCATGGTATTTATCAATATATGATAACAGGACAAACGACGGTTACATCGACGGAAGTTTCAGTATTGAATCCTACTAAAAAAGCTCAGTTAACCATTATTAGCTGTTTATTTCCATCAACTGAATATCGTATCATTACACATGCTGAATTGAAAAAAACATATTCTTGGCAAAATGCACCAGATAAGTTAATTGGAGAGTTTAATTTAAAGGTTAGAAATACCAATGCGCGTGTTAGTTGGTGGAATCCTGGTGTTGAAGAAGGTGCTAATGGTGATGCTGGAGGAACAAAATGATATTGTTTCGTAAGTGGTTTTTAGGCAAAAAGTAACGAACATCAAAGATTATTTTGCTTAAATATAGGAAGAGTCATGGTTAATAAACAGAAAATAACAAATTCTAAATTGACATTTGAAAATCAATTTTTAGATATAGATGAAAAAAAATATTTATCAGTGTCAGCCGATGAGTTATTATCACAACATCTTTTAATTACTGGAGTTACTGGCAGCGGAAAGTCTTCCACAGCATTAACTATTATAGAGAGGCTCAAAAAGGGTCAACAAAATGTGATAGTTTTAGATCCAACTGGTGAATATCAATCTATACCAGAAGTGCATCGTGTAGTATTAGGGGATGATGCTTTCTTCGATATTTCGAATTTATCAGATTTACAAATCGCACAGTTTTTGAATATTACAAATAAATATTTGCTAGATAAGTTACCAACAGCGATTAAAAGTTTACAAATTCAACATAATATTATCGGACAATCAGGAGTCTATCGGAAAATAAATAGACAACAAAGTGAGCATGATCGTTTTTTGTCACAGTTAAAATTAAGTGATAAATATTTTGATTTAAATTTACTTGCTAATCAACTGCAAGAAGAATTTATTTTGCCATATGCTGACGAGCGGGCTGATTTTACATTATTAGGTCAAGTATATGATAATGCAACTATCGCCCAAGTTTGGTCTAATCTTAATGATTTAAAGCAAACATTACAAAATGAACAAGTACAATCATTACTAACCCGTTCAAATAATTCTAAAATTGTGCATTATGATATTAGATATTTATTACGCCTATTTATTACACGTCGAGCTTCTAAACAAAGTCTAGTGGTTGATTTATCGCTATTTAGTCATAATAAACAACTAAATAAACTCATTATAGATATATTAACTAATTTAATGATGTCAATTCGTGAAAATTATCCGCAGGAGTTTCCAGTGGTCGTTTTGATTGATGAGGCACATCGATATTTAACGGATATTACAAACGAAAATCAGGGGATTTTTTCCATTGTGCGCGAGGGTCGAAAATTAGGATTAGATTTAATTTTGAGCACACAGAGCCCAATGGATGTGCCTGTTGAGCTTATTGGGCAGTTTGGAAGTTTAATTATACACCGAATAAATACGAAGCAAGAAATACAGCGTTTAATGATTAATGAAGATATTGCCGGTTTAATCGCTACTTTATCTGTTGGTGAAGCTTATTTAAAAACCAATCAGAAAAAGTCATTGAAAAGAATAAAGAGCGTATTTAGTGAAATTAATCATGATACATCAAACGTATCATTTGACTTATGATGTTAGAAAACCTGACATATAATTTGCATAGCTTTTCCTTTTCGTTTAGAATAAAAGTATCTTAAGCGGAGGTGTTGTGATGAGCGAACGCGAATTGAGACGTAATTTATCAATTTTACCAATTGGTACAGTACGCGAACTCACGTTGTTGACTGATAGGCAAATTAGATACTATGAGCAACAAAAGCTAATTACACCAGGTCGTGGTAAGGGTGGTCAGCGTCGTTTTTCGTTAAATGATGTTGACCGATTACTTGAAATTCGTGATTTCTTGGATGCGGGTGATTCTATCAAAGACATTCAAGAAATTTTCGCTAAGCAACGCCGTAAAGCGCAAGAAAAACAGGATTCAGAAGCAGCACTACGCCGTTCACTACAAAAAGAATTCGCCCAACTTGGACGATTCGGGGCTCATTAAGAAAGGGAAATCATGGCTCGCAAGACTTTTACCAAAGAAGAAATTAAGCAAATCGTGGCAGATGAAAATGTAGAATTCATCCGTGTCACATTCACAGATGTTTTAGGAGCTATTAAAAATGTTGAAGTGCCTACATCGCAATTAGATAAAGTTTTGGATAATAATCTAATGTTTGATGGCTCATCTATTGAAGGATTTGTACGTATTAATGAATCAGATATGTATTTATATCCAGATTTGTCAACATTCATGATTTTCCCATGGGCAACTGATGGACATGGTGGTAAGGTTGCACGTTTAATTGCTGACATTTATACGTCTGATCGTGAACCATTTGCTGGTGATCCTCGTCATGCGTTACGTACGGTGTTGACAGAAGCACGTGAAGCTGGATTTACTTCATTTAATGTTGGGACTGAACCTGAGTTTTTCTTATTTAAACTTGATGAAAACGGCAACCCAACGACTGAATTAAACGATAAAGGCGGTTACTTTGACCTAGCACCTTTGGATATGGGTGAAAATGTTCGTCGTGAGATTGTCTTGACATTGGAAAAGATGGGATTCGAAATTGAAGCTGCACACCACGAAGTTGCTGAAGGTCAACACGAAGTTGACTTCAAGTATGCTTCAGCATTAGAAGCAGCAGATAACATCCAGACATTTAAGCTTGTCGTTAAGACAATTGCTCGTAAAAATGGTTACTTTGCAACATTTATGCCAAAACCAGTTGCTGGTATTAACGGTTCAGGTATGCACACAAACATGTCTTTGTTTACTAAAGAAGGTAATGCATTTGAGGATGTTTCTGATGAAATGGGACTTTCAAAAGCTGCTTATAATTTCTTAGGTGGTGTTTTGGAACATGCTACAGCTTTCACAGCTTTGGCAAATCCAACGGTAAACTCTTATAAGCGTTTGACTCCTGGATTTGAAGCACCAGTTTATGTCGCTTGGTCAGCTTCAAATCGTTCACCAATGGTACGTGTTCCAGCTTCTCGTGGACAATCAACACGTTTGGAATTGCGTTCCGTTGATCCAACGGCGAACCCTTACACATCACTTGCAGCAATTCTTGCTTCAGGGCTAGATGGAATCAAGCGTGAATTGGAACCATTAGCTTCAGTTGATAAAAACATTTACTTGATGGATGAAATTGAACGCGAACGTGCTGGTATTACAGATTTGCCAGATACATTGTTAGCAGCAGTTCGTGAGTTGGCAGCTGATGACGTTGTTCGTGCTGCTATCGGTGAGCATATAGCCGATAAATTTATTGAGGCGAAAAAAATCGAATATACATCGTATCGTCAATACGTTTCACAATGGGAAACAGATTCATATTTGGAAAAGTATTAATTTTTCTTGGAAGCAGAAATGCTTCTTTTTTTATTGCTGAAACTTTAGACGAATGTTCAGATTTTAATTTTATGTAAACGCATACATTGTTAACGTTCGGATAAAAAAAGAATAACCTAAAAATCGTTCGTTTTATACGAACGATTTTTTCTTTATTGTGAATTTTCTTATTTTAAAACGAACACAAACGCGAATAAATCTGTTAAATTGTAATTGTAAACGAACGATATGATTGTAATTAACTAAAACGTACACAATGGAGAAGATATGCCTCAAGTTGCAGTTGTCATGGGATCAACCAGTGATTGGTCTAGTATGAAAAAAACGACAGAGATTTTAGATATATTGGGTGTGAATTATGAAAAGCATGTCATTTCAGCGCACCGTATGCCAAAAGAGTTACAAGTATTTGGCGAAAATGCTCGGAAAAATGGTCTTCAAGTAATTATTGCTGGTGCGGGTGGCGCGGCACATTTACCAGGAATGCTGGCAGCTAATACCACGGTTCCTGTTATTGGTGTACCGATGCAGACCCATGCATTGAATGGTTTAGATTCATTGCTTTCTATTGTACAAATGCCTGCAGGTGTTCCAGTTGCAACTGTTGCAATAGGTGATGCTGGTTCAAAAAATGCAGGAATATTAGCGGCACAAATTATTAGTTTAAATGATAGCCATGTACATGCTGCATTAACAGAGTTTCGTGCTCGTCAAACACAAGCTTCGATTGAAAGTGAGGAAGACTTAGTATGACAAAAGTAATCTTACCACCAGCAACAATCGGTATTATTGGTGGTGGTCAATTGGGGCAGATGATGGCTCTGTCTGCTAAAGCAATGGGGTATCGCGTTGGTGTATTAGATCCAACCAAAAACTCTCCAGCGGGTCAGGTATCAGATTTTCAAATTATTGCTGAATATAATGATCGTGAAGCGTTACGTAACTTAGCAAAAAATAGCGATGTATTAACCTACGAATTTGAAAATGTAGATCGTGATGCCTTGAAGGATCAGGTAGATACCAGTTTACCTCAGGGAACTGACTTATTAAGAATTACTAGCAATCGCGTGACTGAAAAAAAATTTATTCGTGATGTTGCTAAAGTACCAGTAACAAAATTTATAGAAGTAAATGTATCTAAAGACTTACAAAAAGTTACACTACCAGCAATTCTCAAAACAGTTAGCGGTGGTTATGATGGTCATGGACAGTGGTTACTTAAAACAAAGGAAGATATTTTAATCTTAGAAAAAAATTTTCCTAATACAAAATTAATACTAGAACAGATTGTTCCTTTTAAGAAAGAAGTTAGTGTTATGGTTGCTCGTTCTCAAAATGGAGACATCGTGACATGGCCAATAGCTGAGAATGTTCATGAAAATCACATCTTAAAAACAACAACTGTTCCAGCAAATATTTCACTAAAGCTTAAAAATAAGATTGAGCAAATTGCCGAACGGATTGCTGATTCATTATCACTTCGTGGCGTACTTGGCATTGAATTATTTGTAGCTGGTGAAGAAGTATGGGTCAATGAATTAGCACCACGACCACATAATTCTGGACACTATAGTATTGAAGCAACTAACATGTCTCAATTTGAGGGACATGTTAGGAGTGTGGTAGGGTTACCAATACCAAAAATTACATTAGCAGAACCAACAATGATGCTAAATTTGTTAGGCGATGAATTGATACAAGCTAGAGAAGATTTAATTCATCATCCAGAATGGCATTTTCATGATTACGGCAAATCAGAGATTAAATATAATCGGAAAATGGGGCATATTACAGTTATAGGAACAGATAACATCTATAAACTTAAAGAATGGAGTGATTTACATGAGCAGCACAGTTGAATATGATAATCAAGTAGTGACACGTGGTGATTTGAAATATCAAGGTAAAGCAAAGCAAGTTTATTTGACCAATAATTCTGAGATTTTATGGGTTCATTATATGGATCAAGCAACAGCGCTAAATGGCAAAGTTCATGAAGATATACCAGAAAAGGGGCGCTTAAATAGTGCTATTTCGCATATTTTATTTCAATATTTAACGCGTCACGGAATAGAAAATCATTATCTTACGGCAATCTCGGAGACAGATGAGCTTGATTTAGCACTTGATATTATACCAATTGAAGTTGTAACAAGAAATTATGCGTCAGGTCATTTTGTTAGTAAATTTGATGCAACATCAATGCAAAAATTAAATCCAATAGTTCAAGAATTTTATTACAAATCAGATGCACTAGATGATCCGTTTATGAATGATTCGCAGATTTTAGCGCTTGGTTATGCAACAGAGATAGAATTAGAAAAGTTACGTAATTATGCTCAAAAGGTTAATCAGTTACTTAAAAGTTTGTTTGATGAAATAAAAATTAATTTAATTGATTTCAAATTAGAGTTTGGTAAGAATGCTTTAGGAGAATTGATATTAGCAGATGAGTTGTCGCCAGATAATATGCGTTTAGTCGACCAAAAAACAGGCAAGTCATTAGATAAAGATGTGTTTCGTCAGCATTCAGGTGATGTCACAATTGGTTATCGTGATGTGTTATCACGTTTAGAAAATTTGGAGAAATAAAATGTACTTAGCAAAAATATATGTCACTTATAAGCCATCAATACTTGATCCTCAGGGGGAAGTTATCAAAGCTGCTTTGAAGCGTATGGATTACAGTGGAATTGAAAAAGTTTCCCAGGGGAAATATTTTGAAATTAAACTGAATGCCATTGATGTTGATGCTGCCACGTCAGAGGTTGAAAGTTTGACAGATGCACTACTAATTAACCAAAATACAGAAACATATCGTTATGATTTATCATTAGTAGATGAAGATGAGGTAGTATTATGAAAGCTGCAGTGATTAGTTTTCCAGGATCGAATTGTGACTTTGACATGTTATACGCTTTAAAAGGTTTTGGTGTTGATGCACAAATTGTTTCTGCCAAACATAATGATCTAACTGAATATGATGCAATATTTTTACCTGGTGGATTTTCATATGGAGATTACTTACGTACAGGTGCTGTTGCGCGTTTTTCACCGATTATGAGTGCTGTAACTCAGGCTGCTAATAATGGCAAGTTGATTGTCGGTATATGTAATGGCTTTCAGATTTTGACAGAAGCTGGGTTGCTACCAGGGCAATTGCTCACTAATAGAACACCTGGATTTATCTGCGATGATGTTGCATTGTCAATTGCTAATCCAAATACAGCTTACACGAATGCATATGGTACTGAAGAAATAATTCATATTCCTGTAGCACATGCAGAAGGTAACTACTACGCAGATGAAGAAACATTAGCAAAGATTGAAAATAATAATCGAGTAGTTTTCCGTTATGTAAACAATCCTAATGGTTCAGTTCATGATATAGCAGGGATTATGAATGAAAATGGCAATGTTTTCGGTATGATGCCGCACCCAGAGCGCGCAGTTGATGCAGTAACTGGTAACGAAGATGGTAAGAACTTTTTCAAAAGTATTTTGAGCGGCATTCTCGCAGGAGCCTAATATAATGACAACGAATGAATTATCACCAGAAGAAGTACGAGACACTAAAATTTATCTAGAATGGGGACTTACCGACCAAGAATATGATTTGATTGTTAAGGAACTAAAGCGTCTACCTAATTTTACTGAGACGGGTATTTTTTCAGGAATGTGGTCAGAACACGTTTCTTATAAGAAATCAAAGCCAATTTTACGTAAATTCTGGTCAACTAACGAACGAGTATTACAGGGACCAGGTGAAGGTGCGGGGATTTTAGATATTGGTGACAACCAGGCAGTTGTATTTAAGGCAGAAAGCCATAATCATCCTTCGTTTGTTGAACCGTATGAGGGAGCGGCAACTGGTGTTGGTGGTATCTTACGTGATATTTTTTCAATGGGAGCACAACCTGTTGCTGTGCTAGATTCACTACGTTTTGGCGAATTAGATAATGCTCATACAAAGCATATCGTTGATGGCGTAATTGCAGGTATTGCAGGTTATGGGAATGCGATTGGTATTCCTACAGTAGGTGGTGAAATTAGCTTTGATTCAGTTTATGCAGGGAATCCATTAGTAAATGTCATGGCTGTTGGCCTAATGGATCAAAATGCTATGCAAGTTGGTCAAGCAAAAGGTATTGGAAATTCAATTATTTATGTTGGGGCCAAAACAGGTCGTGATGGTATTAATGGTGCTTCCTTTGCTTCTGCAGAGTTCTCTAGTTCAGAAGCGTCTGATCGTTCGGCTGTTCAAGTTGGCGATCCATTTTTAGAGAAATTAGTGATGGATGCAACCCTCCAAGCAATTCGTGAACATTCTGATATTATTGTCGGTATTCAAGATATGGGAGCTGCTGGCTTACTTTCTTCAAGTTCTGAAATGGCCGCCAAAGCAGGGATGGGAATTAACCTCAATTTGGATATGGTTCCTCAACGTGAAACAGGAATGACGCCATATGAACTCATGTTGTCAGAATCACAAGAGCGTATGGTGCTAGTTGTTAAGAAAGGCGAAGAACAAGCTATTATTGACTTGTTCCAATCAGCTGATCTAGATGCTGTAATCATTGGTCAAGTTACCGATGATGGTCGTTATCGATTAAACTTTAAAAATGAAGTCGTTGCAGATGTGCCTGTTGATTTCTTAACTCATGCACCAAAGCAAGACCTACCAATGATTGAACCGGCCAGATTGGCGAACTTTACAGATGAACAATTTGAGCCAGACATGGGTAATGTCAAAGAAACGATATTAACATTACTTGCACAACCTACAATTGCTTCTAAATCAGCGTTGTTCCGCCACTTTGATTCTCAAGTACGTGCTGATACGGCTATTAAGCCTGGTGGAGATGCGGCGTTGATTCGTATTCGTGATACGCAAAAGGCATTAGCGATGACAACAGATGTCAATGCTCGTTATTTGTATCTTAACCCACGTCTGGGTGCCAAAATGGCAGTTGCTGAAGCGGCTAGAAACATTGTATCTACAGGGGCAAAACCAATTGGCATTACAGATGGCTTGAACTTTGGTTCACCTGATAATCCAGAAGTTTATTATGAATTGGATCAAGCTGTTTCAGGGATTAATGATGTTGCCAAAAAGCTTAACACACCAATTATTTCTGGAAACGTGTCCCTTTACAACGAAACAGATGGGCAAGCAATTTACCCCACACCAATGATTGGCATGGTTGGTTTGCTTGAAGATATCACAAAAGCAACACGAACGGCATTTCAAAAAGCAGGCGATAACATTTATCTTGTAGGACGAACGAAAGATAGCTTTAACGGTTCAGAAATTCAAAAAATGCAAACAGGGCGTATTGACGGACAATTATTTGATTTTAATGATGAGGACGAGTTAGCAGCGCAACAGTTCATTCTAGACGCTACCGATCGACGTTTGCTTAATAGTGCGCATGATTTATCTGAAGGTGGATTAGTCGTTGGTCTTCTTGAAAGCGCCTTTGCTGGGAATCTTAGTTTTGATATCACGGTAGACTTAGCCGATAAGTATCTATTTTCGGAAACACCAAGTCGTTTTGTAGTCAGTGTGTCGCCTGAAAATAGGACAACATTTGAATTAATAGCCGGTGACCGAGCAACAAAATTAGGTACGGTTACAACAGATGATGCCATTAATATTACAACGACAACAAGCGATATTCAATTGTCACTCGGTGAAACGAAGAATATCTATCAGGAGAGTATCGCATGGAAACTAAACGCGGAGTAACGATGATGAACGAACAAAAAAATGAAACATCACGTCTTAATGTGCGTAGTTTAAATGAAGAATGTGGCATTTTTGGTGTCTGGGGTCGATCCGATGCGGCGCAATTAACATACTATGGACTACATTCATTACAACATCGTGGTCAAGAGGGAGCGGGTATTGTTGCTAACAATAATGGTCGTTTGTGGCAAGAGCGAGGCCTAGGTCTACTCAGCGATGTTTTTCGTGACACATCTCGTATTGAGGCCTTAGCTGGGGAAAGTGCTATTGGTCATGTGCGTTATGCCACAGCTGGATCTAATGGGTTAGAAAACATCCAACCTTTGATGGTGAATTTTCATGACATGCAAATTTCATTAGCGCACAATGGTAATTTGACAAATGCACTTACATTACGTGAAGATTTAGAAGAAGAAGGGGCTATTTTTCAATCATCTTCTGATTCTGAAATTTTATTGCATTTAATTCGCCGGTCTAAAGCTGATAAATTTATTGATAAACTAAAAGAGGCTTTAAATATTGTGCATGGTGGGTTTGCGTTCTTACTGTTGACGCCACATGGGATGTTTGCTGCATTGGATCCACATGCATTTCGACCTTTTGTGATTGGTCAAATGCCAGATGGTCACTACATTGTTACATCTGAAACAGCTGCTATTGAAGTTGTTGGTGCCAAGTTCGTACGCGATGTACAACCTGGTGAACTAATCGCAATCGACGACAATGGATTAACCATCGATACATATACTGATAAAACCACTTTAAATATTGACTCGATGGAATATATCTATTTTGCTCGCCCTGATTCAATGATTTATGGTGTGAATGTACACAAGGCACGTAAGCGGATGGGGGCAGCTTTAGCAGCAGAACAGCCGGTTCCGGAAGCAGATATTGTTGTTGGCATTCCGAACTCTAGTTTGAGTGCAGCCGCTGGGTTTGCTGAGGCCAGTGGGTTACCCAATGAGATGGGATTAGTCAAAAATCAATATATTGCGCGAACATTTATAGAGCCGACACAGGATAAAAGAGAGCGTGCTGTTCGCATGAAATTAAGTGCTGTTCGAGATGTCGTTGTTGGTAAAAATGTTGTATTGATTGATGATTCAATTGTCCGTGGTACGACATCGATGTTTATTGTACGTATGTTAAAAGAAGCCGGTGCTAAATCTGTTCATGTTCGGATAGCTAGTCCAATATTTAAATTTCCGTCATTTTATGGTATTGATATGCAAACAACAGAAGAACTGATGGGCGCAAATCATTCATTGCTTGAAATGACTAAAATGATTGAGGCTGATTCACTTGGATTTTTGTCAGTTGGCGCGCTAGTTAAGGCAATAGACTTACCGTATGATGGGGAAGGAACTGGGCTAACGACTGCTTACTTTGATGGCCATTATCCAAGTCCAATTTATGACTATAAGCCAAGCCTAGATAAATTTATTCGTGCTAGGGAAGTGGATTTTGTTCCTGAACCGACTACTACTTACCACCCTCGTCAAGTGGCTTCACTACGACACCAAGAACTCTTGTCAGATGGTACTATCCATTTAGATTCACAAACAATCCAAGGGGTGGAAATATGAGTGAGAAAAATGCGTATCAAAAAGCTGGTGTTGATATCAAGGCAGGAGAACGTGCTGTTGATTTAATGAAGGATGCAGTTGCAGATACCTATAATGACCAAGTACTTGATGGTATTGGTGGTTTTGGCGCTGCATTTGCTTTGGGAAAAGGATATACCGATCCTGTTCTGATTTCAGGTGCTGATGGCGTGGGAACAAAGTTACTGTTGGCTATCGCTGCGGATAAGCATAACACGATAGGGCAAGACTTAGTAGCAATGGTGGCTAATGATATTTTAGCTCAGGGTGCAAAGCCAGCTTTCTTGCTTGATTATTTAGCTGTGGACAAGATGAGGCCAGAAGTTGTTGCTGAAATTGTCACTGGTATTGCCAAAGCTGCCAAAGCATCAAATATGTCTTTGATTGGTGGTGAAAGTGCGGAACTACCAGGGTTGTACGCAGAAAAGCATTATGATTTAGCGGCTTTTGCTGTTGGTGTTGCAGAACGTCAGCAGTTATTGTCATCACAAAATGTTTCTGAAGGGGATATTTTAATTGGATTACCATCTTCTGGTATTCACTCAAATGGTTATTCACTAGTACGTCAGGTTTTTGATATTCATTCGGACAATGATTTTAAGCAATTATCATCTGAAACAAAAGAAACACTCCTGACGCCAACAGCCTTATATGCTAAATCTGTTTGGCCACTTGTTGAAGCTAATCTAGTACAGTCAATGGCACATATTACTGGTGGTGGAATTGTTGAAAACTTACCTAGAGCGTTACCAGAAAATGTTTCTGCAGAAATAAGCTGGGGCTCATGGCCTATTTTACCAATTTTTAATGAGTTGCAGACTAAGGGAAAACTGTCATTGGAAGATATGCTATTGACTTTTAATAATGGACTTGGAATGATTTTGATTGTAAAACCACAGCAACTAGCAGATGCAATGACATTACTGACTCAACAAAATCAAACAGCTTACTTACTTGGCAAAATAACGCCTGCTCAGAGTGAAAGAGTTGTTTTTACAGGTAATCAGCCATGGTGAGGAAAATTAGATTAGCAGTTTTTGCCTCTGGAACGGGGACTAACTTTCAAGCATTGAATGATGCCATTTTACAACGAGGTCTTAATGCTGAGATAGTACGCCTGATAGTCGATAAATCAACTGCTGGGGCTTTGAATTTAGCTAAAATATTCGGTATTCCTGCTACAGCAATTAAATATTCGAACTATGAAAAGAAGACCGAAGCGGAACAGGTCATTATTAATCAACTTAAAACAGATCAAGTTGATGGTATTTTATTGGCTGGTTATATGCGTATTTTGACGCCAAAGTTAATCGATGCCTATTCGGGGAAGATTATCAACCTCCATCCGGCCATGTTACCTAAATTTCCGGGACGACACAGCATCTTAGATGCCTTTGAAGCCGATGTTTCAGAAACCGGTGTAACCGTTCATTTTGTGGATAATGGCATTGATACTGGTGAGATAATTGCTCAAGAAGCTGTACCGATTTATGATGATGACACACTTGATTTACTAGAAACACGCATTCATAATATTGAACACGTACTGTATCCTAACACACTTGCAAAGTTAATAGATGAAGGAGTATTTTTAAAATGACACGAGCATTACTTAGCGTTTCTGATAAAAGTGGTTTAGTCCCATTTGCCAAAAATTTGGTTGAATTAGGCTATGAATTAGTCTCCACTGGTGGTACACACAGGGTATTGGCAGATGCTGGGTTAGATGTTATTTCAATTGATGAAGTAACCGACTTTCCAGAAATGTTGGATGGCCGTGTAAAAACGTTGCATCCACGTGTTCATGCGGGCTTACTTGCTCGTCGTGATTTACCAGAGCATATGGCTAAATTAGCAGAATTTGATATCACACCAATTGATATGGTAGTTGTGAACTTGTATCCTTTCAAATCAACTATTCAAAAAGAGGGTGTTACAGAAGCAGAAGCCATTGAAAACATTGATATTGGCGGTCCATCAATGTTACGTTCTGCTGCTAAAAATTTTGCATCAGTTTTGCCAATTGTAGATCCAAAAGATTATGATGCTGTTGTCAATAAGCTAAAATCCGGTGAAGTTAATCGTGAATATCGTAAGTCATTAGCCGCAAAAGTATTTCAACATACCGCCAGCTACGATGCTTTGATTGCTAATTATTTGACGGAAACATCATTTCCTGAAAATCTAACATTACCTTACGAAAAATTTGATGATATGCGTTACGGTGAAAACCCACATCAACCAGCTGCTGCTTATAAGACAGCCTTGCCAGAAACCTATTCGGTTTTGAATGCTGATATTTTGCATGGTAAGCAATTGTCGTATAATAATATTCGTGATGCTGATGCGGCACTTAGAATAATTGCTGAATATGAAGAAACTACAGTTGTTACAGTTAAGCACATGAACCCAGCTGGAATAGGGCAGGGAGAAACTTTGGAATCTGCTTGGGATCAAGCTTTTGCTGCTGATGATATTTCAATTTTTGGTGGTATTGTGGCTTTAAACCGCGAAGTTGACGCGGTAACTGCAGAAAAGATGCATGCTATTTTCCTTGAGATTATTATTGCGCCAAGTTTTACAGCGGAAGCATATGAAATCTTAGCAGCTAAGAAAAATCTTCGTTTGCTAACATTACCATTTACAACAAATATTTCACAAAAATTAGAAGTCACTTCTGTATTAGGTGGGGTGGTTGTACAAGAACGTGATTTGGTTGGCGAGTCTGAAGATAATTTTACCGTGGTTTCAAAAGCACAGCCTACCAAAGAACAGTTACAGGCAATGATTTTTGCTCAAAAAGTAGTGAAACATGTGAAGTCAAATGCTATTGTTGTCGCTCGTAATGGTCAAACGTTGGGTATAGGTGCAGGGCAGCCTAATCGTATTGATTCAGTTGTTTACTCAATCCAAAAGGCAGAAAAAAAACCAGGATTTGATGAAGCTGTATTAGCTTCAGATGCATTTTTCCCAATGGATGATTCTGTCCAGTATGCAGCGGAACATGGTATTAAAGCGATTGTTGAACCTGGCGGATCTATAAAAGACAAGGATTCAATTGCCAAGGCTGATGAATTAGGCGTTGTCTTAATCTTCAGTGGTACACGACACTTTAAACATTAAAATACTGTCCAAAAAAGCGCTCTAAATAGCGCTTTTTTAGTTGAATCACGGTATTTTTTTAGGTATACTTATTTATACGAACAAATATTCGCTTAGGAGATTATATGAAATTTATTCATGCAGGTGATGTACATCTAGGAAATCCCTTTTCAGGCCTGGATAAACAGCTACCAAATAAACTAAAAAAAGTTGTTCAATCAGCAACTATTCATTCTTTTGAGCAATTGGTTGACGATGCCTTGACTAATGAAGTTGACTTTATTTTGTTTCCAGGAGACTTATATAATTCTGCAGACAATAGTCCATTCATTCAAGAGGTTGTGAGTCAACAATTTGAAAGACTTTCTAAAGCTAATATCGACGTTTTTTTAAGTTTTGGTAATCATGATTTTGAGGCGAATACTAGGCATCATTTACCATGGCCAAATACAGTACATGTCTTTGATCAAAAAGTAGAGATAAAGTATTTAACATTAGCTTCAGGTGAAAAAATTGCACTAACCGGATTTAGTTATCAAACACAACGTCAAACAACTAAAATTATTGATGAATTTCCTGTTAAGGGGGATGTGGATTATCAAATGGGACTATATCATGGTTCACTAGGAGTTGATGGAGATCCCTACGCACCATTTTCAGTCAGTAATATGCTAGAAAAAAACTATGATTATTGGGCTTTAGGGCATATTCATGTACGACAAACATTAAATGAACAGCCTTTTATTGGTTATTCGGGTGTGTTACAAGGACTTAATCGTAAAGAGACGAACGAAAAAGGATATTATTTAGTTCACGATGAAAATAAATGCTTAGTACCAGTTTTTAAAAGTGTTGCGACTATTATTTGGGATAGCGTAAACATTTCTACGATGATTGACGAAGAAGACTTAATTGATCAGATAAATAATTTACAAAATGAGAAGACAATATTTTGGTCGATTACTATTACTGCTTCGTTGAATTCAACAATGATTGAAAGAATAAATAGTGGGGTCACGTTAGATAAAATTCGCGCGCAATTACCTACTAATATGTGGGTAGTACGGTTAAGCATTTCTGATGCTAAGCATTTGGCTCTAATTTCCGACAATATTGATCAACAATATTGGATTCAAGGACTAGAACAAGTATTTGAAGAATCTAGTGTGATGGACTATTTATCAAACCAAGTTCCTGTGTTTATTCGTGAATATTTTATGAATGATGATGGTAAAGCTGAACTTAGAAATAGTATGGAACAATTAATTGCAGAAAGGCGACAAAATCATGAGGATTAAACGCTTAGAAATTAGTGGGTTTGGTCGTTGGTCGCAACAAAATTTTGATTTAATAGATGGCATGCAAGTTATTGCTGGTCAAAATGAATCTGGGAAAACTACATTACGCGCTTTCATTGTAGGTGTTCTGTTTGGCTTTCCAACAAAAAAAGGTGGCGTCAATGTTTATGATCCAAAAGATGGTAGTCAATACGGTGGTAGTCTGATTTTAGAAACAGATGAGGGGGATGTCCGTATTACGCGCTTAGATCGAACAAAGACAACCTTGAATATTACAAGATTAGTTAATCAAACTGAAATTAATGATCCAGAAAAATGGTTAAAGAAAAAACTATCGCCACTTACTAGAGAATCATTCGATGATATTTTTAATTTTAACCAAGAGGATTTATCGCATATATCTCAAATTAAATCAGAAGATTTTCAAAAATTATTACTCAATATTGGTGCTGTAGGGAGTACAGGCTGGTTGGATGTGATGGCAGATCTTGACAAGTCAGCTGATAAGCTTTTTGCACCACGTGGTAATAAGAGACCATTGAATATGGCCATAAAAGATTATGAAAATAATGCTTTGCAGATACAACAAAACAGTGAAGCACTAAGTGACTTTATTTCAACCGAAAAAAAATTAACAGATTTGGAAACAAAACAGCAAGAGCAACAAAATAAAATTTTAACGATTAATCAGGCGCTTCAAGAAAGAAATAAATTGATACAGCAGTATCAATTATTTGAGTCGGCTAAAAAGATAACGATTCAAGATATTCAGACTGTTAATGAAACTGAGGTTGTAAAAGCACAGCGTTTACAAATTGAAATTGATGCTTTAAGCAACAGCATAAATCGCCACAACGCAACACTACAAAATATTAAATTACCCGAGCAACTTACCGATAGTAAAAAGGAGCAATTGCTTTTATCTCAAGCGCAGGTAAGGCAACGTATTTTATCCGAAAATCAAACCAAAAAGAACGAGTTATTGCAACAGACGAAACAATTGGAGGAGAGATTTACAGCGCATGTTCCTGAGCCGTTGACAGATAAAGAACTGCAAGAATTAGCAACGAGTAATTTTTATTTTTATGTTAGTGTGATAGCAGTCATTTTAGTAATATTAAGTACTTTTGTACTGCATCTATCAATGTTGTGGATAGGTATTATCATATTAGTCGGTTGTGGTGGTTTATATTACAAGAGTCAGCAACAAAATAAAAGTAAGCAAGCTATTAAAGAGCGATATAGTCCACTAGATGTAGTAACGATTAAAGCAATTCAGCCACAAATTAATCTATATGAACAACATTTATCAGAAATTGAAAAATTAGATTCTGACATAATACAGCAGCAGGATGATGTGGTTAATTTAATCAAGCCAATAGCAGTAAGACTCGATGTTGAAGTATTGTGTGATTCGTTAGACCTTACAATTGTTCAATTAATTACGGCATTGCAACAACAAAATCTTTCAACAGACAATAAACGAAATTTACTTGTTCAACAGCAAAATCAAATTGTTGTTGAAACGCAGCAAGAAAAAGAAAAATTAAATTCAAAAATTGAAGAACAGAATATTGTTTTTAAAACGTATCATGTTAATGACTTGAACGAATTAGAAGATTTATTATCTCAATTCAAAAAGAATTTGCAATTTAAACAGCGCTATCAAGATATTATGCAGCAAATTGACGAAGAAACACGTCAAAAGTTAGTGCGATACGAAAGTGAAGAACAACTTGTTGCGCAACAAGAACAACAGAAACATGAGTTGGCTATTCTACAAGAGCACGCTTTTAAATTGCAAAATGAAATTGCGAACTACAAAGCACAACAAGAACAACGAACTAGTAATGATCAATTTATGACTATGCAGCAAAATTTAGCTAATCAAAAAACTGAATTAACTCAACAATTTAGTGATTATCTAACGCTAAAATTGACTGTTAGATGGATCAATAAAGCTTTACAAAATGCTTCTCAAAATCGTTTTCCAAAAATGCAAGAATTAGCAACAAAATATTTTAAATATCTTACCAATGAACGTTATGATAAAATTCAATTTTCAAAAAATTCATTACAGGTTATAACCATAGATAGTCAAAAATTTGATGTGACAGAACTATCTACTGGTACACAAGAACAGCTTTATGTTGCTTTTCGCTTAGCTTTAAGTCAAGTGATTAAAGATATCATTAGTATGCCACTTCTAGTAGACGATGGATTTGTTAATTTCGATGATAATCGTAAAAAAAATGTAATGCATTTATTACATGATTTAGCACAGGAACAACAAATCATTTATTGGACGGCAGCTAGGGACAATGATCAATTTAAAAATGTGATAAAATTATAATTAATTAAGCTAGTTAGGGGCTAGACTATGACAAAATTATTAGCAGAGTATCAAGATAATGAACATATTGATAGTTTTGCATTAATTAAAACTGCAGAAGTACGTTTGACAAAAACAGGGAAAACATACATTAGTATTTTGTTTTCAGATCGATCCGGAGATTTACCTGGAAACTTGTGGGATGCTGAAGATAATCAAATTAAAACGCTTGTTCCAGGAAAAATTGTCCGTTTACAAGGAGTCAAAGGTTCTTACCGAGACCAACCACAAGTTCAGATTACTCAAGTCCGTTTAACTGAGGCAGGGGAACCTGATAGCCCTTCAGACTTTATGGTTCATGCACCTGTCAAAGAATCCGAAATGAATGAAGAATTAAATGACTTTGTGTTGTTAATAACTAATCCAACTTGGAATCGTGTTGTTAGGAAGTTATTTTCACAGTATAATGATCTATTTTTACGGTATCCAGCTGCTAAATTTAATCATCATAATTTTAGTGGTGGGCTAGCGTTTCATTCATTGTCAATTGCAAAACTAGCTAAAAATATTTCAAACCAGTATGCTCAGCTGAATCAAGAATTACTCATTGCTGGTGCTCTACTACATGATTTAGGAAAAGTTATCGAGTTGTCCGGTCCTATTGCTACTCAGTATACATTAGCGGGAAGTTTGATTGGCCATATTGCACTGGTTGACGAGCAGATTGTGCTGGCAGCAAATGAATTACATTTTGATTTACAGAGTGAAGAAATGATTATTTTACGTCATGTTGTGTTGGCGCACCATGGATTACTTGAATACGGTTCACCAGTCAGGCCAGCTTTGATGGAAGCAGAAGTTTTACATCAGTTAGATGAATTAGATGCAGGTATTCAAATGATGACCAGTGCTTTAGATAAAACTGATTCAGGTACATTTTCAGATAAGATTTTTGGATTAGATAATCGTAAATTTTACAAAATAACTGATCAAGACTAAGTATTTTAAACGAATTAAAACACCCTAAAAATAAAGGCATTAGAAACTTACTTTTCGGGGTGTTTTAGTTGTTCAGAAAATTGAAACTGTTTATACATTTTTTGTTAGGTATTTATGGGTGCCTTAACTAATAAATATGTACATATTACAAATCCAATTTCGATTAGTAAAACGGTACAAACAAAAAAGAGTAAGTGTAAATCATTCAGCCGAAAGGCTAAATATATAAATAATAAAAGTACTAAAAATATAATAATGAAAAATGCAGGCATATGACGCTCCAATTTGGTATGACGTTATTTTATGTATTTAATTATAATAATATATAGTTATTTGAATTTTAAACTATTCATCGTTAAGTAGTATAATTATCTTTTGAAACGCCTATAGTTTAAGTGCTACAATATAAAAAGCTAATCGCTTAATTGACACGAGGAAGAAGAAATTATGACCATTAAAAATCCATTAGTGATTATATCTTTTGATGCAATGGGTGCTGAAGATATTGCTGAACATATTGATTTGATGCCGAATGTTGCAAAACTAATTGAACGTGGTACGCATGTAAAAAAAGTTGAGGGGATTTATCCAACATTAACTTATCCTTCACATGCAACAATTATTACTGGCGTTTATCCGGCTAAGCATGGCATTGTTAATAATACAAAGATACAGCCAGAACGTGGTGATTCCCCTGATTGGTTTTGGTATGCACAGGATATTAAAACACCAACGTTATTCGATTTAGCACATGAAAAAGGACTGAAAACAGCGGCTTTCCTATGGCCTGTTTCAGCAAAAGCACCGATAACATGGAACATTGCTGAAATTTTTCCTAATCGTATTTGGACCAATCAATATTTTGTGTCGTTTAATGCTAGTACGCCTTATTTTCTTTTTGATATGAATAGAAAGTTTGGTAAATATCGTCAAGGAATCAAGCAACCGGCGCTTGATCAATTCATTACCAAAGCTGCTGCTGATACAATTAAACGTAAAAAACCTGATATGACAGCAATTCATTTAGTTGATATGGATGCTCATCGCCATAAGTATGGTGTTCATTCTAAAGAAGCTTACGAAGCATTACAGCGATTGGATGCTAACTTAGGTGAGCTAATAAAAGCTACAAAAGAAGCTGGTATTTTTGATAAAACTAATTTTGTTGTTCTAGGGGATCACTTTCAAATTGATGTTGAAAATATGATTCATTTAAATCAATTATTTGCTGTCAATGGCTGGTTAACGGTTAACGATAAAGGTCTAATTGATAATAGTTGGCGTGTCTTGGCCAAAACCACTGACGGTTCAACCTATATTTACATTAATGATATGTCGTTAAAAAATGATGTATATGAAGCCCTAAAAAAAGTACCGGGTATTGAAAAAATTTATACCTCAGCGAATATTATTAAGTGGCACATTAATCCTGATGCAGACTTTATGGTGGAAGCACAGAATGGCTTTTTCTTTACGGATGAAATAAATCGTCCTGCTATCGTTGAGCCGACTAATGATAAAGAATTGGGACAAAGTGATCGCTATAAAGCGGTTCATGGATTCCGTCCGGATAAAAAAGGATATCAAACGACATTGGTTATGGCAGGGCCTGATATTGCTCATGGCATAATTGAAGATGCTCAATTAGTCGATGAAGCACCAACTATGGCTAAATTACTTGGTGTTGAATTTGATAATGTATTAGATGGTATTCCGCTGAGAAAAATTTTTAAATAAACTACTTTATATAGGTTATGCTAAAATAACATGTATAATATTTTTTTGGAGACTGCTTGTGGATAAAAAAATGAATAAAACTGAGTTAAAGGCCTCAGCACGCTATAGAACAGTTCTAAAGAGTTTGGATAATACTTGGCGTCTTCTTGATGAAGGGCGAGTCGCAGTGTTAAAAGAAGTATTAATGTGGCTTGGTCATCCTGATCAATCATTGAAAATTATTCATGTTGCTGGTACAAATGGTAAAGGGTCTACAGGCACTATGTTGGGCGCTATTTTAAAGGCTAATGGATATACCTATGGCCATTTTTCTAGTCCTTTTATTATGGATGATCGCGAGCAAATTCGTATTAATGGTGATATGATTTCAAAAAGCGATTTTCTCAAATATTACGATCAAGTAGCGACTCTTTTTAAGCAGCATGATGTGCCTCCGTACTATTTATCTTATTTTGAGTATTTTACAATAATTTCTTTACTTGCCTTTGTTGATAAAAAAGTTGATTTGGTTATTTTTGAAACAGGTTTAGGTGGCTTATGGGACGCTACCAATGCGATTGAGTCACCCATGCTGACTGTTTTTACAAAAATAAGTATTGATCATCAAAATTTATTGGGACATAACATCTCAGAAATTGCTGAAAATAAGGCTGCAATAATCAAACCGGGAACCTGGGTCATTGATTATGCTGGGCAAGATATTGAAGCAAAAAAAATATTACAAGCACGTACTAGTGCTGTAGGTGCTCGATGGTTTGAGCATGATCAGGATAAAATTATAATTTCTAATACGACACCATCTGGTTTAGATTTAATTATCAATGGTGAAAGTGGTTATTTTTTGAGTATGGCTGGTGCTTTTCAAGTGCACAATTTTAGTATTGTTCTAAAAATTAAAGCTGCGTTAATTGAAAAAGGCTATCAATTTGACCGAGAAAAAACACGCAATGGCATTGCTAATGTAAAAATGTTAGGTCGTATGAACTATCATCCTGATAAAAATATTTTATTTGATGCTGCTCATAATGTAGACGGCATTCAGGCGCTTGTTTCTGCTCTAAATTCATGGCATTTGAAAATCAAACCAACTCTAGTTTTGGGTGTGCTGAAAGATAAAGATTATCATGAAATGCTTGATGAAATTGTGCCCTTTGTTCAACGCGTGATAACGGTTACGCCGAACAATAAAACGCGTGCACTGTCGGCTGATGAATTAGCAACTGATATTTTATCTAATTATCCAAGCGTTGATGTTGAAATTGCTAACGATGCTTCAGCTGCCGTATCACTTGCTATGCGAGTACGTGAGTCATCACAAGCGCTGATTGTTGTTACTGGATCGTTCTACACGTTGAGTGCCATTCATAAGGAGGGTGGTATCTGATTTTTATATTTTTAATGATTTGATGTCAATATATGTATATATCAGTATCAATTCTTTGTGAAAATATCTGTCTCATGTTAAAATGTGAGAGATATTTTTTATGAATATAGAATTTTATGAGGCAAAATAATGTCAGAATTAAAGCAAAATACGTTTTGGGACGAAGTTGTTGAAAAAGTCCAAGCTAATCATAAGACAACGCAACCTTTTTTTAGTATGGCACCAATGGAGGCTGTAACGGACACAATTTTTAGGCGCGTTGTCGCTAAAGCATCGGCACCAGATATTTATTACACTGAGTTTACAAATGCAAGTTCGATGGTACATCCAAAAGCTAGGTTTTCTGTTCAAGGACGTTTGGCGGTTGCTAAAGAGGAAGAACAGCCAGTGGCTCAAATTTGGGGTTCGCGGCCTAATGAGATTGCTGGAGCAATAAAAATTTTATCTGAAATGGGTTATCGTGCTGTTGATATTAATATGGGATGTCCAGATGGTACCGTCATTAAAAATAGTTCAGGTTCGGATTTAATTCGACATCCTGAATTAGCTGAAGAAATTATTATTGCTGCCCAGACAGGCAACTTGCCTGTCTCTGTAAAAACGCGTTTGGGCTTTTATAAGCCAGAAGAATTTAGAGAATGGTTACCCATTGTTTTACGCCACAATGTGGCAGTTTTGACTGTACATTTAAGATCACGTAAAGAAATGTCTAAGGCACCAGCTCATTATGAATTTATTGACGAAATATTAGCGATGCGCGATGAAATAGCACCAAATACTTTAATTCAAATTAATGGTGATATTAAAACACGAGTTGAAGGATTGAAGCTTGCACAAGAGCATCCTGGTATTGATGGGATTATGATTGGTCGGGGTATTTTTGAAAATCCATACGCATTTGAAGAACAACCTAACCAACACACACTTGAAGAATCAATTGCTTTATTAAAATTACAATTGGATTTATTTGATGAAGTTAGTGAAGATGGTACAAAAAAGCATTTTGAAGCACTTAAACGGTATTTTAAAATCTACTTGCGAGGCTTTGCGCATGCTTCTTCATTACGCCAAATGTTAATGGATACACATACTACAGCTGAAGTTCGAGAAATATTAACCAGAGAACTTACAAAAGTCTATGCAGCTGTTGCTGATGATAAGCATATTTACCGTGATAACGCTATTGCTAGTGCTGACATGGCGGCTTCACGAAAATAAACATGAATAAAAATAATTAAAGCTTTGTGAGTCATTGCATTGCTTTTTTAGTATAATGAAGATATGAGATTAACAACTGAAACAATTCAAAACATACTAACGAGTCACGATTTATTATTAGATACACCAGCAGTTGAGTTAACATTTGATTTTTTGCATTATGACACACGAAAAGTGCAAGAAAATACATTATTTGTTATTAAAGGTGCTTTCAAAAAAGAATATCTTGATGATGCAAAGGGCATTACAGGATTAATTACTGAGCAACTTATTGACGTTGATTTACCACAATGGCGAGTAACGAATGTACAAAAGGCTTTGTCGTTATTGTCAATGGTATTTTTTGACTACCCACAAAACCAATTATGGATAGGTGCATTTACAGGAACAAAAGGTAAAACAACTGCTGCTTATTTTGCTTATACAATGCTTAAGGAAGCAACAAGTAATCATACAGCACTATTTTCGACTGTAGATCGTATTACCGGACCCAATGCAGCCGATAAAAAGAAATCTGATTTAACAACGCCAGAATCATATGAGCTATTTAAAGATATGCGTCAGGTTGTTGATAATGGTATGACACATCTTGTAATGGAAGTTAGTTCACAAGCGTACCTCAAGAATCGTGTGTATGGTTTACGATATAACGTTGGTGCATTCTTGAATATTTCTCCGGATCATATAGGTCCAAATGAACATCCAAATTTTGAAGACTATCTTGCACATAAATTAATGTTATTTGATCATTCAGATGAGGTCATTATTAACACTGAAACAGATCATTATGACCAAATATATACTTACGCCAAACAAACGCACGGAAATGTGTATACATACGATCGTCAGATGTTTACGTCTCAAGAAAGTGCAATCCATGAAAGTAGGTTTACAGTTGTCCATAGTTCATTTAAAGAAATGTTAGGTTCATACCGCTTAAATGTACCAGGAGATTTTAATGAATCTAATGCAATTGCAGCAATGATGATGGTTTCTTTTGCTGGTGTTCAACATGCTGCTATGGTTAAAGGCTTAGATGAGGTCTTTATTCCAGGGCGTATGCTGAGTTTGCCTATTTCTGGACATGGTGTGGCATTTGTTGACTATGCGCACAACTATGTTTCGATGCGTGCCTTACTTAGTTTTGCGCAGTCTCAATATCCAAATGGACGAGTACTTGTTGTAGTTGGTTCACCAGGAAACAAAGGTGTTTCACGACGTGCTGATTTTGGCCATGTAGTGAGTGACTTGGCTGATGTGGTTTATTTAACTGCTGATGATCCACAATTTGAAGATCCACTAGCTATCGCTCATCAAATAGCAGAGCATATTAACAATGACAAGCTAGAAATTCACTTTGAAATGGATCGTATTAAAGCTATTCACGAGGCGATAACTATGGCTAATGAAAATGATATTGTTATTGTTGCAGGAAAAGGTGAAGATCCTTATCAAAAAGTAAACGGCGTCGATGTACCATATATTGGTGATTATGCTGTAGTAAAACAAGTTAAAGAGGAACTAAAGGACTCGTAAGGGTTCTTTTTTTGTGTAAACAAGTGGTACAATAAAGTTGTAACATGTAAGCGTTTACAAAGAGGAGCTGATGATATGCAATTTATTAATTATTTTAATCAAGATGCTTATACTAATATTGCGATGGATGCGTGGCTGTTAAAAAATTTGAAACCAGAGAAACCTGTATTTTCATTATGGCAGAATAAAAAGGCTGTTATTATCGGTGAAAATCAAAATACCTTTGCGGAGGTCAATCCAGAATATATTACTGAACAAAATGTTCAAGTTGTTAGACGAGTTTCTGGGGGTGGAGCAGTTTATCATGATTTAGGTAATATATGTTTTACATTTTTTGTACCAGTTGCTACGAGCGCTAGCGTCGATTTTCATCAGTTTGTAAAGCCAATGGCAGATGCCTTAGAGTCTCTTGGTATCCATGTCGATATTTCAGGTCGTAATGACTTGGAAATTGATGGTAAGAAAGTTTCTGGTAATGCCCAACGGTATGCTGGTGGTTATTTGATGCATCACGGTACTTTATTATGGGATACAGATGTGGATGCTATGGTACGTTCTCTAAACGTGGCTGATGAAAAGTTCATCTCGAAAGCGGCCAAGTCAGTTCGGTCTCGTGTAGGTAACATCAAAGACTACGCCCCTGTAGGGCTAACACTTGATAAATTTATTGAACAATTAAAGTACTATCTAACCGATGAAGGAAGGGACTCAGAATATAAGTTAACTGATGCACAAAAAAACTCAATATTGAAATTACGAGATGAAAAATTTTCACAATGGTCATGGAACTATGGTAAAAGCCCACAATTTATGTACAATAATCATGCAAAATATAGCGGCGGTGCAATTGATGTACAAATGGACGTTGATAGTGGCCACATTACAGACATTAACTTTACGGGAGACTTCTTAGGTGTCAGAGATTGGCGTGAAATGAAATCACAATTAATTGGTATTCCATTCACTCGTGAGGCAGTTGCGGAAGTGCTTGATAAAAACAAAGAGGGTCAATATTTTGGTAGCGTTACAAATGATGAATTACTAGAAACATTCTTTCAGAAAGATGAGGTTGTAACAAATGGTTGATATAACAACAACAAATAAGCAAGTGCTTGACTTTAAATACCAATTGGCAGAACAAGATGAGCATTTTCCAACATTGAAAGTTTTGGACAATGAAGGAAAAATTATTGATAAGGAAGCGTTTAAGCGCGCAGAATTATCTGACGATGATCTGGTTAACATTATTAAGCGCATGATATTGAGTCGCCAATTAGACATTCGTTCTACAAAACTAGCAAAGCAAGGACGGTTTGGTTTCTTCGCACCAACAGCTGGTCAAGAAGCTTCACAAATGGCTTCTTCGTATGCTTTTAATGATGACGATTGGTTAATGCCAGGTTATCGTGATATCCCACAGATTATTGTAAAGGGATGGCCAATATGGAAAGCTATTTTATGGTCACGTGGACATGTACTAGGCAACGTATTTACTACTGAAGATGGCAATCCGGTTAATTCTTGGATGCCACAAATTATCATCGGGGCACAATACGTGGAAGCCGCAGGAATTGCTCTAGGTCTTAAAAAACGCCAAAAAAACGCAGTCGCCTATGCTTATACTGGTGATGGTGGAACATCACAAGGGGATTTTTATGAAGGAATGAACTTTGCCGGTGCTTATAAGGCAAATGCAGTATTCTTCGTACAAAACAATGGTTATGCAATTTCTACACCACGTTCATTACAAACAGTAGCTTCACATTTAGCCGCGAAAGGTTGGGCTGCTGGCTTACCTAGTCTTGTTGTGGATGGCAATGATCCAATTGCTGTTTATTTAGCTTCTAAAGAAGCAAGATCATGGGCTGCTAGTGGCCACGGACCTGTGTTAATTGAAACATTAACAAATCGTTTAGAACCGCACTCAACGGCTGGTGATGATCCATTGCGTTATCGAACTAAAGATGATATTGATGGATGGTGGAAGAAAGAACCACTTCTTCGAATGCGTAAACTATTACAAGACCAAGGTATTTGGAACGAAGAAAAAGAAGATGAGTATGTTACAGAAGTGAATGCACTTATTGATGAGCAAATTAAAATTGCTGACAACGTTGAGAAACAAAAAATTTCTAATTTTATCAAAAATACACTTGAAGTCCCAGGTCAAGCAATGAATGAGCAAATAGCTAAGTTTGAAAGCGAGGGAAAGTAACATGACCGTAAAAAGTTATATTGATGCCATCCGTGAAGCCATGGACTTGGCATTAGAAAAAGATAATGATGTAATTATTTTTGGTGAAGATGTTGGTGAAAACGGTGGTGTATTCCGTGCTACAGATGGGCTTCAGGCAAAATATGGTGAAGAACGTGTGTTCAACACACCATTAGCTGAGTCTGGTATAGGTGGATTGGCTATTGGTTTGACTACACAAAATTACCGGCCAGTGATGGAAATTCAGTTCTTTGGTTTTTTATTTGAAGTGATGGACTCTATAGCTGGACAAATGTCGCGTAATCGTTTTCGATTTAATGGGACTAGAAATATGCCAATTGTTGTTCGTTCACCATATGGTGGTGGGACAAAAACACCTGAAATGCATGCTGATAATTTAGAAGGCATTGTTGCACAAATTCCTGGTATTCGTGTTGTAATGCCGGCTAATCCAGCAGATGCTAAAGGCTTACTGTTGAGCTCTATCGAATCTAATGATCCAGTTGTGTTTTTAGAGAATTTACATTTATACCGTTCATTGAAAGGAGAAGTACCAGAAGGATATTATACAACACCTCTAGATAAGGCCGCAGTAGCACATGAAGGTAGTGATGTATCAATCATTTCTTATGGTGGTGGTGTACCAGTTGCTTTGAAAGCAGCTGATGAACTGGGAAAAAATGGTATTTCAGCAGAAGTCTTAGATTTGCGAACAGTGTCACCGCTGGATATTCAATCGATTGGTGATACTGTTACTAAAACAGGTCGTGTTGTCATTGTGCAAGAAGCGCAAAGGATGGCTGGTATTGGTGCTACTGTTATGAGTGAGATTTCTGAACGATTTATTTTGAGTTTGAAAGCACCGATTGGGCGTGTCGCAGCTCCTGACTCGGTTTATCCATTTGGACAGGCAGAAAATGATTGGATGATTAAACCTGATGATGTGGTAGCAAAAGTCAAGGAGGTTGTAAATTATGACTGAGATTTTTAAAATGCCAGATATTGGAGAAGGTATGGCAGAGGGAGAGATTACTTCTTGGCTAGTTAAAGTCGGTGATACTATAGCAGTCGACGACCCAGTTGCTGAAGTTCAAAATGATAAATTAATTCAAGAGATGCTATCACCTTACGGTGGGAAAATTACTAAGCTATTTGTCAATGAAGGGACAACTGTTGAGGTTGGTGATTCACTGATTGAATTTGATGGTAACGGTGAAAATGATGTAACTGATGGACAAAATAGTACTAAGAACGTTACAGGTGTAGCTACTCAAGAATCAACAAGAATAGCAGAAATTACAAAAAAAGATAACACAGAAGAATCAGCGGTGAAGGTAGCTAATGGGCGTATTCTAGCGATGCCTTCAGTTCGTCATTTAGCGTATGAAAAAGGAATTGATTTAACGCAAGTGCCGGCTACAGGACGTCATGGACACGTCACGTTAGCAGATGTTGAAAACTTCCAGGGTCCAACTTCAAGCATTCCAGAACAACCAGCGATTAGCACGTCTACTTCGGAAATGCCACAACAATCGGTTATTACTTCAGATGAAACGAAGAAAGAGAGCTTGCCACGTGAAGGGCGACAAACGATGGCACCAGTACGAAAAGCAATTGCAAAAGCAATGACGTCACAAGCTTCCATTCCAATGGTTACTAATTTTGATTCGGTTACTGTTGATAAATTGGTAGCTCATCGTAAGACCTTTAAGGAACCTGCTTTGATGGATAGTGGGGTTCATTTGACCTACTTAGCTTATGCGGTCAAAGCACTTGCAGCAGTTGCCAAGAAGTTCCCAGAACTAAATGCTAGTATTGATATGCAAACACAAGAAATTATTTACCATGATGAAGTGAACATGGGTATTGCGGTTGATGCACCAGCAGGATTATATGTACCAGTGATTAAGGGGGCAGATCAAAAATCTATTTTGACAATTGCTGAAGAAATTACGACACTTGCTGAAGCTGTTCGTGATGGATCAATTAAGCCAGCTCAAATGCAAGGCGGTACGATTACTATATCTAATCTTGGCTCTGCTCGTGGTACTTGGTTTACTCCGATTATTAACGGTAAAGAGGTAGCGATTTTAGGATTAGGTTCAATTTTGAAAGAACCAATTGTGAATGAAGATGGAGAATTGGCTATTGGTCAAAATATGAAATTGTCTTTGACTTATGACCATCGTTTGATTGATGGTATGCTCGGACAGACTGCTTTAAATTATTTGAAAAAGTTATTAAATGATCCGGCTTATATGTTGATGGAGGTGTAAATATGGTTGTTGGTGCACAAGCTCGCGATGTTGATACAGTTGTTATTGGATCCGGACCTGGTGGATATGTTGCTGCCATTCGCGCTGCTGAACTTGGCCAAAGTGTTGTTATTGTTGAGCGCGATCAAATCGGTGGCGTATGTTTAAATGTTGGTTGTATCCCATCCAAAGCGTTAATTAATGTTGGTCATCGTTATCGTGAAGCTACTGAAAACACGCCATTTGGATTAAGTAGTACAGATACAACGCTAGATTGGCAACAAGCGCAACAATGGAAACAAAATAAAGTGGTTCACACACTCACTTCAGGCGTAGAGATGTTGCTAAAAAAACATCATATTGAGATTGTAAGGGGTGACGCTGTATTTAACGACAACCAAACCCTCAATATTTTGCAAGATGATGGACATGAGTTATTGCAGTTTAATAATGCCATTATAGCTACAGGATCAAGACCAGCTGAAATACCAACAATGCCATTTAAGGGACGTGTAATTGATTCTACAGGAGCATTGAACTTAACAAAAATTCCGAAGCGATTGATTATTGTTGGTGGTGGTGTTATTGGTTCAGAAATAGGTGGCGCATATGCTAATCTTGGCACGGAAGTAACGATAGTTGAAGGACTAGATCATACCTTAAATGGGTTTGATGCTGAAATGACAAAACCAGTTTTAGATGACTTTACAGAACATGGTGGAACAATTATAACTAGCGCAACGGCTAAAAAAGCAACACAAACTGCCAAAGATGTAACATTAACTTATGAAGTTGATGGTAAGGAACAAGATATTATTGGTGATTACTTATTGGTTGCGGTCGGTCGTCGTGTCAACACGGATAGTATCGGTCTGAATAACACAGATATTAAAGTAACAGATCGAGGATTAATTGAAACTAATAATCAAATGCAAACATCTGTCTCACATATTTATGCTATTGGAGATGTGGTTGCTGGACCACAATTGGCCCATAAGGCCAGTTTTGAAGGGAAAATAGCTGCATCTGCGATTTCTGAAGATCCTCAGGCACATGATTTGCATTATTCTCTACCATCAGTTGCTTATACACAATATGAATTGGCAACTACTGGAGAAACACCCGAAACAGTCAAGGATAATCATTTAGATGCTAAAATATCAAAGTTTCCTTTTGCTGCAAATGGCCGAGCTATTTCAATGGATCAAGCTGTCGGTTTTGTACGATTAATTAGTGACAAAAAAACAAATGCGTTAATTGGTGGACAAATTGTAGGATCAACTGCATCAGATTTGATTTCAGAATTATCGTTAGCTATTGAGAATGGATTAACGATACAAGATATTTCATTAACAATACATCCACACCCAACGTTTGGAGAAGCAATCATGGACACAGCTGAGTTAGCAGATGGCTTGCCGATTCATATTTAACGGAAAAGATTGATCAATGTAGGAGTGTAATATGGCAACATTCATGACAAATGATAACGTACGATTGCATTATAATATCTATGGACAAGGAACGCCTATCATTTTGATCGCGGGTTATTCCGGTAATCAAGCGTCATGGACTGCACAAATTTCTCCCTTACAAGAAGCAGGTTTTCAGGTGATTACGTATGATCGGCGTAATCATGGTGAGAGCGAAACTGTGAATTATGGCATGCGTATATCGCGCCATGGGAAAGATTTAGCGGAGTTAATTACAGCATTAGAACTAGAAAAAGTTATTTTACTTGGTCACTCAATGGGAGCTAGTACAATTTGGGCATATCTGTCGTTGTTTGGTGATGAGCACGTTAAAGCAGTGATAACGGAAGACCAAGTACCTAAAATTTTAAAGGATGATACTTGGTCATATGGTATTTTTAACGCAGACATCACCATGCTTTGGACAGCAGCTGAAAAACTACCACATACCAAGTTAACGCATGCTAAAATATCAAAAGATATTAAATTGTCACTGTCAAAAGCCTATCATCCTTTTGATTTTAAATTTAATGAACCTTTGTTGCTAAATAGCTTTATTCAGGATTGGCGGGATGTTGTCAAGCGTACACGAGTACCACAGCTCTTTTTAGCAGGGCGTCATTCGCCATTGTGGCCGTCACAGCATGTCGAAGTACTACAAAGCTTGGCAGTAAATGATAGTGAGACGTATATTTTTTCTGATGCTGGACACATACCACACATCGAGGAGCCTGCATCCTTTAATCAAATATTGATATCTTTTTTAAAAAATCAATGAGATTATTTATTGAAAGTATGTGACAAAAATTTTATTTTAATGTAATATGAGATTGTCCGAGTACAAGTAAGTTTCTGGTACAAACTTGGACTTTCTTTTTTTCGGAAAAATCTGATTGAAGTGAGGGGAATGATGAATAAAATACAATATAGTAAAATTGTTGAGATAGCAGTGATGCTATTTATATATAATTTTTTTGCGAAAATAGCTGTCACTATAGTTCAAAAAACATTACCTAATTTTTATCAAATAAACACAAGTACATGGCACCATTTACTTAATTCACTCTTAAAGTATAAAATTGAATTTATCAGCCTTGCAATCGTGTATCTGCTATTGTGGTATTTATTTGCAGGTATAGTCTTATTTTTTCTTCGACGTTCATGGGGAGAAAAAAACGGCAACAGCTTTATTAGGCAGTTGTTTTCTTATAAATTGCATATAACTATCTTCATTTTGATTGTACTAATGGTACCATTAGTGTCATTTGGACTTAAAATACCATTTGCACAGTATTTTTCTATACCTAAAACATTTATTGACATGCTTAGTAGTTTTTGGATCAATATTATTTTTACACTGGTATATGTTGCACTGGTTTTATTATTTATCAAATTCAGACATATAATTTACTATACAATTTATAAAAATCAAACATTATCAATGGCGATTAAAACAACTGTAGAAGAAAAAATGTCTTCAGGACTACAACTATTTGTTAGATCGTTTGTTACAGCTGTGCTTTTCGGGGGTTTTTCACTATTTATTTTATATGTTATTCAACAGTTAGCTGATGCATTTTTCGATATTACTTTCAAACGTACGATTGCTAATATTTTGATTGTTTTATCAACTGCTTTGATGTACGTTATCAGTGCTTATGTTTTGAATTTGTATATTATACTTTTGTCAACACATCAAAAACATGAAAGCAGTCAAAAAATAGCCTATAAATCGTTATTGTTTCAAGGTGCGATTTTGGTGTTGATTGGTATGGGAAGTACTTTCATCTCTGGTCGATATTTTATCACGCCCAGAGGACAGTATTTAGTTATTGCACATAAGGGAGTTTCTCAACTTAGCGCGGAACCAAATTCTGTTAATTCACTTAAGAATACGATAGCAACTAAACCTGATTATATTGAAATTGATATTCAACCAACAAAAGATGGTGTATATGTTCTGACACACAATACAAAGGTGACAACTGTTTCAGGTAAAAATATCGATATATCAAAAACGAATTGGTCTGATTTGAAATCTAAAAAAATTGAGGAAGCTGGACATCAATTTTACTTATCCAGCTTTTCGAAATATCTTGCTGTTGCTAATAAAAATAAGCAAAAACTATTGATAGAGTTAAAACTTAACGACACAGCTACTAATAAACAGTTACAGCAGTTTGTTAATAATTATGGTCATCAAATGGTGAAAAATCATAGCCAAATCCAGTCAATGAATCAAAATGTTGTGAAGCGATTACATATGTATACAAATTTAACTACAGGATTACTCTCACCAGTCAAAAATAATATCAATCGCAGTAAAGTAAGCCAATTTTATGCGATTGAATACTCTAAAGTTGATGCTGGGTTATCAAATAAAATCAATCATTATAATAAAAATTTGTACAGTTGGACGGTCAACGATAAATTTGATATTGAAACGGCTTATATGTTGGGCGTTTATGGTGTTATTACTGATAAACCAAAAGAAACTAGAGAGATATTACAAAATGTTCGTAAAAATATGAGCTATCATAGAGCCTTTATAAGTATGGTTTTTAGTCAGCAAAATGATATTTAATCTTTATTTTCAATACTATGTACGCCCGCGAGGGCTTTTTTAACGCAATGATTTTCTATATCCTGCTGCTTGGGCTTCTGCTTCACTGTTGAAGTAAACCGCATTACTACTATTCATATAATAGCCAGCTTGACCAGGAACATGGTAAATATGTGATTTTGCATTTCCAATAATTTGTTGGCTTTGACCAGTGTAAGTTTGTGTTGTAGTAGACTGGTCTTGGGAAGCTTGCGCAGCTGCTGCACTAGCTATGGACTGTGATGCGGCAGCTTGTGAAGAAGCCTGTGCGACACTAGATTCACTGGCAGCCTTTTGATCTGCTGCCAGTGATGATTGTTCCGCTTCAGAGCTAGCTCTAGCAGAAGAAGCTGCCTCTGAACTGGCTTTTGCGGATGAACTAGCTGCCTCAGAGCTCGCTTTCTCTGATGAAGCTTTTTGAGCTGCTAAATCCGCTTTTTTATGTAACGTGTTTTGAGCTGTACCATCAGCGTAATTAATAATGGCATTTGAACTATCATTGTTAAGATAAACAACAGTTGCGCCATCGTTTCCGTTTTCTTCACGATATGATTTGAGACTAATTTTAATCTTTTGTCCAGAACTGGAATATCCCAAGTAGGATAGGCGAATTTGTTGTGGTAAAAGATTCTGACCGCTATACATAGGTGTAACTTGGTAATCTAAGCGGCTGCTTTTATGCTTTTTAAGCCAGTTGGCGAGACCTTTTTCATAATAAGGCATAGCTTTTTTATTGTTGATGTTTGTTTTCTTTAGTGCACCTTTGTTAAGATAAGCAGTTTCAGAAACTAAATTTTTTGCTTCGTCTGTTAAACCACTAAATTGATAGTCAATAAGTTGACCGCGGTTGAAGAGCGACGATTTATGAATAGAGCCTTTGGATTTTTTATAGTTAAATCGATAATTATGCCATCCAACTGGATTGTGTTGCAATTTGTCTAACTGTTTTTCGATTGGCTTTTCTGAGTAACTGAGTTGTATATGTGCATCAACAGCGCGCTGCTGGCTATCTTGGTTAACTAAGACTAACTGCTTTTCGTTTTTAAAATCAAGAGGGTGTTGTTCAGCACCACTCAAATTGTCATTATGATAGCTATTAGCAGAAATGTCCACGGAAGGATATACGACGCTAGTGAAAATCACTAAAACAATACCTAGAGCTGTTTTTTTCAATAATCTTAACATAAATAAATTCTCTCCCGAACAGTTTAACGTGAATATTTAGCACGTAATAAACATGTTTTATTTATGTGATTAAAAAGTATATTAATAATTTAATTACAAAACCATCATACTTTCGTAATTATAATACTTATAAATTATGATAGGCAAGTATAAATTGTATAGTAATTGTATAGATAGTTATTTTAAAATTTTTGTTTGAATAAGAAACATTGGTGTAATAGGAAATGTGCATAATAAAAAAGATATGCAACGGGTACCGCATCTTTTTTATTATTTATATTTTTAAAGTGCAATTCATGACACTTTGATGATATAATTTAGAATGTAGTTGAATCTTCAATAATTTCATGCTTTACTGATTTAAAATTATTAATTTTATTGAAAAGTTCTATTGTGGGATGTTACTATAAGGACCATTAGCTCAGTTGGTTAGAGCAAACGGCTCATAACCGTTCGGTCGTTGGTTCGAGTCCAACATGGTCCATAGAGAGACTATTCTATTAGCAATGCTAATAGAATAGTCTTTATTTTTAACAAAAAATGAGAAAGTGTGACTAAAAGCGTATAATACAAATTAGAGGAGGATGAAAATGTCCGATATATTTTTAAGAAAAATACGTAATATCATTGGCTTTGATGCTATTGTGTCAGTGATTTTTGGTGCTTTGATACTTTTTTGGCCTACACACAGTGCTTCGGTGGTGGCTGCCTTAATTGGGTTAGCTTTTATTGCTATTGGTCTGTCTCATGTCATATCTGTTTTTGATCGAAAAAATGAAGATGGTTGGGTTCGTGTTGGGAATTTTGTTATTGGTGCCGTATATTTTATTGCCGGTGTGTTTACTTTCATTAACCTATACGCTGCAACAACCTATCTCTTTATCGTGATTGGTGTGTTGGTCGGTATTACATGGATAATTGAAGGATTTATCGCACTTGGATCGGTTAAATATTATGCACAGAAAAGATGGAGTATATTTTCAGCAATAATTAGCATTGTTGGCGGTGCTACAATGCTTTTTGTGCCTTTAGTTAGTGCTATTTTCCTCTGGCAACTACTAGGTATCTCATTACTAATTCTTGGTATTTTTAAAATGTTATATTTTGTTGCTTGGAAAAAGTGAGTTTCATTCAATTAGCGATGATACCGTCTGCTTAGATTAATTCTGACCAGACGGTTTTATGTTATAATCAAATCAATTTTAAAATTTAAAACTACTTGATAAATTACTAGAATTTCAAGATATATTATATTTAAAAAATAAAAGAATGTGAGGAAAAATATTTTGCCAGAAACCAAAACGATATTGAAAAAGAAAAAAACAACGCCACGAAAAAAATCTAAAGTTAAAAAGAATTTAGTGATTGTCGAAAGTCCGTCAAAGGCGAAAACAATTGAAAAGTATCTTGGTCGCAGTTATAAAGTGGTTGCAAGCTTAGGACATATACGTGATTTGCCTAAATCAACGTTGGGCGTAGACGTCGAACATGACTATGATCCTAAGTATATTAATATTCGTGGAAAAGGAGATGTAATTAAAGGATTACGAAAAGAAGCAAAAGCTGCCAAAGCCGTATATCTAGCTTCCGATCCGGATCGAGAAGGAGAGGCTATTGCTTGGCATTTACAGCATATTTTAGATTTAAATCCTGAACAGACTAATCGTGTCGTTTTTAACGAAATTACAAAAGACACTATCAAAAATGCATTTAAGACACCGCGCGTGATTAATCAAGATTTAGTTGATGCACAACAAGCTCGTCGTATCCTAGATCGACTAGTTGGTTATTCTATTTCACCTATTCTTTGGAAAACTGTAAAAAGAGGATTGTCCGCTGGGCGTGTACAATCTGTTGCTTTAGGATTAATCATTGCGCGTGAACGAGAGATTCAAGCATTTGAACCGGAAGAATATTGGACATTAGATTCCGTTTTTACAAAAAATCGGGCAAAATTCAAATCAGTATTTTACGGTTTTGATGGTAAAAAGCAACCATTACCAGACAATGCTAGTGTTCAGGATGTGTTAAAGCGAATTGACAAAAATGAAACATTTAACATTGTTAAAGTGGATGTTAAGCAACGTAAACGACAACCACAACCACCATTTACGACATCAACGATGCAGCAAACAGCGAATACACAGTTGAATTTTAGAACACGTAAAACAATGATGGCTGCGCAGCAACTTTATGAAGGTATTAACCTGGGGAAAGGGCTAGGTCAAGTTGGCTTAATTACTTATATGCGTAGTGATTCAACACGTATTTCATTAGTTGCCAAAAACGCTACAGCTCAATTCATTCACGATACTTGGGGTGAGGAATATTCGCAACATAAACCTGTGACGGGTAAACTACCGGAAGGCGCGCAAGATGCTCACGAAGCAATTCGGCCATCTGATGTTACAAGAACCCCAGAATCTATTAAGGATAAATTAACACCAGACCAATTTAAGCTCTATTCTTTGATTTGGTCTCGGTTTGTTGCAAGTCAAATGACCCCAGAGATTTTAGATACTATGGCCGTTACGCTTGAACAGAATGGCGTTATTTTTCGAGCTAATGGTTCTAAAACAAATTTTGAAGGGTTCACAAAGGCCTATCCAACTGCCAAAAAAAAGGACAATGTTTTACCTGATTTGAGCGAGGGGGATAAAGTGAAGTTGGCCAATACCGACCCTGAACAACATTTTACATTGCCTCCAGCACGTTATTCTGAAGCTGCTTTAATTAAAGCGTTGGAAGAAAATGGTGTTGGTCGACCATCGACTTACGCACCAACGTTAGATACAATTCAACGTCGTAACTATGTTCGTATTGATGCGCGAAAATTTGTGCCAACTGAACTAGGCGAAATTGTTCAAAAAATTGTTGAGGAAAGTTTCCCTGATGTAACTAACATGAAGTTTACAGCAGCCGTTGAACATGAATTAGATGAAGTTGAAACTGGGCATAAACACTGGGTGCCGGTTATTGACTCGTTCTTTAAACCATTTCAAAAAGAAGTTGAAAAAGCAGAAACATCTCTTGAAAAAATTATTATGCATGATGAGTTGGCAGGAATGGACTGTGAAATTTGTGGTGCGCCTATGTTAGTTAAAATGGGTAGATACGGTAAATTTTATGCCTGTGCACGTTTCCCAGATTGTCGAAATACGAAAGCCATTGTGCAGGAAATTGGATTGTTGTGTCCAAAGTGTCATAAGGGACAAATTGTTCAGAGAAAAACAAAACGTGGCCGTACATTCTATGGTTGCCAAAGGTATCCTGATTGTGACTTTGTAACATGGGATAAACCAACTGAAAAAACATTAGCTGATGGAACAACACCAAAAGATGATGTAGAAGAAAAAGAAGCTACAAAAAAATAAAAGCCACAGTTTGTTGTGGCTTTTATTTTGATTTGAATATAGATTTATTGGGCCGTAAGTATGTAAATCCTTCCCCAAGTTGTTCTTGTGTTGTAAATATAGAAACAAAAGCTTTAGAATCAATTTTATCAATAATATGTCGTACGGTGTTGACTTCGGATGGATCGACAACAGCATAGACAACACGTTGATCTCGATGCGAGTAACCGCCTTCAGCCTTTAGTAAGCTGGTACCACGTTCAAGTTCATTCATAATTGCATGAGAAATCTCTTCTGGATATTGTGTAAAGATCATGAACGATCTTGCATTATAGGCTCCTTGTTGCGTTATATTCACAACCTGTGAAAATACGAAAGAGGCAATTAATGTGTACATCATGTGTACAATATCAATATATACGAGTGACAGCAACAATACGCAAGCATCGAGGATAAACATGGTACGGCCAATTGGTATACTAAACTTTTGCTCCACAATGCGAGCAACAACGTCACTACCACCTGAAGTACCACCGAAGCGGAATACGAGGCCTAGGCCAAACCCAGCAACAATACCAGCAATGATACCGGCGATTAACATATCATGATGTAGTGCAGGGGGAGTGGGTATAATTTGCCACAACCATAGCCATGATGATAGAGACACAATGCCCCAAATAGTATAAATTAATGAACGTCGCCCTAATATTCGATAACCAATAAAAAGGAGTGGTATGTTTAAGAGTAAGTTTGAATATGCAGGGTTCCAATTGAATAGTGCGCGGAGAATCAATGTGATACCGGATATTCCGCCCTCAGCCAAATCATTGGGAATATTAATGTTAACTAAGCCCCAACCATATAAAGCGGTACCAACTGCAATCATACATAAATCTTTAACAGAAATGCGTTCTAAATTAGTCGTCTGCATTATCAACACCTCACCATATTTCGTAAAATTAATCATACCACACATATGGTAGGAAATTTATTACGGTATTTGATATAATAATAGTTAATGATTAGAGGTTAATATGGCAGATTATAATAATTATAGAAGACCACAATTTTATAAAAAAAAGCACCCAGTACGAAATTTCTTCATTGTGTTGGTAGTTTTGATTATTATTGGGCTAAGTATTTTCATATACTTAAACTATTCAACCGCTCAAAAAACAACGACACCTATCGAACAGAAGGCAAGTACGAATAGTACAGTTGATGAGACTTCTGATTCTACTTCAGAGGAAAGCGACTCAAGTAGCTCAGAGAAAACATCAAGTGAATCAAGTTCTTCGTCAAGTAGCTCTAGCTCTTCATCTTCGAGCAGTACGTCTGATTCATCTCAATTGAAAGGTAAAACTATTAGTGAGGCCATTCAATGGGCTAAAGCTAATAGGAGTACTTATTCTTGGAATATCACGTCGGGTGGAAATGATGCAATCGTAACACAAATCACCGACGATGGTACAAATATTAGCTTTACAGCATCGGCTGCTCAATAATGGCTGATAAGATTTTAACAATCGCTGGATCTGATTCACTTTCTGGTGGAGGTATTCAGGCGGATTTAGCTACGTTTAATGAGTTTGGGTATTTTGGATTAAGCGTCATCACAAGTATTGTGACAGTAACGATGGATAATTTTCGAATTTCACCAGTTGATGTCGATTTGATTAGAGCGCAATTGGATTCAGTATTAGCTTTGGATGATATTGTAGTCATCAAAGTTGGTTTGTTACCGACGGTTAATATCATTGATTTAGTTGCTAATTATTTATCACAGGTAAACGTGCCTATTGTGGTTGATCCAGTGATGGTCTTTAAAGAGTCGGACACTGCAAACACTAATTACTTAGCTGATCAAATTAAGCAAAAGTTGTTACCGTTGGCTACTGTTGTTACACCAAACCTAAGTGAAGCTCAAATGCTAAGCAATATAACAATTAAAAGTATTGATGATATGAAAGTAGCAGCGAAAATTATTGCTGATTTCGGTGTTCAAAATGTGGTGATTAAAAGTGGTGCAAGACTTCCTGGAAGTAAAGTTATTACGCTTTTGTTTAAAGACAATCATTACAAAGTATTTGAACAAGACAAGATAGTGACTGTATTACCGATGAATAATGGTTCAGGATGCACTTTTTCATCTGGTATTGCGGCAAACATTGCAAGAACAACGATAGAAAATGCTATTCTTGATTCAGAATCATTTGTTCGTTCAGGTATTGAAAACGGTGTTCTATTAAATAAAAACTTTGAAGTAGGGAATGTTTGGCAAGCTGCTAGACGGTTGCGAAAAAACTAAAGAGAAGCGACAGATTATTATCTGTTGCTTTTTATATGTTAAGGGTACATGTGAAATGATAAGCATAAATCAATTATTAACATATCAACGTAAGTTACGGTCAAACGATTATATTTTATTAAATCAACTTCTGGATGATGTTGAAGTTGGGGCTTTTTTTGAAACCAATGACGGTAAAAGTATTATCTATGGATTTGGACAAAAACAAACATGGACAGAAATGCCCAATGCAACTGAGTCGATAGTTTTTGGAGCAAAATCTTTTGATAATCAACTAGATACAGGGATTATGAATGGCTTTTGGTTTGAACCAGAAATTATAGTAGTATTAGAGGATGATAAACTTCTATCTAATTTAATAACGATTGATGCCTGTTTAAAAAAAGTTCAGTTTAAAAATTCTCAACCAGTGCAGATTGTTGAAGAACATAACGAAAATGATTGGTCTAGTAGGGTACAGTCACTAATTAATGAACTAAAAAAACAAGAATCCATACAAAAAGTTGTTTTTGGTCGGCAACAACAGCTTCAATTTTCAAACACATTGTCATTGACGACTTTGGTGCCAGTGCTTAGAAAACAAAAAAATATTTATCATGTAATGATTAAAAAGGGTCATGAACTATTCATTACAGCAACACCAGAACGGCTAATTAAGATTAGCCATGACCATTTAGAAACGGCTGCTGTTGCTGGAACAATACAACGCGGAAAAAATGAATCAGAAGATGATGCTTTTGGTAAAATATTATTGCGCAGCAAAAAAAATAATGAAGAACATGAATATGTTGTTCGTAGTATTGTTCAACAATTGCATGACGTAACATCAACATTGCATATACCTACTAGCCCTGTATTGTTGAAAAACAAGCAAGTACAGCATCTATACACACCTATTGTTGGTAGAATAAATACAAATGTTTCAATTAGAAATATTGTATATAAACTACATCCAACACCAGCTTTAGGTGGTGTGCCACAGCAAAAGGCAATGGATTATATTCGTAATCACGAGATGATGACACGTGGTCTATTTGCTTCACCAGTGGGCTATTTTACACGAGATAACATTGGTGAATTTGTTGTGGGGATCAGATCTATGTATGTCAATGGTAAAAATGCGCGCTTGTTTGCAGGTGCTGGTATTGTAGTTGATTCAGATAGTCAACAAGAATTTTATGAAACAAGTTTGAAATTTCAACCAATGCATGAGCTATTAGAGGAACTATCAACGAATGGATGCACTAACGTTTAATACAAAACATTTGCTTTACACGCTTTTTGAGAGTGGTGTACGGTATTTTGTGATATCCCCTGGATCACGAAGCACACCAATTGCATTACTTTTGGCAGAATATGCAGAAAATAATCAAGCAATTAATTTATTTGTTGATGTTGATGAACGGTCAGCTGGCTTTTTTGCCTTGGGCATAGCTAAAACAGTTTTGGAGCCGGTTGTATTACTAGGTACATCTGGTACAGCAATAGCTGAATATATGCCTGCCATAGCCGAGGCTAGTGTTTCTAGTGTACCACTGGTTGTGTTATCTACAGATCGTCCGCAAGAACTACAGCACAACGGTGCACCACAGACAATTTCTCAAAATAATTTATTTGGACATCAGACAAAAGAAGCCATTGAAATTAATTTACAAGATCAACACAGTGATGTTACGAATTACATTGATTTTATGATACAGAGACTGGTTCATCTATCGATGATGGTTCCTCGCGGACCAATACAAATTAATTTGCCCTTGAGAAAACCGTTAATGCCTATATTGAAAGATTCACACAAAATAACGGTTAAGCCTTTAACTTTTGAAGAACAAGTACCTCAATATCAGCCAATTTTAATTCATGCGAAACGACTGCTAATATTAGCTGGACCAAATGTGTTAAATAGCTACGATGAAGTTTTGAATCAGTTTGCTGCGGAAAATCATGTGCCGGTTATCACAGATGTATTGAGCCGCAGTCGGGGTGGAAATACTGTTTATGGAATTGATATGCTATTGGAAATGAATCGAATTCCAGTAGAATTAAACCCTGACTTAGTTATTAGATTTGGAAAAACACCAGTTTCAGCTCGAGTATTACAATGGTTGAAAAATCGACATATTGAAACTTGGCATATTGATGAAGATGCCGGAACAGACCATACGAGGCATATTTCACGTGCAATAAATATGGCACCAAAGAGCTTCCTAAATAGTAGTCAACTAACTTTATCTGATGAGCAGAAGAGTTTTAACCAAAAGTGGCAAGTGCTTCCAAAATCTCAAAGTGTAGATAATGAAATGAGCGTTGTGCCTGCAATAGATAATGCTGTAGCTGATAACACACACATTTTTGTAGCAAACAGCATGCCTATACGTGATATGGATAATTTTTTTTCGGGACTGCATACGAAAAATGTATTTGCAAATCGGGGTGCTAATGGTATTGATGGTGTGATTTCTAGTGCCTTGGGGATGGCTGCTAGTAGGCAACAACGAAGTTTATTGTTGACAGGAGATTTAACCTTATTTCATGATATGAATGGATTGATGATGGCTAAAAATTATTTGTTACCATTAGACATTGTGGTGATTAATAATAATGGTGGTGGAATTTTTTCATTTTTGCCACAGGCAGAAGTGTCAGAATATTTTGAGCAATTATTTGGTACACCATTGAATATTGATGTCTCTAAAATTGCTCATCTGTATGATTTACATTACACTAAACTAAATGTTCCAGAAGAGTTAAGCGATATTTTAAAAATACCAGTGACAGGCACTAGACTAATCGAATATCAGAGTAATCGTCGGCAAAATAAAATTGATCATAATAATGCATTGAGGCTATTAAAATGAGAATAGACACGAAGGAGTATTGTTATAATGTTCAAGTAACAGTTAACAATAAGGATAACGTAAAGTGGTTACTGTTACATGGATTTATGGGTTCACATCATGATTTCGATCAGATTATTCGTCGCTTACCTGGACAAGTACTAACGATTGATTTACTGGGATTTGGTGACAAAATGCCGACAGTTGCCCCTGAGCAGTTCCGGATGAGCAATCAGATTGATGATTTAGTTCATATTTTGAAACAATTAGATTGGCATGATATCAAATTATTAGGTTATTCAATGGGGGGACGTCTCGCTCTAGGCTTTGCAATTAGCCATCCATATCTTGTGCATCAGTTATATCTAGAAAGCGCTACTGCTGGATTGAAAACACCGCAAGAACGTGATGTACGATGTCAAGCTGATTTTCAAAAAGCTGAACAAATTGAAGATAATTTTGCTGATTTTGTTGCTTCTTGGGAAAAAATGCCACTTTTTTCAACGCAACAAAATGTCACAGTAGCGCAAAAAAAATTTATGCATGAACAACGAATTAATCAAAATCCAATTAATGTTGCCAATTCACTGCGTTATATGGGGACGGGTGTTCAAAAAAACTATTGGCCAAATTTGAAAACTTTGGATATACCAACTCAGTTAATTGTTGGTGAGTTAGATAATAAATTTATTGATATAGCTCAAAATATGTTGACATTATTGCCCAACGCACTTTTGACAATTACTCAAAATGCAGGTCATAATGTTCATTTTGAACAACCAGCTAAGTTTGTTGAGGTGTTACATGTATCAAATAAAAAGAATTAGTTTAATCCCTATTTCATTGGAACTTTTACATCCTTTTAAAACTGCGCATCATACAGTCAAAAATCGTCCTTTAACCATTGTAGTGATGCAAGTGTTAGACCAGTTTAATGGTCAAATAGTCAAAGGGTATGGTGAAGTACAGTCTTTTGATGATTTTTCTTATGCATCGGAGAATCAGTATGTGAGTCGTGAAGTTTTAAAAACTTTATTATTACCACAGCTTAAACGTTATTCTTTTAGTAATCCTGAATCATTTTCAGCATATTTGAATCAGCTGACACCATTTGCGTCATTTGCTAAAGCTGCCTTAGAGATGGCAGTTTGGGATGCGCTCGGAAAGTTTACACAGCAGTCATTACAACAAATGATACATGGGCAGGGAAAAGAAGTTGCGGTTGGCCTTGCTGTTGGTTTAACAGATCAGTTGGATTTTAATTTGGTTCAGAAATATCAAAGGATTAAAATTAAAATTGACGGACGAACTAATGATTTTAAAGCTTTGAGTCAATTATTGGAAAGATACCCTAAACAACGGTTTTCAATTGATGCAAACAGTAGCTTTACGATTGACAATATGAAACAGGCTGATGATTTACCTGATAATATTGACTTTATTGAACAGCCATTTGGTGAAACCGATTTTGTAGAACATGCTAAAATGCAGGCTGAAATAAAGAAAAACATTAGTTTAGATGAATCAGTTAATAACATTAGTGACGTTTATACAATGCTACAATGCCGCTCAGCTAATGCATTGACAGTCAAGCAGGGGAAAATTGGCGGTATTTCAAATGCTTTGTTAGCGATTAGGTTAGTAAGTAAACCTTGGATTGGCGGTATGTTGACCAGTGGTTTAGGCAGGAGTGTTGATTTAGCGCTTAGTAGTTTACCAAAAATTGCATTTCCGGGAGATATTTCAGATAGTCTTCGCTATTTTCAAGACGATATTATTAAAGAACACTTAACTGTTGAAAATGGCACTATAAAAGTTCCAAATAATTATGGTATTGGCGCTACAATGGATTTCGATGTGATTTCCAACTTACAAGTAGCCGATACATTTACGATAAACTATTAAAATGAGGATATTATGACAACGAATTATGCACAACAAATGCTCGACGCCTTGTCTAGCGGTCAGCTTGAGGATGCTAAAAAACTTTTTGCACAATCTTTAAGAAAAGATAACGATGATTTAATTTATAGTTTAGCAGAGGAACTTTATGCGCTTGGATTTTTAAATCAGTCACGGCGGGCCTACAAAAAATTACTTGAAAAATACCCTGAAGAAGATGAATTACGAACAGCTTTGGCAGATATAGCTATTGAAGATGGTGAAATTGATGAAGCACAAGATTATCTAGCACAAATATCATCTAATTCCTCCTCCTATATAAAGGCATTATTAGTGAAAGCTGACCTTTATCAATCAGAAGGATTGAGTGAATCTGCTGAAAACAGCTTGTTGAAAGCAGAAAAAATCGCACCTGATGAGGAAGTTATCCAATTTGCTTTAGCAGAGTATTACTATTCTAATCAAAACTATGCTAAAGCTGTTCCACGTTATCGAGCATTGTTAATGACAGGGCATCGTGAAATTAGTCGTGTTGATATTGTAGCAAGAATTGGTATGGCCTATGCGCAAATTGGCAATTATGAAAATGCGATGGGGTATCTGGAACAAATTAAACCAGAACGGATGACATTAGACACGCGTTTTCAACTAGCCATTTTATATCAAGAAAATGAACGAATTGATGAAGCTATAAAATTGTTTAATGAGATTTTAGATATCGATTCAAAGTATACATCTATTTATCCTCTTTTAGGGCAAGCTTACGAACAACAGCAGAAATTTGAAGATGCATATCGTGTTTATCAAGAAGGTTTAGCTCAAGACGAAACGAATGAATTATTGTATCGTTTAGCTGGCCTAGTTGCCGATAAGCTTGATGATTTAGATCAAGCCAAAAATTACTATAAACAGGCTTTGGCGTTAGATAACGCTGACGTAACAACAATTATTGCCTTGTCCGATTTACTTTTAAAGCAATATGAATATGAAGCAGATATTCAATTACTAGAGAAGTATATTCAGGATAACATTATTGATCCCATGTTTTATTGGCATTTGGCACGAGCCAATTATCAAATTGAGGCGATCTCTCAAGCAAACAAGTATTGGATGTTAGCATTGCCATTTTTTGAAGAAAATGTTTCATTTTTACAGGATATAATTGATTGGTACCATGAGCAAGGACAACGTGAGAACGAAATAAACATGATGAACCATTACTTGCAGATTGCACCAGATGATGTTGATATGCAGATGAAACTTGAAGATGCAAAATTTTAAGAACACAAAAAGTGTCTATCTTTGGTAGAATAAACTATATATGAAAATTACACAGTTACCTAAAGAATTTATAGTAGCACAACCAATACTAGCTAAATTAGAAGCAGCGGGATATGAGGCTTATTTTGTTGGTGGTTCAGTTCGTGACACGCTTCTGGGAAAACCAATTCATGATGTTGACATTGCTAGCAGCGCTTTTCCAGAAGAAATAAAATCACTATTTAATCACACAGTTGATACTGGTATTCAACATGGTACGGTGATGGTTTTAAATCAAGGCACCGGTTATGAGATTACCACTTTTCGTGTTGAATCAACCTATACAGATTTTAGACGACCAGATAGTGTTACCTTTGTGAGAAGTCTAGAAGAAGATCTCAAACGACGAGATTTCACAATTAACGCTCTTGCTATGCGATACGATGGTCAAGTAATAGATTTGTTTCATGGTTTAGATGATTTGAAAAATAATGTCATTCGTGCTGTTGGAAATGCAGAGCAACGTTTTACAGAGGATGCCTTAAGAATGATGCGGGCCCTACGTTTTAGTGCACAACTTAACTTTAATATTGAGAGTGATACACGAAAAGCCTTAATTGAGTTAGCGCCTAATTTAGAGAAAATTGCTGTTGAGCGTATTCGTGTTGAATTCGAAAAATTATTATTAGGGGCTCAAGCTGCTAACAGTTTGAAAATAGCTTTAACTAGTAAAGTTATGAATTATCTACCTGGTCCGGCTATTCGTAATTGGTCTTTACTAATGGATGATTTGGAACATGATCAAGCTTCAAACTATATGGTTGCTTGGGTGCATCTGTTAGTAAGAGCAGGTTTTGATAAAAATCAACTTCAGCAGTTTATGTATGATTGGAAAATGAGCCGTGACGTCATGAAAGCTGCGAATGCAGTCGTTCCTCTTGTAAATAATTTAAAAAATATCACAGTATTTGATATTTATCAAGCTTATGATCATCATAACACGTTACTTGAAGTTTTGAGGCTAACAGGCAGAGACTTAGAGACAATTCAACGAATAAGTCATATAATAAAGATGTTACCGATTACAAAAAATGCTGAACTGAATATTAGTGGTGGACAATTAATTCGTGACGGCGTGATTAAACCAGGGCCTTTATTAGGAAATCTGCTAAAAAAAATTGAATATGCAGTGGTTATTGGTGAATTGCCAAATAATTATGAGGCACTCAAAAAGTTTGCAAAGGAGTACTTAAATGGTCAAGGTTAAAATGGTATGGGCCGAGGATCAAGAACATGCGATTGGAAAAAATGGTGACATTCCTTGGAATATGCCAGACGATCTTAAATTATTTCGTGATGAAACAGTCAATACATTGATGATTATGGGGCGTTCCACATGGCTTAGCATCGGTCGTCCACTGCCCAATCGGACAAGCGTTGTCATGACTCAGCAAGCTGATTGGCATACAGATTACCCTGAAGTGAAAGTTGTTCATTCAGTCGAAGAGGCTTTGAACTTAATATCAAATGAACGACAAGAGGTGTCTATAGCTGGTGGAGCAACTATTTATCGTGAATTTATGCCTTATGCAACTGATTTGATTATTACTCGTGTTGATGGTATCGTTCATGGTGATACTTTTGTTGATGACATTAATCTAAAGAAATTTAAATTAAAATCAAGAGAACCACATGCTAAAGACGATCGCCACGATTACGCATTCGTTGTAGAGCGGTATGAACGCATATAAGGAAAAAAACATGTCAAATATAAAAATAGTTACAGATTCAGCTGTAGCACTCACACCCGAAGAAATAGAAAAATATGATATTAAGATTGTACCACTGTCTGTTCAAATTGATGGCACAGTTTATGAAGATGGCGTAACTATTCAGCGAGATGAATTTCTAGAAAAAATGATTGAAAGTAATAGTTTACCACAAACTTCGCAACCCTCAATTGGTACTTTTCAAGCTGTATATGATGAAATACATCAGCAATTCCCTGATTCAGAAATTTTAAGCTTACATTTATCATCAGGTTTATCAGGCACTGTCCGCGCTGCTGAACAAGCAGCAGCATTGACAAACGCTAAAATTACAACATTTGATACGTTAGCAGCGGATCGAGCACAGGCATTTGTTGTTTTGCAAGCAGCGGAAATGGCTTTACAAGGTTCTACAATGTCTGAAATATTACCAGCTATAACACAAGCACGAGATGAATCACACATATTTTTGAGTTTTACTTCTCTAAATAATATGGTGGCAGGTGGTCGATTGAGTAAGACACAAGGTATTATTGGTAACTTGTTAAACATTAAAGTTGGTGCAGGCGTAACTAAAAATGATGGTACAGTTGAAGTTCTATTGAAGGGTCGAGGCATGAAGACAATAGCTAAATTTAATGATAATGTTATTGCTAAAATGAAAGAATACAAGGAAGTACTGGCTATCGGTATTTCGCACGCTGGTATTCCTGAAGAAGCTGCCCAAATAGCTGCTCGGTTAAATGCTATTTGGCCAGATATTGATATTCCAGTTTTGAACACGACGCCAATCATTTCAACGCACACAGGCGTTGGTGCATTGGCCATATTGTACCGTGCAAGGTAGCATAAAACCCCAGAATTGTATTTCTGGGGTTTTATTGTTGCATTAAAATTGATACACTTAAAAGGCATTTATCAAAATCGACAAATTTGTCGGACTGGTTCGGAAAATCCCAGAATAAAAAACCAAGTGTACTTGTTATTAATTTTAATAGCAGTACATAGGAAAGAAAGGAAAGATAAAATGCAAAAAATTATAATTGACACAGACCCAGGTATTGATGATAGTTTAGCCATCCTGATGGCGCTAAACTCTCCTGAATTAGATGTCATCGGAATTACTGTCGTTGAAGGTAATGTACCTACAGAAATAGGTGTACAAAATGCACTTAAAGTACTTGAGGAGGCTGGTCGGCTCGATATTCCTGTTTTCAAAGGTGCAACTGCGCCTTTGAAACATGAATATGTGAGCGCACAAGATACACATGGATTAGATGGTCTTGGTGAAAGCGATATATCAAGTGCAGTAATTAAAATGGCTGACAAAGATGCGAGTTCGGCTTACGAGCAATTACTCACTGATAATGAGGATGTTTGGTTGTTAGCTTTAGGACCCTTAACAAATATCGCCATATCTATGCAAAAAACACCTGAAGTTTGGCAAAACATGTCTCGTTTGATTATTATGGGTGGAGCCTATCAATCGAATGGTAATACTTCACCAGTAGCTGAATATAATTTTTGGGTTGATCCTGATGCGGCAGATTATGTTTTGAATAGCAGTCCAATTGTAGCTGAAATTGTGCCACTAGATATAACTAGAAAAATGTTATTGACGCCAAATATATTATCTTTAATGCAGCGACTCAGTCCTGATAAATCTGTGTTTATTACAAAGATAATTCAATTTTATTTTGATTTTCATTGGACGCAAGAACATGTATTAGGAGCCGTTATAAATGATCCATTAGTTATTGTTCACGCACTTTATCCTGAGTATACTAGTGGTATTAGTAAGTATGTGACAGTTGTCACTGAAGGAATAGCGTTAGGGCAGAGTATTGTAGATGTTGCTGATATTTGGCATATGGAGGCCAATGCTGTAATTTTAACAAGGGTTGATTCATTACATGCTATGTCAGAGATTATAGCACGCTTACTGAATATACCGATAGAAACTGTACTGACGGAAATAAATCACATCGCTACAACTCTTGAGGCATTATCATGAAAAGAATGTCAACGCAACAAATTGCTTTAATTGCGCTATTTATTGTTATTAATATAATTGGTGGACATGTGGCATTATTGGCTAAATTACCAGTTTACTTAGACACGATTGGTACGTTATTAGGTGCAGCTTTCTTTGGTCCAATTGGTGGTGTGGCTGTGGGTGTATTGACAGCCTTAATCAATGGTACAACTGGTGATGTTTTTTCAATCTATTATATGCCTAGTCAAATAGTGACAGCTATTATGGCAGGCTTCATTTATCACAAGATAAAGGTCACAGATATTAAAAATATTTGGTGGTCAGCTTTGATTATATCTGTACCAGCAACTATTGTGAGTTCAATTATTACTGTTATTTTATTTCATGGTATTACATCTTCTGGATCGAGTGCTATTGTACAATTATTGTATGGATTAGGATTAAGCCAGGGAACAGCTGTTTTTTTGGTTCAAGTTGGGACAGATTATTTTGATCGTATTATAGGAGTTTATGTTGTGGCAGCAGTATATAGTATTGTAGCTATTCGAGTACATACTAGTTGATTTGATACCGAAGGCCTGAATATGCCTTTAAAAACTATTTCGGGCGTTCACGGCAGATCGGCCCGATAACAACAAACTGATGAGCACGTTGCCGTTTCGGTGCTCGAAAAACAAACGGAGATATTTTACCATGCTTATTTTAGTCCAGAAACTTAATCGCTCATGGCTTGTGGATATTTTAGGAATTCTGATTGTAATATTTGTTGCCTGTAGTTCAGGTTATTTATTTAATAATTTAACGGTAACAGCGTTTTTTTCTCATGTTCATTGGGCCACATATGTACCATTTGGTATGATTTCAGTTTTATCGTCTAGTTTATCGATACTATCTACACGTTTGACATCACGTTTAAATAAATTAGGAAATGTCATTGGAACGGGTAATACGTTACTTTCTGGTACGATTGATTTTATTTTAGGGAATCGCGGTGCAATATTAACTTATCCAGTATCTTTTTTAATTAATGCAGCAGCTGTTGGTGGGTGGAAACATTATGGTAAACAGCGCGTGAACCGGTTATTTGATTTTAAAAAGTTATTTGTGCTACTCATTATTGGTACAATAGGTCTGAGTTTTGGTCTGAATTACCTCGCTTTTCAAACCCTTAGCCCCTTATTTTGGCTATCTAGTACGGTTTTTGCGCTATCACTTATTCCAAATATTATGAATATTTTTAAAATTGAAGATCAGTGGCTATTTTGGATTGTTTACAACATTATTCAATTGGCTAAAGCGTTAACCCAAGGAAATTTTGCCAACGTTGGTAAATATGTATATTATATTGCCAATAGCAGTGTAGCTTATCCAGTTTGGCGGGCAAAGCGTAAATATCATGAACAAAAGCATTAAAATCTAAATAAAAAACAGGTAATTTCACTTGTTTTTTGTACATAATGTCTATTTACGCTATAATGGTTACCAGTAAAGTTTCAGGAGAATTGTACATGCGAAAATTTGCCATTAGTTTAATAGTACTCTTACTGATTGGCATGAGTGCGTTTTACGGGGTTAAAACCTGGGAACACCAGAAAATTAACGTAAATAAATCTAATGATACAGCAAAAAAAGTATCACATATTGATTTAGTAACTCTTGGAGACTCTTTGACTGAAGGTGTTGGTGATGAAAAAAATATTCAAGGATATTCTGGTCGAGTAGCGAAAAAAATTCGTTCTGAATATGGTATAAGTGTCACGTTAAGTAACTTTGGTAAGGCAGGCGACCGTTCAGATCAAATTAAAAAAAGATTAGATACGCAAACAAAATTTCAAACACACTTAAAAAAGGCTAATATCATTGTCATGACTTCAGGTGGCAATGATCTACAACAGATACTGTTAAAAAATATTTATGCAACGTCACCAAGCATATTATCCGCTGCAGTTAGACAGGGGAAACAATCTTATCAAAAAAATTTATCTGCACTGATGAGAGACATTCGTTCATATAATTCACATGCACCAATCTTTATATTTGGTAACTATAATCCATTATATGTTCACTTTGCGAATCGATCGGATTTTAATGATGATGTCAAATTATTTAATGGCATTAATGAAAGTGTGGCTGAAAAAGATGGTAATGCCTACTTTGTTAGTATTTTTCAATTAACATATGGTCAATTCACGACATCTGCGGAGCGCAAGGAGCTGATTAAGCAATCTACTGATTCGAACAGTAGTACAAAATCTAATGCTGCCATGACTGCTGTGTTAACGGGAAAACAAAATATTAATAATGATTGGATTAGCACCGATGATAACTATCATCCTAATAATAAAGGATATAATTATATGACAGTGCAATTATTTAATAAAATGAAAAAGGAAACAAAGCAATGGCTGATCAAACGTTAGTACGATCAAAAGAAATAACTAAAAAACTCCCAATTTGGTTTTGGCTTTTTTGGGGATTAGTTTTACTATTAGTGATTGGTAGTTTGTATCTTTTTAATGATGCCACAGGTCCAGTAAAAATAAAAGATAATGTATCCAAAATTAAAAAATCAGATGCAACCTTTGATGTAACTTTGAATAAAAAACAAATTAATGCTTTAGCGGCTCATTATTTAAATGATAGTAACAATAGCGGGTATACATTTAAAATTGATGATCAAGTAATGATGTATGGGAGTACTAAGTTTTTAGGTCAGAAGTTTAATTTTGGTATGGCTTTGGAGCCTGAATTAACGACAAATGGTAATATTATCTTAAATGCTAAATCATTAGCCATCGGAAATTTATCACTGCCAATTAAAACAGTTATGAGTTATGTTAGATCAAGTTATGATGCACCAGATTACGTTACGATTGTACCTAAAAAGAAACAAATATTTATCGACATGAGTAAACTACCAACAACGCAAGGCATACGATTCAAGGCAAAAGTGGTCAATATGGATTCAGATGAATTTATTTTCCAAGGAGGACTGTCGAATGAGAAAAAGTGATCGTTCTTTTTATAGTTGGTTGATGACTAATCGAAATTCACTTGCTGCTGATGAAATTCAACAGTTTGCAAACAATGCATTTTTAGATGCTTCATTTCCAAAACAAAGTAGTGATTTTGATGAATTATCTAAATATTTAGAAGAGAATGCCAGCTATCTTATGAGTATGACAACGTTCGATGATGCTTGGACAACATATAATGCAGAGCGTTAATTTTGAAAGGAAATATGTTTAATGGCACAAATAATTCAATGGTTTCCTGGTCATATGGCCAAAGCTTTCCGCTTAATGCGAGAAAATCTGAAATTGGTAGATGTTGTTTTTGAGTTGGTTGATGCAAGAATTCCAGAAAGTTCACGTAATCCTGAAGTTGATAAACTTATTGGCAATAAACCACGTTTATTAATTATGACTAAAGCTGACTTAGCAGATCCTGATCAAACACGAGCTTGGAAGAAACATTTTGAAAACCAGGGGCATACCGTTCTTGTGCTTGATACTCGTGATCCACGGACCCCACAATTAGTTACTAAAGCAGCAAGACGAGCGGTTGAAGCAAAAAAAGAGGCACAGTTAGCTAAGGGGATTCAAGATCAACCTATTCGAGCAATGATTTCGGGTGTGCCTAACGTAGGTAAGTCGACATTATTGAATCATTTAGTCATGAAAAATGTTGCTCCCACAGCTGATCGACCAGGTGTAACTAAAAAAATTGCTTGGCTTAAAACCCCTACAAAACTAGAATTGCTTGATTCACCGGGTGTGTTGTGGCCTAAATTTGAAGACCAAAATATAGGTATGAAATTAGCTTTAACTGGTGCTGTTAAAGATACTATTTTTGCTAAAGATGATGCTGCCTTATTTTTAATCAATTTTTTCCGTTCTTACCGACCAGACGCTATTATTGAAAGATATCATTTAGCTCATGATATCTTTGACCAACAAGAGAATGTTGATATATTATTGTCTATTACGAATAAACTAGGATTTAAAGACGATTACGACAAGGCCAGTGAACGCATACTAAATGATTTACGTAAAAATAAGTTAGGTCCTTTCACGTTAGACATAATTGAGACACAACATGCCTGAGACAATTGCTAGTATTAAACAACAACTGAAAACAATGAATGATGGCGATGAACGTTTGGTGATTTGGCAGCAAGATAAACGAATCGGGGTTCAAAATGCTTTGAAGTCATGGCAAAATAGAAAAGAAAAGTTGAGACTTAAGCGTGAGAATTTTTTAACACGTTTTGATATTGAGCGACAATACTGGTCACAAGGATATGATTTAATTGCCGGTATTGATGAGGTGGGCCGTGGACCTCTTGCTGGCCCAGTCATCGCAGCAGCAGTTATTTTACCTCATGATTTTGATATAATAGATGTTATTGATTCAAAGCAACTTTCTTTTCATAAAAGAGATGAATTATACGATCAAATCATTGAAAAAGCTATTTCAATAGGCATTGGTCTGGTTGATTCACCAATAATAGACAAAATCAATATATATGAGGCGGCCAGAGTCGCTATGACAGAAGCAGTTAAACAATTGGCTCCTGAACCAGAAGCATTGTTGATTGATGCCATGAGATTGGATATTGATTTGCCACAGGAATTTTTGATTAAAGGGGATGCGCGTAGTAATTCAATAGGTGCAGCTAGTATTATTGCTAAAGTTACGCGAGACCGTTTGATGAAGGAATATGCATTACAATATCCTGGTTATGGATTCGAAAAAAATGCTGGCTATGGAACCAAAGAGCATCTCGAAGCCATAAAAAAAATCGGTATTACACCGATTCATCGTAAAACATTTGCACCAATTAAAGATATAATATAACTAACTGTAACAATATTAAGAGGCTGATTGCAATAATCCAGTCTCTTTTTTTTATGGTGATACTTTGAAAATGAGTGCGTGCTGCGTTCTCTGTGAAACCATGAGAAGCCATGGCTTCAGCAAGTCGCGTGGACCATCGCAATGACACGAGAATTGCTTTAAAGAAAAGTTGAGGAGAATAGAAAGATAGTGATTCACCACGCATTAAAGCAGCCGTTCGAATTATTTTTATTTCTTGTCGTACACGAGGCACAAAAGTTAACGCACCGCGGAGTCCATAGACAAAGGTTGTCGACAAGTGAAATCTTTGTTCTAAGGTATCTAGCAATAATATCATATCTGTTGTGTAGGAGAATGCTGCACCTAGAAAAATATAAGCAATAATACGTGTGACCATAATAATTGCCATATCTCGTGTACCATAGATGGAAAATGATGTCCAAGCTCCAAGAGCAGGTAAAATAGGCATCATAACAAGCAATAAGTACCGTTGCCAAGATAGCCTTGAAAAAAGAAGATAAAGGCCTGTGGTTACTATGATCAGAAGATTAACTTGATAATTAAGCACAAAAGTCATTTCAAGACTAACCACGAGAATAAGTAAAAATTTAACTACTGGATTCATAAAAGGTGCTCCGTATACTTCAATGTTTGATTTTTTAGAGCTAAATGGTAATCACACACTGAACCTAAATGATTGAGTTGATGACTAATAATGATAAAACGTTGTTGACCAGCATCAGCAATCTCTCTTAACATTTGGCTTACCACCAATACAGATTCACTATCTAGTCCAGCAATCGGTTCGTCTAACAAAAGTATAGGGGTACCGATAATTAGCATTACGAGCAGCTGCAACTTTTTCTTTTGTCCACCGGATAATTGATAGACAACATGATCTTGCAAGTTATTTAAATTTAAGCGTTTCAAATAACTTAGGATAACGCTTTCTGACCATTTTTCAGGATGCTTTGCATACTGCACACTTAAAGCAAGTTCTTCATGTAGTGTCATTCGCAAATATTGTTTTTCAGGATTTTGAAATACTAAAGCAACCTGTTTCGCATATTCGGCTATCTTTATTTTTTGAATATTTTTTCCTAAATAATCAATTTGTCCTTGATAAGAAGATAAGCGACAAATTGCATTAAATAAAGAAGATTTACCAGTACCGTTAGCGCCTGTTAACAATGTAATCCCATCAGAAGCAAGTAATAAGTTGTTAGTGGTAATCAAATTGCGTTGACCAACAGATAGGGCAAAGTTACTCAATTCTAAATTACCGATGTTTGGCAGTCGAAAGGAGAGATATTTTTCAGGGATTATACGATGATCAAAATCATTAACTGGAAACACTTTTTTCTCACGTAGTTCCCAGACTTTGTCCGCTAATGTTTCATATCCATGTAAATCATGGTCTGTCATTAAAATTGTTGTGCCTTTTAGCTGTAGTTCTTTTAACTTAGTTAAAAGGTATTGACGAGATTGCATGTCAATGTTTGCGAATGGTTCGTCTAGTAACAGTAATTTACTTTGCATGGCTACAATGATTGCTAAGGCAACCTTTTGTTTTTCACCACCAGATAACGTGGCAATGTCTTGATTAGCAAGGTGTGAGATACCAATAAAATCAAGCGCGGACGCTGCTCTTTTTTGAATATCTTCTTGTGAAACTCGTAAATTTTCTAATGTAAATATTAGTTCATTTAATGGTGTTGTCATAGCAAACTGTGTGTCCGGATCCTGGAATAGGAATCCTACAAATGTTGCTTTTTTGTTCGCTGATAATTTAGTAACTCTCTCATCATGAACTAAAGCCTCACCTTTAAGCTGTGGATAAAGTCCTGAAAAAATGCGGAGCAGTGTTGATTTTCCTGACCCAGATGGACCAATTAAAAGATTAAAACTATTGGGATCTAGCGACATATGAATGTCATCCAACAATTTTTTATTGCCATATGACAAGCTAATATGTTCTAAATGAGTGACCATAATTTAATTACCTATGTACGCGGAAAATCCGCTTATCTATACTTATCTGTTTTCTCTGCAATAGTTAAAACATCGGAGTTTGTAGCCATATTTATTTTACTATAAACCATTACCGGAGTATTACTGACTTCTGCAGCAATTTTAGGTAGATTTTTTAGGATACTCATCAGTTGATCGTAATCACCTTCTAAAGTTGACTCGAAAGCACCTACTTGATAATGAACTCCGCTTTTATCGATATAGTCAATCACATGGTCGACAATACGAATAACTTCTTCAGTGTTTGAGGTCATTGGTAGCACCTGTACGGCAATACTTGAAATCATGAAACAACCTCATTTTTATTGCTATCTAGGATTCCTGATTTAGCAATTAGTTTTTGTGTGAAGTAGACAATAACACCTGCAAATATTGCTGATGAAATTAAGCGCGTGATAAATAAGCCAATCAATAATCCAATAGAATAACTTGCGTAGCCATTGCGAAATAAGTCCCAAATGAATGTCACGATTGTCACTGTAATAACTGACATAGACAAGCTAGTTTTGTCCCAGCGACGGTAGCCATAGACAGCAAATCCAATTTCGGTACCGAGACCTTGAATAAGGGCAGATACGATATTCATGACACCCCATTGTGATCCGAAAACCATTTCAATCACACCACCCAATGTTTCACCTATGATAGAGGCACCGGCACGACGTAAGATAAAACCAGCCATAGGGCCAGCCATCAACCAAGGACCTAAAGTGGCATCATTTGCATAGGCACTTAGACCAAAGGGCGTTAGAAAGGCTGCAATAACATTATAACCAAATGCCCAAGCCCAGAAAATAAATCCAAAAAAAACACCAATTAATGCGATGAATATAACATCGCGCAAAGACCATTTGTTTGCAGACATGTGCAAAACCTCCTCAAAATTCACATCATTTAATATGTATAGTTAATCTGTCTGTACACATTAATGACAACAATAACTAAAATTACCGCCAAATTAGATACATAAAAAGCCAGCCCTCGTAAGAAGACTGGCTTAAAAATAGTTAAGTGATATCATACAATACTTGAAAAAATAACCATCATTTATTAAGTTAAATGATATAAAAGTTGATGTATGAATGCATTTTCAAGTAAATCTCCCTACGCTAGTACTAACTAGATCAGGTATAATGGGTATTATCTCAGCGCGACGGCACCCCAGATTTTGGTATTTCAGTTGCTTGTGATTAGTTCACACAGTAGATTCTAACATATTAAAGCAGATCGTGCAAACCAAGGCTTAGTCATGTCATTGTTTCTAACAAAATATAAACCATAGTCAAAAAAATGTAGTATAGTGAAGACTTACAAAAGCGAATTACTGACTTATTTGTTATACTAAAATAAGTAAAATATAATGTTAAGGATTAAAAATGGATAGCATTCATCTTTCACCACGACTCGAAGCTGTAGCTTCATTTGTACCATCAGGCGCACGTTTAGCTGACATAGGCTCTGATCATGCCTATTTACCTGCTCATTTGCTGCTTAATCATAAAATTACCTATGCTATTGCTGGCGAAGTAGCACAAGGCCCCTATGAAAATGCGCAACAGGAAATTATTCGTCGAAATTTATCAAACTATCTTGAGGCAAGATTGGCCAATGGCTTGGCCGCAATTTATGAGGAGGATAAAATTAATACCGTAACCATTGCTGGAATGGGTGGTATGTTAATTAAGGATATCCTTGATGCTGGGCTCATTAATGGACAGCATTTCGAAACAATGGTACTCCAACCAAACACGGATGAATATATTGTTCGCGAGTGGTTAACCAAAAATAATTATCAAATTACTAATGAAGTTATTAAGCGAGAAGATAATCATTTTTATGAAGTCCTTTTAGCTACACCAGGTCATCAATCTTTAACTGAGATTGATTTAAAATTTGGACCGTTTTTGCATCAGGACAAGACAGAAATTTTTATTGCGAAATGGCAAAAAGAGTTAAAACGTATTGACTTGATTTTTAAAAATCTTGAAAGTGCTGGAAAAAAAGGTACAACGGTATATCAAGAGTGGCAAAGAAAATATCAAGAAATTCAAGAGGTTATCCAGTGATTGCACAAGAATTAATTGACAAAATTGAAGCATTTGCCCCTAAAAGTTTGGCAGAAGAGGGTGATCCTACGGGATTGCAAATAGGCAATCCACGGCAAAATATTTATCGCGTCATGACTACACTTGATGTTCGGCCGGATGTTGTAAAAGAAGCAATTGATCGACAAATAGATTTTATATGGGCACACCACGAAGTAATGTTTTTTCCAGCTAAAAACCTTGATTTGTCAAATCCTCAAAATCAGATGTATGCTGATTTGATTCAACACAACATTGTTGTCTACGCCTCACATACCAATTTGGATAGTGCTCAAGGTGGAATGAATGATTGGTTAGCTCAAGTATTGGGCATTGAGAATCCCGTTCCCTTGATACCTAATGAGGATAGTCAAACAGGGCTGGGCAGAATAGGTTATTTGAATGAACCTGTTTCGGTAGAAGAATTTGCTAGGCGAATTCGAGAAATATTTAATGTGAAAACTCTTCGTGTCATTGCTAATGATTTAACTAAGCCAATCCAAAAAATTGCTGTTTTGGGCGGGGATGGTGGACATTGGTGGCGTAACGCACAACAAGCTGGTGCTGATGCATATGTTACGGCAGATATTTATTATCATGTTGGGCATGACATTTTGGCATCGGACTTTATTGTAATTGACCCAGATCATCATATGGAAGCTATTGCTAATGACAAGATGGTCGATAAAGTGCAACTATGGTTTGGTGATGAACTTAAAGTAATTTCAACCAGCGTCAATACAGACCCATATCAGTACATTTAAAGTCTGGAAATTAACTATAAAAGGAGCAAATTATGACAAAATATCCAGGATTAACAGAGCGTTTTTTGAAATATATTGAAGTTGATACACAATCTGATGAAAATTCAGAAACAGTGCCTTCTTCACCTAAGGAAGTAGCTTTTTTAGCTGATTTGACGGAAGAGTTAACAAATATAGGGCTAGAAAATGTTCGTACTATGGATGACGGATATGTGTTTGCTGAATTATCAAGCAATATTGATGATGAGCAAGTTCCAACAATTGGATTTATTGCACATGTGGATACTGCCGATTTTAATGGTGCTAATATCAAGCCACAAATTATTGAAAATTATGATGGACGATCAAATATAAAACTGGGTACAAGTGGCTATCAATTAACTACTGCTGAATTTCCTAGCTTGAAAAAATATGCAGGTCACACCCTAATTACGACGGATGGAACAACTTTATTGGGGGCAGATGATAAGGCTGGTGATGCTGAAATTATCACAGCGGCACAATATTTGGTGGAGCATCCAGAAGTCAAACATGGGCCGTTACGCTTTGCATTTGGTCCAGATGAAGAAATAGGCATAGGTGCTGATCATTTTGATGTTACGGCATTTGGTGCTGATTTTGCCTATACAATGGATGGTGGACCATTAGGTGAGTTAGAGTGGGAAACGTTTAATGCAGCCAGTGCAACAGTCAATATTCAAGGTAGAAATGTTCATCCAGGTACAGCTAAGAATACAATGATTAATGCTATTCAATTAGCTTTTGATTTTCATGCGCAATTACCTGAGTATGATCGACCTGAGCACACTGAAGGGACCGAAGGATTTTGGCATGTGATGTCGATTGAGGGAAATCCTGAAGAAGCCACACTACGATATATCGTTCGTGATCATGATCGAACGATATTTGAGACACGAAAGCAAAAATTATTAGATGTTGCGGCCAATTTTAATAAAAAATTTGGCGAAGAGCGTGTCAAGGTTAGTTTAAATGACCAATACTATAATATGGGTGATATTCTAAAAGATGATATGCGTTCAGTTCATTTGGCTGAAAAAGCGATGAAAAGTATAGATATCAAACCAATCATAGAACCTGTTCGTGGTGGTACTGATGGTTCAAAAATTACATTTTTGGGATTACCCACACCAAATATTTTTGCCGGTGGAGAGAATATGCATGGCCGTTTTGAATATGTTTCTACTAATGTGATGGAACAAGCAACAGATGTAATATTAAAAATTATCCAACTTGCACAGGAAAAATAACGATGAACAAAAAAGAGCTCATGCGAGCTCTTTTTTAATGACTGAAAACTATTCTTCAGTTGCAACTTCTTTTGGTGCGGCGGAACCTGAAATAGCTGGGATAGCAATCAATGCAACTTCACCAACAACCACAGCAATTACAGCAACAGCAATGAAGTTATAAGTGCCAGAATTTAATTGAGACACAATATACCCCAGAATTTCACCAAATATTGCTGACCAAATAGCTACCATAATATATTTCATGATTTTTACCTCTTTACTGTCATTATAATACACCTTTTTTCACAAAGTGCAAGTTTTTGAGAAAGAAAGCGTTATATTAATAATAATATATTTTTTGCTATTACTAATATTTCCTAAAAGCAACGACTTTTGACCCACTTTTAGGTATAATAAAAGAAAACAAATGTTCGTATAAGGAGTTGAAATGTACGCACCGCTTCAAATATTAAGCAGTTATAGCTTACTTAAAAATCCAAATGCAATTAAACAAATTGTTCGTACGGCTAAAGAACGAGGCTATGAGGCTGTTGCACTAACTGATGTCAACGTTATGTATGGTGCAATTGAATGGTTTCAACAAGCCCAAAAATACGACCTTAAGCCATTATTTGGTGTAACTTTAATGATTAATGGTATTGTAAATACTGCTACACAGTTTCCAGTTGTTTTGCTAGCCGAAAACCAGCAAGGTTATCAAAATTTAATGTGGCTATCATCCGCAAAGATGACCAGTGAAGGAAACTTTGAATGGCAACAGATTGCACAACATCTAACGGGTATTAACGTCATATTCCCAAATGATAGTGAGTTAGTTCAGCTCATTTCGTCAAGTTATGAGAGACTAACTGAATACTGGCAAGAACTCACTGGACTAATCGATAAACAACATACATTCATTGGTATCAATGCACAAATGGCACCTCAAATACAGGAGCGTTTAGGTCAGTTCAGTACGCAAAATACTGCTCGATTAATTGCTTTAGATGATGTTGATTATCTAAATGAAGATGATGCATTCACAACCCAAGTGTTAAAGGCCATTGAAGCTAATACCAAGCTGGAAGATATCAAACTTCTTTCCCAACAACGTGGTTCAAATATTCTAAGAGATTTATCCACGATTCAGCGTGAGTATCAATCCAGTGAATTGTTAAAAACCGCGTATATTAATAACGAACTGATTGTTTCAAAAAGTAATGTCGTTATTGTATTTAAAGAAACAGCACTACCACCATTTGAGACACCATCTGGGATAAGCAATGCTCAATTTTTGGAAAAATTAGCAATTAGTGGACTACAGAAAAAATTAGCAGGTCGTCAGGTCAATGCTGATATATACGAAAAAAGATTACGTAATGAACTAATTACGATTGAAAAACTTGGGTTTAGCGACTATTTTTTAATTGTTTGGGATATCGTTAATTTCGCACATAAAAATCATATTCAAACTGGTCCAGGTCGTGGGTCAGTAGCTGGATCGTTAGTTGCATATAGTTTACGAATTACTGATGTTGATCCACTACAATTCAATTTATTGTTTGAACGTTTTTTAAACGACGAACGTGTTCAGATGCCAGATATTGATATTGATTGGCCACCAACTAAGCGTGAGGACCTTTTTGTATACCTTCATCAAAAATATGGTAAAAGAAATTTTGGTCAAATTATTACATTTGGAACATTAGCTGCTAAACAAGCTTTACGCGATGTAGGTAGAGTTTTTGGACTGACAACACCGACATTAAGTAAGCTAAGTGCAGCCATACCAGAGGGCAAGAATGGCCGTAAAGTCTCTATTGACGAAGCCTTGAAACTACCACAACTTCAAAATACTGTTCATGATATTGATCATGGACAACTATTGTTACAAACAGCTCGAAAAATTGAAGGCTTGCCAAAGAATTATTCAACACATGCCGCAGGAATTGTGTTGAGTGCCACTCCTTTAGTGCAAACTTTGCCGGTGCAAAATGGCACAGAAGGGAGATTGTTAACACAATTTGAAAAAGATCCAGTGGAACAACTGGGACTTCTTAAAATTGATATTCTAGGGTTACAGAATTTAGCTATTTTAAGCCAAGCACTTTATTATGCGCAACGATTATTGCCAAAAGAATTCAATGTTACTCAAATACCTTTGGATGATAGGGAAACCTTAAGTTTATTTGCGAAAGGTGATACCAATGGTGTGTTTCAATTTGAGTCTAATGGTATTAAAAATGTTTTACGAAAATTAAAGCCTTCAACTTTTGAACATGTTGTTGCCGTAAATGCATTGTATCGACCGGGTCCTTCACAAAATATAGAAAAGTTTATTACACGGCGTCACGGTAAAGAACAAGTGACCATTCCAGATCCAGCACTAAAAGCAATTCTAGCACCAACTTTTGGCATTATTGTTTACCAAGAACAAGTGATGTTAGTTGCGGAGGCTTATGCTGGTTTTACCTTGGGCGAAGCCGATATTTTGAGAAGTGCTATGTCAAAAAAGAAAATTGAAAAAATGCAAACACTGCACAAGCAATTTATTGACGGTGCTATAAAAAATGGTCATGATAAAGATCAAGCCGAGGTCATTTTTTCCTATATCGATGAATTTGCTAATTATGGCTTTAATCGTTCACATGCGGTTGCATATAGTAAGTTAGCTTTTGAATTAGCTTATATGAAGGCTCATTATCCGTTAGCATTTTTTACAGCACTATTAAATGCTAATTTAGGAGAGCAAAGGAAAACACAACAGTATATATCTGAAGCTAAAATGAGAGGGATTTCTGTATTAGCACCAAATATTAACAAATCATCCAAACTATGGACAGCTAACGATACACAATTACAGATGGGTTTGAATAATATTCGTGGTGTTCGGACGGATTTTGTCAATAGTGTATTGGAGGAGCGTCAAAAAGCGGGGCCATTTCAAACAATTCAATCTTTTGTCAAGAGATTACCTGACAAAATGCGCAAACCAGATGTTTTGGAACAACTGGTATACGCAGGAGCATTGGATGCATTTGGTTATAATCGTCGTGAATTAGTTGAAAATTTAGATAGTTTAATAGAAGGTGCTGGTTTTGGTAATTTGATTTTGAAAGAGACTAAAATTAAGAAATTTGAAGAGTATACATTATCTGACCGACTAAAAAAAGAAAAAGAAGTTATTGGGGTTAATTTATCAGGGCATCCTTTAGATGCCTATACTAATTTAATTATGTCAGAGGGATTTACTCAAATCGGTACGATAGTTGACCCAGATCATCAAGAAAAAGTGCTAGCTATTATAGACAGTGTACGTCAGATTCGGACCAAAAAAGGGGATGATATGGCCTTTGTCAAAGTTTCTGATATGACAGGTGAAATTAGTATTACGGTATTTCCCCAATTATTCAAAAAAGTTAATAATCTTTTGAATCCTGGTACAATAATCAGCATCATTGGTAAATCAGAAAGAGATATGCGTAGCGAAATTGCTATTGTAGCTAACCATATCCAATCTGCACCCGAACCAAAAAAAATTGATCAAAATCAAGGTACATGGTTTATTCAATTTGACGAACAGCATGATACACCGCAGAACCGAGAAAAAATCAGTCAGTTTATCAAAGCACATCATGGGAATAATCCTGTCGTAATCCATTGGCAAAACGAAGGTAAAACACAAAAACTTAATCAAGAATTTTGGATGCGTGGTGAAACCGTTATCATGCGTGATCTAGCAACTTTACTAGGCAGTGATAATATTATTTTTAAGCAAAGTTACTAATAATATGACTTGTACAAATGGGGCATAATGTATAAAATAGAGATTGGGTAGAGTTGCACAAGCAACAACCAAGATAACTAAGGAGCTATTTAACCATGAAAAAGACGAAAATCGTCTCAACACTTGGTCCGTCATCATCTGATGTCGAAACAATCGTAAAGTTAATCCAAGCAGGTGCCAATGTATTCCGTTTTAACTTTTCACACGGTGATCACGAAGAACACTTGGGTCGCATGAACGCAGTTCATGAAGCCGAAAAGATTACTGGTAAGACAGTTGGTATTTTGTTGGATACTAAGGGTGCTGAAATCCGTACAACAAAGCAAGCTGACGGCAAGATTGAATTCCATACTGGTGACACATTGCGTATCGCAATGGATGAAAACCTTGAAGGAACGAAAGAAAAGATTGCTGTTACATACGCCGGTTTGTTTGACGATGTTAAAGAAGGCGGACAAGTCTTGTTTGATGATGGGTTGCTTGGTACAACTGTTGTTGAAAAAGATTCAGCTAATCGTGAATTAGTTGTTCGTGTTGATAATGATGGTATTTTGGGGTCACGTAAAGGTGTTAACGCACCTGGGGTTTCAATTAACTTGCCTGGTATTACTGAAAAAGATGCTGATGACATCCGTTTTGGTTTGGATCATGAAATCAACTATATTGCAGCTTCATTCGTTCGTAAGCCTGAAGATGTGCTCGAAATTCGCGCATTGTTGAAGGAAAAGAACATGGAACATGTGCAAATCATTCCTAAGATTGAATCACAAGAAGGTATCGACAACCTTGATGCAATTTTGGAAGTTTCAGATGCCTTGATGGTACCACGTGGTGACATGGGTGTTGAAATTCCTGCTGAAAACGTGCCTTTGGTTCAAAAGGACATGATTCGCAAGATGAATAAAGCTGGATTGCCAGTTATTACTGCTACACAAATGCTTGACTCAATGGAAGAAAACCCACGTCCAACACGTGCCGAAGCTTCTGACGTTGCCAATGCTGTGTTTGATGGTACTGATGCAACGATGTTATCAGGTGAATCAGCTAATGGTGATTATCCTGTTGAAGCTGTCGCAACAATGGCAGCAATTAATGAAAAGGCTGAAACTTCATTACGTGAAAACGGTCGTCATGAAGATATCTTATTTGACGAGTCTGATTCAACAGAAGCTGTTGCTGCCTCTGTAGCACGTATTGCACGTAACGTGAATGCTAAAGCTGTTGTCGTATCAACAAACTCTGGCTATACAGCACGCATGGTTTCAAAGCATCGTCCTGATGTTAATATTTTGGCCGTTACTTATTCTGAACGTGTACAACGTGGTTTGACATTGAACTATGGTGTTGTTCCAGTTGTCTATGATGCACCGCAAACAATTGACGAAATGGTTGATTTGGCTAAGAAGGCTGTTAAAGAACAAGGACTAGCTAACTCAGGAGATACAATTGTTATTGCAGCAGGTGTGCCAATGTCACAATCTGGTACAACTAACATGTTGACTGTACAAACAGTATAATCTTTTATTTCGTGCTTTATAAAAAGACTGTGGTTAATTGAGAAATCAATAAGCCATAGTTTTTTTATGTAAGCAAACCTATCATATTTGAATACTAAAATTTTACGAACTGCTAATATTAGATTAAATAAGAAGAGCAGGAGTAACTTAATGAATAGTGGCGATTTAGCATGGGTATTAATTTCAGCAGTGTTAGTTTGGATTATGACGCCAGGATTAGCATTGTTTTATGGTGGCTTAGGTGAAAGACGCAATCTTTTACATACAATGTTTATTCCAATTATGATTATTGGTATTGCTTCCATCATATGGTTTGCTGTGGGCTATACGTTGTCTTTCGGTGGTAGTGGTGATGTGATTGGTAATTTTAAACATCTATTGTTAACAGATGTTTCATTTACGCATTCCACCAAGAATTTATCAATTCCAGATGGTGCCTTTGCGCTGTTCCAAGGGATGTTTCCGATAATTACAGCTGCAATTATCACAGGTTCAGTCATTGGTCGTGTGAGAATTAAAGCTTTGCTAGTTTTTATCGCACTTTGGTTAATATTTATTTATTCGCCATTAGCGCATATGGTTTGGGGCGGCGGTTTCTTAGCTCAATTAGGTGCAATTGATTTTGCTGGCGGCACTGTTGTTCATATTTCTAGTGGTGTGACGGGTCTTGTATTAGCATTAATGATTGGGCACCGTCATATAGATAAACATATACCAGTCAGACCTTCATATGTTTTAATTGGTGGCGCATTGCTTTGGGTTGGCTGGTTTGGTTTTAACTCTGGATCAGCTCTTGCAGCAAATGGTACAGCGGTGCTAGCATTGGTTAATACATGGCTTGCTTCGGCAGCGTCTGTATTGACTTGGGGTGGCGTAGAGTATAAGTACCATGGACGTGCTACTTTATCGGGTATCACTAGTGGTGGTGTTGCGGGCTTAGTTGCTATTACACCTGCTGCAGGATTTGTTGCCCCATGGGCAGCCGTAGTAATGGGCTTATTAGCTGGTGTGATTGGCTTTGCGGGCATTACATTTGTTAAAAATAGTTTTGGCTATGATGATACACTAGATGCATTTGGTATTCATGGTATTGGTGGTGCAGTAGGCGCAATTTTAACAGGTGTTTTTGCTGATAAAAATGTCGGTGGTGTTGCGGGGTTAGTTAATGGTGACGTATCGTTAGTTGGTAAACAATTCATTGCAATTATATTTACAGTTATTTTTGCAGCTATTGGTACGTTTGTGTTAGCTAAAATAACGGAAATAATAGCTGCCCCATTACGCCTAACAGCTGATGAAGAAGCTGAAGGTTATGATGCGATTATGCACGATTTGACGATTGAATAAGGGACGAAAGTCCTTTTTATTTTGTTGATTATATTTAATTCATAAACTACCATCATGTTCGGCAATATGGTAAAATAAAGGAAACATACAAAGGGGATTTGCTTTTTGACAGCACAAATTCAGCAAATTTTTACATTTGAAAATGCCGAGCAGCAAACAAAATTACTCGGCGTTAACGATACTTTTTTGAAGTTAATTGAAGAGGGATTAGTTGTTCAGCTTCATGCGCGCGGTGACCAGATGACGATTTCTGGAGATGAAGATAAAGTGCCGCTAGCTAAAGCTGTATTACGTGAGCTAACAAGTTTGATTAAGCATCAAATCAATATATCTGATACCGATGTTGTGAGTGCAATTACAATGGCACAACGGGGTACGTTAGAATATTTTAGTGATTTATATTCTGAAGTACTTATTCGAGATAATAAAGGACGTTCAGTCCACGTTAAAAATTTTGGACAGCGACAATATGTGCATGCTATTCGAAAAAATGATGTGACATTTGGTATTGGACCAGCGGGTACAGGTAAAACATTTTTGGCTGTTGTTATGGCGATTGCAGCATTGAAGCGTGGTGATGTTGAAAGAATTATTATTACGCGTCCTGCAGTTGAAGCCGGAGAATCTTTAGGATTTTTGCCTGGCGACCTTAAAGAAAAGGTTGATCCGTATATGAGACCCATTTATGATGCAATGAATGCACTAATTGGATCGGAACAAACACAACGTCTTATGGAACGTGGCGTAGTGGAAATTGCGCCGTTAGCTTATATGCGTGGTCGAACGTTAGATGATGCCTTTATCATTCTCGATGAAGCGCAAAATACAACTAATCAGCAAATGAAAATGTTTCTTACTCGTTTAGGATTTGGCTCTAAGATGATTATTAATGGGGATATATCACAGATAGATTTACCATATGGTGCTAAATCAGGTTTGATTTCTGTACAACGTATTTTGAAAAATATTGATCATGTGTCGTTTATTCATTTTGGTAGTGCAGACGTTGTCCGTCATCCAGTTGTTGGTTTAATTGTTGGTGCATACGATGATGCAGAAAAAAAGTTGACCGAGTTGAAAAAGGAGCAAATTAAATAATGGATTTGGCAATTATAGACCAAACAGAAACAGGTGTTACGCCATATCATTGTGACTTGGTACGCTGTGTATTAGATTATGCAGGTGAATATTTAAAATTACCGAATAACACAGAAATGTCCGTTACGTTTATGAATAATGATGAAATTCATCGCTATAACAAAGAATACCGTGGTGTTGATAAGCCTACAGATGTTATTAGTTTTGCAATTGAAGAAGATGGCGACGACTTACCTGTTTTACCAGATGAATTGATGGATAATGAATTGGCTAAAAATATCGGTGATATTTTAGTTTCAGTAGACATTATCAGTTCTCAAGCTGAATATTTAGGGCATAGCTATGAGCGCGAACTTGGTTTTCTGGTTGTACATGGATTTCTTCATTTGAATGGTTACGATCATATGCTTGGTGATGCAGAAGAAAAAGAAATGTTTGACCTACAGCGAGAGATTTTAGATAATTATGGCCTCAAAAGATAAAAAACTCGAGGGTGCGCCTAAAGACTACAATAAAAAAGTACAACGAAACAGTACTTTTTTCCGAGCAATGAAAAATTCCTTGCATGGCATTTGGTTAATATTAGTCAGAGAACGTAACATGCGTATACATATCATGTTGGGATTTTTTATTTTGGTCGTAGGGTTACATTTAGGCTTAAATCGTGCTGATTGGTTGTGGGTTGCGGTTGCGGTATTTACAGTGATATCAAGTGAATTTTTGAACACAATTATTGAAGCTGTTGTTGATTTGGTTGTTGAAAAAAGATATCACCCACTTGCTGGCTTAGCAAAAGATGTGGCTGCTGGTGGTGTGTTAGTGGCTGTTTCTTTTGAGATTATTCTTTTAATCATTGTATTTCAACCTTATATATGGCGACATTTTGGTATTGTGACTAATTTTTCAGAAATTATTCACAGTTTTAGTAAGTAAAGATATAGGAGAATCGGTGAAAACCGTATATATTATGACAGAATCTATTTTTAAATCAGGATTTGTGGCGATAATAGGTCGTCCAAATGTTGGTAAATCAACATTGTTAAATCGAATTGTTGGTGAAAAAATTGCTATCATGTCTGACAAAGCACAGACAACACGTAACAAAATACAAGGTATTTATACCACTGATGAAGCACAAGTCGTATTTATTGATACACCTGGTGTTCATAAACCACAAAATTCACTTGGTGATTTTATGGTGAAATCAGCTTTTTCGGCGCTGCATGAAGCAGATGCAATTTGGTTTGTTGTTGATGCATCAATGGAACGCGGACGTGGCGATGATTTTATTATCGAGCGTTTAAAGGAAGTAAAAAATACCCCTATTTATTTATTGGTTAATAAGGTAGACTTATTGGCGCCCAATGATTTGCTTAGTGTCATTGCTAGTTATCAGGAAAATGCACCAGAATGGTCAGAAGTATTTCCAATCTCAGCTACTGAAGGCGACAATGTATCAGAATTATTGGAAAACGTTGTTTCACATCTAGAAGAAGGACCACAGTATTTTGATGCGGATCAATTAACTGATCATCCAGAACGTTTTGTCATTGGAGAATTAATTCGTGAGAAAGTATTGCAACTAACTCGTCAAGAGGTACCACACTCAGTTGCGGTTGTCATAGATAAAATTGCTCGTGAAAATGAAGAAAAAATTCATATCCAAGCATCTATTATTGTTGAACGGCCAACACAAAAAAACATCATCATTGGTAAGCAAGGTGCAATGATTAAAGATATTGGTACCAGAGCACGTAAAGATATTGAACATTTGTTAGGAGACAAAGTTTTTTTGGAGACATGGGTTAAAGTTGAGCCTCGATGGCGTGATCGTCCACAGGCTTTGCAGACATTGGGATATCGCCAAGAAGACTACTAACAGTAGAAGTTAATCAAAATTAAATTTGGTGGTATCATTATGGCAATTATTTGTGGTATTGTATTATATACACGACAATATAAAGATAATGATTTATTAGTTCGCATACTAACGGAAACGTACGGCATGCGAACTTTTTTGGCACGAGGCGCAAAAAAGTCTAATTCAAAACTTGTAGCTGGAACGCAGCCTTATACACTTGTGACATTTGATGGTGCATTACCAAAGCAAAAAAAAGGTTTAGGTTACATCAACAATATTCAAGAGATAAAGACTTATCAACGAGTTGTTGAGGATATTGAAGTAAATGCTTATTCTGCTCTAATTGTAACCCTAATTGATTCTTCTTTTGAAGAGGGGGAACAGTTAACGAGGTGGTACAATCAGCTAGAAATGGCTCTACAAAAACTGGATGCAGGGTTAGATCCTCAAATTATTGCCAATATTTTTGAAATACAGTTACTTGTTCCGCTTGGTGTTGCACCAAATTTAAAGGCTGATCCTATAACAGGCCAAATTGATGGAAAGTTTGATTATTCAGAAAAATACAATGGTATCATAGCCGAAAACCATTTTGATTTAGATGAGCAGCGATTAATGTTAGATCAGAAAACAGTCTTTTATTTGCGACAGTTAAGTGTCATTGATCTTCGTCAAATTCAAAATATTAAAATGTCAGTCAAAACTAAGCGAGGTCTACAGCGTGTTATTGACTATATTTATGAAAAACAGGTTGGTTTGAAACCACGAGCTAAAACGTTCATCGAGCAGATGCATTCGTGGCAAAATACTTTAACTAATTTTAGAAGGAAAACAAAATAATGAAGAAAATTTTAGTTTTGCATACAGGTGGTACAATTTCAATGCATGAGGACGTAGATGGGGATATAGAGACAGGGGCAGAAAATCCCTTAGTAAAGTCAGCCATCAATCTACCAAATGCTGAATTGCATGTTGAAAATATTTTTAATTTGCCTAGTGAACACATTGGCCCAGTGCACATGCTTCAATTGCAAAATCGTATATTAGAAGCAGGAAATCAATTTGATGGTATTGTTATCACCCATGGAACAGACACATTAGAAGAAACTTCATTCTTTTTGGACAGTACCTTAAATATTTCTTTTCCAATCGTAATGACAGGGGCGATGCGCTCGTCTAATGAACTTGGTTCGGATGGCCTATACAATTATCATTCTGCTTTACGTGTCGCTGTTGACGATGCGTCTAAAAATCGCGGTGTTTTAGTTGTAATGAATGATGAAATTCATTCGGCACGTTTTGTAACAAAAACACATACAACAAACGTAGCAACATTTGCTTCACCACTTAGTGGCACTATGGGCTTATTGACTAAGCGACAAATTACCTATTTTTATGATTTACCAAAAAGAGAAGTTTTACCAATTACAGATGTTAATAAAAACATTCCTGTTTTAAAAGCGTATGCTGGCATGGATGGGCAACTGCTAAAGTTGTTAGCTGATGAAAAAGTGGATGGTATTATTATTGAAGCACTTGGGGCAGGTAACTTATCTCGTGAAGCAGCTCGTGGTGTCGAATATGTTTTATCATGTGATATCCCTGTAGTGATTGTTTCTCGTAGCTTTAATGGTGTTGCAGCACCAGTATATGATTATCTAGGTGGTGGTGTTCAGTTAGAAAAAGCTGGAGCAATCTTTGCTTCCAGTATTAATGGTCCTAAAGCAAGATTGAAGTTGCTAATCGGATTATCTAATCACTTGCCAAATAATCATTTGAAGAGTTATTTACATGGTATTTAGTTTAATTTTCAATGAGTTAATCAACGTATACAAATAAAAAATACTCACTATTTAGTGAGTATTTTTTATTTAAAGATATTTTTATAGATAGCTTTGACCGCACTATCTGATAGATCAGGTTGAATACCCAACATAATAGAAATTTCACTAGCACCTTGGTTCACCATTTGTAAACTAATATTTTGTTCTTTAAGTGGTGCAACAATTTCAGTTAAAGCACCTACTCGGTTGCGCATGCCTTCGCCAACAACCATAATGATGCCATAACTGGGGATCCATTTTAAAGTATCAGGTTTAATTTCTGAGGAAATATCACTTAACATATTATCAACTTGTTCTTGTGTTAACATTGTTTTATCAAAGATAATGGTTAAATCATCAATACCAGAGGGCATGTGCTCATAAGAGATGTTATGTCGCTTCAAAATATCAAGAATACGTAAAGTAAAACCAACTTGTTTATTAAGCAAATATCGATGTAAATAAAGTGCTGCAAAGCGATTAGAATTAGCAATACCAGTTACTGGACGTGTCTGTTGCAATTCAGTGGGTGGCACGATGAACGTGCCAGGTGCATCAGGATCATTGGTATTTTTAATGTTAATACGAATACCCCCTTGAATAGCTGGAATAATGGCTTCATCGTGGAACACGGCAAAGCCGGCATAAGATAATTCTCTCATCTCATCGTATGTCATTTGTTCAATAGCTGCAGGTTTTTCAATAATCGAAGGATTAACAGCATAAATGGCACTGACATCAGTAAAGTTTTCATACAAATCAGCACTCAAACCACGAGCCATAATAGCACCAGTAATATCAGAGCCACCACGTGAAAATGTTGCCATATCACCGTTTTTAGTATATCCAAAAAATCCAGGTATAATTAACCGTTCAGAAGTAGATAAATCTAATCTTGCAATTGACTTATATGACGTCGTATCAAAGGTTGCAGATCTAGCATTATCGTCAACTAATAGTCCTAATTCTTTAGGATCTACAAAACGAGCCGGCATACCTAAATGTGTAAATATTTTAGCAACTAATTGCGCATTTAAATATTCACCATGAGCAGCAAATGCGGCATATAAATAATCAAACGAGCGATAGTGCTTTCTAGTCAGGTGTTCAATTTGTTCATCTAAATCAGCCAATTCATAATCTGGTAAGTCAAAATATTCGCCGATAGCATGATAGCGATGTTTAATCGCTTCAATGATTTCACTGGTATCTTCATCTGCCAATGTCGCTTGCGCATAAGATAGCAAAAGATCGGTTACCTTTTTATCATCTTTAAATCTCTTACCAGGGGCCGACACAACGACGACTTTTCGATCTTGATCAGATTGAATAATGTCAAATACACGCTGTAATTGCTGTCCATTTGCGAGTGATGATCCGCCAAATTTTGTAACTTTCATAATATATTATTAGTGCTTGGTAGCACATAGTCTCCTAATCGTTTTTTGTTATTTGTAAACCATTGAAATCTGATTTCAGTAATAATAACTTTCCGGGTAAGTTCATTTTAGAAAGTGTTTCTAATAATTTTTGAGTATCTTTTTTTGGAACTAACGTAATAATTGTAGGGCCAGCTCCCGATAAATAAGTACCAATTATTTGTAATTGATGTGCAACTTCACGAATAATTTCTAAATGAGGAGCAAGATGTGAACGAGCTTGTTCGTGAAACTGATCCATTTCGATGAGTTTACGAGCTGTATTGAAATCACCGACACTGAGAGCTGCAGTTAACGTGTTACTAATGGCACTTGCAGCAACACTATCTTTAAAAGACATGTGAGCTGGTAGTGCTTGGCGTGCCTCGGCTGTGAGTAATTCGTATTTTGGGATAAATGTTACAAAATTAATATCTTGCGGTAGCTTTAAAGGTGCATGAAACACTTGAATTCCATTATAAAAGGCAGCAACACCACCCCCAAATAAAGCTGGAGCAACATTGTCTGGGTGCCCTTCTAAAACAGTGGCTTTTTCTAGTAAGCGTTCATTTGTTAAATTTAATTTTCCCAGCGTGTTTGCCATTGCTAATCCAGCCAGCAAAGCTGACGAGGAAGAGCCGAGTCCACGTGCGAGTGGAATATCAGATTTTACAATGATACGATGAGGCGTAAGATTTGGTGCTAATGATAAAGCAGTTTTAACAATAAAGTTATTTTCGTCATCCGGCATGTCAGTGCCGTAATCATGAATAACGTGCCATTGAACCGTTTCTTCAAATATTTCTAGTGTTAAATATAAATTCAATGCAACACCTAATGAATCAAAACCAGGGCCAATATTAGCACTAGTTGCTGGTACAGTTATTTTAATCATGAGAAAATTTTATACTCCGCTGCTAAGTTAATACCATCTGCATTTCTAATTGTTGTACGAATGACATTGAGTTGTGCATCTGATGCTTCATGTGTTAGAGCCACTAGTCTAGCGTAACCATCCTTGGCCGGTGTTTGTTTTAAGTTTGTAAAACTTATTTTTGCAGATGCAAAAATACCTGTTACAGAATACATTGCTCCAGGGGTATCAGCGACTTCCACAACAATAAAACGGCGTGCAATTCGCTGAGATGGCTTTGCTAAGTCCAAGTTTTGATTGAACGTATTGAATGGACGTCCAGGTGTATTTAAAGCCAAATTTGTGGCTACATTGGTTAAATCGCTTAGCACGGAATTAGCAGTTGGCATTTCACCGGCTCCTGGCCCGTATAGCATTACTTCACCAACAGATTCACCATTCACAAGAACAGCATTATTTTCATTATTAACTGTTGCCAATGGATGATTGAAAGAAACAAGATGAGGAGCAACTTCAATACTAAGTGCGTCACCGACACGTTGTGCAACACCTAGTAATTTGATAGCATAACCAAAACTGTGTGCATCATTAATATCAGAATCGGTCAAGTTAGAGATGCCGGTAACCATGACATCATTCATGATTGGTTGAACACCAAATGAAAAATTAGAGAGAATAATTAATTTATATGCAGCATCAAAGCCTTCAACATCATTTGTTGGGTTAGATTCAGCGAAACCTTTGTCTTGTGCTAATTTAAGTGCATTGACATATGTTAAACCATTTGTTGCCATTTGAGTCAAAATAAAGTTACTCGTACCATTAATAATTCCGGCTACTCGTGAAATTGCATCTGCAGTGAAACTAGTTGAAAGAGTACGTAAAATTGGAATACCACCGGCAACAGCAGCTTCATAGTACAAGTCAACGCCATTTTGATTAGCTAATGCTGCTAATTCTTGTCCGCGAACAGCGATTAAATCTTTATTTGCAGTGACAACGTGTTTTTTTGCCATGAGCGCACGTTTAATGATGTCATATGCGTAATCAATACCACCCATGACTTCCACGACAATCTGGATAGCCTCATTGGTTAAAATATTATCAGGGTCATCAGTAATGGGAAAGTCTTGTTTAAAACCAGTGCGTGGTTTATCAAGATTGTGTACAACTGCTTGACGTACAACCAAATGAGATCCTGTACGTTGTGTAATTTGGTGAGCGTTTTGTTGTAAAATTTTTACGACACCACTACCAACTGTGCCGAGACCAAAAAGTCCAATGCCTATTTCCATGTGATATGCCCTTTATTTTGAGTGTATTATATATCTTCTTCTTATGATTTTATCATTATAATATCTAAAAATAAACAAATTTGTTATAATTGGATAAATTATAAAAAAAGGAATACAATCATTATGAAATATGTATCAACACGTGGGCAGGCGCCTGCAGTTACATCAAGCGAAGCAATCATAGATGGTATTGCTCCAGATGGTGGCCTTTATGTTCCAGAAGAATGGCCAAAATTAAAATTAGATTGGAAAAATATAAGTCAGCAAAGTTATCAAGAAATTGCTACACAAATATTCGATGGTTTTTTTGATGATTTTACAGCAGAAGAAATTGATCATATTATTTCTAAGTCATATGGAAAGCAATGGGAAAATGATAGCATTGTATCGCTTCACGGTGAAGGTAATCTGCATTATATCGAACTATTTCACGGACCAACATTGGCTTTTAAAGATGTTGCCTTACAAGCGTTACCACATCTATTGACAACAGCTGCCAAGAAACAGTCATTACAAGATAAAATTGTTATTTTGACAGCAACTTCTGGAGACACTGGAACTGCTGCAATGAGTGGCTTTGCAAATGTTGAAAATACTGAGATTGTTGTTTTTTATCCAGAAGTCGGCGTTAGTGATATTCAACGACAACAAATGCAGACTGAAGAAGGTCGTAATGCGCATGTCACATCAATTACTGGCAATTTTGATGACGCTCAAAAAGCTGTAAAATCAATTTTGAGTGATGATGCCCTAATTCAAGAACTCGCTGAAAATGGCATGCGCTTCTCATCGGCCAATTCGATTAATATTGGTCGTTTGGTGCCACAAATTGTTTATTATATCTATTCTTATGCACAATTAGTAAAAAGTGAAGAAATAGTAGCTGGAGAAGAAGTGGACATAGTTGTGCCAACTGGAAACTTTGGTAATGTGCTAGCTTCGTACTACGCCAGCCAACTTGGACTACCAGTTCGTCAATTTATTGTTGCTTCTGACGAAAATAATGTGCTAACAGATTTTTTTAATACCGGTGAGTACAATCGTCAACGTGATTTTAAAGTCACCAATTCGCCAGCTATGGATATTTTAGTGTCAAGTAATTTGGAGCGCCTGTTATACTTTGCTAGTAATCGTAATGGGGCAGAGGTTCGCAAGTATATGGCAGCATTAGCTGCAAATGGTAAGTATACTTTAACCGAAGCAACACGCAATAATTTGAAAAAATTTACCGCTAAATTTGCAACACAAGAACAAGTTGTTGCTACGATTAAACATATATTTAGAGATACAAATTATCTAATTGATCCGCATACAGCGGTTGGTCGATTTGTTTATGAAACAAATGATGTTCAAACATTACTCGCAGCCACTGCGAGCCCATACAAATTTCCACAAACAGTTTTGTCAGCCTTAAATGAGTCAGTAGTTGGTGGAGTAAATGATTTACATAAACTAGCTACTCGAACTAATACGTTAATTCCAAATCAGGTTGCAACGTTATTTGATAAGCCAGTTATCCATACTAAGGTTATTGATCCGGCAATGATTACGCAATCTCTTAAAGACGAACTTTCGTTGTAATTATCAGTGTATTGTTTAGTATATTGTGATGTTTTTAGATTCAAATGATGCTTTTTTTAATGTATAATTAAGCTATATCAACCAAGGAGAATCAAATGTCATATAAAGAATTAGATCCTATTGTCTGGAGTGCTATTCAACAAGAAGGTGCGCGTCAAAACCGCACAATCGAGTTGATTGCCTCTGAAAACTTTACATCAAAAGCAGTGCGTGCTGCACAAGGCTCGGTTTTAACTAACAAATATGCTGAAGGTTATCCATATAAGCGTTACTATGGTGGTACTGAATATGTTGATGTCATTGAACAAGTTGCGATTGACCGCTTAAAGTCACTTTTTGGTGCAGAATATGCAAATGTACAACCGCATTCTGGCTCTCAAGCAAACGCTGCTGCTTATATGGCTTTCTTGAAACCGGGTGATAAGATATTGGGTATGAGTCTTGACGCTGGTGGTCATTTGACGCACGGTGCTAAAGTGAGTTTTTCTGGTAAAGTTTATGAATCACACACGTATGGACTAGATTCCGAAACAGAAACATTAGATTATGAAGCCATAGCTGAGCAAGCACGTGAAGTGAAACCGCAGATGATAGTAGCGGGTGCTTCAGCATACTCACGAATTATTGATTTTAATAAATTCCGTGCTATTGCAGATGAAGTAGGTGCCTATTTAATGGTTGATATGGCACATATTGCTGGACTTGTTGCTGCTGGATTACATCCAAATCCAGTCGGCATTGCAGATGTGGTGACATCAACAACTCACAAAACATTACGTGGCCCACGTGGTGGTGTTATTTTGTCACAAGAAAAGTATGCTAAACAACTTAATTCAGCAATTTTCCCAGGTTCGCAGGGTGGTCCGTTAGAACATGTTATTGCAGGTAAAGCTATTGCTTTTGGTGAAGCTTTGCAACCTGAATTTAAAGATTATGCGCAACAAGTCATTAAAAATGCAAAAGCAATGGCGAATGTATTTAATAGTGCCGATGATATTCGAGTTGTAGCTGGTGGAACAGATAATCATTTGTTTAATTTAGACTTAACTAAAACTGCTTTGAATGGTAAGCAAACACAAGAATTGCTAGATACAGTCTCAATTACAACAAACAAAGAAGCTTTACCTAATGAGCAATTAAGCCCATTTGTGACTTCTGGTATCCGTATTGGTACAGCAGCAATCACAACTCGTGGTTTTGATGAAGTTGATGCAGGCCGCGTCGCAGAGTTAATCGTGACAGCAATTCATCATTATGATGACGAAAAAATACTTAAACAAGTGAAGCGTGATGCCGAAGAATTGGCAATGAAACATTTATTTGAATAGTGTGAAAGCTGGCATTGCCGGCTTTTTTGGTGAAAACATGTACCTAAAAGAAAAACTAAGACAACGTCAAAAAGAAGTCCTTAAGATTGAAAATATTAAAAGTCGACAGCTCGAAGAACAAGCGTTGTACGAACAACTTTTTCAGACACCTGATTGGCAAACAGCTCGAAGTATAGCTATCACCTTGAGTATGGATTTTGAATTAAATACGCATCCTATTATCATAGCAGCATGGCAAGAAAATAAGCGAGTAATGGTACCAAAAATTGTTAATAAAAAAATGATTTTTGTTACAATCGATTCGAACACACTGTATACAAGCGGTTCGATGAGCATTAAGGAGCCAATCTCATCTGATCAAGCTAGTGAAGATATTGATTTAGTAATTGTTCCTGGATTGGCTTTCACCAAAGATGGCAAACGTTTGGGCTTTGGTGCCGGCTACTATGATCGATTTCTAAAGCAATATGTTGGGCATACGGTTAGTTTAGCACTTGCTGATCAATTGTTTGATGATCTGCCAACTGAATTGCACGATGAAATCGTTCAGCAGGTTTTATATGTGTAATATAATTACGCTTCAATATGTTTTAGCGATACATACAATTATTATGCGTAGAAATTTCAATAATATTTGACTTTTAACAAATGATTTCTTACAATACCAATATAGTAGGTAAAGGGGAAATTATGCTTGACAAGACGATTTATAAACAGATTTTTAAATCTAGTTTCGACGCCCCAATCGACGTTGAATTTTGGGATGGAGAGAAGGTAAGTTACGGTCAAGGTGATCGAATTGCCACAATCATCCTTCACGATGTCATACCAATTAAAGATATCATGGCCCATGCTTCGCTCACTTTTGGTGAAGCTTATATGGATGGTAAAATTGAAATCAAAGGTAATTTACAACACTTAGTCAAAATTGCGTACGATTCTAAACAAAGTTTTTTGAATGGTTCAAAGTTTTCGAAACTAATTCCAAAACATTCTCATTCAGAAAATAAAAGCAAAGCTGATGTGCAAAGTCACTACGATATTGGTAATGACTTTTATAAAATGTGGCTAGACCCCACAATGACATACTCTTGTGCATATTTTGCGAGTGAGAATGATACACTTGAGGATGCGCAGTGGAATAAGGTTCGTCATATTTTAAATAAGCTTCATGCACAGCCTGGCGAAACATTACTGGATATTGGTTGTGGCTGGGGAACATTGTTGTTTACAGCTGCTAAAGAATATAATCTAGAAGCAACTGGTGTTACACTTAGCCAACAACAATATGATTTTGTATCTAACAAAATTAAAGAAGAGGGCTTGGAAAACAAAGTACATGTTTATTTGGAAGACTACCGTGAACTGAAAGATACCTATGACCATGTAACTTCTGTTGGCATGTTTGAACATGTTGGTAAAGAAAATCTAGGTGAATACTTTAAACAAGTAGACAATCTTTTGACAGAAAATGGTACAGCATTAATTCATGGTATCACTGGTCAACATAAAGGTGCCGGTGTGGATGCATGGATTAACAAATATATTTTCCCTGGAGGATATATTCCAAATATTGCAGAAAACGTTGAACACATTATTGATGCTGCTCTTCAAATCGATGATATTGAACCATTGCGTCGTCATTATCAGAAGACTCTGGAAATCTGGACAGAAAACTTCCATAAAGTTGAGGAGGAAGTTATTTCAAAGTATGGTGAACGCTTTTATCGAATGTGGGATTTGTATTTGCAAGCCTGTGCAGGATCATTTGAGTCAGGAAATATTGATGTTGTTCAGTATTTGCTAACAAAAGGACCATCTGCCACAAACTTACCAATGACACGTTCTTACATCTATCATGCTGATGTAGCAAGTGGGGTTAAATAAAATGTTAAAAAAGCTAACTGTAAATAGTTAGCTTTTTTATTTAAAATTCTTGATATACAGCAGGATCCTGATGATTATTTCTACCGTTAGGCTTAGTTAAACTATTAATACGTTCTATGTCAGATGAACTAATTTCAAAATCAAACAAGTCTAGATTCCCTTTTTGTCGAGTATAGCTGCTAGCTTTTGGTATAGGTAACACGCCCAAAGAAATTTCCCATTTTAATACAAGTTGACCAACATTCTTTTTGTATTTTTTTGCTAATTCTACAAGTACTGTGTCATTTAATATTGCACTGGCACGGCCAAGTGGACTCCATGCCTGTGTTAAGATATTTTGAGATTGATTATAATCGCGTTGTGTTTGTTGATTAAAATATGGATGAAGCTCAATTTGGTTAACTGCTGGTAATTTGTTAGTTTCCTTTTGAAGGCGATCAATATGTTCAGGGAGGAAGTTGCAGACACCAATTGATTTAACTAAACCAAATTTTTGTGCTTGAATTAATGTATGCCATGCCTCTAAATAATGATCATCAATAGGGTTGGGCCAATGCAATAGGTACAAGTCAAAATAGTCTAATTTACTACGGTATAGAGATTCTTGTAAGAGGTTAATTGAGTCTTGATAGTTACTATAATATTTTCCGGGAAGCTTAGATGCAATGATTAACTCATCACGATTAACATGAGATTGATGAATTGCTTGCCCAACGGTTCCTTCGTTTTGATAATTAAAAGCAGTATCGAACAAGCGATATCCAGCATCAATTGCTGATAAGATTGATTGTGTTCCCGAAAAACCATTTAGTTTGTATGTGCCAAAGCCAATTTCTGGTAGTTTTTGGCCATCGTTTAGTTCATGAAATGCCATAAGTGTAGACCTACTTTCTTAATCATTATGACTTTTATGGTAGTTTAAAGTCTTCGAAGATGCAAGAGAATAGTTTGTTCAACATCAAACAAAAAAGATATCACATTTAAAGTAATATCTTAATGACTAGCATATGTGTATTAGTGGTATTTTAAGTTGTTAAAATTAAATTCTATAATCGGAAGTGTAATTGTACATCAGTTAATCTCAATAGGTTGTTTCGGTTGAGATTTTTTAATTTTGACAGTGTCACCACCAATAATCATTTTATTGCATATGTTTAAGAATAAACCATGTTCAACAACACCAACTTGTCTTTCAAAATAGTCAGCTAATGAGTACGGATCATCGATTGTGTTCATATAACAATCAATGATATAATGTCCGGCATCAGTGATAATTGGTTTGGTTGTATTAGGATGGCAGCGTAGTTGTGGCGAAAAGCCTTTTGCAGTAAATTGTCGAAGCAATTGGCCGCTGCCATAAGGAATAACTTCAACAGGTAAGGGGAATAATCCTAGCGTTTTGTGGACTTTGCTGCTGTCAACAATCCAAATATTTTCTTTTGAATTTTTTGCAACTATTTTTTCCATCAGTAGTGCATCACCCCCACCTTTTATGCCATTCAAATCAATATCTATTTCATCTGCACCATCGACTGTGATGTCAATATGGTCTACAGCGTCGATATCAACAATTGGAATATCTAGTTCTGAACATCGTTTGCTAGTGATTGTTGAAGTTGTGACACCAATAATGTTTAGATTTGAGTTAGCCAAAGCTTCAAGGAAGTATGCAACAGTTGATCCAGTGCCTAATCCAACAACCATATCATTTTTGATATAGGTAAGTGCAGCAGTTCCAGCTTGCTTTTTTTGCAGGTCCTTTTTTTCCATGCTAAGACTCCGAACCAACGGCGCTAGTGAGTAAACCGTCATCAACTTCTTGTTTAGTTGGAATGGAAACAAGTGCACCGGATCGACTAACCGTAAGTGAACTAGCAAAACAGCTCCGTTTGATAATACGTGGTAAATCAGACATGTCTCTCTGAACATTAGCGGCAAAAGTTCCAATGAATGTATCACCTGCAGCAGTAGTGTCTACAGTGTTTACTTGGAAAATAGGGATGGTGTCTACTGAGCCCTTAACATGGTAATATATACCGGCATCACCTAATGTGACAATAACGTTTGGCAATCCTATGTTATTTAATTTTTCTGCTAATTGTGCAAGTTCTTCTGTTTTTGTAGTTGGCTTAACATGAGCTAATGCAGCAGCTTCTGTTTCATTTGGTATGATTAAATCAGTGTTAGAAATAATATTGGCATCTAATTTGGAGGTGATGGGGGCGGGGTTCAATATTGTTAAAGAATTATGTTGCTGAGCAATCCTAAAACTTGTTGCAATAGCCTCTTCTGGTACTTCCAGTTGTGCTACTACTATATCAGCATTCGCTATCACATCGTGTGCTTGTTCAATATCAGCACTAGTTAAATGCATATTTGCACCACCATAAACCATAATAGTATTATGGCCATCGTTTTCTAACATGATCGTGGCTGAACCGGTAAAAATTTTTTTTGTAAAAATATAATCAGTCGAAATACCTTCGTCGGCTAATAGTTGCTTAAACGCTCGACCTCGGTCATCATTGCCTACGGCGCCAATCAATGTAACCTCAGCCCCTTGTCGAGCAGCAGCGATCGCTTGATTAGCGCCTTTTCCACCAAATGTACTTGCTTGATTATTAATAGTGATTGTCTCGCCTTGGTTAGGTAATCTATCAATCATTTGAATGGTGTCAATATTAAGACTACCGATAACAACAACTCTATTTTTCATGATATTATCTCCTCAAAAGTAATGTCGGTTAAACGTTTTACTTAATTAAGGTTTGATAATATTTTATGTTTTTTTTTTAATAATGTCAAGAAAAAAGATAATACCCGCTAAGTATTATCTTGGTAATGTTTAACTGGCCCTGTTGATTCTCGAATAACTAATTTGACATCAAAAAATTCAGTTTGAAAAGGTAGATTAGGGTGATCTAACCTTTGTAAAATCATTTTTAAAGCAGTTTCCCCAATTTTTGCAACAGGTTGTGCTATTGTAGTTAGTGTGGGGATCATGAATTCCGCATAATCTGTATCATCGTAACCAATAATGGAAATATCATTAGGTACTTTGATATGCTGGTAAGCAAGACCACGTAAAATACCAATTGCCATTTCATCATTTAAAATAAATGCTGCTGTGGAATTACTTTGAATCAATTGTTTGACAGCTGCTAAGCCACCATGCTTTGAAAGTGTAGTTTCAATAACTTTTTTAGGTCTCAAATTAGCTGTGGACAGTGTGTCCAAAAAGCCAGCACGGCGTTGTAGCATGTTATCGGTCAAATTATTTGGTAAGATTAATGCGATATTTCTATGTCCAAGAGCCAACAAATGATTAGCAGCCATACTACCGCCTGTGAATTCATTTATTTGAACCATATCCTGAGCATTAATATCAGCATTTTGATCGAGCACTAAGTAGGGTATATGGAACTTCTTTAAAAAGATGTTGACTTCATTGCTATTCGGGATAAGTCGCCCAAAAACTAGTGCTTCAACACCACGCTCGACCAGAGAAAAAATGGCGTCTTGCAGATTTTCATCCGTCGATCCTAGAAATACTAAATTAACATCTTCTGGAGCGCTATTTTGCATGCTTTGAATAATATCGGCAAAAAAAGGCATTCGAAAAGAGGGAATGATAACGCCAATTAAGCGTTTGTGTCTGCCCTTTAGATTTCTTGCAGCGCTGTTAGGAATGTAGCCAAGTTCATTTTGCGCCTGTAATACTTTTTCAATAGTAGCCTCAGAGAAACGTTGTCCTTTATGATTTAGGATTTGAGACACGGCAGCAATAGAAACGCCTGCTTGTTTGGCAACATCTTTGATTGAGATTTTGCGCATCACATCAACCTCCTTAGTGTAAAAACTTTGTTCTTACACTATTGTACCAGTAAAAAATAATTGAAAACGCTTCCATTTATATAAAATTGATGTTATAATGACTTTGGTTAAACGTTTTACTAACTTGCATTTTGTTCAAGAGAGGAAAAACTCATGTTTCTATTTGCTAATATTCTTGGTATTTTTGTTTTTATTGCCATTGCGGCTTTATTTTCTAATGACAGAAGAAATATCCAATGGAAGTCAGTTGGTATTATTCTGATCTTAGAATTAATATTGGCTTGGTTCTTTACTCAGTTTAAAGCTGGCCAATTGGCAGTACAAGGAGCAGCCGACGGCTTTAATTGGCTTGTTTCGGTGGCATCTAAAGGTATAGCATTTGCTTTACCTGATTGGTTAACTGCTAATAATGGTGGTCCTAACTTTGTAACTTCTGCCTTACTACCAATTTTATTGGTGGTGCCTTTATTTGATATCCTGACGTATGTTGGTGTCCTACCATGGTTCATTAAGTGGATAGGTAAGGGTTTAGCATTTATAACAGGACAGCCAAAATTTGAAGCATTTTTTTCTATTGAGATGATGTTTTTGGGAAATACTGAGGTGCTAGCTGTGTCGAAAGCCCAGTTAGATAGTATGTCTGCTCGTCGGAACTTTACGTTGGCTATGATGTCAATGAGTTGTGTTACTTCAGCAATTATTGGTTCTTATACACAAATGGTTCCTGGCAGATACGTCTTAACTGCTATTCCGCTGAATATATTAGGTGCCATTATCATTGCAACTATTTTGAATCCGACTAGAGTGACACCTGAAGAAGATGTTATTGTCAGTGTATCATCTGATAATGGTAAAAAAGAACCATTCTTTTCGTTTTTAGGTGACTCGATTCTTGGTGCAGGTAAGTTAATATTGATTATTACCGCTACAGTTATCGCATTTGTATCTTTGGCAGCTCTAATTAATCAACTGTTTAGTTTAACAGGCCTACACTGGTTAACTTTAGAAAATATCTTTGGTGTTATTATGTTTCCATTTGCTTGGCTACTTGGTTTTAATGTACATGAAGCTTTTCAAATTGCACAATATATGGGTACAAAATTAGTCACAAATGAATTTGTTGTTATGGGAGAAATTTCAAAATCAATTATGGCAGGAAAGGGCCTTTTTGCGAATGAACATGCACGCATTGTGTTGACAGTATTTTTGACCAGTTTTGCAAACTTTGGTACGCTTGGCATGATTATTGGTTGTTTTAAAGGTCTTGTAAGTAAAGAAAAGAATGATTATATTAGTGCACGTGTACCGTACATGCTGCTATCTGGTATTTTAGTTTCGTTATTATCTGCTGCGACGGCTGGCTTATTCGTGTGGTAAAGGAAAAGTAACATAGAGAGGATAAATCATGACTCCAATAATTTTGGATATGGATCCAGGTATTGACGATGCTGTCGCCTTGTCGATTGCTTTGACTAATCCTGAGATTGACATAAAACTATTAACGAGTGTTGCTGGAAATGTTAGTGTCGAAAAAACAACAAAGAACTTATTAAAATTAACAACCTTTTTTCATCAAGACACGTTACCAATTGCAAAAGGCGCAGCTGCTCCTTTGAAAAAAACGCTTTCGGATGCTTCCTATATTCATGGTGAATCCGGTATGCCAGGTTATGATTTTCCAAGGATTACCAGTGAAGTTATAACTACTGATGCGGTTACCGCAATGGCGCATGTATTAGTTAACGCTACTGAACCAATTACCATTGTTGCTACGGGAGCATATACGAATATTGCACAATTGATACAAAATCACCCGAATCTACTCGGAAAAATTAAAAAATTTGTTTTGATGGGTGGGACATTAACAGGTGGAAATGTTTCTTCAGTTGCAGAATTTAATGTGTTTACCGATCCTGATGCTGCAGACATTGTCTTTAAAAGTGAAGTGCCGATTGTCTTGATCGGACTTGATGTTACTTTAAAAGCTTTATTATCATTGGAAATCATTGAAAAGATTGGCCATATGGGCCGAACAGGTGACATGCTTCAAAAGCTTATGAAGGCTTATGGCGACAGTGCAATAGGTGGTAAACCAATGCATGATGTCAATACCATTTGTTATCTTTTAAAGCCAGAATTTTATACATTAAAAGATTATTGGATTGATGTGATTGTGTCTGGACCCGCTATTGGTGCTACGGTTGCGGATACACAAAATCGATGGTCTGATGGTAAGTTAAATGCAAAAGTAGCGATAGACATTAATGTATCGGCGTTTGAAAAATGGCTTATTGACCAAATACAAAAAATGAATTAATGATGCAGCTGAATTATATAATTAAAAAAGATTACTGTTACGAAGATAACAGTAATTTTTTGATTAAATTATTATATAATAGTTAGGTGATTCAATATTTCTGAGAGAGATAGGTAAGTTATTTTTATGAATAACACTTTTAAGCCGAAAAGTAAGACTGTTCAAAATGTTACGAAAAATCAGCAACTCGTTGTTTTAATGGGATCAACAATTATAATTGGTATTATTGTTGGATTAAGTTCTTTATTTCTAGGAATTTTTCTAGAGTATGTTGAACATTTATTTTTAGATTACCGAGAAACCGCTAGTCAACCAGCACCAATAGGTTCATCATCATTTCGTAGATTATTATCCGTTTTTATAGGTAGTATCCTTGCAGCAATAATTTGGTGGCTTTTAAGAACCAAAGCAACAGCGACAGTTAGCGTTAAAAAGGCATTAATAGGTAAAAAAATGCCTTTGTGGCAAACGGCTATTCACGTTATGACACAAATATTTTATGTTGGAACTGGTGGATCTGTAGGACGAGAACTTGCACCCAGAGAAGCCGGAGCTATGCTGGCACAAAAAGTAGAAAGTTTATCTAATGCGATGCATATTCCACAGTTATCAGCAGATGATCGAAAATTGCTGATTGCTGCGGCAGCAGGTGCTGGATTTGCAGGCATTTATATCGCACCAATCACTGGGATGTTTTTTTCTGTTGAAATACTATTAAAGAAAATGACATTACGTACTATAACTGTTAGTTTAACCATGTCTACTATTGCGATGTTTATCGGCGCAATTACAAAAGGGTTTAACCCATATTATTTAGTGGGGGATGCAAAGTTTTCAATACTTTCGATGGTGATGGTAGTTGTTATTGCACCATTTTGTGGAGTTGCTGGTGCATGGTTTAGGAAGTTGTGTCAGTGGGCTGAAAAGGGACAAGAACGTGGCAATAATATTTTATGGCAATTACCTATTATGGGGTTGATGACAGGTCTAGTTGCTACATTTTTCCCGCAAATCATGGGAAATGGACGTTCTTTGGCACAACTGGTTATTAACAGCACTGGGATTTGGACCATTAGTTTGTTAATTATTGGCGCCTTGTTAAAAATAGTTGTTACTGTACTAACGATTCGGTCAGGCGCATCAGGTGGTACCTTAACACCAGCCATTGCGATTGGTTCAGTGTTAGGTGCTTTCTTGGGTATGATTTTATTTTTATTTGTACCTAGCATTTCAATTTGGGAAGCAGCGATATTAGGAGCATGTACGTTACTTGCTGCATCGCAGCAGGCACCGTTGATGGCGTTGTTTATGATATTTGAAATTTGCCATTTAGATTATGCCATGCTTTTACCACTGAGTTTTGGTGTTTTGATATCTACTATTGTGTCCAAAAGAATATTGACTAAATAAATGAAAAAGCATCTGTTTCAACACAGATGCTTTTTCATTTATGGTGTGCTATCAAGATTTATATCTGTAGCTTTTTGTATCGCTAATTTTGCACGTTTACGAATAATATCAAAAGTTTCTGGATAGTAACGGCCATCTTCGTAAATAACGCGCAACATATCATCACTATCGTGACCATCAGAAATAGAAGGGACGGTTTCTAGGACCCCATCATGATCAACTACTTTTAATAATCCAGCTTTTGAAGCTTTTGTAATGTCTGTTTTGGGATGTTTTTGAATATTAAAAGGTTGTCCGTTTCTATCAATACCAAAAGCAGCTTTAATAGCAAAACGCTCAGTGTCACGAGTGAATCCTTCTTGTAATAAGCCGCCTCCTGATCCAACAGCAACATTATCGGCTGACCAGCCTTGTTCGGTAATTGTTTGGTAAAATGATATAATGGTTTCTCGATTCATACCATCACCCTGTAAAATACCAACATTATGATTTAATAACTTGTAGCCCTTATCATTCATTGTGTGCCCAAAAATGATATCTAAATGTTCAATGATCGATAAAGGCATTTGAATTGGGTCGCCTGAATCAGGGCGAAAGACAGTGCGACCTGGTCTAGCTATGATTAATTGCTTAATTTCTTTGGACCCAACGACATAATCAATGAAATTGTATGAATCGTAGCTATCTATTACAATTGAAAGAGTTGTGTTTTCGTCTGATTTACGAATTTGTTCACTTATATACGAAAATTCGCCGAGGCCAGATCCATAAGCAGTAGCAACAGAATGTTCTGTTGCCCAAACTGACATGGCTAATCCTGATTTTCCATAAATTTGTTCGATTGCAAGTGTTGCTGGCATATTATCTGAACCACGGAAATGCAGTAGGTGTGCTGCACCACCACGTTCAGCTGCCTCTAATGAGGTGACACCACGTGCTCCAAAGTCATTAACAGCCCATGATAAGTTATTAATTGTACCGGTTTTTTGATAAAAATTTATTAGAGATTTTTTGATATAATAGTCATTTGTTGCGATAGTGGTTGGATACCAAACATGCATGAGAACAGTTTCCAGAGCATTCAATGTTGTCGCAAACCAAGGTTGTGTTGATTCAATAGTAAAAACTACATTACCAGTTGGAATAATTATACCTTCAGGTAATGATTTTATTTTAATTGGCCAATAACCTAAATTGCGTACTTTTTCCCAAACGGCTCGATGAAAGTAATCTTTAGTACCAAAAGTTAATTCTGCGATTCTTTCTGCCTCGTCAATCATTTCTGTAGTGATGGGGGTCAAAAAATGATCATGAATGATCATCTGCAGACCAAAAAAATTAATGTGATCAAAACGACCACCTTTACGCGGCTCAGCATAGGAATATAATTTTTGTAATCCTTCTGGATATTCTTTCCAATGTGTTAATTTATAGGCATCTGTGTTTAGAATCGGATTTTGGACTGTCATGATAAAGTTCCTTTGTTTTGTTTGTATAAGAGCCGTGAGGATAACGCTCTTTGGAGTTTATAGTTTAATGACTTCACACGGTCATCTGACTTGTGAGATAATTAGTCATTTATTATAGCACATGACTGACAATTTTATACAATAAAACAGGCTAGAGGATATTCTCTAGCCTGTTGTTGATTTATTATTAATGAGAAATTACTCTAAGACATCATGAATCGTTACCACACCAACTACTTTTTGATTGTTATCTAAAACCACAAGATTTGAAATATTATAATTGGCCATTTTTTTCCAGGCTTCGCGATTACGTTTATTTTCATTAATACTGATAAAGCCTTCGGTCATATAGTCTTTTGCAGTTGACCCCTTAACTTTGCTAATATTTAAAAACTTCTTTCGAATATCACCATCAGTAATAATACCAATGACATTCTCTTCTGAATCTTTTACCAATGTAATACCAATACCAAAGTCACTGATGCGGTAGATAACATCGTTGATTGAAGTATCTATATGAACATAGGGAATTTTAGTATGCATAGAGTTCTTGACATTTTGCAGTAAAATTTTTCCAATAGATCCGCCAGGGTGATATAATGCAAAATGTTCACGATCGAATTCTTTGGCTTTTTCAATCGCAACCAATAATGCATCACCCATGACCAGTGTTGCTGTGGTTGAACTAGTTGGTGCTAATTTGGTAATATCAGCTTCTTCTGCCACATCAATGGTTAATACAATATTTGCATTTTTAGCAAGAGTAGAATCTTCTGACCCTGTCATAGCTACAGTGAATAATTTGTCCTTATGTATATTTTGTAACGCTGATAAGGATTGTAAGACTTCCTGTGTTTCACCACTATTAGAAATCAAAATAACTAAATCATCTGATGAGACACGACCTAGATCACCATGATAAGCTGTGCCAGCATCAATATAAAAACTCGCTAATCCGACTGATGAAAATGATGCAGCGATTTTATCTGCTATAATACCAGATTTACCAATTCCTAGAAAAATAATACGACCCTTTGTCTCTAATATTTTATCAATTGTTTCATCAAATGACGTTCCTAGTGACTGTTTTACACGATCTAATGCTTCTATTTCCGTTTCAAAAGTTTGTTTAGCATCCTCATAATAGACCTTCATGATTGTACACCGCCTTCATCTTCAGATTTTGATGGAAGAGGTCATTGGCAACCTCTAAAATAGGACGTATTTTTGAAAGGTATAGTTGACTGTCTTGATCAGAAATGGCTTTTGGAGGATTAGGATGTACTTCTGCAAAAATCCCATCTATGCCAATTGTTAAAGCTGCACGCATTAATGGGAAAACATAATCTCGATTTCCACCAGAATGGTTACCATATCCACTGGGAATTTGAACAGAGTGAGTGGCATCGTAAATGATGGGAAATTTAGTTTCACGCATTTGAATGAGACTTGTCATATCGACGACCAATTGGTGATAGCCAAACATACTACCTCGTTCTGTCACTAGAATATGGTTATTAGTTTGTTCAACTTTATGAACTGCGCTTTGAATATCTTCCGGCGCCATAAATTGTGCCTTTTTAATATTTACAACACGACCAGTATTAGCTGCAGCAATTAATAAGTCAGTTTGTCGACTCAAGTAAGCAGGAATTTGTAATACATCAGCAATTTCAGCCACAGGGGAACATTGATAAGATTCGTGAACATCTGTTACAATAGGGACCTTGTATGTTTCCTTGATTTTTTTTAATACTGCGAGACCATTTTCCATTCCCGCACCACGCTCTGAGTCAAGAGAACTACGATTAGCTTTGTCAAATGAAGATTTGAAAACATAATTAATACCCAAATCTTCGGTGATTTGTTTTAGGTTTTCAGCAACCTCAGCACAGGTGTCATAAGATTCAATGGCACATGGACCTGCCAATAATGTTAGCTTATCATCTGAAAATCCGTATTCTTGAAAAACTTCACTAATTTTTGTCATAATATATCTCCTTATCACAGATACAAACAATACACATAACGACATCCTATGTGCTACAAACCCAAGTTTTGAGTGAAGATGCGTTAGTAAGGTTATTGTAGCATTAATTATTTTAGAAGTAGTAAAAAAAGACTTTGCTATTTTATGGATTCGAAAGTAGAGGAAAGAAACCAGTAGACTAACTAACAATTTTGCGAGATAATGATTACTGAACGAATTTGATGAATAATGGAAGTGTAATATACTATGATAGAGGCAGAAAGACAATACAATAAAGGATTATCTATTTTACAAAATAGTGCTTTTCGAGTTACAAAACAGCGTAAAGATTTATTAAAATATTTATCTGATTATGAAGCAAAGTATGTTTCTGTTACGGATGTCGATAACCATATGCAACAACTATATCCTAATGTCAGTCATACAACGACATATCGAAATATTAAAGAATTTGCAGATTTGGGTATTGTTGAACAACGCTCTGAAAACGGCCAATTAAATGTTAAGTTTCAATGTGATTTTGTTTCTCCAGATCACGGACATTTTTTTTGCCAAAATTGTCATCGTGTAATCAAGATTGACTCTAGTATGTCACCAAAGCTGAAAGAGTCTTTAAAAGATTTTTTGGTATTAAATGTTAAGTTAGAGTTGTTTGGATTATGTGATCAATGTCAGAAAATTAATAATCTAGCATAAAATTAAACATCTTTACTTTTAGAAATAAGCCATGAAAGTGGCTTATTTTTTATTATAGTAATCATTAATGATTACTATAATAAAAAAGAATTGTTTTAGTAAATAAATGAAGAGAGGTAGTTATTATGCCTAAGACATAGAGTTCCCACTGATTTGAAACAGCTATTGAATAAATAAGTGGAGAAAGTAAGGGATATAAATTATGAAACGAAAGTATACTTTTGGTGGTGTCGTCATTATTGCCATTTTATCGGTCATTATGTTTGTTTTTGTGCATGAAAGTAATACTACCGTAAGCGCTAATCAAAAAGAAATTAAAGTTGTATCTTCGGTTGATTTTTATGGTGAAGCAGCTGAAAAAGTACTAGGCAAGTACGGTTCTGTTAAGTCAGTTATTACTGATCCAAGCGTTGATCCACATGATTATGAACCTAGTGCTAAAGTTGCAACAGAAGTTTCTAAGGCTGATTTAGTCATTTACAATGGTATTGGATACGATTCGTGGATGACTAAGTTGGCAAAGAATTCCGATGTGAAAGCAGTACGTGTGGGTGAAGATGTGCTTGGTAAAAAAGATGGTGATAATCCTCATTTGTGGTATCAAAGCCAAACAATGCCTAATCTAGTTAATTATTTAGCTGATAAATTTTCAAAAATAGATCCAACGCATAAAGATACTTTTAAGGCTAATGCTAAAAAATATATTGCAAGTTTAGAACCTATTCAAACAAAAATAAACACGTTAAAGAAGAATTCTGATAATAAATTGGTTGATGTAAGTGAACCCGTGTTTGATTATGCGTTAGAAGAGCTTGGTTATACAGAAAATAACACTCATTTTTCTAAGTCAGTTGAAGATGGTACAGATCCATCACCAAAAGATATTAAGTCTATGCAAGATGATATTAAGAACAAGAAAATTTCATTCTTCGTTCAAAATACACAAGCCACTGATAAGACTGTTAGTCAATTGGTGAAATTGGCAAAAAAGCATTCAGTTCCTGTATTAAATGTTACGGAAACGATGCCCAAGAATAAAAATTATAAGCAATGGATGTTAGATCAATATAACCAGTTAGAAAAGATTCAAAAAGTTGAACAATAGTTTATATGATGTCTAAAAAAATATTACAAGTTGAACAATTAAATGTGACTATTCCAGGAAAGGTATTGATTCATCAATTATCTTTTGATGTCTATTCAGGAACCTTATTGTGTTTAACTGGTGATAATGGTGTTGGAAAGACAACCTTAATTAAGTATCTTTTACAGGCCGCAAAAGATACTATTAGTTTCCAAAAAGAAATTCGTTTCAATATTAATTTTGATGATATTCAATTAGTACCACAATTTCGAGATATTGACGATGAATTTCCATTGAGCGTAAAGGATTTTATCGTACTGAATTTAACCCGACAGTGGTTGCCTTGGCTAATAAAATCAGAAAATGAGCAATTACAAAAAATTATTAATCTTACTAACTTGAATGATATTAAAAATCGCGCTTTAGGACGTGCCTCGGGTGGAGAAAAGCAACGAGTCTATTTGGCACAAGCGTTGATGACACATCCAAAATTATTGATTTTGGATGAAAGTACCTCTAATTTGGATTATGAATCACGCATTGATTTGTTGAAACTAGTTAAAAAAATCATTGCACAAGAACAATTAACTGTTATTTTTATTACTCATGATCCAGAGTTGGTCCAAATGTTTGGTGACTTTGAGTTAAACATTAATAACGGACATGGTGAATTAAGCAATTTACGCTTAACTACTAAAGGGGGAAAGCATGCTTAGTTATCCGTTTATGCAGTATGCGTTTATAGCTAGTTTTTTTATTTCAATCATTTGTGCAATTATTGGTGTCTTTGTTGTAGCACGTAAAACTTCATTCTATGTACACACGTTATCTGAAATTAGTTTTTCCGGTGCAAGCTTTGCAATTTTTGCTGGTATTTCTCCCATTGGTGGCATGTTAATGTTTACGATTTTGAGTTCCATATTTGTCTCTCTGGCAGGTAGAAAATTGAGTCAAAGAGAAGCGTCAGTAAGTGTTTTTTCGGCTGTATTTATTGGTCTTGGTGTATTGTTTTTATCTTTATCAAACAAACAATCGAGCTATGCAACGAATATTTTATTTGGCAGTATTGTTGGTATTAGTAAAGAAAACTTATATGAACTCTTGCTCTTAATCGCTTTTATCTTGCTCATCACGGTGTTCATGTTTCGACGACTGAAATATATTTCGTTTGATACAATCGGTGCTGAATTTAATGCCAAAGGAACGTTATGGATAGGATTGTTATTCTTGATATTAGTTGCATGTACAGTTAGTGTTACTGCACAAATTGTTGGTTCATTACTTATTTTTTCTTTGTTAACCGTGCCCGCTTCTTCTGCAAAATATTTAGCAACATCAGTTCATCAAATGATGTTAATTTCATTTATTTTTTCCTTATTTGGGACGTGGATGGGTTTATATTTGAGCTATATTAGTAACTGGCCAGTTAGTTTCTTTATCACCATAATTGAAGGAGTATTTTATTGCTTTTCTTTACTGTATCATAAATTATCAACAACATATCGTGCATAATTGAGCGAGTAGATTGTTTGCTATAAAAATTCACCTGAATTATAATGACCGTAAATGTTAGTGACTGGCCGATTAAAATTGGAGGTAATTTTATGACAAGGCAATATGACTACGATGTTTTATATTTAGGTAGTGGACATGGCACATTTGACGGTGCAGTTCCACTGGCACAAACTGGTTCTAAAGTTGGTGTCATTGAAAAAGATATGATAGGTGGCACATGTCCAAATTTTGGCTGCAATGCCAAAATTGCATTGGATGCACCTGTAACTTTATTGCGTAAGGCTGAAAGATTTGACAATGTTGTTGCAGGCAGTTTAGCATTAAATTGGAAAGAAAATATAGCATACAAACAACATGTTATCGAAGATTTACCAGATATGATTACCGGCCTTATTGAAGGTGCCGGCATTGATATCATTCATGGGACAGGTGTTTTTCAAGATAGGCACACTATTCTAGTAAATGGGCAACAAAAAACAGCTGAAAATATTGTTATTTCAACTGGACTTCGCCCGCATAGGTTAGATATTCCTGGCAGTGAGTTAGCACATGATAGTCGTGAATTTATGAATTTAGAGAATTTACCTGAAAAGATTGTTGTCGTAGGTTCTGGTTATATCAGTATGGAATTTGTAACCATGGCCAATGCTGCTGGTGCGGATGTGACTGTGTTAATGCATGGCGATAGTACCTTGAAAGACTTCTATCAGCCATATGTTAGTAAGATCATTGATGATTTAAAAGGCCGTGGTGTTAAATTTATTAAGAATGCTAACATTACTAGTTTTGAAACATTGAACGGTCAAACGGTTGTGCATTATGGTGAGAACAAGCAATTAATAGCTGATTGGATTTTAGATGCAACTGGACGTGTTCCAAATGTTGAGCATATTGGTTTGCCGGAAATAGGGATTGACTATAATGATAAAGGGATTGTTGTAAATGAATATTTGCAAACAAATATTGATAATATATATGCTTCGGGTGATGTCATTGATAAAAAGCAGCCTAAATTGACACCTACTGCTATATTTGAATCTTTATACTTATCAAAACAGTTTGCTGGCCAAAGTAATGAACCGATTAAATATCCTGTCATTCCATCAGTAGTCTTTACTTCGCCTAGAATTGCTAAAGTAGGTATATCTGTCGAAGATGCTAAAAAAAATAATGATCACATTCAACAAAACCAATTAGTTGATGACTGGTATCGCCAAGTTAATCATGAAAGAATTAGTGAAAATACATTGATTTTTGATGATGATCATCGTTTAATTGGTGCTACAGAGGTGAGTGAACAAGCAGATAATGCTATTGATACATTGTTACCGGCAATTGAATTTAAATTCAGTAAAGAAGATGTTTCACGAGTAATTCATCTATTTCCTTCAATTAGCGCCTCAACTTGGGGACTATTGTGATTGAATCATAAATAAAAAGTGATGCAAGACGATTAAGTTTTGTATCACTTTTTTATTAATTTATTTGAAAATATGTGTGCGACTGATAAATAATTGGCCAATACTGTAAACTATGGCTAATAAACTAACGAGCATGGTGAAATAGTTAGTTTTATTAACTGATGCAGCAACTTTTAAGTGATTAGAACCTTTGCGAAGTTTTAACTTCAAAGCATGTTGAGATAAATGTTTTATATTCTGATGATTTAGTGTCACCTTGTAAGTTACACCTGAATAAATAGCGACAGGTAATGTGTAATAACTTGATTTTGTTGCATTAACTGTATAGTCGATAGCATTATAAGTTTGGCTATTAATTTTTAAATCAAGGGTATTGTTACTTTGAAAAGCAGGTATTCTTGCTTGAAGTTGTTTTTTGTTGTTTGCTGGTAAATAATCTAGACCAATAGCGCTATTTTTGATGGTTTTATAATAGTTTTCTTTTGTTAACCAAAACCGATAACCATCTTGAGTTACTGTATTATGATATGAATGAACAGCACTTAAGCTAAGTGTTATTAAACCGAAAATAACAAGCACATTGATATCATTATGCTTTAAAGGGTATGCATTAAAGTAGTACATAACACTAATAGATAGAAGCATCGATACCAGAAATAGCAAACGACCTAAGAATTGAATAACGTTTATTGGTGTATTGACAAAATTTTGCCAGGGTAACCAATCAAATGTACTAAAAAATAGTATGATGGTAGCTACTGACCAATAACGCCAAACACCATTTTTATTTGTAAAAAGCATGAACGCCAAGAAAATAATTAACCCTGTGTTGATTACACCAATATTAAAACTATCAGCACGTTCAATAATACTGTTATCAAGAAGCGCTTGCCAGTATTTTGTAGTATTTAGCGGTATTAAATTTGGTCCAGGACTCACCAATAGATTTGACAATAACAATGAACCCATGTTGGTTAATGTGTAAAGTGCAGATAAAATAGCTAAAACAGTTGCCTTAATGTAATTTTGAAGTTCTTTAATTGTAATTTGACGATGTAATAAGCGTATAAAAAAACAAATAATAATCATGACGGTAATAATTATTAGGGACAAAATGTGGCTATTTGCGATGGCACCCATGCCTATGCCTAAATAAAGCCACCCATTTTTTTTATTGTGCCAAATTTTGAAACAACCTAAAAATACTAAAGGTATGAATGCATATGCCAATGCTTCACCTAATGCATTTCTAGAATAAAGAACAGTCATATGATAAGAGCTGAATTGGTATATAGAAATACCAATTATTTGAATCCATCTGTTATTTGTTATAAACTTAGCAAGTAAGAATGTATTAAAAATGGTTAACAAATTTAGTAAAACAAAGCCAATTGCTAAGGCAACTATAGGATTACTAAACAATAGCCGTGGGATGATAAAAATAATACTAGTTAGCCATGGGTACATACCATTCATGGCAAGACCTGTATGGTGCAATCCTATAAAATTCACAAGTGGGGGTAATGAACTATTATGAAGGGCTTGTGCTATGGCATCAAAGCGTGCCAAATGTATGTTACCATCGTAACTCAATTTGAATACGTTGTTGGTAAATGCGGGTAAAGTTGTTAGAAGTGATGTTCCTAACATAATCATCAAAATGATGTAATGATGGAGGTGGGTTGAAAAATGACGTTTTAACATTATAAATCCTTTATATTTTAAAAATAACCTATAACTACCATAATAAAAACGATGCTAAATAGCAACATATATGGTAATAATCAATCAATAAGGTAAATATATGTTTAAAATTAATCTTCGTTTTATGTTGAAAAGTTAGTATTTTTCTGGCATCTAATTTGCTCTGTCCTAGTAATACAAATTGAGGGGAAGTCATGTCAATAATTTCACAACAGGTAAAAAAAAGCTGGCCAATCACCGTTCTTTTTCTGTCGTCAATATTGCTCTTAACACCATTTTTTTTGGATCACGCAATGATTATTGGTTCTGATACCATTTTTCATTTTAACCGTTTATATGATACAGCCATGCAGATGAAACATGGCAATTTTCAATACTTTATTTCTATGTATGGTTTTCAATCCTCTGGGCGAATTGTTAATGCGCTTTATGGGCCATCTATGGCCTATCTGCAGGGAATGCTCGTGTTAATTAGTCCATCCTGGTTTGACTACCAAGTATTGTCAAATGGCATATTATATTTTATTTCTGCTTGTTCATTATACGTCTTGTTAAAAAAAGCTGGTGTGAGAGTTTCCTATCGGATACCTTTGTCTATTTTATACATGACGACTTATTCAGTACAATATTGGACACTTAGGCAAGGGTTTTCGAGTTGGGGAGCAGCGTTATTCCCAGTATGTTTAATACCCTTGATCAACTTAATTGAAAAAAAGACGCTTTCTGCTATTCAAACGGCAATATGTATTGGTATCATGTGTCAAATACATATGCTGTCTGCAATGTTGTTGGTTTTGGTATACGCATGTTTTTATTGCGCAACCTTTTTTACAAATAATATAGAAATCAAAATTAAATTATTAAAGCAGCTCGGTCTAGCTATACTTATTTTTAGTTTTCTTGTTTTAAATATCTTGTACAGCTTTATTGCGATATACAGTACAAATAATATTGCACAGCCATTTATTAATAAATGGATGGCTGAAACCACTATTTTTAGAGGAAGTAGTTATTGGTTATTTTATCCACCAATTTTGATGGTTGTTATGTTGTTTGTACTGTGGCAAGCTTGTCGGCACTGGAAAAAGGCATCGCAATTATTAAAAGTGACAACAATTAGTAGCATGCTTTTCTTTATTTTATGTACTGATTTATTTCCTTGGAAAATTTTGAATAATTCACATAACCAATTAATTGAAACCATTCAATTTCCATTTCGATTTTTTGTGCCATTTACAGTTTTATTGTTATTAGCTTTGGGACTAATATTACAAAAATGGCATATTAAATCTACAGTTTTTGGTATAGTGTGTTATATTTTATTGGTTTTTTCTTTAATACAAACTAGTATGTCAACTAGTAATGCCTTGCGTATTTGGCACCAGACCGATTCTTTTTTAAACTCTACGGTACATACCTACCTTACATCAACTAATACTCGTAAAATTAAGAATTCATTTTTTATTTCTGATAAGGAACAATCATTAAAGTATGTTGTGAAATCTACTCCAGATTATTTGCCGATAGAAAATACAACTTGTAAAAATAAATATGAATTGTATTATCACTTAGTTATTGATAAACAAAAATATTTTAAAAAATCTGTTCAAAATAATAAACTGGTTGTACAATGGCAAGGGAGATATGTTAAAAATATTCAAGTGCCTATTATAAAATATGCAAACACAGTTTTAGTTTTGAATCATAAGCAGCTACATGGGGATGTAAAACATGGCAAGATTGGTACACCCATTGTGAAACAACAAAAAGGATGGAATCAATTAGTCGTTTATTATCGTAGGGATTGTTTGCTGACCGTTATTCTACTAGTCAATTGCTTGAGTTGGGTAACTGTTGTTTATACGAATTATAAATTCAAATGAATTGAATAAAAGTATAGAAAAGCACCTCTTAAGAGCTGTGCTTTTTTATTTTCAAAAATTGGCAACATATGAACTGATCTGATTTGATATATTAAATTAGTGAAAAATAATTCTTTTCATTTGCTTATTTTTAAGAGAACGTTCATTATAGTTTCAAGAATGAATAAGGAGAAATTAATGACTTCAGTGATGTGGTTTCGCCGCGATCTTAGGCTCAAAGATAATATTGCGCTATTGAATGCAATAAAAAAAGGGAACAAAGTATTTTGTGTTTTTCATATTAATCCAGAACAATTGACAAAACCAGATACAGTAAATCAAAGTGCTTTTTTTGCCAGTGTAAAATATTTTAAAGATGAATTAAAGGCGCAGGATATTCAGTTAAATATTTTGTACGGCGACTTACAAGAAAGTTTTCAATATTTAAAGGATAAAGTACCGGATTGGCAAGATATATTTTTTAATTTTGATGAAAAAGGATTTGGACGTCAGAGGGATCAAAAAATGGTCACATTTTTTGAAAACACTTTACACATTAAGGCACATCCTTTTGTTGATTATAATTTGCATGGTGCAACGGAAATTAAAAAAGATTCAGGTGAAGGGTATAAAGTTTTCACGCCATACTTTAAAAAGTGGATTAATCAAGTAAAACCAGTACCAAAAGTATATGATTATACTTTGCTTCAAAAAAGTAAATCACCACTATTTTCAGAAAATGATTTTAGATTGTCGAAGTTAGTTCAAAATCAACGTAAATTCATCACAAACCACTTGGGTACAAAAAATGCTGAGAAGGCATTGCACTACTTTATAACAAATAATTTGGCACAATATGATCAAAATCGTGATATTCCAGCATTAGATAAAACAAGCCATTTGTCACGTTATTTACGTACTGGGGAAATTTCTATTCGAACAATTTGGCAAGCCGTAGTACAAGCACCAGATAGTAATGGGAAATCTAGTTTCATCAAGGAGCTATGTTGGCGTGATTTTTATAATATGATTTATGTTATGTATCCCAATCAACAACAGGTATCTATAAAGCAAGAATTTGAACAAGTTGATTGGATAAACGATCAAGAACAGTTTGAATTATGGAAAAGTGGTCAGACGGGCTTTCCAATTGTGGATGCAGGCATGCGTCAACTGAATAAGCAGGGGTGGATGCATAATCGCTTAAGAATGATTGTGGCTTCATTTTTAACAAAAGATTTGTTAATCGATTGGCGCTGGGGAGAAGCTTATTTTCATGAAAAATTGCTAGATTATGATGCAGCTAGTAACATTGGTGGTTGGCAGTGGGCAGCCTCTACAGGAACAGATAGTGTTCCTTATTTTAGGATTTTTAATCCGAAAATTCAGTCACAGAAATTTGACCCAGATGGACTATTTATTAAACAGTATGTACCAGAATTGAAAAATATTGATACAAAAATGATTCATGAACCAAATAAATTATCAGTAGCTGACCAAAAAAAATTTGGCGTTACTTTAGGAAGAATGTATCCACTACCAATTGTTGACCATGCTCAGGCGAGAAAACGAGCCATTAGTTTTTATGAGGCCAGCAAAGACGTTTAGTTGTAGTAACAGATAAAACGGAAAGGAAGTAGGAAATGTTCTTAGCATTAAGAGAAATCAAGTTTGAAAAAATACGTTATAGTTTGATTATTACATTAATTTTGTTTATTAGTTATTTGGTTTTTGTTTTAAATGGTCTAGCAACAGGATTATCTGACTTAAATAAGTCAGCTATCACGCAATGGCATGCCTCAACAATATTATTAGATAAGGATGCTGAGGGGCGTTTGTCGCAATCCTTCCTAGAGCGTTCTGATCAACAAAAAATTAATGGGCAAGGTACACCATTAAGTCAGTACAGTGCCTTGGTAAAAAACAATCAGACTGGCAAAACGAATGCACAAATATTAGCGATCGAGGCAAAAGGTTTTATTTATAAAAATCTAAAAATTTCTAGTGGTATGAATTTTAAAAAGGATAATACCGCCGTTGTTTCAGAACAACTAAAAGAAAATGGCTTTAAAATTGGAGATAAAATAAATATAGCCAACAATGATATTCAATTGCAAATTGTCGGCTTTACCCCAAAAGCTTCTTTTAACGTTGCGCCTGTTATTTATACATCTTTTAAGTCTATGGCTAAGATAAATCAGGCACCAGTAAATGGTATTGTTTTTAATAAAACGTTGAAAGGCAATCCGCAGTTCAAGCACAGTAAATTATATACTATAACCAGTTTTATTAGTAAATTACCAGGATACCAAGCACAGCAATTAACATTTAAATTTATGATAGGTTTTCTTTATATCATTGTATTTATTGTTATTTCCATTTTTTTGTACATTTTAACAATTCAAAAACTACCTAATTTTGGTGTTATGAAAGCACAAGGAATATCAACGCGCTATCTGATTTTGAATACATTGACACAAACTTTTATCGTGGCTGTTATTGGTGTTAGTCTGGCCATGATGCTGACAGTTATCACAGCGTATGTTTTACCAAGTGAAGTACCGATTGCCATTAATATCAAGCAAGTGCTTACAACAAGTTTTGGTATATTAATAATGTCTTTATTAGGCGCGTTATTGCCAATCAGGCAAATTATTAAAGTAGATCCATTTGAAATGATTGGAGGGTAGTATGTCACGTTTAGAATTTGAAAATGTGAGTAAAAAGTATGGCAAAGGTATGAGTGAGTTCTTAGCGTTAGATCATATAAATTTTTCAGCTGAATCAGATCAATTGATATTAGTGGTCGGTCCTTCAGGTTCTGGAAAAACAACTTTTTTAACAATCGCTGGCGGTTTACAATCACCTACAACTGGAACTGTAAAAATTAACAGTGAGATTATTGGTAACTTATCAAAAAATCAGCAGTCTACTCTTCGTTTAAATACAGTTGGCTTTATCCTGCAGTCATACAATTTAGTACCGTATTTAACGGTCGATGAACAGTTTTTATTGGTTGATAAAGTGAAGAGGCAGCATATATCTCAAGAAAAATTTCTAAGTATATTAAAAAAACTAGGTATTGAAAATCTTGGCAAAAAGTACCCTAATGAGTTATCTGGTGGACAGAAGCAACGAGTAGCAATTGCTCGGGCGCTTTATGCTGACCCGGAATATATTTTGGCCGATGAGCCCACAGCTTCGTTAGATACTCATCGTTCGAAAGAGGTTATGTCTTTATTACATGAATTAGCTCACCAAAATAATAAAACAATCATTGTTGTTACCCATGATTTACGCCTACAAGATCAGGCTGATAAAGTTTATCAAATTATTGACGGGAAAATGTCAGAAGTTTTAAACATAGATAAAAGTGCTAAAAAAAATCTTGACTTTTATTCAAAATAAAATTCTTCTTACTTTGTCAAGGAGTTCAAATACGAATAATGTAAGCGTTTGCATTGCGGTCATGAGTGTTGTACAATTGAGGAGTAGATTAGAAAAAGTCCAAAGAAAGAGTAGCAAGTTATTGTTGCTATAATTAGTGAACGTGAGTGACGTCAATGGGCTTTTACTAGTCCTAGGAACAACGTACTTGCTGTTTATATTATGATGTTAAGGTTGTGCTGGGTGCATACTGGTGGTTGATTAATTTAAAAGGAATAGTGACTTGATTTTCACCAAGTGTGTTTTTGGGGTAGGTTACTGAAGAGTAGGTTGTTTTTTGTTGTTGAAAGGTATCTTTTACCAAAAAGCAGAAAGGAAGTAGTGTTTATGATTAAAACAATTGTTGTTGCTACAGATGGTAGTGAGGCCGCGATGAGAGCAGTACAATACGCTGCAGATTTGGCCAAAAAATATGATGCAAAAATTGAAATTGTTAGTATTATTCAATATTCAACAGTTGCTTACCATGATGGTAGTCAGGTGTTCTATGCGTCAATGACAGATAGTTTAACTGAACTGGCAAGGGATAATCTTTCAAAAGCAGCGGAAATATTAGCCGACGAAGGTATTCAATTTAATACACATATGTTCAAGGGAGATGCGCGGTTTGTTTTGTCAAATGAAGTTGTTAAGAACTTTAGTCCAGATTTAATTGTCATGGGAAAAACGGGGACAACAGTTTTGACACGCATGTTTATTGGCTCTACAGCAAGGTATGTATCTGAAAGAGCAGATGCAAATGTTTTGCTTGTCAAATAATACTAAGTATCATAAAGGTGACCTAAAAATAAAAAGCAACTAGCCAATATAGTTAGTTGTTTTTTATTATTTATGATGATGCATCCAAAATAGGTAAATGCCTACAATAACTAATAGTGCAGAAAGTACAATGTAAATTATGAGATAAACATACTTTATATGTAACAATATATAATTTAACAAATGAATCATATTTTTTCCTTGAATTTTAATGACTACTACTTTAGCATACTATAATACTTTTCGAGCTAATAATTTCTGAATTTCTGGCAGAGATTGACCTTTTCGAAATTCTATTTGTTCTGAGTCAATTAATAGAGGTGATATTTTTTGTTGGATAGTTGCAATAGGAACAGTTGAAGCATTATACCTAACAATCCGTCTAATAAACCTATTTTTCGCTTCTTTTACTAAATAACAGTGTGTGTGAACAACTTTTATTAAGTGTACAATGAATACCTTTATTTTACCAATCCACAACTGAAATGCAAAAAATTTGTATGTGAAATAATTTATGTATTTTAAAAAATAATTGTTATTAATAATTCAGTAACAGCAGTATTTTTTATTTAATCTATCTTAATGATGCAATTTTTTTGATTGACTTTAGTGGTTGCTAATGATAAATTAACAGTGTTAAATAATTTAATCTTCGGGGCAGGGTGTGATTCCCGACCGACGGTGATGGTGTAAAAACCTTAGTCCGTGACCTACGATGTTTTTCGTAGCTGACACAGTGTAATTCTGTGACCGACAGTTAAAGTCTGGATGGGAGAAGATTTAAAATAGTTTAGACATTTTTTTGTTTTTGTCTAAGTTTTTTTGAATTAATCTGAATTACTATAGGCCCGATGTGTATTTTTAGCGCATCGGGTTTTTTGTCCTGAAAAATTCAGGAGGTTAGTATGAATGATTTAACATGGATGCGTCTAGCTGTGCGTGAAGCAGCTAGAGCAATGCCGTATAGGACTTTTGAAAATCCGAGAGTTGGTGCGGTGATTGTCAAAAATGATGAAATTATTGCGAAAGGATATCATGAGGAGTTCGGAAAGGATCATGCTGAAATCAATGCGTTTAAGCAAGTAAAGAATAAATCAGATCTTTTAGGCGCTACATTGTATGTCACGTTGGAACCATGTTCTGTTAAAGGAAAAGTGGGTTCTTGTGCAGAATATATTAAAAATTGGGGATTAAAACGTGTGGTTGTTGGTAATATTGATCCCAACCCCTCAACAAATGGTAAAGGAATTCAAATTTTGAAATCTGCCGGTATTGTAGTGGATGTTTTAAATAGCATAGAAAGTCAAGCACTTAATCCTGCATTTTTTTATTTTTTCACAAGACATATGCCCTATATTCAATTGAAATTAGCGCTGTCTAAAAATGGTCTTGTAACGGGAAAGCTAAAAAAACGTTCAAAGTTAACTGATTTACAAGCAGATATTGATATACACAAAGAACGTGGCGCTAGAAGTGCAATTATGATTGGTAGTGAAACTTTCTTGACAGACAAGCCGATGTTGACAGTTCGACATATTAATATTAGACATCAACAACCTTTGAAAATTATAATTGATCGTCGTGGTCGACTACAAAATAAGGACTTTTGTTTTTCAACGAATTGGATAATATATACCGAAAATGAATATTTTGCAAAAAAACATTCATACGTCAAATTAATGATTGACGGACTAACAGGTATACTAGCTGATTTAGGAAAACAAAATATTCAATCTGTGATGGTAGAAGGGGGGCCAACTTTGATGAATTCATTTTTAGAACAAAATTTGTGGCAAGAAACATTAATTTATATGACTGACAAAACGTTATCTTTTGGCGGATTAAAGGGTATTTCAATGGTACAACAACCAAAAAAAGAGATTCGTGTCGGCAATGCAATTAAAAAAATCTATGCAAATAAGTAAAGGAGTATGTAAAAATGTTTACTGGTATTACGCAAGAAATAGGACAAATTGTTTCGATAAATAAACGTAACGCTAAAGAAATTAATTTAAGAATTATCGCCTCAAAAGATTATTTTTTGAATAGCCACATCGGTGACAGTGTCATGGTAGATGGTATTTGCTTGACAATTAAATATATACACTCAAACTATGCTGATTTTGACATTATGGTACCAACTTTTGAAACAACTATTGTTAAATACTACCAGGTCGGTCAGAAAGTTAATTTGGAAAAAGCGCTCTTAGTGACCAATCACTTTGATGGCCATTTTGTTTTAGGACATGTGGACCAAACTGCCAAGATCATTCAAAAAGACCACATTGAAGAAACTACTTTATTAACTTTTAAACTAAAAAATAATCAACTGATGCCCCAAATAGTTGATAAGGGTTCAGTTACAGTCTCAGGCGTTAGTTTGACAGTTATTCAAACACAAGACAATACATTTCAAGTGGGGTTAATACCGCATACTTTAATGAAAACAACTTTGGGATTACTGGAAGAACACCATTTAGTTAATATAGAAACAGATATTTTAGCGAAGTACTTGATGAAAGGACAGTAAAGATGACAAACAGTGTCGAAAAAGTAAAAAAAGCAGTTGAACAATTAAAAAAAGGTCAGCTTATTATTTTAAGTGATGATCAGAATCGTGAGCATGAAGGAGATTTAGTCGGATTAGGTTCGTTTGTTACAGCTGAAACTATCAATAAAGCTTTGTCAATAGGCAGAGGTGTACTTGCTGTGCCAATCACAAAATCTCGGGCAACGGAACTCGGATTGAAACAGATGACAGAAAATAATTCAGAAAAATTTGGTACAAAATTTACCATTAGTGTTGATTATGTTAGTAGCACAACAGGTGTTTCAGCTTACGAGAGAGCCACAACCATTAAAAATCTGGCCAATTTAAGTACAACAGCTGTTGATTTTGAGTCGCCTGGTCATATTTTTCCGTTAGTTGCTGAAGATGATGGTCTACTAGTTCGACAAGGGCATACTGAGGGTGCCGTTGAATTGGCTAAAATAGCTGGTGTCCCGCCTGTGGCTTACATCATTGAAATTTTATCAGAAGATGGTAACATGGCGCGAGGAAAAGAATTAGTGGATCTGTCGAAAAAATATCATTTTTTTCAGTTGACCATGCAAGATTTAATTAATTATCGAAACGCTCAACTAGAATCTGGTATTGATGAAGGGCCTACCGTGCATTTGCCGACAAAATATGGCGATTTTTATTTAACAGAATTTCAAACAGATGAAAAAGAAACCATTTTACTGATGAAAAGTGATCAATTATCTGATGATTTGCCTTTGCTTAGAGTTCATTCAGCATGCGCCACTGGTGATTTATTTGGTTCAAAGCGTTGTGAATGTGGGTCGCAACTGAAAACAGCGCTCGAAACTATTGCAAAACAAGGTGGTGCTTTGATTTATTTACCACAAGAAGGGCGAGGTATTGGGTTGCACGAAAAGTTAAAAAGTTACGTGCTACAAGAAAATAATTTTGATACATATGATGCAAATATTCATTTGGGACATCTGCCAGATGAACGTAATTATGCACAAGCTGCTACCGTATTAAAAGCGGTAGGTCTGACAAAAGTACGTTTATTAACCAATAATCCCGATAAAGTCCAGTCTTTATTAGATGAGGGCATTGAGGTAGTGGATCGAGTGCCATTGATTACTGGTATTACTGATACAAATAAGCAGTATATGCAAACAAAAAAGAATAAGTTTAATCATCTGTTGTGATTAAGAATAATTGAGGTGGAAAATGATTTATAAAGCTAAGTTAACGAATCAATCGACTAAAAAGATTGCTATTATTGCCAGTAAATTTAACGATTTAGTGGTGAATCATTTAGTAAGTGGTGCACAAGAAAATTTAGAGATGCATGGTATAAGTAAAGAAAATATGGATATATTCTGGGTACCAGGCGCATTAGAAATTCCAATAGTGACTCAAAAAATAGCAGATGCAAAAAAATATGATGGCATTATAACATTAGGCACTGTAATCAAAGGTGCCACTGACCACTACGATCTTGTTATTAATGGTGTTGCTAATGGTATATCACAAGTGAGTCTTAGCACTAATGTACCAATTGTTTTTGGTGTGCTAACAACTGATACATTGGAACAAGCGCAACAAAGATCTGGGGGGAAATCGGGAAATAAAGGGGCTGAAGTTGCTGCCAGCTTATTGGAATTAATTGACATTATTGGTCAGATTGAAATGATAAGATAAATTTTTCTCGTGTATTAGCCAAAGACCATGATTTTCAAACTCTTACTAAAATTCGTTTATAATAGTTATGTTACAATGTAATTAACATACTAAATTAGATAATAATAATTTTTTAATCTCTTTTTATCATATCTTTATAATTGATTTTGTTTTTAGAAAAATAGCTTGATGGCCAACGACGTGCTGTCTAAAGTTACATCTAGTCATACAATGATGTATTTTTATCTATAAAAACAGGTATGGGGTTAGTAAATTTTTCCAAACAAACGACTAAAAAGGAGGATGTTGCATGGAGGCATTTCGAGAGAGTATCAAGAAAACAATTTCATCAAGTCAGGTTGATATTAATCAAGGGTTAACCACTGAACAAGTAAGTAAAAGTCGCGAGCAAAATGGTTCGAACATTTTCACAGCTGAAAAAAAAGCATCATTGTTGAAAAAGATTTTAATTAGTTTAAATGACGTTGCTACTATTATATTGTTAATTGCAGTGGTTATCTCATTTGTGGCGACGTATTTAGAAAATACAGGTAATTATTTTGAAAGTCTGTTGATTATTGGTATTGTTATTATTAATTCTGTTTTATCAATTGTTCAAGAGGGCAAGGCCGAAGATTCATTGGCGGCTTTGCAGAATCTGAATCGCACGCAAGTAAAGGTATTACGCGATGGACAAATAGAACAAATTGATGCAGATGATGTGGTACTTGGGGATTTATTGATTGTGGAAAACGGTAGTGCCATTGCTGCTGATGCTCGATTGATTGAGGCAGTAGAATTGCAAGCTGAAGAATCCGCGTTGACTGGTGAAAGCTTACCAGTTGAAAAAAATGCTAATGCAACTTTTGGCTCTGATGAGGTTGGCCTTGGGGAACGGATCACAATGGTTTATCGTGGGACAAACATTGTTAATGGACATGGTCGAGCTATTGTCTCAGCTGTTGGAATGCAAACGGAAATGGGTAAAATTGCTAGTTTATTGAATAGTGAGTCTAAAGTCCCTTTGACCCCTTTACAACGGCGCTTAGTTCAATTAGGAAAAAATATCTCTTGGGTAGCCATCGGTTCAGCAATTATCGTTCTTGGTTTAGGGATTGCACAAGGTATGGATTTGAAACATATTTTTTTGACTGCTATTTCTTTAGCCGTAGCTGTTGTTCCAGAAACATTGGCGGTCATTGTAACCATGACTTTAGCATTAGGTGTGCAAAAAATAGCACAAAAGCATGCCATTATTCGACGATTACCAGCGGTTGAAACACTTGGTACAACTAACGTTATTGCATCTGATAAAACGGGTACATTAACACAAAACAAAATGACTGTTCGCCAAGTATGGCATAATGAGCAAGACCGTTTAACCACTACTACAGACGGATTAGATGGTGTGGCAAAAGAAGTTCTTTCTTTAGCTGCTATTTCAACTAACGTATCTGGCAAAGATGTCGACGGATATCGGGTGTATGATGGATTGCCAACAGAAATCGCATTAGTACAAGCCATTGAACAAGATACATCACGTGAGTCATTATTAAAAAAGTATCCATTAGTCGAACAAATTCCTTTTAATTCAACTAAAAAACGGATGACAACTGTTCATCGACGACCAGAAGGTGGTTATATAGCAATTACAAAAGGGGCATTTGATGTCTTGTTACCCATGGTTAGGCATGGAAACAAAGAAAAAGCAGAGAAGATTAATAAATATTTTGGAGAACAAGCGTTGCGTGTCTTGACGATAACTAAAAGACTTTTTGATGTGATGCCTGAAAACCCAACACAAGAATTTTATGAGCGAGATTTAATGTTAGTTGGTTTAGTTGGAATCATTGATCCACCACGTCCTGAATCAGCATCAGCTGTTGAGCAGGCAAAAATTGCAGGTGTTCGAACAATCATGATTACTGGAGATCATGTCGAAACAGCTAGTGCGATAGCTCGTGAAATTGGTATCCTAAGGCCAAAAGATCAAACAATTACGGGTTCTGAATTAGCAAAATTATCAGATCAGGAGTTAGATGAAAATGTACAAAATTATAGTGTTTATGCGCGCGTAACACCTACTGACAAAATTAGAATTATCAAGTCATGGCAACGTCAAGAAGCAACTATTGCCATGACTGGGGACGGTGTTAATGATGCACCAGCTTTGAAAGCAGCTGATGTCGGTATTTCGATGGGTGAGACTGGAACTGACGTGGCGCGTGAGGCGTCAGATATTATTTTAACGGATGACAATTTTGCGACAATTATTAATGCTATCTCTGAAGGACGAGGTGTCTATGTCAAAGTTAGAAAAACAATTAACTTCTTATTAAGTGCGAATATATCGGAGTTACTAGTTATTTTAATTGCAATGATACTGGGCTGGGGATCACCATTGTTACCGGTGCACTTATTGTTCATTAACTTAGTAGCCGACGGTTTGCCAGGATTTGCTTTAAGTCGCGAACCAATGTTAGCAGATGTAATGAAAAAAACACCCATGCCTAAAAAAACGAGATTGTTTGCACAAGGGCTTGATCGACAAATTGGATTAAATGCTGCTTTGTTTGCTATCGTTACTTTAGTAGCAATCTGGATTGGACAAAATATTAGTTTTGGTGGGTTACAAACTAGTGAGCAAATCGGTCAAACAATGGCATTCACGCTATTATCTTTGACTTCTATTTTCCATGTATTCAATATTCGATCAGAGAAAACTCTCTTTTCTGTCAGTTATCGTGCTAACCCATCGCTAGTAAATATGGCAGTGTTAGCAACCATTATTACGCTAGTAATTGCTTTGGTGCCGTTCACGCAATCAATGTTTGGTTTAACAGCATTGTCATTTAGTCATTGGATGATTATTATTGTATTATCGTTAGCACCAACAATTGTTATTGAAATTTTAAAACAGATTCGACCAACTTTATTTAAAGTATAATAAAAAACTTTGTCGCTAATGACAAAGTTTTTTTACTGTTGATAAGATTTACACAATTTTTTTAACGTGCTCTTTTTGAAACATAGTTTGATAGATAAGTACAACCACCGTTAATATAATTAAAAGCCAAAAGAGTGTCAAAAATGGGCCAACGTGTGTTGTTAGAGAATTCATATTTCCAAGGCCTTTTAAAAAAAATGGAGTGGAGAACGACCCTAAGTTTGCCCCTATCAATAGGGTAGAATTGGCTAAAGTTTCTGACCCTTTTGGGGCAATAGTGCTGACCAACGAAAAGATATATGAGCCAACGAGCGGATACGACATACCGCAAATAATAGCACCAATTGTTACACCGAAGACACTATGAATGTAAACTATAATTAGTGAGCCAATAGCCATAAATAAAATACCAAGTGGTAAAACAAATTGTTTAATAAAACTAAATATTTTCCCAAATAATATTCCCGTAATCATGCCCATCAAAGTATTGGCTGAGATAATTAAACTGGAAATTGCACTTGACTTTGATAAATCAGTCACAATAATATTGGGTACCTGAATGATTACAGCAGTGCTGGAAGCAACTATAAAAGTAAGGAGTATCGTCATGATAATGACAGGTAAGTTAATACGCTGTTTATTATCGCTGTCACTATGTATCATTTGTGGTTCAGGAACCACTTTTAAGAAAAATACTAATAATGGAAAAGCTAAAAGATAAATTAAAAACGACACATGCCAATTAATTAAAACTAGGAAACCAACTAGTATGTTAAGAATGGACACACCAATCTGTTCGGTAGCAGAACGAAAACCTAACATCTGAGAACGCATAGGATCTTCATAGAATAGATCTATAATTGTGATTGCTAATGAATTAAATAATCCGATACCAGCTCCTACAATCAACCTAGAAATAAGGATGAGGATAAAACTGTGTGAGAAAAAAGGGAATACCCCAGCAACGCCGGTTAGCATTAAACCAATAGTAATCGTTTTTTTGATACCTAATTTTTTCGAAATAATACCCGAAAAAAGTAGTGTAATCATAACCGAAAACTGTTGTATGGTAGCAATCATATCGATTTGAGCAACCGATATATTTGGAAAACTTTTAGCTATTTCAGGCAGTGCCGAAGAAATAGCTGTTCCCGTCGTTATCATAACAGAAACTGATAGAACGGCCAAAATAAAAATCTTCGAATGAGAATCTTTCTGACTCAAAATAACACCTTCTTTTTTGTTCGGAGTTTAATTATTTTGTTAATAAATAAACTTTACTTTCGTAGGGACGTAATATTGTGCCTTGATCTTCTGCGTAATTACTAATAAGTAACTGCTTATTAGTATTTTGATTGTAGTTACGGATAACTGTTTGATCCGTGAAATTATTGATAACAAGTAATGCTTGCCCATTATAGTGGCGGCGATAAGTATAAACTTGCTCATCATCAGTATCTACGGATTCAAAACTTCCGTAGCGAATGATTTCAAAATCATGACGCAATTGGATTAACTTTTGATAATAGTGAAATACAGATTTATTATCGGCTAATGCGTTTTCAGCATTAATTTCAGGGTAGTTTACATTTGGTGCGTACCAAGGAGATACTTCTGAAAATCCAGCGTTGGGTTTATCAGCCCATTGCATAGGGGTTCTAGCATTATCTCGTGACATAGTGTCTAGATATCTCAACATGGTATGACTATCAATAATATTCTTTTCATTAACAAATTCTTGATAGAAATTAATAGACTCAATATCTTCATATTGGCTGATTTCTTCAAAATGCCCATTAGTCATACCAAGCTCTTCGCCTTGGTATATATAAGGAGTTCCTTGTAACAAGTGAAGTACTGTAGCTAGCATTTTGGCTGATACTTCACGAAATTCTGAAGAGTCATTTCCAAATCTTGATACGGCTCTTGGTTGATCATGATTGTTCCAATAAAGGCTATTCCAACCTTTGCCATCTAATTCAGATTGCCAACGATTTAATGATACTTTCAGATCGTTTAATTTGACAGGAGCATCATTCCACTTACCAAATCTTACGTCAGGATTTGAACTTAGAGAAACATGTTCAAATTGAAAAACCATATTTAGTTCGTGACTGTCTAAACCGGTATATTTAATAGCATCCTCAGGTGTTGTACCAGGCATCTCACCAACGGTGATAGTATCATATTTGGATAATACGTCATCATTCATTTGTCTTAAAAATTCATTTAGCCGATGACCATCAGCCACAAAATCCATCGTTGTACCGGACGTTACAGGAGAGGGTACATCTGGCAACCCTTCAGGTTTTGATATTAAATTAATAACATCCATTCGGAATCCATCAACACCTTTATCTAACCAAAAATGCTCAATGTCAAAGACTGCCTCACGAACACTTGGGTTTTCCCAGTTCAAATCTGGTTGTGCTTCAGCAAACATATGCAAGTAATATTGTTTGCGTTCAGGAACATATGTCCAAGCTGAACCACCGAATGCTGCTAGCCAATTATTTGGTTCATGACCGTCAACTGGATCTCTCCAAATATAATAATCAGCATATTGGTTGTCTCTACTTGTACGGCTTTCTTTGAACCATTCATGTTGATTAGATGTGTGATTGACAACCAAATCCATCATAATTTTAAGATCTAGCTGGTGCGCTTGTTGTAACAAATTATCAAAATCTTTCATTGTGCCATAGATAGGGTTGATATTTTTGTAGTCTGAAATATCATAGCCATTATCCTTGTTAGGTGAAGCGTATATTGGATTAAGCCAAATGACATCTACACCTAAATGATGAATATAAGATAGGCGTTGTTTAATACCATTTAAATCACCGATACCATCATCATTACTATCTTGAAAACTCATAGGATATACTTGATAAACTACTGAGTCTTTAAACCATTGCTTAGCCATTAAAAAATTCTCCTTTTATATTTATGAATATAGAATACCATTTTGCGTAAACGTTTACAATGCCTTTAAATAAACTAGGTAAACGTTTACGCAAATTACAACTTGAAACAGCAGTAATTATTAAAAATATAAGAATTTATTCAATTTTTGTGATTATAAGCCTTTACGATATAATTAAGTAAAGTTAATCAATTAATCAATGGGGTTACCATGACAGCAAGTATTAATAATGTTTGTAAAATAGTAGGTGTACTAAAATATAGGGTTGCCTAATCTAGGAATCAACATTTTCATTGTTTGTCAAAGAGTTGAAGGTATATGTTTGTTATAGGTATCCTTAATCCGGCTCAAAAATTAAATGTTGATGTGTCTTTTAAGTTAGAATAATATAAAAGTACGTGATTTTTTCAGTAGTAACATGAATGGCAAATACTAATTATATTGCTTAGACTCAAATAAGCATGTAAAGGATAAAGATGATGAAGTATAAGATTTTTATTGTAGAAGATAACCAAGAGATTGTTAATTTGCTTATGAAAGGACTTACAGGTTGGGGGTTAATAGCAGATAAATGTAACAAACTTAATTGTGTTAACCAAGAGATAGAAAACTACTCACCGCATCTAATAATTATGGATATTAATTTGCCATACTATAATGGTTTTTATTGGACACAAAAAATTCGGCAAAAAAGCTCAGTGCCAATTATTTTCTTATCTAGTCGTAATGAAGAAACTGATATGATTATGGCGATGAATTTTGGTGCGGATGATTATATTACTAAACCATTTAATATTGATTTGCTAATCGTCAAAATTAATGCACTTTTACGTCGTGAATATAGTTTTGGATCTGAAAAAACTGTGTTATCGTTTCAAAACTACAAACTTAGTGTTGTTGATGACTTAATACTATATGAAAATCAGCAAATTATTCTTTCAAAAAATGAGATGAAACTTTTATATCTGTTATTTCAGCATCCAGGGCAAGTCGTTAATAAGGAGGATATTATGGCTGCACTATGGGATGATGAAATATTTGTTGATAGGAATACGCTTTCTGTTACGCTAGCTCGGTTAAGAAATAAATTAACTGATATAGGCTTTGCGCAATATTTACAAACTGTAAAAGGGAAAGGCATTATGCTTAATGGTTAAAAAAATAGCTATTTTAGTGTGGCAGTTCTTAGCTGATTTTTGGTATATATATCTTATGTATCTATCAATTTTTGCTTTATTGTTTTGGAGCGCGACAATGCGTTCGTTAAATTTGAGCATAGTTATTGATACTTTTTTTGGTAGCTGTTACATACTGTCTATTATCACGAGCATATTATTTTGGAAATGGTATCGAGAAGATAAAAAGCTTAGTGTATTACTGATTGAAAAAAATATGGTATCTATGCCTGAAATTAAAGCAATGACTAGCCATGGAAAAAAGTATCAAACATTGATAAAAAAGCAACAGTCAGCGCAAGAAGTGCTCCAATACAAACTAAATGAAAATATCCAAGATATGCAGGATTATTATGCAATGTGGGCACATCAAATCAAAGTACCGTTGTCAGTTTTAGATTTAATGAATCAAACGGGCACTGTAGATAAGTATGAAACAGGAAATCAACTGTTAGTCATTAATCAATATTTAGATATGATGTTACAATTTATTCGTTTAAAAAACTTCAATCAAGACTTGACTTATCAAAAAATAAGCATCCAAGCAACACTAAGGTCAGTGATTAAAGATTATAAATATTGGTTTATCCATAAAAATTTGTCTATTTGTTTGAATGAAAATGATTTTATAGTGGTTAGTGATCCAAAATGGCTTCACTTTGTATTTGAACAAATTATTTTTAACGCGATTAAGTATACACCGAATGGAAAAATAAATATTATTTGTGAAGAAAACGGACGAGTGATTATCCAAGACACAGGAATTGGCATTGCTTCTAGTGATCTTCCTTTAATATTTAACCAAGGTTATACAGGGTTTAATGGCAGAATTAATAGCAATTCTAGTGGACTAGGTTTGTATATGGTGAAAACCATTTTAAATAGTTTAGGACACGACATACAAATTAGTTCACAAATAAACGTTGGTACAAAGGTAATCATTGACTTTGAACAAACAGAAATTAAATAAACCTTACTAATTTGTAAGGTTAGAGAGGCGATGTGTAAGGTTCATCGTCTCTTTTTTAATTTAAAATAGAATTATATTATATGACACAGGAGATAAAACTTTATGACACTACTTAAAGTTGAACATTTAAGAAAAGAGTATCGCAGTAGGATAAAAAATAATACTGTAACTGCATTGAGCGACGTAAATTTTGAAGTAGAAGAGGGAGAGTTTATTGCAATCATGGGAGAATCAGGATCTGGAAAATCTACTTTGTTAAATTGCATTGCCACGTTAGATAATCCTACTGCTGGTATGATTTCGTTAAACGATCAAGATTTAACGAAGCTTTCGGATAAATTATTAGCCCGATATCGTCGTGATCATCTTGGGTTTGTCTTTCAAGATTTTAATTTATTAGATACGATGTCTATTACAGATAATATTTATTTACCTTTGATACTAGCTAAAAATACTATAGGGAAGGAGAATAAATTGAATCATCTGTCTAAGCAGTTAGGTATAGAAAGTTTATTGAATAAGTATCCCTATGAACTATCTGGTGGTCAAAAACAAAGGGTTGCCATTGCACGAGCATTGATTACTAATCCAGATATTCTATTAGCAGATGAACCCACAGGTGCACTAGATTCTAAAAATTCATCTGAAATTTTGTCAATTTTTAGCCAATATAATGAACAAAGGCAAACGATACTGATGGTAACACATTCATCATTAGCAGCTAGTCATGCGCAGCGTGTGCTTTTCATTAAAGATGGGAAGGTATTTCATCAGGTTTATCGAGGAAATAAGACTGAGCAAGAAATGTTATTAACTATTAACGATGCCATGACTAATTTATTAGGAGGAATTGCCTAATATGTTGTATTGGAAGTTGGCTTGGCAATCAATTGTCAAAAATAAACTAGAGTATTTACCTTTTATTCTAGCTGGTAGTGCGGCAGTGGCCTTAAATCTAATTATTCAGTTATTAATTTATTCTAAAGGAGTGAAAGATTTAATAGCTAGTGTTTCAGTCATTGAAATGCTTAGTTTTGGCCAAGTAGTCATTTGCATTTTATCAATAATCTTTTTGATATATACTTATAGTTTTCTTAGTAAAAGAAAACAGACTGAATTTGGGTTGTTTAACGTTTTGGGCATGCAAAAAATGGATTTAATTAAAATTAGCTGGCGACAGCAGTTGATTTCATTTGTGCTGATTACTGTTTTAGGTATCATTAGCGGATTAGTATTTAGTAAAGTATTAATTTTACTATTCATGAAGTTAGTTGGTGGAAACAATTTTGGTTTAAATATATCAGGATTACCAATACTATTTGTTACTATATTTTTTTCTGTTTGCTTTTTATGTTTGCTTGTAAAAGATGTATTTTCAATTATTAGAATGAAAACTATTTCACTTTTACATGCAACTAAGAAAGGTGATTCAGAGCCTAAAAATCATTGGTTTTTATTTATACTAGGAATCGGGTTATTAGCTGGGGGCTATTACATATCGTTGACTGTTACTTCACCATTAAAAGCGATTACACAGTTCTTTATAGCAGTATTGCTAGTTGTCTGTGCAACTTATTTACTCTTTATCGTAGCATCAACGATTGTTTTAAAGTTAATGAAACAAAACAAAGCATACTATTACCAAACAAATCATTTTATAACTGTTTCAAATATGCTTTTTAGAATGAAACAGAATGCCACCGGTTTAGCTAGTGTTTCCTTACTAACAACAATGGCTCTAGTGGTTGTTGTGACAACAGTTTCTATGTTTATTGGTCAAGAAGATTACGTAAATCAACAGTTTCCACGTGCTGTGATTTTGAAAAAAACAAATCATCAAAAAAATTCAGTGCAAACAGTTCATCAGTTAGCGGACAAGCACCATATCAAAATTAAAAATAGCTATTCGCTAGAAATAAGTTCAGAAATTGCTGGTTACTTGACAGAAAATCATAAAATTCAGCCATTAACAGATAGTTCAGCAACTAGTGCAGACGGCCTATCAGAGATTCAATTTATGACAAGCAAACAGTTCGCAAAATTGACACCGAGCTATCAAAAATTAAAAACCAATGAAGTATACATCTATGATCGCCAAGGTACTTTTAAAGAGCCTATGATTACCTTTTTGAATAAGACGTATCATGTGAAAAAGATTTTAAAAAGAATTAATGGCATTCCGAGTGAACAACCAAATATGACACATTCTATGGTAATTGTGGTACCTTCAAAAAATGTTACCAATGCAATGGGTGATATTTTTAATGATTTAGGTGATAGGAAACAAGCAATTACATATCAAAATCAATTATTATTTAATGTTTTTGGAAATTCAAAAAATAGAAAAGCTTTTCTAAAAGATTTGTCTCAACTACCAAATACGACAGTTACGGATAAATTTTCAACAATGAATGCATTGAAAGAGTTTTATGGTGGGTTCTTCTTTATTGGTATCATATTCTCTATTAGTTTTGTCATGGCTACTGGATTGATCATTTATTATAAGCAAATTTCTGAAGGACGAGCAGATCAGCAGCAATTTGACATTTTACAAAAGGTGGGAATGTCAAATGATGAAGTGAAACGAACGGTTAATTCTCAAATTATTTGGATATTTGGTCTACCAATTATTATTGCTGTAATGCATCTGTGCTTTGCTATGCCAATGATTCATAAGATTTTACAATTGTTTGGTATTATTATTGGTCCGATGGTTTATATCACAACATTCATAACAATTATCTCGATGATTGTTATTTACTATCTAATATATCTCAGAACATCGAAAACCTATTATCTGCAAGTGTCCAGAAAAATATCTTAATGAATATAGTTTGGCTTCAATTTGATAAATAAATTCATGAAACATTGTGATAATTATGATAGAATTTAAAATATTCTATCAGTTCAAGAGGGGATTTTATGACTATTTATTTTAGAGTTGATATTGAGCCCAATCTTAGTTTAGCTTTGACAGAATTAAATCATGCTAAAGACATTTTTGAATTATTAGATACTGACCGAGAAAATATTGGACAGTTTCTTGATTTTGTACCTGCTACAAAGATTGAGGGTGACGAATTAAACTACATCAAGAAAAAAATACATGGCGTTGCGCAAGAAACCGATAGTTTATTTTCTATTGTTAAAAATGAGCAAATTGTAGGTGTCATTGACTTACACTTTATTGATATGAAAAACAAGAAGGCTGAAATTGGCTATTGGTTACATTCAAAATATCAGCATCAAGGTATTATGACAAAAGCTGTTCGTAAAGTTTGCGAATATGCTTTTGACAATCTTGGATTAAACAAATTATCAATATTTGCTGATGTGAAAAATATCGGTAGTAATTTAGTTGCAAAACATGCGGAATTTTCATTTGTGACGATACACAAAGAATATTATTTTCATGGAGAACAATTTTGTGATATGAATGAGTATAGCCTGTTAAAACGTCATTTTAGGAAATGAGGTGGTCAATATATTATTATGAAACACTAGAACAGCAATATGAGGGTTGCTGCTATATAATGATGTTAGTAATTCATAATAGAAAGGATATTGTAAACATGTCATATAATCAAAAAACTGTTGATAAGGCCTTAAAGTTAGGACTTGGTACCAATAAAGTTGGTGGACACAACCTATTTCAAAATTTGGACGATAAGAATGGTTATGAAATCATTCGTCAAGCGTTAGATTCTAACATTAAAATGTTAGATACAGCTTTTATGTACGGCCTTGGTCGATCAGAAGAAATTATCGGGGAAGTCATTAAAGATCACCCGCGTTCTGATTTTAAAATCGCAACCAAAGCTGCTCAGGATATTAACCATGATTTAAAGCCTAATAATAGTCCTGAATTTTTGAAAAAAGCAGTTGATGAGGCTTTAGAAAGATTGCATACAGATTATATTGATATTTTTTATATTCACTTCCCAGATGAACATACACCAAAGGACGAAGCTGTTGCTGCACTGAATGAACTGAAAGACGCAGGGAAAATTAGGGCTATAGGTGTGTCTAACTTCAATTTGGAACAACTTAAAGAAGCTAATAAAAATGGACAAGTCGACTATGTTGAAGATCACTATAGCCTTGTTCATCGAGAAACTGAAAGAACATTGTGGCCATATTTAAAAGAGCATGATATTGCTTTTGTACCATATTTTCCTTTAGCTTCTGGATTATTGAGTGGTAAATATGATATAGAAGATGCACCAAAGTTTAATCAGTTCACAAAGGCAGCGTTTGAAAATATTATTTCTTCCCTGAAATTAGTTGGCCAAATTGCTGACAATCATAATGCTACTGTAACGCAAACTATTTTAGCTTGGTATATTGCCAATCCTAATATCAGTACAGTTATTCCAGGTGCACGTGATGCTAAGCAAGTGATTAATATCGCCTCTAGTTTGGATATTGATTTATCAGATACAGAATATCAACAGATTGACACAGCTTTTGAAAATTTTTAAGTTAATGCGACATTATATTTTTATAAAAAAACAAGTTACTTAGCTGACTTGTTTTTTTATCGTCTATTTATATTAGTTAACTTTGATATTTGTTATTTTCGGATAGCAATTAAAAGCACAGGTTACAAAAGTAATTGAGTAGTTAAAGAGCAACGAATATAGAGAGTTTTTATCATCTGATTTATAAAAAAATAATTTTATTTATTGAAAAATAAGATTTTAAATGACTTTTATTTGTAAATTTAAAGTTGATTATTTAAAATATTAACTTTTAATAATAATTATGCTAGTATGTTAATATTATGTAATTGTTTTTGTAATTTATTTAGAGAATTAGAGGCCCATTATGTTTTTATCCAATCAACAATTAACTGATTTTTGGGATGGTGTTAAATCTTCTTTGCCGACAATGTTAGGATACATTAGTATCGGTGCGGCATTTGGAACGATTGCTGGTGCACAGCACTTTACCGCTTGGCAAGTTTTCTTGTTGGGTGGTGTCCTTTATGCTGGTTCGGCGCAGTTTATTGTTGTTAGTATGTTAGTTACTCAATCCTCAATTAGTAACATTATTTTGATGGTATTCTTGGTTAATTTTAGGATGTTTTTGCAGTCACTAACAGTTACCCGAGTTTTCCCAAATCAGTCAACATTGTCGAGTTTGTTAATGGGAAGCTTAGTGACTGATGAATCATTTGGTATTTTGTCTGTTAATATTGCTGCCGACAAGCAAAGATCTGTTATGTGGATGCATGGGTTAAACATTTCTTCTTGGCTAACTTGGTGGCTTTCATGTGTTATTTTTTCAGTAGTAGGGAAAGGGATTACTAATCCAGCTGCCTATGGATTGGATTTTGCATTACCAGCTATGTTTGCTGGATTATGGTTATTGACTAGTATCTCAATGTTTCAAAATCCAAAAGAAGACAAGCTTAAAATATGGTCGATTATTATTGTTTCTATTATTTTATTGTACTTGTTAATGTGTTTTTTCAGTGGGGCAGTAGCAGTATTAGTCGCTTCCATTACAGCTAGTTTGTACGGTGTATTGATCCATCAGAGGAGTAAGAAACTAAGATGAATGATAACTATTTTTATATCGTTCTTGTGGGATGTGTTATAGTAACATTTTTACCCAGAATTCTACCATTTTTGATAGCGAAGTATATTATTTTTCCAGAATGGATGACAACTTTTTTAAGGTATTTACCATTAACAATGATGACAACACTGATGTTTCAAAATATATTTGTGAGGAATGAAAATACGTATTTAGTGACGATAGATTTCGTCTCTTTAATGGCTTTAGTTCCAGGATTGATGATAGGTTACTTTAGGCGGTCATTGATGCTCGTGGTGCTGTCAAGTGTTGTGGTAATGGCAGTAATTCGCTACTTCAACATATAAATTATATTTTATATACATATATGAGTTTGGTGTTCCAGTACGTATTTTTTTGGTACAGCACAAACCTATTATCGATGTATTTAATTAGGTAAGATATTGAATCAATAGTTTTGACCAATAGTAATGGATTATTTACATGGAGGAAAGATACTATGGACATAATTCATAATGCAATTACACTAAATGTGTTGGTAGAAATTGACTATCATACAATGAATATCAACTAATCATAAGATATTTATACACTACAACATCTGTCAGACCGACGTTATTTCAGAAGATATGACGTCAATGCCATATTATGGCTAAAAAACACATTAAAAAAAAGCTCTTATCTTTGAAGGGAGCTTTTTTTAATATTCTTCTTTAAAAAATGTGCACTGATACGATTAAATATTTTAGGTGAATAAGCATCATTTAACCATTCTGCAACATTGTAAGCGTTGTTTATTTTTTTGTCATCATTTAGATAAATTCCAGTTAAAAATAATTTAAAAAGTTGTTGATTAGCATCAAAACAAAAATTATCATCCTCTATTTTCTGTAGAAGAAAGGATGAAATATTATCCTGCTGCTGAATAATACTAGTTTCCAAGTATTTGATAACAATACTATTAACAATATCTGGATATATTGTTGTATTTTTATCAACGTTATATTGCTCCAAAATATCTAAAAAATATGATTTTATTTTTTTAGCGGGCAGCATGTTAATAATGGATTCGAATAAATAAACATCATATGTGTGCCAATTAACAATTTCATCAAAATATGAAAATAACGTATGCTGATCGATACTATTAGCTATTTTAAACGAATTGTGATAGAGCGTAGATTTAATCATTAGTAAACGATGTTTCGTCTTGAGATTCAAAGGTGACTGATTTGTAATTTGATTATAAAGCATATGGATTTCAGCAGTATTTTCCGTTTTATATAAAAAATCGAGTTTGCATTTATATGCAGTAATATTTTCAAACGTACCAAAAGAATTTGAAAAATATTCGTCGAATGTAAGTTCTAACTCTCGACATAGTGTGAAAATCGTTTGCGCATTGGGTAATATTTGTCCATTTTCTATTCTTGAAACCATAGCTTGGGATCCAATAGCATTTCCTAATTGCACTTGTGATATGTGTCTTAGCTTTCTCTGTTCTTTAATTATGCTGCTGTCAGTATCTCTCATTTTGTAACATCTCGTTTCCTTTGATTTTCAGTTTATTAAATTAAAAAATAGCATGACATGCGATGGATTTTTAAATTATTCAATATTGAATATACTATTATGCATAAAACGGAGATGGCATGCATAAGACTTATAGAATGAAATGGTAAAGGTTTAACATCTTTATAATTATTTTTCAGGAAAAATGAGAATAGAGGATATTATTTCATGAGAGACAAGAGAATGGTATGCGATCGAAAGAAACTCTATAAGGCTGGCAAAATGTTAGTAACAGCAGGAATTTTTTCAATTGCTATGTTTAGCGGTTCGGCCCTAACCGTAAGAGCGGATACGCTGAATGGCACACAAAAATCTGGGGATGCGACGATAAAAATCACCACAGTAGATTCGCTAGCAGACACAGTGGCTACAACAGATAAAGTAGTGAATGCTGATAGCACAACAGAC
>NZ_SDGY01000001.1:263954-591472 GCF_008107645.1 Leuconostoc litchii | reverse complement strand
ATGCTGATAGCACAACAGACGGAGCAGCAACAACAAATAAAGTAGTAAATACTGATAGCACAGTAGACGTAGCAGTAAATACAACAGCTACAACAGATAAAGTAGTGAATCCAGTATCTGAGACATATAAGGCAGCGAACACAAAAGTAGCAGGTGTGTCGGTAGACTTAACAACTGCAGCAAATAAGGCAGTAGCTACCGCAATTTCAACAGATAAGGCAGTGGATGCTACTGCTTTATCAGGTGAAAAAAATATCACAAATACGACTTCATCAGAAAATATCAAACAAATTAATGGTCAAACTTTTTTTGTTGGTGCTGATGGTCAAACTAAGAAAAACTTTACAGCTATCATTGACGGTAAAGTACTGTATTTTGATAAAGATACAGGGGCCTTAACCTCAAATAGCAGCCAATATACAGATGGATTGGTAAATATCGGAAACGAACATAATGCTGCATATTCATTATCATCAGATAGTTTTACACAAGTTAATGGTTATTTGACAGCAAATAGTTGGTATCGGCCTAAAGATATATTGAAGAATGGTACAACATGGACAGCCTCAACTGCAAATGATTTACGACCATTATTGATGTCTTGGTGGCCAGATAAAGATACCCAGGTCTCATACTTAAAATATATGCAGTCTGCAGGACTGTTAGCAGATGATATTGCACTATCAAATAGCGATAGTATGAGTAGTTTGACTGATGCAGCTATGGCTGTTCAAAAAAACATTGAAGAAAAAATTAGTTTATCTGGAAACACTGACTGGCTTAAGAATGATATGAATAAAATGATTGATTCACAAGCTAACTGGAATATCAATAGTGAATCTAAGGGAACAGATCATTTGCAAGGTGGTGCATTGTTATATGTTAATAGTGATTTAACACCAAACGCTAACTCTGATTATCGCTTGTTAAATCGAACACCAACAAACCAGAATGGTCAAATTACTGATAATAGTAAACAGGGCGGCTATGAAATGTTGTTGGCCAATGATGTCGACAATTCTAATCCAATTGTTCAGGCTGAGCAATTGAATTGGTTATATTACATGATGAATATTGGTACTATTGTACAAAATGACCCTACAGCTAATTTTGATGGATACAGAGTTGATGCTGTGGACAATGTAAATGCTGATTTGTTACAGATAGCTGGAAACTATTTCAAAGCAGCATACGGTACCGATCAAAGTGATGCTAATGCAAACAGTCATATATCTATATTGGAAGACTGGGATAACAATGACCCTGCCTATGTAAAAGCACAAGGAAATAATCAATTAACGATGGACTTTCCCATGCATTTAGCATTAAAGTATTCATTAAATATGCCAAGTAGTGCGCGCAGTGGTTTGGAACCAGCTATTTCAACAAGTTTGGTGAACAGAGCTGAAGATGCAACAGAGAATGAAGCACAACCGAATTATTCATTTATTCGTGCGCATGACAGTGAAGTCCAAACGGTTATTGCTCAAATTATTAAGGATAAGATTAATCCTAATTCAGATGGATTAACCGTCTCAACAGATGAAATTGCTAAAGCCTTCGAAATATACAATGCTGACGAACTAAAAGCTGATAAAGAATATACAGCCTATAATATACCTTCATCATATGCTCTGATGTTGACGAATAAGGATACAATTCCTCGTGTTTATTATGGTGACTTGTTTACGGATGATGGACAATATATGTCCGCAAAGTCACCATATTATGATGCGCTGACTTCCTTGTTGCAATCACGTGTGAAATACGTATCAGGTGGGCAAGCCATGAATATGACTTATCTTCATGATAATCAAGGTCTCTTGACATCTGTTCGCTATGGTAAGAATGCAATGACGGCCATAGATGCTGGTACAAGTGAAACACGTACACAAGGCATAGGTTTAATTGTTGGTAACAAAACTGATTTGAAGTTAAATAATGATGAGCAAGTCATACTTAATATGGGTGCTGCGCACAAAAATCAAGCTTATCGTGCATTAATGTTAAGTACAAAAGACGGATTGAAAATTTATAATAACGATAATGATGCGCCAATTGTATATACAGATAGTCAGGGTCGATTAATTTTCAAGTCTGATATGGTTTATGGTGTCAATGATGCACAAGTTTCTGGATACTTAGCTGCTTGGGTGCCAGTTGGTGCAACAGAAGATCAAGATGCTAGAACTGAAAGCAGTACAACAACCTCAAAAGATGGTGATACCTATCATTCAAACGCTGCTTTGGATTCACAGGTTATCTATGAAGGCTTTTCAAACTTTCAAGCAATGCCAACCCAGACTAATGAATATACCAATATTAAAATTGCTCAAAATGCACAATTATTCAAAAGTCTTGGTATAACCAGTTTTGAATTAGCACCACAATATCGTTCAAGTACAGATAATAGCTTCTTAGATTCAGTTATTCAAAATGGTTACGCTTTCACTGACCGCTATGATATTGGATATAACACACCTACAAAGTATGGTACAGTCGACCAACTATTGGATGCCTTAAGAGCATTACATGGTGAAGGAATTCAAGCAATTAATGATTGGGTACCTGATCAAATTTATAATTTGCCTGGTGAAGAAATCGTCACAGCTAGTCGTACCAATGGTTCCGGGAAGTTAGATGAAAATTCAGTTATTAATAATACTTTATATGATTCTCGTACAGTTGGTGGTGGCGAATACCAAAAAGTTTATGGCGGTGCGTTCTTAGATAAGCTAAAGGAAGATTACCCTGAGTTATTTGAAACAAAACAAATTTCAACAGGTCAAACAATGAATCCGGATGTCAAAATCACAGAATGGTCCGCTAAGTATTTTAATGGCTCTAACATTCAAGGCCGCGGTGCATGGTATGTTCTGAAAGATTGGGCGACGAATCAGTATTTCAATGTTTCGAGTGAAAATGAATTCCTACCTAAGCAATTGTTAGGAGAAAAAACAAGCACAGGATTTATTACGGTTGATAGTGGTAAGACAGAATTCTATTCTACAAGTGGTTATCAAGCAAAAAATACATTTATTCAAGATAATGACAATTGGTATTATTTTGATGATGATGGTTATATGGTTGTTGGCGCACAAGAAATTAATGGTAAAAAATATTATTTCCTACCAAACGGTGTAGAGCTACAAGATGCTTATTTATCTGATGGTACAAATGAATATTATTACAGTAGTACGGGTCGTCAAATTGTTGACCAATATTATCAAGATTCAGACAATAGATGGCATTATTTCTTCTCAGATGGGCGAATGGCCATTGGTTTAACAACAATTACTGCAGACGATGGGACAATTAATCAACAATACTTTGATGCTAATGGTGTGCAACTTAAAGGTGTTGCCATTAAAGATATTGATGGAAATGTTCGTTATTTTGACGGTAACACAGGTAACTTAGTTGTAAATAATTGGGGTAAAACAAGCGATGGCTCATGGCTATACTTAAATGATAAGGGTATAGCAGTGATAGGACAACAAAAGATTGATGGACAAAGCCTTTATTTTAACGAAAGTGGTATACAAATAAAAGGTGAAAGTATTACTGATTCTAGTGGTCATATCCATTATTATGATCGCAGCACAGGAAATATGGTTATGGGTGCATGGGGTGAAACAAGTGATGGTTCATGGTTGTACTTAGATAATAATGGTAATGCCGTAACTGGTAAGCAAGTGCTTAACGGTCAAGTGTTGTATTTCAATAACAATGGTGTACAACTTAAGAATACTTTCAAGCAATTGTCAGACGGTTCATGGTTATATTTGAACGATAAAGGTGTAGCCGTAACAGGATCGCAAGTAATTGATGGCCAAAACTTGTATTTTGGTCAAGATGGCAAAGAAATTAAGGGCGATGCTATTACAGATGAACAAGGTCAAATTCATTATTATGACCGTAATACTGGGAGTATGGTTGTTAATTCATGGGGTGAAACAAGTGATGGTTCATGGCTATATCTAGATAATAATGGCAATGCGCTCAGGGGACAGCAAAAGATTGATGGTCAGTCATTGTACTTTTCTAAAGATGGGAAGCAAATTAAGAATTCATTGTTGCAATTAGATGACGAAACAACTATTTATCTTAATGATAAAGGTATTTCAGTTACTGGTGTCCAAAAAGTTAGTGATAAAATCTATTACTTTGATGCAGATGGTAAACAAGTAGTTTGCCGATTTGAAGAACTACCAGATGGATCATGGATGTATTTGGATAATGATGGTGTTGCTGCTACAGGATCGCAAACAATTAATGGCCAAGAACTATACTTCGATGATAAGGGGAAACAAGTTAAGAACGATAAAGTTGTTAATGACGATGGCACAATAAATTACTACACAGGCATGAGTGGTGAAAAACTAAAAAATGATTTTGGTAAATTACCAAATGGATCATGGCTATATTTAGATAATAATGGCAATGCTGTGACGGGGGCGCAGACGATTAGAGGTCAGAAACTTTACTTCAAGCCAGACGGACAACAAGTTAAGGGTGAAGCTTATGTTGATGCATCAGGTAAAATGCGTTTCTATGATCCTGACTCTGGCGAGTTGATTACCAACAAATTTGAACAAGTTGCCAATGGTATATGGGCTTACTTTGGTGCTGATGGCGTTGCTGTAACTGGTGAACAACAGATTAATCATCAAAATTTATTCTTTGATCAAATTGGCTATCAGGTTAAGGGTGATAAACGAACAATTGATGGTGTTCTCTATACTTTTGATAAAGAAAACGGTGATAAACAAAATGTTAAAACCGTGACAGCAATGCCAAAAAATGGTCAATATATAACTGACAACAATCAAAATTGGTATTATCAAGTCAAAGGTGAAAATCTTACCGGCTTATATATCGATTCGGATAGTAAGTTACGCTATTTTAATTTAACAACTGGTGTGCAAGCCAAAGGTGACTTTGTAACGATTGGTCATGATACTTATTACTTCACTAATGGACAAGGAGATGGACGCTTATTATCCACTGTGGTATCAGGGCATTATGGGACTGTTCAGTTGAGTGATAACACAACTGCATGGGTTTATCGTGGTGCAAATAATCAAATATTAAAGGGATTACAAAACATAAATGGTCATTTACAATATTTTGATCCAATTACAGGGGCTCAAATAAAAGGAAGTGTTGCAGACTATGATGGTAATCTTTACTATTTTGAGCCATCAAAAGGAAACCTAGTTAGTCAAATCAAGCAAGCATATACAAATGGAAAGTACGAAACTGATGGCGAAAAAGTAACCTATGTTGATAACCAAAATAATCAAGTTACAGGATTAGTAAGCATTGATGGTCAATTGCAATATTTTAATAGCAATGATGGTCGTCAAGTTAAGAATCAGCAAGTTACTGTTGACAATGTCACATATTACTTTGATAAAAATGGTAATGGGCAATATTTGTTTACAAATATTACAGTGAAGGCAACCAATGAAATGGCACAACGTAGTGCTGTATATCGCAATGAGATTTCTAGCTTTGAGAATACAGTAGATGGTTTCTTAACAGCTAATACATGGTACCGTCCTAAGGAAATTCTAGAAAATGGACAGTCTTGGGTAGCATCTTCAGTAAGTGATATGCGACCAGTAATTACAGTTTGGTGGCCAAATAAAGATGTTGAAGTTAATTATTTGAATTTTATGAAGCAAAATGGTTTGCTAGATACAACCAGTCAATTTAATCTACAATCTGATCAATATGACTTGAATGTTGCCGCGCAAAAAGCCCAAGCGGCTATTGAACAGCGTATTTCGAAAGAAAAGAGTACAGATTGGCTGAAAGACCTTTTGTTTGAATCTCATGGAAATACACTTTCATTTGTAAAACAACAGTTTATTTGGAATAAAGATTCTGAATATCAAGGTCAGGGGGATGCTTGGTTCCAAGGTGGTTATCTTAAGTATGGTAATAGTGACCTAACACCAACAACTAATTCAGATTATCGTGAATCAGGAAATGCTTTCGATTTCTTACTCGCTAACGATGTCGACAATTCTAACCCTGCCGTTCAAGCCGAAAATTTGAATTGGTTACATTATTTAATGAACTTTGGCACAATTACAGCCAGTGATGATGACGCCAATTTTGATAGCATACGTATTGATGCAGTTGATTTCATCAACAATGATGCGATTCAGAGAACCTACGACTACATGCGTGATGCTTATAAAGTGGATGCAAGTGAAGACAGCGCTAATAAGCATATTTCGCTGGTTGAAGCTGGATTAGATGCTGGTACTTCTACAATCAAGAGTGATGCCTTAATTGAATCTAATTTAAGAGAGGCAGCTACGCTATCTCTGGCCAATGAACCAGGAAAGAATAGTTCATTGACGAACATGTTGCAAGATGTGGATGGTGGACAAGTCATTGCTGATCATACCAATAATGCAACAGAAAATGAAGCTACACCAAATTATTCAATCATTCACGCTCATGATAAGGGAATCCAGGAAAAAGTTGGTGCTGCAATCACTGACACAACTGGTGCAGATTGGACGAATTTCACTGATGAGCAATTAAAAGAAGGCTTAGCGGCTTATTATCAAGATCAACGTTCAACGGATAAAAAGTATAACATTTATAACTTACCTAGTATTTATGCTTTGATGCTCACTAATAAGGACACGGTTCCACGTGTTTATTACGGTGATATGTATCAAGATGATGGTCAATATATGGAAAAGCAAAGCATTTATTACGATGCCATTGTATCTTTGATGAATACTAGAAAGAGTTACGTGAGCGGTGGACAAACCATGGGTGTAGATAACAATGGTTTGTTAAAAAGTGTTCGTTTTGGTAAAGACGCAATGACAGCTAATGATCTTGGTACGGATGAAACACGCACGGAGGGTGTTGGTGTGCTGGTGGGGAATGATTCATCATTAACACTCAATGACTCAGATACAGTTACTTTAGAAATGGGAGCTGCTCATAAAAACCAAAAGTATCGAGCTGCATTGTTAACGACCAGTGATGGTATTGTTACGTATTCTTCTGATGACGATGCACCAACTGCTTGGACAAATAATCAAGGTACATTAACATTCTCAAATAAAGAAATTTCTGGACAAGAATACACTAATGTGCACGGCTATGCTAATCCACAGGTATCAGGTTACTTAGCAGTTTGGGTGCCCGTAGGAGCTAGCGATGATCAAGATTCCCGAACAGCAGCATCAACGGATGCAAATACTGATGGCAAAGTGTTGCATTCTAATGCGGCATTAGATTCAAACTTGATTTACGAAGGGTTTTCTAATTTCCAACCTAAAGCAACCACCAATGACGAACTGACTAACGTAGTAATTGCTAAAAATGCTAATTTATTTGAAAAATGGGGAATCACGAGTTTTGAGATGGCACCACAATATCGTTCAAGTGGGGACCATACGTTCTTAGATTCAACAATTGATAATGGTTATGCATTTACTGACCGATATGATTTGGGATTTGAAACACCAACTAAGTACGGTACTGATAAAGATTTGCGTACTGCAATTAAAGCATTGCACCAATCAAATATGCAGGTTATGGCTGATGTAGTTGATAACCAAGTTTATAATTTATCTGGACAAGAGGTCGTATCAGCTTCACGTGCCGGCGTATATGGTAATGATATAGCAACTGGATTTGGGACACAACTCTATGCGGTTAATAGTGTTGGTGGTGGTAAATATCAAGCCCAATACGGTGGTGAATATTTGAATGAATTGAAACAACAATATCCAGATTTGTTTGAAGCAAAGACGTATGATTATTGGGTTAAAAATTATTCAAATGATGGATCAGATCCGTACTACACGCTGTCACAAAGTACTCGTCAAGATATTCCAACTGATGAGGAAATTAAGCAGTGGTCAGCTAAATATATGAATGGGACTAATGTATTAGGTAACGGTATGGGATATGTTTTGAAAGATTGGAATACAGGACAATATTTCAAAATTGGGGAAGAAAATAGCAACGATTTTCTAAATAACTAAACAAAAATAAGTTAAGAAATACAACTTTATTTTGTTATAGAGGCAGGAGAAATACTTAAATTTCTCCTGCTTTTTGGTTGATTTGTTCTTTGTTATTAATAATAAGCATATTTAGTGTATAATCAAAATTTTTGTAACCCCTTTCTATTAATGTTATAGTGACCTTGATAGATTAAATATCATTTTCACATAATTGAGTAGCAAAATTTTAATTTATCGTTGTAAAAGTTAAGCTTGTACCTAATATTGTTGAGGTAGGTATTGTATGAAAAGGGAGGAAATATATGACAAATAAAAGCGGAAAATACGCTAAGCAGAATTTTCCAAAACAGCGTCAACCTGAACCAGGATTACAAAGTAAAATGTCACCAACACCGGATGATGGGGCAACTAGCTATGTTGGTCATAATCGATTGAAACATGAAAAAGCGTTGATAACGGGTGGAGATTCTGGAATCGGTCGATCTGTAGCAATTGCTTATGCTCACGAAGGAGCGGATATTGTACTGAATTATCTACCTGAAGAGGAGTTTGATGCTCAAGAAGTGAAAGGTATTATAGAATCTTTGGGTCGTAAGATAAAACTTGTACCTGGAGATTTAAAAGATGAAGCTTTTAATCAACAATTAATTGATGAAGCTGTAGATTTTTTAGGTGATATTAGTATTTTGACATTAGTTGCTGGAAAGCAGCAAGCTGAGGTTGATTTAGCTAATTTGTCAACAAAACAATTAGTAGACACTTATACGACAAATGTTTTTAGCCTAATTTGGTTGGTGAAAGCTGCTCTACCACATCTACAACCAGGTAGTAGCATTATTACGACAAATTCTATTCAAGCAGAACAACCATCATCTTTTTTGGTTGATTATGCCGGAACCAAAGCAGCAATCAAAAACATGACGATGAGTTTAGCAAAACAGTTAGCTAATCGTGGTATTCGAGTGAATAGTGTAGCACCCGGACCGATTTGGACACCTCTGCAAATTGTTGGTGGACAATTACAAGAGAATATACCAACATTTGGTCAATCGACGCCAATCGGTAGAGCTGGACAGCCAGCTGAATTGGCTGGTGCTTATGTTTTTCTAGCATCAGATGAATCTAGCTATGTTACCGGTGAATCGATTAATGTTACGGGCGGCTTAAAATAATACTCTTTCACAATTCTGATGCAAAACAAAGCTCAGTTCATAGTTAGCTTGATTAAGAAGAAAGCAAAAAAAATGAATAAAAAAAGTAAAAATAATCAAAATTTTGGTTTCTGGGATAAATTATCAATGCTTTTGGCATTTTCTCAGTTACTATTTAGTTTGTATTATGTTGTAAGAAATTGGCGAAAATCAAACAAGAATTGAAATCTTTTGTTTGTACGTAACATTTAAGCGAGGGAAAAATATGTTAAAAAGTTTATTGAAAGCAATACTAGCTACTATGCTGATTTTAACGGGTTTGGCAGTTGGGGGTACGATTTTTGCTGCAAAAGGTATTGATAAAGCAGGCGATCGTTTAGAAGAAGAAATTCACAGTTAATATGGTTAATGAATCATTATTTTAGTAAACGTTTTCTATAAGTGTTATATTCGACTTAGTGAACTAAGTGTAATAGTTCGTGAAGAAGAGAATGGAGGAAAATTATGATTTGGTCATTAATTGTTGGCGCCATTATCGGCGCAGTTGCAGGTGCAATCACTAATCGTGGTGAATCCATGGGCTGGATTAGTAACATCGTTGCTGGTCTAGTAGGATCAGCAATCGGTCAAGCAATACTTGGTCAGTGGGGACCTAGCTTAGCAGGAATGGCGCTTATTCCTTCTATAGTCGGCGCAGTGATTCTAGTTTTGGTTGTGTCGATGGTATTTGGAATCAAAGCAAGCCGATAATCAAAAAATTAAAGAGGTGTGTATGAAGAAGAGTAAAAAAATACTACTGATTATTTTCAACCTCGGATATTTAGTTGGCATCAGTTTGTTAATTTGGCCAGATATTCTTTCTGAAGTAGCTGGATTATTAGAGCGTTTTGGCGTACATGTTGACTTTCAAAGTAATATCTTTGTTTATTACTATGGAATAGTGTTACTAGTATTGACTGCTTTGGCACTGTTATTTGTATTAGTCTGGCCAATACAGTTACCAGATGTACCGCTAAAGCAAACTAAAGATGGTAGATTGGCTCTGAGCAACTACGGTATCAGCCAATTTATTAAAACACAGCTTTCTGGGAAAGATTTATCGAATATCAAAGTGACGTTGAAAAATACTCGTCGTCAGCGCAAATTCTATATTGTAGCTGACTCGGTTTATAAACAAGCAACAGTAGAAGAGTTACCAAATATTTCTTATAATTTGACTAAAAGTTTGAACGAATTACTCGCTGGTGTGAATAGGCTACCAATCAAAGTTGATATTAAAGTAAATCAAAAATCAAGCTCAAAACGTAAAGTCACGCGTGTGATTTAAAAGGAGTGTGAATAAATGAAAAACAAAAAATCAATGAACATTTGGATTGGTAGTTTAACGGGATTTATTCTATCTACATTATTTGTGAGTGTTGGCTTTTGGAAGACCATATTAATTATATTTATCACAATAATTGCTGCTCTAATTGGATATCTGCTTGAAGAATACAACGTAGATTTATCAATTATTTCTAAAATGTTTACACGAAAAAACTAACTTAATTCGAAGAAGAGAGGAATTTAAAATGGCTACAGATAAGACAAATGCACAAAATACTAATGCAGAGCAATTTGAAGCTAAAGGTGAATTAACCTTTGATGATAAAGTAATCCAGAAAGTTGTCGGTTATGCTATCGAGAATGTAACGGGCTTGTTAGGAGTTGATGGCGGTTTTGTTGCAAACATTAAAAATAAAATTGTAAATAGTGACAATCCAACTGATGGTATTGGTGTTGAAGTAGGAAAAGAACAAGTTGCGGTTGACTTAAACATTATCATGGCTTACGGTTACAATGCACATGATATTTACAAGCAATTAACGCAAGTTATTACAAAACAAGTTAAAGAAACAACAAGCTTAACATTAGTTGAATTGAACGTTGAAGTCGTGGATATTCAAACACAAAAAGAATTTGATGCCTCACAAACCAGTTTGCAGGATCGGGTTACTGATGCCGGTAACGCCATTAAAGAGAAAACCTCAGATGGTGTTGATGCTGTCAAAAAATCTACATCACAAGTTTTAAATGATGATGCGGATCGAGTTAAATAGTAAAATTTTTGTGAATGATTATGCTTGATTGCTGTGTATCAAAGCTGATTATTTGCTCAAATTGTATTACGGTGATAACCTGAAATTGGGTTGAATAGTTGACCCGGAAAGAGAGAGATTTTATGGGATTAATTTGGACACTTATTGTGGGTGCCATTATCGGTGCAATTGCTGGTGCGATTACAAGCCGAGGAGCGGCTATGGGTTGGATTAGTAATATCGTTGCTGGACTAATTGGTTCATGGTTAGGAGAGAGCTTGTTAGGTTCGTGGGGGCCTAGCTTAGCTGGAATGGCACTTATTCCATCAATTATTGGTGCAGTGGTATTGGTATTAATTGTATCTTGGATTACTAGTCGAACAAGTAAATAATTCTAGAGGTTAAGGTAACGTAATTGTTGCACTAATATCTTAATATTGGTATAAAAGGAGAATTCGTCAATATGGCCGATAATAAAGAAAAGTATCAAAATCAAAAGAATGAACATGTAGATGAAAAACTTGATCCAGAATCAAAAGCAAAAGATACAAACATTTACGAAAGTAATCCCAAGAATGCTGATTACAAAAAAGCTGATTAAAGCTTCTGACATATTTTCTGCTAAAAGGTTTAATTTGTGCATAACAAGTTAACCTTTTTTTATAACCTTTTTTATAAAAATAGAGGATCTTATCATGAATATTACTGAATTATATGAATTAAATGATGGTCACAAATTACCTAAAATTGGTTTAGGGACATTTCAAATTCGTGGTTATCAAGGTGTTGATGAAATATTGACTGCCATTCAGTTAGGATATCGATTACTTGATACTTCGACTAACTATGATAGTGAAGGCGCTGTTGGTGAAGCTATTCGCCGTTCGGGTATTCCACGAGCAGAATTTTATGTAACCACGAAGCTACCTGGTCAGTATCATCATTTTGATGATGCGTTAAAAATTATTGAGGAATCATTACTACGTTTAGGGTTAGACTATTTAGATTTATATCTGATTCATTGGCCACTCCCTAAAAGGAATCACTATGTCGAGGCGTGGCAAGCATTAATTGAAGCTCGAAGACGTGGATTAGTGCGTTCTATTGGTGTGTCTAATTTTGAAAAAGAGCATTTAGACAAGATTATTTTAGCAACAGGCGTTACCCCTGCTGTGAACCAAAATGAGATTCATCCTTATTGGCCACAAGAAAGTTTAGTCAACACGAATCAAGAATATGGTATTTTAACGGAGGCTTGGAGTCCGTTAGGGCGTGGAAGTGATGAACTCAAAGAACCACTTATCTTAGCATTGGCAGAGAAGTACGAAAAAAATGTTGGACAAATTATTTTGAGATGGCATGTACAACGAGGTATTTTACCGGTCGTTAAAGCTGTCACACCACAACATCAGCATCATAATTTAGAAATTTTTGATTTTGCACTAACAGCCGATGAAGTTTATCAGATTAGTGCTTTAATGCGCGAAGATGGCCGCATAGATAATCAGGACCCTAAAGAATATGAAGAATTTGTGTAATTAAATATTCTTTAATCAAGCAAAAAAACAACGTGAAACATGAGAAATGAGTTTAAAAAGAATGTCTAAATTTTTTATTTATAAGAGTTAATGTACTGACCGATGACAATTCACAGCTAAGAGACGTAACTGATGCTAAAAGCTAATAAAGCTATTTTTAAAACAATGTAAACGCTAATAAAATGCTTGCAAAAATATTTTATTGGGTATATACTTACTTTTAGTAAGAAGAAAGAGGTTTAAATAAATGACAAAATTTGGTGTTGTTATTGGTTCAATTCGTGATAATTCATTTTCAAAAGGTGTGGCTGATGCACTTGTTGCTGGGCTTCCAGCAGATGCAGAGATAACTTATTTGAAAATTAGTGATTTACCATTGTATAATCAAGATTACGATGTTGATTCACCAGAAGAGTACGTGCGATTCCGTAACCAGGTTGCGTTACAAGATGCAATTATCTTTGTAACACCTGAGCATAATCGTAGTATCTCAGCGGCGTTAAAGAATGCATTAGATGTTGCTTCAAGACCATGGGGTCAAAATGTTTGGGCTGGGAAACCAGCATTAGTTGCTTCACAATCAATTTCTGGTATTTCTGGCGTGTTAGCTCATCATGTATTGCGTCAATCATTAGTCTTCTTAGATATGCCAACAATGCAACAACCAGAATTGTATATTGGTAATGTACAAAATTTGTCTGATGAAGAGGGACATATTACTAATACGGATACACAAGAATTTTTGGCTAACGCTGCAAAGCAGTTTGACACTTTTGCGAAAAAATCTATTTAATATTATATTTAAACCCTGATTTGTTAGTGAATCAGGGTTTTATAATGCATATCATATGATTATTTGAATAAGCTGAGTATAATGAATGTAGATAAAGCTAAGGGGATTATATGAAATGAATGAAGATAATCGCAAACTGAATAAACAAGACACAACACTAGATGACAAAGAATTCAATTCTTTTTTTGATGAAGTGCTACACAGATTTCCCGCAAAAACATCTAAAATAATCCAAAAATCGTATAATCAATCTCGAGAGATAGCTGAAAAATTACTGGTTAAGAACCAGTCGAATGTGGAACAAGTTTTTGAAAACTTTTTGTCTAGGGTTGATCGTGAAAAAAAACAAAAATCTCATCGTATTATTCATGCGGCTTCATTAAGTGCTGCGATTGTTGGTTGCTCACCGATTCCATTTTCAGATGCTTTGCTGCTCGTGCCTATTCAGTTGACTATGATGTCTCGATTACATAAGTTGTTTGGACAACCATGGTTAGAAAGTTTGGGAAAAAGTCTATCAAAAGAACTGGTGGTTGTTAGTTTCGGGAGAAGTGCAGTTGGTAATATTTTAAAATTTATTCCAGCGATTGGAACAGTTTCTGGTGCGGTAATTAATGCAGCGGTGGCAGTTTCAATTACTGAAGCTTTGGGATGGGTTACGGTTAAAATGTTAAATGATGGTGAAGATATATTTGAACAAGCTATGTCCTTCCGAGGTCAGTTTGCCATATTGTTTAAAACATTGCGTAAGGCAAAAGATAATTGACTAATGGACTATAATTATTTAAAAAGTATGGCTTCAATATTGAAGCCATACTTTTTTACCAACGTTTGTAGGATTTTAATGATTATTTATTAACAATAACGACTCCTTAGAGTAAATAGTGCGGTAATTACTAACAACTATGGTGTTTTTGACAACTTTTTCTTGTACTAGGACAAATATAGTTTTTTGATAAAATTTAGTACTAGAATATTCCGCTACTTTCGTTGAGTATTTGAGACTGCCTATCAGGTTTGGGAGTCTCTTAAGAGTAAGTGCTAATACCTACTTTTAATTATAGTTACTAAGTCAATTAGTATTTTATTAAACGTTTGATTTAATTTTTGAATATAGGCGTTAATTAAAAAAGAAATGATGTTGATAGTATGAATAAATATGGCGATTTTCTTAAAGTAACCGTTTACATTGTGGTGAACAAATGCTAAGCTATGATTGTAATTTAGTAAGAAGGAGAAGGTACATGACTAATGCTAATATTTATGTTGATCATCAACGTAAAGTTTTTCACCTCTCAAATAATCAAATATCTTATTTACTGCAAGTTGAAGAAGGTGGTGTTTTAAGCCATCTGTATTTTGGGAAAAAAATTTATAAATATCATGGTAGCCGAAAGTATCCTCGGCTTGATCGAGGATTTTCACCGAACCTACCGGGTGAACCGCATCAAGTCGATCGTGGGTACTCGAAGGATACTTTACTTCAAGAGTATGGTGGTTTCGACACAGGTGATTTTAGACAAGCAGCAATCAAAATTAAGTCAGTAACAGGTGTACAAGCAACCGACTTTCGTTTTAAATCATTTGATATTCTGGAAGGAAAAGTTCATTTAGAACATTTACCACAATCTTATGTTTTATCAAATGATGAGGCTAAAACATTGATAATTCGCTTAATTGACGAAACATTATCAGCTGAATTAACATTATACTATACAATTTACGCTGATAGGCCTGTAATCGCTCGTTCAGTGAGTCTAAAAAATAACTCAAATCAAAAAATTAATATTGAAAAAATAGCTTCTTTTCAAATAGATATACCATCAAGTGATTTAGGAGTCATTTCATTACCAGGTGCGCATGTGCATGAACGACAGATAGAAAGACAGTCTCTTAGGCATGGGGTTACTGAATTTTCAAGTCATAGAGGTGCTAGCTCACACCATATGAATCCATTTGTGGCAATTATTTCACCAACAACCACTGAAAATGAGGGTGAGGCCATTGGCATACAACTAGTTTACTCAGGGAACCATCAATTTACGATTGAAAAAGATTTTGTTGATCAAGTTCGAGTAATAGCAGGTATTAATGAAGAGGGATTTAGTTGGCTACTCGATACCAATGAAATTTTTCAAACGCCGGAAACGTTACTTGTTTATTCTCATGAAGGATTAAACGGGATGTCTCAAGCATATCATCATCTATTGCGTGAACGTGTCGCTCGTGGCAAATATCAGTTTAGTCAACGTCCAATTGTGATTAATAATTGGGAAGCAACTTATTTTGATTTTAATTCGGAAAAAATTGAAACCATATTGGATGAATCTGCACCATTAGGAATTGAAATGTTTGTGTTAGACGACGGCTGGTTTGGTAGACGTGATGATGATGCTAGTTCACTTGGTGATTGGTTTGAATATGTCGATAAATTGCGTACAGGTGGTGGTTTGACGGGATTATCTCAAAAAGTTCACAATAAAGGCATGAAGTTTGGATTGTGGTTTGAACCAGAGATGATATCTAAAAACTCAACACTTTATCGAAATCATCCAGAGTATGCACTTCATATACCAAATCGCCCGATGACACCAAGCCGTGATCAATATGTACTTGATTTTTCACAAAAAGTAGTCATTGATAATATTTATCAGCAGATGGTAGATATTTTAGATCATGTCGATATTGACTATATCAAGTGGGATATGAATAGACACTTAACAGAAGTTCGTTCTGCTACATTACCTGCAGAACAACAGGGGGAGGTAAGCCATAGGTATGTCCTTGGTGTATATGATTTGGCAGAAAGATTGACGAAGCGTTATCCTGATATTTTATTTGAAGGTTGTTCTGGTGGTGGTGGGCGTTTTGATGCTGGCATGCTGTATTATTTCCCACAATCATGGGCCTCTGATAATACAGATCCTGTCGAACGCTTAAAGATTCAATATGGTACGACCTTGAGTTATCCAGTATCCAGTATGACCGCCCATGTTTCTGCTTCACCCAATCATCAGACAGGACGACAAATTAGTTTGAAAATACGTGGAGATGTGGCTAGTGCTGGAGTATTAGGATATGAACTCAATCTGGCTAGTCTCCAACAACAAGAGAAAAAAGAAATTAAAGCGCAAATTTCTTTTTATAAAAAAATCAGAGAACTTGTGCAGTATGGTGATTTTTATCGTATTAAGAGCCCATTCGATGGTAACGAAGCTGCATGGGAATTTGTCAGTACTGATAAAAAGGAAATTGTGTTATTCTACTATCGTATATTATCGGAAGCTCAGCCTACTTTTACAACGACTAAATTGAGTAACATTCTTTCTGAAGCAACATATACTGATCAAGAAACCAAGTTACTTTATTCAGGTGATGAACTGATGTCAATTGGTTTATATAACGTGCCCGTTTCGCAAGCTGATTTCACATCATCGGTATACCACTTTAAAGTACAAGAATGACAATGATGTCAATGTAATACTTCAAATTATTGATGAATATTAATCGAATTTTTTAGTGAGCTGAACAGTATTTTTTCTTGCAGTTGAATTAATTTTATTGGTGAGCGTATAGAAATATAGGTAATTATAATGACAACGAAAGAATTATTAAATCAATTTGTAGAACAAATTATTATGGATACGGACTATACAGATGAGGATTTCATTTATTTGTATAATCAAGTGCTTGGTTTAGTTGGTGGTATTGATGGAGTTTTTATTAAAGATATTTTTTTGGATGATTTTACAACATTAGATATTCTTGATCAACTGATAGAAATTGCAGCTGCCAACGATGTATTGTCAAAACGACAAATAAATGCAGACATGTTAGGTGCACAATTGATGAATTTTTTCGTGCCGCGTCCTTCGATAATTCGAAAAAATTTTTGGTTGAACTACAAAATATCACCACGACACGCCACCGATTATTTCTTTGGGATATCAAAACGTAGTAATTACATCAAGACACGTGAAATCAATCAAAATATTTCATTTCCGGTTTTAACTGATTACGGGACTTTACAAATAACGATAAATTTATCAAAGCCTGAAAAGGATCCAAAAAAAATTGCAGCTGCCTTAAAGAATCAGAATGCACAGGACGAAAAATATCCAGTTTCTCAGTTAGCAAAAGAAAACGAAGGATATTGGGGACGATTAGATTATCCTGCTAGAACAAATCATCGGGTAATCCCATTGAGCCTAGGAGACGAGACATGGTACTTTCAATATTCGCCCTATGCTTATTTTAATGAACATGCCATTGTTTTTTCAAAAGAATTACGGCCGATGCACGTTGATAAGGGAAACCTTTCCAGATTATTAGAATTTGTTACTAAATTTCCTGATTATTTTATTGGATCTAACGCTGATTTACCAATTGTTGGAGGCTCAATTTTATCACATGATCATTTTCAGGCTGGACGCTATGAATTACCCATGGCACAAGCAACGTTTTCAAAAGAAATCAAGATTAAGGGGCATCGGTTAAAAAAAGCAGGCGTTTTAAATTGGCCAATGACTACCATACGCTTAGTTGATGAAAACCAAGACCGTATTTTAGAAGCCGCAACTAAAATTATGTTGAGTTGGGAAGAGTACAGTGATGAAAGTTGTTCGATTAAAGCATATGATAAACAAGGTGAACGGCATCATACGGTAACACCAATTGTTCGTTTGCGTCAAGGTTGTTATGAAGTCGACCTGGTTTTACGTGACAATAATACATCCACCGAATTTCCGGACGGTATTTTTCATCCACATCCAGATGTACAGCACATTAAGAGAGAAAATATCGGTTTGATTGAAGTAATGGGATTGGCTATTTTACCGCCTCGACTAAAAAAAGAGTTAGCTGATGTTAAGCAATACTTGCTTGATGGTATAACAGCAATTCAACCTAGTCATAAAGATTGGGCTGAAGAACTCAACAGACAGAACGAAATCACACCAGATAATATTGATACCATTATCAACCAAAGTGTTGGAAATATTTTCAAACGAGTATTGGAAGATGCGGGTGTTTTTAAAAGAGATGCTGATGGGCAAGCTGGATTACAAAGGTTTATTGATAAATTATCATAACTAGACAGTTTTTTTGATTATCTGCTTAAAAAATGATAATATGACAATAAATTGAACTGTATTGGAGAAATTATAATGAAAATTGGTATCGTTGGCTTAGGACATATGGGTAAAGCTTTGGTAAAGGGTTTTATACCACATCAAGTGGATATTGTTGGTAAAGCAACAACACAAGAAAAGGCTAAAAGTATTTCAGAAGAATTACAGATAGAGGTGTTCAGTAACGACGGTGATTTTTTGAAAACTAACCCCGATATTGTCATATTATCGACACCTGCCAAAATTGTGATAGATGTCCTTAAAACCTTGAAAAACAATGGGTTACCTGATGAAACAATTATATTGTCATCAGCAGGTGGAATTAGTTTTGAGCAACTACATGAAGTTGCTAGTGAAAATCCAGTTGCTTGTTTTATGCCTAATACACCAGTAGCTATCGGAGCAGGTACCATATCATTTGCAGAAAATAGTTCTTTGAACATAGAAAACATTACAGTGATTAAAAATCAATTATCCAAATTGGGTGATGTGATTACTATCTCAGAAAACCAACTAAATATTGCTGGGACTATTGGTGGCTGTGCACCAGCATTTATTGATGTATTAATGGATGCAATGGAAGATGCTGGTGTTCACGAAGGGCTTGATAGAAAGACAGCTCATAAATTAATTGCTAGTGTCGTTAAAGGTTCAGGGCTTTTGGCTCTTGATAGTGATAAGAATTTTTCAGAATTGAAAGGTCAAGTGACATCACCTGGTGGTAGTACTATAAAAGGGGTATTATCACTTGAGAAAGATAATTTTAGAAATGCAGTTATCAATGCGGTGTTAGCATCTAACGGAAATTAATTATTTAGGGGGTAGTAATGAATAATGAGTGGATTGAAATTTCAAATGCGCACCAGAACAATTTAAAAAACGTCTCTGTTAAAATTCCAAAACATCAATTGACAGTTTTCACAGGTGTGTCAGGTTCTGGTAAATCAACTTTGGTTTTTGACACTTTAGTTGCACAATCTAGACGTGAACTAAATGATACATTTTCGAGCTATATTCAGCACATCCTACCAAAATATGGTAGACCTGTTGTAGACCATATTGAGAATTTACCTATAGCTATTCCGATTGAACAAAGAAAAATGTCAGGAAATGTCCGCTCAACAGTTGGTACATATACGGAAATATATACATTTTTAAGACTGCTTTTTTCGCGAATTGGAAAACCTTTCGTTGGTTATTCAGATGTGTTCTCTTTTAATCATCCACAAGGAAAATGCGAAGTTTGTGATGGATTAGGATTCACAAAAGATATTAATATCAATCATTTAGTAGATTTTAATCAGTCTTTAAATGAAAATCCAATTAATTTTCCGACTTTTGGATATGGAGCATGGCGTTGGAAAAGATATGCATACAGTGGCTTGTTTGATTTAGATAAAAAAATTAAGGATTATTCACAAGAAGAATTGGAAATGCTACTCTATTCACCACAGCAAAAATTGACCAATCCTTCTAGTGAATGGCCTAAAACAGCATTATACGAAGGAATAGTGCCGCGAATTGAAAGAAGCATTCTTAACACTGATGAAGGCAAGCGTCACAAAAGGCAATTGGATCAATTTGTATCAACACAAACATGTCGAGCTTGTTCGGGGTCAAGACTAAATGATAAAGCACGTAGTTGTAAAATTAATGGATATAGTATTAGTGATTTAGTATCTCTACCGCTAGATGAGTTACAAGAATTTATTGAACAGATTGATAATTCGTTAGTAAAAGATATTAACATACAAATTATTAATAGGTTAGAAGCTTTGAAGACGATAGGGTTAAGCTATTTGAACTTGTCTAGAAGTACGGATACCTTGTCAGGTGGTGAGGCACAAAGAATCAGAATTGCCAAACATATTACAAGCTCCTTAAACGATGTTATGTACGTTTTGGATGAACCCAGTTCCGGATTACATCCTAAAGATATTGAACGTATTTATAATTGTCTGAACATCTTAAAGCAACAAGGGAATACTATTATTTTGGTTGAGCATAACCCTTTGTTAATTGAAAAAGCAGATTATATTATTGATGTTGGTCCTGGTCATGGTGAATCAGGGGGAGAAATTCAATTTGCAGGTCGTTATCATGATTTCGTCAATGCTGATACTATTACGAGTATTGCTATGCGTGAAAAACAAGTTCGTAAAACAACTTCACGCACATTGAGTTCCTGGATTACCATTCAAAATCAACATTTAAACACATTAAAAAATGTATCGCTAAAGTTTCCACTTCAAGCCTTAACAGTTTTATGTGGTGTGGCTGGATCAGGCAAAACATCACTTGCAGAAGTAATTCGATCCAAACTTGTAGATGAGGCTACTGACGTCATTACTATTTCGCAAAAAAATATTGGTATTAGTTTGCGCTCTACACCGATGACGTATTTAGATATATTTGATGATATTAGAAAATTATTTGCTCAAGCTAATAAAGTTAGTCCGGCATTATTTAGTTATAATTCTAAAGGAGCATGTCCGCACTGTAAAGGTAAAGGCGTAATTGTTAATGACATGTACTTTATGGACGATGTCGTTTCAGAATGCGAGCTCTGTCATGGCACACGCTACAACGATGAAGCTTTACAGTACTTGTATCAAGGGCAGTCAATTGTTGATGTGCTTTCAATGACAGTGACCCAAGCTATAGCCTTCTTTAGTCAACAACGTAAGATTACTGTTGGATTGCAAGCTCTTGAAGATGTTGGCGTTGGTTATTTAAAACTTAACCAATCGCTTAAAACGTTATCTGGTGGTGAACTTCAGCGAATAAAGTTATCAAGTTACTTGCAAAAAGAGGGAAGTGTATATATTATTGATGAACCAACAAATGGTTTGCATTTAAAAGATATTGATCATTTGCTTGTACTTTTTAGTCATTTAGTAGCTAAAGGTAATACGATTATTATTATCGAACATAGTTTAAAAGTTATTCGAGAAGCTGACTGGATTGTGGAAATGGGTCCAGAAGGAGGAAGATTAGGTGGTCAAATAATGTTTGCAGGTACATTTGATGACTTGAAATCTTCATCCGATTCAATCACTCGACCATATTTATGAAATAGTTTATTTCAAAACGTATTATAAATTGATTATTATAATTTTAGCATGTATAATTATAGTTGCACTAGAGGCGTCAGAAAATGACTGAGAAGAACTCTTTGAACCTGATCTGGGTTATACCAGCGTAGGAAAGTGTCTACTAAATTATTTTTGATGGACGCTTTTCTTAACTTTTAGGGAAGCGTCTTTTTAACTGAAAATTAAATAAACACTTGACCAGCGTAGGGAAGTGCATATAGTTTGTTAGTACAAGTTGATTATTACTGATAGAAGTGTTCTTATCTACCTGGATAAAGATACTTTTTTAAAGCATGACATTATTAGGATATTGTCATTAATTATCAAATTAAATTATATTTAGAAAACAAAGATAGCATGATAAACATTAACTATAAATCAAAAAAATTAGCAATAGTGACCGTTATGGTTGCATTAGATACCATATTATCTTCCATCTTCAGAATTGAAGGAATGGCACCTATGTCTAGTGTCATGAATATTATTGCAGGAGTTATTTTAGGGCCAGTTTATGCTGTTGTTATGGCTTTTATTACGGGTATCATAAGGATGTTTATTTTCGGTATACCGCCATTAGCCTTAACAGGTGCAATTTTTGGAGCTTTTAGCGCAGGATTTTTATATAGATATGGTGGTAACATATACTGGTCGATGTTTGGTGAGTTTTTGGGAACTGGCATTGTAGGCTCAGTGATTTCAGTGCCTGTTATGATTTTGTTTACAGGGCAACACCATGAATTATACTGGCTTGTGTATACACCAAGATTTATCGGCGCGACAGTTATTGGATCCATTATTGCGTACTTTATTTTAGTCAATTTTATGAAAATACGGTTGTTTCGCCAAATTCAAAATATATTCGCTCGATGAATAAAAAGTATTAAAAAAGCACATCCTGATGTGCTTTTTTGGTTCATCGATTCTGTAAAAATTCTTTAATTGCGTTGAATCCTAACTGACGATTGCCTGCTTGACAATGTTGATCCCCACCAGACTCTTTGTCAAACATAATGGACTGTATGGAACCAGCGTTAATAAGTCCATTTTCGATTTCAGATAAACGACTGCTTGGTACATATTGGTCATTCTCCCCAGCTAATAATAAGACGTCTTGATTAATAAACGGCATAATTGGTTCCATATTATATTTTTCGAACTGCTTTAAAAGCTCAAAAGGTGTGTGAACACCGACGTTCTCCATGCCTTTATTAATCTTCCAATTTAAGTCTAAATTAGTAGACATCATTTGTTGAAAAATTTCGTTGATACGATCAGCATCATTAGTTGTGACTAGTTGTTCAATTTTTGTTATGTGATCATATGGCATTCTAACGCGCAATGCATCAAAAAAGCTATAAAAAATGTCAAATGCAACAATTTTATCCAATCTTTTTTCAAATGCTGCTGCCCGCATTACCAAATAACCACCTAATGATATGCCAATAGCACTGGCTTTTTTGATATCAAAATAATCTAATATAGCGCTGACAGGCTTCTCCCAATTATGAATGAGGTGGATTCCTTGTCGCAACGCAGTGCCTTGTCCTGGACCATCAAAAACATAAATGTTATAGTCAATACCTTTCATAAATTTAGCCATTTTAACCATTTCTTCCATGTAGGAGTCATATCCTGCGAATAATAATAAGTTTTTGGTGGCATTTGGTGTAATTAATTTTACAACTGGTAAGGAACCATTTTCGTAAGGAATTTCGTATTTTTCATACTCAAAATCGCCAAAGCCTTTGTAAAAATTTTCTCGATATTTATTATAGACAAATTCATCTCTGTGATCATCTGGAGATAAGTAAAATTCGGCAGCTTGATAATAGGTCGAAGCAATAGCAAAATCACCATTTTTTTCTCTTTCAAGAGCTTGTGTATACCAAGCATTATACCAAGACTCTTCATCAGTTAATTGAGGTAATATTTTATTTAAATCTTGTTGCACACTTTTATTGTTTTCATAATCATCATTGATAAAGCGATTGATTTGTAAATTGAATTGTTCGTTTTTGACATATTGTTTAAACATAGTTCTGCTCCTTTTCTTAATTCCATTCTGTCATTACTTGTGTTAAAAACAACTAGCAATAAGAACCTAAAAGACCGTTAACGTACTTTTAGTATGATAAAGTATGTTAATATATTGATGAGTACAAGTAGAGGAAAGTAAATGAACAAAGATAAACGAGTTATTAAAACAGAAAAATTAATTTGCGACACATTGATGAGATTACTGGAAACCAAAACCATTTCTAAAATCACAGTGAAAGAAATTTGTGATGAAGCTATTATTAGTAAGTCTACATTTTATGATCATTACATTGATAAATATGATGTTATTGACACAATGGTCAATCAATATGCGAAGAAATTTAACAAAGATGTTAATCAACGATTTGAAGCAATTCATGAAGAAAATACTTTTGAAATGATTAATAAACTAATTAAGGAGACAATCAAAGAAGACTTTAATCTTTCAATCCTTATGTCGCAGGACAAAGTTAATAGTTCCATACGAGAAAAATTTCATCAAATATTTTATAAAAATGCTCAATGCTATTTTCGAAAGCAAAAATTGAACAAACGTTTTTCTGTTGAATTTTTATCTCAAATTTATGCAGACTTAGCTTTAACATCAGTTATGTTTACTTTGAGACACGCGAATGATGCTTATTTAATTGAAGAACAGACAGATTTTATGAACTTAATACAATCACTAATCATAGATGAAGTTCATGAGAACTAGCATATTGACATACTACTGAGAGATGCTGCATGAAAAAAATTAGTCAGATGATTATTTTTTTAAGGGCTTATGATTTTAGATAAAAACAGATTACAGTGTTGTTATTATTTTGGGGTTTTGTAGTTAAAAAATTCTCTTAGCAGAAGTAATAACTTAAAAAGACTAAAACCATATTTATAGTTTTAGTCTTTTTAAATAGATTCATAATTGATTGCAACAGTTTTTCCAGGTACTATTTTTGTCTTTGTAAAAATAACTTTTTCTTCGGTAAATTTGTTTTCATGAAGTGTAGTGATTGCTAATTCGCCCATTAATTGAAAATTTTGTTGAATAGTTGTCAAAACTGGTCTAGTGATTTGTGTTAATTCAGTACCATCAATAGATATAATTGATAAATCATTGGGAATATCTAAATTGGCATCTTTAGCGCTATTTAATAAACCAATACTGATAATATCAGCAGAACCAATAGCTGCTGTAAATGGAAGAGGAAGTCCAAAATGTTTAATTGTTTCTAGACCTGTTTGATATGAAAGTGTAGTTCCCCAAATGAAGTCTGGATTATACGAAATGCCATGTGCAGCTAATCCATCGATAAATCCTTGCCTTCGTAATTGTGCAACAATAGGAAATTGACTTGAGGAACCAATTAATGCAATTTTTTTATGACCGTGTGAAACAAGATAGTCTACAATTTTTTTCATCATTACGTAGTTATCAGAGGAAATAGATGGTATTTGACTATCCAATTGATTTGAAATACTTAGTAACTGAACTTTGCTGTTTATTAATAATTTGAAGACGGCAGGGCTCATATCAATAGCTAACATAAAAATAGCTAATATTTGTCGGGATAAGAGCGATTGAACAGTTTGAATTTGCTGGCTTTCGTTGACATCAATAAACGTGATCAACAATTCATAACCAAACTCATGCGCTTTATTTTGCATGCCTTTAATAATTTCATCGGCGAAATTCGTGTGTTCAATGGGAACTAATATACCAATAATACGACTTTTTTGTTGTGATAAATCAGCTGCAGATTGATTTTTAAGATAACCCATTGAATGGGCTAGCTCACGTACTCGGATAGCTGTATCCTCATTAAAACGACCTCGATTAGTTAATATTCGAGATACAGATGCGGGAGATAGTCCAGCTTTATTTGCAATGTCTTTAATAGTAATCGCCATACTCAATATTATAACCTAAAACTTGTTGACAAACTAATTGAAAGCGGTTACAATATAATTGCGTAAACGTTTACTCATAAATAATTATATTATAAGCAATGAGGATAATAGCTATGGAAAAAAAGAAGCGGTGGCAGAAATCTATCATCTATCAAATATACCTGAGAGGTTTTCGAAATAGTGATGGAAGAGAGAAAATACCTTGAATGCTGTGGAAGCTAGTTTATTAAATCCTATTTACCAATTTTGATTAGTTATTATAGTGTTATGAGATTGATTTGCTGATTCTATAATAAGCGGAAGTGTATCAAGCTAATAATTTTCATACAATCAAATGTAAGCGGTTACTTAAACTAAGGAGAATACAATTGTTAAATAGTAAAATGCAGAAAAAAGGTCAGTTACCAATGCTGACTAGTATGCAATTATTTTTGATGACATTTGGTTATGCAGGTGTCCAGGTAGCTTTTTCAGTACAAACTGGCAATATGGGAAGAATATTTCAAACGTTAGGGTCTGATCCAACAAAACTAGGATTTTTCTTCGTATTACCACCGTTGGCTGGCATGGTTACACAACCATTGATTGGTTTATTTTCAGATAAAACTTGGATCCCAAAATTAGGACGGCGAATGCCATATTTAATTGGTGGATGCTTGGTATCTTTAATTGTTTTATTGTTATTGCCTAATACAGGTTCATTTGGATTTGGTTACGGCTCATTGACTGCTTTGTGGTTTGGTGCTATTACAGTATTGTTTATGGATCTATCAGCTAACGTGTCAATGCAACCATTTAAAATGATTATTCCTGATATGGTTAATGAACAACAAACAGATAGAGCTTGGAGTTTACAAAATATTTGGGGGAGCCTTGGTGGCGTAATTGCGTTTGTTTTTCCATTTTTATTGACATCACTAGGTGTGGCAAATACTGCAGATCGTGGTGTAGTACCAGATTCGGTTAAAATTTCTTTTTACGTTGCGGCAGCAATATTATTATTATCTACAATTTTTACAATTATGAATGTGAAGGAGTATGATCCAGAAACATTAGCATCTTATCATGGTTTTCAAGCAGATAATAAATCTCACGAGTCGATTATCGATATTCTAAAACATGCGCCGAAAGTTTTTTGGACATTAGGCATTGTTGAATTCTTTGTATGGTTTGGTATTCCTTATATGTGGACTTATTCAACAGGAGCATTATCAGAAAATATTTGGAATGTTTCTGATCCTGCTTCTGCTGGCTATCAAGCAGCAGGCAATTGGTTTGGTATACTGCAGGCTGTATATTCAGTAGTTGCTATACTAGTTGGTTTGTTATTTCAACGTTTGACTAATAAAACGCGCAAAATGGCCTTTTTCTTAAGTTTGATTATCGGCGGACTAGGATTTATTGTTGTTGCATATGGACATACGCATTTAACGTCACTTATTGGTTTTATTTTTATCGGAATAGGATGGATGGCGTTAATTTCTATTCCATTTACAATATTAACAAATGCTTTAAATGGTAAACATGATGGTGTTTACCTCGGACTATTCAACTGCTTTATCTGTATCCCTCAAATTGTTGCATCTGTAGCAAGCTTTGCTATTTTTCCAGCAGTTGGTAAGTCGATGGCTCATATGTTAGCTATTGCAGGTATATTTCTGATTATTGGAGGATGCTTAATCTGGATTGTTAGAGAAGAAAAAACACAAGTGAATTAAACACAAAAAAGGAGACATAGAAATGACAGAAAATATTAAATGGTGGCAAAAAGCAGTCGTTTATCAGGTATATCCACGTTCATTCCAGGATGCAGATGGTGATGGTATCGGTGATTTGAAGGGAATTGAACAAAGATTAGATTACATTGAAAAATTAGGTGCAGACGTCATTTGGTTAAATCCAATTTATTCATCCCCGGATAAGGACAATGGCTATGATATTTCAAATTATGAAGATATTAATGTAAAATTTGGAAATATGCTTGACTTTGATCGATTGCTTGCTAAAGCTCATGATAAAAATATTAAAATTGTAATGGATTTAGTTGTTAATCATACTTCGGACCAACATGATTGGTTTATTGAAAGTCGCTCTTCAAAAGATAATGACAAGCGTGATTTTTACATTTGGAGAGATCCCGTAAATGGACATGAACCAAATAATTGGGGTTCCTTTTTCTCAGGACCAGCGTGGAAATTCGATGAAAAAACAGGTCAATATTATCTACATTTATTTGTGGAAGGGCAGCCAGATTTAAATTGGAAAAATTCAGAGGTACGTCAAGCTGTATTTGATATGATGAATTTCTGGGTTGATAAAGGTATCGATGGATTTAGAATGGATGTTATTTCGCTGATTTCAAAACCTGATGGTTTACCTGACGGTGAGGTGCCTGATGGTGGTAAATATGGTAACTCAGATAAAGCTGTTGCTAATGGGCCACATGTTCATGAATATCTGCAAGAAATGCGTCAGCAGGTACTTAATCGTGCTGACATGATGACAGTGGGTGAAGCTTCCGGTGTAGATATTCCCAATGCTATCAAATATGCAAATTCGGATAGTTCTGAATTGAATATGGTATTCCAGTTCGAACACATGGGGCTTGATAATAATCCTAATCCTGCTTTAGGGAAATGGTATGATAAAAAAGTTTCATTGATTAGCTTAAAAGAAAACTTGTCAAAGTGGCAAAATGAATTAACTGATAAGGCATGGAATTCGTTATATTGGGATAACCATGACCAGCCACGTGCAGTGAGTCGGTATGGCAATGATAGTGAGGAGTATCGCGTTATTTCTGCTAAAATGGTTGCGACATTATTGCACTTTATGCAAGGAACACCATACGTTTATCAAGGTGAAGAAATTGGTATGACCAATGCCTATAATTTGCAACGTGAAGATTTTGATGATGTTGAAATTAAAAATGCCTTTAAATATTTGATTGATAAAGATCACCTTGTCGATGAAGATACCATGCTGAAATATGTTCACGCCAAAGGCCGTGACAATGCACGAACGCCAATGCAGTGGGATAGTACAGAAAATGCTGGTTTCACAACAGGTAAACCATGGATCAAGCTAAATGCCAACTTCAAAAAAATCAATGTTTCGCAAGCGTTAGCTGATCCCGACTCGGTATTTTACTATTATCAAAAATTAATAAAATTACGGCATGAATTAGCAATTATAACAACGGGGAAGTATCAGCTACTAGATCCTGATGATGCGCAAATTTATGCCTACCGTCGAGTTGGAAAAGATGAACAATTATTGGTCATTAATAACTTTACAATGCAAACAATTGATAGAGACTATGATGTGCCAGCAGGAGCTGAGATATTGATTAGCAATTACAATGACGATGCGGGACGTTCTTTGAGGCCATATGAAGCAAAAGTATATCGCTTTGCTAACAATTGAAGATTATAATAAAAAGCTTTTTTGTAAAATTATCTTACAAAAAAGCTTTTTATTTTTATTATTGCCCGATAGGGCAATAAGATTGCACTTTAGTACGATGTTTGCATCAAGGGCTACTGGTATAGTCAATAATATAGACTAAACTGAAGGATGGTTTTCAAATGGGGAAACAACTCGCAAAGTTAGGTATGTGGATATCACAGCATGCCAAACTGACAATAGTAGGATATTTTTTAACAGTAGCTATTGCTATTATAGTTGCACTAAGCTTTGGGTTTAGCTTTGACGGCGCAAGTATGGCTATTAAAGGATCTCAGTCTGAAAAAGCAAATATCTTAATGGAAAAAGAATTTCCAAGTACTAAGCAAACTGGTGGACAAATACAAATTGTACTGCACTCTAAGAATGGTGAATCATTAACTGCTGACGAAAATCAACAGGTAATGACAGATTTATTCCAAGATATTCAAAAAAATAAGCATGTTAAAATGGTTATATTACCAACAATTCTTAATAGTTATAGTAAGGATGGAATGACTGCAACAGCTCGAGTAATGTATGAGCAGAAAGGTGATGATGTTTCTGCTCAAACAGTTGCTTCTCTGGAAAAATCAATTAGAATTACCAAAAATAAAAAAATTCAAACTGAACTAACATCTAATGATGTCGCAATATCAGGATTAGATAATGGTGAAAAAGCTGAGATTGTTGGTTTAGCTGTTGCGTTTGTTATTTTGGCTGTAACATTTGCTTCTTTACTAGTTGCAGGAATCCCTATTGTCTCAGCTATATTAGGTCTTGTCGTCGGTATGATGCTAGTTTTAATTTCAACTAATTTCTTATCTGTAGCAACCTTTTCCATGTCTTTGGTCGGCATGATGGGACTAGCTGTTGGTATTGATTATGCATTGTTCCTAATTTCTCGTTATCGTCAAGAATTACAAGAAAATAGTAAGCAGGAAGCCTTATTAACTGCCATGTCTACGGCTGGAACGTCTGTTGTATTTGCTGGAGCAACAGTTATTGTTGCATTGTTAGGCATGACAGTTCTTGGAATTGATATGTTGTCAGTCATGGGTATTACAGCAGCGATGGCCATTGTGACTGCCATATTAACATCATTAACGTTTGTTCCGGCTATGTTAGTATTGCTCGGTGATCGCGTTACAGGTAAAAAGCCTAATCGTTTATTATCAGTATTTAGCAAGATGAGAATTCACGGTGGTTGGGGTAAGTTCGTTACCAAGTATAAATTGGTCTTGACTGTTCTTGTTATCGCAATTTTAGGTATAGCAGCAATACCATTTGCGCATATTAATCTGGGATTGCCAAACGATTCAGTTAAGTCTGAAAAATTAACTGAACGACGTGCATATGATTTGTTAACCAAAGCGTATGGTAAAGGGAGTCAGGCAACTTTAGTTGTTTTGGTAAAAACTTCAGAACAACAAGATATTCAAAAAGTTACTAATGATATCAAAAAGTTAAGTAATGTAGCTGTAGTTTCACAAGCAACACCAAGTAAACACAATGACTATCAAATGATTACAGTTCAGCCAAAAACTGATTCTAACGCTGTAAAAACAAAAGACTTAGTACAAAATATTCGTGATTTAGAAAAGAATAACAACATGCCAAGCCTTTATATCACAGGTGCTACAGCGATTAACATTGACATGTCTGATGCTTTGATGACAGCCTTACCTAAGTTTGCCATTTTGATTGTTGTGTTTGCTTTTGTTCTATTGACTGTAGTATTCAGATCATTGCTCATTCCAGTGGTTGCTGTAGCAGGATTTATCTTGTCATTGGGTGCAACACTTGGATCAATTGTCTTTATTGTTCAAGATGGACACTTTATTAATTTGGTTGGTATTTCAACTAAGGGCGCAATTCTTAATTTCTTGCCAGTATTGGTTATAGGTATTATGTTCGGATTAGCGATGGATTATGAAGTATTTTTAGTCAGTCGCGTTCGTGAAGAATATATGAAGAAGCAAAATACAAAACAAGCAGTTATTACAGCAATGAAGGATAGTGGACCAGCCGTTGTGGCGGCAGCATTTATTATGATGGCAGTGTTCTCTGGATTTATTTTTGCAAGTGATGCTACTGTAAAATCAATGGGACTAGTACTAACTGCAGGAATATTATTTGATGCCTTACTTGTACGTTTGATTCTTGTTCCGGCAACAATTGCTCTATTTGGTCATACAACTTGGTATCTGCCTAAATGGTTAAATAAAATATTACCTCGCGTGAAAATTGATTAATATAATAAACAAAGACTAAGCTATAATATATGAAAGCCTAGTCTTTTTTTGAAAGGGAAAATATGAAGATAGATATTGAAACAGAAATTAGGAAACATATTTTGCTTCTTTACAGGTGGCCGATGATATTTTGGAGTCTGATGATGTATTTTTTAGCCTTTTATTTAAGAGGCCTTTCAGACTCACTACCTAATATGTACACCGTAGCTTTTTTTATACTATTTTTTGCTCAAGCAGTGATTAATTTTAAAAGTATTAAATTGATTGCATTTAATAAATTTTTGTTTATTCTTTCTGAAATTATTATTATTGTTATTTCAGGTATTTTGATTACTCCAGGAGAAACTGTACTTTATATGAGTATGTTGCCAGTAATCGGTGTACAAATTATATCATTGTATGATATTAGATTAAAAACACTTTTATTTATATTAGCACCGGCGCAAATTTTAGTTATGTTTATACAACTAATAGGAAATGGATTCTTTTTGGCATTTATGGCGTTAGAGGCTTCTGTATTTCTTAATACGATTATATTTTTAGCTTGGCGATCTTACCACCGACAAGTAAGCCAAATGATTAAAACAAAACATCTTTTAGAAGAACTTCAATTAACTTATACAGAGGTTAAAGAGATATCACAACAAAATGAACGAAGCCGTATAGGACGAGATTTACATGATACCTTAATGCAGGGATTAGCAGGTGTTACAATGCAGCTAGAAGGTATAAAAGCATTATTATTAAATAATAAATTAGATAGGGCAATACAAGAAATTGATAAAACAATTAACTTATCGAGAAACTCGCTAAAAGAAGCTAGAGCAGTAGTTTACGATATGAGAACCAATAGTGTAATTGATGGTGATTTATATGATCGTTTAAATCAATTAGGAAAAGTTTTTTATGAGAATTACGGTTTGAATGTTAATATTAAAACGAGTACAGAAATAAAATTACCACATGACTATTTAGAAGAAATATTAAAAATTATTTCTGAATCACTGACAAATATTGTGAAACATGCCAAAACGGATGTTGCAATTGTAAAAATATCGTTCCAAAATTATCTGGCAATTGAAATTGTTGATTATGGTGTTGGTTTTAATGTAAGTAATGGCGAACGAAAAGAAAACCACTTTGGGCTAAATGCAATATATGAACGCGTTGAAATGCTGAATGGACAGGTTAAAATTGACAGTCACATTGGAGAAGGCACTAAAGTAAACATTTCTTTTCCAGCAAAATTAAGGTGGCAAAATGACAAGTAAAATTATGATTGTTGACAATCACTTTATTATTCGAGAAGGCCTGAAGTTAATTTTTGAAAGCAATGAGCACTTCGATATTACTTATGAAGCCAGTGACGGTGAAGAAGCAATTAAGATTCTTGAAGTGGAAAAACCAGATTTGATATTGTTAGATATTAAAATGGCCAAAATTGATGGTTTCGGCGTTATGAAATACTTACAAGATAATCAGCCTCTGGTCCCAGTGGTCGTATTATCAACAGTCGATAGTGCTAATCAGATAAGGCAAATGTTGCGCTTGGGTGCTAAAGGGTATCTTTTAAAAGATGCTAGTACAGAAACAATTTTTAACACGGTGCGTAATGCCGTACAGGGAAACGTAATATTGCAAAGTCAAATTTCAAATATTGTGTTTGATCAAGAAAGGGCTACTCAAGAAGAAGTGACACCTTATGGTTTGAGTAATACAGAAATTAATATCTTATGTTATCTTGCAAAAGGATTAAAGATTAGAGAAATTGCTTTACAGCAATATTTGTCAGAACGAACTGTCAAAAATCATTTGACATCAGTTTATACAAAAATGAATGTTTCAACTGGCGTAGAGGCTGTGGCATTAGGTGTTAAAAGGAATATCATTAAAATTTAAGTGAATTAAAAAAGCAACATTCTTCGAATGTTGCTTTTTTAATTCATTTATGTTTCTTGAGAAAGGGTTTCGACCAACATCTCTTCCTCTTTGGTGAGTACGTGATTTTTTCTAAATGCGACACTGCCTATAAACGAAGGTTGTACTTTATCAAGAAGCGGTAAAACAATAATGTCTGATGATGTTGGCTTTACAATATTAGTTAAAATAGCTACACCGAGATTTTCGCCAACCAAATTCATGAGAAAATTAATGTCGTTTGTTTTCATAAAATAATTAGGTCGAAAACCAGCTTGAGAACTCATTTCTCTGATTGCTTGGTTGTGAATAAAGCTAGAATCTAATGAAACAAATTGTTGTTCTTTTAGCTCAGAAAAAAATATTTCTTTCTTTTGTGCTAGATCATTTTTCTTTGAAATATAAACACAAAAATTAGATTGAATAAAAGGCATAATTAATAGATCTTTTTCTTGTGATTGATTCAAAGAGCCTAATAGAGCAATATCTATGTCACCGTCAATTAAAGCTTTTTTTAAATTATTTGATCCGGACTCATAAATACTCATATTGTTAATATTGAACTGTTGATCGAATTGTTTTGTGGCGACCGCAATTTTCGCAAAATATGCCCCTTTTAGGATGGGTGGTAAACCAATTGTTGTCATATGAGTTTTCAGATGATTAAGTTCATGTTGAGCACTGGAGACTTCGGTTAAGAGCGCAATTGCATGCTGATATAATTGTTCACCGGCAGGTGTAAAAGTTAGTTGAGATTGTGCAGTGCCTCTGATAACCAATTTCATACCAAAAAAGTTTTCTAAACGTTTTAAAGCACTGCTAATGGAGGGCTGACTAACGCCATAATATTGAGCAACTTTTGTAAAACTTTTCTTAATATATAATTCATTGAAATATTTAAAATCTTCTAATTGCATTTTAAACCCTTCTATATCAACATTTTATAGTTATATATAAATATATTTTATAACTAATGTTTAATTTGACTATAAAACAATTGCACGTGTATAGTCAAGGCTGTTGTTAAATAAATGATGAATTTCTCGGAGGAAACACAGATGACGATACAAGGTTATGAAATCGTACGTAATCCATTTTTAAATAAAGGCACAGCCTTTACACTAGAAGAACGTGAAAGTTTAGGTTTAATTGGTACTTTGCCAAGTAAAATTCAAACAATTGAAGAACAAAGCGAACAAGCATATCAACAATTTCAATCAAAAACAAAATTGCTAGAAAAACGCATCTTTTTGATGAATCTTTTCAATGAAAATGTGACTTTATTCTATCATTTAATAGGTCAACATGTTGCAGAATTTATGCCAATTGTCTATGATCCAGTTGTTGCGGATTCGATTGAACAATACAATGAAATATTTACTAACCCACAGAATGCTGCATTTTTATCAGTTGATCGTCCAGAAGATGTTGAAAATGCTTTAACAAACGCATCTGCGGGTAGAGATATTAAATTGGTGGTTGTAACCGATGCTGAAGGTATTTTGGGCATGGGTGACTGGGGTGTTAATGGTGTTGATATTGCAGTAGGTAAGTTGATGGTGTATACGGCTGCGGCTGGTATTGATCCAGCTGCTGTTTTGCCAGTTAGTATTGATGCTGGAACTAATAATCAAGCGTTATTAGATAATCCTTTGTATTTGGGCAATAGGCATGCGCGTATTACTGGTGAAAAGTATCTTGAATTTATAGATAATTTCGTTACTGCCGAACAAAAATTATTCCCAGAATCACTATTACATTGGGAAGATTTTGGTCGTTCAAATGCGCAAGTAATTTTAGATAAGTATAAAGATAATATTGCAACGTTTAATGATGATATCCAAGGAACAGGGATGATTGTTTTGGCGGGTATATTCGGAGCATTAAATATTTCAAAAGAAAAGTTGGTTGACCAAAAATTTGTAACTTTTGGTGCAGGAACAGCTGGTATGGGTATTGTTAATCAGATTTTTTCAGAATTAAAGCAAGCTGGTTTATCTGATGAAGAAGCACAGAGCCATTTCTATCTTGTTGATAAGCAAGGTCTACTGTTTGATGATACAGAAGGGTTAACTGCTGCACAAAGTCCGTTTACTCGTTCACGAAAAGAATTTCTTAATTCAGAGCAGTTGAACAATTTGGAAGCAGTCGTGAAGGAAATACGTCCTACGGTTTTGATTGGTACTTCGACACAACCAGGCACATTTACAGAAGCAATTGTTAAAGCAATGGCAGACAATACTGAACGTCCAATTATTTTCCCCTTATCAAATCCGACAAAGTTAGCTGAAGCAACAGCAGAAAACTTGATTAAGTGGACCGATGGAAGGGCACTTGTTGCAACAGGTATTCCTGCAGCTAATGTAGTCTATAAAGGCGTGACTTATAAAATTGGGCAAGGAAATAACGCTTTGATTTATCCTGGGTTAGGTTTTGGCTTAGTTGCTTCAACAGCTAAGTTGTTAACACAGGAAACAATATCAGCGGCAATTCACGCACTTGGTGGGCTAGTTGATACAGATGAACCTGGGGCAGCTGTATTGCCACCCGTTTCAAATCTAACTGAGTTTTCACAAAAAATTGCTGAAGTTACAGCACAAAGTGTAGTTGAACAAAAACTTAATCGTGAAACAATTACTAATCCAAAACAAGCTGTGCGAGATGCAAAATGGTCTGCAGAATATTAAATGAGGCAGAGGGAAAATGACAAAAATCAAAATTAGTGGTGTGAGTTTACCGCTTTATATCATAATGATGATTATATTAGCAGGTACAATCGCACTAAATAAACTACCACTTAACATGCTGGGACTAACATTATTGTTAGTTTTACTTGGTCACTTATTTTATTATATTGGTAATATCCTACCAATCTTTAAATCGTACTTAGGTGGTGGGTCAGTTTTTACCATTTTTGCATCAGCTGCACTCGCTACGACTGGTGTGATTCCTGCTAATGTCGTAAATGCCACTAAAATATTTTTAAATGATCAAGGATTGCTGGATTTTTATATTGCTGCATTAATTGTTGGTGCGATTCTGGGCATGAACCGTAACTTATTATTGAAAGCTGCTGTGAGATTTATTCCAGTATCTTTAGCAGCAATGGTTATAGGATTTTTCGCTGTTGGACTAGTTGGTATGTTACTTGGTCTTGGATTTGGTCATTCGGTTATGTTTGTTTCTATGCCAATGATGGCAGGTGGTATTGGTGCGGGAGCAGTGCCGTTATCTCATATTTATGCACAAGGGTTAGGGGTGAGTTCAGCAACCATGTTTTCGCAATTAATCCCTGCTGTTACTTTGGGAAATGTTATGGCTGTTATTGGTGCAGCCTTGATTTCTAAGGTTGGCGCTAATAGTAAATATGATGGGCACGGTGTTTTATTGCCAATTAGTGATGATGAAAAAAACAAACCCATAAAAAACCTTGATGCAACACGTATCGGGGTCGGTATGCTGTTAGCTTTTTCATTTTTCTTGATAGGTACAATTTTAAATAGCTTTGTACCAAAAGTTCATGCGTATGCCTTTATCATTATTTTGGTTATTATTGCTAAAGCATTCAACTTAATACCACAGAATCTAGAGGATTCCGTCGTGATGTTTAACAAAGTAATCATGGATAATCTGACTCATGCTGTCTTAGCAGGAATTGGTTTAGCATTAATTGATCTACATGTTCTGGAACAATCTATGACATGGAAGTTTGTTATTTTAACATTGACAGGTGTTGTTGTCATGGGACTTGCAAGTGCTTTAATTGGTAAGTTATTTGGTCTATATCCTGTTGAAGCTGCTATTGCTGCGGGAATGAGCGATAATAGCATGGGTGGAACTGGTAATGTTGCTGTACTGTCAGCATCAAATCGTATGAACATGATAGCCTTTGCTCAAATGGGCAACAGAATGGGTGGCGCTATTGTTTTGATTTTAGGCGGTATTTTAATTCATTATTTGCATTAAATAAGATTAAGTTGTGTACAATATTGTACACAACTTTTTTTATTTAAAAACTTTTATTTTTGTTATTGTAAACGCTTTCATTATGAGTTATACTTAAAACATAAAGTTGGGTTGTTACCGTTACCATGTGGTAATGGGCAAAACCAAATAATAGGTATACTATGTCATGTCTAGTATTTAAGAGTGATGGAGTACTATTATTTGGTTTTTTATTTTTGAAATTTAGGAGTGAACCATGCTGGTAAAGAGGATTTTTAATAATAATGTTTTGCTAGCTGAAAGTAATGGGCAAGAATTAGTTGTCGTTGGTCGAGGCGTAGGATTTGGACAGCAAATTGGAAATGAAGTCGCTGCTAATAAAGTCGAAAAAACATATTATCCGCAAGACGAAAATTGGACGCCGATGTTTAATGAAATGATTGAAACAATTTCGTCTGATTATGTTGAAGTTGCCTCACACATTATTTCAATGGCTGAAAAGAGATTGGGTGGATCGTTTGATGGCTATTTGTTAATTGGTTTGGCAGACCATATACAATTTGCAGTGGAACGTTTGCAAAAGAAGTTACCTATTAAAAATGAGTTGCTTTGGGAAACAAGACACTTTTATCCTGATGAATATGAGTTAGGTCAAATGGCAGTAAATTTTATTGATGAAAGAGTAAAGGTGAAGTTACCCGAAGACGAAGTTGGATTTATTGCTTTGAAATTTGTCGAAAAAAGGGCAGGACCAAATTACAATGAAAAAGCAACAAATATGACTGATTTAATTGAAGGGGCTTTGACACTAATTCGCCATGAATTGTTACCGGCTATCGATTCATCAAACTTAAATTATCAAAGGTTGATTGTTCATTTACGATTTTTTGTGGAGCGATTATTAGATGATCAACATAACCAATCAAATGTAAATCATTTTGATGACGTAATGGCACAACATTTATCGGATAATTTACAAAAAAAGTATACTGCATCATATCAATGTGCGCAGGATGTTATTAATTACTTTGAAAAACAGACAAATAGGTCAACAGGTGTTAATGAGCAAATATATCTAACTATGCACTTACAGAGAATAGTTGACTCATCTAGTTAAGTAAATAAGGGATTGTAACTATTAAATTAGGCAAAACCCAAGAGGTATCATTTTATATGGTGTCTTTTGGGTTTTCTTTTACAAAATAACGAGGCAGAAAAATGGATTATGAAATTTTAGCTAATCATATTTTAGCAGGTGTTGGTGGTAAAGAAAACATTGGGAGTGCTTGGCATTGTGCCACACGCCTACGTTTTAAACTAAAAGATGAAAGCAAAGCTAAGACAGAAAAAATTGAAAACATGGATGGTGTCATTACTGTAGTTAAATCGGCAGGACAATACCAAGTTGTGATTGGTAACAATGTTGCCAAAGTTTTTGAGCCCTTGGCAGAAGCTATTGGATTATCACAAGAAAACTCAGTAATGGAAAAGGAGGAAGAAAAGTCTAAAGAAAATATTATTAATCGATTTATTGGTTTTATTTCTAGCGTTTTTACACCTTTCTTGGGTGCAATGGCTGGAACAGGTGTTTTAAAAGGTTTGTTAGCTCTAGTTGTTACCTTGGGGTGGCTACAAGAGTCTAGCGGCACTTATCAAATTTTGTATGCTGCAGGAGATGCATTTTTTTACTTCTTACCGGTTTGGCTGGCCTTCACTGCCGCTGCACATTTAAAAGTGAATCAATTTGTGGCTGCTGCTTTAGCTGGGGCACTATTGTATCCTAACTTAATCACATTATTGGCTGGTAGCAAACCAGTGACATTCTTTGGTATTACGGTTGTCGGTACGACATATAGTTCAAGTGTTATTCCCATTTTGTTAGCAGTATGGTTGCTGTCCTACTTGCAACCAATTTTGGATAAGTTGTTCCATGAATCAATTCGTAATATATTTACACCTATGGTTAGTCTAATGATTATGGTGCCGCTAACTTTGCTTGTAGTTGGACCCTTAGGTACTAGCGTTGGTACACTACTATCTTCCTCTGTCGAAAGTGTTTACCGTGTGGCTCCATATGTGGCTGGTGCTGTTATGGGTGCACTATGGCAAGTGTTTGTGATCTTCGGTGTACACTGGACCTTTGTCCCTGTTATGACTAACAATATTAGTCAATTAGGATATGATTATCTGTTGCCAATGCTGAGTGTCGCTGTACTAGCACAATCTGGTGCAGCATTAGGCGTTTTCCTTAAAACAAAAGATACTAAAATGAAATCATTAGCAGGATCATCAGTATTAACTGGCGTGTTAGGTATTACAGAACCTGCTATCTATGGTGTTACATTGAAACTAAAGAGACCGTTTATTTTTGCAACAATTGCTGGTGGTATTGGAGGTGCTATTGCTGGTGGCGGTGGTGCGCATGCCAATGCTTTCACATTACCAAGCCTACTAGCTTTGCCAACCTATTTAGGGAAAGGATTTATTAGCGTTGTGACCGGCTTAGTTATTGCCTTTGTTCTATCAGCTGTAGCAACTTATTTCTTTGGTGTACCTAGTCAACCACAAAGTAATGATGAGAAAAACTTTAAAAATAATGCTTCGATTCAAGATAATCTAGTAATTGCACCGATATCAGGGACAATTATTCCGTTAGAATCAGTAAAGGATCAAGTTTTTGCCAGTGGTGCTATGGGAAAAGGAATTGCCATTGTGCCAAATGACGATAAGATTATTTCACCAATAGATGGTACTGTAGCAGCTATTTATCCTAGTAAACATGCAATTGGATTAATTTCATATGGTGGTGTGGAAGTACTCATTCATGTAGGCATTGATACGGTTCAGTTAAACGGGAAGTATTTTACTCAATTAGTTGAGCAAGGGCAAAAAATTTCCGTTGGGACACCCTTAATAACTTTTGATCGAGAAGCAATTCAAGAAGCTGGATATGATACAACGGTCATGGTGATCATCACAAATACAGCTGACTATAAAATAACAGAAACTGAAGAAACTATCGCAGATAACAATTGGCTATTGCAATTAAAGGCATTATAAAAGAGGAGCGTTTATTATGTATCATAAAGAAAAAATCACAGAATTCCCAAAAGATTTTCTATGGGGAGGAGCAACTGCAGCTAATCAGGTTGAAGGTGCATGGCAAACAAATGGGAAGGGATTAACAACTGCAGAGGTCGTCAGAAAAGCAGACGATAGACGACACGGATCCATGGGAGACGTTAATGAAGTCACACTACAGGAAGCCATTAACGATAATTCGGATGAGCATTACCCAAAACGCCGAGGGGTAGATTTCTATCATCATTATAAGCAAGACATTGCGTTATTTGCTGAAATGGGCTTTAAAGTATTTCGTCTTTCAATTGCATGGTCACGTATCTTTCCAACAGGGCTTGAAGAAGAACCAAATGAATCTGGACTAGCTTTTTATGATCGTGTATTTGACGAGTTAGAAAAGCATCATATTGAACCATTAGTGACCCTCTCTCATTATGAAATGCCTATTGAATTAACAAAACGGTACAATGGTTGGCTAGGTCGTGAGGTTATAGGCGCATTTAATCACTATACAGAAGTTGTTTTCAAACGGTACAAAAGTCGCGTTAAATACTGGTTAACTTTTAATGAAATCAACACAAGTGCTTGGGGATTTCATGAGACAGGTGCAATTGATGGTGAATTAAGTGAGCAAGAACAACTGCAAATACGTTATCAAGCTGTCCATCACCAGTTTATAGCCAGTGCTATCGCTACTAAGCAATTAAAATCTATTACGCCCAATGCTAAAATTGGGTCAATGCTAGCGCGAATGCAAACATATCCAGCCACAGCTAATCCCGCGGATGTTCAGGCTGCACAAATTGAAGATCAGAAAAATTTGTTTTACACAGATGTTCAATCTCGAGGCGAATATCCTGAGTACATGAACCGTTACTTTGCTGACAAGGGAATTATTATTAATATGGAAGCAGATGACGAAGCTATTTTGAAGCAATATCCTGTTGATTTTATTAGTTTCAGCTATTACATGACTAATGTTACTAGTGCCGATGGTGTGCAAGATGGTATTGGTAACATGAGCCTTGGTGGACGTAATCCTTATTTGAAAGAGTCAGAATGGGGATGGCAAATTGATCCGATTGGATTGCGTATATCTTTGAATGCCTTGTGGGATCGCTATAGGAAGCCACTTTTCGTTGTTGAAAATGGTTTGGGGGCTGTAGATGAATTAACAGCAGATTATAAGATTCACGATGACTATCGAATTGACTATCTTCGTCTTCACTTGGAACAAATGAAAGAAGCTATTATTGACGGAGTTAATTTGATGGGGTATACGATGTGGGCACCATTAGATATAATTAGTTTTAGTACTTCTGAAATGAGCAAGCGTTATGGATTGATTTATGTTGATCAAGACGATGATGGCAACGGTTCATTGAAGCGATATAAAAAAGACTCATTTTTCTGGTATAAGAAAGTTATTGAAACTAATGGGCAAACAGTATAATAATGTTGAAGATTGCTAAATAAAGTAAATCAAGTGATTTGGATAAAATAAAAACCCGAAAAGTTAACGGGTTTTTATTTTGCTCCAAGAGTAATCCAATCACCTGAACTAGTAAATAAAGCTTTGCTTATTGAAGTATACTTAATTTACTCTAAGATGAATTTATGATAGTATAATTATAATGATAAGTATTTTTAAATAAATGAGGTTTGATTATGAGTGAAGTAACCAGTTTGATTACTAAACAATTAGATGCATTACTGACAGAGGAAACCAACGTGGTTTCTAATTTGTCCAATACTGCTGCATTGTTATTCCAAAATTATGAAGACATTAACTGGGCAGGATTTTACATCTATAATGAAGAGTCGAAAGAATTAGACTTAGGACCGTTTCAGGGTAAAGTAGCATGTATGCACATCAAGCCAGGATCTGGTGTGGTTGGCACTGCTTTTAGCGATTCTTCAAGTATTGTTGTCCCAGATGTTCATAATTTTCCAGGACACATAGCTTGTGATGCTGATAGTAACTCAGAATTAGTTGTGCCAGTATATAAAAATAAAAAAATCTATGCCATAATCGACATTGATTCACCACTTTTAAATCGCTTTAGTGAGATTGATAAATCCGAAGTGGAGGAACTTGCAGAAACCTTAGCAAATCACATTTAACATCAAGTAGTTAAACAAAGAAGTAACTAAAACTCTAGTGTAATTTTTAGAGAACTTAGTTACTTCTTTATTTAGTTATCTAATAAATAGCTAGGTGTTGTGTCCTTAGTTATTCTAGGAGCTAACTATATGAATAATAGATAACATATATTATTGATTTTATTTATACAATAGTGTATAATGTTTCGGATACGCTTTTTGATTTTAAACAATTATTTACTATAAAAATTTAAAAATGCTGATTAGATTGCACCACTAACAAGGAGAAACTGTGTATGCAGGTTAATAAAATAGTTCATTTTATGCTTATTACGATAATTACATTGGTAGGTATATTTTTATTTACTAATAAAGTTAATGCGGAGACAACAAATAATTATAATATTGCAATTGATGGCAGTTTTGACGATTGGGTCGACAAACCCAAAACAGATATATTTTTTGATTACAATAATGGTAATGTAACAAAACAAGGTTCCTTTCTATCAGACGGGCAATATTTGTATATTTACATTGACATGGACCCTTACAACAAGGGACATAATTATCGTTTTCAAGGTAGTGGCTGGAACATCCAAGTTGGCAACAACATTACCAGTTTGAGTTTTACGGTGGATGGTGGTATATGGTCTCTTCAGGCTGGGCAAAAAGCAGCTATTAAATCTGTTTGGTCATGGAGTAACCAAAATCCTGATCAAATATTTATTAATCAAGAAATTACCGGAGCTACAGGATTTGTGGCTTCTGAAAAATCTAGTAATGGCTGGGCATACCATGATCGCGCGGAGATTAAAATTCCACTAAACGGTTTTCTAAAAAATCCTGATATAGTGCAGAGTATGACTATTTATGATACAGATAATATGGGACAGCAAAAAATCACCATAGCGGGTGCCGATACCGGAAGTAGCATGATTGTTTTAAGTGGATTCTTTTTAGCAATTGCAGTACTACTCATTGGTAAGCTGAAAAAAAGTAAGAAAGAGAGATCATTGACTTGAATATTTTCTTATTAATTGGTGTACTTATTTGGCTCTATACATTGTCTGTTTTCAAAAGAGCCAAGTTACCTGCTTTTTATTTTATTGTAGGTAGTATCGGGTTGTTTTTCATTCTATTTTTCATGAGTAAACCATATTTTATTTGGATAATGGTTCGTGCTGTATCCATAGGTTTATCAATTATTGTTCAACCGTTTAATTTAGCTTCAATCTCTTCAGACTATGGGTTAATTGCTATTACTCACGGGTTTAATTCAATGACAATGTCCATTGATTATGAATGTTCAGGTGTGATAGAGACCGCTGCGTTTTGGGGATTACTAACATTTTATCCAATGTATAAATCCAAGGGTAAAGTGGCACTGGCTTTGTATGGATTAGTTTGGATTTATACTGCGAATATTATTCGGTTGACTCTAATTGTACTAATTGTCCATAATTTTGGTACGGAATACTTCTTTTTAGCTCATTCAATTATTGGTAGAATTGTTTTTTATATCCTTGTTGTACTTTTTTACTACAGGGTCTTTACTTATACCTATCTATCAAAAAACAAAGAGGAGGTGTAAATGAACTATATATTTTTTTCAACGTTAAATCAAATGGGCTTTTGGATAACTTGGTTAGTTATTCCGATTTTAGTGGAGACACTTCCTGCTATTTTAGCCTTTGCTCGAATTTTCATCTTTACATTGCGCAACCATAATTCTCAAAAAGATTTAGATTTTTGGCCATATATCTCAATTATCGTGCCTGTCTATAATTCTGAGGATACATTGTATGATTGTGTGCAGTCGATTAATCAATCAACTTATCCAAGCGATAAAATTCAAGTTATATTAGTGGATAACCAAAGTACTGATAATAGTTTTAAAATTTTTCAAAAAACACAAAAAGATTTTCAACAATTAAATATTCAGTGGATGAAAACTGAAAAAGGCAAAGCACGCGCTTTAAATTCTGCTATTTATAATAGTACTGGTATGTATATTGTTAATATTGATAGTGATGGTATTTTAGAAACTAATGCTTTAAAAAATTTAATTAGCAAATTTGAAGGTGATATGACAATTTCTGCAATGACAGGATGCATATTAACACAGAAAGAATTAATTAAAAGAACCAAAAATTTACCATTGAAGTGGTTACAGCGATTAGAATACTTTGAATATGCTCAAGCATTTATTTCTGGTAGAAATACGGAATCACGCAGGAACCATTTATACACAATGTCTGGAGCTTTTTCCGGATTTCGTAAAGAAGCGTTGATGAAAACCTTCATGTATGACATATCAACTGTTGGTGAGGATATTGATATCACTTTTCAAGTCAGAGAAAAATCCAAAGGTAAGGTAATGCTTTGTGCAGATGCTTTCTTTTTTGTTGATCCAATTGAAAGTTGGAATAAATTATACATGCAGAGACAAAGATGGCAACGTGGTCAAATTGAAGTATCCCAAAAATTTTCTGGATATAAGCTAAATGTAAAAGCATTTTTCTCTAATTTCTTGGTGAGAAGATTAATTATTGATCATACATTTTTATTTTTGAAAACAATCTGGTTATTTGCTAGTATTTCTTTACTATTTTTGAACTATTCACCACTATTATTATCATTATCGTACCTATCAATTTATATTTTATATGTATTCATGAGTATTTTGGTTTACACGAACGTGTGTATGATGTTAAAAAGATTCCCTGCAGAGCGTAAATTTTATTTTGGGTTGTTTGATTGTGTGTTCTTACTGCCAATATACAATTTCATTTTATCTTGGGTACGTCTTATTGGTGTAATTAATACAGAATATTTTTCTTCTAAATGGACGACTAAGGACTACAAAGAAGAATTCACTACAGTTAAGAAAATTGTAATCAATGATCTTATGAAAATTAAAGGAGATAAGCAAAAATGAATTTAGTGGGAACTTATCGATTAAAGTACTATGTTCATGCTAGTCATGCGGTTAGATGGGAAAAAGGAACTGGCGAAAAACATGAACATTCTTGGGAAATCACTGTTGAATTTCAATCAACTGATGAACATATGATTGTGTTTGATAAAGTTGAAGATCTATTGGAAGAAATTTTTAAAACATATTCTGGCAAGTTTTTAAATCAAGTCGAACCATTTTTGACAATAAATCCAACATTAGAAAATATTACAAAAGGCTTTTTCAAATTAGTTGAGGAGCAAATAAGACCACTACACGCGCGATTAAACAGGTTAGAAGTAGGTGAATCGCCTATGAGATTTTATTATGTTACTAGAAATCAAGCGAGTGACAGTTATGAAAGCTAAGTTTTATACTTTTGGAAATAATTTTATTTTCATCCTATTCTATTTTCTTTTTGGCATTACTTATGTATCGGTGATTTTATCTGAAAATTTTATTTTGGGTGATAATTTAAAAAAAGGTACAACAACAACTATCGGACTAGTACTTTTTTTTCTGATAATATTAGCTGTGATAAGTTTAATTTGTTTTATCCCTAGAATAAAACAAATATTTACGTTTATTTTTATTCAACATAAAATGATTGCAGCAATAACTTTGTTTTTCTTTCTAATACTGGCGCAAATCTTGTTTGTAACAGTTTTTCATCCTAAAATTGGTTGGGATCCCTCGGCATTGGTAGGATCATTACATCATGTTGATGATGCTAACAATAAGGCGTATTTTAGTTTGAACGTCAATAACTTACCAATTTTACTATTTATGGAGGTTATTTCATCTGTATTTAAGTTAAGAACGTGGTTATTTTTAGACTATGTTACTATTTTTATGGTTGACGTTTCCATTATTTTTTCTGTTGCTGCTGTTTACACAATCAACAAAAAATACTTGGCACCTGCATTGTATATTCATATTTTTTTATTTGCTTTTTTCCCTTGGGTTATCGTTCCATATACTGACACCTGGGTTTTACCTTTTATATCTGGATTCTTATTTTTTTATTTTTGTAGTAAAAAAGTGAAGCAACCTTGGATAAAATTTACTTTATTAGTCGGTTTCTCTATGTGTGTATGCATAGCCTACTTTATAAAACCTTCGGCAATAATCCCTGCTATAGCTATAGTTCTGATAAGCCTTTTTAGTTTATTAGAACCAAAACTAAATCATACTTTGAAGATACGTAGCAAAATATGCATGTTTATAGTTGTATTGCTTACATTTATTTTCTGTTACACAATAATTCAAAATAAAGTCGATCAACAAACTTTTATCAGTGTGAATAAGGAACGCGCTATTCCGGCAATTCATTTTATGAATATGGGTATTTCTGGAGACGGTGGTTATAACCCAAAAGATACATTGAAAATGGGTGAATTAGCCACAAAATCTGAAAAAACTCAATATTCAAAACAAAGTTATTTCAAAAGATTGAAGGCGCTGGGACCTATTGGTTATATTCGCTTTTTAATTAAAAAACAAATAAATAATTCAGCAGATGGCTCATTTGCTTGGGGGAAAGAAGGTAGTTTTATTCAAGGAAAGCAAATTCCAAAGGCCACAGGAATAAAAAGAATACTTGAAGATTACCTTTATATTTATGGTGAAAAAGTTGCGAATTTTCGGTTTATTACTCAATTTATTTGGTTAATTATTTTAAGCTTTATATTTTTTGGTTGGCGTAATCGTTCTGAGGAAGTTCAAACAATCAGATTGGGTATTATTGGCGCATTCCTGTTTCTTCTTTTATTTGAAGGTGGCCGAAGCCGATACATAATCCAATTCTTACCATTATTTTTAATTGGGGCTACATTGCTAATTCCTGATACGAATTTAAGTATCAAACGAATTTTTAATATAATCTTACTGAAAAAATCAAATTATAATACTTAATTTGATTTTTTTGATATTGATTTTAATTGATAACGTTTTCAATTCTATTTTATAAACTTTTTAATAAATGATAAATACTTATGCAAAGTAAAATTTTTTAAGTATATTTTACAATTTTGTCTTATAATATAATCAGAAAAACAATTTTTGTCTTTCGAAACGATAAATAATGTTATTGAAAAGGAGAAATAATGAAAGCAGCTGTATGGCATGGTGTAAAGGATGTTCGTGTGGAGGAAGTGGAACTCAAGCCCACGAAGTCTAACGAAGTTGTGGTTCGTGTTGCTTATGCGGGTATTTGTGGTAGCGATTTACATGAATACCTTGAAGGGCCAGTTTTTATTCCAGTAGAACAGCCAGATTCTTTGACTGGTGGTCAGGCACCATTGACAATGGGACATGAATTTTCAGGTGTAATTGAAAAAGTTGGTTCAGATGTTACGAAGTTTAAAGTAGGAGACCATGTTTCTATAAATCCTACTGTAACAAAAGGCATTTCGCCTGATGATTTAGATGTTTATGATGGATACAGTTTTATTGGATTGAGCACAGATGGTGGTTTCACTTCTCAGGTAAATGTGCCAGAAGATAATTTGTATCAATTACCAGAAGAATTTCCATTGAAGTTGGCTGCAACTATTGAACCTACCGCTGTTGCTGTGCAAGCAGTCAAGGAGGCAGACCTTCGTTTTGGTCAAAAAGTAGTTATTTTTGGTGCTGGACCAATTGGTGTTTTGGTTGCTGCTGCTGCTAAGGCTGCAGGTGCAACCAAGATTGTAGCAGTTGATTTGTCAGAAGTACGCTTGAATAAAGCACTTGAAATGGGTGCAACAGATATTATCAATCCAAGTCAAGTACCTGACACTATTGCAGCAATCAAAGATATTATTCCTGGTGGTGCTGATGCGTCATTTGAGGTTGCAGGAGTTCAACCAACATTTGAGCAAGCTATAGATGCAACACGCCCACGCGGTAACGTTGTTATTGTTTCTATTTTTGCTCGACCAATTAGTTTTAACCCAATGCAGCTAATGAATGCTGGTGTTAAATTGACAACGACAATTGCTTATTCAAAAGAAACATTCCAACAAACTGTTGATCTAGTTAGCAGTGGACAAATTGCTGTTGAACCAGTAATTACAGATGTTATATCTCTAGATAACATTGTTTCCGATGGATTTGAATCATTGACTACTGATAAGTCGCAGGCAAAAATCCTAATCGATTTGAACAAAGAAAAGTAAACTTGTTGCAAAAAGCACGCTATTAGTAGCGTGCTTTTTTATTGTAATTTACACATTTAAAAAATTAATATATAATGAAAATATTGATAAGATAACAGTGCTATTGAGATTAAAATATTAGCATTTTCAAAGTGAAATTAATACCATTGCTAGGCTTATCATGGGTAAAAAACACCTCTTCTAGATTGTTTAACAGGTATCAAATCTAAAAGAACAAATTCTAGATGAAATATATTGTGTTTAGTATAATTATCTGGTGTTGAGAGACAAATTTTGTATTAAAGTACAGGGAATTTATACGTAACAAAGAACTCTATCCTTAATGATACTGATAGGCATAAGCAATATTAAATAAATATAATTTTTGTATCTATATTAACCATATAATTACTGATGTGTTATACTTAATAACCAATAAATTTGTATCAATGAACAAACTGGGTGCGTGTGATTAATCAACAAATTAATTAGAAAAGTAAGGGCCTTTATTATGAAACGAACCATTCACACAAAACAATTGGCAATATTATCTGTTATTATTGCTTTTAATGTGGCATTATCTTATGTTATTAAAATCCCTGTGCCTGCAACTAATGGCTTTGTTAATTTGGTAGAAGCAGGTATATTTTTAGCGGCCATTCTTGGCGGAGCACGCAGTGGTTTAATCGTCGGTGGGTTAAGTGGACTATTGCTCGATTTGTTAGCTGGGTATCCACAATGGATGATATTTTCTTTAGTGATTCATGGGTTAGAAGGCTTAATCGTTGGTTATTTTGGATATCAAAGACGACCAATTAGTCAAGCTGTTGGTTTGATTATAGGTTCGATAATTATGATTATTGGTTATGTATTGGCAGGTGCATTTTTATATAACTGGACAGCAGGATTTGCATCGATCATTGGTAATGTTGCACAATCCGTGATGGGGCTGATTGTTGCGATTATTTTAGTACCAGTATTTAAAAATGTGCCACAAGTAGATTTAAAAATATAAAATAAAAAACACATGGATGTAAGGTAACTTCCATGTGTTTTTTTATTTGACAAAAGGGAATGATAAGTTTATCATTGAAAGCGTTTACAGGGTTGGTTAATCGGTACACCAAAAAAGTGAGGAAACTATGGAAAATATGCATGAGTTATTTAATTTATCAGATCGCGTCGCATTAGTTACGGGTGGGGCTTCAGGATTAGGAAAATATTATGCTCAGGGTTTGCTTAATGCTGGAGCTAATGTTTTTGTGGTTAGTCGCAGCGAGAAAGGCTGGGATGAACTAAGTCAATTCGCTAAAGGTTGTCATCGAACGGTCAAGTTTCTTAGTATTGATATTACAGAAAAAAATGCTGCAAAAAAAATTATTACAGCATGTATCGATGCTTTTGAACGATTAGACATATTAGTCAATAATGCTGGTATTCAAATTAGAAATAACATTTTAGACTATAGAGATGAAGATTGGCGTAAAGTAATTGATCTTAATCTGAATGCTTTATATTTTTTGTCACATGAAGCAGCAAAGGTAATGACCGAACAAAGGTCAGGGAAAATAATTAACATTGGTTCTATGCAGTCTTTTAGAGCAGGAAAGTTTATTTTTCCTTATGCCGCAAGCAAGCATGCAGTTGTAGGACTCACTAAGGCTTATGCGGATGCTTTAGCACCATATAATATTCAGGTCAATGCTCTTGCACCAGGTTATATTGATACCGAAATGACAAAAGCATTGCAAAATGATTCAGTAAGAAATACTGAAATTTTGAATCACATTCCAGCAGGGCATTGGGCTAAACCATCTGAGCTAATAGGAACAATCATCTATTTGGCCAGTGATGCATCGAACTATGTCACTGGAGCGACGATTCCTGTAGATGGTGGTTATCTGTTGAGATGAGTGAGAAGGAGGGTTAATCATGCCACTATTAACAGTTTTAATTGGTGTTATTTTACTCGTTTTTTTAATTACACAACTAAAATTAAATACATTTTTATCGTTAGTCATTACAGCATTTGTTGTTGGATTGATTTTGGGTATTCCTGTTTCAAAAATTTCAACAAGTATTGAAACCGGAATCGGTGGTCAATTAGGACATTTAGCCATTATTTTTGGATTCGGTTCAATGCTTGGAAAATTGATTTCCGATTCAGGTGGCGGATTTCGAATTGCACATCAACTCATTACCATTTTTGGAAAGAAGAGAATACAAATTGCGGTAATTATCACTTCGTTTATTATTGGCTTAGCTTTGTTTTTTGAAGTTGGGTTGGTCGTGTTATTGCCAATTATCTTTGTTATCGCTCGAGAAGTTGATTTGCCACTTCTATACTTAGGAATTCCTATGGCAGCGACATTGAATGTTGCTCATGGATTCCTACCACCACATCCAGCACCAACTGCTGTTTCTGAAGTTCTCAATGCGCCACTTGGTCATGTTTTGTTAATTGGTATTTTGGTTTCTATTCCAACAATTATTATTTCTGGTCCAGTATTCAATTACTTTTTGCATAAAATTTATCCGAAAGTTTATAAGAAAGATATCAATATTTCTGTTTTAGGTGAGTATAAGGAATTCGATTTGAAAGATACGCCTAAATTTGGAATTAGTGTCTTAACGGCTTTACTACCAGTTATTTTAATTAGTATTGCAACTATTTTGTCATTTGTTTTATCGAGTAAGACAATTATTTATCAGATTATAACTTTTATTGGTGCACCAGATGTTGCAATGTTAATATCATTAATTGTAGCAATTTTTACGATGGGGATTTTCCGTGGACTTAACATTAAAGAAATTGGCGACGCAATGTCTGATTCAGTTAAACAAATTGCTATGATGCTATTGATTATAGGTGGTGGCGGTGCCTTTAAGCAGGTGTTGGTTGATGGTGGCGTTTCAAAATATATTGGTCAATTATTTGGACAAACAAGTTTATCACCAATTATTGTGGCATGGCTCATAGCGGCGCTCTTACGCGTCAGTTTAGGTTCCTCGACCGTTGCATCCATCACGGCGGCAAGTTTGGTTACTTCAGTAGTTGCTAATTCTACTGTTAATCCCGTACTGGTTGTTTTGGCCATAGGGGCCGGAAGTATATTTGCAGATCATGTTAATGATGCTGGATTTTGGATGATTAAGGAGTATTTTGGTCTAACATTAAAAGAAACTTTCTTATCCTGGACAACTTTAACTTGTGTCATTTCAATTTCTGGGTTATTGTCAATTTTACTTGTGTCAAATTTTGTTTAAAGGTGTAAAATAATAAGTGTGATCAATTAGTCACAATATAATGGTCATACTCTCGCTGCAATGTTGTTTCAAATATTAGATAGAAAGTAGGTAACAGAAAATGAAACAAGCAGATTTTGGAGTTGTTGGGCTTGCAGTTATGGGACGTAACTTAGCATTAAACATAGAGTCTCGTGGTTATACCGTAGCAGTTTATAATCGTTCGAGTGCAAGAACTGATGACTTGGTTAAGAAGCATGCTGATAAAAAGTTTGTGCCGAATTACACAACAGAAGAGTTTGTTCAGTCAGTTAAGAAACCACGTCGAATTTTATTAATGGTCAAAGCTGGTAAGGGAACAGATGCTGTTATTGAGGAATTATTACCTAATTTAGAAAAAGGTGATATGTTGATTGATGGTGGTAATACTTACTTTGAAGATACCATGCGTCGTTCTGAAAAACTAGCCCAAGAAGGTATCAACTTTATTGGAATGGGTGTTTCAGGCGGTGAGTTGGGTGCACTCAAAGGGCCCTCGTTGATGCCAGGTGGACAACGAGAAGCATATGACTTAGTGGAACCAATTTTGACACAAATTGCTGCCAAAGCTCCAGAAGATGGTAAGCCAACGGTTACATATATCGGGCCTAATGGTGCTGGTCACTATGTCAAGATGGTACACAATGGCATTGAATATGGTGACATGCAATTAATTGCTGAGTCATATGATATTTTGAAGCGTGTCCTGAAGTTAGACCAAGAACAGCTATCTCAAACATTTTCTGAGTGGAACGAGGGTGAGCTTAATTCTTATTTAATTGAAATTACGGCTGATATACTTACTCGTCAGGATGACTTAGGAAGTAATAAACCAATTGTTGATGTCATCTTAGACCGTGCTGGAAATAAAGGGACTGGTAAGTGGTCTTCTCAATCAGCATTGGAAGTGGGTGCGCCACAATCATTAATCACTGAATCTGTTTACGCTCGATATATTTCAGCAATGAAAGATGATCGTCTTACTGCTTCAAAAATATTGCATGGTCCTGATTATGCATTTTCTGGTGATATTCAAAGTGTCAGCGAGGACATACGTAAGGCATTATACTTTGGAAAAATTATGTCATATGCACAAGGATTTGATCAATTGCGTATGGCATCAAATCATTATGATTGGCATTTGCCTTTTGGGGAGTTAGCACAGTTGTGGCGAGCTGGTGCAATTATCCGTGCACAATTCTTGCAACGTATCACAGATGCTTACACAAATCAAAGTGATCTTCATAATTTATTACTAGATCCTTATTTCCAAAAAATTGCCGAAGATTATCAAAATGCGGCTCGACGGGTTGTTGCCTTATCTGTAACAGCTGGTGTACCAACACCATCTCTGTCGGCTGCTGTCGCATACTACGATTCATATCGTTCATCTGTTTTGCCAGCTAATCTCACACAAGCACAACGTGATTACTTTGGTGCACATACCTATGAACGTACAGACAAACCTTCTGGTGAAATGTATCACTACTCTTGGTATGATGAAGCTTAATATACAGGAAAAGTCGTCTTTGACGGCTTTTTTATTATAATGAAATATTGTAAATACATGTTATAATTAGGACACCACTTAGTATGATTTTGGGGAAAGAATATTAGGTTTATAAAATATTTAGATTTTGTCTTGGGGGTACGGGTTGTTGACTGAAAATAACAAAAAAATTTTTAGCCTGTTGCTTTATTTGTTGTTTATAATTACTATCTGGCTTATTTATTTTTTAGTCAGTTTAGTTATTTTGTGCTTTTTCTTTACTTTTGTTAAATCTTTGTTCACTTCGATAATTCTCTCAAGTTTTTTAACAATATGTTTTGTTGTTATACAAACTAGTTTTAAGTTGTTATCAAATATTAATCATAAGCAAAATAAATAATTGTCCTTACAATAGCAATTGATACAGCCGAATAGAGTTTAACGGATCAAGGTGAAGAGCTTGATCTTTTATTTTACTTTGTTTTAAGCAAGAGCAAAATTTTTCCGCAACAATACGGAAATTAATCAAATGGAAATGTAAGCGCTTACTTGATAGAATATAGGTACTTAAAGGAGGAATAAATATGTCTACTAGTTTACCGAATAATTTTCTTTGGGGTGGTGCTGTTGCTGCTCATCAATTAGAAGGTGCGTGGAAAGAAGATGATAAAGGTGTTAGTGTGGCTGATGTGATGACTGTTGGTGGTCCAAATAAGGAACGCACTATTACTGATGGTGTTGTTCCGGGAGAATATTATCCAAACCATGAAGCAATAGATTTTTATCACCGTTACAAAGAAGATATTGCCTTATTTAAAGAAATGGGTTTTAAGTGTTTTCGCACATCGATTGCTTGGACGCGTATTTATCCTACAGGAGAAGAAAGTGAACCAAATGAAGCTGGGTTAAAGTTTTATGATGATTTGTTTGATGAACTTATCAGAAATGGTATTGAGCCAGTAATTACACTATCACACTTTGAATTACCTTATCATCTGGTTACTGAATATGGTGGTTTTAGAAATCGTAAGGTCATTGATTTATTTGTTAAATTTGCCACTACTTGCCTGAATCGGTACAAAGATAAGGTTAAATATTGGATGACATTTAATGAAATTAATAATCAGGCTAATTATGATAACGACTTTTTAGTATTTACGAATTCGGGCCTTCATTTTCAATCAGAAGAAAATCGCGAAGAGGGTATGTATCAAGCGGCACATAATGAACTAGTGGCAAGTGCTCGTATTGTGAAAATTGGACATGAAATTAATCCTGATTTTGAAATTGGCTGCATGATTGCAATGGGACCAATATATCCTGCATCAATGAATCCAGATGACGTTTTGTCAGCTCAGAAAGCTATGGAAAAAAACTATTTCTTTGCGGATGTTCATGTCCATGGTGAATATCCAGAATTTCTAACTAAATATTGGTCTCGCAAAGGATTTAACATTGAAATCACTGAACAAGATTTACAAGATTTGAAATTGGGCACGGTTGATTACATCGGTTTTAGTTACTACATGTCTCATGCTATTTCTAAAAAAGAAGGTTATTCATTCGATAATATGACACCGAAAAATAGTCAAGTAAGAAATAGCTACTTAGAGGCGAGTGATTGGGGATGGCAAATTGATCCTAAGGGACTAAGATACGCACTAAATTGGTTTACCGACAAATATCATTTACCATTGTTTATTGTGGAAAATGGATTTGGTGCCTATGATAAGCGTGACGCTGATGGACAAATACATGACGCTTATCGTATTGACTATTTGCGAGAACATATTCGTCAAATGAAATTAGCAATGACTGAAGATGGTGTTGATTTGATGGGATATACTCCTTGGGGTTGCATTGATTTGGTATCAGCGGGTACTGGTGAAATGGAAAAACGTTATGGTTTCATTTATGTTGATAAAAATAATCAAGGCGAAGGTTCGTTGGAGCGAAGTAAAAAAGACTCGTTTTATTGGTTTAAAGATGTGATTGCGTCTAACGGTGAAAATCTTAATTAAGAAGGAGAAACACCATGAAAAAAGCGTTGATTATCTGTGCAGCAGGTATGTCATCATCAATGATGGCTAAAAAGACAACAGATTATTTTAAAAATAAAGATATAGACATTGAAGTGGATGCTATTACTGCAACTGAAGGAGAAGAAGCTATTCGTAGTCGCAATTTTGACTTATATTTAATTAGCCCACAAACAACAATGTATCTTGATGGATTTAAGAAAATTGGGGAAGAAGTAGGACGACCAGTAGTTTCTATTCCATTTAAGGCTTACATTCCGATTCCAACAGGAATTGAAGGTATGGCGAATTTAGTTCAGGACAATATTTAAAAGTTGCTGAGATTGAGGTGCTGTGAGGTTAGATAATGAAACAAAAAGAGCAAGATTTACTTATTTATTTAGCGGACAATCCAGATCGTTTTGTGACTAGTAAAGAATTATCTACCATTTTGTCATTAACACCTAGATCTATTCGTAGTTATATTAAAGTGTTAAAAGAACAATTAGAAAATCAAGGTGCCAGGATTGAATCGAAGCCTAGTGTAGGATATCGATTACAAATCTTGCATCCAGTGACGTTTGATTTGTTTTTGAATAAACATTGTTCATTACTACAAGAACATACAAATAAAGATCATAGTAGTAATATAGCTGATCGTCAAAAGTATATATTGAACAAGCTGATCATTGAAAATAAAAAAATTAGAGTTGATGATTTAGCTGATCGATTATTTGTGACAAGATCGTCTCTATCTAAGGACTTGGCAGTAATTCGAAAAGAATTACTACCATACAGAATTACCATCGAAAGCAAGGCTAATACAGGTATTTTCATTAGCGGGTTAGAGCGTGATCGACGTCATTTTATTTTAGATTACTTTTTTAGTCATAGTGAGCATTCTTTACAACATTACATGAAGAATAAATCATTTTTCAAAACAATAAGTTTTGATCAACTGACTATTATCGTCCTTGACGAGTGTCGTGAATCAGGTATTTATCTCACTGATTTTACAATACAAAATATTGTTTTATATATTGCCTTAAGTATTGAACGCCTAGATAGTGGTTTTATCTTGCAACCAGTAGTATTGAACACTAGTTATGAACAGCGTACCTTTTACGAGGTATCTGAAAAAATATTTACTCGTATTGAAAATAGCCTAGATGTTAAAGTTCCTGAGAGTGAAGTTGCTTATTTAACAATTCAACTATTAGCGCACGGTAAAACTGGCAAACTAACAGACGATGGCACTCTACAACATGAAGTTGAACATGTATTAGAACAAATTGAATTAGAAAGTGCCTATCCTGTTAGTAAAGATTACGATCTTGAAAAAAATTTGATAGAGCATCTGAAGCCCATGATTGTGCGCCTTGAAAATGGTATTCAATTAAAAAATCCATTGTTAAAGGAGATAAAAACAAACTATTCAAACTATTTTACAGATACCAAACGGTATATTAAATGGTCTTCGTATCTATCTCAATTTGATATTAATGATGATGAAATTGCATATTTGGTGCTTCATTTACTGGCCACAGTGGAAAAGTATAAAAACCTTAACAAACCTAGAACCCTAATTATTTGTGCAACAGGTTATGGTTCTGCGCAGTTACTAAATAATCGTCTTGAAAAGGAATTCAGTAAGTACTTAAATATTGTTGATATCAAGGGATATTATGAAATTGATGATAGTATTTTAAATAACATTGACTTAATCATTAGTACTATTGATCTTTCTACGCAGGTTTTTAAGGTTCCTGTGATTCAAGTGAGCGTATTTTTAACAGAGACAGACGTTCAGAAACTAAATCAATACCTAGATAATCAGCGAATGCATGCCAAACAGAAAAAATTCATCACCGATAGAGAAATTGATACTAAACCAACTTTTAACTATTTTGATCAATTTGCAAGTGACTCCAGATTTAAAATATGGCATACACCTACGAATAAAAATACGGTATTAAAAGAATTAATTGAAAAGATTAGTTCTGAAGAAACTCAAGATTTTCAGGATGAGTTACTGAAACAAATCAATCAAAGAGAGGCACTAAGTGCAATTACATTTAGTGATACTATTGTCGTACCACATCCAGCAATACCAATGAGCCATGTGCCTAAAATTGCTATTGGTATTACACCTAAAGGATTAAAATGGTCTGAAGAATATCCCAATATAAAGTTTGTTTTCTTATTATCACCATCTTATTGGAATAATAGAGGCCTTACCGAAACAACACAAGCAATTGTACGGTTAACAGAAGATGTAGAGAAGCAAAACGATTTAATTATATCAAAAAGTTTTTCAGAATTTAGAGATACGTTTTTATCAATGATAGAAGGAGGTACATCTGCATGAATTCAGAGGAAATTCAAGTAGTAGCATTTGAAATTATTTTGCATAGTGGTAATGCACGAACACTGGTTCACCAGGCATTTGATGAGATGCGAAAACGTAATTTTATTAAATCTAATGAAGATTTGAAAATATCAAATGATGAGTTATTACTGGCACATAAGGCTCAATCGCAATTATTAAAAGACTATGCTAGTGGCAATAAAATCGATATGGAAGTCATTTTAGTTCATGCACAAGATCATTTAATGACAACAATGACTTTGAGAGAGATGGCTATTGAGATGCAGCATCTTTATGAGGAGGTACAAAATATTGAAAACAGCAACGATACACAAACAGAAACAGATACTGGATGACGATAAGCAGTTACAAAGCGCAATAGAAAATAATCGTAAAGACATGAGTCTAAAAAGCATGCAGTATAATCGCTTTATGTTAATACGATATGTAACGGCTTTATTTTTATTTGTCAATTTGTATTGGGCTTTGATCATGAAAAATACGCCTATAGTTTTTTTACCGGTGGGGTTGATGGTCATTATTTCGTTAACAGTTATTGAACAAATTAAGTTATTCGGACAGCATACTAATCAACTGGTTTACTCCAAAATGTTTTTTAGGATACAGTTGTTAGTAAATATGTTATTAATAATTAGTACACCAACGTCACTATTTACACTATTATTTCGTTTTATCAATGACACCAAGAGCAATCGATTAATTTTATCAATTTTGCTCTTCATTGGATTAGTGATACTTATAATTGTTAATAAGAGAATAACTTTAATTGCAAGCAACAGTGATAAATATTATGTGAGATTATTAAAATATCAAGACGTTATTGGAGAGAAAAGGAGATGAAATAGTTATGGAAAATGGACCCTTGTTTAATTTTCTACAAAAAATACTATTGAAGCCCATGACTAAAGTTGCACAATATAGAATCGTGAGAGCAATCATGGCTGCTGGTATGGCTTCAATTCCATTTACAATTGTAGGATCAATGATATTAGTTTTGAATATATTGCCCACAGTATTTCCATTTTTGAATAATTTTTTTGATGCAACATTTTTCAAATTTAGTGATTTATACATGATTGCCAACACGGCAACAATGGGTATTCTAGCAGTTTACTTCAGTCTAGCAATCGGCTTTGAGCTTACCCGTATTATTCAAACAGAAGATAACTTGAAAGTTGCTCCATTAAATGGTGCGTTCTTATCATTATTCGCATTTTTCATGTGTTTGCCTGAATTAGTAATGAAAGGGGGTAAAATTGTTTTACTGAATAGCATTACCAAGGATGAAAAAGTTATTAATGGTTTCCGAATGACGAGTACTATTGATAGAATTGGAACTAGTGGCATTTTTACCGCTATTATCATGGCTATTTTGGCGGTATGGTTATACACATTCTGTGTTAAGCATAATTGGACGATTAAAATGCCTGAGGCCGTTCCAGAAGGAGTTTCACGCTCTTTTACAGCATTGATTCCAACATTTGTTATTGCTTTTGTTGTATTAGCAATCAACGGTGCATTGGTATTATTAGGCACAGATATTTTTAAAATGATCGCAATACCATTTAGCTTTGTTACTAGTATGACAAGTACTTGGATAGGTATAATGATAATTGAATTCCTCATTCATGCTTTATGGATTGTGGGTATTCATGGTGCTAACATTATATCGGCATTTATCACACCTATTTTTCTTGCTAATATGGTGGCTAATTCAAATGGAGCGAATATCCCATTTGCTGGTGAATTTAATAATTCATTTGCCATCTTAGGTGGATCAGGAGCAACATTAGGATTGTGCATATTCATTACATTATTAGCACGTTCAGAGCAACTTAAAGTCTTAGGAAGAGCATCGATTGTACCTTCATTTTTCAATATTAATGAACCATTGATTTTTGGATTACCGATTGTTTATAATCCTTATCTAGCTATTCCGTTTTTCTTGGCACCTATGGCTACAGCATCGGTTGCGTATGCTGCGATTCATTTTCATATCATTCGCCCCATCGTTATCCAAGCACCTTGGCCATCGCCAGCAGGGATTGGTGCTTTCATTAGTACGGTGGATTGGAAAGCAGCCGTTCTTGCTATCGGTTGTGTCGTTATCGCATTCATCATTTATCTACCTTTTATAAAAATATACGATACTAAATTGTATAATGACGAACAGGGGAAAACGCAAGCACAAAGTTAAAGATAAATTGAAAATATTGGACTACAGGACTATTGCTATACTGGTATTTTTGTTACATTAAAGTATTTTAAAACGACTAGTTAATTTATAGGTTACTTTAAACAACTTCTTGTTTTTTAGTTTCTAAATGTACTATAGTTATGATAGTAAGTAAAATGAAAGTGAGGAATATCATAATGCAAGTAACAATTTTTGGCAAAGGAAATATGGGTCAGGCGATTGGTCAAAATTTTGATAAGGCTGGAAATGATGTCAATTATATTACTTCATCTAGTAAAGCCACTCATATAGGTGACTTAGTTGTTTTGGCAGTTCCGTATTCTGCTTTGGAGAATATTGCTGAAGAATATAAGGAATTATTCAAAGGTAAGGTTGTCGTTGATATTACGAATCCTTTGAATTTTAAAACTTGGAGTGAACTTGTTGTTCCGGCAGATAGTTCAGCAGCAGAAGAACTACAGGAAAAACTTTCTGATGCTATTGTTTTAAAAGCTTTTAACACTAACTTTGCTGCAACCTTACAAACTGGAAGAGTGGGTAATCAAACAACAACGGTTCTTGTTGCTGGCGCTGATGAAGGAAAAAAGTTATTGACAGAAGCTTTAGCAGGCAGTTCATTAAATGTTTTGAATGCTGGTCCTTTAAAACGAGCTCGTGAATTAGAGGCGACAGGATTCTTACAAATGAGTTTGGCAGCTAGTGAACAAATTGGTTGGACCGGCGGATTCGCTGTTATTGAATAGCATTCGCAAAAAGTAGTAACTATTCTTGTATAGTTACTACTTTTTTTGTTTTTAATTTTAGAATAATCACAAAAATAGCGGTATTAGCAATTAACAAAGTAGTATCTAATTGACTACGTGTGGATTTTTGCAAAATAAATGATGCTGCTATCTCGCATATTATATTCTTGCCAGCTTTTATAAGATTCAAACCTCTAGTATTTTTAATCAACAATAAAATAATCGATAATGCGACTATTTAATGGTTGAATATCGCGATAATTATTTGGATAATGCTCGTGGAGAGTATTCACATCTGTATTACTGACGTCAATTGCGTTTTCTAAGATAATCCAACGAATGTTTTCGCCTAATGGAGGTGTAGTTAAGGTACCTAAATAGCTAAAATAGTTTGATTTTTCTGGTAGTAAATGATTCAAAAATGACATGTCTGTTTGTTCATTGAATAATGCTGCAATATTTATTTCTGAACTTGGATTGACATTACCGAAGAGCGCAACCACTAAAATTTTTTCTTCATAATGAAAAACAAAATGCATTTCCATGTCATGACGAAGACCATCAATTAAATGTTCAGCACCATCATGAAAATGAAAACGTTCTAGTTGCCATAATTTATCTTCAAATAGCATAGATCCTTGAAGCAAAAATTGTTCACCAACAGGGCGATCTTCATATAATATTGGGCTATCAAAATTAATTTTTATTGCTTGATGTTTTTTATTTGAAGTTTCGGATTTTTTGATTTTAATGGGTGATTGATAAGGTGTTTGGGAATCAATACCCCAATATTGTTGTTGATTGTAATCTAAATGTTCCATTTTTGCTCTCTCAGTAATTATTTTTTTTTAAAATTAAACAAAACCATCATATAAATTTTTTTCTTTACAAGCAAATAATATGCTCACTACTATTTAGAGATATTATGAATCATCGAAAAATTTAGTAAACTTGGACAAATTCTTGCAATCAATTTAATTGTTGTATATAATTCATTATATTGAATTTAATTTAATAAAATGAACAGAAGGATACTTATGATTGGAAAATTAGTCGGTGAAAACTTAAAAAAAGTCCGCGTAGAAAGAAATTTAACACTAGATAACGTGGCAGAAGCAACAAATGTTAGTAAGCCAACATTACATAATATTGAAGTTGGTAAAAGTTCACCTTCAATTGATAATCTTTGGAAAATATCTAATGGTTTAGGAATTCCTATAAATTATTTTTTTTCAAAAAGCTCTGTTGACTTTGAATTGATTACAGATGGTCAATTACAGACCATTGATACTGAAAATCAGAAAGTACGAATTCAAACGACCTTCAGCTCATCTGTAAATGATAATTTTGAAACTTTTAAAATTTCACTAAAAAATCAGTCTAAAAGAAAAGCATCGCCACACATTAATAATACTATTGAGATGCTAATTGTTACTGAAGGGCAATTAACAGTTATTATTGATCATGTAAAATATCAAATCAAAGCTGGAGAATTAGCTAAGTTTAATGCACAGGTGGAGCATCAGTATGTGAATAGTACAGAAAAAGATTGTACATTTTATTGCATTATGCTGTATAAAAACAACTTGTAAAGTGAGGGTGTTATCTTGTTTCATAAACTATTGAAAAAGCCTAGCTTCATTGGCATTTTATCAGCTTTTTTCTTTTCCCTAACTTTTGTTCTTAATGAATTAATGTCGACTAGTAGTGGTATATGGATTTGGTCAGCTATTTTAAGATATCTATGGATGATGCCGTTATTGTTAATCATGAGTGTATTATTTAAGGGAAGTATTGCTATTAAACATGTTATACAAGTTATTAACAGCAATAAAGTTCACTGGTTCATTGGCAGTCATTTATGTTTTGTGTTATTTTACATACCACTATGTTTTGCAAATGATGTGTTTCCTGGTTGGCTAACAGCCAGTGTCTGGCAAATTACTATTGTATTAGGTGTGTTAATTGCACCTGTTATTAGTACGAAGAACAGTACTATGTCACGGCAGAGAATACCTTTGTCAATTTTACCGTGGCTACTGTTGATATTAATTGGTGTTGCGTTAACTGTTGCTAATTACTTTTTTCGTTCAGGGAGTATCGCACATTTTGGAGTAGCTTTGTTAATGATGGTGATTGCTGCAATCAGTTATCCAGTAGGGAATCGTATAGTAATGCCAGTAAGTTTTATATTGAATGGTTTTGAACGTTTATTTGGTATGCTAGTGTGCACATATCCAACTTGGTTAGGTTTGTCGGTGGTAGTTTATGTTAGAAATGGGGGGCCCTCCCTTAGTCAAGTTCAAAACACATTGCTGGTTGGTCTGTTTTCTGGTGTTATTGCTACCGGTTTATTTTTTCATGCAACTTCATTAGTGATGAATAATATGCAACAGCTAGCAAATGTTGAGTCAACGCAGGCAATGGAAATAGTATTTTCAATTGTATTGGGTATTATTATTTTAGGACATAAAATGCCAAACGTAGTGACCTTACTTGGTGTATTTATTATTATGTTAGGTATTTATAGAGGTAATAAGAATCGACTTTGAACGTAATCACATTAATCAAAGTTACCAATGACGCGTAGAACCTATGTTTTATTTGTTATTTAATTCAACATAGTACGAATGTAATTTGTGGCTTATTTTAAATAAGCATGATACAATACAGTTGTATTGAGAATTATCAACTAGCTGTGTCAGCCAAGAAGCGGCCAGTTGATAGTTCATCAATTCAAAAATAAAGAATGTTACGACGCACTTATTTCAACTGTAGGTTTTAAACGCGCCTTTTTTGCGTGCACGAAAGTTTTGGCTGAGAACAATTCAATTTTTAAAAATTACACTCGATTTTAATGCGACGAACATTAGGAGAGTATTTATGATTAAAGTCCGCGACATGACGGTTGTCTATGATAGACAACCAATTTTCACGAACCTATCAGTTCAATTTGAGCCTAATGCAATTACTGGCATTATTGGTCCAAACGGCGCAGGAAAATCAACTATGATTAAGGGCATTTTGGGTTTGATCAATAAGCAAAACGGTATTGTGACAATGCATGGTAAGCCAATTGAACAGCAATTGAAAAAAATAGCCTACGTTGAACAACGGGCTAATTTAGACTTGAGTTTTCCGATCAATGTTTTTGACACAGTTCTCACAGGAACTTATCCTAATTTGGGCTTATTTAATATTCCTGATATAAAAGAAAAAAAATTAGTGACGAAAGCATTATCTGATGTTAAGTTATCAGAATTTAGTCAACGGCAAATTGGCGAATTGTCTGGTGGCCAATTACAACGTGTCTTTGTGGCACGCGCAATTGTTCAAAATGCTGATGTGATTATTTTAGATGAACCTTTTGTGGGCATTGACATGAAGTCAGAAGCCGATATTATGAGAATATTAAAGCAATGGCGTGACATGGGCAAAACAATTATTGTTGTTCATCATGATTTGAATAAAGTTACAACATATTTTGATAAATTGGTAATTGTTAATAGAGGGATCGCTGCTTATGGGGCAACGTCAGCAGTTTTTACAAAAGAAAATATCACCTCCGCATTTAGTGGCGATCTATCGTCTATTTTGTTTGAAAATGAGGAGGAGAATCATGTATAGTATTCAGCTATTTATCGAAGGTTTATCGAACTATAATTTTTTACAAACTGCCTTAATAACTTCTATATTGGTCGGTATTATGTCAGGTATTATTGGTTCATTTATTATACTTCGCGGCATGTCTTTAATGGGGGATGCAATATCACATGCGGTTTTGCCAGGCGTTGCAGTAGCTTATATGTTGGGATTTAACTTATTACTGGGTGCTTCTATTTTTGGTATTTTAGCTGCATTGTTAATAGGGGTTGTGACATTAAAATCTAAATTGAAAAATGATACTGCTATAGGCATTGTTTTCTCATCTTTTTTTGCACTAGGATTTATTTTAATTTCATTAGCTGAATCGACGACGAATTTGCACCACATTTTATTCGGAAATGTTTTAGCAGTCTCAGATAGTGATTTAATAACTACGGCGATAGTATTTTCAATTGTACTAGTGTTTGTTGTTACTTTTTATAAAGAATTACTCATTACGTCGTTTGACAATACATTTGCTAAAGCTTATGGACTTAAAACACAAATCATGCACTATGCTTTAATGCTTGTTTTGACACTTGTCACTGTTACAGCACTTCAAACTGTTGGCATTATTTTGATTGTTGCTATGCTTATTACTCCAGCTGCGACCGCTTATTTACTAACCAACCGGATGTCACACATGATGATTGTGGCGGCAATCTTTTCAGTAATTTCATCTGTTGTTGGTTTATATCTTAGTTTTACATTTAATTGGGCTTCAGGTCCAGCAATTGTGTTGACTGCAGCAATTTTCTTTGCATTTGCTTTCATTTTTTCGCCAAAGCAAAACATTATTTTTAAAAATAAATCTTGATCCTAAAGTAAACGAGTTTTACAAAAAGACTTATCAAAGTCAGCGTATGTTACGTAGAATATAGCGGAGAAATTGAATATGATCAAACGTTTAAGTAGTACTATTGTGATTGTTGTAATTGTCTTAGGAGGTGTCTTTTGGTTTGTTAACAGTGGTCAAGGTGGTAAAACTAGTCAACACGATAAATTGCAGATTGTAGCAACTAATTCAATTATTGGTAATATGGTTGAAGAGGTTGGTGGTGATAAGGTTAATTTACATACTATTGTTCCACGTGGTACAGATCCTCATGAATATGAACCTAAACCACAAGATGTGGTAGCATCTCAAGAAGCTGATATATTATTCCACAATGGGCTTAACCTGGAGACGGGTGGATCTGGTTGGTTTAAAAAAATGTACAAAAATGCTGGAAAACAGATAGATCAACAAGTCTTTTCAGTTTCTAAGGGGGTAGTCGCTAAACGACTAACTGATAAAGGTAAAGAAAATGAATTAGATCCACATGCTTGGCTAGATTTACAAAATGGTATTAAATACGTTAAAAATATAGAGAAAGTATTGATTGCTAAGGATCCTGAAAATGCTACGACTTATAAAAAGCGTACAGCAGAGTATGTTAAAAAATTATCTGTGTTAGATCAAAGTGCAAAAACAAAATTTGACAGTATACCCGAAGATAAGAAATTATTAGTTACATCTGAAGGGGCTTTTAAATATTTTTCTGCTGCTTATGGCATTACTCCAGCATTTATTTGGGAAATCAATACTGAGTCACAGGGAACACCAGAACAAATGAGACAAGTGTTAACAAAAATAGATGCTACTAATGTACCTGTATTGTTTCTGGAAAGTTCGGTTTCACCAAAAACGATGGAAAAGCTTTCAAAAGAAACCGGTTTACCAATCTATTCAAAAATATATACAGATTCTTTAGCTAAAAAAGGACAAAATGCAGACACATACTACGGTATGATGAAATGGAATTTGGATAAAATTTCAGCGGGGTTATCTCAATAAAATTGATTTAAACAAAAAGTTCAGTAATTTGGTAAAACTACTGAACTTTTTTAATTTGTTTAGTAAACTTTACTTTTCAGCAAGATCAATGGCATCTCGAAGCTTTAAAACGTCTGCTTGGTGATTTTTAAAATCTTCATTATGAATAGGTAATGTAATATTTAATTCCTCAAAAAAATCAACTCTACCAATCATTTCATGAACCGAAAAATCAAGAACATGTCCACCAATTAAATAGTTATCGCTAAGAAAATGCAGATGCCAACCGTTCGCCATAATACCACTGTAAAGTTCTGGTCCAAAATCCCCAACTAATGTACCACTAACATTTTTATATTCAAATTCTGGCTGATTTCGTGTTACTTCAATAAAAGGTGGATAAGGCTTTTTTTGTTTTGGTGCAACACGAACTTTGAGTTTTGAAAAATCTCCTTTTATTTGTATACTAGCTGGTAAGTTATGCCAATTCTGCTTATTTTGAGATAATTGATTCAAACTATTAAAATCCAAAAATTTTTCCTGAAGAAAATAATATAGTTTTGATTGATCATGTATAGAAGTAAATGGTGTCGTTAAATCTAAATTTGTTATTTCGTGTGTTCTACCATCGGTATTTGTTTGGAAAATTCTATTGTTTAGTATGGTGACTTCACCATCTAGCTGATTCATTGTTCCTATACCGGTGGAACCATATTGCAATAGTGATGAAAACGTTGTTGTGCCATCATATAAGCCAGACATAATTAATTCCAAAGTACCGTGTTGATAAATTGTAGCCATAAAGCCTCCTTCTAATTTCGCTTTTCACTTACTAAAAGTAAACCACATGAAAATTTATTCAAGATTAAAAAAGACAATATAAATACTCTTATAATTTCACTTTGCTTTATGATAAAATTTTATTTTTTAATTAATATCCTCAAAGCGCCTATGTTATAATTATTATCATTGCATCATTGTAATTTTTTTAATGTGTTAACAAGGGGAGTGGGGAATCATGAAAAAAGATGAGATTAGCCAAACATCTGTGAAAAGTCGTATGGCTCTATTTCATAGTAAACGTCGTAGTTTTATCAAATTATATCTCGTGATAATCATTGGCATTGTTTTCACAACCATTATCGGATATACAGCATTCTATTTTTATCATTTAAATGACTCAATTAATAAGTCCTATTCGTCAACAGGACTTTCTTCGGAAAAGAAGGCAGAAAAGTTGATTCAGAATAAAAAGCCAATATCGTTTTTAGTCTTAGGAACTGACATTGGTACAGATGGTGGTTTTGGGACGAATCGAAATCGCGTGGGATTAACAGATTCAATGATGATTGTTACAGTTAATCCAAAGAAAGAAACAACTACTTTAATTTCTATTCCCAGAGATATCATGACTTCTATTTCTGGATTTGAGAATAGTTTCCCGCAAAAGTTAAATGCAGCTTATGCTTTTAAAGAGGCATCAGATGATAATGCATCCTTAGGAGATGGTGTAGGTACTACTATGGATACGATTCAGAAAATGTTTAATTTTCCAATTAATTATTTTGCTATGGTTAACATGAGTGGTCTTGGGGATGTTGTTGATCAAATTGGTGGTGTATCAGTAAAGTCTCCCCTAACATTTGCATTTAGTCAAGAAACAGCGCATGAAACAGGTAAAGATTTGTATCAATTTACGCAGGGGTCTAGCTCATTTAAGTATGCAGCTGATGGTAAAAATTATATAACACAGCACAAGATGGATGGGAAAGCCGCTTTAGCATTTTCTAGGATGCGTTATCAAGATCCAAAAGGTGACTATGGTCGGACAGAGCGCCAGCGTATTTTATTGCAACAGATTATTCGCAGAATAAAGCAAAATCCGACAAAGGTCGTTAACTTGAATTTCATCAATGCAACTACCAAAAATATTGCTTCCAATTTAAAATCTGATGATATGCTAACTTTAGGTACTAACTATATTAATGCAACTAAAAATATTGTGTCATACACGGTTCAAGGCCAAGGAGAACTATATGATGGTGTATCTTATCAACGTGTTACAAAAGCACAACGGCAAGCTATAACGAATAAAGTTCGGACCAGTTTAGACATGGATTCGGCAACGACAGGTGGTGAATTTGGTAGTGAAGTGACAGCTGGTGAATTAGCTCAAGTTGGTACAGCGGATGAGTTATATCCAGAAAATAATACAAGTGAAAATTTAAAATTAACCGAAGAGTAGTTTATTTTCATCATCTAAAAGTTAACATAAAGTAGCCCTAAATGGGCTACTTTTTTATTGTTGTATCATATACTATTTTAGTGTATGATAATATATTAGTTAGTTAGCTAACTAATATATTGAGAGGGATAGCATAGCGAATGAAATCGATTGGAAAACTATTCAAGATTGGACAACGTAATCTGAACAAATATTTAGATATGTTAGCGCAAGTACATGGTGTAACAGGCTCACAACTACTAGCTATTAAATTTATTGCTAGCAATGAATGCGTCACCCAGAAAGATATCGAACAAGAGTTTCATATCAAAGCTTCTTCGGTGGCAACAATGATAGACCGAATGGTCGAAAAAAACATTGTTATCAGAATACCAAGATTATCTGATAAAAGAGTTAATGAAATACATCTCACCAAAGCAGGAGAAAAAATAAATGGTATCGCTAGAAATGCAATTCAAATGCATGATGAAGTTATTTTGCAACCTTTTTCGGCAGAAGAGCGAAAAACTATCATTAAATTTTTGGAATATGTTGCAGACGACAAAATTAATAAGTAATTAGACGGAGACAAAAATGGGCAATAAAGTTTCAAAAAAAAATGCTATGGCCATTATAGCTGTTGCATTGGTTTCTTTTTCTGGTATTATGGCTGAAACAGCGATGAATGTTACTTTTCCAGCATTAACGAAGTACTTTAATACATCATTAAACGCTATACAATGGGTAACGACTGCCTATTTGCTTTCAGTTACGATTATGATTACAACGAGCGCTTACTTGAACAAAAAGTATTCACCTCGTGTTTTATGGCTAATGAGTTTACTTTTATTTACCATAGGAACGTTTATTGGGGGTCTAGCTGGTAATTTGCCAATACTTTTGATAGGACGTGTGTTAGAAGGTATGGCTGCTGGTATTTCAATGCCATTAATGTTCAATCTGATTGTTCGATTAGTTCCTGGATCCAAAATAGGCTTATGGATGGGTATTGGCGCCATGGTCGTTAGCTTAGCACCGTCATTTGGCCCAACATATGGTGGTGCATTAATTGATACCCTAGGTTGGCGCTCAATATTCTTTATTTTGCTAATAATACCATTAATATCTTTAATCTTAGGTTGGCAAACAATAATCCCAGGAGAACAAATAAAATCCAATGTATCATTTGATGTATTAGCGTTTGGCATGTTATCAGTGACGCTTACAACAGCACTAATTTTAATTAACCAATTAGGAAAAGGCACGGTAAATGTGTGGTTACTCATCGTTATGCTATTAGCATTGGGAGCATTTATTTTTAGATCATTAACATCACAACAAACTTTTTTAAATATCAGACTGCTTTCTAATTATAAATTTTCAATGTTAATGTTTCCAGTTGTGCTTTATATGTTTGCTAATCTGGGAATCAATCTTTTGTTACCGAATTATTTACAAAATGTGCTCCATACATCTAGTTTCTGGGCAGGTATTTCTTTGTTACCTGGTACGCTATTAGGTGGTGTTTTGAATCCTTATTTTGGGCACTTGTATGATAAATACGGTAATAAAGTGCCGCTACTTTTGGGAAATACTGTTTTTGCCAGCAGCCTCTTAGTAATGGCTTACTTTATTAAGAGTCTGAATTTTTCGGCTTTTATTATAATGTACATGATTTTTACTTTGGGTCGTAACCTAGCTTTTAGCATAGGCATGACTGCATCAATTAATGAGCTAAGCATTGATAAAAAGACTGATGCTACGGCTATTTTACAGTCTTCCCAAATGTTTATGGGCGCATTAGGAACAACCGTAGCAGCGTTGTATGGTTCACAACGTGGAGGCTTAGCTATTGGATTTGAAAACTTTTTGTGGACATTACTTGCCATTGCCTTGATTATATTTGTGATGTTTTTCATTCGTTTGAGAAGTAAAAGCATATGATTAGACAGTGAAACAACCCCATGATAAAATAAATTACAAGCTAAAATTTGTTCATAATTGATAACCTTGCGGGAGTAGCGGCGCATGTGCGTGGGAAACTGACTTACTAGATTTAATATTTCTAGCGGCCAACCTTAAACAGCAAGACGCAAAGAATATTTTCTCTTAAAGGAGTATACAATTATGAGTACAGATTCGAAAGAGGTTAACGACGACGTTCCGTTATCGTCCTCAACAAATTTCCACAATAAAGACTGGTCTGATGTCATTCAAACCATAGAAGCAAATTATCCTGTTGGATTGGATGAGCAACAGGTTGAATCTAGGTTAAACAAGTATGGATACAACGAAGTAAATTTAAAAGTTGTGCCTAAGTGGCTTATTTTTTTAAAGCAATTTAACAATGTCATTATATACATTTTATTAGTTGCCGCCTCACTGACCTTATTCATGCAACATTATGCCGATGCGATTGTCATTGGTTTAGTCGTGGTGATTAATGCAATTATTGGCTATTTGCAAGAGGTTAATGCTAGTAATGCCTTAGATAAAATTAAAAATATGTTATCCATTGACGCTACAGTAATTCGTGATAACAATAGATATGATGTACCATCCAGGGAATTGGTGTTAGGCGATTTAGTGTATTTGGAGGCTGGAGATAATGTACCAGCTGATTTACGGATTATTGATGCTGACAATCTGCGAATTCAAGAGTCGTCATTGACCGGTGAAGCTGATTCGGTACTTAAAAGTGAATCTACGTTAATAGGAAATATTCCACTGGCTGAGCGTAGTAACATGGCTTATGCTTCAACTGCTGTTACTAATGGTAGTGCAACAGGTGTTGTAGTAGGTACTGGTTTGAATACACAAATTGGGCAAATTTCTCAAAGTGTAGCTGATGTATCAAATAAAAAATCACCACTGACAAAAGAACTAGATAGTTTGGGACATGGTATTTCATGGTTAATTATTGCTGTTGCCATTATCATGTTTGGGTTGGGCTGGTTCCTGAAAATTTATGATACAACAACCTTAGTTATGGCGATTATTGCTATGATTGTTGGGGCGATGCCAGAAGGGCTACCTGCGGCAACGTCAATCATATTGGCCACGGGTGTTAAGAAATTAACCAAAAAGAATGCTATTGTTAAAACACTGCCTGCGGCAGAAACCTTGGGAGCGATAGATATTATTGCATCTGATAAGACTGGTACGTTAACTAAAAATGAAATGACTGTTCAAGATATCGTAATTGGTCAAAATCATTATAAAGTTACCGGAACAGGATATGCGCCAAATGGGGATGTTATTCTCAATAATGAAGTTGTCAATGCTACGCAAGATAAAAAGTTAGAAATGTTTTTGACCATGGGCCATCAAGCCAACGATACATTTTTAACAAATGATGACGGTGTTTGGAATATCAATGGTGAACCTACTGATGCTGCCTTTTTATCAGCATACTATAAAGCTTTTGGACAAAAAGAACCTAAATTAGAAGAACTTGATCGTATTCCGTTTGATTCAGAATACCGCTATATGGCACGTTTAGTCAGAAATAAGCAAGGCAATCATTTTATTGCAATAAAAGGATCTCCTGATAAATTGTTTACGTTGTCTGAAAATGATTCGAATTTTGATAGAAACTATTGGTCAGAAGTAGCACAACGTTTTGCAAAATCAGGTAAGCGCGTCATCGCAGTTGGATATATCGATGTCCCCTCCGAAATAATAGAATTTGATCATGATATACTAGCTTCTAAGGGGATAAAATTCTTAGGTTTAGCGGCGATTATAGATCCACCACGTCCTGAGGTTGTAAATGCCATCAGAGATATGCGGGAGGCAGGTATTCGTGTGAAAATGATTACAGGAGACAGCCCGGATACAGCGCAGGCAATTGCAAAACAGCTAGGCTTAGCTGACATTATTCATACGGTCACTGGTGCTGAAATTGAATTAATGTCAGAAGAGCAGTTAATTAAAAAAGTACAAAAATATGATGTTTTTGCACGAACAACGCCACAGGATAAATTACGGATTATAGCTGCTTATCAAGCTAATGGATTAGTGACTGCTATGACTGGTGATGGTGTTAATGATGCACCAGCGCTTAAAAAAGCTGATATTGGTGTTGCTATGGGCATAAAAGGAACTGATGTAGCTAAAGATTCTGCCGATATGGTTTTAGCTAACGATGATTTTTCGACAATTAAAGTAGCCATTGAACAAGGACGCCGGTTGTACGACAATATTAAGAAAACTATTTTATATCTGTTACCAACTAGTTTTGCGGAAGGGTTGATTGTTGTTTTTAGCATATTGCTCCGTCAACCAATGCCTTTAACTGCTACACAGTTACTATGGATTAATATGGTATCAGCTTTAACGTTGCAATTGGCATTCATATTTGAGCCAGCTGAGCCAGGTATCATGAAGCGTAAACCACGAAAATCATCAGCTAAATTGATGAGTCGTTATGATGTGTTCCAAATGATTTATGTTAGTGTTATCATTGCTGCTGTAGCTCTTGTTATATTTGAACATCTTAATAACATTACTGGATTTTCAGTAGCAAGTACGATGGCTGTTAATGTTATTATATTTGGTAAAATTTTCTATATGTTTAATATTCGAACAGAAGCTCCAGCGTTAAGTAAATCATTTTGGACAAATCCAATGGCTTTTGGAGCAATTGGAGCAATGATTGTTTTACAAGTAATATTCACATATGTGCCCATGATGCAAGTAGTCTTTTCAACAGCCGCATTATCTGTTAATGATTGGTTAATTATTATTATTACTGGGTTGACAGTTTTGATTGTAACTGAATTAGATAAATATCGTCGGTTGTTATCAAGAATAAAAACCACTAAATAGATGCATTAAAAAACAACTCACAGTATTGTGAGTTGTTTTTTATATAATTTTGCTTTAATTTTACGTATATATAATGATGTTACGAATTTAAATTAAGGGTATGGTCCAATTATGATTAATGATACATCTATTGTATATTCATTTTTAAAGTCACAGCTTGATCTTATTATTTATAATATTATTAATAATAAATATAATGAAGAGGTGACTTTCTATGATACTTTATGGCTACAGAAAGATTTAGAAAACGAAGAAACAAATAGTTTGTGGCAGGATTTTCAAGTAAATATGGCTTATATTAATTTTGTTACATTAAACGTGGGATTGCCTAATCCCAATGCTAGCATGGAACTTGTGGTTGTTAAAATAAACACGAATAATAATAAGCAGGGTGCAATTGCATATTTTGAAATAGGAAAGCGTAAAGATTATTTACTAACTAAATATCGCCATCTTCAGCATGCTAAACATGATGATTTGTTTGAAAATTGGGAGAAAGCTAATAAAAACTACCATTTAACATTTGAGTAAAATAAATATATTTAATTATAAAATGCTTATTTCTTAATTAATCAAAGTTAAGGTAGGCTTTTTTAATAAAAAAGAATGATATAGAAGAACTTGGTCATATTTTAATTTTGAGTTAACGTTTATTTAATCTACATATAGACATACTCAACTAAAATAAATCTATCCAAAGGAGGTATTGGTTTTGCAAGTTAAAAAAAGGCAAAAGACAGATTGGTATTTAGTAAGTGTATTATTACTAGGCGCTTTTCTGTATGGTTGGGGCATTTGGGACGCGGGTAGTGCGAATAGTTACTACACAGCAGCTATTACCTCAATGACAAAAAGTTGGTCTAATTTTTGGTACGGTGCGTTTGATCCAGCAGGGTTTATAACAGTTGACAAACCGCCAGTAGCTTTGTGGTTTATGGCTATATCAGCTAAGATATTTGGTGTTCACGGTTGGTCCGTGGTGTTGCCTAGTGTATTAGCTGGCATTGGGTCAATCTTTCTAATGTACAAACTACTGGTACCAAAATTTGGCTTGTGGGCAGGACGAATTGGTGCTTTGGTTTTAGCGTTAACGCCGACGGTCGTTGCTAATAGTCGTACAAATAATATGGATGCAATTCTTGTGTTCTTTCTGTTGCTGGCCGTATTTACTCTTCAAAAGGCAGTTAGTCGACAAAATGTTTGGTTAGTTATTATCAGCTTTGGTCTAATTGGTGTTGGGTTCAATATTAAAATGCTACAAGCATTTATGATATTACCAGCGATGCTTGTATTCTATTGGGTAGCAATTAAATTACCTTGGAAAAAGAAGCTTGCTTGGCTTGTCGTTGGTTTAGCCTCTTTATCAATATTTACATTAGCATATCCAGTAGCAGTTGATTCGGTGGATAAATCTAACCGACCATACATTGGTAGTTCTCAATCAAATTCATTATTGGAATTAGCTTTTGGTTATAATGGGACTGAAAGATTGCTGGGGCAATCTACTGGTACAGGTGGAGCTTTCCCAGGTATGGGGAACACCAGTAAGTCGTCTAAATCCGGAACAAATAAGACAATGCCGGGAGCTAAAAAATCAGGTAACTCAAAGGCAAATGGCAAAATGCCTGGACAGGCGCCAACTGGTAAAGCTCCTGGAGGAACAGCGCCAACTGGGAAAAAACCAACGGGCACGCCGCCAAATAAAAACGTGAAACAGGGCAAAGGCATAGCAGCAAGCAAACAAGGTAAACCAACTGGGAACATGCAAGGTGGCGGTAACAGTGCTTTTGCTATTGGGAGTGCAGGACCATTTAGACTTTTCCAATCGGATTTGGGATCACAAATTGGTTGGTATCTACCACTAGCTATTTTAGGATTAATTGCTGGCTGGTTTGGCTTCAGAAAACGTGGCGCTAAATGGTATCATATTTCCGAAGAACAATCAGAAGTACTGTTGTGGGCTGGCTGGTTTGTTCCAGTATATGGATTCTTCTCGGTTGCTAGTTTTTTCCATCCATACTATACAATCATGTTGGCGCCGGCGATAGCTGCATTAACAGCTATTGGTGTATCAGCAGTTGTAAAGATGTCAGCCAATAATAGTAAACACGCATTATTTTCTAGAATTTTGATTAGTATTGCTGTATTGTCTACGCTGCTCTTACAATCTTATTATGTATGGTCATACTATCCTGTGATTAGTGTTATTTTGATTATTATGGCTATCATTCTAGCAATTTGGTGGTTGATGCCTAGACAGATGAATAATAGGATAAAAATCCTATTATCTGCTATTGGTATCTTAGCTATGGCAGGTTGGTGGTCATTAACACCAACATTATCACACAATTCAGCTGCTATACCAGCAGCAAGCCCCTCACTGTTAAGTCAACAGGGAAGTAGTGACATGGGTGGTGATGTAAATAATCAGTTACTGAGTTACACCAAGCAACATCAAGGGAATGCTAAGTATTTGTTTGCTACAACAGATTCTAATTCTGCATCTGGATATATCATTAAATCTGGTAAATCAGTCATGGCCATTGGTGGCTATAATGGCACTGATCCAACGATGACCCTTTCAGAATTTAAAGCATTAGTCAAATCTGGACAACTTAAGTATTTCGTAATGGGCAACAATAGTAAAACATCAAGTGGTCAAATTAGTAAAATACTATCTTGGGTCAAGAAAAATGGAACTAAGATTTCATACAGTAGTACAACGAATAGTACACAAACACAAAAAATGGGTGGTCAGACACAGGCAAGTACATTATACGATCTATCAAGCATTTATCAATAATAGGAAAGGGGTAGTTTAAATATGCTTTCACGTTCAAAAATACCAAGATTGGGACTTATTTTACCAGCTTATAATGAGCAAGAGGTTTTGCCAACAACATTATCTAAGTTAAATGAAATTAAAGAACATCTTATAGATACACATCTTATTAGTCATGACAGCTTTATTCTTGTCGTAGATGATGGTTCAAAAGATGAAACATGGCGTATTATTCAGGAAAAAGAATTAATGAATTCGGATTTAATTGGTGTCAAATTGTCTCGTAATTTTGGACATCAGTCGGCATTGTTAGCTGGTATGTCAGAAAGTATCAAGTTAGCAGATATTATTATTACGTTGGACGCTGATTTGCAAGATAATCCAGATATCATTGAAAAAATGATTATTAAATACAATGAAGGTAATGAAATTGTTTATGCGGTGAGGTCTAGTAGAAAAGAGGATACTTGGTTTAAGCGTAATACGGCATTGACTTTCTATAAAATAGCAGGGTTCTTAGGGGTTGAAATGGTTCCTAACCATGCTGATTTTAGATTAATGAGCAGCGTGGCAGTCAAGGCGCTACTTAAATTACCCGAACGCAATGTTTTTCTAAGAGCAATGGTTCCACTCGTTGGTTATCAGTCGGATAAAGTATTTTATGAACGTGGAAAACGTCAAGCAGGTACTTCGAAATATCCACTTAAAAAAATGTTGAGCTTTGCGATTGATGGAATAACAAGCTTCAGTGTTCAACCGATTCGTTTATTGTTTAGTATAGGTTTGTTTGTGGTAGGCATCGCCAGTATCGAAATATTGTATACTGTATTCGAAAAACTTATTGGCAACACGGAAGCTGGTTGGTCTTCGTTGATGATTTCTATTTGGTTACTTGGTGGTATTAATTTAATTGCTATCGCTATTGTTGGATTATATATCGGTAAGATATTCACTGAGGTTAAACATCGACCACTATTTCAAATAGAAACCGAAACAGGTGTATTTGTAGAAACATCTTACCATACAGATAGTTATCAGTAAGATATTGCAGATCAAGTTTTGATTTCAAAAAAATACAGATGTTCACTGAATTTAAAGGGCACCAAAAGATTTAGAAAAATTCTAATTAATTTGGTACTCTTTTTATTATGATGAAATACAATGTATTATAAAGTAATGTGTTCGAGGCCTAAGGTGTTAGACTACTCTGTGCAATTAGTGTTTATTATTTTTAGAATTAGAGCGAAATAAGCATACCTAAGATTTAACAGTCATATTCTTATTGACAATTGTAAGTCTATATTATATTATTGAGCAGTATGTTATACAGATTTAAGATGAAATTTAGTAACACAACACGTGTCTACACATACGGATATTGTGCAGATTTTGAATTCGTTCCTTCTGTTTATAAAGGCAGCAAGGGCGTTTTTTATTGATATAATATTTAAAAATTAGAGGAGAATAGTATGAAAAAAACGTTAGGCACACAACTGTCAACAATAATATTGATAAGTGTGATAATTATCTTATCAACAGGTGTTATCGGGTTTGGTTTATCACCTATTGTGCCGATTTTTCTAGCAATCAGTTTTATTATGATTATTGCTCGATTTCAAGGAATAGGCTGGCAGGAAAGTCAAAAGGCATTAATTAGTGGTATCACTACCGGTATAGCACCATTATTTTTATTTTTACTAATAGGATCTTTGATTGCTTTATGGCTTGCTACCGGTGTTATTCCGACTATGGTTTGGGTTGGATTTAAGATTTTAAATCCACAATTTTTCTTACCTACTGCACTACTGACTACTGCTATAGTGGGTACCTTGATTGGTAGTGCTTTCACAACGCTATCAACTGTTGGTGTCGCTTTAATGGGCGTTGGCACATTAATGGGGTTAAACCCAGCACTTATTGCTGGAACAATTCTATCTGGTGCGATATTTGGTGATAAAAGTTCACCATTATCAGATTCTACTAATTTAGCAAGTGCGATTTCTGAAACAGATTTATTTGCGCATATTAAAAATTTGATGTGGACAACATTACCTGCTTTTGGTGTAACATTTCTTGTAACAATTATACTGGGATTAGGCCATCATTCTGTTCCAGGCACAACACAAAAAATCGCTTTGTTATTACCGTTGTTAAAGCCAACATGGTGGGCTATTGTACCATTGCTCGTGTTGGTGATTACTTCATGGGCTAAGATACCTGCCATTCCTTCTTTAATGATTAATATTTTAGTTTCTAGTGTTGCTTTTTTGATAAATCATAGCGTATCTGCTTATGCTGATTTACTAATCCACGGTTTTAAAACAACAAGTCACAATGCTACATTGATATTGTTACTGAATCGTGGTGGCATATCAGCAATGATGGATACCGTCATGATGATAATGTTAGCTTTGGCTCTTGGTGGATTATTAGATGGGTTAGGCATCTTAAAAGTTGTTATGGCTCCAATTGTAAAACATTTACATTCACAAAGCTCAGTTATTTTAGCTACTTTGTTAACTGGAATTAGCGCTAATTTTTTGGTTGGTGAACAGTATTTGGCAACAATTTTACCTGGCCAATTATTTAAAGAGAGCTTTACTCGTGTTCACTTATCTAGTCTTGCTTTGGGGAGAACAATTGAGGACAGTGGAACAGTAGCGAATTATCTTGTGCCGTGGGGTGTAGCCGGGGCTTTTGCGGCACAAACTTTGGGTGTGCCGGTATTAGCATTTGTGCCATTTACATTTTTTGCACTTCTTTCACCAGTTATGTCAGCTATTTCCGCTTTCACAGGAATTGGTTTGAAACAATTAAACTAATTATAATATTTGCCAAATTTTGATTTTTAGCTTATAATTATTCAGAGTTATTTTTCGATGAAAGAAAGAGTAAATTTTATGTTTTGTTACAGAAAGCATCCGGTAAATGTGAGGATGTCAGACATGAAACTGAAAGTAGTTCTGGAGAAAGCTAGTACGATTTATCTTTGAGTATTAGCCGGTTGCAACCGTTATAGTGCATGGCTATCGGTCATTTAATGACCCGTAGTTAAGAAAACACTAATGAAATTTAGTAGTTAATAAACGGTGGTACCGCGAAATTCGCCCGTTAATTGTTATGTAACAATTAACGGGCTTTTTCATTGTCAAAATAAAAATGAGGCGTATAAAATGATTGGTTCTGTGGGTGGTTTGTATCGAGTCATATCGTATAGAAGACGATATATTGTTGAAAATGGAGAATAAAATATGACTACAAAACTAAATATTAAAAAATCTTTACTATTATCTTCCTTAATTTTTGGTATGTTCTTTGGTGCTGGAAATTTAATTTTTCCTGTTCATTTAGGACAACTAGCCGGTAATCAATGGATTTCGGCAACTGTTGCATTTTTACTAAGTGCAACGGTAATACCGTTGATGGCATTAATTTCATTATCTCAAACTCAGTCAACAGGTATTTATGATCTTGCTAAGCCATTGGGCAAGGTATTCGCAATTTTTTTCTTGATTACTGTCCATGTTTCCTTAGGACCTATGATTGCTACGCCACGTACTGCGACTGTTGCATATTCTTTGAGCTTTGCACAGTGGTTACCTAATAGTTGGCAACTAGCAGGACAAATTACGTTTTCAGCCATATTTTTTAGTGTTGTGTATTTTTTAGGATCACGTGAACAACATTTAACCAAATATATCGGTAAGTATTTGAATCCAATATTCATTATTTTACTCGGACTTATTTTTATCTTGGCTATTTTTAAACCAATGGGTGGTTTTGATCATGCTGCACAACAAATGTACCAAACAAAAGCTTTTTCGTCAGCATTTCTTGAGGGATACAACACAGTAGATGCAATTGCTGCTTTAGCTTTTGGCATTACTATTGTTCGGGCTATTGAAACCATGGGATTCAATAAACGACAAGACATTGCTAGAATTACTGCGCAAACGGGTATTATTGCCATAGCAGGTATCGCGTTTGTTTACGTGGGTCTTATCATACTCGGCGCTACATCTTTAGCTCATTTTAATTTATCAGAAAATGGTACAATTGCATTAATGCAAATTACGAATCATTATCTTGGTACGTTTGGTGGGGCCTTTTTAGCTGTGATGGGTACTTTAGCTGTTTTGACGACTGCGATAGGGTTAACGGCTAGTTTTGCTCAGGATTTTAATCATATCTTTCCAAAAATCAGTTATAAAAATTGGTTATTAATTACTATTGTTATGTCATTTATTTCAGCTAATTTTGGACTGAACAATATTATTGCATGGGGCCTACCAATTTTGCTTTTCTTATATCCTATTGCTATTACGTTAATTTTATTAGGACTCCTATCACCACTATTTGAAAAGTCTAGTATTGTTTATTGGCCAACCATGCTATTTGTTTTGATACCAGCAATTATGGATGGTATAGCTAATGCACCGTTTGCAGCTTCATTCAAATATTTCATCGGCTATCATGATACTAAAGGTGTACTTCATTTTGGTGCATATCAAAGTATTGTACCATTCGCTAGTATTGGGTTTGGATGGATTATACCTGGTTTTTTTGGTTTCATTATTGGTATGTTAGTTTATAAAATAATAAAAAGAAAAAACAAATTGAAGCAAAGTCAGTTAAATGTTACCATATAGAAACATTCATTTTATCTTTTTTCAATAAAATGATATTTGATTTGGTACTTTCTAGAAATTATGAAGAGAAAAATAAATATTATCTTGATTTTTGAAATAATACTATTATCAGTATTGGCTTTAATGCTTATATATCATTTTGTATCATTTCAAGAAAATAAACAGTCTAAAAATTGGTCAGTTAGTACAACTTTTTCAACTAGCATAAACACAGATAAATCTAATAACGACGTACAACATTCACAGGACGTTCGCCATGTGTTTTCTGTTCCATATGGTAATGACATGATGAACGGCACAAATTCATCCAATGTTTTTTTTACTGTATGGACCTTAGATGATTTTGAAACGTGGATAACCAATTATAAAAATTTAAGCTATACAGATAAAATGAACGCTAAAAGTTCTTTTGGTACATCGTATACTTTTGTTAATCTCAACATTGAAAATGATAAGAATGATTTAGAATTAACTTTTGATTCTTTCGTGCAAGAACATTGGTTTTATTTTAATACAGTTTCTGACTTCATTGAAAAACATGGTAAAAATGCCGATCCAAAAAATATTCAATAAAAAAATTGTAACGAACGACGATATTTTTTGAATTTGATAGTAGGAGTACATGATAAATGAAAAAAGTAGCATCAATGTTTTTGGTACTGTTAGTTTTGTGTTTCGGAATAACTTATTTTATCAAAGATTCAAAAATAAATGAAAATGTCCAAAAAAAATCTAAAGCATGGACAGAAAAAGATTATAAAGAACTAATTGCTGGAGAAAGTTTGGATTCCAATAAACCATATACCAGCAATCAGGTCAGTATGTACTTGAATATCGTTCATGAGCATGGAAAACCTGATTCAAAATCTAGAGAAAAAAAAGGTAATATTACTGAAACAACAGCAATCTGGATTAACTTAATCAATCATTCTAACGGTAAAATTAAATTGATATTTGAGGGTGAACGTGATGAAAATTTACTCTTGAGTAAAAAGACCTCAACCGTTTGGTGAACAATAAAAAATAGCTAGATTGCAAAACAATGTGATTTTGTTTATAGAAATACGATATTTAATGGCTCCCACTATTTAACATAAATGTGGGGGCCATTTAATTAATTTACATACGTTCTATTAACTGCAATGATACTGATAATTTGTCATGAATTAATTATTTAATGTTTCTTGCGAATAGGCTAATTTTATTTAAAAATACGCTACGTTGTTTTAAACTACTTTTTCGAGTATTTGAAAATGATATAAAATGTGTTACCTTAATTCCACACATATTTTCGAGTATTTGTCTTTTCAATACTTTCCCATAATCCTTTTGTATATATTTGGCCAAAAACCATGGTGTATCGTGTGTCACTATAATACTAGCTGTACGACCGCGTAATAGCTTGTTTGGCATTATTTTATTTTTTTGATAAGCATAAGCAAATTGTTGTACAAATATTTTGTCTATAAATCCTTTTAAAATTGCTGGCATGCTACTCCACCATATGGGAAAAATAAAAATCAAGTGGTCACTCCAAGAAATAGCTTCTCTATATTTTTTAGTTTCATTAGCCAAAAATAGTTCTCGACGCTTGTTCTGTTTATCAAAATATAGCACAGGATTAAATTTGTCTTTATATAAATCAATAACTTTTATATCATAATTATTATTCAAATTTTTCAGAATAACACTCAAAATTGATCCGTTTAGGCTGTCATGATGAGGGTAAGTATATATTATTAATATTTTCATAGTTATAATATATATTAAAAATGTAATATCACAATGAACAAAAAAATAGATGGTGTTGATTTATGACAATAAAAGAGAAGACAAGCGATAAACTAATTTCTGCTTTAGCAGAACTAATCAAAAGCAAACGATTAGATAAAGTATCTGTTTCAGAGCTTACTAAAAAAGCAAACTTAAATCGAGGTACTTTTTATTTGAATTATGATGATTTCAACGATTTTATTCTTTCTATTGAACAAAATCTCCTGAATAATTTTGATAAATTATTGGATTCAGATTTGGTGGCTTGTGGTTTAGGTAAAGGTATGCCTAAAATATTTAACTATATAGCTAATCATATGCAGTCTTTTAAAATAGTATGTTTGGATGAAGTCTTTTTAAAAAAGTTTGAAGAATCAATTGATGCTTTTGTTCAACGTCATAATGAATTTAACAACACTATTCCTCAAAGATATGCAGAAACACTATTACTGAATTCTACAATTTCAATTATTAAACTTTGGATTTTTGAACAAAATCCTAGAAGTGTTGCGGAAATAACTGATATTTTTTATAAAACAAGAAAACTTTCGCCAATTGAATTAGTTGCTAACGATACACAAAAATGATTAAGAAAATAAGAATTAAAACTTTTATGTTGATAATCAGAATATTATTAAGATAGGTTTCCTAACACCACTAGTTTTTTTAATCAATAAATATGATATCTTAGAAAATAAAACTATTAGGGGAATATTTTCATGAACATACGTACTGCAACGTTACAAGATGCGGAACAATTGCTAACCATTTATGCTTACTATATTCAAAATTCAACAGCCACTTTTGAATGTGAGATACCTAGTTTAGATACTTTTAAAAAACGTATTCAATTGATACTAAAAACACACCCTTATATAGTCGTCGAAGAAAATGGGTCGATTATTGGCTATGCATATGCCCATCCCCTAAACGAAAGAACAGCTTTTCAATGGTCTGCAGAAATTAGTATTTACTTATCTTCAGAAATTACAGGTAAAGGAATTGGCAATGCATTATACAGCCGACTTGAAAGTATTTTGAAACAGCAAAATATTGTAAATATAATGGCATCTATAACAGAGGAGAACACTACTAGTATTACTTTTCACGAACGCAGAGGCTTTAGCCAAGTTGGTCTTTTTAAAAATGTTGGTTTTAAATTTGGTCGATGGTTGAATAATTGTTGGATGCAAAAAACTATTGGTGATGATAGTAAACCTAATTCTTTTATTTTGTTCTCTAATTTATCTGAATCCTAAGCACTAAGGATATTGCTTTTATTTAATTTTTATTTTCTTAATCATGATCAACTTTTTAAAAGGCATACATAACATCATGCGTATTTAATGAATAACCAGCCGCCTATTACGAAAAAAATTAATAGTGATCCTGAACCAGTTTGCACACTACCAGTAATAACGGCAACATTACCAAATACTAATGGGCCAAGAACTGCAGAAAATTTCCCAAAAATATTGTAAAATCCAAAAAATTCACCTGAATATTTTTTGGGTATAATTTTGCCAAAGTATGAGCGACTTAATGCTTGAATACCACCTTGGGCTGAACCAATTAGTAAGGCCATTAACCAGAATTGCCATGCTTTAGTAATAAAAAGGGACATCAGACATATAAACGAATAAATAATAATACCAGTAAGAATCATGAAGCGCTCAGTAAAGTACTTTGTCAAACGACCAAAAATAATAGAAGATGGAAAAGCAATCAATTGTACAAATAAAAGTATTGTTAACAATTGATTCATTTGGATACCAATAGAAACTGCAAATAAACTTGCTTCGGTAATGATTGTATTGACACCGTCAATATAAAAAAAGTAAGCTGCTAAAAAACCAATAATTTTTGGATACTTAGACAGATGTTTCATAGTATTAAATAGACGTTTAAGGACTTGTTTGATTGGGTGGCTTGGTACAGGTATTGAATGACTCTGATGAACTGCTAATAACATCGGAATAGAGAAAATAATCCACCACAAACCTGAAAGAATGAAGGCAAACATAATCGATTGATGTGTGGACATTAAGCCGCGAATTAAATAAAAAAGGACAAACGGTATTACGCCGCCTAGATAACCCAAAGCAAATCCCCAACTTGATACTGTAGGCATGCGTTGAGGAACAGCTATATCTGTCAAAAAAGAATCATAATAGATATTTGCAACGCTAAAGCCAATATTTGCAATAAAGAATAAAAACAATAACATCCAAAAACCGTTACTTGGTACCATAGCGAGTAATATTGTAGTTATTGCTCCTATTATGGTTGACCACATCCAAGCTGGTTTCTTCCAGCCACGAAAATCCGCTAGAGAACCTAGTATTGGAGAGCAGAATGCAACGACCAATGTCGAAAGAGAATTAGTATACGACCATAATGATGTTGTTTGTGTAGTTGACATATTAATATTCTGACCGACACTGTTAAGCCACAAAGGTAGCACGGCTGTTACAACTATTAGGCTAAAACCGGAATTAGCCCAATCATATAGAATCCAGCCTTTTTCTGCTGGTGAAAATGGGACACTTACTTTTGACATATAAATACCTCGTTCTTTAAGATTAACAGATTATTTTTAGCGAATTGTATAGAGTATGTCAAGGTAACATTATTTGAATATGTGTGAAAGTGATAAATGGTTGCAATTACAACTATAAGTGATTTATAATTGCTATATGCTCAGTAGAAGGGGGCGATTTTATGGATTACGAAATTTTACGAAATGTTGGAACAATCGCACGGGCACTAGATTCTATTAGTAATATTGAGTTCAAAGATATTGCTTTAGAAAAAGGACAGTACTTATATATAAGCCGTATTTTTGAAAATCCTGGTATTACCCAAAAGCAACTCTCCAATCTACTTTGTGTGGATAAAACAACTACTAATCGTGCAATTAGCCGTTTAATTGAAAAAAAATTGGTAATCAAAAGAGATGATGAAAACAACAAAAAAAATAAGTTACTTTGGGTTAGCGAAGAAGGTAGTAGATTATACGATATTTTACACCGTGAAAGTGATTATTCCACCCAAGTTGCTTTGGAAGGGTTGAATCAAGATGAAATCATAAAAATGACTAGATTGCTTGCTAAAATGACAAAAAATGTTGTAAACGATTGGTCAGAAGTAAAAAAAGGGCATAAACGAATTTATTGAGGAGAATAAGCTAATGACAATTAAACTAAAAAAAGTTACAGCAGAGGATGTTAAACTGTTACGGCAAATCAGTATAGAGACGTTTACAGATACATTTGGCTCAGATAATTCTAAAGCAGATTTAGAAAATTACTTACAATCTGCCTACAATGAACAAAAATTACAAAAAGAAATTGGTAACAATGATACTGTTTTCCAGTTAGTTTATTATAAGAACCAATTAGCAGGTTACCTAAAAATAAATGTGGGGCAGGCTCAATCAGAATTAAAAGAATCGAATGGCCTAGAGGTGGAGCGTATTTACATCAGAACAGAATTTCATCGCTCAGGTCTAGGACAACATTTAATTAATTTTGCACTTGAACAGGCCAATAGACTCGGGAAAAAGTATGTTTGGCTAGGCGTTTGGGAAAATAATAATGGTGCGATTGCTTTTTATGAAAAGCAGGGCTTTACACCTTTTAGCGAACATATTTTTGATTTGGGTGGTGACCTACAACGAGATATATTGATGAAAAAAAGATTAGGAGATTAAAAGATGAAGCCACTGATTGTTGATTCAGATTTCTGGGAAATTTTCCCAGAGGCGCAAATTTTTACTTTAGTTGTCAGAGATATTAATAATCATACTAATGGACAAAATGAAAAATACCAAAATTTGTTGAATAGCTCGGCTGAAAAAGCACACAATTTTCTAGTAGAGGAAGATTTCAAGGATAATAACGTGATTGCTGAATGGCGCAGTATATTTACAAAATTTAAAAAAAAGAAAGGTGCCCGTTCTTCAATTGAAGCATTACTAAAGCGTGTCTCTCAGGGTAAAGATTTCGCACCAATTAGTCCATTAGTTGATATTTATAATAGTGTTTCTTTAGCATATGGTGTACCATGTGGTGGTGAAGATTTAGAAAACATTAAAGGTACTATGCATCTTGGATTAGCTAGTGGTGGTGAAATGTTTTATCCTTTGGGGTCAAATGAGAATGATCCAGCCTTAACGCAAGAAATTATTTACTATGATGAAGAGGGTGCTATTTGTCGATCCCTCAATTGGCGTGATGCTCAAAGGACAATGTTAACGGACAAAACCAAGAACGCTATTTTAGTCATTGAGAGTATTATGCCAGATCAACGAAATCGTTCTTTGGAAGCTATTCAAGAATTAAAAAGAAAAATAGAAGATAACTTAGGTGTAGCGGGAACGATAAGTATTTTAAGTAAAAATGATGATTGATAAGGCATATTTGGTTAGCTTTACTAATATGGTCTCAAAGAAATAAATATAATAATTAAAAAAATCCAGAATATAAATCTCTGGATTTTTTCGTTGAGAGTACAATATCCTACCATGTTATTGGTTATCTTTGAAATGCTTATTCATGAAGGTAGCACTTTTTTGGATACTCTTAATAGGATCACCATCGACCCAATTTTTGTGCGTTTCTAGAATAACACCTTTGACACCGTTTTGCTTTGCTATGTCAGAAAGGGTGTTAAGATCCATATTACCATTCCCTAATTCTGTAGAATCTTGTGATAAAATAGGAGTTATATAGGGACCTTTTTTCGTGTGGCCACGATCTGTAATATGCCAAAGTTTCATTCTGTGGCCTAGTTTTTTCATTATTGCTGGTACATTAGCACCACCGTCTGTCATCCAATAGCTATCAAATTCAAAATTAACATATCTAGGATCTGTTCTTTCAATAATGACATCATAAGCGGTTTTGTTAGTCGTCACTTTTTGGAGCTCACTGTTATGATTGTGATACAGAAGATGAATGTTGTTTTTTGCAAGTTTTTTTCCAACTTTATTAAGGCGTTCTGATAGTTGGTTAACATCTTTTAAACTACTATAATCAAATCTGTACATACCTGTAATTACAACAGTGTCAGTATGAAAACTTTTCGCGGTCTTGATTACAGCATCAGGATCTTTTTCGAGGCTACCCAAATCGCTGTGCAAGCTAATAACAGAGAGTCCGCTTTCTTTAACGAGTTTATGCCAGTTTAAATTACCACCGTTGCCAACAGGCATCCCAGCAAACTGTGTCATCATTTTAACTAATAATGAGGGTTTGTGAATCATATAGTCATTTAATTCAATGGCATCATATCCAGAAGCTTTAATATTTTTTAAAGTTAACAGGGCATGACTGTAGTTATTTGTAATTGATCCAATCATAATTTGTTGAACTGCAGTTGTTGTATTTGTACTTGATTTAGCACGTATAGTAGTTTTACTTATTTTGTGTTGACTCATAATTGTATTAACACGCATAGTATCCTTTATCTTGAAACCTACAACAGCTAATAAGATAATTGCCAAAATGCTGCTAATTGCTATCAATATTTTTTTTCGATGCTTTTTCATAATTAATTCTTTCTTCCCTTTAATTCTATTACAGTTAAGTATCCTTTATAATATTATCAATAACAATTAATTTTACAACCGACATTTCTTTTAAAAGTGTTGAATGTTAAAAAAACAAGGTATCTTAAAATGGCCAATTACCATCAAAAAAGAAGACAAAATACAAAAAAATTGATTTATGATGCTTTGATTATTTTGTTGCAAACGCATACAATTAATCAAATATCTATTCGTGAATTGTCACAAATAGCTAATATTAACCGTTCAACATTTTATAATCATTATAGCGACCAATATGATGTGCTAGATGAAATGGTTCGTGAGCACGTGACAAATACCTCGTCATTATTAGTACAAGGGTTGGCTGAAAACAAAGATATCACTTTATGTTTAATACATGCTTTGCAATATATTAAGGATAATGTTGCTTTTGCTCGAGTTTTATTGGTACAAGAACACTATGATTTAGTGAGCAATGTTAAAAAAGCAATGCCTATATTTGATGAAGTGATTATTAGCAAATTACCAGAAAAAATAAGTACAGACGAAAAAATGGACGTTGCATTGTTTGTTCAGTATGGCGTGATACGGGTTTTAAAACATTGGATCATATCGGGGTGTAAACGCTCACCACAAAAAGAAGCGGAAACGATGTTAAACTTAGTTACAAAAACGCTAAGTGATTATCATCAATGATTTTTTTAATATTGTAGATCTTATGACTTTACTTTGTGAGATAAACGTATCATAATATATCGTGTTAGATACATCTTATACGATGTATTATTGTACAAGATATTCGGAAAGGAGTGACTCTTGTCAGATACTAGCTTTATTCGTAATACCATAGCTGAAATTCATAAAATAATTCAAAAACAATCTCGAGAGTAATTGCTTAAGTACGATATTACTTTGCCACAAGCACAAGTAATTATGTATGTCCTAGAGCATGAAAAGGCAACAGTTACGACTTTATCCCAAAATTTAGGGATTAGTCAGAGCACAATATCGGGTGTCGTGGATCGATTGATAACAAAAAAAATATTGATTAAAATGACTTGTGCCCACGATCGTAGGTTGCAATTTTTAAGAGTTATGCCAGCAGTGAGAAACTACTATGATAACAACAAAAATCAATTGCTGGATAGACCTTTGGAGAAGATAGTATCTAATATCAAGACAGACAATCTAGATATTATAAAAAATGGATTAACAATGTTACTCAATAGCTTAAATGAAGCAAATCATATAGACTAAGTTTGTTTTGTATTGCTTAAAAGGAGTGATTAATTATGCAATTTGGCATGTATCAAAATAAACCAATACTTATTAAAGATATTGATCATAAAACATTTCAGTTTATTAAAAATTTTACATCTGTACAAGATATCATTGTTCATGATGGATTATTGCACAAAAGTAATTTAAGTTTAGGAAATGTTGAACATTTTAGTCAGTTAAGTGAACTTGAGGCCCCAATTACAGCACCTAGGCAAATATTTGCTGTAGGATTTAATTATCGAGACCACTCCAACGAATTAAAGACTAAATTGCCCCGTGAACCTAATATTTTTACTAAGTTCCCAAGTTCCATAGCCAATCCAACCACTTTGATTTTGTTGCCAGAGACTAGTCAAACTGATTGGGAAACAGAGCTTGTCGTCGTTATTGGTGAAGGTGGTCGTAATATTTCTAAGGAAAGTGCACAAAGTCATATTGTAGGCTACATAATTGGTCAAGATTTATCAGATCGTAGATTACAGTTTGCTAATGATAATCCACAGTTTTCTTTAGCAAAATCGTATGCTAATTTTTCACCAATTGGACCCTTGTTGACGACCAAAGATCAACTGGGAAATTTGGCCGATTTGACATTGACCACTGAAGTGAACGGTGTTACGAAACAAAAAAGTACCTTGCAACATTTAATTTTTAATGACCTAGACTTGGTAAGTTACCTTTCAAAAAAAGTAGCCCTTTATCCCGGAGATTTAATATTTACTGGAACTCCTGGTGGTGTTGGTATGGGACAAAATCCACAGGAATTTTTGCAATCAGGAGATCACTTAATAAGCAGAATTGACAAATTAGGATCACTGAACTTATCTTTTAGTTAAACGAGGAGGAATTAACATGCCACTGATGAGAATTGATGTACTCAAAGGACATAATCAGGATTACTTGGAGAAATTATTAAATATTGCATATGAAGCACAACTTGAAGTTTTTCACACACCTAAAGGTGATCGTTATCAAATTTTGACACAACATGAACCGGTTGAAATGCAAATTTTAGACACAGGGTTGGGTATCAAACGTACTCAGAATGTAACAATTTTTAATCTGGTAACCCGTCCTAGATCTACGAAAGACAAACAGTTATTTTACGACAAGGTAACTGAAAGGCTAGAAAAAGAACTGGCTATTCAGAAAAGTGATGTTGTTTTTAGCTTAATTCCGAATAATGATGATGATTGGAGCTTCGGTAACGGGGAAGCACAATTTTTAAATGGTAGTCTCTAACAATAAGAAAAGAAGAAATGTGTAGGTCTGTTAAGCTAAAGGCTGCTAGAAAAATTAAAGCTATCGGTGCTTCTAATTTTTCATTAAACCAAATCAAAGGCGCACAATATTTCATTGGTTTCAGGACTGTTGACTGGTAAGTATACGAGCAACGATGCTGATAAATTTGAGCATTTTGGTCCATTCCTGGTGCCAGATTACCTGAACAGGTGGTTAGCAATGCAAAATTATTAGATGTTCATTTAACGCAAGATGAATTTGAAGCTATTGATACAATGTTTAATCGTTTTGAATAGCTTTAGGGCTTATTACTTTTTTGTCAACAGAAGCCACTATATATTGTTTTTGAATTATTTTTTTATCTAGTAAACTAATTAAACTTATTATCGCTTGATAGGTTTAGTTAGTTTTTTTATTAAAAATAATAAACTTGTTATATTATATCGTACACGATATAATATAACAAAGGGGGAGCTTTCATGGAAAATAATGAACAATTGTATGATGAATTATGTTTGTCAATATACAACACCAATCGCTATTTTCATCGTTTATACGGGAGTGTATTAGATAAGTATGATTTATCTTATTTGCAATATATGTCTCTGCTGATTATTTATAAAAAAGAATCTGTGAAGTTAATGGATATAGGGCATGAATTAGAACTATCAAGCAATACTTTGACTCCTGTTATTGAGCGACTAGTCAAAAAATTATGGATTGTTAAGGTGCCAAGTGATTCTGACAGAAGAGTCAAATCTTTGAAAATAACAGATTCAAAGCATAAAATATTTGAGAAAATATTGTCTGATATTGATGTTATTCGGGATAATTTAATGCAGAAAAGCACGCGCTCAGTGCAGTCAATTATCTCAGAGAATCAAGAGCTAAACAAGATATTGAAAAAACTAATAGAAGATAAAAATAGGAGTAAATAATAATGAACTATGATGTTATTTTTATTGGTAGTGGTCATGCTGCATGGCATGGAGCACAAACATTATCTAGAGCAGGTCGAAAAATAGCTTTGGTGGAAGAAAATAAAATTGCCGGGACTTGTACAAACTTTGGTTGTAATGCCAAAATTCTGTTAGACGGCCCAGCAGAAATGACTCACCACTTACATCATTATCATGGCGTTGGTATAAATGATACTCCGGATATTATTTGGCCAGAATTAATGGCCTATAAGCATGAAGTTATTGATCCATTGTCAAAAGGTTTAGAACAAATGCTCTCAGTAGATGGTATTGATATCATTGCAGGTCATGCAAAATTCCGTGATAGTAACTCCATTACTGTTAATGAAGAGATTTACACAGCCGAAACATTTGTTATCGCAACGGGTCAGCAACCCGCCGTATTACCGATTAGTGGTAGTGAATTTTTACATAATAGCACAGACTTTTTAGATTTACCTGAGATGCCAAAATCTATTGCATTTATTGGTGCAGGTTATATCGCAATGGAATTTGCATCTATTGCACATGCAGCTGGTAGTGATGTAACACTGATCGAATATGGTGATCATGCCTTAAAAGGTTTTGATATGAAGTATGCGCAAGAAGTAGTTGATGATATGACTCAAAAAGGTATTCATTTTTCATTTAATCATAGTGTTTCTAAAGTTACACGTCTTGAAAATGAGCAGTATCAAGTGGATACTGTTCAGGGAGATAAATATCTTGTCGATTATGTTATGGATACCACTGGTCGTGTACCAAATATTGAAGCATTAGGATTAGACGAAATTAATGTTAAATATGATCATCAAGGTGTTTTAGTAAATGATCACTTACAAACTTCAATTACCAATATTTATGCTAGTGGTGATGTTATTTCTAAGTCAATTGCTAGGCTAACGCCGACTGCAACATTTGAGTCCAATTACATTGCTAGTGTACTATTAGGCTCAAAAGAATCCATATCTTATCCAGTAGTACCTACTATTGCTTTTACGTTACCTCGTGTGGCACAAGTAGGTGTGACTGCTGCTGAGGCCAATACAGATGATGACTTGAAGGTCCATGAAATACCATATGGAAAACTTATGCGTTTTCAAACGCTAAACGACGTAACCGCTAAAATTAAAATAGTGGTTAATAAAGACAAACAACTTGTGGGCGCTTCATTAATTGGTGATTTTGCACCAGAAGTTATTAATGCATTGGTACCGATAATTAATCATAAGTACACAAGTAATGATATTAAGTCACAAATATTTGCTTTCCCAACACATTCAGGAATTGTACTACCACTGATTGCTAATTATTTAGCCTAAAAATGAGCTTTGTCACCAAATAATAACAAACGGACGGGACAGTATTAATGCTGTCCCGTCCGTTTGTTATTCATTAAGAATTAAAATAATTTTGAACACAACCTGAACTCATTTCAAGACCTACTTGTTTACACCAACATTATATTCAGAAATATTTATAGAGTAGTGATTCCTTCTTTGAAAGACATTGGTAGCCTAGTTATTAAATCATTTTCTGCTATTGGATTGCCATCTATCTGATCTAATAATTTGTAAACTGAAATTATCGCGATTTCTTCAATTGGTTGCCGTATTGCAGAAAGAAAAACAGGTTGCCTTGGGTAGATTTTCGCAGCATCAAAGCCAATAATTTGTACATCATTTGGCACTGAAACATTATGTTTCATCAAGAGATGCCAAAAGTCACTAGCGTATTCATCTGTATCAGAAAATATACCATCAAATTCAAACTTTCCACCAATAAGATGTTGAGCTATAAATCTATCGTAATCTTCGATAAAATCTTTTTTATCTTCGGCAAGTATCATATCATAGTGCAAGTTGTTTTCTTGGCAGTAGTCCATGAAACCTTGTTGACGAGTCTCGGAAACGTCTTTTATTGGCAATTTCGAGACGAATAATATTTTTTTCAAGCCTCGTTTGTGAAGTTGTTCAGCACCTAACCTGGCACCAGTATAATTATCTGAAATTATTGTTGGGAAATTCTTAGAAATATTTTTTTCAATCGAAACAAGTGCTATCGTTGGTGAAATAAGATTGCTAATATCTGAATAGGACATCGTAATTACACCAGCTACTTTTTGAGTATTAGCCATTTCGATATATTCAATTTCTTCTATATAATCGCTATTTGAATTACATAGAATCATTTTGTAACCAAAATTGTTAAGTTGTCTTTGGATGTAGTACGTCAACTCTGAAAAAAAAGGTGTGTTAACAGTTGGCAAAATGAAAACAACATAGTTTGAACGACTAGTTTTTAAAGCACGAGCTGTGGCATTAGGAATATAGTGAAGTTCTTTAATTGCTTTCTCAATTTTAAGCTTAATTTCTGGTCTATTTGAGCGACCGTTAATATAATTAGAAACTGACCCTCTAGAAACACCTGCTAAACTAGCAACATCATTCATATTAACCATTGTCTTTAACCACCATTATTTGAAATAAAAAAGCACCCAAAGGCGCTTAAATATTTAAACACTAAACCTTCCTGATAACATTTTATCAAATAAATCAGAAATTTGCTGTTGTTTCATTTTTTCTAAATTAGTAACCTCAAGATGATTAAAATCATTAATCAAATAGTAAGCTTCAAGGTATAAGGTCAAGTTCCTTTTAATCAAATCCATATTAGAATGTTTTTCATCTGTTGAAACAGTTGAAATGATTTGCATAGCAAATTCATTAGGATCAATTTGTAAATATTTATCTGCCATCTGTTGTTCCTCAACTTTCTCATTCGTTACTCAGTGCTAAGTCCTCTTGTTCTTCACGTCGATGTTTCACAGCTAAATCAAGATTCATCTGCTTTTCTTTGTCTGCCGTCAGATTATAGAAAAGAACGAGAATAAATCCGATAAATAAAGCAATAAGCGGGATCCAAACATAATTAAATTCTATACTAAGAAGTGATGAGGTTTTTTGGGTTTTGTTTGGTACATAATTGCCTAATGCTAACAACCATCCAGTAATAGCACCACCAAGGCCCATACCGAACTTCGCGGTAAAACTTGAAGCTGACGTAACAATACCTTCTGCACGCACACCATTTTTCCATTCACCGTAATCAACTGCATCAGAAAGCAACACAGCTGGTAGAGCACCAACAAATCCATTACCAAAATTACCAACAATAATTCCAATTATAACAATTGGAATGTTGAGAAGGTGCGCACCTAATCCTAAGATAGCTTGTCCCAAAATACCAATCATCAGCCCAGCGAGCATGGTATTCTTTTTCCCTAGCTTACCAACGACAAATGGTGTCAGAAAAACAGACACGATACCAGCAGCATTGAAAAATAATGCCAAGGGAATTAATCCAGGTGCGTTCAGATTGTATTTAAAGAAGTACATCGTGACTTGGCCTTTGGCACTCATTCCAATCCAATAAATGAAAATTTCCATAACAACAATAAGCCAAGGCCAATTATTTTTAAGTGCTTTGACTGATTGTTTAACAGGCAAAGGCTTCTGTGAAGAACGTGTTTGAACGTGTTCTCGTAAATTAAAAAATGCAACGAGGTATAGTACAAAGAACACTGAGGCTCCTAATACAGCCACCCAAAAAAATCCTTTACTTTCATTTTTTCCACCGATCAATGTTACCAAGGGTAGGGCAATAACCGAAATTAGTGTACCACCGAAATTGGAAAATAAAGAGCGAATTGTTGAAAGCAATACACGTTCGTCAGGATCAGTAGTCATACTTGGTAAAATAGATGTCAGTGGAATATTAATTGCCGAATATAAAACGTCCACGCCAATATAAGTGATATATGCCCATACAATTTTCCAAGCCATTGGTAAATCTGGCGTCGTGAAACATAAAATGGAGAAAAAAGTAAAAGGTGCATTAAACCAAAGAAAGAATGGTCTACTTTTACCCCATTTTGTATGAGTGTGATCAATTAAAATACCCCAGATAGGACCGTCAATTGCATCAATAACACGAGCGACTAACATTAAAGTACCAACAGCACTGGCTGTTATACCAAAAACGTCAGTGTAGAAGTACATTAAATAGGTACCGACTAAATTAAAACTAAAACTGCAAGCAAAATCACTAATACCGTAGCTCAGTCTTTCATTCCAAGGTAATTTACCGCTATTTTTTGTAACAATTGCATTACTTGCCATATTTTTAACCTTCTTTATTGCTCATTTTTTCAGATACAGAATTAGTTGCATATTGATAAACTTTAACCTCATACGGTCTAATTTTAGTTGATTGATCGTCGTGATAATTTTGAATTAATAGCTTGCTGTTTTTTGGCACCGAGTAATGTCTCTCAAGCGTGTTAGCAGTGAAATTAGCAATAATTAATAATGTTTCATCAAGATTTGTTCTGGTGTAAGCAAAAATTTGATTGTCATTTTCATTGTTTTTAACAAGTTTAAATTTGCCATCCGTGATTACTGGCAATTTATGACGCAGAGAAATGAGCTTTTGATAGAAATAAAAAATTGAATTAGGATTATCAAGGGCCTCCTTGGCATTGAGTTGATAATAATTTGGATTAACTTCTAGCCAAGGTTCATGTTTGCTAAATCCAGCGTTCTCACTCGTATCCCATTGCATGGGTGTTCGTGCATTGTCACGAGAATGAATACGTAAGTAATCCAACATATCTTTTGAGCTAGATAGTTTTTTCTGTTGAACAGTTTGATAGTATAAATTTAAGGACTCAACATCTCGATATTGAGAAATCGTCTTGAAATTTTCATTATTGGTCATGCCCAATTCTTCGCCTTGATAAATATAAGGTGTTCCTTGTAGAAAGTGAAGCAGAGCAGCGAGCATTTTTGCTGATAAGTTAAGATATTGTGGAGAGTTGTCTCCAAACCATGATACTGTTCGTGGTTGATCGTGATTACTCCAATAAAGACTAGCCCAACCGGTACCATCAAAGGCTTTTTCCCATTTGACGATACTATCTTTAATATCTTTTAAACGTGGTTTATAACCAGAAAATTGACCCAAAGAGGCGTTGGCATTACCATCATAGCCAACATGTTCAAATTGGAATAGCATATCTAGTTCTGAACCATCAATATTAGCATATTTTTTAGCCTCATCCGCCGTCATCCCTGTAGTTTCACCGACTGTCATCCAGCTGTGCTGGGACAAAACTTTGTGATTCATCTCTTGTAAGTATTTGTGTACACGAGGACCATTGGATACTATTTTACCGGGATTACCATACAAATCGTTTTCCTCCACAGGTGCATCAGGTAAACCATCCGGTTTTGATATGAGAGAAATCACATCCATTCTAAAACCATCAATTCCTTTAATTGCCCACCAATTCATCATGTCAAAAACAGAGTTTCTTACATCAGGATTATCCCAATTTAAGTCTGGCTGTTCTTTAGCAAATAGATGTAAATAATATTGACCGGAGGGTTCATCGAGAGTCCAGGCTGGACCAGAGAAGAATGATCCCCAATTATTAGGTTCGTGGCCATGGACTGGGTCGCGCCAAATATAGTAATCACGATATTTGTTAGCAGGATTTTTAGTTGCGATGCTTTTTTGAAACCATTCATGTTCAGAAGAACTATGATTAACGACTAAATCCATGATGATTTTTAAGCCTAGGGCATGAGATTTTTTTAAGAGTTCATCAAAGTCAGACATTGTACCCAGAATTGGATTAATATCTTGGTAATCAGAAATATCATAACCACCATCAATATCAGGTGTTTTGTAAATAGGATTGAGCCAAATCACGTCGACACCTAATTTTTTGATGTACTTTAAACGATTAATAATGCCACGAAGGTCACCGATACCATCATTATCGCTATCTTGAAAGCTTTTCGGATAAATTTGATAAACAACTGCTTTTTGCCACCATTTTTCTTTTTGCATCTAGATTTTCTCCTTTCGGGAATGTTTAACTTCATCGTCTCTATAGATTTAAAAAATTATAGCAAATAATGGAACGTTCCAATTAAAGTAGATTATAAGACACTGCGTTTTTAAATGCAAGCGCTTACATTTATTTGAAATAATCTTTAAGTTTTACCTTTGAGGTCGTAACGTAACAGAGACCTGAAAAAATAGACTGATTCAATTTACCGTTGCTGTAAGATAAAAACTGTTTTTGAAGATTGTCGCTTGTTATTCAAAATATTATACACACATTGTTAGTTTCAAAAAAAGTAGAAACAATTAAGTAAGCTATCTGGAAAGAAATACAGGTAATAGGTTTGTTATGTTATATGTTTAAAAGCATCAGATATTGGCGTATCACCATCACTCATTTTGATGATTTGATTTATAGTTTGATTGTAGTTAAGAAGTTCTGCAAGTGTTGCACCAACATTTTGAATAGAATTTGTAGTGTTAGCCTCGTCATTAAGGCTAATTTTATGTGTGCCGGGGATTTCGACTAGGGCAGTGGCCTGCAGGATTGTATAGTTTAATTCGGTCTGATTAACTAGGTAATTATCTGCGAAGAACTTGGCAATGTTGTAATTTAACAAGCTTGCCATTGCTGGATTATTCCACTTGTTTGGTTCTAAGGAAAAGGCTGAACTCAGCATGATAAAACGTGAAATGCGATTAATTTTGGCAACTTGCATAATTTTAACCGCACCAAACGCATCTGTTTGTAGCAAATCTTTATTGCGTGATCCAGCTACGAAATAAATCACATCAACATCTTTGATTATTTGTGATAAAATTTCGACATCATCATGTAAATTAATTCTTATAGGAGTGACATTGTTATTACTGATAATTTTCTCTGGGGATCTAGCACCTGCAACAATTTGATGATTTTGATCAACTAAATTCCTAATCAATTCTTGCCCCACACGACCAGTGGCCCCAACAACAAATATTTTCATAATGTTTCTCCTATAACTTTTTCATTACAATAAGCACGTATTCAAAGTAAGTTTAACATAATTGAATAGAGTTTCAAATAATGTAGCCTGCCTAGCATATCAAGCTAAAATTTTTAAGGGTTAATGATTGCTAGTTAACTGAATTCTTACTAGAATAGCACTATCGCATCAACGCCAGTACAAATTAGGTGGGCGAGGATTGTTTTAATGATAGTGACAACAGACTAAAATTAATAATAATACTCATTATTGTGGTTATTGACCACCTGATAAGTGAAAAAACATTACTAAGTGTAGCTGTACACATATTTTCAGAGATCTAATGATTGTTCATAACTTTCAAGTGACAAGTTCTCAGTAAAACAGCTATTAATTACTTTAGCAAGTTCACTACTTAAGATATTAAAAATAAAATAGTTGACAATTTAATCTTCTCAACTTACTATTTACTTATAAATAATAAGTTGAGGAAAAGAATATGTTCAATGAGAAGGCAAGATCATTTTCTTTTCGTCTTTGTCTGTCTATTATAGGCACAATTATCATTGCTTTTGGCATTGTTTTATTCCGTTTGGCTCATATAGGTATTGATCCAGCGACAGCAGCTGATGTTGGTATATCAAATACATTTCATTGGAATTTGGGAAATTATCAACTCACGTTTAACGCATTGTTATTTCTTAGCATACTGTTATTTGATCGAACGCAGTTTGGTGTTGGTACGCTAATTAATATGTCGTTACCAGGGTATATCATTGCTTATTTTACACCCAAATTGGAACCGATAACGGCACGATTGTTTGAAAATTTTTCTTATTTTGAAAATATATTTTTATTTGTTGTAGGAATGCTCTTATTTTCATTAGGCATTGGTATTTACACAAGTGTGCATCTTGGGGTTTCTCCATATGATGCGGTTGCACCATTATTTAATAAAAAACAATGGGCTAGTTACCGTTTGACTCGATCAGTTCAGGATTTGATATTTTTCATAATTGCTATTATATTTGGCGGACCACTTGGTTTGGGCACATTTTTAATTGCTACGCTAACTGGCTTTATTGTACAATGTTGGCGTCAATTGTTTAAAAATTAAAACGGTAGTTATAAAAGTTGCGCATAGATATTGTCATTAATTGTAAAATATAATTGCGTAGGTTTAATATAAAGGCTTTATGATTAATCAACCATAAAAATTAGTATAATACAAAAGTCACAACTATTGCTGTTGTGACTTTTGTATTTTTAAATTTGAAGTACTTATTTGACTATTTGGTCAAATAAATATATACTCTTCTTATGGGAAAGAATAAAAGTTTTGACACCGATGAAGTGCTCATCAAAATTGCACAATTATTTGTAAAACGAGGATACAATGGCTCGTCACTAGATGACATTGTTGAACATACTGGCCTTCTGAGAGGAAGCTTGTATGGAACCTTTGGAAGTAAACTTGGAATGTTTGTCGCTGCTTTGGAACTATGTCTAAGGAAAGAAGAAAATGATTTAAAATGGGGCTTACTTATAGTAGCCATGTTAGAAGTAACAGCTCGTAATGAAAAAGTATTTAATATAGTTCAGGAGTGGTATTTAGAAAATCAGCATGAAGAGATTGCCAAACAATTGGGGTTAATGTTGTTACAAAATAGCGGAATAATGAAGCGAGGTCAATAAGATGGAAAATAAAGTTGAAATAAGCAATGAAAAATTAATTATCATTCCTCAGGGACTAGATAAAATAGCCTCCTTTAAATCGAAGATTGAAATTCCTATTACTAATGTTGTAGGGGCTTCAATAGATTTTGGTATTCTGAATGAAAATAAAGGATTGAGAACTCAAGGAACTTCCTTGCCCAGTTACTGGGCAGGAAACTACCATAAAGATGGCGAAAAAAGTTTTTTTAACATCAAAAAAGATAGCAAACCTATTGTTATACAACTACGTCACAACGAATATACTCGTCTTATCATAGGGGCTGACAATCCAGAAACTATTGTTGACGAAATTAACAATAAGATAAAATAATCATTGTTCTGTCTAACAATATAAAGGAGGTATAGTTTAAAAAAATTAAGGAAAATATTAATAATTATTATCTATAAAATCTGAATGCTAGCTGTGGTATATGATTAATAAAATAAAATAGTTACTGATTTTACCAAATAAAACACAAAAAAGAACTAGAAATCGTGATGATCTAGGTCTTTTTATTAAATTCAATTATAATCTGATTCAAGCCTCGCAAATAAAAAATTAAAAATGGAAATCCGTCATTTTACAATTTTCATTAGATAATTCAGATGACTATTAAACTCATATTATTAGTACTCCTTGATATATTATATCGCACACGATATAATAACCAAGAAGGAATTTATAATCATAGAAGTAATTTGAAAATCTACATTGTAAGTACCTATTGAAAGGGTTCACATTGTCAGGAACCACATTACATCAACTGCTTAGCTTAGGAGAAAACAATATGAAAGCTGCTATTATTAAAAAATACGGTGACGTCAATGAGCTTGAAGTGACTGATATAGATAAACCTGCCATCAAAGCTGATGAAGTATTGGTTGAAAACAAATCAACGAGTATTAATCCGATTGATTATAAGGCTCGTCAAGGTTTGTTACAATCAATGTTCCCATGGCAATTTCCAGTGGTATTGGGTTGGGATTTAGCTGGTAAAATCGTTGCTACAGGTGATCAAGTTATTGATTTTAAAGTAGGAGATGAGGTGTTTGCCCGTCCTGATATTGATGTTAAAGGTATCAACGGGGCTTATGCTGAATATACGGCAGTTAAAGCAGATAAATTAGCACTAAAACCGGAGAATATTAGCTTTGAAGAAGCGGCTGCAGTTCCCTTAGCCGGATTAACCGCCTTACAGATGTTGAGACAACTAAATTTAGTGGCAGGACAAAAAATACTCATTCAAGCTGGTGCGGGTGGTGTTGGCATATATGCGATTCAACTAGCTAAAAAGATGGGTGCCTTTGTTGCAACTACTGCTAGCCCCAATAACCATGAGCTTGTTAAATCATTGGGCGCTGACCTAGTGATAGATTATCATAAAACACCTATTCAAAAAATATTGTCTAACTATGATGCAGTTTTAGACACTGTGGGCGATATTGAACATGGTATTGATGTGCTTAAATCTGGCGGACACTTTGTCACAATTTCCAGCACATTAACTGATGCACAAAAGCAAATCACTGATAAACATGTCATGACAGGTTGGCTAAAACCTAATGGTCAAGATTTAGCAATTTTAGCAGACGCAATTTCATCTAATCAATTAAAAATTGTGATTGATAGTGTTTATCCATTCACAACAAAGGGGATTCGTTCAGCTCATGAGCGTAGTGAAACACATCATTCGCGAGGAAAAGTAATTGTTAAAATTAAAGATTAGAAAAGGATTTTGGTGATTCACGGTAAAATAACTGTATCAAAAGAAATCTTTCAGAATACTTGGGCACATTAATTTTTGTTAATTAATTTGATTTACTATACTACCGGATAGATATGCTCTTATGTTTGAAACAGTGACTGACAGTAGCCTTTCGCGTGTTTCTAATGGTGCCCAAGCAATGTGGGGTGTGATATAACAATTGATAGCCTTAAGTAAAGGATTAGTTTCTCGTATGGGTTCTTTGCTAACCACATCGGTAGCTAAAGCGTATAATTTGTGATTGTTCAGTGCCTCTGCCACATCGTTTTCGTTAATCAATTTTCCCCTTGACGTATTTAGTAAAATAGCATTTCGTTTCATTTTAGCGAGTGTTGTTTTATTTATTAAATTAAGTGTTTGAGGAGTTTGAATGATGTGCAAACTAACAACGTCAGAAATTTTCAATAGTTCGTCTAAAGAGACTTGTTTAAGCCAATTTTCCTGTACTTCCTTTGGAAGATGATTATAAAACACGACATTCATTTCAAAGGCATGAGCTAATTTTGCTACTTTTTGAGCGATGTGGCCAAATCCTATAATACCTAGCGTTTTACCTTTTAGCTCAAATAGAGGTTTCTCCCAAAAAGTAAAATCTGGACCTTGTGACCATCTATTTTGATGAACTAATTGATTATGTAGTCCAACTTGACCTGTGACCTCTAGTAAAAGAGAAAAAGTAAATTGGGCCACTGCATCACTAGCATAGGTTGGAATGTTCGTTACCACAATATTCTTCTTTCGAGTACTATCTATGTCAACAACGTCATAACCTGTGCCCATTATACCAATATATTTTAAATTAGGTGATTGACTAATGACATACTTATTAATTGGTGTCTTATGAGTGATAACAATTGCTGCATTGTCAATTCGGCTTATTATTTCGTTATCATCGGATGTTTTTGTACGGTCATAAAATACACAATCACCAAGTGAACGTAGTGTTTCCCAATTCAAATCATTATTAAGATCATAACCATCTAAAAGAACAATTTTTACCATAAGATATTACCTCATTTTTGATAATCATATCATGAATCTTATCGAGCAAATCATCATTTGCATGGATCTATTAAAGATAGACAAAGTTTTCAATTGAGAGTTAATATGTCAATTGAAAACAACGTAAATAATTAGTATTTAGGGTTCAAGATTTGCTTATAAAATTTGATGTAGCGTCAGTTTGCATACATAATAGTAGTTAGTTATGTAAATAATAATTGATATAGAATTATTATTACGGGTTGTACCACGAATAGCTCATCGGTTAGAATGTTAATATGCTATTAATTGGTTTGAATAATTTTTAATAAGGAACATGCATGACAATCGAATACGAGAAGCCGAATAAGGTTTTTAAAAGTAATTTTGGCTATATTAAGTATAATGTGGTAGGTTCTGGGGAACCGTTGATATTAGTACATGGAACACCATGGTCGTCTTTTAATTGGCGTAAAATAATACCTGCTTTAAGTGAGTGGTTTACAGTCTATTATTATGATTTACTGGGCTATGGTGAATCGGAAAAAAATGTAGCTGATGTATCGTTGGGTGTTCAAAATGAGATTTTATCTGCTTTAATTAATTATTGGAATCTTAGTAATCCTAAAATTGTAGGACATGATTTTGGTGGTGCAACTGTACTAAGAACATTTTTGCTTAATAAAATTGATTTCGAGCAAATACTATTAATTGACCCTGTTGCTGTTGCACCATGGGGTTCACCATTTTTTTCTCATGTTGCTTTGCACGAACCTGCTTTTAGCGGTTTACCAAATTATATCCATGAAGCTGTGTTAGAAAAGTACGTGAATGGCGCTACTTTTCATGAGATGAATTCAGATACTTTAGAGGGTATTAAGAAACCTTGGTTGAATAATGTTGGGCAAAAAGCTTTTTATCAACAAATAGCGCAATCAAGTCAAAAATATACAGATGAAATTGAACCACTGTACTCTATTATAGAAAAACCAATAATTTTATTATGGGGACGAGACGATAGATGGATACCAATAGAACAAGGAGAAAAGCTTCATAAATTGATGACCAACTCTTGCTTGATTCCGATTAAAAATGCAGGCCATTTGGTTCAAGAAGACCAGCCAGCTTTAGTCTTATCTTATATTCTTAAGTATTTAAAGAACTGACGCTAGTAATATTAGAGTTTATTTATAATACATTGGGTAGAACGACACAACTAATTCGTTATGTCGTTTTTATTTTGGAAAGTTGGCTTTACATATAAAAGATAAAGTATTATAATTTATGGAAAGTAAACTTTACATCAAGAAAGGTGACTTATTTTGTTAAATAATTTAGAGAAATTGCGCAAAAAACACAAAGTTAGCCAACAAGATTTTGCCCAATATTTAGGAGTGACTAGACAAACAATTAGTTCACTAGAAAATGGGCGTTACAATCCTTCTATTTTGTTAGCAATGAAGATTGCCAGATATTTTGGAAAGAGCGTTGAGGATGTTTTTATTTATACGGAGGAAGACGATAATGATGAAAAATAAAGAAAATACAATTAATTATAAGGAAATCGGTATTTTTATTTTAGTATTGCTAGCGATTATATTCGTATTGCTAAAAGTAGTTCCAACTAATTTTAGATATGGTATTTTGATAGCACTTGGTATTTCTATGATTGTTATTCCTTTGACAAAGAAAACAATTATTGACCGTGATGAGAGAAATTATCAAATTGATCTTCAAGCTAAAGCATTTGCCTTTAATATACTTGAGGTAGTGTTTGGTTTTCTTTTACTCAGTTTTAGTATTATGCATGTCTCATTCGTTGCTTTAGTTTTAACTTTGACTGCTTACTTAATTATAAAAATGGTTAACCTGTTGGCTTTTTCTTACTACCATAAAAATAATTAACTAAAAACTTATGGGGATTTTTAACGGTAAGCATTACTATAAGCCTATTGCTGAAGCGATAGGTTTTTGATCTATAGTCAATATTGACGAAAGAATACATCATGACACAAAAAATATGGTTAAAGTTAGAACAGTTAAAAACAATAATAAAATGCATGTAATGCCAATGAGAATTGCCTCACAAGGTACGGATTCAGTTATATTATTTAATAAAGAATATAACACGGTGCCAAAGCTGTCGCCTATTTTATAAATTGAGTTTGAAATTGGTATAATTAATTCATGACAATTAATAAAAACGATTTACGCTATAAACAAACCGATGAAAAAATAAGGAAAGAATTTATAAAATTACTTCAAACTATTGGATATCATAAAATTACAATTAGTAAACTGATTTCCAAAACTCAAATAAATCGTTCTACTTTTTATGACCACTTTCTGGATAAAGAGGATTTAATGAAACAATTACAGATAGACTTAATAGTTAAGTTGACTGATAATTTACCTGAGATAAATGTATATAACCTTGATAACAAGAGCATTGTTGATGAAAGAATTGAAACGATTATTAACCGTGTCTATGTTAACAAAGAATTTTTTAAACTATATTTCAGTGAAAAATCTGATGGATTGTTTTTTAATCGATTTTCTAATTTTTCCGAAAAATTGCTCATTCAAACTGATTTAATAGAAAATATAGTCATTCCTGAAGTATATGTTTTTTCGATGATAGAGAGTGTGATGATTAATTTAATTCAAAGTTGGATTAAACGGAATTTTATGGAGACCCCAGAAGAATTTTCAAAGATAATCAGTAAAATATTACCAGATATATTTAAAAGTTTAATTAGATAAATTTATCCAACAGTTATTGATTATTGTTGGTTTTTTTAATGTAAAGCCTTTGTTATTATTTGTTTATCAGCAAAAACAAAGGGAGAAATAAACAATATGAAATCTACATGGAAATTTATTTTGACGCTAACAATCGGTTTAACAGCCATTTTAGCGATTATGATGACTGCTTTTTCACTTCCAGCAGTAAACTCAGGAATTAATCAAGTACCTATTGGTATTATTACGACTAGTGATGAAGCTTATGAAAAACTGGCTAAACCTTTAAAACAAAAGGGCTTTAAAGTTAGTGAGTATAATTCAGCTAAGCAAGTTAAGAAAAATATCAATCAACGTAAAATATATGGTGCGATATCTGTTGATGTTTCAGGTAATTTAACTGTATTCGAAGCAACGGCTGCTTCAGCTGCGGTTGCACAAACATTGACACAATTAGGTAATAATGTAGTTGCTCAACAAAAAATAGTTGGAACAAAACAAATTAATCAGTTAATTGCTCAAACTAATGATGTTAATACTATTAAGGCATTAAATCAAAAAGCTGCTCAGTTGAATGTAAAAACAGCAAAAATTGTAGAAGTTAAAGCCTTTCCAAAAGCTGATTCTAAAGGAACAGGATTAGCTGCTGGGGCTTTACCTATAGCACTTGGCGGCTGGATTGGTGCTGTAGCTATCGCTAACATGGTTAAAGGAAAGAAAGAGAAATTCTGGGCTATAGTTAGTTTTGCCATCATTGGTGGTTTAGGATTAGTCGGAGTTATTCAATATGGTATTGGTACATTTGACGGCAATTATTTCTTAACTTCATTAGGCGCAATGTTGGGCATTGCAGCTACGGGATTCTTTGTTCTAGGTTTATTAGAAATTATTGGTACCCCAGGACTAGGTATTGCAGCTGTATTATTGATCCTATTAGGTAATCCACTTTCTGGCTTGTCATCGGCACCAGAAATGTTGCCAGCTGGATGGGGTGCATTTGGTCAATTGTTGCCACCAGGGGCAACTGGCACACTCCTTAGAAACGTCGCTTTCTTTGATGGTAATGCTATTGCACAACCATTGACAGTACTAATAGCTTACATATTGCTTGGTATAGTGCTGTTTAAAATCGGTAAAAAATCTGAACTATAGGAAAGGGATTAAAATGGAAAACTATCATATTACTTTTAAAGTAGATGGGGAAATTATTACAGAAGATGAAATTCGTTCGGTTGAACTAGAACGTTATCATCATGTATTTAATGTTTTTAATCAAAAAAATATTCCGGTTAAATTAGATGGTCAATTGTATGGTTTGGAATCATTACTAAACTTGTCCTTAGAAGAAGCTAAAGAGGCTTTAGCTCAAACTCGTGAAGAAATTGGTAAAGAAGAAACCTTAAAGCGATTCCAACCAGAAATAGCAAAAAGTAATGACATGTGGCGATATATTGCTGATGAATCACCTGATCCACAAGAATTTCAAGTAGGTATTGTGGAAGTTGAGACAGAAAACATATCATTACCTCAATTTATGATGTTTAATCAGTTACTTGCTAAAAAAAATAATTTATATTTACCTTCAACCATACACCCAGAACACTATTATTTTAATGCTAATAAAAAAGGTGAACAAACTATCATCGAAACATTTGGTATGTATAAGGAACCTTCGTATTTGGATTTGCGTCCAGCCAAAAATATTGATTATCCGATTGAACCAGATCCTGGTGTGAGTTCAGTCATGGCAGGACAGACATTTCTAAAATCGTTAAATATTGATACTAAGCTTATTGGGATGCACCAGCTAACTAGAACAGAAAGCGGAATGAAAGTTAAATTAGGTGTGTTTTTACCTAAGGCAGCACCAAAGGAAATTGTTGAGGGGCATAAATGGCATTTGATGGTAGAATTTAATAATGGCCTTCACATTGCTGCACAGCAGCACCCAAATGCAATACAAAAAATATTTTTAGAAACAGCTATTAAGCATATGGAAAAGAAACAAGAAAAGTAATTGACATTATTTAAACCAAAAAGCACATACATTTTTAAACAATGTTGAGCAACTACAAGAGAAAATTATACAGGCACAGGCGTAAAATTATAGCGATGTGCTTTTTTTTACAAAGAATTAGTAGCTAAGGTGCGATATTTAGTTGTGAATCGAGCTTATCAAATAAAGAGAAACTATTTTTCAGTAGGTAGTATTGTTCTATTATTCTTCTGCTTATGAATTTTACTATTTCATAAGCAGCTTTTTTACTGAAAAACGCTTATATATCGTTAATATTATTTAACGTTGTTTAACCATTGTTTTGCTTGACCATAAGGATCATTAGTCTGTATGTTTGGAACAACAGGATCATTAACATATAATTTGTTTTTAGTATCTTTAACACCTGCTGTGGTTAAATACATGGTTGTTCCTGTATATAATGAAAAAGAACGATTCACACTAGTAAAACCAGCACTATTTTGACCAAAATACTTAACTCCTGAAATTTTTTTAAGAGCTAGAGCAGTCAGTTCTCCTGAACTACCGGTTTGTTTATTGATAATTACCGCAACTGGTATTTTTGTTAGTTTTACATTATGATGCAAATCGATTGCTGATCCGCCAGCGTTAAGCGTACCATTTTTCAAGGATATTTTTTCACTGTTACCATTTGAAGAAACAAATGAAAGAATATTTCCATCTGGTATTATCGATGAAATACCTAATATCATAGGGGCCATATCCCCACCAGTATTATTACTTAAATCAATAATAATACTTTTAATTTCGTGTTTATATTTAAAGAGAAAGTCATTGATTTTATTAGCATATTCACTGGCTTGTTGCGTATTTCCTTGAAATTGTGGTTCATGAATTGTAACTAAGCCGTTTTCTTTAATTATTGTTGGTTCTGTATAACTTTCTGTTTCTGTCGTTATTTGTTTTGCAGTCACAATTTGAGAATGTTTTCCTCCTGCGACTGTTACAATTTTTTGGAGAATTGTGTCAGCTTCATTGTAATCATGGACAGATTGCATATCTACTAAAGCTTTTTTCTCAGTTTTTCGCCATGCCTCACTATTGGCGAAGTAACCATAGGTATTCATTTTCTTGATTGCGATTTTTCCATATCTTTCAGGTGAAGGTGGCAACAGGTAAAAATTAATATTAGGGCCATAAATGTAAATCACCATCATAAATGCCAGAATGAAACAAGCAAAAATACTTGCGATTATTGTTAACCGTTTTCTCATGTATAAATTCTCTCTTTTTTAGATGTAAGTACTTTAAAAGCACTGAAATTTAAGTTCAACATTAAAATAATTGGCATACATAAAATACTTTACTATTTATTTTTTTAGTTACTAGAAATCTAAGTTGTTGATGTTTTAAATTTTGACTAAGGCGCTGATAAAAGCATTATGTAAACAACTATTGGTCTAGTATTGATTATTTTTGAACTTGATGGTAAGGGTCAATAACGTAGCTAAAGCTAAAATTATAGCGACAAAAGTGTAGGGTAGGTTGCTATTGAGATCTAGAAGAACGCCACCAAGCACTGGTCCAAAAATATTGCCAATACTTGTTAACGACATATTTAAGCCATTAATAAACCCTTGCTGTGAATCACTGATATGGGATAGCAATGTCGTTATCGCAGGACGTAAAATATCAAACCCAACGAATACTATTAATGTTGCCACAAATACTTCCCACTTGTGTTGTGCAAATAAAATCCAAATAATTGAAAGGAATCCAAAGAGAAAACTGAGGCGAATAATCATCAGTTCGCCAATGTATTGTACTAATTTTTCAAAGAAAGCAACTTGGAAAATTAACGATAAGAATCCATTAACAATTAAAAAGATTGCAATTTCATTGAGGTTAAAACCTCGCACATCATGAAAGTATAAACTGAACATATTTTCAAATGCAGCTAGGCCAAATGATGAAACTAAAATCATGATGAGTAACATAAATAAAGATAAACTCCAAAAATGTTTTTCTTTATTTTTAGTCTGGTCGGTTTTCGTCTCTATTTGTCTACTACGCAAATAATCTTCGTTTGGCATGAAAATAATGAAAATTAGAAAGGCTACTGCACCTAAAATAGCAGAACCAAAGAAGGGTAGTTTGTGATCAATATTTGCTAACACACCGCCCACACCTGGTCCTAAAATAATACCACCACTGAAAGCTGCTGATAACCAGCCAATGACTTTTGCACGGTTTGAACTTGTAGTCATATCAGACGCCAAGGCAGTTATGGACGGAATTGACAGCGCCGCTGCTAAACCACCTAAAGCTCGTGCAACATTCAAGTGCCAGAGAGCATGCCCTATACCCAAAGCAAATAGGCCTTCAGATATAGAGAAAAGTAGGAGTCCAATAGCGATTAATGGCACACGCGCAAATTTGTCTGAGAGACGGCCAATAATAGGAGAAGCTAAAAATTGAACAGCAGCAAACAGTGCTGCCATGATGCCCATATCCGTAGCAGTAAGACCCATATCATCTTTGATATATGGTTCCACAGGAATAATTAGTCCAATTCCTAACATTATTAAAAGTTGTGAGCCAACAAGAAGTGCCAACGCTCGTTTTTGGAAAGATGTCATAAAAGTACCATTCATTTCTAATATTTCTAATTTCAGTAAAAAGTGCATAAAAAAGAGGGCATCGCATTGACAATGTCCAATCTATGCCACTTATGTAGGGCTAACACAGATGTCATTTAAACATCAATATTTACTTACCTAAAAATCTAACATCAATTATAAGATTTGTCAATGAAAATACCCTGTAAACAGGGTATTTTAGTTAATATAGAAGAGATAAATAGTGATTAAATATCACGCAAGAACTCTAACAATTAGTATGCTTGTTTGACCTTGTTATTAATTGGTATTTATTGTGTATAAAAGAAAATATACAAAAAAGCCTCTTGCTGTTACATAATTTAATAGATATTAGAAAAATATTGACCTTTCCGTAAATCAAACAGTTAGAAAGGTATAGCGACTTATTTATATAGTCTCAACTAGACCAAGTATTAAGAAAGCGATAGACAGGTTTTTCAATTTACTGCTGGTTTACTAAAATTTCAAACAACTTTGAAGGTGTCAATGCAATTACAGGAACAGGTGCATACTTATGGCGATGTATTTTTTAACAAGAAATTAGTATCTAAGGCTCAATATTAATTGAATCGACTTTTGCTTATCATGATTTAGATTTGCTGATTAAAGTAACTGATCGTAATAATGGAAGTGGGCTAAACAAGATTGATGAACAATTTTATCAAGTTAAAAAACAATTGAAAAAACATTTAACTATTCATTGATTACATTTATAAATTATTGTCAGTCACAATTTGCCTACTGTTCTGGGTTATGATATATTATAATATCAATAAAAAAATGATTGCTGGAAGGCTTAAAATGAGTAAAGTAATTAAATTAAAAATACCTGATTGGCGTGCGGGAAATCGCCCAGAATACTATGCTGGAGCGGAAATTATCGCAACATTATTAAATGACAGTCAGATAAAAACAGTTGAGGTGCCAGTTATATCTCCAGATAATTCAGATGACAATAGTGAAGTTAATGGTGTAAATGGTAAAAATGAATTAGTCGAAGAAATTCGTCAAGTTAGGGCAACGTTGAGGGAAGAAGCTCCTGACAAGGTTATTACTGTTGGTGGAAACTGCTTTGTGTCTCAGGGACCATTTGATTATTTGCATGAAAAATATGGTGATGATCTAGGAATTATTTGGATTGATGCTCACCCAGATATATCGAAACCGGAATTTTATAATAATGAACATGCAATGGTTTTAGGTAACTTATTGGGGCATGGCGACCCAATTTTGGCTAAAGAAGTTCATGCTAAGTTTTCTCCAAAATCTGTTCTGTTTCTGGGATTGCAGCCATTAACAGATGATGAACCAGCTGAGTTAGATAAAATTGGTCTCACCTATCAAATACAAGATGAAAATCCAATCACAACTGCCGCAGTACAAAAATGGATAGTTGATAACAATTTTTCAAAAATAGCCATTCATTTTGATTTAGATTCTTTGAGTCCAGACGATTTTCGTTTGCAATATTTTGCTGAACCACATCAAACAGCCTTTCCATCAAGTCATGGTAAATTGACGTTAACCCAAGTAACAGATTATTTTTCAAGTATACAAAAAGTGAGTGATATTGTTGGTATTACGATTGCCGAATTTTTACCTTGGGACATCATCAAATTAAAGCAAACTATAAATACATTAAACTTATTCAACAATGATAAACAATGAAACTTACGAACTACAGACTGCCCCAAAAACCTAATTAAAAGTAGCACAACGTAATCAAGTTAAAATCAAGCACACACTGTTAATAGTGTGCTTTTTTTATAAAGAGTTTGTACTTCGAGTACAATATTGATAAACAAGCAGATTGACAATTTGAGATATAGTGTTATTAATCTTTTATGAGAACGAATGCGTTTAAATACAGAATGGTTAATTTAAGTAACAATTATTCGGTACAATATAGCCATTAAAAAAATTGCAGTTAAATGGTTGTGGTGTCAGGTTTACAGCTTAATTAAGAAGTAGTGTCTGAAACTGGGGTTAATGTTGAGTTCATCTTTACAAGTTTTAATATTTAAACTTGCTCAGTAATTGTTTCTTGTGTTTACAAAAAATAAATGTTATAGTATTCATGAAATTATATATGTATGTCTGGGGTGCCCGCGAGGGCTGAGAAATACCCATTGAACCTGATCAGATTAAAATCTGCGTAGGAAGATGTGATTAATAGATTTTTTATTAAGCTGTTTTTTTGCGTACCCATTTGCGCAAAAAAACAGCTTTTTTATTTAAAAAATTAAAAAAGGTTCAGTGTATTGAAAAATTTCAAAAATATATTATCAGGAGGTTTACGAAAAAGAGCCCATGGATGTAAATATAACTAAGGTGCTAAAGCTATATTTAGTCACAAATCGATACGATTATTCTGACGAAGAGTTTTTAAGTCGAATAGAACAAGCATGTCAGAATGGTGTCACGCTCGTTCAGCTAAGAGAAAAGGAGGTTACCACGCATAAGTATTTTGAACTGGCAACGAAAGTGAAAGAAATTACTGACAGATTCAAAGTTCCATTGATTATTGATGACAGAATAGATATCTGTCAAGCAGTTGATGCCGCTGGTGTTCATATTGGCGATAGTGACTTACCAATATCAGTAGCAAGACGCTTAATTGGTCCAGAAAAAATTTTGGGTGTTTCTGCTAAAAGTGTCATGAGAGCCACACAAGCTGAAATAGAGGGGGCAAATTATTTAGGAGTTGGTGCTATTTATCCAACTAAGACCAAGGTAATCACAAAACCTACGTCAATCGAAACTTTAAAGGAGATTACACGAACTGTCTCCATACCAGTCATTGCAATTGGTGGTATCAAGGAACATACAATTCACAACTTTAAAAATACTGAAATCAATGGTGTGGCGATGGTTAGCGAAATTATGTGTGCCGAAAATATAGCGGACAAAGTATCCGACACGATTAAAGCACTTGACCAAGTACTTTAAAAACTAGAGAAAGGTGGTCCTAGGTAATGCTTAAGATAAATGGTTCTGTAGAGAATCAGTACGTTGGAAAGACAATTGCACAACTGCTCAATGACAAAAATGCTGCTTTAGAAAACATTGTAGTTGAACACAACGGTAAGATTTTACAACGTGAATGTTTTGTAGATACTTTTATTCATAATGATGATCAAATTGAAATTATTTCATTTGTAGGTGGAGGTTAAAGGAAGTCTTATGCACAAAATTAATATTGATGGTTACAGCGTTCAAGAAGTATATGAAGATATGAAACAACGCAATGTGCCAGAAACGTCAGAAAAACTTGCACAGGCCCATGTGACTATTGCAGGTGCCGGTGGACTTGGCTCTAATATTGCCATAGCATTAGCGCGTGCAGGAGTAGGGCATTTGACTTTGATTGATTTTGATGCTGTTGAGTTGAGTAACCTGAATCGACAGCAATTTAAATTGAGTCAAATTAATGTACCAAAGGTGATTGCGCTAAAACAAAATATATTAGAGTTCAATCCATTTATTACAATTTCAACAATTCAAGAAAGAGTCACGTCGCAAAATGTTGAAACTCTATTTGGTGATAGTGATATCATATGTGAGGCATTTGATGACCCGCATAGTAAAGCAGTCCTATTAGGTAGTTCTCGTGAAATTTTTCCAAATAAACCGCTTGTTATGGGCAACGGGTTAGCTGGAATTCATAGTCCAAATAATATTAAAACGAGACAACAGAGCGAAAATGTATACATCTGTGGGGATAACATTAGTGCTGGAGTGGAAGGATTGATGGCACCAAGAGTGCTTGTGTGCGCTGGTCATCAAGCAAATGTCATTTTACAGCTAATACTCGGTAAAGTTGCTTTATAAATTTAGGAGAAACTGATAGTAATGAAAGAAAATACTGATACCTTGACCATTGGTGGTCATACATTCACTTCAAGATTCATTTTAGGATCCGGTAAATATTCCTATGAATTAATTGATTCAGCAGTAAAAAATGCTGATGCTCAGATAATAACAATGGCATTGAGACGTTCCAATGACGTCAAGGAAAATATTTTAAACTATATTCCTAAGAATGTCACTATTTTACCTAATACTTCAGGCTGCACAAATGCTGAAGAAACTATCCGAATTGCCCGTATTGCCCGTGAATTAAGTGGTAGTGATTTTATTAAATTAGAAGTAATTCCTGATAAAAAATACTTAATGCCTGATAATTATGAAACATTAAAAGCAACAGAAGTTCTGGCCAAAGAAGGCTTTATTGTAATGCCTTATATGTTGCCCGACTTAAACATAGCCAAACAATTAACCGATGCGGGAGCGGCGGCAATTATGCCACTAGGAGCACCAATTGGAACCAACAAGGGCCTGTCCAATAAAGATTTGATTCAGATTCTTATTAATGAGATTGACTTGCCAATTATAATTGATGCGGGTATCGGAAAACCTAGTCAAGCTGCTGAAGCTATGGAGATGGGGGCAGATGCCATTATGGCCAACACAGCAATAGCAACTGCTGGAAATATTCCTTTGATGGCTGAAGCATTCAAACTAGCAATCAATGCCGGGCGTAAAGCTTATTTAGCAAAACCTGGCCGGGTATTAGATGGATCTGCTTCACCGTCTTCAACACTAACAGGAATAAGTAATCCTGCTTAGGATGAATTCAAAAAGGAAGTCACATGGAAAATACGATAGACCCAATAAATAAAAGGCATAGGCATAATAGTTGGGTCACTATTATTTTATTAAATTTTTTTGGTTGGATATTCATATATGCAGACCGTACAATCTTAAATCCTGTTATGCCAGCTATTCAGTCAGAATTTGGTTTGAATCATAGTCAACTGGGTTTGATTTCGTCCTTGTTTTTCTTAACGTATACCATCGTACAAATGCCTTTTTCTACCTTAGCAGACTACTTTAGTAAAAAATGGATTATTGGACTTGGTTTCATATTTTTTGGTGTGATGACCTTATTTTCTGGATTAGTCACAACTATTGGACTATTCTTAATTACTAGAGCAATGGTGGGTATTGGTGAAGGAAGCTTCTATGGCGCATCGTATGGATTATCCTCGCAAGTATTACCGAAAAACAAGTTAACTTTTGGAACCGCTTTAATTAATTCTGGACAGGCTTTTGGGCAAATTCTTGGCACATTATTATCCAGTATTCTTGTGTTACAGCTTCATTTTCATTGGTCTATCCCATTTATCACTATCAGCGTACCCACTGTAATCGTTGGACTTCTGTATATATTGGTTATACGAGACAAGCCGTTTAATGCATCAGCTAAACCAAATCATTCTAAGACTGCAATTAAGTCAATCGACATCAAAGCGCTATTTACACGTAATTTGTCATGTACGTACTTGATGCTTTTTGCTTCAATTTATGGGCAGATTGTAATGATTACTTGGTTACCGTTATACTTGATAGATTATCGGCATATTTCAGGAATAAATGTAGGGTGGGTAGCATCCATTGTGCCGTTTATCGCAATTCCAAGTGCATTATTGTTTGCTAGAATAAATGATCATTTGAAAAATACTAAGACATTGATATGTATTTTAGTTCCTTTGTCGGCAATTTCACTGATTTTCGGCGTAACGATTAACAATGATATGGTCTTGTTACTGTCTTTGCTAGTCTATGGAGTAACAGGGAAAATGGCATTAGATCCTTTGTTATTGTATACCATTAAGATTAATGCTAAGAATTCGCAGCTGGCAATGACATTTGGGATTTATAATTTTTTGGGGATGATTGCATCAATAATTGCACCAATCATGACTGGCTTCTTAATTGATATTATGAAAGGTATGAGCATTGGTTTTTATGTTGCCGCATTATTATTGATAGTGTCGTTAGTTTGCTTTAATTTTGTGAAATATGAAGCTGAACGAGAATGAGCGCTTATGAAAACTATAGTATCTTTACTAAACGAATTCAAAAAAATTGGTTTAACTCGCTTTGATGGCGTGACGCGCTGTGTATACGATGAAAATTGGTTGGCGGCGCAAAAAAAGTATATACAGATTGCTAGTGACTACGGTCTTTACACTTTTGTTGATGATATTGGCAATGTCTATGCAACAACAGAAAAAAAACTAGGCCGAAAAGCATTCATATTATCAGGATCACACATGGACACTGTAATTAATGGTGGGCCGTTAGATGGTGTTTATGGGACTTTAGCAAGTTTGATATCAATTGGCACATTAATGAAAAAATTTGGTCATCCCAAAATACCATTGGTCGCTGTTTCATTTTCGGAAGAAGAGGGGTCACGTTTTAATACAGCTTTTACAGGTTCACGATATCTCATGAACAATTTAGCAGACACAGTATACGGCCTGAAAGATCATGAAGGCTTATCTTTTAATCATGCACGTAAAAATGCTGTGGCTCAATTAAAAAAACTAGCGTCTGAATTAAAAGTAACTGGTTCGATCCACGCTTTTATTGAGTTACATATTGAACAAGGGCCGATATTAGAGAAAAAAGGGCAAGATATCGGGATAGTGACTGATATTGTTGGTCAGAAAAAGCTATTAATCAAATGTTATGGTGTTGCTAATCATGCGGGGACAACACCAATGAATATGAGATGTGATGCAATGAAAAAAGCAGTCACATTGATTCATCAACTTTATGAAGTTTTAGATGGATTAGTAGCGTTGAGATACACAATTGGACAAATACGAGTTCAACCAAATGCTACAAATGTTATTCCTAGTGAAGTTGATTTTTCATTAGATTTAAGACATAAAAGCCAAAAAATTTTAGATGATGCATTCACAGTTGTAAAAGAGCTGACGGAATTGAATGATAGTATTCTGACAATTATGACGGATGTGAATGCCATTAAATTAAGTGATCAATTGGCAAATAACAGTGTTTTGGCAGCGCAATATCATAATTCAGCATATCAGTTGCTTATTTCTGGTGCTGGACATGATGCTCAAATTATCGCAAAATATATACCTACCACAATGATTTTTGTCCCTAGTATTAAAGGCATTAGTCATTCTCCTTCGGAAAATACACAATCTGATCATTTGCTAAATGGACAATCAGTACTGCAACAAGCATTATACCAATTAGCCTATAAGTAAATAAAAATTAAATAAAAAATACAGATACTTAGCAAATTATACTGAGTATCTGTATTTTTTTAGAAACTTAATTGTGGAATCTAGATATTAAATGACCTTAAAATAAGCTTCAAAAACATTTCCGGAATTTTACTAACTACTGATTAAACATCTGGTAAATGTACTAAGCCTGTAGAATAACAATCATAAAGTTTGATATAGGAGTTGGAATTCTTCTGTAACATTAACGTTATTAATGAGAATCAGTATATAAAATTACTTATAGTGGCATATAAGTTGCGCCTAAGGCTTATGTCCTAAAACATCAGATGTGAAATATTAATTAAATGCTGCGAGTTAATTTATAGTTATGTTGCAACATAAGCCATTATAATGTCAATCTTAGTTTTGATATTATATTGTCTTTATGAAAAATTTTGTAGAAAATTATTCTACAACGGATCAATAATAGATTATTTATCTTACCACAAAATTGTAGTTATATTCTCTTGTATAAAAATAAATAGATTGTCAATAAAATTGAAAGTATAATAATACCAATCCATGAGTTATTCACAGTCGATGAATTTGCGATTGATAAGAAAATAAGTTGTCCTACTGGGACACTAAGTGTTACTAATGTATTCATAAATCCTGTAATTTGACCTAATTGTTTCTCTGCAACGCTTGTCATAACGTAGGTGCTTACACGTGGGCTGATCTTTCCAAGAATATAACCAATACCAAAGAAACTAATAATTATTACGTAGATGTTCGGCAAGTAAATAATATCAAAACAAAGAACCATTAAAAATAGTAGTAATCCAATGATTAATGTATTTAATTTGAATTTTTTAAAAAAATCATTGGTTAAAAATGAACCCAATATAAGTCCAGCTGCTAATGCTGTGTTAGCTAATGATAGTGAAAAGCCGTAACTTTGAATATATATTGTCGGATATTGTAATAATGATAAACTAATAAGCCCTTCAATTGAACCCACAAGTAAATTTAAAAGTGTAAACAAAAATAAAATATTCATTAGACTTTTATTAGCTGCAACCATATGCATACTGATTTTTATAGATGTAACAAAACTGCTTTTTGATATAGAATCAGTTGTCTGACTTGTGATTTGCAGTTTTTTGTTAAATGTTTTTTTAGAAATCAATAGTACTAGTCCACTAATTAAAAAAAGCAGTGCATTTAGTGCTGAAAAGGATGAAAAATTATTATTTAAGAACATTAGAAAGGTGACCCCGATGACTTGTCCAATAACATTGACCAATGACATAACTGAAACTTGTAAAGAACGGGCATCCAACATAATTTTTGCTGGTACAATGTGCTTTATAACAGGGAGTGTGGCAAGTGATGTAATGCCACTCAATATGTCACTTGATACATTAATCGTAATAATAAATGAAAATAACAGCCAGTTATTCATTGATAATCCAAATAAGATCGTTAGAAGGAAATAGAGAGTTGCTTGGATTATTCGAGTTGAAATCATTAAATATAGTTTATCATTTGCTTTGTCAGCAAAGTAGCCTAATCCAATCTGCAAAATGCTAGGAATTGTATTGGCAATTACAACAACCGTTGTAGCAATTTTGGGATTACTGGTTTGTGAAGCATAAACTAATAATGCAATATTAAAAAATGCTGCACCAAGTAACTCGATAAATTGCGAAAGTGTTAATATGCGCAACAGTTTGTTAGTTCGTAATAGTAGCAAAAGTTTTTACCTTCTTTCTATGTTGTTATATATTGCTTCTATTAGAGTTTAAGTGCTATAGTTAATAAACACTCCCAAAACGGCATATATGACAAATAGAAAAACAACCAATGACAATTGAAAAAACATTCTATCGACTAAGAAAAAACAAAAAAATAACACTCACGGCTTTATCAGATCAAAATGCATCTGCGTCTTTTATTGGAAAATTTGAAAAAGGACAATCAAACATGTCTGTTTCACGTTTTTTTAAACTGTTAGAGAAGATGCATGTAAGCCAGGCTGAATTTGAATTCTTACTTCTGGAAAATAATGAGAACTATTTATCAAAGCGTATTAAATTAATTGATAATCAAGCTATTACTAAAAAATTGATTCAAGATTTTTATAAAACAGTAAAAAAAGACCAAACAGAAAAAAATGGAGATAATACGCCTGAATTTCTATTAATCTTAGCGAACGGTCTACTTTTACTGTTAAATCAGGAGGTTAAGGAATGGCCTAGCAATGAACTATATGTGTTAGCTAAACCCGTGCAGGATTATTTACTTGGTGTTGAAACATGGGGGATTTATGAATTACAAATATTCACATTAACATCATTTATGTTACCAGCTGATATTTTATATTTATTAACAAAGTTAGCAATTAAACGGGTACAACTTTATGAACACTCATTATTAAACATTCAGACACAATTAATGCATGTCGTTTGGACATCATTTTCGACTTTGGTGTATGAGCAGCCCGAATCTGCATATAAATTACTCAACATTGCCGAAAACTATTTAATGAATCATATAAATGTAACTGAAAAAATTACATTAATTTTCAATAAAGGTTGGTATGACATAGAGACTGGAAATATCACAAAGGGCGTTCGCCAATCTAACATAGCTATAGATATTTATGATTCATTGGGTTATAACGAAAAGGCTGACAGTTTACGTACGCAGCTAGAACATCATATAAAAAGACAAGAAGATAAAAAACAAGGGCATAAACCTGATGGGTCGCGTGTAATTTCAATATACATTTAAAATATATTTTTTTATGTTCCAAACTAATCTATCAAAAAAGAGAAAAATAATGGTCAACAATTTGATAAATTATCACTACAAGGCAAGGTGCTTAGGAAAATTGTCATTATGTATGTTGCAACAAAATTGGTTCAAACGGTGATGCTTTTGATAGCTACGATTTGACTTTATTTAGTGTTTCGCTAAACTATCAAACTGATAACTAAATCAAATTCGCACACTTGACTTTTCCATGAAGTAATTTCCTTTTTAGGTAATACATACATTACCTAAAAAGGAAATTTATTATGCTTACAAATAATGTAAAAAAATTTAGAGTCGAAGCTGGAATGTCTCAGAAAGATCTCTCCTATATTGCTGGTGTTACTCGTCAAACGATGAGTTTAATTGAAAAAGGTGAGTACAATCCAACAATCAGTCTATGCTTGAGAATTTGTTGTGGACTTAACAAGACGCTTGATGAAGTTTTTTGGTTAAAACAGGGGGGCTGAAAATGAAAAAAGTCATGGATGAACGTTTAAAGATACAATTAATAAAAAATTTTAAACTAGCCTTTCTCGTTGAGAATTCTGTTATCCAATTTAATAATTTTATTAAAACACTAAAAAAATACCTTTGAACAACTATATGTTTAAAGTATTTTTATTTGCGCTCAATTTAATTGAAATAGATAAATAAATCATGACAAACGTATTTTACTATTTTGTTTTACAAACTAGTCATTTGTGTTACACTACTAGTATGCAATGCATAATAGAAGAGGTGATAACTTGTCGCAAAATGATATTTCTAGTCAAATGCTTAAAGGTATTCTGCAAGGTTGTTTGTTGATTTTAATTAATCAGCAGCCTTATTATGGCTATGCAATCAGCCAAGAACTTTCAAAGTATGGGTTTGCTGATGTTCCAAAGGGTACAATTTATCCATTGCTGATGAGTATGGAAAAAAAAGGTTTAATCGTTGGTAAAACGCAACCATCGAAAGACGGCCCACAACGCAAATATTACCACATAACAACTACTGGTAAACAAGCTCGACAAACATTTCTAAATAAATGGGATATGCTGTCACTCAACGTCAATGATTTAATAAATGAAAGAAGGAATGACACGTGAATAACGATAATTTGATTAATAAAAACAATCAGTTACGGGAAAAATTAAATTTAGAAAACAAACGATATTATGAAGATTTGTTAATCTATATCCGTGGTAAATCAACATTTAATAGAGAAAACGATGTAGAACAAATTCTATTAGACATGTTACATGACTTAATTGATGCTCAAAATAATGGACAATCCGCCGAAAGCTATTTTGGTAGAGATCCACAATTGTTGGCAGATGAGATACTCAAAACATTACCTAAGTCTTTTTTTGAAACATTAAAGTTAGCTTGTTACATCATGTTTGGATATGTCCTTTTCTTTACAATTCCCAACATAGTAGTGCCTTCAACCCAATTAGACCTTGGTAATTTAATCATATTTGGAACGCTTGGTTTTATATTTTCACTTGGTATTTTATGGTTAACCGGACAAGAAACATATCAAACAAATAAGTTCAAAAAATACACTAGTTATGCTGTGGGCGTTGTGATTTTCTTAAGCCTAATCATAGGTAGTGTTTTCCTGAAAACACCACTTTCCTTTAGTTTACCGGGTTGGTGGGGTATTGGTACTATCCTAATTTTATTTTTTATCACAACAACAATTTTCATAGTAGAGCGTAAACGAATGCCTTTTCTAATTACTATTTATGTTTTAATTGTACTTGATACGCTACTTGGAATTGGTAGTCGAATTCCAAGTTTCGCTGTATTACTAACCCAACCGATTTCCAAATCTACCGCATTATGGATTATATTAATTGTGGGACCAATCGTTGCACTTGTATGTGGCTTCGGAACTTACCGTTATATAATGAAAAATGAGTTGAATTAAATTTTTAAAAAATAATTTCTTCACACTTGCCCTAATGAAATTGTTTTTGCAAACCCATATTCATAAAAAGAACGTGGTAGGAATGTTTGGTTGTCGCTAAAAGTGATGAATACAGTTTAGCCTATACCATCATTTATGATACTGATAAAAAACAAGTCAATATCAAACAGCCATCAGTAATTTAGATAATCAAACAATTGAGACCCTAACCACTGTTATTATTCACACCAGCGGTACAGGTCAAAATGTAATTAACCAAACCGTTCTATTACCTAGCGATTTTGATATTAAGACACAAAAAATTAGTTTCTATCAAAATAAATACTTTAATTAATGTGTCATATATACTTGACACATTAATTAAAGTATTTTAGACTAGTGTTAGTCATATATAAATGACATTGGAGTTCAGTATGAATCATATCAAAGCGTATCGCAAAGCAAAAAAAATGTCACAATACGAATTAGCGCAAGCAATTGGGGTAGCAAGACAGACCATTAATTTGATTGAAAATGACAAATATAATCCATCACTATCGCTTTGTTTGAAGTTAGCTCATGTGCTTGAAACTGATCTGAACACACTTTTCTGGGAGGAAGAGGAAGATAATGAAGACTAAAGAAACACTGGCAACAAAACTACTCAAACGCTTTTATGGCGTTCAAGGGGTATTAGATGAATATCGACGTCAAGAACTTTATAAAATTGGTAATACCGGTTTTATGGTCATGTTTTATTATGCCTTAATTAGTAATTTTATTGTTTTATTTGTTTTTAGTCTTGATAATTACAAACATACAGAAGACATCTTAATGTGGTATATTGGCGCAAATATGATATTTTTAATTTGTGGCATTTGTGGATATATTATTTTTACGACAAAACGAAAACATTTAATTGAAAATGAAGTAGAAGTAAAAGATATTAAGAGTCAGAAAAAGCGTTTGATTTATGTCTCAATAAGACAAGGTATTATGTTCGGTATATTAACTTTTATTTTTAATGGTATAATGTCTCCTCATTTTAGTGATTTAACATCATGGCGCGCAATAGGAGCCCACATTATTGAAAGCACCTTCTTTGGTGTAGCCATGTACTTTTTTCAAAGAATGAATTTAAAGAAAGTACAGTAGATGATGATTAGGCAAACAATAAAATCAAATCAAGTAAAATATCTTAAGCTTGTCATGCTTATATTTTTGGGCGGTGCGATAGGCCATTTAATGCAAATTGCTCCTCATCTAAAGTATCAATGGAGTCAAAATATCATCGCTTTCATGGCGAGTGACTTGGGATCCTGGGCAGTCATCACACTGATAATTTGTTCGTATTCTGATAGTTGGCAAGAGTCAGCTATAAATACGGTGGCTTTTATGTGGAGCATGGTTATAACTTATTACGCTTTTAACCCCTTAACTGTTCTGTGGAATTTACACTGGATTATTCTAGCAATCTTAATGTTGCCCATTGGGGCAATAGGATATTTTTACAAAACTAAAATGAGTGTGGCACTATTATTCATCATCGGTTGTCTTTTTGCTCTTACAACACAGATTATGACGATTATTAGAATGATTACACTAAACAAAATGATTGTAAAAAATCAAGAGGGCATATCAATCATCGTTCATCAAACCTGGTTTGCTTACACAAATCGCATATTACTTGCTTTGATAACCTTATCTGGTATGTTTGCGGTGATGAACTATTGGCGAACTAAGTTGAGAAAAAATAAACAGAGTAGAGTAATCAATAATTAAAAAAAAGCACATCATGAAACAGCATATTAAGCGAATTGATAAAAATAATCATAATCAAAGTATTTCCAGTCATAGTATTTCTAATGGCTGGTTTTTTTATTGGTTCCGTAAGGGTCAATGTATTCTCAAAATAATAAAGTCACTACGATTCAGAATAAAAATGAAGCAATGCTCTTGTACAATGCCAATTGTTCACATTGTCAAAAGAACTATTATAAAATATTTTGGCACAATGTCTTGAACTTTAAAAATAAGACGAGACAAATTCAAAAAATTATTGTTCCAAATGCTAATAACAAGCATTACATAGATGACTTTGCTATTCAAGTCACACAACATTTATGAAAACAAACAATATTAATCAAAGATTTTCTGCCCATAGCCAGAAAATTAATTATTGTATTCAGACAGGAGGTTATTAGTAGTTCATAGGTAAAAAAATAAATATTAAGTATGAAAATCCCGTTGTGCAATATCAAGGTAATTTGTTATTGAGCACTATTGGGTGATGTTAATGATGAAAAGAGTAATAGGCAGTATGGCCAGATTTTTATCTTTGATAGTGCCGATGAAAGAGAACGAGAAAACATTTCTCAACACTTTGGTTTACCAGTCGCCAAAGACAATCTTGAAATGCTCAAATATTTGAAAAAGTCCAATATTAGTGACCTCTATGTTTTTCTGATTTCTTTTGTTGCGATAGTAAGTAACGTTGCTCTTTTATTTCTTGATTTCTTAATGATTTATGTTTCTTTTTCTCAAGTTTTGTAGTAGTTTGTGCTAATTTTACAGCTTCTTGTGCTTTAGTGCTAAGACCTGATTTTAAAGCCTTTTTTGCTAAGCGTTGCATTCTTTTCGGGTTGACCTTTTTTTGAATTCGCTCATTATTTGCTATATTTACTGTGTTGAAGCGAACATGATGCCAGTTTTCAATTAAAAGTTCATAAATCAAACTGTCTCGCGGTTCTGAAGTACCCAAATTTATTTTTGAAACCTCATAAATATCGCCAGTTCGCCGCTCAAAAATTCCAACATAAAAAGGTTGATCAAAAATAATGGTCAACGACAAAGAATTACTATTTTGGTGCATATCTTTTCTCCTTAATTTACCGATAGAAAGATGGACAACCAAGGAGGAGGTTTACTGAAAATTATTACATTTATGTCCGGACTACCAACCGCACAGTGTTTTTACTTTCTGGTTGTTATTATAACACTGAAGATAATTTAGTCTTATATTTTTATTAAAAAAATATTCAATAGATAAGAAGATTAGTAATGACACAAACATTTACGATACAAGACTTACTACAGTATTATCTAAAATACGAAGAGGGTATGGATTTAAACAAAAATATTGTAAGAAATATCCAGAAATGCTCTGCTGATTTTCATGCCTTATTGATGGAAAATAAAATGTTAAATCGAATGACTTGTTTGCGTGATCTAGACATTAAAAGACTTTATTTAAATGTACTTTGCTTTTTATTTTTTTGTTAATCAATGCATTATGTATTCTTATGGTGTTTAACTATTTTTCAAGCATTGTTAAAATTAAAAATTAGTTGGTGGGATATTCATTGAAGAGTCTATTGATGGTGAAAACTTGACAAATTAATTTAAATGAGGCATAGTTTGTAGTTATACTTAATAAAATATTTAGAGGAAGACAATAAGATGGGAATTTTAGACAATAAGAAAATAATCATTATGGGCGTTGCAAATAAAAGCAGTTTGGCATTTGGATGTATGCAAGCAATTCTAAATCAGGGTGGTCAAGTTATCTTGACTTATCAAAATGATCGTATGAAGCGTAGTTTAGATCGATTTGTGGACGAGTCAGTATTGAAAGTAGAATGTGATGTTTCTACGCCAGAAAACATTCAAATCGCTTTTAAAAAAATTGTTGACAAAGTAGGAAAAGTTGATGGTATTGTACACGCAATTGCCTACGCTGAAAAAAGTGATTTAGCAAATAAATTAACCGATTCAACACTTGAAAGTTTTACAACCGCTCAAAATATTAGCGTGTATTCATTCATTGCTACTGCCAAATACGGTTATGATATAATGAACAATGGCGGTTCAATTGTAACGCTGTCCTACATGGGGTCTGAAAGAGCTATTCCTAACTACAACATTATGGGAGTTGCTAAAGCCGGGCTAGAATCGTCTGTTCGTTATTTAGCACGTGATTTGGCGGAAAATAACATTCGAGTAAATGCCATCTCTGCTGGGGCGATTAAAACCTTAGCCGTTACTGGCGTTAAAAACCATAATGGTCTAATTCAAATGTCTGATGAACGTACTGTTGATGGCGTTGGTGTTACTATTGAAGAAGTTGGAAATACAGCTGCCTTTTTGTTGAGCCCTATCGCAAGTGGCGTAGTTGGAGATATAATTTACGTTGATAAGGGCACTCATCTCATATAAGATTAATTCATTTACTTTTTTATAACAATTCAAATACTCAGACAATAAACGCATTGCACTAACTATGACTTGCGTTTTTTTGTGACATAATTGAAAAATTATGAATTTAAGTTAGCATGATGAAATTGAAAGAAAGGGCGATGTGATTGGATTATATTCGGGAGAATGCATGGCAAAAAAGTGAAAATTCGATAGGATTGCCCAACCAAAAGTTTCATTAAAAAAATTATCAGATAAATGCAAACCATTTTGCATTTATCTGATAATTTTTATGTTCCTTGTTACAGACATATTTGTAACTCTGCTTTAATTATATATATTAGAGAAATAATTTTTGATGAAACCAGAGGTGCTTTTGATACAATTGTAAAACAAACAATTGTTTTTTAAGTTCTATCGAAATGGCTATCATTCGGACAATGATTATCAAATTGGTGGTAATGATTTGAAACAACAAACAGGTATTCACAGCTTGCAACCATCAGCCTTTAGTGGGCTACGACTAGTTTTACACTTGGGACAATTTACTAACCTTAGCGGTGTTATTTAGCACGGCTTTTTTGTACCACAAAGTTTAGTATTTGCTGATGGCACTGGCTTATCAAATTCCTGATGAGATTTTAGCCAAAAAACCAATTATAGCGATTGTCATGAGACCATTAAAATCTTTATCAAAACATCGTGGCGCTATTATTCATAGCAATTAAGGTTTTCATTATCAAAAACTAATATCGTACATGACAAACAAAACAACTTGTTCCATGATTTCAAAATCGTTGTTGATGACTTTATCAGTTATTGCAACAATCATCGCATTGAATATGTTAATTAATTAATTCTATTGTATCCAAAACTGTTTGAGTTTACTTTATTTTATTCGTTAGGCTTTTAATTTTTTCTAAAATAATTAATTTTATCTTTGATAATCCCCGTACCAATTTGTAATCTCAGGAACAAGTTTGAATAAGCATAATGCCTTATCCGTAAAATGATATGCAATTTGTGGAGGATTAGTTGGTACATGTTCTCTTGTAATAAGGCCGTTTGATTCGAGATCTTTTATTCTGGTTGCTAAAATTCTAGGATTAATGTCAGGGATACGATGTTTCATCATACCGTAGTGATTATGCCCGTCGTGAATAGCCTGTAAAATCTCAACGGTGAATTTTCCTTTAACGATATCTATTGTGGATTGTACGGGACAATTAGCTGTTGACATAGTATACTTTTTTTCCCTTCTTGTGGAGAGTTAATAATTGTTTATCATATTAAATATATCACAAGGGAGATAATAAGCAAATGCCAAACAATAGTATTATTACAGTACAGCAGTTGTCCAAACACTATGACAATCATAAAATTTTAGAAAATGTGGATATAGACATTTTCGAGTCAGATTTCACTGTTATTATGGGACCATCAGGTGCGGGAAAATCAACATTATTACAAAATATTTCGACCATGGATAAGCCAACTAACGGCAAAGTTCTTTTCAATCAACAAGATCTAACGCAATTTACGGATAAAAAACTATCACAATTTAGAAAAAAAGAGATTGGGTTTATTTTCCAATCATTTAACTTGATTGATCATCTAAGTGTTTTAGAAAATGTTTGTCTGCCAGGATTCCTGCTTCACTCAAAGTCTAAGCAACAAGTGGTCAAGCGTGCGCGGCAGTTACTTACTAGCTTAAGGCTTAGTGATCAAATAGATCAAGCAATTACGCACTTATCTGGTGGTCAAAAGCAGCGTGTTGCTATTGCTAGAAGTTTAATTAATCAACCTAAGCTGCTGTTTGCTGATGAACCAACAGGCGCCCTAGATTCGACCGCTGGTACTGAGGTACTTGATAGCCTGACTTTAAACAATCAGAATGGCCAAACAATCGTCATGGTTACTCATGATTTAAAAGCCGCTCTTCGTGCTGATCGTATTTTGTTTATTAAAGATGGGAAGATTTTCGGAGATAGAAAATTTTCCCCTTATGATTTCGATCAAATTGAAACAAGACGAATAGAAATTACCTCTTGGTTAGAAGAAATGGGGTGGTAATATGCGGAAAATCATCAAATCACTCATTTTAGGGCAGAAAACCTTTATGATAACTATTGCTTTATTAACTTTTCTGTCGGCGCTGACAAGTATGACCATAATAACTGCTTATCGTGCTAACATTTCTCAATATCAATCAGCTTATCGTAGAGATAAATTACCAGATGTAATCGTCAAAGTAGACAATGATCATGATATAACAGCTAGTCTAAAAAAACTTACAAACGTTAAAAGTGTTGTGTCTAATGCAGGCATTGTATCACAAGTCATGAACAAAAATAACGAAAATGTTGCGTTATTTATTTCGAATAAGAGCACAAATATTCATTTAAAAACGCCGGATAAGCATAAAATAATATTATCTTCCTATCTCAAATCAAATGGTGCTTTTAAAGTTGGTGACATTTTTTATATTGGACAACAACAGCTAACGGTACAAGGCTTTTATGATGATTATTTACTCGGCAGTCCATTGTTCAAATATAAGCAAGGGATTGTATCTCAAGAGACTTTACAAACTTTACAGCAACAAAAGGGACAACAGAAAAGTCAATTGGCGTATGTCAATGTTCTGAAAATGACTAGAAACAGTAATGCGGTATTATCAGATTATCAGGACAGATTACAAACAGATATTATTTATAATAAAATTTATATTCAAAAAGCTTATACAATGTTACCAACAATTGTAGCCCTCGTCATTATTTTAGCAGCAACGTTTTTATTTGGTATTTGTTTATTTGTTATGCGCTTTGCATTACTATCAGGCATTGAAAAAGATCGTCAAAAGATTGCAACGTTCAAGACGCTCGGGATAACTAATCAGCAAGTTAACTTGGCATATGTTTTGTCTTATTTAGGCAGTAATCTTGTTGGGCTAGTTGCCGCTACATTGGTTAGTTTTTGGACTAGCAATCTTGTATTCAGGTTTTTCTGGCAGTTAAATGGTCTGACGCGTGCACAACATGTGTCGATTAATATTGCAATTGTATTAGTCATTTCAATGATTATGATGGGATTCTCGATAGCGATTATTTTATTATCGCTCAAACCAATTAAATCAATTTCACCGACAGCAGCTTTTCATGGTGGTCAGAGTAAAAGTGTGCCAAGTAGGAGTCATTTAAGTTTGACTAAAAGTAGTATGCCACTACAAATAGTTTTAGCATTTAAAGACTATAGACAAAAAATTGGTCATTATATGACTTTCACTTTAGTGATTAGCTTATTTGTGTTTTTGAGTTTAATGATTATGACGCTCAATCAAGGGTTTAAAGGAAAAACTAATGATTTATTGGGTTTGCCGACTGTTGATTTGATGATGCGCACGCCAAACAATAGCGTGCGAAATGAAGCGTTAAAAAATATAGGTACGGTAACACCAATTAAATCCAGTGGTTATAACCAAGAAACCAAAATTCTTCTCAAAGATGAAGCCGTACCAGTACATCGATATAGTCAAATACCGCATGAAATAAAGTTATTAGCAGGACACCAGCCTAAACAACCAAATGATCTATTGATATCAAATAGTCTCATGAAAACATTACATCTCAGTATTGGTCAAACTGTTCGCGTCAAAACGGCAACCGTTAATAATAAACAGCTGACAATCGTTGGTACGTATCAAACAATTAACAACTTAGGAAAAGAAGCCTACGGGTTGATCGATACAAGCTTACCAATAACATCAACCTATATTAATTTAAAAAATACAACTAACAAAGATAAATTACTAAATCGTTTTTCACATGGTAATGTACAGTTGATTGATACAAGCGCAAGCACACAAAATTTAACAACGAGTGTTCAACGTGCAGTAGAAGTGTTGGCTAATGTCATTTTATTGCTAACATTTATTGTTTCTGGTTTGTTTGTTTATCTTGTCAGTTATCTGACGATTGAAACAGAAAAACGTCAATTAGCGTTGAAAAAAATGTTAGGCTTCACCAACAAGGAATTAAGGACTCAGTATTTACTCAGAGCAGGATTTGCATTGACTTTAGGTATTGTTCTGAGCCTTATGCTTAATAAATTTATTGGGTCTACCTCATTAAACAATTTAGTGAGCTTAGGTGGGCTAACAAAACTCAACGTACAATTACCATTATCATATAATTTATTCATTATTGCATTGTTGATTTTTGAAAGTAGTTTGATTGTTTTAATCGCAAGCCGACGAATAACAAAGATTAAAATTGGAGATTTTTTATGAAATTATTACACAGTATTCTTTTGAAAATTGCTCTTAGTATGGGAGTTATCATGTATTTGGCTTATGCGATTCCAACGAGTCAGTACACCAATCGTTATTTAATCGGCATTAGCATATTTACAGCGCTATTTTTACCTATATTTACATTTGTTAGTACCTATTTGGAACAACAAACGTTCAGACTTACTACCTCGATGTTTGCTAGTAAGTTTGCTAAATTTTTATGGCAAAGCCTTTATAATCTTTTTGCTCGTAGACTGCTTATCAAAGGGCATGTCATCGATGATACTAATTTACGAATGGTTGGTGGTTTAGTAGGCGCAGTGTGTTTAACTTCTTTTGCTTCACAAGGTTTACAATATCTTGCCATCATGATGAGCAACCATGCTAAAGGTAATCGATTTGCTAATATTTTTTTGCTTTGAGTTTTAATGTGATTATTAGTGCGTTAGCTGCAATAGGTTATAAAGAAATTCAGATGATTTTTATCGTATTGGGACTATTACTTGGTATTATTGGTATATTTATAAGTTTAATAACAGATATTTGGGGCCTCATACCTTCTAAAGGTGGTGTCGGTTTATTTCTTGGTACATTTAATCCTGTGCACAAATCACATATTACCATATTAAAACAATTTATAAATGAACGTCAGTTAGATAAGGTATACATTCATCCGACCGTTATTCCAAAAATGCATCAATATCTTTTAGATAAAGGTATGATTGAAATTGTTAAAGAGGAAGCGGGTAAGCGCTATTATGAAAAGTCTGCATCAGCTGACCCATTAGTTAATTTTTTTCCTACTGGCAAAGTTTTTTACGAAGCTGAAAATCGCGTATATATGCTAAAAACGGCGATTGAAGAGGCTGGTCTAGCGAAAAAAGTAAAAACACCCAACTGGAAATTAATCTGTTGGGTGCTTTTTTTAACTATTTGCGGCATATTAGTAGAAAATATGATGGATTTCCACCATACTATAAAAATAGGACAAACTAGGCATAGGCATTGCTAACAATTTGGCCGTCTTGATGATATGAATACCGGCTACAAATATAATTAACGGTATAAGTTATTCAGTGGAAATGATGCTGTGTTGACCAAGTTACATTGGTTTCACCATTATCAATTGCTTTCTCATAGTAGGAAAGCTTTTTTTGTAAAATATCACGTTGCTTAATACTATCTCTGACTTTTTCTTCGGCATTATTTAGCTCATTTTTAATAATATTTAGTCGTTCACTAATACTTTGGTCGCCTAATGCACAAAGATCAATATAGTTCTTAATAGACGGTAAACTCATTCCAGTGTGTCGGAGAGCTAGAACCATTTCAACGTATTCCAAATCTTTGTCAGAAAAAAGGCGGGCGTTTTGCTTATTTCGGAGAATATTGGGAAATAACTCTTTCTTAGCATAAAATCTTAAAGTATATGGTGAAACTGAAAAAAATTGAGCTACATCATTAATGGTATACATTTTTTTCTCCTTGACTGATAGTTACTATCATGCGGTATATTTAAAATACTAATGGATTATAGGAGAAAATACAATGACAAAAGACGTATGGTTTATTACTGGCGCATCAACAGGACTAGGTAAATCCTTGGTGCAATTTTTGTTAACTCAAAAATGCAAGGTGGTTGCCACAGCTAGAAATCCTGAAGTTATCAGAAAGTATACTCAACAATATACCAATCACGATGACTTAATGATTTTGCCAGTCGACGTCACTGACAAACAACAAATAGCAACCGCTATTGAAACTGTTGTCAAAACCTGGAATCAGATTGACGTGTTGCTTAATAATGCTGGATATGCCTATTTTTCGTCAGTAGAATTTGCTGATGATAATAAAGCTAAAAGCATGTTTGATGTAAATTTTTGGGGTGTCAAAAACATGTTAGACGCTGTCTTACCCATCATGAGAAAACAGAAAAGTGGTCATATTATGAACGTCTCTTCACTAGGCGGATTGAGGGCTTTTGCTGGTTTTGGTTATTATCACGCGACAAAATTTGCATTAGAGGGACTAACCGAAAGTTTATCTCAAGAAGTTGCGCCACTTGGAATTGATGTGACATTGCTTGAGCCAGGTGACTTCAAAACAGATTTTGCTGATAGGTCCTCAGTTGTTAATACGTCGATTAGTTCGGTATACGATGCTACGGCCGGTAATAATATAAAAGGACTGCAAAAACTTTCCGGTCATCAACCTGGTAATCCGTCTTTATTTGCGAAAGTAGTTTTTGACACACACCAAATAGAAGACAAACCATTTCGTCTATTATTGGGTTCTGATGCCTATGAAAGAGCGACCGAAAAATACAAAGATCTTTTAAACAAGTTTGAACACAATCGTGAGATAACCTTAGCAACGGATTTTCATAAAAAGGGTAAATGATTTACTAAAATTAAAAGAATGGACTAGAGACTGATTAAACAATCAGTCTCTTTTTAGAATAAAATGTTACAAGAATTGCTTTGTTTTAACTGTACAGTCGGGCGTGGGAAATTTTTTTAATTGTGTGATTTTTTTGTATTTTGACTAATGACTATGTCTAACTAGGAGAGAAAACAAGTCAATAGTCACACGAACTTAATCACTAACAAAAATATAATTCTTTCTGAATTGACATTAGAGTAGCTCGATAGTTTAGAATAAACTTATCAATTGATATTGCTGTTACTTTCGAAAGTAGTTTCACATAAAAAATTGGAGGAATTTTGGTTTGAAAATTGATGAGTTTTCTAAAATTAGTGATATATCTGTGTATACACTAAGATACTATGATCGATTAAATATTCTAAAACCATTTAGCGTCAATAAGACTAATGGATACCGAGAATATAGTTCTGAACAACTTTTGCGTGTAGCCGAAATAAATTCTTTGAAGGAGTTAGGTTTAACAATCAAAGAAATGGCATACTTTTTTGCTAATGATGCAAATGACGCACAAAAAATTCGAGAAATTGCTGATAAGCAAGTCAAAGAACTACAAAAAGTGATTAATCAAACTGAACAACAAATAAAACATATTCAAACCAATTTATTTCTATATAATAACGGAGGAATTAATTTTATGAACGGCATTACTATTAAAACCACTCGGCCATTTTTAGCAGCTGCATTACGAAAAACATATCAAAAGAGTTCTAAGACTTACGATGAGTTTTCTGAAAATATATGGGCTACTCTAGAAAACGAAATAAAAAACAGTGGTGGAATTCTATCCACACCTTGTTTAACAATGTATTATTCAGGTTTATATTTAAGTCAAGATGCTGAATCCGTTGATCAAGAAATTGTTGAGCCAATTACTAGTACGCTCAATATTGAAAAATTATCTAGTGTTAAAATTAGAGAAATACCAGCGGCAAAGGTAGCTTCAATCATTCATAATGAAGGGTTAGAAAATATTGGGGACAGCGGCAATCAGTTACTCAAATGGGTCACGGAAAATAATTATCATATTTCTGGTCCTATGAGAGAAATTTATCATACGGATCCAAATGATTCTGAAAAAATACTCACGGTTGAACTACAACTGCCGGTAAATCAGTAACCATTGAATAGTTCACAAAAAAATACGAGAGGCTAAAGACTGATTAAACAATCGGTCTTTTTTAGTTGTTACAATGGCGCAAAAATTAATATATTTTAGCTTTATGGTCGGGGTTGGGTTTATGTTTCCGATATTTTTAATCTTTATGCGTTCGAGTGAATCACTACATGTTGCTATGATAATTGCCAGTGTGCTGACTTTTTTTATTTATCGTTGTTCAAAGAACCTTTAAGATTTGCATTTAATCAATCAATTACATTATTTTCCTCAATAATTGTAAAAGTTGCTCTTTTTCTTGGTTATTAAGTTTTTGTAGTAACGTTTCTGAACTGGATTGTTCAAAAAAATGAAGTTCTGTATAAATTTCGGAAGCGAGGTTTGTAGGATAAATTCTCCTTAATCGCTTATCTTTACTATCTTCAACTGTATTAAGATAACCTAATTTTTCTAAGTTTTTAATTGTCCGAAAAGCTGTTGTTCTGTCAATACTGAGTTGGTCAGCTATCTCGCCTAAAAACATTCCTGGATTCTCACAAATACGAATAATATAAATAAATCGATTATTTCCCAAATTTAACGAATTAAATTTTTGATTACTTTGAATTTGTAATTTTCGGGTGATAGAACCTATATTTCTAATAATTTCAAACATTATTTCTCCTTTATTTTGGCTTTTGAAGCGCTGTAATTGAAATTAGTATAACATATATTTCAAAACCCATTGCAAACGCAATGATATGTTGATATAATTTTCTTAAAATTCATTGCATATGCAATGGAAAAGAGAGGATAATTCATGACGTCATTTATTTTATTTATATTTATCATGTCATTCACACCTGGTCCGAACACCATTATGGCTATGCTATCGGGGCAAAACATGGGATTTAAAAAAAGCTTACCTTTGAACTTAGGCATGGCAATCGGGTTTTCAGTTATCGGAATAATAATCATGTTTTTTGCTACACAAGTTCAGGGAAATCAGATAATTCTATTTTTAATGAAGATAATTGGAAGCTTGTATCTGGGTTATTTAACTTATCATGTTTACAATAGCAAGCCATCAAAAAATGAAATGATGATTTTGGGATTTAAAAATGGTTTAGCTGTTCAATTAACTAACGTCAAGGTATATTTATATTTTATAACTGGTCTTTCAGCTTATAGTTTAACTGGGCAACTTGGAAGTATGCTTTCTCGATTGCTATTAATGATTATAATGGGTTCATTGGGGACATTGTCTTGGACGCTATTTGGACAACTTATTGAAAATACGTACAAAAAGCATTACAAAATTTTTAATACAGTCATTGCTATACTTTTGATTATTTCAATTATAGATTTATGGAGATGAAAACGCATGTCAGAAAAATTGATATATTTACAGCAAAGTGATTTAACCGAATTAGAAACCAAAATTAAAAAAGTTGAAGGAAATGTAGTTGAGTTTGAAAAAACAATTATATATCCAGGCGGTGGTGGACAACCAATGGATATTGCCCACATCATACAAAACAGCAAAGAATTTACCGTGCTTGATGCACAGCAAAAAGATGACACGATTATTTATACTCTTGACGATGAATTAAATTCAAAACAACCAGTACGGCAACTAGTTAATAAAACTGATAGAGAACAAAAATGTCAATATCATACTTTGTTACACTTAATCGCAGCGGTAGCAGGGAGTGAATATGAGTGCAGAGTTTCAAGTAGTGAAATATTTGATGATCACGCTCGTATTGAACTATTGTTTCCAACTAATACAAAAAAGAGTGCGTTTGATCAACATACATTTTGGGATGCTGTTCTCACAACTTTATCTAATAATCATTCGGTCACTACAAAAGTAATTAATCGAAAAAATATTAAAGATGAAAGTTCAAAAGTTAGAACAGTTGTTAGTCTCATTCCTAAAGAAATTAGCAAGATTAGACTTGTTACAATTGACAATTTGGACACAGAGGCGTGTGCTGGAACTCATGTTTCCAACACAAACAAAATCTCAAAGAATTTGATTTTTACTGCTAAAAGCAAAGGAAGTAAAAAAATAAGAGCAAAAGTAGAAATAATAAGTTAACGATAGTACAGAGCAGAAACCATGCTTAGGCTATGTTATTTTAAGTTTATTCATTTGGTATCGGAAATTAGACAGTTGTAAGCGACAGACAAGGATTTTAATTCAAAGCGGGTGTGCCAAACTTCCAAACAACCTTGAGTGTATCAACGCAATTACAAGCTAAAATTCAGACAAGCACACTCTCAAATATACGGAGATGTGCTTTTTTAACAAAGAATTAGCATCCAAGGTACAAGATTTGATCTCAAAATCAATTGAGTTAACCTTTGCTTACCGTGATTTAGATTTGCTGATTAAGGGAGCTGATCGCAATACAGAAAGTGGTTCGAATAAGATTGAAGAACAATTATATCAAGCCAAATGACAGTTTATAAAACAGTTAATGTCATCACAAGAACTATTGCGGCATCAGGAAATATTGAGAGGCGTTGGTGGATTTAAAAAAGAAATTGTTGAGACAGCGCCTGAAAATCTATTAAATGATCGTCATGCTAAAGCCATCAAATAAATTTATGATGCCTTACCTCGAGACATGAAAGGGCGGTGGCAGGTTGGTAACGCTCATTTAACAGTTGGAAAAGGAAACATTTAGCGCAGATTGAAGATACCTCACTGAATGATATTGACCAACACTGTAAATCCAAATTTAAAGTTTTAAAGTAGGAATTTTTAGTTGTTTCAAGGTCCATCTGGATGGCTTTGTTAGAATTACCATTTGAATCATTAAAAATAGCTACCAAATCATTTCCGGCATAATGATTAAAACCAGTCCTTTCTAGTCCATCTAAATTGAAACTGATTGTCTCACCCATACTACCAGTGAACTTAGACTGAGAAATAGAATGATCATCAGTGGTAGTTTCCTAAATTGTTGAAGTGTTTTTATCAATTAAGTATTCAATGGCATAATCATTGAACTTTACCTCACAAGTCTTGACATTTTTTTATACTTATTTTTTGCAGTTTCTAAATCTTTACTTTTTTGTTCACTGGTCTTTTTCCCGCCAGTGCCTTTTTGGCTGAATCACAAGGTTCTAAGTATAGTTCAACGGATACAGCTTTGTTTGTTTCACATTGACATCTGTGACTATATCAGAGTCAGAAACTTCTGTAAATTCATTATCGTTTGATTTCGAAGTCACAATAATTGAGGAAGATATCCCTTGAATTGAATTTTTTGCTTCTGCGAAGGATTTGGTTTTTTAATGACGATTTTTTTACTGCTTCTGCTTCTTTTTTGTATTGTTCAATCTGCTTGTTTTGTTTTTCAATTGCTTGCAGTTTCTTAGCACTAGGTACTACTGTTACTATTTTGCTGATATGTATATTATTGTGTTTTGTCGTGATTTTGATGTTTGTGTTTTCTTGAATATTATCGTCATAGGTTAACTTAAAGTAGCCATTAGCATCGGCTGTTGTGGTATCACCAAAAATTCTAAAACCAATTTTCACATGTGATTTGGATGCTGTTTGTCTCTTTATATATACGATATGATTGATATTTTCATCAGCTTTCTCTGGAAGTTCAGGAAAAAGTGTACCGTTTTTCTTGTATTCCAACATTTGCAGACTTAGTTTACTATTGTCGATATTAGTTTTAACAATTGATCCAATAATTGCCATCACTATTATAAACAGTGTAATACCACTCGTCAGCAATTTTTTATTAGCTGATAAATTATGCCAAAAATCGTTGATTTTACTCCAAAATTGTTTTGCATTCTTTTTTAAATCCATCTTTTTCTCCTAAAAAAATGATATAAATATATATTAGTAAATTAATCATTGACATAGGCAACTAATTTGTGTGACAGAAAGTAACTGTTAATGTCAAAACTTGCTTTACTAGTACGAGTGGTTGAGGGTACAATTTAAATACTTAGTGCAAATAGTTTAACAAATGAGGAGTTACTTTTATTATGACTAATAACGATGTTTATTTCGTCGGGACGATGATGGGAGAAAAAGATTTTTCAGATGAATTTATTGCAAACGGTCAATGGCAACTGGGTTGGGTTGGTCAAGAAGATAATGAACAGTACCAAAAAATGTTAGCACTTTTGAATGAAATTAAGATAGGCGATGCCGTCATTTTAAAATCGACGTACACGCGTACTCATGAACTACCATTTGAAAACTATAATGATAAATCTGTTTCTGTCATGAAATTGAAAAAATTAGGCCATGTAAAACAAAATCCTCATGATGGTCATAATTTATTCATAAATTGGGAAACTGATTTTAAATCCAGAGAGTGGTATTTTTATACCAATCGACAGACCATTTGGAAAGTTTCAGATTCAGATAAAATAGCTGATACCAGTCAGTTAATTCAATTTGCCCTTAACAATGTCAAGCAAGACTATAATTATTTTTTGAACAAGTCAGGATTAATCTCTAATAATCACAGAACTATTCCGACAGAACTACAAAATAGAAAACAAGACTTTTTGGATTTTTATGACCAGGGGAAATGGACAGCAGCGATTCCTAAAGCAAACTGGTTATCTGGATATTGGGATGATAAAGAAAATTATCAAAGGATAAAGTTAGTATCTATCAGGCAGTTACTTTCATACATTAAGAGTCTTACAGAAACTGATAAAGAAGCAATAAAATTAATCCCAGATAACTTGTTTGCTATTGCAACGAGTGATGAATTTTTGAAAATATCTGATTTGATAAATGGCATCATTTTGAACCACCATCAAGAAATGAATGCAATTATTGATGATTTAAACATTGTCAAAGGTAATGGTCGACATGGGTGGAATTATTCTAATTTCAAAATACGTAACTGGTATCAAGATTATCAAAAATATTTATCTCAACATGACAGAAAAGGTGATAAAGACATGCACATGAAGGAATCAGAACTACTACTTAATTCTAAAAATATGATTCTTCGAGGCGCACCAGGTACTGGCAAAACATTTTTGGCAAAATCAATGGCAGCAGATATTATCAGTAACGGAGAAACAACAGATGTAAACAACTTATCAGAAGAACAACAAAAACAAATCGGTTTTGTTCAATTCCACCCTAGTTATGATTACACCGACTTTGTAGAAGGATTAAGGCCATTAGCAGATGCAGATGGTAATATGGGATTTGAACTTAAGAACGGTGTTTTTACAGAGTTTATAAGAAAAGCACGACAGAATTTGGAACTGTCACAAAAGTCAGATGAAGAACAGACACTTGAAAATGATACGAAAATTTTGCTGAATGCCTATATTGAAACTATTACGATTGGTGAATCTAAATTGAAACTCCAGGAGGGTAGTGAATTTTATTTTGATACTATTGATAATGATAAAATTAATTTAATTGCACCAAGAAGTAATATATCTCACAAGGTTGTTTTAAAAACGAATTATTTGTTGAAAATGTTGGCGTCTTTCGATTCTGATTTTTCTCGTCCTAAAGATGTATCAGACTTTTTCAAAAAATACAATATCATACAGCGGCAGGAAAATTCCTATTATTTTTCAATATACAAAGACATTCGAGAGAACCAACAGAAACTTAAAAATCATGAACGAAAAAGTCCAGTAAATAAAAAACCATTTGTTTTCATTATTGACGAAATTAATCGGGGTGAAATTTCAAAGATATTTGGTGAATTGTTTTACAGTATCGATCCCGGTTATCGTGGAGAAACCGGTGCTGTGTCAACACAATATGCTAACTTGCATGATGATCCTAGCGAAATGTTTTTTGTACCAGAAAATGTTTATATCATTGGTACTATGAACGATATTGATCGTTCTGTCGATAGCTTTGATTTTGCTATGAGGCGTCGATTCCGTTTTGTAGAAATAAAAGCATCAGACCAATTGAAAATGTTGGATACGCTCGAGGACAGTGTTAGAGAGCAAGCTATTAAAAAATTAACTGATCTAAATAATGAAATTTCTGCAACAGAAGAGTTGAATGAAAACTATCAAATTGGCCCATCATATTTTTTGAAACTTGAACAGATTGACTTTGATGAACTTTGGAATGATTATCTGCAACCTCTTTTAGAAGAGTACATACGTGGCATGTATAATGAAAGTGAAATCATGGATCGGTTCCAAGCGGCATATTATCAAAAGAGTACTCAAGATGAAAACGATACTAATTACTGATAATACAATGAACGATAAGTCGATATTGAATTCGATATCTTCATTAACGAACCAGATTTTGGATAAAACATTGAACCAGTTAGAGGAAGAAGACTTATTTGTTTTCCCAAATATCACAGATAACTCTGATGATCTAAGTGGCGACCAAATGGTTTTACAAAGTGTGAATAATAGTTATCGTTCAAGTAACGTTATGGGATTTCTGGGTTTTGACGACGAAGAATTGATTATTCAATCACGTTTTTCACTTGTTCAAGGTGATGAGCAGCAAAGGAACGATTATTTTTTTCAATATTTGTTGGAAAAAGTTCTTGATCTACCAAATGTAACTGATTTTGATACTTCTTTTAGTCAATCAGAACGAATTTTTAATCTTTATATTTTTTTATTTCCATTGTATTTGAAGAAAGCTATGCGCAAAGGGCTTTATAAAACCTATGTCTGGCGAAGCTACAATAATTCGAACGTGAAGGGCATCATAGACGTAAAAAAACACGTTCAAGTCAATACACCATTTGTTGGTAATGTTGCTTTTAAACAGCGAGAATTTTCATTTGACAATGCTATGAATCAGCTCGTTCGGCATACTATTGAATTTGTTAAAACTAAGGAATTTGGAAAGGTAATCCTCGCAAAATGTAAAGATCAATCGGATAAAATCATTGAATCTACACCAAATTATCAATATTTTGACCGAAATAGAGTTATGACAAATAACAAACACAATCCTATTAGACATGCCTATTATCATGAGTATCGTTTATTACAGCGTTTATGCTTAAAAATCTTGCAACATCAAAAACACAACATAGGCTTTGGTCCAAATCATATTAATGGTATCTTATTTGATGGGGCATGGCTTTGGGAAGAATACATCAATAAGTTGATTGGGACAAATTTTTATCATCCAAAAAACAAGTTAGGTATAGATGCGCAACAATTATTTTCAAAAAGCAAAAATTATTTCCAAATTGGCCGAATTTATCCTGATTTTATTAGTAAAAATAGTAACAAAAGAATAATTGCAGACGCTAAATATAAACCCATTAAGAACATTGCAAATAAAGACTATTTACAAGTTTTGGCATATATGTTTCGATTTAAAGCCAAAATGGGGTTTTACATTTATCCAGCAAACAACAACGAATCAGATTCTGAATCGAAAATGTATTTGAACGAAGGAACCACTTTTGAAAATAATGTGAAGCATCAAGAAGATATTATTATTACAAAATTGGGTTTGATGATACCGGACAATAAGGATTTAACATATTCTGAGTTTTCTCAAGAAATGAAATTGAATGAAACCCAACTTGTAAAATCGATAATTAATGATCAAGATGTTGGCTACTAATTACTTTTATTCTGATCTAAAGTAAAGTCTAGATATCCTACTACGCACTTGGTAAAATATCAGTATTTCACTAACTACAATTCGCATATTTTCTGGTGCGTGAACAGTTTCTTTTTTATGAACACAAGCCATGAAAGGATACAAGTTTAAAAGACGTCTAACATTTTCGGTGTTAGACGTCTTTTAAATTAGTTATTATGTAGCATTATTCTATTACTCAAAATTAACTTTCACACTTGTTTCTTTGCCAGTCGACTTGAACAGTGTGGTGTAATAATCCTTAGCCGAATCCTGAATCATGTCTTTGTATGTTTTTAAGTAATGCTTTTGTTTACTACTTGAAAGTGCTTGAGAAACAAGTTGCCCCGTATCTACGTTTTTTGTTGATGCACTCAAAATATTGCCACTGTCATCATAAAGTTGGTAAGGGTTTTTCTTATCTAATTCAACACCAATAACGTCGAATTTAGGTACTGTAATATCAACTTGGTTCTTATCATTATATTTAATCTTGACAGGATTTTTGATTCCCAACTTAGCATCATAGTTTAAAATAATTATCGCTTTTTTCTCTGTTAGTGGTACCCCTATGTGAGTCCATGGTATTTTAAGATTATTTTGTCTTGTTTCGATATCTTGTATACCGACATTCAAAAAAACATGTTCATCAACTTTTTCAAGGTTTTTAACCATTGTAGCTGTAGTTGACTGACTGGTTTGAATTCCGGCATCTTGATTATTGAAAAGACTATTTAATTTAAAACCAGCAATCAAACCGACAATTAAAATCACGACTAACAAGACAAGGATAAGCCATGTCTTAGCTCTACTACTTCTTCGCCTAAACTTCATTATAGTTGTACCCGCTGTATATATTATTTTTTGTTAACGAATTTCATAACTAATCCAAAAATTACCAATCCAACAAAAGCCAGGGTAGGATTTAAAAATAGTAATCCAAACAATACCAAAACTAAAATAAAAGTTATCGCTTTTTTCATCTCACACTCCAGTAAATTCTCTCAATTACTCATTACTATATCATATTATAGGACCTCACTAAAAACAATAACTTGAGTTTTCCTATCTACTCATTCTCTTCGTATTGACGCCTCAAAATGCTTATTTCTGGCTTCAGTTTCTCATTGGCAATTGGCAACGAGAAGGGACGAAGGTGGGGTAGTTGATTACCAAAAATCTCATAATAATGATCAAGCTCACCACTGCCAAATGCCTCTATATAATCATGTAATCCAGAGTTGCCGCCGATATTTTCGATTAGTCCATAGCCCGATCCTCCAGTGACCCTAGGAATGTCATGCAACAATATTTCTTTTGTTTCCATTGATTCAACGTTTAAAGAAATCTTCCAATTATCTCCGAAGTCGTACTGAAATGTAAATTGATTGCTGAGATTTGAAGACGAAAAAAATTGACTCAAATTTGTTTCCATGACACTATGATGCTTACCGGGTGCTACGAATTCTGGTAAATCCATTTCTGGTAATAAATAATAGTAAGATTGCTGATGATTAAAAAGTTCAAAACTCTTTTGAAAACCAAATAGGTGGGAGCCTTCTAATCCAAAAGCAGATATTAAGGTATACCCCAAATATGCAAGTGAGCGTTCCGCATTAATCAAAATCGTTCGACCAATGACTGGTTGGAAATCATCAAGTTTAGCTTCAATTTGATAGATAGTATGAGTGGCCATTGTTTATTTCTTTCAAGTTATTTTTGTTTGTTAAAAATAAGTTTAGCATATCAGCCTTAAGGCTAGTATAAATTTATAATACTGAGATTATTGCTACACTATACTGGGGTTTATTGCAGTTAATGTTTGCTAAATAATTTTGCTTGAGAAATGCCTTGACATTAGCAAAGAAATATTATAAATTTAATTCAACAAATAAATCACGTGTTATATCAAGAGCTAGTGAGTGGTTACACACTTTGACCTAGCAGCAACCTGCCGGCCGGTAAGGTGCTCCACTGTAAACGGATATACGTCACTTAACCGTGTTCGTATATCGAGCGCGGTTTTTTTGTGACAAAGTCCCAGTGACGTGAAACAGGAGAAATAGATGTCAAGTATACTAGATGATCAACTACGATTCATGGCTTTAAAGCAATACGGGTTAATTGAATCAATTAAAACACCCGACATTTCTGAAGCAGATTTAGCATTAATACTGAAAAATACAGAAAATGAAACTATTGAACAATTAGCAACTGAACAGCTGCAACATCTTAATAGTCAGGCCATCCAAAATAATTTGAATTTGTATCACAAATTCTATGATTTGAAAGGTATGGCAGCTTACAGGGCGAGAACACAAATTGTTATCGAACTGAAAAACAGATATAAGAAAGCTAATCCTGATGAAAAAGTTAAAATTCTGGATATTTTATATAATGCTAATTAATGTGATGGAACACTCAAACCAGGATTTTTTGTGTCTGCCGTGATATCAAGTGCTGTTTAAAAGCTCAATTAGATTATTGATTTGATAGAACGCAATCTTGTTCAATTAGTATGGTCAATTTACGTTGATTAGTGGCATAATATAAATATGAATTATAGATATAATTAGTGTGCTCTTATGCTAGATTTACGGACAGATTTTCTTCTGCCCTGTAAACTAATAGCATAGGAGCATTTTTTAATATGATTCGATACAAAAAAGAATTTAAGCCGTCTCTTGTTGAGATGCACAATCAAGGCCGCTCATATACTGATCTATCCGCTGAATACGGATCTTCGGTCGACTCAATCCGTAACTGGGTCAAGTTGTACGCGGTCCACGAAGTGGACGGCGAAAAATGGACGCAAGCTGATGTAAACGCATTACAAAAGGAAAACGACAAACTTCGCGAAGAACTTGAGATTTTAAAACGAGCCGCGGTGTTACTTCCGAGGTACAACTAACGCAAAATCCCGAGTTAGGACTGGAAATCATTGACAGTTCGCTCGTAATGGGACACCGCATAACAAGCGTTTTATCAGCTTTGAATATAGCTCGAAGCACTTATTATCAATGGGAAAATTGGCATCCCAGCCAACAAGAGACGCATCGCCGCATTTTTACGGTTCATTTTGAACACTGAAGTTGGTGATCGTTTGGTTTGGGAGCTCATGAATGAGATGAGCCTTAAATCTCGCATGGTCAGGAAGTCATATAAGAAGCCGACGACGACCACTGACACACCACAAAAGCCCAATCTCATGAAGAATTTGGAAGATTTGAGTGGCGTTCTAACGACTGACATCACGTACATCCAGCTGATGAATAGAGACTGGGTTTACCTGGCGACGGTCTATGACCCAGAAAAACGCCGTGTTGTCTCATATGGACTGAGTTCAGAGATGACCAAAGAATTCGCAACGACTGTTGTCGTGAAGGCTCTAAGAGCCAACGGTAAACCAAAGATGATTCACAGCGACATGGGAAGCCAGTACACTTCAAGTCTGTTCGAAGGAACGTTGCAAAACGCTGGGATAGATCATTCTTACTCGCGTAAGGGGCATCCTTACGACAACGCACGTATCGAGAGCTTTCATTCGCTCATCAAGCGTGAGCTGATTTATCACGAAGAATACAGAACATTGATGATGTCAGGGCATCTGTCGAATCGTATGTGAACTGGTACAACAACGAACGTATTAATTCACGCATTGAATGGCTTCAAGCCTCCTAGACCAATGTTTGGTTGACTCAATCTCGGTTATCGGCACTAGCCGATACGACGCCGTTTATAAGCCGTCACTTGTGAATTTCAAAAATTCGCTTTGTGAAGGCTTATTTGTTGCACGATACACCTTGTGAAATCCGGCTGGTTCACAATCTATACCACCCGTTTTCTCTCACGGGCAGGGCTCGGCCCTGTTCCACCTACAAAAAACACCCAGAATTCACGCCGTTTTAAGCTGAAATCCGGGTTTTGAAAAATTTTCGGAGGCCGGCAACTCTCGGTGCCGAAAAAACCTGTCCATAATCTTGACATCAGCGCCATGCGTATAAGGGAAGTAAGGAAAGGGAGCGGGTATGGCAATGCCAGAAAAGGACGGCCTGCGGGACGCCCCATGTTTATGATGAACTGCTAGAAATGGTACTGGATGCAGCAGTGAGGAATTTTCTGGACAAGCGACAGGATATAATTGAGATGCTAGGGAATATCTTAGGAGTTCAAGTTAGTCAGCACATCGGGGATGCCGTTTCTGATCGAAATGATATGGGAATGATTGTTGAGAAAATTATTGTTAGGAAGGATAGGCGGTTGGATTTTACTTTCATTGATGGTAGCAAGTTTAAATACGAACTAGGCGATTGGACACCAAAAGGCTCTCCTGCCGGTAGACGCAAGAAAGCCGAAAAGTAATTATCATTACATAAAAATTCCAATTAAAGTTGAAGGTACAATGAGAAAATATTTGCATATCATGATATAATATAACTTATGGAACTTATATTATCAAGTTAGAAAAGCCGAGGTGAGAACGTGCCGATTACCTATAAAAAACTATGGAAATTATTGATTGATAAAGAAATGAATAAAACCCAACTGCGGGATGCTGCTGGGATTAGTGGTAATGTCATCGCTAAGCTTGGTAAGAATGAACCGGTGGCTTTGGAATCACTGGTGAAAATTGCTGAAACATTGGGCGTCGATATTGGAGATATCATCAGTATAGAACAAAGCACTATCAAGAAATGAAAGGTGGAGGTTGTTTGCCTGTGTTAGAAAAAGAAACAGAATTAACTAACAATCGTGATGACATGATTGAAAATATCAGTGCAGCAAATATTCAAGAGAATTTGCTGCGCGAAACAATGCCCGCCATTCTTGATACTCTGTTGATTGACCGCACTACATCAACGACAAGGACAAAAAAGAATATCATCTGGGCGAATGAAAACTACATTCAGTATGACTTTAAGGAATATGCTGCTACTTCACAAATGAAGCCTAACTTGGTTACCGGCAATCGCGGACAATTGATTATGCCACGTGCTTTGAAATCTCGTGAATTACAAAAGGAACGGACTAAGTCAAAGGCAGAAGTGTTCACACCGACTTGGATTGTAAAGAAACAAAATGATGAGGTAGATAAGGATTATCAAGATGACGACTTGGAAACCTATGTGAATCGTACTTGGCTTGAAATAACTTGTGGTGAAGCCCCATATATGGCATCACGCTATGATATGGAGACCGGTGAAATCATTCCGTTTACTGAACGTGTAGGTTTCGTTGACCGCAAGCTAAAGCGCATTAATGCTGAAGTTGAAGATAAAGCAGAATGGCAACGTCTAGTTGAAGAAGCCTTCAAATCAAGTTATGGCTTTGAATGGAGTGGGGACTCCTTGCTACTTGCCCGTGAAAACTTGTTGTATACGTATCGGGATTATTATTACGCCAAGTGGTTAGAAGAACCGTTGTATGGCTTGTTTGAAGATATTGCTGAAATCATCAGTTACAACGTCTTCCAAATGGATGGACTGAAATACATTATTCCACTGAGTGAGAAAAAAGAAAAAGTAATTAACCAACAATTGTCACTTTGGGACTATATGGATCAAAAAGAGCCAGAAGAAGAATGGATTATCAAACCTGGTAAACGTGTCAAAATCATGAATTGGAAAACAAATAAAATGGAATTCTTCGATAAGGGGGTCAAATAAGTATGAGCGATAACACTCAGATAAAAACGACAAAAACTATCTATCCACAAATTTATGCCTATACCTTACCAACAATGCCAGAAGATGCTGGTTGGATTAAGATTGGTTATACGGAACGACGCAACGTTGATGACCGCATTTTGGAACAAACAAAAACGGCAGCAGTGAATTTACCTTATGACAAACTGTGGTCTGAACCTGCTAAGTTCAATAGCGTCGATAAATGGTTTACGGATAAGCAACTTCATGCTTATTTGAGAAAATTTAAAGACGTTGAGCAGCGTCCAAAATCAGAATGGTTCTACTATAACGGGACACCTGAAAAGGCTCATGCCGATTTTGATGATTTTCGTAACAACGAGTATAGTCAAGCAAAGGAACAATTAGATTATACTTTGCGGACTGAACAAGAAGAAGCTGTTACCATGACCCTTTCTTATGCCCAAACGCATGAAGGTGGAGAGTTCTTGTGGAATGCGAAGCCACGGTTTGGTAAGACTTTGACGACTTACGATTTGGCTCGTAAGCTTGATGCAGTTAACGTTTTAGTAGTAACGAACCGTCCTGCTATCGCTAACTCATGGTTTGATGATTTCCAGAAATTTATTGCTTGGCAAACAGACTATCTTTTTGTTTCAACATCCGATTCACTAAAAGACCGTCCTGTTTTAACTCGTGATGACTTTTTAGATGCAGTTAATGAAAATGAAAATGTTCGTCAAATTGCTTTTATTTCATTACAAGACCTGAAGGGAGCAGTCTCTTTTGGTGGTGGTTACGATAAATTAAAATGGGTTAAAGACCTTAATTGGGATCTTTTAGTCGTAGATGAAAGCCATGAAGGTCGCGACACATTTAAGACTGACATTGCTTTTGACCAGATTAAGCGTAAGTTTACTTTGAACCTGTCTGGTACGCCATTTAAAGCATTGGCAGCGGATAAATTTTCTGACGAACAAATCTATAACTGGACTTATGCTGATGAACAAGAAGCTAAGCAAGATTGGCCGGTTGACGCTGAAGAAAACAATCCTTATGAAAAACTGCCACGTTTGAGTATGTTTTCATATCAGATGAGTCAGATGATAACTGACGAGGTGAATAAAGGTGCCGAGATTGATGGTGAAAATATTGATTATGCCTTCGATCTGAATGAGTTCTTTGAAACTAATGATGCTGGTAAATTTGTGCATGAAGCAGATATCAAGAAGTGTCTTAACTCGTTAACCCACAACGAAAAATATCCGTTCTCGACACCAGAATTACGTAACGAACTTAAGCATACTTTCTGGTTGTTGAATCGTGTTGCTAGCGCTAAGGCTTTAGAAAAATTGTTGAAGAATGACCCTGTTTTTGAAAACTATGAAATTATTTTGGCAGCAGGGGATGGTAAGTCAAGTGATGATGACCAAACAGTCAATCAGAAATCTTTAGACCGTGTGCGTGATGCAATTAAAAATCATGATAAAACCATTACTCTGTCAGTCGGTCAATTGACAACAGGTGTAACAGTTCCTGAATGGACTGCCGTGCTGATGCTTTCAAATATGAAGTCACCAAGCTTGTATATGCAGGCAGCCTTCCGTGCTCAAAATCCATGGGACTATGAAGTTGATGGTCAAATGCATCAAAAAGAGACGGCTTATGTTTTTGACTTTGCGCCAGAACGTACGTTGACGGTTTATGATGACTTTGCTAACAATCTAAGTCCAAAGACGGCCAATGGTGGTGGTACATCTGAAGACCGTAAAGACAACATTCGGACTTTATTGAACTTCTTCCCAGTTATTGCTGAAGATAATGAAGGCAAGATGGTTGAGCTTGATGTTAACCAAGTGTTGACGATTCCTAAGACTGTGAAAGCTCAAGAAGTTGTTCGTCGTGGATTTATGTCAAACCTACTTTTTCAAAATATTTCAGGCATCTTTGCTTCAGCAGGTGCACGAGAAATCTTGGAACAATTGAACCCGGTAGACCAAGGTAAGACAACACCACGTAAGACTGAAGAACCAATTGATACTAAGAATGTTCAAGTTGATGATAATGGGGATGCTACGGTAGAACAGCAAAAAGTGGTTGAAACTACAAATGCGCACTTTGGTCCAAAAGTTTATGGGACAATGGAAGAAGTTGCAAATACAGCGGATGACCCTGAAGATGCAAAACTATCCGCTAAGATTGCAAATGAATTCAAATTAAGCACTCAGAGTATCCTAGAAAACTTAGCCAAGGAAAATGGTTTGACTAAAAAAGCCGGTGAGCAAGTAGCACAACAAACGGCTAATGTTATTGCGCGTGAAGTTGAAAAAGTTCAGACACAAGCAGAAATCAAGAAAAAAGAGGCTGATGTTGAGTATAAAAAGGTTGTTGCTGTTGCCGAATCTCATAATGATACTGAAAAGCTTGCAGAAGCAAAAGCTACGTATGAAGCTAAAAAGCAAGAAATCGACAAGGATTTCAAAAAAGATGTAGCAACAACAGTTGAAACGAAAACTCAAGAATTAGCTCAACAATCAACTGAAACTATCTTGAAGAAAGCCGAAGATAAGAAAAAGAATACCGTTGAAGATGATGTTCGTGCACGTCTACGTGGTTTTGCTCGTACTATTCCATCATTCTTGATGGCGTATGGTGAACCAAGTACTACTTTGAGTAGCTTTGATACTACTATCAAAGATGCTGTGTTTAAGGAAGTGACTGGAATCACCTTAGACCAATTCCGGGCTTTACGTGATACTTATAATTTCTTTGACCAGGTTGTCTTTGATGAATCGGTGCAAGAATTCTTGCGTAAACGTCAGGAGTTGGCGAATTACTTTGATGAAAGCCAAGAAGAGGATATTTTTGATTACATTCCGCCACAACAAACCAATCAAATCTTTACTCCTAAAAATGTGGTTAAGATGATGATTGATAAATTGCAGGCTGAAAGTCCTGAAGATTTCACTGACCCTAACAAGACATTCGTTGACTTGTACATGAAATCGGGGCTATATATAACTGAGATTGTAAAACGTTTGTACGTAGGATTGAAAGACAAAATACCTGATGACGAGCAACGTTTGGAGCATATCTTGGAGCATCAAGTATATGGTTTTGCACCAAGTGAAATCATCTACAACATTGCTCGTAATTTCATCTTTGGATTTGATGAAAAAGCTAAGAATATTAATGATTCACATATCGTATTCCTTGATACCACGCCTTTTGCTCGTGGTGAAGGTGATTTTGAAGCAAAATGCGATGAATTATTTGGAGGTAAGAACTAATGAAATTTGATGTAGTGGTGGGGAATCCGCCATATCAAGAGTCACGAGAAGATACTCGTGATGATGCTGTTTATAATTATTTCTATGATTTAGCTGAAAAGGTCGGAAACGAATATGCCTTAATTACTCCGGCTCGTTTCCTATTTAATGCAGGAAGCACTGATAAAAAATGGAACAAAAAGATGTTATCAGATAAACACTTGAAGGTAGAATACTATGAACAAAGTTCATCTAAGGTGTTTCCTAATACAGATATAAAGGGTGGAGTTGCAATTTTATATCGCAACGCTAATAAGGATTTTGGAGAAGTTGGTACGTTTACAAGCTTTGAGGAACTGAACTCAATTATTCATAAAGTAGCCCCACTTACAGGGACTACTTTAGATTCAATCATGTCAGGACAAGGTATTTATAAATTTACCCCTAAAATGCATAACGATCATCCAGAAGTTCGTGGGATTCTTTCAAAAAGCCATCCCAACGATGTGGGTACTGGTGTTTTAGAAACGCTCCACAACATTTTGTTTTACGAGGTAAAACCAGATGATGGATATGAGTATGTACAGGTTTTAGGACGATATCAAAATGAACGAGTATATCATTGGATAAGAGCAGACTATATAAATCAACCATTTGCATTCGATAAATATAGGGTAGTTTTGCCAAAAGCTAACGGTACTGGGGCAATGGGGGAGACTCTATCCTCTCCACTTGTCGTTAACCCATTTATTGGTTTTACCCAGACATTTATATCAATTGGTTCGTTTGAAGATGTGATTGAAGCTGAGAATGTCCTTAAATATATACGAACAAAATTTGCCCGCACAATGTTGGGTGTTCTTAAAATTACACAAGATAATCCTAGAGATAAGTGGAAGAAAGTACCTATGCAAGATTTCACCACCGAGTCAGATATTGATTGGTCAAAATCCATTTCGGAAATTGATGCACAATTCTATAAAAAATATAAATTGGATAATAATGAAATCAAATTTATTGAAGATAAAGTGAAATCGATGTAGCGATAAGAAATAGTTAATGGAGGAGTGTTATGGTTAGATATACTGGGAACGCCATATATGATTACGTTACTGCAAACAAACTAGACTATCTCTATATGATGGAACATCATTGGCTGCTCCTATATGGCGATTCAAATTGTGTTCCTAAATTACTTGTGATTGCATCAAAGACTAATGATATTGAGTCGCCTTATTCTGTCGAAGATAGTAAGGATGCAAATAATAGTTATTTGGTCTCAAAAAGCTTGAAATTACCTTTTTTGTTTATTAGATTCTCAGAAACAAGTGAAAATGTTTCAGTATGGGATTCTGGTAATCGTGATTGGAAAGTTATGCACTTTGATGATTTGCGGAATATTTTTGAAGGTTATGAAGTAGTTCAACCTGGGACGCCTAAAAAAGCAATTAATCAATATTCATCCAGTATCTATCAAGATTGGCAGAGAGATAGTCTGGGTAACATAACGGTTACAGATTTAGATTTAGTTAAGTTAAATGATAAAAAAGTATCTACTATTTACGAATTAAAACGATCTAAAGTCCCATTGGAACGATGGAATCCTTATTCGGACGACTATCCTAATTTTGCCTTAATTATCAATGCAATTGTGAACGCTGGAAACGATATTAGATTTAAACTCATTTATAATTTAATGTTTGATGGTGTAGCGGAAAAACGAACAGAGAACTTGTCCCGGGTGAAATTTTATGAATTTGATATTCCAAATCAGATGATAAAAAGTAAGGAAGTCAAATATCATCAAATGCAAGGTGACGATTTATCTATTGAAATAAATTAAAGGGGAGAATAGAAGCAATGCCGATTGCTTAGAATTCAATAAATTGGATTATTTTTATTCAGTTAATTAGGCGACATTTGACATGCGATTCCGATTATAAAAATTAATATACGACAGCTTTCGAGAATTAACCGGATAAATTTAAATTATGGCAGATTGATAAATACGAAATATTGAAAAAGTCATCAAATTTTACAGAAATTCCGTACTATTTTGACACTTTAGAGTCAAAACACTTAAACAGTTAACTTGATTTATAGATATTTGTATTAAAAAGTGATATATACCAATTTAAGTTAACATAAGACTGACTATACAAAGTAACGCAAGGACAGGCTTTCAAGGGCCTGTTTTTTGTTTGTGAAATATCAAAATTCACAAGCTAATCTTAATGCCCGTTTTTCTATTTCACAAGCACACATGTTTGATGCATTTCACAAGCGATTATGTTTTAGACCAATTGCTAATTAGGTATGTGATATACTGGTTACAGCAAACAAGTTAAGATGGTGGCTATCCTGAGTGGAGGTGGTGCTTATGGTGTTAAAACTGTAAACCCAGATTCTAGGAAAGGAGATGCCTTGTGTCCGTATCGGATGCATTACAGCTAATGATTAGCTTTGGAATGTTTATTCTATCGTTAATTACTTTAGTTGTTGTGTTGATCAAAAACAGCGCAAAAAAATAACCATTCTTAGCTTTGGATGAGCGAATGGTTATTAGTTTAACTTAAAGCTTAGCCACCGTCGAAACGGGTTTGCTAGGAGTCGTAGTTAGCGCTACGGCTCTTTTCTATGTCTTTATTATAGCATAGCTTTTGATTTTGTCACAAATTTAATGTTTTGTTCGCTTGCTTAAACGAACGCCTGTTCGTATAATGAATTATACACAAATGTTTTTGGAGGTTGCTGATGGAAAACGCAATCATAACTGAATATGATTATAGCAAAGAAAACCGTGGCGTGTTCTTCCTAATTGATTCAAAAAGTTTCTACGCCAGTGTTGAAAATGTTGAGCGGGGCTTTAATCCATTAAAAAGTGATTTAGTCGTGATGTCTGAACAAGCAAACACGAATGGTGGTTTAGTCCTAGCGGCCTCACCAACAGCTAAGAAGGACTTAGGCATTAGTAATGTGATGCGCCAGCGTGATTTACCTGATGTGCATGGCTTGTTTATCGCACACCCTAGGATGAATAATTATATTGCTGAAAACCTGAAAATCAATAATATTTATCGTCAATACACCGATGATATTAACTTGCTGCCGTACTCGATTGATGAGTCTATTTTAGACGTAACCCACTCTTGGCGGTTGTTTGGTAAAACTCCTGAGGAAGTAGCTTTTAAAATTCAAAAGCAAGTTAGAGCGGAAACGGGTGTCTATTTAACAGTCGGCATTGGTGACACGCCTGTGCTCGCAAAAATAGCCTTAGACATTGAAGCAAAACACACAAAAAACCTGACGGGTATTTGGCACTATGAGGATGTGCCGACAAAATTGTGGCCAATTACGAAACTGGATGATGTCTGGAGTATTGGTTCCCGCACAGCACATAAGCTTGAAGTGATGGGTATCCATTCAATGTACGATTTAGCGCATCAGGACCCTTATCAATTTAGAGCAAAGATGGGATTAGTTGGTGAGCAATTGTTTGCCTTATCTTGGGGCATTGATCGTACTGATATGACAGAGGTGGTCGTGCCTAAAAGCAAATCATACAGTAATTCCCAGGTATTACCGCGTGATTATAAACGAAAAGAAGAGATTGAGATTGTTGTTCGTGAAATGGCTGATCAAGTGGCTACCAGGATTAGAGCACACAAAAAACAAACTTGTTTAGTCAGTCTTTTTATTGGTTATTCCTTTGCAGAAAGCGAACGCCAGGGAAGTCATGGTTTTAGAAAACAACAAAGAATTGATCCCACTAATGATACCCGCAAACTAATGGCTATTATGGTGGCTTTGTTTGAAAAGCATTGGCATGGTGAAGTGATTCGTAATATTGGGATTGATTATGGCGGCTTAATTGAGGACATTGGCGTGCAGCTTGACCTCTTTGAGCAACCAGAAAAATCAATTAAATCCAACAAGATTGATCAAGTTGTTGATGAAATTAGAAAACGGTTTGGCACCACAGCCCTGATGCGGGCAATGTCCAAAGAAAAAGGAGGTACGGCGATTAACCGTGCCAGCCTTGTTGGTGGTCATAACGGAGGTAACAGCTATGAGTGATGCAGAATTTAGTAAGATGATTAATAATTACTTTCAAAACGACTATCGCGAGCGTGGTAAGGTGAAGTGGAATGGCTATTTCCTGTCGGACCATACCTCAGCTTTAAAACGTGAAGCACAAGCAAAAAATGTCGTACCTGTTAAATTACCAATGATGTCCTTAACGGCTTGTCAAAATATCTTGCGTCATGCGTCAGCGAATTATGAATTTGTGACTGTACAACAAAATATTGAGGACACGGATGGTCACTTAGTACCTAACCTAACAGGTTTGGTCGATGGTTTTTCTGATTTGGGTGTATATGTACAAGAGACCTATATTGCCTTTGAAAATATTAGAGCGGTGGTGAAAGAAGAATGAATCAAATTGATGCTATCATTGTAGATATTAAAAAGATGTTTGCTAAACAACCTAACACAATCTATGAGGTGAGGGTGGTTGATCAAATATATTCAAAGAAAGTCAACATTTTCTTTGAATACTATAAAATTGGCAAAGCGACCCACTCACAGCAAATAGCTCGCTTAGATAGTGAGTACAGAGAGCAGATACCTGAAATCATTGCTAAAATACGAAAAAATACAGGACTAACAGTCAACTCAAATATATAACAGTGAGTGAAGTTGAAAAATCATTTTATTTTCATTGTTAATGTATTGATGTAATAGCAATTAATTAATAAAGATATTATAATGATATAAAAAACTGTTAACGGAGAAATAATGTCAACTAGAGCTAAGGGATTAAAAAACGCATTATTGGGAGCAATAGTGAGTGTGGGTTGGACACATAAAATAAATGAAAAACAAGCTGAAAAGTATATGCAGTTAGATAATCGGTGGAAGTTTATTCAAATAACTACGGCAGGTCTTACATCCACAGGTGCGGTTTCATTGCTTTTAGTAGATTCAATATGGGCTAAGGTTATCGCTGCGGTATTGGGTTTGATTAATTTTGTAAGTTCTGGCATTTTAAAAGCTTGGGATTATCAAAAGCTATTCCAGCAATCAAAAGAATATGCTAATAAACAGTTTATCTTACGAGAAAAATTGATGGATTGTTTACGCGATTTAGCTTTCAATAATAGAGATATTGATTCCATAAACGACGAGTGGCTATCACTTGAAGAAGAAAGGCTGTCATTGTCTAAATTAGTTCCTGCCACTGATTCAAAATCTGTTCAGTTAGCGAGCAATCAGTTAAAAGAGGAAGAACATAATGTAAAGGATACCGATTATTCTTTGTTTATAGATAAAGAAATATTGGAGGCTTTGCATGACATCAAGTAATGAATTTCTACAAGAATGGTTAACAGATACATTGACGCCTAGCTCTGAGGATGATGACGATTTTGAAAATACTTTAAAATCTGTTGTAAAAAAACTCAATTCACATTATTGGGACACCGATTCGGACACTGAAAATGTTATTGTTGCAGGAAGTTACGGACGAAAGACACATACAAAACGCACAAGCGATCACGATGTTCTATTTATTCTTCCTCCAACGGTTAAAGAACAATTTGATAAAAGACAAAATAACATACAATCTCAACTGTTAACATCAGTGAAAGATGTAATTTTTGAACGTTACCCTAAGACTGCACTACATAGTGATGGACAAGTTGTTAGTATCGAAATGAAAAAAGGAACTATTGAGTTAATTCCCGTTTTTGACCGTCCCGATCAAAAGTTCGATTTTCCTAACACGAATGCAGGAGGATCGTGGGAAGTGACAAATCCGAATGATGAAATAGAAAAGGCAATAGCAGTATCAAACCAGTTCCAGTGTTACCGAGAAATTGCTCGCTTAATTCGTTCTTGGAGAAGTTTTCAAGGAATTAAACTTAAAGGCATTGTCATTGATACATTGTTATGCGAATTTTTAGAAGAAAATTCTGTTTACAGTTTTACTTATACTCTGGAGAGTGTTTTGATAGATTTTTTGACTTATCTGGGGGAACAGTCAGGCAGTGTTTATACAATGATGGGTAGCGGAGACTTGATAGACAATGATGATCAAGTTTTTGCCGATGAAGCTAAACGTTATGCCGATGAACTTAAAGATGCTGAAAACAACGAAGAGAAAAATCAATTGTATTCTCAAATGTTCGGAAAGAAGTTTCCTGGGTATAATGCTGCTGCAAGCGAAACATTCATTGAAGACAGCTACTCAATGGCTATCCAATACACAGTTGCTTTGGACGCCAGCATTAAACAAAATGGATATCGAACCTCAACACTCCAAAGGTTTTTGTTTTCTAAGAGAAAAATAGCTAAAGATTTACAATTGGCTTTTGAAGCTCAAATTAGCGACGACACTCCGCATAATGTCAAATATTTATGGAAAGTGCGTAATGTTGGCAGCTATGCAAAGTCACATTCATTAGAACGTGGTGAAATTTTACGTGACAAAAAGGTTCATGTAGAACCGTCTAGCTTTTCTGGAAATCATTTTGTTGAAATTTACGTGGTTTATCAACAAAATGTTATCGCTAGAAATTATATCAGAGTACCAATTGACGCTATAAACGGTGTTACTAACTAATAGGTTCTCTATGGAAATTTAAATAATTGCTACCGGTATGTAACCTAATGAAAATTTGACTCTGTGTGTAAACGGCTCTGATTATCAGAGCTTTTTATTTTGTTATGAATTGTGATGACGCGTCCAATATATCATTAGTGCTAATTCGAGTGACAGAATGATAATAATTAGCATCAGCATCGCTAAGACACTTTTGATGCCAAAAGCAATAGCTAGACTTATCAAAATAATAAGTGGTAAATAAAAGTACCAATATGAAATCAAATGACCAACAAATAGGATACTCAAATACAGGATGGTGCCAATGATGTGGCCGAACAGCCAAAATAGAAACATTGCTAATAAACATAAACAAAAATTTAACATGATTTGATCCTCCTATTCGGATAGTTTTGTCAGACACAGTGAAAAAAGCTCCTTTGTGACTGAGGGATAATTCAATAGATTCTTAATACCAAAATGCGTTTGGGTATAAGCACAGACCAGATAACCAAAATACCAGTCATGGCCTGATTCACTCAGACCAGCTGGGTGGTCAACAAGAAGACGTTGCAATCGCTTTAAAATACGCGGACCAAAAATAGCATCGTCAAAGATTGCTTGTGCTAAACCTGGGTAGATATATTGGCCATTGCTTCCTAAAATGACTAACCCGTTGGCATTAGAAGTTGTAGACAATGTTTTAGTTGTGAGTTTTGACATGAGTTTTCTCCTTATGGGGCAGATGTCCAATGTCGATCCAGCAACGCGTCGCTTTACAAGCGGACTGCTTAAAAGCCAAGCTAGCTAAGACATAAAGGCCAGTCAGTGTGAGTAAGACATACAACATTGTGCCATTGATGACCATGAGGATGACATCCAAACTAATAATTGTTGCGGCAATAGTAGTGATAACTTTGGTAATTCGATTCATAGTAGTTCTCCTTGATTATGTACGCACCAGGCAGAAACCATTTCCTGTCGGCCCTGCCTGTGATTGGTGTGTTATTTCGTTTTGACGAAGAACATGGGGACACAAGCAGCGCAGAATACAAGGGTGAGCGTAGCGAATTTACGAAGCCCTTTTATTTTGGGCTAGTGCTTGTTGCTGTGGTATAACCACCACAGCTTACAAGTCACTGGTTGTGGCACAATGTTTGACTCAAAGCGAAGTGGCACCCAAGATCTTGGCAGGACTAGCGTAGCGTGTTTGATCCCGCTTGCGGGTCTGGGGAACACGGTAAAAGATTTTTACCGCTCATCATCTTCACGCGCAATCATAATCACACCGACTAGGTAATATAAAATATAGACCAGCATGGCAATTAGCATGAGAAGTTTAAAAACGAATACACCCATAAACACACTCCTATCTGTGATTAAAATTCCTCGTAGTCCGTTGTCTCTTGTTTGTACTCCGCACTGATTTCTCGTAAATCTAAATCATCTGCTCCTAAAATCACTTTTTCATCAAAATAGTGACGTTTACCAATTGCAACAGCTTGGGTCAGTTTCTGCTCATCTGTGAGTGTATCAGGGACATTAACTGCCACTGTTCTAACCAATGTTTCCATATATTTAACGTTGACGATTGCCATATTATTCTCCTTAAATTGTGGTTCTCAGAGTAACGTGTTTACCCTCAGCCAATTCTTCCGTGATAAATGCACTTAATCGCAGTGCTTCATCATCTGATAAATCAATTTCGCCACTGTCGTTGCTAGTGGACTCACTGACAAGAATTTCACTCCCGCCCATAGGAAATTCATCAGACCATGAAAAGTAACGTATGGCTATGTTTTCAATCACTTCATCATTCATTGTCATCTGCCTCCTGTTGGTTTTTCGTGTAATAGGTTAGTCCATTTTCTTCAACTTGATTGAACATTTGGATAAAGTCCTTATCAAGGATATTTTTCTTTTTGTTCAATTCAAATTGTGACCAAGTAAATTCCATTGCTTGATATTGACTAGGGGTAATACTGCTAGGCTTTACTTTGGTATCAAGGCAGAGCATAGCTTGATAAAACAGTTTAGGACTTTCTTTTTGCAAGGCTTGCAAAGTGTTAAAAATGGTGTTGACTAACGACACACTAACACTGGCTTCAACCATTTCTTCAAAGCCTTTACTTAATTGGGCTTTGTAGTGGCTAGTTGGCACTTTTGTTTCATTGAACAAATACGTCATATCAGCGATTGATTGTGCCATTTTGGCGATAGGTAACTTACTAAAATCATCATAGAATTGCTTGGTCATTATTTTTCCTCCATTTCATCAACGTTGACTAATTGAATATCGTTGCCGTATTGGGTGGCTAAAAAGGCAAATGTGTCCTTCAAAATATAATCTATAGAACGATTAGCGCCATAGATTTGTAAATAAATTGGGTAGCCACGCGTGAGAACAACTTGCTTATCAATTGAGGCATAACGCACGGTATGACCGCTGTTGCGAATGAGTTGATAATAAACTTCCATAAGAAATAAACCTTTCCAAAAATTTTTCCTGTTGGCAATCGCTCCAATTGAGCTGGTTGCGTCGTGACGGGTAACAATTGGCATGATAACCAAAGCAACACAAGGATTGCGCAGCAACTTGCCACGTCCTTGTGTTTCTTTGTAGAGCCTGTTTGGCGCTTGCGCCTTACAGACTCTTTATCATGCGATTGTGAAAACGGCACAGAGCAAACAGAACAATTTGGTGCGATGCGAACGGAAGTGAGCCTTTTGAACCCCCAATTAACTTTACTGGTGTGGTATCAACCACGCCTGTCAATTTAATGATCAGGGGGACTGGGGGAAGGGCTATGACTAAAAAATAGTCATGGCTTTTTTTATTGAGATATTGACTGAACAATAGCATCAAGAATTGTATCAATTGAAACACTTGCTAGAATATCTCCATAACCTTTGAAGTAAGTCCCGTTATGTCTTGCTAGACCATTACTAGCCACGGTTATTTCATCACCATTTTTTAGGGTTGCAATCATCACACCATTGTTAGTGGTTCTTTTACTTACGATTTCAAACGGGTTAGTTTCTGTCATTTTGTTGCTCCTTATCTGATTTTGGTGAGTGATAGTCTGGGTTATTGAGCCACCAGTCATTCATGATTTTAAACAACTTTTTACGAATTGTTGCTGCACTGGCTTTTGGGTTGACACATACTAGTGCTGTCACATCTTTATCAAAGACAAGATTTGATAATGGATATTTTGCAGAACGCAGTGAGAAAGGATAGTCATAATCATCGTCCTTGTAGTCATTGCGGTACGCTTGCAAGTGAATTGGTTTGAAGGTTGACTCACAATCACGCCAACTTAATAATTCTTCTGGTCTGACAATATTTTGTTCAATCATCATATAGTCTGTTGTCAAACCTTGTTGAGGGCTATACCATGCCATAATGTCTCCTTTACATCCAATCGGGCCTTTCGTCACCATCAATACTGCCGTGAATATGATTTACTAGGCTTTCGTTTGTGACCGTGATGTTGTTGTCTGCGACGTAGCCAATTGTTAATCTGTCGTATTTCTCATTTAGATGTTGATGGTGTACCCAATTGTTGTTGACGGGATAATAAAGCCCTAGCTCGGATAACTCGTCTTCCAATCCCGACCAGACATTAGCCGTCAAATCATCTTCATCATAGCTTTTAGCCTCATAAACAAGTTCTACGGCTTGAATAGCACCGCTAGGAATGAGTACCATTGCTGGATTTTGTAAGTAGGTTTCCATTCTAATAATTCTGATATTCATTTTTATATCCTCCTGATTATTTAAACTGATTTTCTGCAAATGAGTAATAATCATCTGTGCTAACAATAAAATGGTCAGTAACTGGTACTTGTAATAGTTGACCAACTTCTCTTAGCTTTTGTGTTAAGGCAATATCTTCTTGTGACGGAATTAAATGACCACTGGGATGATTATGCGCAAGAATGATGCTACTGGCGTTATTTAAGAGCGCTATTTGAAACACTTCCCTAGGGGATACAACAATACTCGAAATTTGTCCTATGGCAATCGTGTCTGAGGCGATAACGTCCAATTGAGAATTTAAGCTCATGACAATCAACCGTTCTTGCAATTGACGCCCAATTTGATGTTTAAGGTAATTACCGACCTCAACCGCCGATTTAGCTTTAAACTCTACGCTGACATCTCTCAATTGAAAACCTGAATTTGTGACTGTGATATTAGACATCATTTTGTCCTCCTGTTGGCCTGTTTTGTGACCAATGTATTCTTATTGCGTTGTGAACGGACAAACTAAAACAAGCCAGGGCGGGTTTGCAAAGCTCGCGTAGCGACACGTAGTGCTTGGCCTTGCAAATTTAGCCCCAAATCTTTGGACTTTAGTCCTTGGATTTGTTTGGCTTGTTAGAGTTTTGGTAGTCACAAAAGCAAGAATAGTTGGTGCATAACAGCCAGCAGGAAGCAAAGCCATCACATTTAAGCGATGAAAAATCGTTTGAATGTGATGGCTTTTTGAACCCCCAATTAACTTTACTGGTGTGGTATTAACCACGCCTGTCAAGTTAATGATTAGGGGGACTGGGGGTGGTTTGTTTAGCCTCAGGAAAAACCATTTACTTTTATGAGGTTATTTAAAAGGTTGGTATATTGACCTTATATTAAACAAAAGGGAGCTACAAAATGGCTAAAAAAACAATCGACCAACAAATTAAAGAAAAGCAAACACGTTTGGATGAACTTGATTTACAAGCAAAGGCAATACAAGACGAAAAGCGTGCCATCAAAAAAGACATCAAACAACTTAATGATGCCCTTGTCGCTGAATTAGGACGGTCATTGCTGGCAAAAATGAATTTAGAAACAGATGAGATTGACCAGGCATTTGCCGAATTGAATCACTTACCAATTGACAAACAAGTTGGAGGACAAGCCCATGGCGATCAGTAAGGAAGAGCGTGCGCAACTCAAACTGTTACCAATTCGTGGCTATTGTGATTGGAAGGGTATTCCTTACACAACGGATACCCCAACTGAGTTACGCATGGTTGATCACGACAGTTTGGTGGTTCGAACAAAATTAAACCGCTTTGTCTGGAACTCAACTGGTGTTAAAGGGGACTTGGTTGATTTCATTCATTACTACGAATTAGGCAAATCAGACGGTGACAGTAAGGGTGCCGCTATTAAAAATCAACTGGCCTACGCGCGCTTTGTTAAAGGTGAAAACATTGATGTTTCTAAACTGTACGAAGACAACACACCGCGTTACAAGTTTGATTATGACAAGGTCTTCAAAACCCAGGAAACAAATGTCGCCAAAGATTACTTAGTTAATCAACGAAAACTCAATCCGCTGTTTGTTGACAATTTATTGAAAAGTGGCGCAGTGGTACAAGGTAGTCGCTACCGTGAAGGTGACAAGCTGCATCAAAACCCCGTCATCTTTCCCTGGAAGGATGTGAATGGCAAAATTGTTGGCGCTGATCGTCAGGGTACTGAACAAGACTTTGAACATTACAAAAAACGTGGCACTTCCAAAAAAATATTTGCTGGCAGTGATACCTCAACGGGTTATAACCTCTCATTTGGATCAGGCGACAAAACATTGATTTTATTTGAAAGTCCAATTGACCTGTTAAGTTACGCCCAACAAAATCACCAAGACATGGTGAAAAATAACGCCACACTGTTGTCAGTGTCTGGCACTGATGCTAAGCGTGGCTTGCAATATTTGAATGATGCGGTTGCTGCTAAGCAAGCTAAATTCAATAAGATCATTGTGGCTTTTGATAACGATGTCGCAGGGTTTAAAGCCGCTGATTACTTTGATCGTTTTAGTTTTAAAAATCCAATTACTGGTGAAGCGATTGAAGCAGAGCGTCATATTCCCTTACAAGGCAAAGATTGGAACGAACAATTGAAAGCAGGTATTACAGGGCGGCGCGTCATGAGTATGACGGATAATGCTCATCGCTTAGATGCCTTAGAAAAACTTGCAGTGCAAGAGACACAAACAGGCAAGCCAGATTATGTGGATGTCAAAATGAGCACCATTCAACCTGTTAAGCCAACCGTTGAAGACAAGACACCTAAAAAGAGTAAAGAACGTCGTTCCAAAGCTGATCGTCGTAAGGAAAATGCTTTGAAGAATAAGCAGATTATTCAAGAGGCAATGGGAAAGGTGGCCAAGTACCAACAAGATCCCGCTGAACTTAAAAAGCTCCTTGACTTTACCGCGACTGGCTTAAATTATTCGGCTCGTAATTCAATGTTGATTCAACTACAAAATCCAAAAGCCACCTTGTTGAAAGGCTACAAACAATGGTCTGCTGATGGCATTCAAGTCAATAAAGGTGAGAAGGGCATCAAAATATTTGGTGCCCCTACCAACTTAAAAACAATCATTGCTAAAAATGGTGAAAAAATACGCTGGTCTGATGCGACCCCTGAACAAAAGCAATTGGCCAATAACAAGCAATTGGAAGTCCGTAGTGTGAAACATTATCCAGTCGAAACGGTGTTTGATGTTCGGCAAACTAATGCCACTGCTGCACAATTGCCAAGCATGTTACCCAATCGACCAATTGACCTAGCTACGGATAAAAGTCCAAAACATTTGGATGCTGCTTATAAAACGTTGTTGAAGTTCGCAGACAAAATAAATGTACCTGTCATTGACCAGAGTGTAGACGACCAAATTGCCAAGCGGCCAATGACCTGGCAAGGACAAGCAAAAGGTGCCTTTGTTCAATCAAAAACCAATAAGGATGAAAAATATATCCTGTTGCGCAGTGATCTTACCCCAACTGATAAAATCCACACCTTAGCACACGAAATAGCGCACGCGCAGCTTCATTCTTTGCAGAGTCAAAATAATTGGCCCACAGCCATTAAAGAAACACAAGCAGAGTTATCCAGCTATGTGATTACTAAAAACCTAGGCATTGAGCCTGGTGAGAAAAGCGTTGATTATATTGCGGGTTGGTCAAAGAATCTAAAGGCGCTAGAGGGTCAAAATACTGGCAAAATCATTAGTCAGGCACTCAAAGCTAGTACCGATGTGACGCAGTATCTATCGGACAACTTGAGTAACGGTGAAGTCCGTCAACCAAAAACAACAAAATTGCTTAAGCCTGATAAGTTAGCGGTTGTCGAACAAAACTATCAGGCCATTAATCAAACAAGTACACGACACATGTAAAAGGAGCAAACACATGTCACAAGAAAACATTCAAGAAGTTATAGGCTTTATCACAGGCATTACAAAGTCTGCCGAAGTTAATATTTTATCCTTCCAGGAAAAGGGGCAACCAGGCGCCATTGCTTTGACAATTGAAACCAGGCGCTACCATGAATTATTCCCAGCAGGCGATCCAATTCTAGGTATTGAAATGGTGGCCGTATTACAACAAGTTGGCAAGAAATTACAAGTAGTCTCAATTTATGATCCCGAAGGTGATTTTATTGCCGCTGATGAAGTGCCAGAACTTGGCCAATTGAATCATCAATTAGATGATGTCAAAAGCACTGATGTCTACACAAATTTAATCGCCGACCGACAAAAAGCAGTCGATCACATTGATGCGAGTACAAGCGAATTAGAAGAATTAGCCAGAGAACACGATAATGCCAGTCAAGTTCCTGAAAGCAAGACGAATTATGGTGATCCCGTTACTGACCAGGGAGGAAATGAATGATTGAATTAAAACACAACAATTCCACACCTTACCTTGATCGCTATACAACCGATATTAGTGCCAAAGTGATGTCTGAACCAGACAAATATCGTGCCTACGAACGTGAAAGTATTACGCGTCGTCTCATGGTATCTCTGATGAAACAAATTCAAAATGCGCCTTTATTAGTTGGCTTACCTGGAGTTGGTAAAACAGCCATTGTAGAAGATCTAGCCAGGCAATTAATTGATACAAAGGTGGCTAGTTTACAGGGAAAACATCTGATTCAAATAAGTTTGGCCAACTTGATGAAAAGCAGCGATGGTGAGTCATTTGCGCATAAGTTCCAAGCCATCATTGATGAATTGATTGCTAATAAAGACACTGTAATTGCTTTTATTGATGAAATTCATCAAATTGTTGGCACTGGTGCTGAAACATCAGGTAGTTCATTGGATGCGGGGAACATTATCAAACCAGCTCTAAGCCGTGATGATCTCCAAATTATTGGAGCAACGACTACGAAAGAATTTCACGAATATGTGGCGCGTGATGGCGCACTGATGCGGCGATTTGATTTGATTGAAGTGCCAGAATTAAGCTTTGAACAAACGAAAAACGTTTTATCTAAAGTCGCCACAAAACTAAATAACGCTGTTGAAGTGCCAGAGATTGTTCAAGACAGAATTATGGCACTATCACAACGCTATATCACTGACCGTTACTTTCCTGAAAAGGCAATTATGTTGCTAGATGGTGCGTTAAGTGTCGCACGATTAGCCAATAAATCTAGAGTGGAAGACACAGACGTAGCTACGATTATCCATGATGATTATCATGTGCCTGAATACGTGATTAATCAGACGACTGATGAACGATTATTGAACTTGTTACCAAGACTAAAAAGCCAGGTGATTGGTCAAGACACAGCACTAGAAAAAGTTGCGATGAAACTGACTAATCGTGAGGCAGGACTAGCTGACACCTCAAAGCCTGAGTCATTTCTCTTTATGGGGCCGACTGGTGTTGGTAAGACTGAGACTGCCAAACAACTAGCGCTAAATCTATTTGGTAATAAACAGAACTTTATTCGATTTGATATGTCTGAGTTCAAGTTTGCAGGGACTAGCCTAGAAAGATTTAAAGATCAACTCACAACTAGAGTCAGGCACACACCTTACGCCGTATTATTGTTGGATGAAATTGAAAAGGCTGATCCAGAAGTCATGGATTTGCTTTTGCAGGTCTTAGATGATGGTCGTTTGAGTGATGAATATGGTCGTGTCGTTAATTTTAAAGACTTAATCATTGTCATGACAACTAACTCAGGGGCCACAGCAGTGATGAATCGTGATGCCAAATCAGATTCAGTTAAAGAAGACAAAAAGCGTCAAGCCAACTTTGAAGAACAACTCGAAATTGCCTTGCAAAGCGATGGTTACCGTCCTGAGTTTATCGCTAGAATTGGTGCCATTATTGTCTTTGATGTCTTAAAGATGGCGGATATGGTGCGAATTGTTGAATTGAAGTTGTCACGACTCAATCAAAAAGCACAAGAAAGCGGCTTCAATATTGTTTTTGACACACAAGAAGTAGCGCGTTATATTCCATCTTTTGACCTGGGCTTTGAGTATCTAAATGGTACACAGGAAGTCAGTTCACCAATTGCCAACTACATCGCAGACGTTGGTTATAAACCATCGCGTGGTGTCAGACCGATTGATGACACGATTGCCACGTATGTGAGTGACCCAGTGTCTGCCGCAATTATCCAAAAGCGGCAAGGATTAGGGCAAGACTTTGATACTTTCATCTTTAGAGCCATTGGTAATCCACCATCTTTGACAAGTCCTTATGGTGAATGGCAAGTTGTGGTTTCCACAATTAAGGAGGCAACAGACAATGAAGCTATTTAAAAAAGATTATCGTGCCGAAAGACAATTCATGCGCGAAAGTTACATTCGTTGGCGTGGTCGTCCCTGGTTCTTATGGTTGTATGGCATCATCGCTACCATTGGTGTCATCGTTGTTTCATTGTATATCACCATCATAGTTGATTTGATTATTCGCATTGTTGGGCCATACGCTCAAGCGTTTAAGTTCTACATGCAAAGTGGTGTCGCGCAATGGCCTGAATTTAATGATGTCATGAACATGACCGCCACTGTGCTCAATCCACTCAATATTTTCACTATTCTGTCGCGACTAACTTTAGTGACAAGCGTGGTACTAATCATTTGCTTGTTACTCCTACTTAAAAAATATGTCTTCCAACGCATCTATGACTGGTATCAATTGTTTAGAGACCAAACGCGTAATACCAATCGCTTTGCGGAAGTCCGTGAGGTGGATAAGGTTTATAAATTGATTCCTGATCGCAATAAGAATTTTAAGGGTCGCCCAGGACAACCAGTGCTGCACACACAAGGATACACCTTCGAATTCTTTATGATTCATCCGTTCCTGTGGGCGTGGCAATGGTTCAAGCGCCCGCTTGGAATGAATTCTTTACAATTTGGTGGTATCTACAAAAAAATACGTCCCGTTTTACTGGAACGTTTGCCAAAGCTATTTGAAAAGCAACTGAATGTTCAAGGCGGTTTTGATGGTTTTTATTGGGTGGATACCAGTAACACACATTCAAAGACCACTGGGATGACGCGTTCTTCAAAAGACCAAATGCGAGGCTATACCTTAATTGACATCATTCGTCGTGCCGAAATCAAATGGAACATTATTGATACTGATGCCAAAAACGAAGATGCCAAAATGAGTTACAAGTCATTACGCACAGCAGGTTATGACGTGAAACTACTCAATATCATGGAGCCAAGTGAGTCTGAGTCCTGGAATCCACTTGAAATTGCGATTGATTATGCCTTTGATGGTGACTGGGACAGTGCCAATACGGAATTGCGTAAGGTCGTGCAGGTTATTGGTGGTTCCAGTGGTGAAGAAAGTAGCCACAAAGATATTTGGGATAGTGCCGCTGAAAGTACCATCCAGGCAGTCATGCTCACCGTATTAGATATTGCAGTCCGTCACCGGGACAAATCAATGGTGACCATCTCAAACGTCCTGCAATTCATCAATGATATGAACAAGTTTACGGATAAGGAAGGTGATGGCTTAACTAAGTACATTACTAATATTGGTAAACTGCCGCGAACACCAGCGCGCAATATGATTATTCTAAATGCTGCTGAGTATCTATCCGCCACAGGGGATACAAAATCATCAATTTCTTTCTCAGTGATGAATCGTTTGAATTTGTTTGCCTCAGAGTCAATCACACGTTTGACAACCTTTAACACTATCAATTTGACCGATTTAGGGTTTCCAAGAATGCTAAAGATTAAGTTCTCTGACCGCTATAAAGGGGTTCATGTGAGCATTCATGTGTATGAATCAGGTAAAAAGCATGCAATAGAAAAGGACAAGCTAACGGTGTCCCAATCAGGCACGCTAACTTATCCGATTCATAACCATTTACCCGTCTCATGGCAAATTGAGTTGTCACTCGATAATGACGGCAATTCAATTGCGATGCGTAAACAAAAGTTTACGTTGACTGGTAAGATTGTACAACGAAAAGTGCTCAATGGCAAGATTAAGCGTGACTTGTTCTCTAAGCAGCCTGTCATCCAATGCCTGGTTGATCAGATTAAACCACAAGGCACAACTGAGACACCAGGTGTCACCTTGCGTTACTCAGAAAACCCAATGGCAGTCTTCATCATCACGCCACAATCTAACGATGATTTCTCCGCTTTGGCCAGCTTATTTATCTCACAAGTTTTCTCAGTCAATACCGATATTGCATCAACGATTACCCGCAGGAAAATGGACAGTTGGATACTTTATAAGCTCAATGAGTTTTCTATGTTCCCACGTATTCCAGGTTTTACCAATATTCTAACGCGTGGTTTAACCTACGGGCATTTGGTTGATTTGTATATTCAAACCTTAACACAACCTCGATTGCATTATTCTGAAATGGAAACCAATGACATCAATGGTAACACGGGTAACTGGTTCCACATCTTAACTAATGATGAGCCAACTAATGAAGCCTTATCGAAGCAATTAGGTGAGGTCGAAGTGCAAACAGAATCAGTCAATTCACAGATTGGCTTGGATCGTCAAGATCGTGGTAACCGCCATGCACAAGTTAGCAAGGTTCGCCTGTTGGATGCCAAAGAAATTAGCGAATTGAGTCCACGTGAGATGATTACCATCCGTACGATCAAACGTGCGGATAAAAAGGGAAGATCAGTTAGACCTTTGCCAATTTTCTCTACGGGTGCTTACCGAATGCCGTTTGCCTACGAATTATTGGGTAAGCAATACTCACTTGATTACTATACGGCTGATTTGAATATCAAAGCGCAGCATAATGATTTGAAATATGATGACCTCTATCATGACTTTGTGCCTTACTTTGATGAGCTAGATCAACAAGTTCAACTAGAAATTGAGGAAGAAGGCGCAGGTGGCAATCAAATTGATAATCGTCAACTCAATACGTTAGCTGATGATGAAATCAACAACATTTTGGCCAAAGCGCATCAAGGTATCGAAACAGCGACAGTGCAAACACAACAAGAACTCTCCGATGAGGAAAGTTACTTGCAGTGGAAACATGACTTTAACCCTGATGAACCATTTATGACCGAAGAACAACTAGACAATGTTGAGCTACGTCAAATTGTAGAGAAATCCATCAAAATGAGGATACCACGCTCAAATAAAACGGAAGAACAGAACAGTGCCGTTGCTTACTTAAATCGTGGCAAATATCTGACACTTTCTGGCAACAATAATAACGGTAAAGTTCTACGATTACTAAACAACGAACCCGCATACATGTGGGAAATATATAAGCAGCTTAACGCTGCAACAACTCAAGGAGAGGTCGAATGACAAATCTAATATCGGGCATCAATACATTAGCGGGTAGTTTACCAACTTTACCTAATAATGGCCCAACAGCCGATTTTTACAACCAATGGTCGCAATACCTATCACCGTTGCCACATATTTTCTTAACGCTGATCATGTTATTCATGCACAGCATTGCATTGATTTTCTATTACATTGCGAATGCAGTCTTTACGGCTTATCAGTCATTTTTCAAACTGTTAGACTTTATGAATATCTTTTTTGAGCCAAATAGCGATGTTTATCAAAATTGGAATTTAGGTAATATTCTTAAAGACTTTCTGTACCTGGGTTTTGTCATATTTGGCATCATGATGATGGTGCAGTGGATACAATATACCGCTACTTCTGGTCGCAAGGGTAGGGAATGGCCTAAGGGTATAACCATTACAGTTGCCGTTATCACGGCTTTACCCTGGGCGATTGGATTGATGAGTGGTATTGGGACAGCCACGGTCAATGATACGTCAGGTACAAAAGAAAAAAATATTGTCACACAATTATGGCAAGGTAACTCTACCAATCTACGAACATTAGCCTCAAATAACTTTGACCTGAATAAATATAAAGTCTACTTGAGTAACCATCCAATTACTGGAGAAAAAATTGAAGGTTCTGACTACCATTCAGTCATGAGTGATGCCGGATACACAGACGGTTTAAGCGACGCTCAAAAATCAGTATTCACCAAGAAAATTGGTGGCAATGGCAACATGGTTGATATTACTGGTGATTCACTTGTCCTGGGTAAGACATTTGCGGATGATTATCCAGTTATGAAAACAAACTGGTTAGGCATTATTGGTGGTGAGATCGTCTTTATTATCGTCGTAGCTGGGGCAATTGTCCGTTTGCTATCGTCTGTTTATAAAATGGCCTTCATGGCAGGCTCAATTGTGTACTTTGGCCTAAGAGATGGCACACAAGGTAAACGGGTACAGCAAGTTTTGGGAATGATTGAGGGACAAATAACAGGTATTGTCATGATGCCGATTTCATTGATTTTCTTCTTTGCCTGGGTAGAATTTGCCTTTAATACCATTAATGGTTTAGGTCTAGATATGTGGCCATTTACAATTTTGTCGATTGCCGCTCTGTTAGCTGGTGGTAAAGGACTTGCAGGTGGCTTTGAAATGATTGAGCAATGGACTGGTGTTCGCTCAGGTCATAATCCCGTTGCTTCAATGATGTTAGCCAATCAAGCTGCCCACATGGTAGGTGGTGCCACAAGGGTTGCCAAGAAAAATATTGGCAAAGGCCTCAACGCAATTTCTCCAGAACAAAAAAAGAAGAATCGTGAACTAGGTAAGAAGATTGCCAACTCGGGTGGCAATCAAGGCTTAGATAATAGTAAAGCACTGACTGATCATAGCTTAAATGATACTGGTGTCGATGCATCCGCACAAGCCACAGGGAAGGCAGCAAAGGCGGCTGAGGTAGCAGGACGTACAGTCGGAGCAATGAAACATCCAGGTAGTTTATTAAAAAACACTGGTCGTGCGGCTGGTGATAAAGTTAAAGGTAGCGTGAATAAAGCCGTTGGCAATGTCAGAGATTATGCTGGTGGTGTCGCCGACAACTTTGCAGGAGGACAACAAGCCGTTGAAGCCTTTAACAAACGTCATTCACCTGTGACACCAAAATCAAACAGCGGTGTTACACCATCTTCTTCTCAACCACGTAATGTTCATGAAGCACTTTCAAAGGCTGCCACAGATTCACCTAATTCTCATTCAAAGGATACAGCAAATAAGTCTAAATCTAACATGAGCCACGCTATGTCTGATGCACACCGTGGCTTACCTACTGGAACTAATTCACCCAAGTCTAGCGCTACTAGTTCAACCAAGCCAATTGTGAGTGGCGGGACAGTTGTTCAACCTAAGGGAGTTGGTGCAACACCAGCAACCATGTCACATCCAAACACCCCACGTTTGAGCGGTACATTGCCTGGTAGAAAGACAGTGACTCAACCACTGACACCTGTTCAACAAAAAGAAAAGGATCGCGCCTGGGCTGAGAGTGTTATTGCAAAGCAAAAAGCGAAAATGCAGAATCAACAAAACGTATCAAGTAAAGAAGACAAGTGAAACTTTTAATTTGTAGGCTAATACGGTAAAATTAACAGTAGTTGATTTTAGGGAGTGTACTGATGGAGAAAATTAAGCAAAATAAAATTTGGATTACAATTGTGGTGATTGGAATCATTGTTATCGGAATTTTGTTAGCCATGTTGCACCAACAAAAACAAAACAGTCCTGAGGCACAATCATCAAGTTACGTGTCAAGTGCTAAGGCTTCATCCGCCTCAACCTCAGTTCAGGACAAGAACAATGAAGAAGTGTATACAAAAAAAGCCGCTTCGATGAAGGGACATGTTTTGATAATGGGTGAAAATCAAGTTTATTTCACTACGTGGACAGCTAAAGAGTTTAAGAATTGGGCTAGTCATTATCTTGCGCTATCTGAGTCCGAAAGACACAAGGACGGTGTTAAAGAAAGTTTTGGCACTCCAGTGAATATTGAAAACAGTGACACTAATATGTTATATCCCCTCGATAATTGGGCCAAACAAATCGAATCTAATGGCACACCTTCTGATTACTTCTCCACAGTTAAGGCATATAACAAACAATATCCAGGTGTTAATCCTGATGATATAAAGAAATAGCTAATTTAAAAGGCAGTGATTACTTAAAAATCACTGCCTTTTGTTTTGCCCTAAATTATTTTGATTGATTTAAGACTTGTTCTAATACTAGATCTACAAAGGCACTTGATGAGCGAAATCCTTGATTGGTTGCTAATTTCTCAATGCCTTGTTTTATCTCAGGGCGAATGGTGTAAGTCGTTTGCACTTTACGACTACTATGATTTGAAGAGGGTAACTTAAACCCGTCACCTAACGATACCTCTGATTGTGGTTCGTCTCGACTAAAGGCATCAGCCATTTGTTTTTGAGCGCTGGCTTCATCAAACATACGGGGGTCTTTTTTATCGTAATCCATTATTTCACACTTTCTAATAGCTTTTGATAAGCGTCATTAATTTGCTGTAACGTTCTGGGGTTGCGTTTGGCTTGTTCTAAATCAAACACTGGGGTTTTAAGCATGGTTGAACTATTAAACACTTCACGCTCATTTAAGACAGCCACAAGGTTCTCAATCTGATCAATAATCTGGCCAAACTCATGACTTGAACGGGTATTGTGCTTCACACGATTAGCAAGGTACAAAACTTTTGCTTCAATCAGTGATTCGCGTGTTCTAATATCTACTGCATCATCACGGAACTCTTTCATCCGTAGGTCAAATTGTTGTTTTGATTGAATAAAACCATACTCTGAGGGTTCTAGTGGCACCACAACATAATCCGAAACGGCAATCATATTCTTCGTTAACGTTCCGAATTCTGGATGGGTGTCAATTAGAATATAGTCATAATCTTTGATTTCCTCAAGGTGATCTTGTAACCACATCATCATCAAAAAGTTTTTATTATTCTTTGATTGTAATGTACCTTCTAATTCGTCTAAATGAGGACTAGCAGGTAACAAACCTAATTGTGGGGTAATTTGTCTAATTTGTGCTAAACCGCCTGTAAAGACGTCATATAGCGTATTTTTATTAGTATAGCTTTCATAGGTAGAGGACAAGTTACCTTGATAGTCTGAATCAATTAACAAAACCTTGTAGCCTTGTCGAACCAGAAAACTTGCGAAGTTAAATGTCATCGTTGTTTTACCAACGCCACCTTTAGATGCTGAAAATGTAATTGTTTTACTCATGATGAAGCTCCTTAGTTATTTTATCTGTCAAAACGAAATAACGATGAAACCATCAATCCAGGCATGTAAAACTTGTTTATATATACATTATATCATACGTATAACATATATATCAATACATTAGACTTTAAATATAGGTATGTTTGTGTTATAAGAGGAACATATACACATATATCAATATCGTATATAGATTGGATACACAAAAAGATAACAAACAAATCATTGTCTCCTGTTCGTGCAGGGGGCTTTTTCTTCGCTTCAGGAAAAACCATTTACCTTTATGACATTCTTTCGATAACTTGTACACTGACCACAGATTGAACCTCAATCCAGGCAAAAATAACTTGTTAAAGGAGAAATTATATGTATGAACACTTTACCCCTGGGCGCAATATTTGGAAGAAAGTGTCTCGGTGGCTATTTTTCACAATGGAACGAATCTTTGTCTTAGTCATTGTCTTTGGTATTACTTATCTGATGATTAAGTCTTTCTATCCTTACAACATTGGCAGGTATGGACTAATCCTGATTATCAGTAATGCGCTGCTAGCTGGCTTTTTGATTTTACCAAGTCCAAGCAATCCAATGGGTCTCATGTATCAAGAAATTCTACGTGGTATATTAAAGTCCAGCAAACATGCCACAGGTGATTTAACTGCGATTACTGAAAACAAGAAACGAGAGGAAAACTAATGGGAATAAAAGCTAAACAAGCACAAAAGGGAAGGGGTTTAACAGTTGTCAAACAAGCATTAGACAACCGCAAACCAATTCCAATCTACTTTGCTTTACCTTATAAAGATATTTTGAATAAAAAAGGGCATCCAATTTTATTGGCAGATGACACGTATGCTGACATGCTGAATCTACCTGGAAAAGATTTGGACTTCCTGAATGCAGAAGGCGATAAGAGTTCTAACGCCATTATCGCTGACTTTCACCAGTTACTATCAGTTTATGTTGAAGACTTTGATATTTTTGTAAGTCAACTACCCGCTGACACCCGCATCCAACAAGCTTCATGGGGACAAGAGCTAGTGAGAGTAGAAAGTCAATTAAATAGTGGTGATCTAGATGATCGACACTACCAACAATTGCTGATGATGCGCCAAACTATTTTGCAAGAAATTAACATTGAAAAGAATGTGGTCGGTGATATTAAGCATCAAGAATACACCGCTGTGATCTATGGCAAAACCTTAGCCGCCTTAGATAAAAACCGTCGTGACTTTATGGCACACGCAGGCATGGCGTTTACACCTGAGCCAGTCTCAATTAGTCGCAAAAAAATGGTGATGTATCAAATCAATAATCCTGGGGAAACCTTAGAACTGGAGGAAAAATAATTATGCGTACAAGTTTAAATACAGCCAAACGTTCCGCTTTGAAGGCACGCGGCTATAATTTAAAACTCATTGAGGAAGTTCAAAACCCTGGTGGCATTGAATTTCACACTACTTACTTTGATGATGGTATGGCAAGTAGTGCCATTATCAATGTCTATGACTATCCTAAAAATGAACAACTACAAGGGTGGTTCAAGGAACTCATTAACCACAAGAACACTATTGTAGACATCAAGATTGGGACTGAGAATAAGTTTGAGGTGCAAAAAGCACTTGAAACAGCCACAAATACCTTACGTAGTAAGGCCCGCAGTGAGGTGACCTCACAAGGTGACGCGTTGGAAGCCGAACAAGATGCTGACATTACACTCCAAGACTTGAATGAAGCCCGCAACGGGCGTGAAATCTACAAACGTGTTTATGTCCGTCTATTAGTGAGTGATGTCTCGCCAGAAGAATTACGTCGCCGTGTCAAAGAGATCCAACAACAGCTTTCTAACTACCGCATGAAAGTCTATCCTTCTGAGCAATTAACACACTTCCAACAGTTCTTTATGCCAGCAATGTCAATTGAAAATCAAACCATTAAAGACAAAGGTTTTCCAATGAAGGCCTATGCTTTAGCTGGTTCGTATGCCTTTAATCAAACTTTTATCGCACATCCTCGTGGTTCATATATGGGTTTGACGATGCAACGTGGTGAAGTCATGTATGATCCTAGTTACAATGACCACCGTACGCAGTTAACCGCCTATAACCTAGTTGTGGGTGGTGAGCGCTCAGGTAAAAGCTCGTTTGCCAAAAAGAATTTGGGGCCATTAGTTTCTCGTGGTGATACAGTTTGGGTATTTGATAAGTCTAATGAATGGCGTGATCTCGTCAATTATTATTACGGTGTCACTCTGACACTTGATGGCAGTCAAAACATCATTAATTTGATGCAAGTGTTTGGCACTGTTTTAAATGCTGATGGCAATGTTGATGTCATTGCTAGCTTCAACCAGCACCGCACAAAGGTGATTACTTACTACGCCACACTTAATCCACAAGCCAACAAGAAAGAATTAGAAATGCTAGGGAACTTGATCACCGACTTCTATGTTGAACGACGTATGTGGTCATTGAGTCCAAAAGATAACCCACAAGATCTACGTGTGATTGGGCTACGCAACGAAGATTATCCGATTCTCGAGGATTTTCAAACCTTCCTAGAAACCCGCAACATGTTGACGCGCAACATGACACAACCTGCCGTAGAACGTTTGGATAATATTTTATCAACGATTAGCAGCCTAATTCAAAACCACGGTGACATGGTGAATGGTGTGACTACCATGCCTGATTTGTCTGGTGAGCGTTTGATTCGCTTTGATACTAGTGGTCTTTCAAGATTAGAGGATGATCTATACAACGCGCAATACTTTACTATTTTGTCTTTGATGGAAAGCTACATCACGATTAATGGCACACAACAACGTGAACGCATTAAACGTGGTGAGGTCTCCACTCAAGCCAATAACAACGGCAATCAACCAAAATACTTCTGGTGGATACAGGATGAGGCGGATGATATTTTCAACGCTAAACACTCATTAGGGATAACCTTCGGTGACAATATGATGGCACAACATGGTAAAGATTTCTTCGGTATGTTTGCTATCTTCCCAGGTCTCAAAAACGTTGTGCCAACAGGTAATGCCTCAGACACTGAGGCTAGTCGTGCCGCATCTTCGTTCTTTGGCCGATTCCCAAAGCAAACGATTGGACGTCTATCAAAAACGGATACAACCCGTTTACGTAGTGTGGTGAGTGAAACTAATATCACTGATGGTCAACTGCAAGCCCTGCAAGGTCTAGATCAGGGTGATTTCTTAATGAACTTGGTGGGTAAACAAGCAACTTTCATGCACGTTGACCTTAATGATTCAGAGATTAATTTATTTGGTGGAGGACTCTAAGATGAAATTGCCACATCCATTCAAGAAGGCGCGTGATAACCGCGACAAAATGAAACAAGAGGCGCAACAAATTGTTGAAAACTACGACAGAGGTCAAAAACCACAACCAGTGGATAATAAAATTATTTGGTATGTCATTGTTGGTTTTTTGTTTGTTTTTATTCTCAAAGGCCTCAGCCTTTTAATCGGAGGTTAGACCATGTTAGAACGTTGGATGCAAGATAAAAAACGTCGCTTGTATGTCATCATTGGCATCATTACCACAGGCATTCTATCAATATCGGTGATTGCCTTAATGTGTGTGATGGTCTTTTCTACCCAAAACGCCAATTGTTGGAATGACGACACCACTATTGATGATGGTGGCACTTCAATCGGTGGCGATTGGAAAGATCCCAACTCAGCAACGCACAAAGCCATACAACATGCAATTGACCGTTTTCATAAAGAAATTAAAATGTCAGGCGATAATATTGCTGCAGCGATTGCAATTGGTCTTAGAGAAAGTGGCTTTAATCCGAAAGCCGTCAATCCTGCTGGCTCTGTAAAAGGCATCTGGCAGTGGGGAGCTGGTGGTATTAACGGAAATCGCTATGGTGACACAGCTGATACAGTGCAAGCACAAGTTCAACTGGCAATCAATGAATTGCATAGTAGTCATAAAGCAACTCTAATTGGCTTAGCGGCCGCTAACAACATTAACAGTTCAATGGTGGCTTGGGATACAAAGTTTGAAGGAGTCGGAGAAAACGATCCACAACGAAAAGTCGCTGACACCGCAAAAACTGCCGAAGAAGTCAAAAAAGTTTTCAAACTAGATTATGCAGGTGATATTGATGTCTTTGATGGCGGCAACAACGACTCAGGTTCTAGTGATACCTCAAGCGATGCCAATTCAAGTGCTATGTCTGATGCCTCATGTGACACAGGGTTGGATACCAACACAGATGGCTTACCAGTTAAAGGGAAGTACAACATTACTGGTGGCTATCCAAATTATGCTGGCTTAACTGGTGCAGAACATTATGGCGCAGATTTTCAGACCGTCAACCACACGATGACTGGTGGTGAAAGTAATGTGTACGCTGTTCATGATGGCACGGTGGTAGCCAAAAGTTTTGATTCAGTTGGGGGTAATTGGCTAGTGATTAAAGGCACTGATGGTGTCTTTACTTATTATGGTCACGCGCCAACTCAGTCAGCCATTGTTGTCAATACAGGTGATAAAGTCTCTGCTGGTCAACACATTAGTCACGAAGGACAAACTGGTGAAGCAACAGGTATTCACGTTCACTTCGCTGTTCAAACCAAAGACCAATACAACTGGGCGCCCGAAAGTAAAGGATTGAAATCCCCTGGGTTATATCTCAAGTTACCGTCAAAGGCAGGCACTAACGTCGTTATTCCTAGTGGGCCATTTGACTCTAGTACAGGAAAATCGGATAAATAGGAGTATTTAAACATGAGTAATTTAAAGAAATGGGGCATCGCAGTGTTCTCTTTAGCTGTCATTGCGATATTGACTGCAATTGGTTGGAATTACTACAACACGGAAGTGAATGGTTATCCAGATACCAAGAACTTCGCTGACAAGATTGACCAGTTAGATGCCAGTAGCAAGCGAAAAACAGTCTTAATTTTCCATAAGCCTGGTTGCCCTGACTGTAGGCAAGCGCGTAGCACAATCAAAAAGGGCATCAAGGCGCATCAAAACTCCATTGACTATGTTGTCATCAATGTTAAAAAATCTGATGCACAAACTTACTTAGCCAAGTATGGTGTGACACAAGTGCCAACAGTGATTGCCTTAAAAGGTAATCAAGTGATTGACAGTACCAGTTCAACAAACAACAAAACGATTGCCAATGTGGTCGCAGGAGAATAACCATGACAAAGTTCAATTTAAAATGGGTTTACGCGTTTGTGTTAACGCTTGCTTGCCTGTTTTTAGTCCAGCAAGGACTTAGCTATCAACGCACGGTCAAGAGTGTGAATATCGTGCATCAAGAAATCAAGGCAACAAAAGCTAAGACAAGTCAGTACAGTGTCCAGGCTAAACAACTTGATAAGGTTAAAACCGCTGATATTCGAGATACACAAAACATTCGAAAGAATGGCAACACTTTCCTCAAAGAAATGTTTGCCATCTTACCAAAGTTAAATAAATCAGATGCTAAAAGCAGCGTAGCGACTGATAAAGTGGTGTCAGCTTTTCTAGGGGCAACGTTTGGCGGTGATGTGGATGAAGGGGTGCCGACTTTTCATTTAGAAAGTAATGATATTGTCTATTCCAAAGCAGCCGATGGTTCAGGTCTAGGATTTGGAACGGTTAAATATAAATTAGGCAAAGAGGAAACCAGTACAACACTATTGATGCACATTGAAAATGGCAAAATAACTGAACTACAAACTGGTGCTGTAAAAGATACCTCAGGAAGGAAATGACCATGACAAAAGTAAATAAAAAAATAGCCTTATTGTGGGCTATTCCAGTGTTGATGGTGGCTGCTGGACTGGGCTTTTGGTTAGCTACTCAAGTCGCAGTTAAAACACATCAAAGTGCCTCAAATGAACTTGCGGTACAACAAAGCAAACTCATCAACAAAAAGTCAAAAGTTGGCACAGTATTGGATTCAAAGCAGCCTAATGTGTCCGCAGCCTCTAACTTGCTTGATAAACTATTTACTTTAGATTGGACAATTGCCACTCAAAAGGAATTTGATGCTAAAGCTAAACAGATGACACCTTATGTCACTCAGGATGTCGTCAAAAATAGTTTAGATTTCAAGGCTGATCCCGATAAAATGATTACACAGACAGGTGTAGTAATGACTTATGATCACATGGATTTCTTACCAAACTCAGCAAGTGCCAAAGAAGTGAAGGGGAAGGTGATTGTCTTTGTCAAAAGCCACCTCAAGGACTCTTCAGATGCCACCACACGTTTTGTCTATAATGTCAGCTACAGTCCTAAAACAAATCTTGTGACACAATTAGATCGGATTGGGACTTATCAATTACAAAGTGATAGTAGCGTGCTATAAACTAGATAAAAATTGAAAAGATCAATTAAAAATTAATCTGCGTACAAAGATACTTATGGCATAGTTATAAATTGACAATGATGGATTAAACGTTTAGACTTCTCTTATAATTAATAAGTCAAAGGAGAAGAAATGCATAGGAATGATTCACGTTCACTTTTAATTCGCCTTTGTTTATCTGTTGTTGGTACAAGTATAATTGCACTAGGGATTGTATTCTTTCGCTTATCTAGTTTAGGAATTGACCCATCAACAGCCGCTGATATTGGTATATCAGATACTTTTCATTGGTATTTAGGAAACTATCAACTAATCTTTAACTTGATTTTATTTCTGACTATTTGCATTTTTGATCGCAGTCAATTTGGAATCGGCACTTTAATTAATATGTCATTGCCAGGATACATTGTTGGCTATCTTACGCCAATATTGAGTAGGGTAATTTTTCACGTGTTGAGTAAGAATTCTATCCCAGATATTACTATTTTATTTGTTTGTGGCATGGCTATTTTTTCATTAGGCATTAGTTTATACACAAGTGTCAATTTAGGGGTTTCTCCGTACGATGCTGTTGCACTTTTATTTGAAAAAAAAGGGTGGTTTAGTTATCGAATAACAAGGTCTATACAAGACTTGGTCTTCTTTACATTAGCCCTTGTGTTTAGTGGACCACTGGGAATTGGAACATTCATTATAGCATTCACGACAGGATATATCGTACAAAGTTGGCGTTTCTTTTTCAAAAATATTTTTGTCAAATGTGACTAGTTCCAATCCAAAAATATATTTTAAGCGTGAAATGGTATGAAAAAAACCTTAACCAGAAATTGCCATTGGTTAAGGTTTTTAGATTGTTTTTCCAACATAGAAACGTTTGTTGATTTCATAGAAATCAAATGTTTCTAAATCATTGTTTTCGAGATGATGAATTGCTCCTTGAGCCGGCATCAAATTAATGGGATGCTCAAAAGTATCACCGACTGTTAATACAACGACAGGTTTATGAGTTGCGTAAGCGTATCCCATTTCCCAGATTGTACCAGTATCTTGATCTTTTGCATCAAGTAAAGCAACAACAATGTCGGCATTGTCTATCGCATTAACATCATCATCAAAAGTGGCAGTAGCCCATTCCTGATCAGGATTGAATTCACCATCTACAATCGGATTTGATCCTTGGTACTGGTGAAGTAAGGGCACATGAACATGAGCTACGGTCGTATTTTTGATTAAGGAGCTGAAAGAATCTTTCAAAATTTTTTCTTGAAGTGGGTTAAACCAACCTCCGGCTAAATAGATTGTTTTACCTTCATGGTGTTCAGCTGTTTCAGCTATGTCGTGTAATTCATTAATCAGTGTCATATGAACCATTTCCTCTTATTTTTTAACTCTAAGAAATGATAACATATAATAACAATTCTGATAATATTTTTCTGCTACACAATCTCATTTTGCGTTGAATGAATGATAATCAAGATACAATAAATTCTCGTTATAATATTTTTTCCCGTCAAAAAGGGAATTAGGCTCTTCACCATAGCAGCGGAACCCCAATTTGCAATACAAATTCTGTGCATTATTATTTTCTGTCAAACATGTTAATTTGATTATCTTTAAATTCGGTAATGTGAATGCCTTACGAATTAAAAGACTCAGCAGACTGTAAGTTAATCCTTGATTGCGATATTCTTTTAGACACATTACCGAGGTAATTTCACCTTTGTGAGTTTCTTTCAGCTCGGTCTGCCTTTTAAAAACGGCAACATTTATTAGCTTTGTGCCATCATAGAAGCCCATAACAAAATGTGTAGATGAAAATTTGACTTTATTTTTAAAGTAATCATCAGACTTCATAGCTTCTTCTTCGTAAGTAGATCCAAAATAAAGTGGATCACTTTGTAAAGCTTTGAGTCGAATTTCTTTGTACAATAAATAATCCTTTTCACTTAATACTAAGCACTTCATTTTTTGGCCTCCAGTTTTTGAAAAAAGATGCTAATGTGCATCTACAAAAATAAAATAAATTAATTTTTTTACAGTGTTATAATTGAAAAAAATATTATAAAAAATTATACAACAAAAAGAGAAGAATGTTTCTAAATGAATAAGTTACTACTTACTGCTTATGGATTTTCAACGCCAAAAATTATAGATGTTGCTCAAAAAATGATCCAGGAAAATAAAATAACAAAGGCTTGTATTATTTCCACATCTTGGCCAAAAGAAAAAGAAAAGCACCCTCAGATGCAACAAATTAAAAAAGATCTCCTAAGTATGAATATACAGCAAGTAGATTTCTTAGATGTGGAATTCGAGGATGCTTACAAGCTCTTTGATTACGACCTTATTTTTTTGAACGGTGGCTATCCATTCTACCTTTTGCATTTTATCAAAAAAAGTGGTGCTGATCTAATTTTGAAGAAAATAAACCAAAGTGGGGGACTTATATTCGGTTTAAGTGCTGGTTCCATTGTTTTAGGCCCTTCCATAGCTCTGATGCAGTACCTTTATCCAGAAGATAATCAGTTTAATGACACGAATTTAGATGGCCTTAATTTAACAGCTATTCATGTCTATCCACACTTTAAAGAAATGCTAACCCGCGATCCTACAATAAAAGATAAAATTGATAAATATGAAACTGAAACCGGAATTAACATTACCAGACTTAATAACGACCAAGCCTTAGCAGTTAATAACGACACTCAAACTTTTTTGGATTGAGTGTCGTTGAATTGTTTTTTGTAAATTAACTAAAGCTCATCCTGTTGGATGGGCTTTTTTGTTTGCCTCAGGAAAAACCATTTACCTTTATGACAATTTTTTGATTCTTGTTATTCTGTGCGTGTGTTGATAACACAAAAAAGAAAAAGGAGGACTTTTTGAATGAAAAAGTCAAATGCACATAACAAGTTTCTATGGGAGCGTCGTCCGATTTCACGCTTACAACAAACATTAGCGGGATTGGTTGCTTCATTACCAATGTGGCTACCGACTGTTGCCTCAGCGGACATTGGTGATGCTGCCAAAACAAGTGGTTCAAAGGTCATCACAATTCTTTATATTGTGTTGATCGTTGTTGGCGCTGTTGCCTTACTTTGGGCGTTTATCTTGCGTTCAACAGGTAATGAACAAATGGCTCAAAAAAGTAATAGTAAGCTTATGCACGCCTTATTTGGTATTGGTGGTGGTGCCCTAACTGGATTATTGCTGACATGGATTTGGCAAACAGCCACAACTGCTGGTGGCGGAAATGTCATCAACTGGCCATTCTAAACGGGGGAATAAGATATGTTTGGAAAGAAAAAACAAACTAGTATCGGTGATCCTTTCTTTGCCCGCGTTGAACAATCAGAAATTGATCTCAATGATGAGGTGATTCAAGATTTGGCCGAAAAAAGTGGTGTGAGTGAAAGCTGGCCGAATGTATCACTGACAGGGCTACAACAATTCACTGCTGGATTAGTCAACGATGTGGTGCGTGCAGGTGATCATGACGTTCGTTTAGGCAATATCGTTTACTTTATCACTAACGAAAAAGGTCGTGCTGAGCCAACAGGTTTAAGTTGGGAAAGGGCGACTCTAACAGCGGGGTTTGAAAACATTGTTGTTAGTACCGCTGATCATATTTTCAACGACACAGAAATTCGTCAAGATGAAGACATGACTTATGACATTATCGTTGAAGCCTTACAGCCTTTAATGGATGCAGTCATTGCAGATGGCACTCTATCATCAGATGACTTGCCAGACTTACCTTCTGAGGAACAGTTTAGACAAGCGCGTGAAACAGGTGAAGTCCTAACAGTTGAGCCAAATAAGTTCCAACGTACAACGCTTGAAGTGAAGCCACCAGTCATTGAAGCTGATAAAACAAAATCAAGAGAGCAGCCAAATGATGTAACGGCACCCACTGTTTCTAAGGTAGTTGAACAGCCAAAGCAGCCTTCAAGTGCTGAACCAGTGAAGCCAACTGTTCAAGCTGTTGTTCCGACTCAAGACAACTCAGAGGGTGTCATGACCGAAAATGATCCCACACAGAAGTTAATTGATCGTGTCAATCTGGTACCAACCGCTTTTGAAATGAGTGATGTCAACGCTGATTTACCTGCGGAACATCCAGATTATGTGGTTAGTCGTTTGAACGCAGACAAAGCCAAAGCAAATGACTTTCTGAATGATACCAGCAACATTTACACGCAAAAGATACGCAAAGCCATGTCCGACTTGTTAAAGCAACAACAAGCAAAGACTAAAGCAGCAGTTGAACAGTTACGTGACACTAATGTTTCTGAGACGGTTGATGCACAAATGAAAGAAGAACGGTCAACTGAGTTTGAAGCCCGTTATGCGCAAGCACATCAAGCTCGTGAAGCAGGTTATCGCACGGCTGTGGAAGATGAGAATACGCGTCATGATAATATCCTCAAAACGCTCAAGAGTGACTTTGTAAGCGACTTAGAGGCTTTGAAAGTATCTGTTAATCAAGAGCTGGATAACTGGTTTATAGAACGTTCTAAAGAATTGCACAGCAATCTTCAAGCCACAGTGGACGATCAGGTCTCAGAAGTGACGTCACAAGCTCAAACAGAGACGTTAACCAGTCTTAAAGCTTTGCGTGATGAGTTATTAGCTCAAAACACACAATCTTTGCTAGACATGCATCAAAAGCTGGAAGAAGATATCAGTAACAAGCGGGCACAATATCAATCAGAGCATGAAAAAGCAATGATCAGTGCCACTGAGTTAGAAAGTGCTAAAACGCATGCTGGTAACCTCAGTGAACTTGAGCAACAAGTCCAAATTTTGAAGCAAACTAATCTAAACCTCGAGCAACAATTAAAAGGTAAAGATGCTGTCAATCATGATGAAGTATCACAACTACGTCAACAGTTACAAATGCTTCAAAATGCCCCCAAGACAACATCACATGATGAAACTAACCAACAATTGATGACTTTGTTAGCAGCGCAAATGAAGCAGCCTCAAGTTGAACAAAAGAAAACAAGTGCTTGGCAATCAGCGGCGATTGGTGCCTTAGCTGTTCTGGCTATTGGTGGTGCGGGCTTTGGTGGTTATGCAATGGCCCAACACAAAACAGATAGCGCCACACAGTCATCAAAAGCAGTCTCTGCGAGTAGTCACAACGAAGGGAACGCAACCGTAACCTTAGCACCTGACTCATCTGAGGCTGATTCTTCTTCAAAGGTTAGTGCTTCAAGTAGTCAATCAAGCTCATCTAGCTCACAAGCTAACAGTTCTTCTACGTTAGCTGACCGTTACCTTGTCGGTGAAGACGTTGATGACACAATCAATGGTCAAACAGTCACAGCTAAAGTCGTTTCGGTACAAGACAAAACCATTACAGTGCATCATGATGGCTACGATTATGTTGTACCATTTGACAATTAGGCGGTGAACTATGGCAATCAACATTGAACAAGTCAAGCGCCCTCGAACGACAGCGCAACCTAGACGTCCAAATTTCTATCGTTTGAAAAGGCACCATCCAATTCTAAAAACACTGTTATTAGCTTTGATTGGCATCTTAATCGTCACGGGTGCCGTAATTTATGGTAATCATACCCAGTGGCAAACCGCTCAAAGTGTCCAAAAAGCTAGTCACAAGGCGGTTACGAAAGCCAAAAAGCAACCTATTGTCAAAGCCAGTCAAGTCAAACAAGTGGCGGCACAAACAAGTGTTAAACCTGATTACTCAGGCACTGGCGGCTTGTCTAGCAAAGAAGATATGCTAAAGCTAGCGCAAAGCAATCAAGCTGAAATCCTACGTGGTCATGTGGCTGTGCCTAGTTTTAGCATTAGTGAGCCAATCTATGAAGGTACAAGTAACCACGTCTTAGCCATTGGTGCGGGTATGAATGCGCCCAATCTAAAGTTTGGCACTGGCTTAGTGCCAATATTTGCGCACAATATGGGTGATTATAACGCCGTGTGGCCATACCATCCAACCAAGTTTAGTGCTTTACAGAACATGACTGAGAAAACCATTTTAGGGAAAGATATTTATCTCTCTGATGGTCAAACAGTTTATCGTTATAAAGCCACCAAATTGGATTATGGTATCGCTGTGGGCGTGATGAATCAAGAATTAGCTGTTGAGAACACAGGCAAACCAAAGGTTAAATTGATTGCTTGTTTGGAAGATCAGGAATTTTGGCAGCAGGTTAAAGCGAGTTACTACACAAATTTCACCGCTAAAAAGCGAATCGTGCTCACGGGTGAATTAGTTGGTGAACAATCAATCAATTCCCTGGAAAGTAATTTAAAGCAACAATTGCAATAAAACCTATTAAATAGTAAGGGTAGCAAATCACCACCCTTCAAAAATCGAAAGAGAGAATATTTATTATGACACATAACATTAAAAACAAGACAAAAGTAATCGCTGTGACAGCCATGGTCGCAACCACAGCAGTTATTGGGTTAGCACATCCATTCGATACCCATAACATCTTTGCGGATGATTCTAAATCTTCTGATTCAAAGGGGACAGCCGTTAATGTCAATCACAGTGACTTAGATAAATCGGTTGCTGCGGGCACTAAAGCAGGTATGAAGATTACAAAAAATGCTACGCAAACTAAGGTGATTAAAGCCTCTGAGTATGCCAAAGAAGCCGCTAAAATCAAGTCAGGTTATGCTACTCAAAAAGCGGTTATTGATGCTAAGTTGAAAGAACAACAAGCTAAAAATGCCGCCTATGATAAGGAGATGGCGCAGTATAAAAAAGACATGGACGACTATAACAAGACCAATGCCTTAATTCCTGATCGTGATGATAGCAATAAAACAGGTCTTAACACAACAGGTGGTGTGTCATCCATTGATGGTTGGAAGTTCATGATGACTGGCTCTCGTGATAAGGTGCATGAAGCACAAGCCGTCGTTGTCACTGATGGTATCTCTGAAAAAGAAGCTAAGCATCACTACTTGAAAGATGGGACAATTCTTTCTTGGGGTTCTAAGTCAAAGCTAGTTGATAAATCTGGTTCAACAACTGATTTCAACGGCGGTTATATCTTTACTAAAGGTGGCTCAGTTAAGCTAACTAACGTTGGGACGTTAGCTGATGGCACTAATGTCAATATTGTCTATAAGAACGCCTCTGGTGACAAGAATTCTTGGGCGATTTCACCAAAAGACCCAGACCAAGATGGTGGTAAGGCAACTGGTAAAATCATCATTGGTTCACAAGATGATATCAAATTAGATTATCAATTTGTTGATGACAATGATAAGGCACTAAAGATTTGGACAGGTAACTTCTTCTCAGATATTGATGAGCCTATCGCAGGCTATATTCAAAATGATGATTTGAGTAAGATTCAAACCAATGGCATTGCTGTTGTGGCCAAAAACGTTGATGCAAATAAATATAACTTAGTTCGTAATGATGGTGTTCATGACAACACTGATTCTAACCTGAGTTCTGCTATGTCAATTACTTTTTCTACTGGTGGCACATTACATGTGTATAACTCAGGAACAACCAAGTCGACTGGATATACCGAAAATGATAACCGTATGATTAGTCCAATGTTTGGTGAAGAATTGAATTTGAAGGTGGCTAATAAGCCTGTTGAACCACCAAAGCCAGCCGCCGTTGAAGCTGACTATACACTCACTGATTTGATTGTGACACCAGAACCAACTAAAGATGTCGATACAGGTGAGAATGCTGGCGATAAGGATGGCTCTGATAATGGTAAGTCAGTCATTAAGGGTGATGAATTAACCTATTCATTGAAGGCAACCGATTTGCCAGCAGATCGTGTTGATGATATGAAGACAATCAAGTATGTTGACACCTTGCCAAAAGAAGTGGACTACAAGTCAGCTAAGGTTTACTCAAAAGATGGCAAGACGGATTTGACCAAGTATTTCAACATCACATTTGATAAAACAAAGCATCAGTTTACGGCTGAAGCAACCGCAGACTATTTGAAATTAGCTAATGCAGACAAGACAAAAGCCTTTGAAATGCCAATTGTTGATGTTTATACGATTGCTAATACCTCAAATGCCAAGTTCGATAATACGTACGAAATTTGGGAAAATGATGATCAATTTGAATCAAACACGGTTGAAAACACAACACCAGACATTAAACCTAAAAAGGATGTTGAGTCTGGTGAATCAAAGGGCGATACAGATGCCTCAATAGATGGTGATGAAATCAAAAAGGGACAAGAAATTACTTATCCATTGAGCGTTAATGATTTACCAGCCAACCGTGCAGATGATTTGAAAGTCTTCAAGTACGTTGATACCTTGGCAAAGGAAGTTGATTATAAGTCGGCGAAGGTTTATTCAAAGGATGGTAAGACTGATCTAACAAAATATTTCAAGATTAGCTATGATGAGAAGACGCGTGTCTTTACGGCAGAAGCTAACGCAGACTTTTTGAAGTTAGCCAATGCCGATAAGACGAAGGCATTTGTTTTACCTGTCGTTGATGTCTATGCGGTAGCTAATAAAGACAACGCAACCATTGATAATAAGTATGATATTTGGGAAAACGATTCAAAAACAGAATCAAATACCGTTGAAAACAAAACGCCAGGAATGACACCAACCCCAAAGCCCGATACACCCGCAACGCCTAATACAAGTTATGGTGAAGCGCCTAAGGGCTGGTTATATGGTGCGATTGCAGCGATTGCACTAGCAGGCGCTGCATTCGGATTACGCAAACCAATCAAGAAGTGGTTCCACAAATAACAAAAAAACAGTGCCTTAGGGCATTGTTTTTTTGTTTTGTCTTTATCAAGCGATAAAATAATGAACAATACACCTTGTTTTGTTCTTCACAAAGTGGTATATTTAAGAGGTTCAGAAGAGGTCTTGACATGCAATATCAGTAGTTTGCTTTCAGAATTATTACAGTTAACTTGCAAGAAATTATCATATCTCACTTCATATATTTTACTGTTGTTGTATGGCTTTTCAGAACATTTTTCTTAAGTTAAACAGTGAGTCAATCAGACCTGATTTACTGCGCAAATAAAGCCATCCACTGATGGCTTTTTTGTGTGCGATTATAAACAATCGTACTTGTCAAGTCAGATGGACATAGCAAATTGACGGCTATTAGGTAAATTAATTAACTCAATATTATGAGAAAATAAACCAATGTTTTTATTTAAAATTTAGTCTGTTATCAATGTCAATATCAGTCTAACGGCTAATATACACGTATATATAACACAAACATAATCACGTATATACTAGCCACTATATACGTAACTATATATGTGTATATATACATCATTATGTTAGCGTATATAGTGGTGTTATATACACGAACATATATACCTTACATACATCTTAAAACCTTGCTATAACAATATTTGCGCAGTTGTTCACTTTTGTTTTTCTTAACATTTTAACTATTGACCGAATGTCAATTTTATAGTCTTATTGAGAGAAGGAATAATTGCCACATGACTAAAAAAAATCCCAAATCCAAATACGCACGTTTAGAGTTTAGTGAGCGTATCACGATCAAAAATATGATTGACGCGGGTAAAACCAATGCGGAAATTGCTAGGAAACTAAACCGTCCTCGAGCTACCATTACACATGAATTGCAGCGTAATGCCCGTGTCATGACTTGGCGTGGCAAAAAGAAAATATTGCGCCATACATATGAACCTGTGCAAGCGACAAGACGGGCTGAGTATTATCAATCAAAAGGACACCATTCGCAACCAAAAATCACGCCTAAAAAACGTGAAAAGATTGATTATTATCTCAAAAAGAAACATTGGTCACCAGAACAAATTGCACACGGTGTGCCACGAATTGGTGTTTGTACACGAACGATCTATAATTGGATACTTAATCGCAACTTGAGTGCGACAATCAATGATTTACCTCTTAAAGGGAAAAGACGCAGGCATCTCAGAGCAAAGCCGTCAAATCCTGAACATAAACGGATGATGATTGAAACACGTTCAATTCACACTCGTCCCGAAGTGATCAATAATCGCTCCACGTTTGGTCATTGGGAAATTGATGGGGTGATGAGTCCTCAAGATTCCCAATCTTTTGTGATCACATTTGTAGAAAGAAAAACACGTTTTATGGTTGGTGTCAAAGCAAAAAGTAAGAATTCAGAAGATGTCAAAACAGCCATAGATACCTTTATGTCAAGGTTTGAGAATGTCTGTGACAGTATCACATGTGATCGTGGCTCAGAATTCACCAGTAGTTTATTTATTTACAGCATTGAAGATACGTACGGTAAAAAGTTATATTACGCTGATCCACAATCACCAGGTCAACGTGGTACAAACGAACGCATGAATCGTGAATTACGGCGTGTATTTCCTGCGGGCTATGACTTTACTAAGATTACACAACGTAAGCTTCAAAACGCCATTCAGGACATCAATGAGCGTCCTAGAAATGTGCTCAGGTTCAAAACACCTGAAAAAGTCTTTACTAAGCGAATCATGGCAGCTTAATCATCAATAGATGCTTAAAATCGCTACTTGTTAAGACAGTTCAAAGTTAATAGCTTTGAGCTGCATTTTTGCGTATAATAATAACCAGATAAAGACGAATTAAGTGCTTAAATAACTGTTGAAGCAGTCTAAATTGAGGACCAAAAACAACAATAAATTATTTTTGGTCAGCTTTAGAAAAGCAAAACGACAAATGGCACTAAAACAGTCTCTGTAATGAGATTGTAAAGAAATCCGCTATCACAACAGCGACAACGGATTAGCGCAAATAAAATGATTTTTTTTAGTTTATTTGTTACTTTAGGGGTTGACAAATTCATGCAATCCGCAAGTTAACATAATATATATTATCGAAAGTAAAAAAATACTATAAACTACAATATGACTTTAACCTCAATCGCCAAAACACCAAAATCTTGTTCTTGTTTTCGTGAATAAATTTCATAAGTTTGACTAACCATTTTGTCTACCGAATCATGTTCCTCACTGCCAACTTGGATACCACCAAACTTTTGATACAATTCAAGAAATGTGCTAAATCGATAAATATTAATAATATCAACCAATAATTGTTCGCCACTTTCTAAATCAGTAAAGACAACATTCTGTCCTTTTTTTAGTTGAGCCCGCTTCGAATCATTTAACCTAATTTCAATAGTCTTAGTTCCTTGTTTCATTAGCAAGAATGCTTCATGATTTAGTTTCATTAACATCAATATGTGTTCCTTTTCAGTTTCAACAATAATTATAGAGTTACTGTTTTTCTGCTGTCTTTACGATATTCTTAATGGATTTTTGTGTAAGCTTAATCCTACTAACATTGTTATTGCCAATAAATAACGGTACCGTTTCCTCCACCACATCACTTAACTCTAAACCATAAAATCCACTAGGCTTTACAGTATGGGCTTGTAACCATAGTCTACCAGCAATGATAAAACGATCCCATGGATGCATGTTTGGTAAATTAAGTAAATCTTCATAGTTTTGATTAGCTATAACGTATTTAAAATCACCAATACTACCATGTTTTTCAATTGCATATCTCGGAAACTGTGGTTCAATAACACCCTGCTTAACTAAGTTATTAGCAATTTGTTTTAAATAAAGACTAATTTGCGGTTCTACTTTGAAACCAATGTTGAATATAATGTGTACTATATTGTTAGTGCCCATCATATCAACAGAATAACTTTTTTCATAAGGGTTAACCGCCTCCCGTATTGTAACAAACCAGTATATTTCTGCTTTTTTTGGCTTTGAACCAATGAGAGAATATATAACTGATCGTTTTATCATGTAGTTTTGATGAACATTGGCTATATACGCTAAATTAGTTGCAAAAATTGGTTCTGCATCATCTCGCGATAAATTGATGAGTTGTTTTCGATAGTCTTTCAACGACAGATAATCATTTTGTTTAGCAATTTCTTCACGACGCTTGTTTCCATAATACCAAATTATCATGATACTTAAAATTACAACCATAATAACCAAGGTTGCATAGCCGCCATGTAAAAACTTGCCTAAACTAGCAATCAAGAATACAACTTCAATAGCTCCGAATAATATAGCAAAGCAGATAGCTCGCAATTTTTTATGGTTTTGATTTATAAATTGATACAACAATATGGTTGTCATTAACATTGTGATAGTTATGGATAACCCATACGCAGCTTCCATATTGTGTGAAGTTTGGAATGCCCATACAATAATTAAGCCAATTACGCAGAGCAACCAGTTAACAGCTCCAATATACATCTGTCCTCGGATTTCACTTGGATAAAAAGTGTGCAGCCGAGGAATAACTTTCAAATTAATGGCTTCACTAACTAATGTATAAGCACCAGAAATCAATGCCTGTGAAGCTATAATTGCGGCTAAAGTGGCTAATACGATGCCAACAATTCGCCAGCCACCAGGCAATATTTCAAAGAATGGATTTGAAGATTGTTGCAATAAATTACGATGTTCGACGTGTGACATAATCCATGCGCCTTGTCCCATATAATTCAAAATTAACATGGTATACACAAACGGCCAACTAATATAGATATTTTGCTTTCCAACATGCCCCATATCAGAGTACAATGCTTCAGCACCAGTAGTAGCTAAAAATACACTGCCCAAAATAAAAATACCAGTTTTATTTTCTGAACTGAATAGCACATTAATTGCATATGTTGGCGATAAAGCTTTAAGAATAGCAACATCATTAAAAATATTTATTAAACCAAAAATACCAATAAACGCAAACCATGCCAGCATGACCGGACCAAATATGTTACCAATTTTTTTAGTACCGGCTTTTTGAAATATAAATATTATTAACAAAAGAATAGACACCACAACAACTACTAGTGTTTGATTATTTGGAAATAATACGGGTCCTAGTTGTTGCCCTTTCAGGCCTTCAATCGCAGTCGTAACTGTTACCGCTGGCGTTAACGTTCCATCTGCCAACAAAGCAGATCCACCAACTAAAGCAGGAATCAGTAACCATTTCTTTTTTATATTCTTTACACGGCTATATAATGCAAAGATACCACCCTCACCATGATTATCAGCCTTCAAAGCTACGAATACATATTTAACAGTGGTAATCAACATCAATGTCCAAAACACAAGGGACACCGAACCAATGACAAAAGTATCCAAGTGTTCTGTGCTTCTTGCACTGCTTAATATAGAATTCATCGTATATAACGGTGATGTGCCAATGTCTCCATAAACAATACCAAGCGCAATTAAAGCGCCAGCAGAAGACCATTTAGTTTGCTTTTCCATTGACATTTTGCTTCCCTCGATTTGATTGATTTGTTATTATGAAGCACATTATCGCATATTTAGACGATTTAAGCATCAATTTGACTTGACTGAAAATTAATATTAACTAATTGATTTAAATTTTTTTCGTCTTGATTGACTAGAGTTTGAAATCCCACCAAAATTCATCATCTTCGTTCCTTGATACCAATTTTCTTTGCATCTCATTTCCATTATTTATTTTAAATAGAATATTGGTGACATTGAAATTGTAAATATGTAAACACACTTAAATTAGTCAAACACTCTCGAACACCTGATCTTTTCCTTGCAAGTATTTTCAATATTATTCTATAAACAGGCCTTATAAAATACCAAAAAAGAGCAACACGTTTCAAACGCGCTACTCTTTTTTTGATCCAATCATAAAATATTATCCAACTTATGACAATCCAAAGAAATCAAACGTAATTAATACCACCATCAACTAATATTGATTGTCCAGTAATATAGTTTGACTTTTCGTCAGCCAAGAATGATACTAGGTTCGCTACATCTGCTGGTTCTTCACCACGTCCAAGTGCAATACCATCGATGTACTCTTGCTTTGTTTCTCCTAGTGGACGATCATAAATTTTAGCCATGGCAGCATCAATTTGATCCCACATTGGTGTTAACACGATTCCAGGGCAATAAGCATTAACAGTAATTTTATCTTTAGCAAGCTCCTTAGCAGAAGCTTGTGTTATACCACGAACCGCAAACTTTGTGGCTGAGTAGATACCCAATAATTCAACAGCTTGATGTCCAGCAATTGAACAGGCATTAATAATTTTTCCACCTTTACCTTGCTTCTTAAATTGTTGAGCAGCAGCCTGAATCCCATAAATCGTACCGTTAACATTGATATTAAAAATTTTAGTAATATCCTCAGGCTTTGCATCAACAATAGCCGCGATTTGAGCGATTCCAGCATTATTGACAAAAACATCCAACTGCCCAAAATCATTTACTACGTCGTCAACAAGCTTAAACATTTCATCATGACTTGAAATATCGACATAATAACCCTTTGAATGATTACCGATTTCTGTAGCAACTTTCGCTGCATTATCTTTATTTAAATCTGCAACAGCGACTGTAAATCCATCTGAAGCAAGTTGCTTTGCAATTCCTGCTCCGATACCTTGACCACCGCCAGTAACAACTGCGACTTTAACCATGTGAAGTTCCTCCTTTTTAATTACAACTACATTATAAACTTGTAAGCCTTTACATTCAATAGGAAAGTTGATTTTGTGAATAACTGTATTTGACATAATGACATATTTTTTGTGATATATCAAATTTATTTATAATCCAAAATTTCAACTTTAAATGGTAAATAAACATTTAAATCAACCTCACGTAATTTTGCTGCTTCTTTTTCTGGCTTAAATGAATGCCAAGGTACTGTTTGTTCAGCATTTACACGTTGAGCCAATGCCACTAAATCCATTGGTTTTGCATGTCCACTAGCGCCCAATAACTTTAAATCTATATGTTGGATTGCTAAATAATTAGATAACGCAACGAAGCGAGCATCATACTCACCTAATGGTTCACCATTCATATGCAAGTACAAAAATTGTCCGTTAAGTTTATCTAACTCATGCAACTGATCAAATTGATTTTGAACAACATAATGACCCAGTTTTGATAAAACCTTTACCCAATCGATTTCTTGAACGTTTTTAGCGCCCATCGCTTTTAAAATAACCGCAACACGGTGATTCTAGAGAAGTTTCCGACCATTTTCATGCGCAGTATTTTGTAGTGCTAGCAATCGATCGATATTTCTCTCATATGGATTAACAACAACCAACTTTTCAGTTTGTTTTAATATATTAGCAAAATCTCTTTGTAAGGATTGTTCAGTTTGTCGAATGAGTTCATCGTCTCCATCAAAGCTAACTTCTGTGCCTTCAAGTAAAAATAAATCAATTATCTCCACTATGAACGAAATTATGTTTTCCATCACTAATACGAATGGCAGCAGCACCACGTATATCATGATCAGTTTCAAAAAAGTTACTTCAAAAGGCCCTAAAAACAATGGTTTTTCATAATCAATGATTTTAATTCTAGCATTGGGTGCGTATTCAGTTCCTAAATCAGTTAGCTTTAGCTAGTGGATTTTTTTCTAAATAGGCTTTATACGCTGATGATTTTGTAGCTTGCTTTGTAATTGGCAAATATCCCGTTGCTTCTGCTCACTTTTCTGTTTGCTTATCAGACATTAGAAACTTCATAAATGCCCATGCACCAGACTGTTGCTTTTTGGAGGCTGTAGCCGTTACAACCAAACTATTACCTGCTAATGCGGCTTTCGTGGCTGTAATTCCTGCAGAAGATGAGAAAGTTAAAGCTGTCCCGTCATTGACCATGTCCATGATTAGCTTAGCTGCTGCTATTGCCTTCTTCGAGTTCACATTAACCTTGCCATTGTTAGTGACGAGCGCTTCACCAGAAGAATGAACCATCGAGTCCCATTCCATATCAAAGGACTTATCAAATCCCATTGACCATCAGTGATATTAAAATCCATGTCATGTAGAACCTCAACTCCATTATCATATGCCAAAGTCACGTGATTAAATTTAACTTCCACTTTATTTTCCTCTTCCTGTTGCTATCAGCAGCATAAAATAAGACAAATTTCCTCCAATTCATCTGTTGAAAAGGACAACTATTGTCTATGGAATAAATATACCAATTTGGATATAAAAAAGTTAAATAGTCACAAAATATTCTTAACTCCAATAAAAAAGCAAGACCAATTAAGGTCTTGCTATTGAATAATATAAAAAACGCTACCTCCGAAGAGATAGCGGGTAGGTAGATAGATACTACCCAGTTGGTTGTATTAATTATACCATCTCATTGCCAAAAGTGCAATAGTTCATTAATGGTCAACTGACCTGGAGCACTTTGACTAGTTCCATCAAGTGTAGCGAATGTTAATTCTGATCCATATTGGTAACCCTCAATACGAGTTCGCTTCCCAATTTCTCCCATACTCATAGTAATGAGTGGTTGTTCAATAGCAGCTTCCTTTGTGGTATCTAATAAATACTGAACATCTGACATATTGTTAGGCATAACTGCTAACTTTATAACGTCAGCAGGCGTATGAGACATATTTTCAATTAATCCAGCTAGCGTGTCTGGTGTACCTTGAAAATCATGATACGACATAATCACTGGCACATTAACTTTATGCGCAGCGTCTATAATACGGTTTCGTAAAGACTCATCTAATGTATATTCAACATCGACAGCTGCAAATGGGAAGCCAGTATTTAAAGCAGATACAACAAATGTCGTATACTCAACCTCACTCATTTCACCACGACCACCCTGCTCTACTGTACGGTATGTTAAAATCACAGGGAATCCACCAATACTGTTAAAGACCGTACTAGTTAATTCTTTGATAATATGCGCATTCATTTGTGGCCAATTGGCTATAAATTCTTGTTTAGCGTTATCAATTTCAGATAACATCTTAGCTTCAGTCATGGCTGAAACATCCTTTTGCGCTAATTCCTTTTGTGCACCTGATTTAACTTGTTGCCACATGACTGCTTGACTAAAATCATCAGCAATAAAGTCCGCTCGCCACTCAACAATATCTGGGTTTTGTTGTTGCAATTTTTGCGCAAAAGGACTGAATTTATCTGTTGGTCCAAGTATTAACGGCACAGCAATAATAGGCTTATCAGTACTGCTAGGTATTTTTAATAATTCTCTTAATGTCATAAAACTCTATAGACGACCCAAACCATGTGTGGCTTTAATTGTTGCCTGATTTGGTATTTTTCGTCACTACTTTCCGGTAATTTTTTGAATTGTTCTTCAGAAATAATTGTAAACCGATTTTGATCTTTTATAAAGTCTTTCAACGCAACAACTTTACTAGGTGCAAACATAATTGATGGTCCCCAGGCATTATCCAGATTCACAGACGTTAAATATTGCCTCATTAGTCCTTCGGTAGCTGCATGAACCAATGCCACATTACGATTATATTGCACATTTTCAATGACACTCATGGTCATCAAAGGTAACGAAAAAGTCGCCTCAACCTGAAGATCAGACCAGTTTAGATAATTAAAGTCCGCCCAATTCAAAGTTGGCTCTTGATTAGATTTAAAAGCAACAGGTAAAATGATTTTATCACCACTAAAAGATTTTAGATTTAATAAAATTTCTTCAAAACTGTTGTGCAAAACCAATGTTTCATCTGTTAAATAATATTGTGCAGCACACTCAGAATCAGTGCCACTTGGACCTAGTGTATGCAGTTTCATAAATCACCTATTTAATTGTCTATTTTCTTTATCAATAGCAGCTTGCATCAAAATTGTCATAATATTATCAATCATTTCATCGGTAATATCTGTTGATTCACTAAAATCTGATTTGAGTTCCGACCGTAATTTTAACATGCGATCATGCTGTACAGTTGGTATCCCAAACTTTTCTTTATACTTAGCGACCGATTCAACAACTAAAAAGCGTTCTGAAATCGTTTGGAATATTTGACGATCAAAAGCATCAATTTGCGAACGTAACTGCAATAACGCTAATTCATCTTCATTTGCGCTAAATAAAGCAATAATTTCTGCGGCAATACGTGCTGGTGTTTTACCAACTGTTTCGACCGTAAAATTAGCAACTTCCTCATATTTAGGATCACGCTCTTGCCACAATGCAAAAAACTCTGCTGTTGATTTTTCTTGTAATAATGGACGTTGACCCTCTAAAATTAAACGTCCAATCGTACTTTCTAGGTTACCATGCAAATAAATGATAGTCGCCGGTGAGCTTCTTAAAATTTCAAGGTTCTCTTCCCTTTCAACAACACCACCACCTGTGGAAACAATACCATCAAAGGTTTGCACATCATTTAATACTTGTGTTTCCAATTCACGGAAACCTTTTTCACCACGCTCTTTAAATATATCAGCAATTGTTTTTCCGGCAACACGTTCAATTTCAGAATCAATATCAATAAATCTTGAATGATGCTGACGTGCTATTTCTTGACCGACCGTTGTTTTTCCAGCACCCATAAATCCGATGAGCATTAGTGTATCTGGTTCTTTAATCATATTTTCTCACCTTAATAAATTTTTTCTTGACTTTTGCGCTGATGATATTAATGACATTAAATTTACTGAATCGTTATTCTCAATAGCTTGAGAAAATAGCTTTAGCTGTTGCATTAATATGCTTTGACTTGATAAAATTGCCTCTTTATTGCTCAATAAAACGTCAGCCCATAATTTGGGATCGCTTTCTGCAATACGTGTTGTGTCCTTAAATCCGCCAGCTACAAAGTGTCCAAAGTTTGAAACATCCCCTAATTGATTTGTAGCAGTATTCATTAATGAAAAGGCTAAGATATGTGGTACATCGCTAATAACAGACATTAATTCATCATGTTTTTTGATTGAAATGGACATAAAGTCTGCATTAATTGGCTTAAGAACATCTTGAATATCACTGGTTTTACTGATTGAACTAGGAATTAAAAAATAGGGAACATCTTGATAAAGTGCTTCATTTGCCTGCATAATGCCACTTTGATGTGTGCCAGCCATGGCATGTCCTCCAACAAAGCGAACATTTTTTGGTGTCAAAACTTGTTCTACAACAGCCATAATGTCTCGCTTTGTTGACCCTGTATCAGTAATGACGACATCTTTTTTTAAAGGCAACGTAGCTAATTGACGAATGCTACTCTCAATATAAGTTACGGGTGTGGCTAAAATAATAATATCGGCTTCTTTAGCAACTTGCTTTAGTTCTAATGACACTTGTTTGACAATATTATTTTTTTTAGCATAAGTCAACGAATTATCATTAATATCCACACCAACAACTAGATTTTCAGATTGTCTGTTTAGGATTTTAGCTAACGAAGCACCCATTTCACCTAATCCAACAACAACTATATTTTTCATAACGTTTCCTGTTTCATAATCTTTGCAATATCTTCCACAAACCCAGGATAAGAAACACTCATAGCATCTTCACCAGTTAAAACAACATCCCCATCAGCAATCAATGAAGCAACCACGTTCATCATACCAATACGATGATCACCATGTGAGTCAAGTAAGGCCGAACCATTAATAGCATGCAAAGGTGTGCCCCCATGAATAATCATACCGTCAGGTTTCTCTTCGATATTCGCGCCTAATTTAGTCAATTCACTGATAACAGTCGCAATTCTATCTGTTTCTTTTACACGCAACTCTTCTGCACCGCTGATAACTGTATCGCCAACTGCTTGCGTTGCTGCGAGTGCTAAAATTGGTAATTCGTCCACAGCACTAGGAATATCAGCGCCAGTAATAGTAATTCCTTGTAAATCTTGTGCTCTAATTTTGATGTCTGCTAACGGTTCACCTTCAGATGAAATTTTGTTTTGAACAATATCTGCACCCATACGTTCGAGTAATTTAATCACACCGTCCCGTGTTGGATTAATGCCGACTTTATTAATGGTGATGTTAGAATTCGGAGTAATTAAACCTGCTACCATAAAGAAAGCTGCGCTAGAAATATCCGATGGCACTAATACATGTTGACCTTTTAACTGTGGTTGTTTTTTAACAGTTATAACACCATTTTTTGCTTGAATTTGACCACCAAATTGACGTAACATTCGTTCGGTATGGTCCCGTGATGGTAGCTCTTCAATGACAGTTGTCTCACCGTCAGCTTGAATACCAGCTAGTAAGATGGCGCTCTTCACCTGCGCCGAAGCAACTGGCATACGGTACGTAATACCAGTTAGCGTGTTATTAGCCTGAATAATCGCCGGTAAAAATTCTTCATCGGATAATTTAAACTTTGCTTGCATTAAAGATAATGGATCTGTCACTCTTTTTAATGGACGTTTACTCAATGACTCATCCCCGAAAATATTTAAATCAAAAGGTTGTTTGCTTAACAATCCCATTAACAAACGAGTCGATGTACCAGAGTTCCCCATATTTAACGCTTCACTAGGTTGATTAAAATTTTCCAGCCCTTTCCCCACAACTACAGCTTGCGTATCTGTATAAGTGATTTCAACACCAAGTGAACGAAAAACGCCTATCGTATGCATAACATCATCTGACATCAGAAAATTATCAATAATTGTTTTTCCTTCAGCTATCGCACCAAACATTACCGCACGATGTGATATTGACTTATCACCTGGTACTGTGATTTGACCGTGTAGTCCAAGTGTTGGTGCTTTTACAAGTTTAATCATATTTTTTATCCTCTAATCAATTATGTACTATAGCCTAAGCTATATTAAAACTTTCTAAGTTCCTCACGATAAATGGCTACTTGTTCTTTCATACGCTCAATATTATCTGCATCGAATTTGTCTAACACTGCTTTAGATAGTTCAATTGCAACCATTGCTTCAGCTATCACTGCAGCAGCTGTAACGGCTGTTGTGTCTGAACGCTCAATTGACGCACGATGATCTTCGTGTGTATCAATATCAACAGATTGCATGGGGCGATAAAGCGTTGGAATAGGTTTCACAACGCCACGCACAATAATTGCTTCACCAGTTGTCATACCCCCTTCAAAGCCACCAAGATTATCAGAGCCACGATAAAAACCACGTCCTTCATCCCAAAAAATCTCATCCATAACCTGATCGCCATATTTTTCAGAATTTTCAAAACCACCACCAAATTGAACACCCTTAAATGCATTAATACCAACAATTGCACTAGCAATTTTTGCATCTAATTTCGTGTCTGCAGATACATATGATCCTAATCCAGCAGGCATGCCTGTGGCAATAACCTGTACTTGACCACCTACTGTGTTAGCAGCACGTTTTGTTTTATCAATGACTTCTTTAATGGCTTCATCAGCTTCAGCATTCAAAGCACGTGTATCAAAACTCTCTGTTACTTTACGTAACTCTTGTAAGTTTTTGTATTTGATCAAGTCGTTCATGTTAGATTTTGCCGGCCCGACATTAACCACAAACCCGTGAACATCTACACCGATTTCGGCCAGTAGTTTTTTAGCAACAGCGCCTACAGCTACACGCATTGTTGTTTCACGAGCAGACGAACGCTCCAAAACATTTCGCAAATCATCATGGTGACGGTACTTCATACCACCAACCAAATCAGCATGCCCTGGGCGTGGTCGCATTACCTTACGAAGCGTATTCTCTGAAGTTGCGGGTTCATTAGGAGCCATAATTTTTGACCAGTTATTATGATCATCATTATGAACATTCAATGTAATTGGTGATCCAAGTGTAATTTGGTGCCGAATACCTGTCAAAAAAGTAACTGTATCGGTTTCTATTTTTTGACGATCTCCTCGACCATAACCACGTTGACGTCGAGCTAATTGCTCATTAACATCCTCTTGACTAATAGTTAATCCGGCAGGAATACCTTCAATAACAGCAATTTCTTCAGGTCCATGGCTCTCGCCAGCAGTAACATATCTCATATTAATTCTCCATAAATGCCGGCATATCGGCAATTTTTTTCTTCACAATAACTGGATTTCCAATGCTCTCTAACGCAACTAAATTCAAAACGCCCCCATGATTTTTTTTATCATTAATCAAGCGATCAAAAAAATGCGTCGTACCTATAAATTCGGATTGTGTTGGTAAGCCAACAGCTTCTAATCGACTTAATAATTCATCAGTCATCCCTTTAGGCATTATACCATTTTGTTCAAAACGGCTACTAATGGCAACCATCCCAATTGCAACAGCCTCGCCATGCCGCAACTCACCGTGAGCCAATAGTTCAATTGCGTGACCGAAAGTATGACCAAAATTCAAAAACTGTCGTTCGCCAGCTTCTTTTTCATCTGCCATAACTACTCTTGCTTTGTACGCAATGGCTCTTTGTGAGAGTTCCTGGGCGTGTTCACGTATATCTGAAATCGATTTAATTTGACCGGTAAATTCAAAAAAGTTTTGATCAGACAAAGCCGATGTTTTTACAACTTCTGCATATCCTTCGACTAAGTCGCGATCAGTCAAAGTATCCAAATATGTTACATCAACTAGATCTAAATCTGGTTGATAAAAGGAACCAGCAATGTTCTTGGTATCACCCAAATTCACAGCAGTTTTACCACCAACTGATGAATCAACTTGAGCAGTTAGAGACGTCGCAATCTGAATAAAGGCAATACCTCTCATATATAGAGATGCAACCACACCACCCAAATCACCAATTACACCTCCCCCCAAGGCAATAAGCCCATCACCACGAGTAAATCCAGCGCTGGCCATTTTACCAATCAAGTCACCTGCAACTGATAATGATTTAGATTGTTCACCCGCTGGAACTACCAGTTCCAGTACATCAAACCCTTTATCACGCAATTGTCTTGATGTGTCTTCTAAATACAAAGGCCCAACATTATTGTCGGTTAATAACACAATTTTACGTGTTGACCAAACTGCAGAAATTTCTTGACCTATACGAGTGTGTAAGGTGTTGTCAATCTTCACATCATATTTTTTTGTCGCCAAATCAACTGTAATTGTGCTCATTTTATTGCCTCACGAACCTTATTTACTTTCTCTGCTAGTTGTTTAAATTGCTCAGGTGTCAATGCCTGTGCACCATCAACAAACGCATGTGCCGGATCATCATGTATTTCAGTCATTAAACCTTGTGCGCCAGCAGCAATCGCTGCTAAAGCCAGTGGTTCAACAAACTTAGACACACCCGCCGCATGTGAAGCATCCGCAACCACTGGATAATGAGTTAGAGACTGTAATACTGGAATAGCTGATACATCAAGTGTGTTACGTGTGTACTTATTGTCGTATGTGCGAATACCACGTTCCATCAAAATAATTTGGTCATTACCACCAGCAGTAATATACTCTGCTGCATTCAGTAAGTCATCAATTGTAGCTGACATTCCTCGCTTCAACACAACGGGCTTATTTTTTTTGCCAAGTGCCTTAAGTAATGCAAAATTTTGCATGTTACGCGTACCAACTTGGAAAATATCTGTGTATGAGTCCACCAAGTCAACATCGCGTGTATCTAAGATTTCTGTTACCATATCCATTTGTAATGCGTCAGCCGCCGCACGATGAGCCTTTAATCCATCTTCACCATTTCCTTGGAACGAGTATGGGGATGTACGCGGTTTGAAAGCCCCTCCACGCAAAATCGTTGCACCAGCCATTTTAACATCTTCACCCATCTCTTTAACATGATCAGGAGATTCAATGGAGTCAGGGCCAGCCATGAAAACAAAATTACCACCACCAATTGTGCTATGTTTAGTTGTAATAATTGTATCCTCTGGATGGAATTCACGTGATGATTTAATAGCCGAATGATGGTTTGTGATTACATCAACAATCATTTGTGAAATATTTCTCAATTCGTTTTCTGGCAAACTTTTTACACCAGCTAGCGCTACACGGTTGTCATGAACAAACACTGGTTTAATAGGATTGTTTGTATTTAATTTTGCTGCAATTTGTTCTGCATCTTTATTTGTTTTTGCGATAATAATCATGTTTTATTCCTCAATTTCTTTCATCATTAGTTTTCTATCAGCTAACTTGTTAAACCAATATTCAAAGCTCAATGCGCCTTGATTTACTAACATAGGTAAACCGTTTAAAGTTAATAATCCACGTTGATTGGCAGATTTCAGCATTGTTGTTTGTTGATTACGGTAAATCATATCAACAACTAATGCATGCTGTGGTAATAATGATACTTGATAATCCGTAAGAAGTGTTCGAGAATCATTCATGCCCACAGTTGTAGCGTTGATTAACATGTCTGCCTGTTTCAACGCTTCAGTCAACTCATGGTTGTTGGCTAAATCTTCAAGATATCCCCCACCATTAGTTAATCGGCTAATTTCTTGCTGCCGTGCCCACCAATCGCTATGAACACGATTAAATACAATTAATTTTCTAACACCGTATTGCTTAGCCGTTGCAATGACAGCTCTTGCTGCACCACCGGTACCAAATATAACGACCGTTTCTTTCGGTTGTCGTGAATTAATACTTTGCCAAAAGCCATCTCCATCAGTATTAGTGCCAATAAGACGACCTTGAACATTCTTAACAGTATTTACAGCTTGCAGTTGTTCAGCTATTGGAGATATTTCATCCAGATATTTAATGATATTGTTTTTGAACGGAGTAGATACATTAAAGCCACCTACATGTAATGCCCTCAATCCTTTAACAGCATGTTCTAATTGTTCAGGTAAAACATCAAATGCATGATAATGAGCATCAATATTATATTTATCAATCATTTTATTTTGCATCAGCGGTGATCGTGAGTGTCCAGCTGGATGAGCTATTAGTCCATATAATGTCATAATAGCTCCCGTGTAATGCGATGAACTATACTTTCTGCAGTAAACCCAATTTCATCAAATATATTTGCTGCCACTGCGCTCATCCCAAATTCATCAATACCCAGAATCATCCCTTCATCACCAGCGATACCTTGCCAACCTAATGTTGTTCCTGCCTCTATTATTACATTTTTGGCTGTTTCTTGAGGAATGATTTTATGCCTCTCACTTTTTTCTAATGCACTAAATCGCGACAAATTAGGAATAGATATAATATTTGACGGTACGGATAACAATTCACTCACTTTTTGGGCCAATTGTACTTCTGACCCTGTTGCAATTAAGTTAATCTTAGCATCATTATTCTGTCTTAATTGCACTGCACCCCTTTGTATCGCTAATTCCGCTTGCGCATCATTTCCCTGAGGACCAATTGCACCTCGGCTTAATATCAAAACGGTTGGTCGATCAATCGACGTAAGCGCTTGATGCCATGCATGAGCTATTTCTTCTGCAGTTCCCGGACGTAAGACATCAATACCAGGTATCATTCGCAATCCCATTAATTGCTCAACTGGCTGATGCGTTGGTCCATCTTCTCCAACAGTAACACTATCGTGCGTAAAAACATAAATGACCGGTACGTGTTGTAATGCACTTAAACGAATAGCTGCTTTCATATAGTCTGAAAAAGCTAAAAATGTAGCGCCAAATATTGTTGTTCCACCATGTAAGGCAATACCGTTCATGACGGATCCCATACCAAACTCACGGACTCCAAAGGCAATGTTTCTACCTGAACGATCATCATTGTTGAACAAAGGTGACTGAACAATTTCTGCATTAGTTGATGCTACCAAATCCGCTGAACCACCCCATAAATTCGGTAATTGTTGTGCAAAGTTTTGCAATACATACTTTGAAATTTTTCGACCTGCTTGTGACTTAATTTCAGTCGTCAATTGTGGTATCGAAAAATCTTTTTTCCTTGTAAACTCAAAATAGTTTCCTAACTCCTCTTCCGTTGGCTGCACACGATTAGCCAATCGTGCCATTATCTTAATGCGGATATCTTCCAACACATCACTAGGTAGCTCAAAGTTCGTAACTTTAACTGCCAACATTTCTGATAAATCTACTAACTGTTGGTCAGTTAATGGCGTTCCATGAGCTTTATTTGTTCCTGCAAATGGCCCAAAGTCACCAATAATGCTTTTTACAGCAATTAATGTTGGTTCAGGAGATAACTTGGCATTTTCAATAGCATCATGAATCGCCTCTAAATTATTGCCATTTTCAACCTTACGTATATCCCAACCATAACTCGCAAATCGTGCCAGATTATCAGAAGTATCAGAACGTTCTTTTGCACCATCAAGGCTAACAGCATTATCATCATACAGCACAATTAGCTTACTGAGACGTTGCTGCCCTGCTAGAGAAGCTACTTCATGACTCACACCTTCCATCAAATCACCATCACCGACCAAAGCGTAAGTAAAATGATGTATAACTGTTGGAAATTGTTGATGTAATTTTTCTTCAGCCATAGCCATGCCCACAGCCATACCCAATCCTTGACCTAGAGGGCCGGTTGTGGCTTCAACACCGGGCGTCACACCAACTTCTGGATGTCCTGGTGTTTTTGAATGAGGTTGTCGAAATTCTGATAAATCCTTAGAAGTTAAATTAAAACCTGCAGCATATAATGTTGCATAAAGTAATGCGGCACCATGTCCGGCGGATAATACAAAACGGTCTCGATTAGGTTCATGAGGATTTTTAGGATCGACATTAAGCTGATTAGCGTATAATTCGTACAAAATCGGTGCCGCACCTAATGCGATTCCTGGATGACCAGATCCAGCATGACTGATTATCTGATTGGATAACAGTCGCAACGATTGAATTGCTTTTGTTGCTAGTGGTGTTGTCGTTATCATGAGATTCTCCTTAAATAAAAATCGTACTAAGTGAGTAAACACTTAGTACGATTTAACAGGAAATTTCATTCCGAAAAAATAAAAAGCTACTAAGTGTTTAATATTGACACTTAGTAACTCAACCTTGAAAAGCTTCTGGTCGCTAAGTGCGTCGTAACCGACGCACTTAGCGACGGTTCTACATAAACCAGAAGTAATAATAACTATTATTTTTCAAGACTTTGTTGTTCATAATTTTTCTCATTCTTATTTGATGTAATCAACTATACAATTATTTATTATAAATGTCAACAGTTTATTAAAATAAACTATATTACATCATTAAACACTCATTAATTATTTATAGCTAAACACTCGGTTAGAGCAATGAATTTTTCAATCATTGCTGTTCCCATTGGCGTACCAATTGATTCTGGGTGAAACTGAAACCCATAGATAGGCAATGACTCATGTTGCATAGCCATCACTTCGTTGTCATCTGCAGAAATTCCTGTTACTTCAAAGTTTTTAGGAAACTTTTGTTTATCCAGAATCAGTGAATGATAACGCATAATTTGCACCATATCTTCACTCAGTAATGGAGAAGAACAAACATTAACCATTTTTGAAACCTTACCATGTCGAACCACAGACGCATGCTGAACTTGTCCACCAAAAACTTCTCCGATAGCCTGATGCCCTAGACAAATACCTAACATTGGTTTCGTATAAGCAAAATGTCGAATCATATTTTCCATCTCACCAGCTTGATTAGGTTTTCCAGGACCTGGCGAAAAAATAATACCATTTGCACGGTTAGCAATTGTATAAAGTCGTTCATCATCATTTCTCAAGACAACTAATGACGTTTTGGTGCCAATAATTTGTGCTAAATTATAGGTAAAAGAATCATAATTATCCACTAATAAAATCATCTGTCTCCTCCTAATTTTAGCAATGCTTTGGCTTTATTCAATGTTTCTTGATACTCATTTTCTGCTGTAGAATCATACACGATACCCGCTCCAGCTTGTACATATCCTTTTTTATTTTTGACAATCATTGTTCGAATAGCAATTGCAAAATCCATTTGGTTGTCACGAGATAAGTAACCAATTGCCCCTGCATAAACACCCCGCTTTACTGATTCCATTTCATAAATACGTTGTAATGCCCGTAATTTTGGCGCACCACTAACTGTTCCAGCCGGTAAAGTAGCTTTTAGAGCCTCAATCGCAGGCGTGTGTTCACGTAATCGACCACTAACTTCAGAGACCAAATGCATAATGTAACGATATTTTTGAATTTCCAGCAGTGTAGTAACTTTAACACTACCATATTCAGAAATTTTTCCAAGATCATTACGACCTAAATCAACTAACATACGATGTTCAGCAAGTTCTTTTTCATTATTTTTCAATTCTTTGGCAACTGCAATGTCCTCTTTAGCTGTTTGTCCTCTTTTTCTAGTGCCAGCAATAGGGTTAGTCGTTACGGTTTTACCACGAACAGTGACCAAACTTTCAGGAGACGAACCAATTATTTGATACTCACCATAATCCATGTAGTACATGTAAGGCGATGGATTAGTTCGCCGTAATTGCCTATAAAAATCAAACGGCTTATCTTCAAAAGTAAAACTAAATCTTTGAGATGGCACCATTTGAAACATATCACCATCTTGAATTAGTTTTTTTGTGCGGTTGACCATCGTTTTGAACTGATCTGGTGTCACATTTGATTTTGGTTTTAAATCGTGTAGTTGTACAGATACAAGTTCATCAGCAACCGGTAGTTTTAACTTATTTTCAAGGATAGTAACGATTTCATCCAAGTTTTCACGCCCAGAATAAACATTATCAACGACGATTTGTATTTTTTCCTGCTGATGATCAAAAATAACAAACGTTTCATACAAAAACAGATGACTGTCTGGCATACCCAGATCATTTTCAGGCTGATTTTTTAATTTTTCATACACAGCTATCGTATCGAAGCCTACGTAACCAATAGCACCACCTTGAAAGGGCAATTCCTCTAAACATTCATCTTCTGTAACTACCAAATCTTGTAAAGACATTAATGGATCTTTGCATTCAGTAGTTTGTCCATCAATTGTTACCGAATGGCCAACTGTGCTAAACTCATGTACCGGATCGAGCGCAATAATTGAATAGCGAGATTTTTCACTATCAGTCGGTACTGACTCTAAAAGAAAGCTACGTTCTCCGCGTAATCGAAAATAGGCACTAATAACGGTTAACGTGTCCGCATCAATCGTTTTAATTTGTCGCATTGCGTGCTCCTTTCATTTTTTGAATAAATTCAGTGAGATATGTCGTAGCATCATCAGGATGTTCTTCAATTATTTTTACAAGTGCAGAGCCAACTATAATCGCATCTGCAGAGGAGAATAATTTAGCTTGATCATAAGTATTAATACCAAATCCAACCGCAACTGGAATATCTGTCAATTCTTTTATTCTAGTGACAATTTCATTTGCTTCATTAGATAATTTGTGTCGTGATCCAGTTATGCCTAAAGAACTAACTACATAAATAAATCCGGAGGCATGTGACACAATTTTAGGCAATCGATTGCCGGATTGTAATGTCACTAGTTGAATAAATGCACGCCCGTATTGTTGCGCAATATTTATAAATGCTTCTTGTTCTTCTAAAGGCATATCTGGCATAATGATTCCCTGAACATCCAAAGATTTCATTTTACTCAAAAATTTTTCATAGCCGTATTTAAAAACTGGATTGGTGTAAGTCAGAAATACTAAAGGCACATTGGTGTCCTTACGAATCTCAGTAATTAATCTAAACACATCCTCCGTTTTTGAGCCATTTTCCAGTACTTTTTGATCAGCATTCATTATTGTTGGTCCATCTGCACTAGGATCACTGAAAGCTATACCAATTTCAATTAAATCCGCACCAGCATTTGCCATATCAACTATGTATTTTGCGCTTTTTTCAAAATTAGGATATCCGGCAACAGCAAATCCAATAAAGGCATTTTTATTTTTTAATGCTTGTGTAATTTCATTCATTTATTACTCCTTGCTATACGCACTAACTCTCGCATCTTTTCTATGTTTTTTATACCATTAACTTCTGATCCTGAACTAATATCAACCGTTTTAGGATTCAACAGAGAAATTGCTCTCTGTAAATTCTGTGTTGTTAAACCACCAGCAAGAAAATCTAAGGGTTCATTAGATTTAAAACCTTGCCAATCAAACGTTTTCCCTGTGCCAGCGCCTGCGTCAATCATACGTTTTATAGCACATGTTTGATGTTGACCGTTTGGCTTCATAACCTTAATAACCGGCAAGCCAGAATTTTGAATTTCATAAACCTGTTGCTCATTTTCTTGACCATGTAATTGAGCTACTTGAATAATATTTTTGTAAGCTAGAATTTCACTGGTTTTTTGGTTAGAAAATACGCCCACTAAGGGAATGTCTATATTCAACCTATCCCGCATTTCTTTTGCTAATTCGAAAGTTACCGACCGACGCCGATTTGGAACCAAAATAATACCAGCTAAATCTGGTTTAACTTCATTTAAGTAATCAACATCTTGTAAATGAAAATTGCCACACAACTTAATTCGTGTCATTCATGACCTCTTAATTGATTAATTTTTGCTATTTTATCTGTAGCTCGCATGAAAGTTTCACCAACTAAAATACCATTCACACCATTCTGTTCCAAGGTCTCTACATCTGTCCGATTTTTTATTCCTGATTCCGAAATGAAGAGTATATCAGCAGGCACTAGCTTGCGTAAACGAATCGTATTATTAAAATCTACAGTAAAATTTTTCAAATTTCGATTATTAACACCAATAATTCGTGCCCTTGCACTCACTGCTCGTTTAATTTCCTCATCGTTATGTGCCTCAACAATGACTGAAAGTCCTAATTTATCCGCCAAAGATAAGTACTCGCCTAGTTTATCATCAGTTAGAATTGCGACAATTAACAAAATAATTTGTGCCCCTGCCACCTTAGCTTCATAAATCATATACGGATCAATTATAAAATCTTTACGAAGTGTTGGGATATCATTTCTAGCAGCAACATCTGTCAAAATACCAAGCGAACCTTTAAAGTAACTTTCCTCTGTCAAAACACTGATTGCATCAACACCAGCATTTTTGTAATCATCAGCAATTTGCTGATAATTGAACTTTTCAGGAGACACAATTTGTCCCTTTGAGGGTGAGGCTTGTTTAATTTCGGCAATTATAGAAATATTAGACTGATTCAAATTTTTTTCAAAAGAAAAAGTATTTGAACTGGGTATATTGTTAACTTCTTTTTTCAAGCTATTAAGTGATTTTTTCTCTCGTCTTTTCAACATATTTTGTTGTGTAGCATTGACCAAATCATCTAGTATCATGGTGTCACTTCCTTAGTCACTTGTTGTAATAATTCTAATTGCTTTAGTGCTTTCCCACTATCCAATATATGTTCAGCCAATTTGATAGCATCACGAATTGTTACTGATTTTTCAGCTATCAATAATGCCATTGCAGCATTTAAAATCACAATATTTTTCATCGGTCCCGTGATAACTCCTGACAAAATATTATGTGTTATTTTCGCATTTTCAACTGGCGTACCACCACGTAATGTTTGAATAGAGACAAAATCAAAACCATAATCTGTTGGGTCAAAAATTTTCTCTTTTATTTGACCATCAGTTAGTACGACTAAATCTGTTTTCGTCGTTAACGTTACTTCATCCAATCCGTCTTGACCATGAACTAATATCGCTTTTCTGACCCCTAGCTCGGAAAATACTTTTGCTAACGGCACTAATAGTTCTTTGGAATATACCCCGACCAACATTGTTTGAGGTCGTGTAGGATTTGTTAGCGGTCCTAAAATATTAAATATCGTTCGAACTCCTAAGGTCTTTCGAATTGAACCCACGTACTTCATAGCTGGATGATACGAACGTGCAAATAAAAACGTTTGACCAGCTTGAGATAAAACACTAGTAGCTTGCTCAGGTTTCAAATCAATCATAACCTCAAGTGCTTCTAGTGCATCTGCTGTGCCTGATTTAGAGCTAGCTGCACGGTTACCATGTTTAACAACTGGAACCCCAGCTGCAGCAACTATAAAACTTGCTGTTGTTGAAATATTAAAGGTGCCCGACAGATCACCACCAGTACCAACAATGTCTATTGCATCGAAAGCTGGCTCAATCTTTGTTGCATGTGCAATCATAGCTCTTGCAGAACCAACAATTTCGGAAACCGATTCTTTCTTAACCGCTAATCCCATTAAATAGGCAGAAATTTCTGGATCAGAAACTTTTCCGTCCATAATGTCGTCCATTACCTGAAACGCATTCTCAGCACTCAAATCCTGTAATTTGATTAATTTTGACAATGCTTTTTGAATATTACTCATGAATATTTACTCCTTTGTATCGAGCAATAGCAGCAACATCTTTATCACCACGTCCACTTAAATTAACCATAATTTGCTGATCTTTTCTCATTTTTGGTGCGATTTTCATAGCATATGCTACAGCATGAGAACTCTCAATTGCAGCGACAATACCTTCAGTTTTTGCAATATATTCAAATGCAGCTACTGCTTCATCATCTGTAATTGGTACATATTTTGCACGGTTAATCTCTTTTAAATAAACGTGTTCCGGTCCAATACCAGGGTAATCTAATCCTGCAGAAATACTATAAACAGGATCAATTTGTCCATCAGTAGACTGTAAGAATTGCGATTTCATACCATGGAAAATCCCTTTTGTTCCAAGTGCCATTGTCGCTGCTGTTTGCTGGGTATTGACACCTTTACCGGCAGCCTCAATACCTATTAATTCAACTTCTGAATCGTCAATAAATTTAGCAAATGCACCAATCGCATTAGATCCTCCTCCAACTGCGGCGAGAACTGCATCTGGCAATCTTCCTGTCATCTCTAAGAATTGGCTTCTGGCTTCTTCACTAATAATTGATTGGAAATATTTAACCATTTCTGGAAATGGATATGGTCCAACCGCTGAACCAAGTACATAAAATGTATCATCAATTCTTTTAGTCCAATCTTGAAATGTAGCATTAACAGCATCTTTTAGAACTTGAGTTCCTGTTGTAACTGCGTGCACCTTGGCACCAAGTAATTCCATACGATAAACATTTAACGCTTGCCGTTCGGTATCTTCCTTTCCCATAAATATTTCAGCTTCCATACCAAACAAAGCGGCAGCTGTGGCTGTTGCCACACCATGTTGTCCAGCACCTGTTTCAGCAATTAATCGCGTTTTACCCATGCGTTTAGCAATTAAAGCCTGACCTAATACATTGTTAATTTTATGTGCCCCTGTATGATTCAAATCTTCTCTTTTTAAATAAATTTGCGCTCCGCCCAAATCTTTAGACATATTTTTCGCATAATATAACATTGATGGTCGATTTGCATAATTATCAAATAAATCTTTCAATTCCCTTTTAAAGGTTAAATCATCTTTATATTTATCAAATGCTTCTGTAACCTCATTAATTGCCGGCATTAACAATTCTGGAACAAATTGTCCGCCGTACTCACCATAGTATCCTTTTTTTGTCATTCTTTTTCCCCTTTTCTTTTTTAAGCAAATAAAAAACCGTCCTGAAAAATTTGCTTTTGCAAAAATTTCAGGACGGTTTCCCGCGGTGCCACCTGATTTCGTCCAAGTCAAATGGTAGCTAAAAAAAACCACTCGAATTAAAACGCGTCTCAACAGTTATCTAACAATAACCTGATCACTTACGTAGATCTCACGTTTGGCAGTACTGAAGATTTCTCTCGTTCAACCAACCCTCAACGGTCCATTTGCCATGTTGCGTTCGGCCCTACTTCCAGTAACAAGGACTCCCTGTACGTGCACACATGGTTTGATCTCCGTCTCAACGGTTTATGACGTTTTTATGTTAAACCCAGTTTAAAACATTATGATAGAAAAAGCAACATAAAATTCATAATTCTAATAAAAAAACATTGGTATTAAAATATCAATGTTTTTTATCGATTAAAAGAATCGCAAACTATACGTGCCATTGAATGTATCGCCAGCAGCCAAAACATTCGAACCAAACTTTTCTTTAAAGTTGCCTGTTGCGTCTACTGTGTCAGCCAATCCCCACCATGGTTCAAGAGCTATAAATGGTGCCTGCTTACCTGCCGGTGTCCAAACACCAATAAATTGTGCATTATCTAATGTCATACGCAATCCATGTTGGTTAGCCAAACGAGCCAATAAAAATGATGTTTTTTGTCGATCAAGCTTCAAAATAATCGCATCATCATGATAATCTTCTTGGCGTAAACGTAATGGAATGCTAGCATTAAATGGTGTCGGATGGTTAGGATTGGAGTATGGCCCAACTAAACGTACACGATCATATACCTTTTCTGGCTCAATTGATAAGTAATAATCTGAGAATTTTCCACCGTCTAATGGCAAATTAAAAGCAGGATGCCCACCAACACTGAAGAATAATGTTTCTTCTTTATCTGGATTATGAACGATATATGCAATATGCAGTGTATCGTCATCCTCTAATTCATAACTAATATCAAATTGAAATTTAAATGGATACACACGATGTGTTGATTCCGTGTCGACAATTCGAAAAACGGCTTTATTTTCACTTTGTTCCACAACATCAAATAGCATGTTACGTGCAAAACCATGCTGATTCATATAATATGTTTCGCCTGCCACTCTAAACTGATCGCCACGTAGACGTCCAACAATAGGGAACAAATTAGAAGCATGACGACCCCAATATTTAGGATCGCCTGTCCAAATATATTCTATTTCAGCTTCTTTATGCCAAACACTTGTTAGTTCAGCACCTTCTGGATTAATTTTTACGATGAGATGTTCATTTTCTAGGGTTATCATAGTCTTTATTTTACTATCTTTTTGTGGATTTGTGAAGCGCTTGATAAACTAATTTTGTAACCGGTTACTCAGTAGCACGTGGAAAAAAATTCCGATAATTTTCCTGCAAACTTTCACGAGTGACGTGTGTGTACATTTGCGTTGTAGAAAGATTAACATGGCCTAATAATTCCTGCACAGTCCGCATATCTGCGCCTCGGTTCATTAAGTGGGTAGCAAAAGTATGGCGCAACATATGAGGATAAATCTTTCCTGTTAATGTCGAACGTTTCATTAATTGATTGAGAATGTATGTAATGCCCGCAGTGGTAATTTTTTCTCCACGATGATTGACAAAAACAAATTCGTGATTCTGCTTCATAGTTAGTGAAGCCCGCAAATCATTTATATATTTTTTCATGATATCTTCAGCAAAATGTCCAAAAGGTACATAACGATCTTTATTCCCCTTACCATGAATCAAGACCAACCGCTGAGAGAAATCTAATTGGGATAATTCTAATCCCGCAATTTCAGACACTCGTGCCCCCGTTGCATACAAAAATTCTAATAAAGCTGCATTTCGTTCCCAGAAACGATCTTCTTGATTGTAAGCTACATCAAACAATTCACGTATCTCATCCTCATAAAAAAACTCTGGTAACTGATTTTGATGCTTTTTAAGCGACACATTATCAAAAGGATTATCAGCAGCAAATTTATTTGTAATTAAAAATTGATAAAACATCCGCATACTACTAATTTTCCTAGAAATAGTTGTACGAGCTAATTTCTGCTCATACAAATCACTTAAATAAACACGAACATCTAAAATTTGCACCTCACTAAATGTTGTAAACCCACCATTACTCATTAAGTAATTTTTAAATTCAGCAATGTCGGTCAAATAGGCTTTCAAAGTTTGTACCGAATATTGTCGCTCGGATTGTAAATAATCATGATAAAGTTGTTCTTCTTGTATTGCCATACTTTAATTATACTATGCATTGAAAAGATTAAGAAGAATTAAATTTGTTTGCAATCATATAAACTCACCCAATTTCGATGATAAATGTCGTATAGTAAAGCTAGTACCTAACAATTAACGTTGAAGATATGGAGATTAAATATGAAAGTACCCGTATATAGCCCAATAGAGCAATTACGTGAAAGCGTAACAAAACTACAAAACAAGGCACTACTAAGTATTGCTAATTTCCGAACAAATGTCTTAAAAAATCGCGATAATAGAAGTCATCAAATTGCTAAACCAGCAAAAACTCGTGAAATTTCTATTGTACCGTATGAGGCAACACCAAAAGCAGTTGATATGGATAGTTTTGCTTATGCTCTTGAAGCCGCCATTACGGAAAGTGACGCACCAAAAAAATCTCATTTTAGTATTTCAAATCATATCAAAAATTTTTTCTACCATCCACTCCGAATTTTAGTTGCTGTAATTATTTTAATTTTATTGACATATATAGCAATTATGTTTTCAAAGGCTATCTCGACAAATCAAACCCCAATTACTGAAACTCACGTACACCATTCTCAAAAAACACAATAAAGAAGCCGTGATAATAATCATCACGGCTTTTTTTACTAATTTTTGAATGAATGAATTGGTGCAGGAATGTGCCCTCCTCGATTGATAAAGTCGGCACTGGACTTTTCAACAACTGGCATAACAGGAGCAGTTCCTAACAAACCACCATAATCAACCATATCACCAACTTTTGTACCTAATGTTGGTAAAATACGAACAGCAGTAGTTTTGTTATTTTGAACGCCAATAGCTGCTTCATCTGCAATCATTGCGCTAATTGTTGTGGCGCTAGTGTCGCCAGGAATTGCAATCATATCAAGTCCAACAGAACATACGGCAGTCATAGCTTCTAGCTTCGATAATGTTAGCGTACCAGCTTTTGCAGCATCAATCATTCCCGCATCTTCTGATACTGGAATAAATGCACCAGATAGACCACCGACACGCTGAGAAGCCATAACACCACCTTTTTTAACAGCATCATTCAATAACATCAATGCTGCTGTTGTACCATGTGTACCGACTTGTTCAAGACCTATTTCTTCTAATACTTCAGCTACTGAGTCACCTCGAGCAGGTGTAGGAGCCAAGCTCAGATCAACTATTCCAAACTCTACACCTAGTCTCTCTGCAGCCAATGCACCAACCATTTGACCAACACGTGTAATTTTAAAAGCTGTCTTTTTAACTGTATCAGCAACAACTTGAATTGATTCACCTTTTACTTTTTCCAAAGCACGTTTCACAACGCCGGGACCTGAAACACCAACATTAATCACAACATCAGCTTCGCTAACACCATGAAAGGCACCAGCCATAAAAGGATTATCCTCAACAGCATTTGCAAAAATAACTAATTTAGCATTCGCTGTGTCTGACTTTTCAGAAATTCCTTTAACAGTTTCACCCATTAACTTAATAGCATCCAAGTTAATACCTGCTTTAGTTGATCCGATATTGACACTCGACATTACCAAATCCGTTTCTGTCAAAGCACGCGGTAATGATTTAATTAATGCAAGATCACCATTAGCAAAACCTTTTTGCACTAATGCTGAGTAACCACCAATAAAGTCCACGCCAACCGCCTTGGCTGCATCATCTAAGGCATGGGCATAGTACAGCATATCATCCGGTGTTGCATGTCCAGCAATAAGTGCAATCGGTGTCACACTAATACGCTTATTTGTAATTGGAATACCATATTCACGTTCAATTTGTTCAGCAACTTTAATCAAATTTTTAGCATAAGTTGTAACTTTATTATAAATATTTTTTGCAGTCTGCTGTGGATCCCCTGCGACTGTGTCAAGCAACGAGATACCCATCGTGATTGTACGAATATCTAAATGCTCCTCTTCGACCATATTAATTGTTTCTTGTATTTGCTTAGTTTCCATGACTTCTCCAGCTGGTTCAATAAAAGTTTTTTTACACTTTACTCATTGCATCAAAAATTTCTTCACGTTGCGTATGTATCGTAACACCGAGACTTTCCCCTAGTGTATTTAAATCATCTTGCAATGCATTAAATTGACCTTCTAGTTCTTCTAAACTAACCAGCATACTCATTGTAAAAATATCGCCCATTATTGTTTGTGAAACATCCAAGATATTGATGTTATGTTCAGCTAACGTTTTAGAAACTCCTGCAATAATGCCTGGCTTATCTTTACCAACAACTGTTACAACCGCTTTACTCATTGTCATACAATCTCTCCATTAAATTTACTGTTAACATTATACCAAATTATTGTACGAAATATTCAAAAAAACGAATAATTATCGAACAACAATGGTATTTATTCGTCCTATGAAATAATTATCACTACTCAAAACTGATTAATAAGCAAAAGCACGTCATTATTTTAGTCACTTAATTAGTTAAAATAATAACCATGCTCTTCATTTTTAAAAAATTTCACCACTAAATTCGATTCTAGGGGTATTGTCAAAATCATATGTTTCTAAGTCAGAAATTTCTGTAATATAGGCTGTTAAAGGCATTCCCATCATCAAATTCACAGGACCAGTCTTCTCTTTTACAACAATAACTGGTATATTTTTGGCTGCAGCATAACCAAATTCCCAAGCCGTCCCAGGATCAACTTCTTGCCCAACATAATCGATCACAGCAACCATGACGTCAGCCTCGTTAATTGCTTCAACATCGCCATTATATGTTGCAACACGCCATTCTGGACCAAACATTTCAAACTCTTCATGCTGATGTTTACGTGGTGAAAATACAGCGCCTAAGGTTTTATTAGCTTCTAAGGCTTTTTCAACACGCTCAACACGGTCAATTTGTTCTTCATCGAAAAATGGACTCGCAAGGTAAACTTTTTTTGTCATTTTTAACTCCAATAATATTTAATAATTTCAGTATAACATATCTTTATATAGACATAATCAGTCATCATCAAACAAAAAAGCATGTTTAACAATATAGCTCCACTAGTTATATTATTATTTATCTCTTACTTTTTTACTTGAAACGCGACTACATTTTAGATATAATATTCTTGCAAGCGCTTAACTATTATGGTGATGTGTGCCGAGACACGCTTCATCGGTTAAGTGCTTTTTCATTTATATAAATAGCGGGGGATTAAGATAATGATATTTATCTTTATAATTTTATTTCTATTGAGTATATTGCTAGTCGGATTTACTATACAAAATAAGCAACGATATGGCACTTTCATCGTACCGTTAATATTTACACTGCTATGTGTTAGTGGCACTATTATTTCTGGCCTACAATTACCAGCAGCAATACAAAAAATTCAGAAAAAAAATGTTGCAAATTCTAGTTTACAAAACAATACGAACTCAAAAAATCAATCATCCTCAAATTTAAAAAATAACAATACAACTGAAATATCAGATATTACAACCAAACAACAACAAGCCAAACTTAGTTTACAGGAAAAAGAGCTTACTCAAAAACTTGATACAGCCTATAATAAGATCGGTGATGTAAGTTTCATTTCTGATACCAAAACTTTCCAACTCAAAATATATAGTGGTTCCGAATTAGCTCAATCAATTTCTCAAATAGAAAATGACCCTAGCCTTGCCGAAGAAGCACATTGGTCTGATTTTACCAACTCGCTGATTGAAACATCAAAAAATATTAACAAATCATTTAAATCTGGCTACACTTTTGAACTTATGGGAGTTAATGACAGTAATAAAGTACTATTTTCCGCTAAGGATGGTCAAGAAATTAGTTCTATCACAAAATGAAGAGATGCCTAGGCATCTCTTCATTTTTTAGTTATATTGTCTCTCACCATTTTTCCAACCTAAAAACTCAAAATATTCTTTGTTTTTAAAATCAGAAGTAACGTTTCTATGAGAATCATAAAGTTGATCACTAAATATTTTTTCATACTCATCAACTGATACTTTGATGCGTTTAGCTAATTTTTTTTCAATAACATTTCCCAGCACATACTCATGAAAATTTTCTTGTAAAGTTATTGAATACAGCTCAGCTTCTGCACCAGATCCATAACTAAAAATCGCAAGTCGGTCGCCGCCTGCTAATTCCTGACCATAAGTTAATAGCGATAGCAAACTCAAATACACTGATCCAGTGTACAAATTACCTACATCACGACTGAATTTTTGGCTTGCTATCAAATTTTCCGACAATAATTCTTGGCGTGATTCGTTAGCCTCATTTATGATTTGGCTAAATGCTTTTTTACCCATTTTTGTATATGGCAAGTGAAAGGCAAATCCCAAAAAGTCGTCAAGCACATAACCCGTCTGTTGCTGATAACGTTTCCATAATGTCAAAAACATCTCTTTGTAAATGTCTGTCGATAGATGTCCATCGACAATAGCCTCAGAACGATCAATTGGTCGCCAAAAATCAGCAACATCTTGACTCATATACACAGAATCAGGATTGATAGCTGCTATTTTAGGATTCTTTGCAATAATCATGGCAATAGCACCACCACCTTGAGTAACTTCTCCCGGTGTTCCTAAACCATATCTTGCAATATCTGATGCGATAACTAATACACGTTTATCCGGGTGTGTTGCGACATAGTCTCTCGCCTGCATTACCCCGTAGGTTCCTGCATAACACGCCTGCTTAATTTCAATTGTTCTTGAAAATTCAGATAGTTTCAGTAATTTTTGAACATATAATGCACTAGATTTAGAATTATCTATACCAGATTCAGTTGCAAAAATAATCATGTCGATATTTTTGCGATCATCTTCTTCAACAATTTGAACGGCAGCGTTGGCACCCATGGTAACAACATCTTCATAATTCGGAATAACTGCTTGTTTATCTTGTCCAATACCAATAGTATATTTATCAGGATCATCACCACGCTTTTGCGCTAGATCAACTAAATCTAATACATATTCGGATGTATAAAATGATAATTTATCAATTCCAATAGTCATTACAATTCCTCCAACACAATATTTCAAACAGAAAAATCGAGTTAGTAAACAGCCAGTTCAAAATTCACACTATATCAGCGCGCGCTTTTGTAATAGCTCACTAAATCGATTTTTATTTTAATTGATGCTTAGTAAAGTTCATCAACTTTATTTTGAATGCTTTCATTATTAATAAATTCATCATATGTTGTGTCAACGCGATCCACAACACCTTTTGAAGAAACTTCAACAATATGGTTAGCTGTTGTTGCCAAAAACTCATGATCGTGTGATGTCATAATTATTGAACCCTTAAATGCAATAACAGCATCGTTCAATGATTGAATTGACTCAAGATCGAGATGATTTGTTGGATCATCCATCAATAGTACATTTGCTTTTAATAGCATCATCTTTGCTAATACAATACGAACCTTTTCACCACCAGACAACACATTGATTTGCTTTAATGAATCATCACCACGGAATAACATTTGCCCAAGCATACCTCGAAGACTAGTGTTGTCTTTTTGATCTTCTTCTGCAAAGTCACGTAGCCAGTCTAAAATGGTTAGATCTTGATTTTCAAAATTGTCATTCAAATCTTTCGCAATATACGATTGGGACGTTGTTACACCCCAAGTCACAGTACCTTCATCTGGTTCTAGCGTGCCAGCTATAATTTGCATCAAAGTTGTTGTTGCCAGATCTGAACGCGACAAAATAGCAATCTTATCGTTTGGACGTCCAATAAAAGATATATTGTCTAGTACTTTCTCGCCATCAATGGTTTTTGAAATATTTTCAACACGAACCATATCGTTTCCAAGCTCTCGATTAATAGGAAAACTAATAAAAGGATACTTACGTGAAGAAGGCTTAATATCATCTAATGTTATTTTATCCAACTGCTTTTTTCGAGCAGTAGCTTGTTTTGATTTAGACGCATTTGCCGAAAAACGTGCAACGAACTCTTGTAATTGCTTAATTTGTTCTTCTTTTTTAGAATTTTGCTGAGAAGCCAAACGTTGTGCTAACTCAGAAGATTCACGCCAAAAATCATAGTTACCAACAAATTGTGTGATTTTACCAAAATCGACGTCCAAAATATGTGTTGAAACAGCATTCAAGAAATGGCGATCATGTGACACAACAATTACTAAGTTTTGAAAATCAGCCAAGAAATCCTCTAACCAGTTAATTGTTTGAACGTCTAATCCGTTCGTCGGCTCATCTAAAATCAAGATATCGGGGTTACCAAACAACACCTGAGCCAATAACACCTTTACTTTGTCATTTTCAGTTAATTCGCCCATTAACGTATCATAAACATCATCATTGATACCTAATTTACTTAACAGTTGTCCCGCTTCTACTTCAGCATTCCAACCATCTAATTCTTCGAATTCGGCACCCAAATCAGCGACACGAACACCATCCTCATCATTAAAATCAGGCTTGGCATAAATTGCATCCATTTCAGTCTTAACTTCATATAGACGCTTATGACCTTGAATAACAGTGTCCAACACCGTGAATTTGTCAAAAGCAAAGTGGTCTTGTTGCAAAGACGACATTCGTTCGCCATCACCAATGGAAATTATACCTTCCGATGGCTGTAACTCTCCTTGCAATAACTTTAAAAACGTTGATTTTCCAGCACCGTTAGCGCCAATAATCCCATATGTATTACCAGGTGTTAATTTCAAGTTAACTTCCTGATAAATTTTAGGTCCAGAGAAACTAAAACCCATGTCTGAAACTGTAATCAATGTAAAATCCTCCAATTAAAAAATGTAAAATAGTATCACCATACATCAACAATTATGAAGATAAAACAGCTACTATCCAACAAATATGTAAAATACCTTATACCAGTGTAACAGAAAAAGTGCGATAAATCGCACTTTTTCTAGATAATCTCGACAATAAACACAAGTCACAGCGTCAAACTACTGTCCTGTGTTTATTTTATTAAACATTACTATTCAAATCACGAAAACCATTTTCCACAGGAATTTGATTTTCATCAGGGTCATCACGTGTATCACCAAAAAAGGTAAACAAACTCAATACAATATACATTAGTCCGAAATAAAAACCATATTGACGAGATACTAGATGCAGTGCTAATGTTGAAATACCAGAAAAAATGACAGGTAAAGCAAGCATGATAAATGGTGATAGACCACGTCTTCGTATACTATATCCTAAATACAATGTATACAACCCGTTAATCACTAAGTAAAACCATATCACTTTATGCAAACCACTCATTCCTAGTAGTCTACCAATAAATGGTAATAGTAGGCCACATATAATCGCTCCTAGCCACTGATACCCGTAGTATTTTTTGAATATCTTTAGCATCACTTCACCACCTACAATTATCTCATTTACTTATTATATTATAGCTAATTATCGCAATTCACGCAATACACTGATAGCTGACATAGTATATAGTGGGGCTGTCTCTGCACGTAATATTCGAGGCCCTAGCCCAGCTAGTGAAAAACCGTGTATTTGTAATTTATCAACCTCAGTCTCAGTCAGTCCACCTTCAGGGCCAAAGACAACCATGAATATTTCATCTGACGGCACCTCTGAAACAGCTTTAATGAGCATAGATGTTTCGCCATCGCGAGCCGATTCTTCCCAAGCAACAATGCCCGTATGTTTTGGACTTAGTAACATTTCTTGCCAAGTTAAAAATTCGATGCTTGGAATAATTAAGCGATGTGCCTGCTCAGCAGCAGCTTGGGCAATCTTTTTAAACCTTTTTAACTTTTTATCTTGTTGTTTTTGCCAATCGACCACAGTCCGTTTCATTGACGTAAAAATAATTTTGTTTACACCTAGTTCGGTCGCTTTTTGAATAAACCAATCTGAGCGATCATTTTTTAATGGTGACACTACTAAGGTTACTTGAACCGGTAATTCGACATCTGAGTGATACTGATTAATAACATTAATATTAATAGTTTCTGAATCTACAGAAACCACTTCACCGACAAAAATTTCTAACGAATCACTAACAAATTCAGCTTTGGAACCAACTTTAGCTCTCAAGACCTTACCAAAATGATTGAAAATATCATTACCAGCTTTTAATTTAATCGTATCAATTATGGGCTTATTTAAAAAATAACGTTGCATTAGTCACATTCCTTTTTTGCAATGAATGCATGCCAATCGCCCATTATAGTATGTTGAAATATTGTATAACCAGCCTGCTTTAATTGTTGTTCAATGGGTTTAGCAATCGCATCATAAATTCCTGAAACTAAAAAATAACCATTTGGTTTTAAAAGAGTCCAAGTTTGTGGAATAAGTCTCTCAATCACATCTGCCAAAATATTTGCAACAATCAAATCTACAGGTTGTTCAATAGAAACTTTGGCTAACAAATCACTGACCACAACTGAAACATCGTTGGCAATTGGATTTAAGGCCAAATTTTCTTTAGCAACACTAACTGCCATCTCGTCTATATCTGTCGCTAAAATATCAGCGACACCAAGCTGTTTTGCCGCCACTGATAGAACTCCTGACCCTGTTCCAACATCTATCATGCTTTCATTACCACGAGTAACCACTTCTAATGCTTGAATCATCAAACGAGTTGTTTCGTGAATTCCTGTACCAAATGATAATTTAGGATCCATAATAATCGGATATTCGTCTTTCTGACATGGTACAAAATTCTCCCACGAAGGTACTATTGTGAAATGCCTAGTAATTCGCGTCGTATGATAGTATGATTTCCAATTATTTTCCCAATCTGACTGTGAAACACCATTTAAGTCAATAGTAGCTGGTTGTGCATCAATATTGAACTTTGCCAACTGCTTAACTGAATTTTGAATATTTTTAACAGTTTCAGGCAACTTTGAATTATCCTCATAATAGGCTGTAACCTTTGCTGGGAAACTATCATCAATTATTGCCACACCATCAGCGCCCACTGTCATTAAGATATCTGCAACTGCTTCAATTGCTTCAACATTCGTCGAGACAGTAACAGCTTGCCAATTATTATTCGTCATACTTCACCACAACTTTTCCGATCATCCGATTCGTTTCAACATCTTTTGTAGCCGCTCGGATATTATCAACAGTCAATCCATAATATGTTTTGGTTAATGTTGTCTTTATTTTGTTATTGTCAAGAAGAAAAGCCACCTGATCTAATGCATTACCTTGAATCTGCATGTTCACACCATAGTTTCCTTTTGCAAACATGAATACCCAATTAAACTGAGCCCCTATATTTTTTAATGGCCCCATGTCAATAGGTTTAGTTGTTTCAACAATTGATGCTATTCTACCAAAAGGCTTAATAGCTGCTAACACAAGCGACCAATAATAGTTCGTATCCTGTAAAATAGCAATATTATCTACCTTTGGATGTTGAATCTTACGTAGTTGTTCACCCAAATCTTGATGATAATCTAATATAAAATCAGCACCTAGTGATTTCACCCAAGTTACAGATTCGGTACGAGAGGCAGTAGTAATAACTGTCATACCGACGTACTTCGCAAGCTGTATTAACACAGATCCAACACCACCTGCACCATTCAGAATTAAAATAGTATGCCCTACTGCGCTATTTTCTTTAAGTTCATATCCTAAGGCTTCGTTTAGAATTTCATATGCCGTAATTGATGTTAAAGGCATTGCAGCAATTTCTTCATTTTTCAGTAATGAAGGCGCATGACCTACTAACTCTTCATGGACCACCTGAAATTCTGCATCAGAACCAGCTTCTAGTTGAGAACCAGCATAATAAACTTTATCTCCTACACTAAAGCGAGATACATTTTGGCCAACCTCAATGACTACACCTACTGCATCAAATCCTAAAATACGAAACTCTCCATCATTAGCATAGTTAGCTCTCATCTTAGTGTCGACAGGATTGACTGAACTGGCTAAAACTTTAACCAATAATTCATTTTTACTCGGTTGTGGTCGTAAAATTTCTTTCTCAATAAAGACATTAGGTGTGTCAATTGTTAATGAATGTTCAAATCCAATGGCACGCATTTTATGATTTTGGCCAAAAGGCCAAATATTTTTAATTTTATCTAATAAGTTCATTCTGATAACCCACTATTCAAAATATTATTTAGCGTTTGCTTCGATACTTTATAACTTGGTCGGAAATTTTTGTGTTCATACAGCATGGGCATTGTCATTACTTTAGCAGTTGCGGTTGGTATCTTATTTTTTAAAACATTATCCCAATTATTAGCAATCATGGCATACTCTACTAAACGCAGTTGATCAGAAGATAACTTAGCAGCCTGCTCCGACTTCGTTTGTAATTGCTTTTCAACTTGTCGTTGCACCTTCTTTTGGGCAGCTGGCAAATTGACAGGTACAACACGATACCTAACTTTTGCATTATGGTATCGATCATAAGTTACCTCTAAAATTTTATAGTTACGATCATATTTTATAGTACGAAGATACCTTTGTGACAACTGGTTAATCACTGCTTTCTTTTCATACTTATGACCATCAAATGTAACTGAATCAGCAATCTGACCACCACTTTCCCAAGCTTTTTCAACGCTAGTAGCGATTTCATTTTGCCATTCATTGTTTGTCAGACTAACGATAGTTTGAGTACTTTTATAGTTTGAATGTCCAGTTAATCCAAATTGTAAGGCAACCGGAGCATCTCGATGCAAAGCCTTTACACGAGATTTTTGAGAAATACCATCAAAATTAAAAACAATTCTAGCCACAGTTATACTGATAACTATCACCATAATCAAGACTGATAAAAGCGCAAAAAAAACTATTTTATAATCTGTTTTTTTTGCTTGTGTTGACAAATTACGTGCCAATCTAGATTGCTTTTTCTTTTTATTAGTTTCCTCGAGCATATTGCGCATCGTCCTCTGTTTTAAGCACAGCCATAAAGGCTGCTTGTGGCACATCAACGGAACCGACAGATTTCATACGTGCTTTCCCTCGCTTTTGCTTATCAAGTAGCTTTGCACGTCTGTCTGGATCACCTGTATGAATTTTTGCAGTGACATCTTTTCGATAAGCTTTGATATTGGTACGAGCTAATATTTTCGAACCAATAGCCGCCTGGACAGGTATCTCAAAATTCTGACGAGGAATAATTTCCTTTAATTTAGAAGTAATTACTCGGCCACGTTCAGCCGCAAAATCACGGTGAACAATGAAACTTAAAGCATCAACTTTTTCGCTATTCAATAGAATATCAATCTTAACCAAGTCAGATTGACGATATGTAGATAGTTCATAGTCTAGTGACGCATAGCCACGCGTGCTTGATTTTAATTTATCAAAGAAATTAAATATAATTTCTGACAGTGGCATATAGTATTTAACATTAACACGTGTTTCATCCAAATATTCCATCGTATCAAACTCACCACGCTTACGTTGCGCGAGTTCCATTACCGCACCAACATAGTCATTTGGAACCATAATTTGCGCATAAACATAGGGTTCTTCAATATACTTCACTTTTGATGCTTCAGGCATTTCAGAAGGATTTTCTATTTCAACTGTTTCATCATCATTCGTCACAACACGATAAGTAACAGAAGGTGCTGTCGTTACCAAATCTAAGTCAAACTCACGTTCTAATCGTTCCTGAATAACATCCATATGAAGTAATCCAAGAAAGCCAACGCGATATCCAAATCCCAGTGCTTGAGAGGTTTCTGGCTCAAAAGTTAGCGCGGCATCATTTAACTGTAGCTTCTCCAGTGCTTCACGAAGATCCGTATATTTGGCATTGTCGGACGGATACAAACCAGAATAGACCATCGGTGTCATTGGCTTATAGCCCGGTAACGGCTCACTTGCTGGATTATTAACTAGTGTAATTGTATCTCCTGAGTGAGTAGTATGAATATCTTTAATGGCTGCAGTAAGATACCCAACATCTCCAGCCATTAAATAATCACGTTTTTGTGCATCAGGTGACATCACCCCAACTTCTGTCACCTCATATTCAGCACCAGTATTCATCATACGAACTTTATCACCAGGTTTTACAATACCTTCCCGCACACGCATATTAACAACCACACCGCGATAAGCATCATAAGCTGAATCAAAAATTAAGGCTCTTAAAGGTGCATCAATATCACCTTCTGGTGCCGGTAAATCGGTCACTATTTTCTCTAGTAGTTCAGGAATCCCTATACCTTTTTTTGCGGATGCTAATACTGCATCAGATGCATCAATTCCAATGACATCTTCAATTTCTGTCCGCACTTTTTCAGCATCAGCAGCTGGTAAATCGATTTTATTGATTACTGGTAAAATCTCTAAATCATTATCCAGCGCTAAGTACACGTTGGCTAAAGTTTGTGCTTCAACTCCTTGTGACGCATCTACAACAAGTATTGCTCCTTCAGCAGCAGCTAAAGCACGGGAAACTTCGTAAGAAAAATCAACGTGTCCAGGCGTATCAATCAAATGAAAAATATACGTTTCACCATCATGCGCATCGTAGTGTACTTCAACAGCATTCAACTTAATTGTAATACCACGCTCACGTTCCAAATCCATTGTATCGAGCAATTGATTTTGCATATCACGTTCAGCGACAGTATGTGTCTGTTCCAAAATACGGTCCGCTATAGTTGATTTCCCATGATCGATGTGTGCAACAATTGAAAAATTACGTATATGCTTTTGTCTGTTTTTTAGTTCATTTAAATCTAATTCTGTCATAAGTTGGCATTTTTTCTTTCAATTTTATCTCTATTCAATTCTACCATAAAGCCTGTGATTACTTATCATAAATGATATTTCAGTAGAAAAAATTCTGGGATATTTTACTCATTGAAAAAGGAACTCAGCTATCACTAAGTTCCTTTTTTTCTAAAATTTAATCACATGTGGTCCGTTTTCTTTCACACCAGCCGAAAGAATTTTCATAACAGAAAGCATCTGCTCATCTGATACCAGTTTAGGTGTCCCCTTAACTAGCGTATTGTAAACTGAATCATATACTCGCCCATAATCTCCCTGAATACTAGGAATAAATTTCTCAATACGATCACCACTTTGATTGTAATAAACTAAGTGTCCATAATGTTGCGGTGTGTCAACACCAAATCGCGCCTCTCCTGGCATAATACCAGTTTTCAAATCATTTTCTTGCTCATCAACTTCATATTTAACAAATGTACCATGGGTACCACGTAACTGCCATTTTGGGTACTGAATAGCAGCTAACTCTGTCGTTTGCAATGTCGCCTTAAATGCTTTCGGATAAAAAAGATTAATTTCCATTTGATCATCAACGGGACTGTTCAATATTCTCGTGGCTCGCAAGTCGTAGGTTGCAATGTTGGGCATGCCAAACAGACTAATGATTTGATCAACAAGATGCACACCATGATCAAAAAGTGAGCCTTCAACGGATGTCCCGAGTTCTTTTCCATCATTAGGCCTGTAATGATCCATATGAACCTCAAGATCAACTAATCGGCCCAGATAGCCATTTTTAATCACACGTTGCACAGTCAAAAAATCACTGTCAAAACGGCGACTTTGAAACGGCATCAAGAATAGTCCTTTATCATAAGCTAAGTTCACCAAGTCACGAGCCTCAATCTCACTAGTGGCCATTGGCTTATCAACCATAACATTTTTTCCTGCCAATAAGAGTTGTTTAGTTATCTGATAATGTTTATCAGATGGTGTAACAACCACCACCAAATCAATAGTTTGGTCTTGTATGATATCGTCAATTTCAGTTGAAAATATTGTGCCTTCAGCTTCCAAAGCTGCTTGTTCCTCGGCTCTCTTACCAAGAGTAGGTGTAACAACACGAGCTATATTGAACTTGTCTTGCCTTAATTTTAAATAAGGTAAATGGTACCGATTAGTACTCTTTCCAAAACCAATATAAGCAATATTCAACATAGTTATTTTCCTACTTTCTATTAACATTTTTCAAATTATTTAATAACAATTTGCTCCAAGTCACCTAATTTATTAATTAAACGATGAATGACGTTTAATTGTGCATAACGATTATTTTTAACATCATCATTTTCAGAGTTAACCATTGTTTCTTCAAAATATCTCGCAATTGGTTTTTGTAATTTGGCTAAGGCTTGATAAAGCTCTTCTGATCGGCCTACTAGATAGTCTACTTTAAATAAATCTGTTGCTTGATACAGTTCCGTTTCAGCGTTGTTTTCAAATAGCGCCGGATTAACCTTATCATTAGTTACTTGCTTAACTGCCAAACGATCTACACGAGTTAATGCCTCTACCACATCACGGAAATTATCATCTTCACTATGTGTTGCTAATGTTTTAATGCGGTCCACAATATAAACAATATCAACACTTCCTGCACGATTAATCCCAGCCATTACTAAGTCTTGACGGATACCAACATCTAGTGTCAACTTTCTTACACGATCTAATATAAAGTCTAGTACTACTGCAACTTCGACCTTAGCAACTGTGCCTTGTAGTTCAATAAACTGCCTTAACAAGGGTTCCAACGCAATGTGCCATTGTTTATCTTGCAATGTTCTAACAATACCTGTAGCCGCGCGACGTAAACCATAAGGATCATTTGACCCACTTGGAATTAGACCAGCAGCAAAGAAAGTGACAATAGCATCTAATTTATCAGCAATAGCTAGAACAGCACCAATATCAGATTGCGCAATCTCACCAGTTGCTGAAGTTGGCATATAATGTTCTTTGATCGCAGTAGCCACAGCATCATTTTCACCGAAAAGTTTTGCGTATTGTTCACCCATAACACCTTGTAATTCATCAAACTCACCAACCATGCCCGTCATCAAATCAAATTTATAAATATCTGACACACGTGTTACATCGGCTATCTGCTTGTCATTAAATTGCAGTAATTGAGCTAATGATTTGGCTAAAGCACCTGTTCTTTGCATGTGTTCGTAAACTGTACCAATTTTTTCATGAAAAACAAGCTTTTTAACCTTCTCCATATAATCATTAATTGATTTAGTTTGATCTTCTTTATAGAAAAATTCAGCATCCTCAAGACGAGCAACTAATACTTTTTCATTACCAGCAATAACGTTGTCCAAATGTTCTTGATTACCATTACGAACCGACAAGAAGTAGGGTAATAAATCACCCTCGTTATTTTTAACAAAGAAAAAGCGTTGATGTTCACGCATCGAAGTGATTAGTACTTCGTCAGGAATTTCCAAATATTTTTCATCAAAGCCACCTGAAAATGCAGTTGGCCATTCCACAATATTGTTAACTTCCTCTAATAAATCTTGTGCAGCGTCAGAATCTAGCGCCAACACCCAATCATGTTCTTTGGCGATAGTTGTTAATTGCGAACTAATTTCATGCTTACGCTCATCAGCATCAACAATCACGTTGGCTGACTTTAGTGTTTGTACATACTCAATTGCAGCAGGAATTTCAACATGTTCATTAGATAAGAAACGATGGCCCCGCGTAAACCGCCCTGTTTGGACATCTAACACATTAAAGTCAACGACTTCTTTGTCGAGCAAAGCAACTAACCAACGAATTGGCCTTACATATTGAAAAGAATTGTTAGCCCATTTCATGTAAGTTGAAAATTTCATTTCTGAAACAACTTCATCGCCAATCTTAGCTAAAATATCTTTGGCAGGAACGCCTTCAGTATGTTTTGTTAGCCAAACATAACCATCTCTTGTTTCAAAATCTTCTGGTGTGGCGCCTTGACCACGAGCAAAACCTAAAGCCGCTTTAGTCCATTGCCCCGCATCATCTTTTGCTCGATCAATCGAAGGTCCTCGCTTTTCTTCACTTAAACTTTTTGATTCTGCAGCAACATCCGTCAATTGAATTGCTAACCGACGAGGTGTTGAATAAGGCTTTACAGCGCCTACTGTTAGTCTGTGTTCAGTTAAAAACTTTTTAGTCCGTTCAATCAATTGACCTTCTGAACTAGTTACTAAGTGTGCAGGTACTTCTTCAAGACCAATTTCTAATAAAAATGTTGACATTATTTATTCTCCAGTAGTGATTTTAGATAGTTGTTATTAGGCATTTTCTTTGGTATATTTACCATTTTCACCCAAATACTTCTTGCGTAAATCATGGTCTTTCAGTAATGGGAATCCCAATTTTGCACGCTCTTCGATAAATACCTTGGATACTTTGCGCGCCATAGTACGAATACGATGCAGATACCCAGCACGTTCCGTCACAGAAACCGTACCACGAGCATCTAATAAGTTAAAGGTATGTGAAGACTTCAAAATATAATCATAGGCAGGATGAACTAGTCCTAAATCTAACAAACGTGTGGCTTCTGCTTCAAACTCGTCAAAATGACGTAATAGCATATGTTGATCTGACTTTTCAAAAGCATATGTTGAATGTTCATATTCTGGTTCTTTGAAAATATCACCATACAGCACGCCGTTACCCCACTCCAAATCATAAACCGTGGGAACATCTTGAATATATGAAGCCAGACGTTCAAGACCATAGGTTACTTCAGCTGTAACTGAATCAACTTCTATTCCACCTACTTGTTGGAAATAGGTAAATTGTGTCACTTCCATGCCATCAAGCCAGACTTCCCAGCCAATACCAGCAGCACCCATAGAAGGATTTTCCCAGTTATCTTCAACAAAGCGAATATCATGTTCTAATGGCTTGATTCCAAGAGCTTCTAATGAACCTAAATAAAGTTCTTGAATATTCTCCGGGGAAGGCTTCATCACAACTTGAAATTGGTGATGTTGAAATAAGCGATTGGGATTATCACCATATCGACCATCAGCTGGTCGACGTGAAGGCTGCACATAGGCGGCATTCCAAGGTTCTGGGCCATTTGCGCGCAAGAAAGTATAAGGCGATTGCGTGCCCGCACCGACCTCGTTGTCATAGGCTTGCATTAAATTGGCACCTTGCTTAGCCCAGTATTGTTGTAGCGTCAAGATGATATCTTGTAGAGACAATTTTTTATCCGTCATCGTTGTTTTTCCTTTATTTTTTCAGTAGAGATTTATATCGACACAAAAACGCATAAACGTCTCAATGCCAAAACGATTGACATCAGGACGCTTACGCGCGGTTCCACCTGATTTCCGAGTTACAAAACTCGACACTCGATTGTTTGTCCATTCCACCAACGCCACTTGGTTTCATCACGAACAAAACTCAATAATGATATTATGCACTCTCCCCAGCAAATCGTCAAGTAAAATATCACATTAGATTATTTGAAATGTTTCCGAAAAAGTTTTAATAATCAAGTTTAATAGTGCTCGCGAGGGTGAAATTAAATACATCAATCGAATATGGCCATCTGGCATGTGCCATTCTAAATAGGCCATTGATTTCATATTGTCTGATGCAACATCTCGATAAGAACCATCTATACGTGTGACTTGTATGTTCCCTAGTTGATTTAACGAAAAATGGCTTTGTCCTTCGATTTTTTTAAAATTAAAACTTGGAAAATCAACACCCCAACCCTGTCCAACCGTACTTGTCGAAATCATAACATTTTGTTGAGATTGCCACCACTGCAAAGAAGTAGTATCTTGTTTCCAAACACCACGAACTTTGAAATAACCAAAATCAGAATCACCGAGTGTATTTTCTGATAAACCTCGATACGCCGTAGTAGACGAATCATCAGAAACATTTGCGACATCTTTTTCAGGTATTGATTCTGGCTTATTTTCAGCCGAAGCAGTTGCTATATCGCTACTGGAATAACTAGATTTATTTTTTGTAATATCATATTCTGATAATTTTGCATTCTTTTGATTACTAGTATGCCGTTCATGTAACAATTGACCTATATAATTTTGAGTTGTCTGCGCAGTGTGTTTCATTGTTATAGCATAAAAACAACTCGACACAGAAAGAATAATGAAAAATCCAGCTACAAAATATAATTTTTGCATTTTATTTAAACTAGGTGTCCAATAGGCAGAGCGCCTTGAAAGTAAGAAAATAATCCACCCGATATATATTAAAGGCGCAACCGGCAGTAACACAATTAAATGAAACATGGCTATGAGACCCACACTAACGCCTAAAAGTGTAGGACTCAGGAGCACAAACATTACAGTTTGTGGTGGGAAACCTGTATCACGCAAACGCCTAACAAACAAAGACAAGTTCGGTATAGCTACTAATAGGCTAAATGTTTTTGTTAACTTACTTGCTAGTGTCCAAGAATTCAAACATACGATAGATACAAACAAAATACTTGCTAAAATAAGCGTATTGATCGCACTTACCCACCAATAATCTAATCGATATGCACCACTGTGAAAATCAAATGCTTCTCGCCAATATCTCAAGTATCTCCTCGCCAAGTTCCCTCTCCTAATTAAAAAAGACCTGGTAATTTAAACCCAAGCCCAAAAATTAATATCAACATAACATAAAAATCAAATTGTCAACAACTCTTTTTCTTTCTCAGCCGCTATTTCGTCAATTGCTTTGATATTTTCATCTGTTAACTTCTGCGTCTGATCTTCCGCCTTACGAGCATCATCTTCAGGCATTTCTTTATCTTTTTTGATGTCATCCATAATATCACGACGAACATTACGAACTGAAACTTTGGCTTTTTCAGCCTCAGCCTTCACTTCTTTAGCTAACTCTTTACGACGTTCTTCCGTCATTTGCGGAATGGCTAAGCGGACGATATTACCATCGGAAGCAGGATTTAAGCCTAAATCTGAAACATTAATAGCATGTACAATAGCTTCTAATGCACTTTTATCGAATGGTGTTATCAGCAAAATTCGTGCTTCTGGCACAGATATAGAAGCCACTTGATTAAGTGGTGTCATGGCTCCATAATACTCCACCTCTACTCGATTCAAAATATTTGGGTTTGCACGCCCTGTTCTAATGTTAGCTAATTCACGTTGAAGCGCTTCTTGCGCACCTTTCATACGATCTTTAGCATTTGTCAAATCAAAAGTCATTATTTTTCTCCTGTTACTGTTGTTCCAATTTCTTCTCCAAGAACAACACGCTTTAAATTACCTGGTGTATTAAGATTAAAGACTACCAGTGGCATATTGTTATCCATAGAAAGTGAACTAGCTGTGGAATCCATTACTTTCAAACCCTTTTTCAAAATTTCAAGGTGTGTCAATTCAGTAAATTTAACTGCATTAGCATTTTTGTTTGGATCTGAATCATAGATACCATCGACACCATTTTTACCCATCAAAATCGCGTCAGCATTAATTTCATTAGCGCGTAGCGCAGCTGTTGTATCTGTTGAGAAATATGGTGATCCTGTTCCTGCTGCAAAAATAACAATTCGTCCCTTTTCCAAATGACGAATAGCACGACCACGTATGTAAGGTTCAGCAATTTGTTGCATTGTGATAGCTGTTTGCACACGTGTTTGCACACCAGCACGTTCTAGCGAATCTTGCAATACCAATGCATTCATCGTTGTTCCAAGCATACCAGTATAATCAGCGCGAGAGCGCTCCATACCAATTTTTGAAGCAGGTTCCCCACGCCACAAATTACCGCCGCCCACAACAATAGCGATTTGTGTCCCCAAGTCGTGAACTTCTTTTAATTCCTCGGCAATGGCAGAAACTGTTTCGAGATCAATACCTTGACCCTTTTCTCCCGCCAATGCTTCACCAGAGAGCTTCATCAAAACGCGTTTATACTTAATATCAGTCATGTTTAACCTCTTTTATTTGCTTATACAAGTATATCAAAGATTTGCAAAAAATTCCGAAAAAAAAGTGCACCATGTCATGATAGTGCGCTTTAATAACTAACTGAATTTCTGATAAAATTATGATAATAATTTTATCACTCAACAAGCAACTTTAATTTTTATCCTAATTGCTTTGCAACTTCTTCTGCTAAATCAGTTACTTGCTTTTCAATACCATCACCTACTTGGTAACGAACAAATGACTTAACTGATCCATTCTGTGAAGTAATAAATTGCGCAACAGTTTGATCACCATTTTTAACGAAGGCTTGATCTAATAATGAGATCTCGGCTAAGAACTTCTTGATACGTCCTTCAACCATACGTTCCTTAATATTATCAGGCTTACCATTCAAATCTTCAGAAGCTAATTGAACTTCCTTTTCTTTGGCAATAACATCAGCAGGCACTTGATCATCAGAAACATACTGTGGTGCAATAGCAGCAACATGCATAGCAATATCTTTAGCAGCTTCTTCTGAAGCACCGTCAACCACAACCAAAGCTGAAATTGAACCTGCCAAGTGAGAATATGAACCAAAGTTTTCAGCATCTGACTTTTCAACAACAGAGAAACGACGTAAAGTAATTTTTTCACCAGTAATTTGAGTTGTACCAATGATCTTTTCGTTCAAAGTTTGACCTTCTTGAACTTCAAGCGCCAAAGCTGCTTCAACATCTACAGGAGCAAACTCAACGATTGTGTTTGCAACCGCATGAAGCAATTCATTAAATTCAGCATTGCCAGCAACGAAATCAGTTTCTGAGTTCAATTCGATAATTGCTGCACGGTTTCCTTTAATAGCAACTGCAGTCATACCTTCAGCAGCAACACGATCACCCTTCTTGGCAGCTTTTGCCATACCTTTTTCACGCAATAAATCAATCGCTTTATCTAAATCACCTTCAGCTTCGACCAAAGCTTTCTTTGCATCCATCATACCAACAGATGTCTTGTCACGTAATTCCTTTACTTGTGCAGCAGTAATTGCCATTATATTGCTCCTCTAAAATAGTTTTTAGTATTTTTATTATAACATATTAAAATACCATTCCGCGTCCCGAACAGGTCCGCTAGGAACGGTATTTATAGAATAAAATTAATTAGTTATTGCCTTCTTCAACAATGTTGGCAATTTCTTCAATTGATTCTGTGTTTTCGTCACCTTCAACGAAAGCATCTTCAGGTGCTGAATCTTGACCTTGACGGCCTTCGATAACAGCATCAGCAATCTTTGAAGTAATTAAACGCACAGCACGAATAGCATCATCATTAGCAGGGATCTTAACATCAACTACATCTGGGTTAGCATTAGTATCAATCATAGCAACAACTGGGATGTTCAACATGTTTGCTTCCTTGACGGCAATTTCTTCCTTCTTAGGATCAACAACAAATAATACGTCTGGCAAACCTGGCATATCTTGAATACCACCTAAGAACTTTTCCAACTTTTCACGTTGCTTGTTTAACAAAACAACTTCTTTCTTAGGCAATTGCTCAAATGTACCGTCTTCGGCCATTGCTTGCAAGTCCTTCAAACGTTGGATACGTGTCTTGATAGTATTCCAGTTTGTCAACGTACCACCCAACCAACGGTGGTTGATGTAATATTGACCAGCACGCGCTGCTTCTTCAGCAATAGCATCTGAAGCTTGCTTTTTTGTGCCAACAAACAATACGTTAGCACCGTCTGTAGAAGCATTACGAATGAAGTTATACGCTTCATCAACCAGCTTAACTGTTTTTTGTAAATCGATGATATGGATACCATTACGTTCTGTAAAGATATATTCATCCATCTTTGGGTCCCAACGACGTGTTTGGTGACCGAAGTGTACTCCTGCTTCGAGGAGTTCTTTCATTGAAATAACTGCCATAATATGGCCTCCTAGGTTTTTCCGCCGATAAATTCGTGGTTCACGCTGACATTTCTGCACCTACGTGTTCTCATTTATCGTGTGTATTTGCTGTTTTCACAACATATAATACTATACTACATTTATTTCTCAATGACAAGCGCTTTACCAAATTTTAGGAACGTTATGATCTAATAGATAACGCTCCTTATATGCTCGTTTTAACTTTTTAAAACTTGCTTCGGCTTTTAATGCTTCACTTTTTGTTGTAAATTTTTCCGAATAAATTAATTTTAAAGGGTGTCGAGACTTTACTCGAGTAAATTTTGCACCTTTGCCAGCTTCATGGGTTTTCAAACGCCGCTGTACATCATCAGTAAAGCCACCATAAAAATAACCATCAGCTGTGAATAACACATAAAAATAATACAGTTTCATTTTTCCCACGCTTTACCGTAAAGAATTTCCTGAACTTCTGGGGTATATTCATTAGATTCAGTATAAGCAGTAAGTGGAGGCATGATACGTACACCACCTGATTTACCACTTTTAATTGCTTCTATTAAAACCATATTGGCCTCACGGTTTGGTTTCCCATATACAAACTGTACTCTCTTAATCATCAATTTTCGCATAGCAAAAGCAGAAAAAATATCAGCCAATCTTTCTGGGCGGTGTACCATGTATACTTTGCCATTATTTTTCAGCAATTTATTTGTGATCTGTGCTAACTCTGGTAAATTAATCATCAATTCATGTCGAGCAATCTCATAATGCTCATCAATATTCGTCTTCGTGGATTCATTAATAGGAAAGTAAGGTGGATTGGTTAAAACCGTTTCAACAGAACCAGGTTTTATTTCGTCAAAAATGGCTTTCATGTCTGATTGAATCACTGTAACTCTATCAGCTAAGTCATTTAAGTTAATGCTTCTTTTTGCCATTTCAGCCAATTCGGGTTGTATTTCAACTAACTTTACTTGTCCACTAACTTTTGGTGTATAAAATAATCCCACTGCACCAGTCCCGGAACCAAGGTCAACGGTCAATCCATGTCCTTTACCTTTTACTCCAGCAAAATGTGCTAACAGAATAGCATCTAATGAATAAGAAAACATGTCTGGATTTTGGATAATATTAATATTTTGTGATGGCAAGCCATCAATACGTTCATTTGGTTTGAGAATAGGTTTTGTCATTTGCGTTTCTTTCTTTTTATCTGTAAAATTGAAATGATTTTATTTATGAGGTAAATACAGATGAAATTTTATGATTTTCTACGAAGCATTGCTGTATCAATTATTTGGGTCGTAACAGGCCGTATTAAATATATGCATCGCAGCAGATTACCACAAGAAGATAACTATGTCCTAGTGGGCCCACACCGTACATGGTGGGATCCAGTTTGGTATGCAGTAGCTGCCTATCCAAAGCATTTTATTTTCATGGCAAAAATTGAATTATTTAAATTCAAACCTTTGGCTTGGTTAATTAAGTCAGCCGGTGCTTTCCCTGTTGACCGCGAAAATGTTGGTCCTAGTGTTATAAAAATACCAGTTCGTGAGCTGAAAGAAGGTAATCGCTCACTGATTATGTTCCCTTCAGGATCTAGACACAGTGATGACTTAAAATCAGGTTCGATTTTAATTGCTCGTATGGCTGGGAAAACAATTGTTCCAGCTGTATATCAAGGACCAGTTAAGTTTAGTCAACTTTTTAAACGTAATAATACCACGGTTAACTTTGGAACTCCTATTATAATTAATCGTAAGGATCGATTAAATAAGGAAAATATTACAAAATATACAGAACAAATGCAACGTGCGTTTGAAGAATTAGATGCCGAGATTGATCCCACTTGGCAATATATAGACCCTAAGCGTTTAGAAAAAAAATAAGCCAACTGGCTTATTTTTTTTGCGAATTGGCGCTTTGTTGCTTCATTTGAGCCATCATTTGGTTCAACTTCTTTTGAGATGGCTTTTGTCCCATTGACATCATCATTGATTTCATCATTTCTTCTGAAATTGGTGGATTTTTTGCAAGATAATTCTTCATTGAATTACGTGCTAAGAAAAAGCCGCCGACCAAACCAATAACCAAAGCTAATACTGCAATTAAAATTGCTAGCCATGTGCTAATCATGCATATTCTCCTTAATAAAATGTCTGATAGTTATTATATCACAGGCAGCAACCCCCCGCTATAATAACTTGAATAGTTAACATTTTAATTCAATCAATTCAATTATTTTTGAAAAATAGATGATCAAAATTTTTATTTTTTACCTAAATTAAAATAAACATTAAAATAAATGACGAACAAACGTTTGATTTGTTCGTGTTTTTTCGTTATACTAGTGATAGTAAATTTAACACATAGGAAACCCATCATGGCAATTACACAAGAAAGCAAACAAATACAGGTGCTAAGATTTATTCACGAAGCACAATCGGCTAATGGTTATCCACCCACTGTTCGTGAAATCGGTGAAGCAGTAGGTTTGTCTTCGTCTTCAACTATTCATGGACATATTGAACGACTAGTTAAAAAAGGGTATCTCTTAAAAGATGCTTCAAAACCCAGAGCGCGTGCTATAGAAGTTACTGACGTTGGTCTTGAAATACTTGGTATATCAACAACTCCTGGAAAAATACCAGTTCTTGGTGTTGTAACAGCAGGAGCCCCAATTTTAGCTGTTGAGGAAGAAGCAACAGAGTTCTTCCCTATTCCTGATAACTTAATGCAGTTTGACGGAGATTTATTCATGCTAAATGTTCACGGCGACTCAATGATTAATATCGGTATCTTAGATGGTGACAAAGTTATTGTTCGCAAACAAGATAACGCTGATAACGGCGACGTAGTTGTGGCAATGAATGATAGTGACGAAGCCACTGTAAAACGTTTCTTCCGTGAAGCTGATCACTATAGACTACAACCAGAAAACAACAGTATGTCACCAATTATTTTGAAAAATGTATCAATTTTGGGAAAAGTTATTGGTTTGTACCGTGACGCTATTTATTAAACAAAAAACCTTATCAAATTATTGATAAGGTTTTTTGTTTATGCATGCCAAGAAGCAGGATCTTGCTTCCAATTTTGCAATGTTTCAATTTGTGATTTATCTAGATCTCCCCGTAAAACAGCGGTTTCAATTAATTGTGAATAGGTTGTCAAGGATCTGAAAGTCAAACCAGCTTTCTTAAAATTATTAACACCATCCGGTAGCTCATAGGAAAATATAGATACTACACCAACAACTTCGCCGCCTTCTTTACGTATAGCTTCAACAGCACCTAATACAGACCCACCAGTTGAAATTAGGTCATCAATCAAAACAACTTTACGATTTTTTACAAACGCACCTTCGGTTTGACGACCTGCTCCGTGATCCTTTGGTTTTGATCTAACATAAATCATCGGCTTATTTAATGCTTCAGCTACCCATGCTGCATGAGGAATTCCTGCCGTAGCAACACCACCAATGATTTCGACATCACCATATGTTTCCGTTATTAAATTAGATAATCCCTTGTAAATATTTTGACGAACATCTGGAAAACCAATTGTCATTCGATTATCAGTGTATATCGGACTTTGAATACCAGAAGCCCAAGTGAATGGGGCTGTTGGTGAAAATTTTACAGCACCAATTTCAAGTAAATCATTAGCAACTTGCTGCTTATAATCAATCATTTAATCTCTCCATTCTTTCATGACCTGTTGGTAGGCTGCCAACGGATTTTCAGCTTGAGTAATAGACCTACCTACTACTAACCCTGTAGCACCAATTATTTTAGCTTTTTGGGGCGTCGTCACACGTGTTTGGTCGCCAACTCCATCACCAGACAAACGAATGCCAGGAGTAATACGTAAAAATTGATCAGATGTATGTTTTCTAATTAAATCAGCTTCCAAAGCAGAACTTATTGTACCATCTACGCCTATTTCATAAGCTATTTTGGCCAAATGTGTGACACTTTCTGCAATTGTAGCTGATGTAAGCTGTGTTTCACGTATTTCATTTTCAGAAAGTGACGTAAGTTGGGTGACTGCTAACAATTTTAGTGATTCTCCTTTGTTAGCCACTGCCGCTGCTAGCATCTTTTCCCCACCGATTGCGTGAATTGTTAAATAGTCGACATTTAATCTTGCAATCCTAGCAACAGTGTGACCAACGGTATTTGGAATATCATAAAGTTTCAAATCTAAAAAGATGGTATAGCCAGCTCTTTTAAGCTCTAGCACAAAGTCTGGTCCCTCACTATAAAACAGCTCCATACCAACCTTTAGCGCCGGACGTTCAGTTAACTTTGAAAATGGTTTCAAAAATCCCCTTGTACTCTCTGCATCTGGAAAATCTAAAGCAATAAATACTGGCTTTTCAGTCATTATACACTCCTATGTACATAAGCCGAAGCTCATTTAAATTAATTATCTCATTTCTTTTACAGTGAAACTTCGTGATTCCAATACTTCTAAGAAGGCATTAACTGTATCTAATGCCGTAAACAAAGGTACAGCGTTCTCAATAGCTGCATTTCGTATAAGACGTCCATCACTTTCTGCACGATCATCAGCCTGAGTTGTGTTAATTAGCACTTGTACTCTTTGTTGACGTAACGCAGCGACTGCGTTGTTTTCCGATTCTGAAATTTTATCTAGTATTTCAACAGGTAAGTTATTTTCAGCTAAATAGGCTCCTGTTCCTGCTGTTGCAAATAAAGCAAATCCTAAATCGTTAAATCTTTTGGCTAACTCAAGTGCTTCATCTTTGTCATCATCAGCAACTGTAAACAATACATTACCATAGCGTGGTACTTTAATATTAGAAGCAATAAACGCTTTATACAACGCCTTTGATAGAGTGCTATCTGATCCCATGACTTCACCAGTAGATTTCATTTCTGGTCCAAGCAATGAATCAACATCAGGTAATTTTGTGAAGGAGAAAATTGGTGCTTTGACATGAACCATGTCATCATTAGGAATAAGCCCTGTTTCCAGTCCCATATCAGATAATTTCTCTCCTAGCATCACACGTGTTGCTAATTGTGCTAATGGTAAATGCGTTACCTTTGATATGAAAGGTACCGTACGGGAAGCACGTGGATTGACTTCAATAACGTATGCCGTATTTTCATGAATAACAAATTGAACGTTCATTAAACCAACAGTGTTCATAGATTTTGCTAAATTAATGGAAGCCTGCACCATCTCATCCTGTACTTTTTGAGACAAATATTGTGGTGGGTAAACAGACATGGAATCCCCTGAATGGACCCCGGCACGTTCAATATGCTCCATAATACCAGGAATCACAGCTGTTTCACCGTCAGACAGAACGTCAACTTCTGCTTCTTGACCAACCAAGTATGAATCTATCAAAACAGGATGATCATTAGAAACTTTCACAGCTCTTTGCATGTAATCTTGCAGTTCATTATCTGAAGACACGATTTCCATTGCTCGACCACCTAAAACATACGATGGCCGTATTAAGACTGGGTAACCAATTTCTTGTGCAGCAGCTAACGCACCATCAACTGTTGTGGCAGTTTTTCCTACTGGTTGTGGCAAATTAAGCTCTTTAATGACTTGATCAAACGCCTCGCGATCCTCAGCACGATTCAAATCATCAACAGTTGTGCCCAAAATTTCTACACCGTTATCAGATAGTGGTTTAGCTAAGTTAATAGCTGTCTGACCACCAAACTGAACAACCACACCAACTGGATTTTCTAAATCAACAACATTCAAAACATCTTCTAGGGTTAATGGCTCAAAATATAATTTATCAGAGATTGAAAAATCAGTAGATACAGTTTCTGGATTTGAATTCATAATAATGGCTTCATATCCAGCTCTTTGAATAGCCTTAACTGCATGGACAGTTGCATAATCAAATTCGACTCCCTGTCCAATACGGATTGGTCCAGAGCCAAGGACTAATACAGACTTTTTAGTGCTAATAACTGATTCATTTTCTTGTTCATACGTTGCGTAGTAGTATGGGGTTGATGATTTGAATTCTGCCGCAACAGTATCTACCATTTTATAAACGGGTGTAATTTGTTCATTTTGACGTATTGAACGAATTTTTTCAGCCGTTGTACCCCAAATTTTGGCAATTGTTTCGTCAGCAAAACCATTCTTTTTAGCATAAGTTAGATGTTCAATGTCATTGATATATTTTGCAAGGTCTTGTTCAATTTCAATGACATGAAGCACTTTATCTAAGAAAAATTCATCAATTAAAGTCTTTGCGTGAATTGTTTCAATTGATACTCCTCGACGTAACAGATCAGCAATCATAAACAAGCGATCATCACGAGCTGGCATCAATTCATTTAGTAGTTCCTCGTCAGAAAATTCGGCATAAGTAATATCATCTAGCCCAACAGCCCCAATTTCCAATGAGCGCACTGCCTTTAGCATTGCCTCTTCCATATTACGGCCAATAGCCATTACTTCACCAGTGGCCTTCATTTGTGTACCTAATCGGCGATCCGCAGTTGCAAACTTATCAAATGGCCAACGTGGAATTTTGAATACGACATAGTCTAAAGCTGGTTCAAATTCTGCTTTAGTTGTTCCAGTAACTGGATTAATGATTTCATCAAGTGTTAAACCAACAGCTATTTTAGCTGCCATTTTAGCAATTGGATAACCAGTAGCTTTTGAAGCCAGTGCAGAGGAACGACTTACTCTAGGGTTCACCTCAATAATGTAATACTTGTATGAACTTGGATCAAGCGCCATTTGAATATTAACGCCACCTTCAATTTTAAGTGCACGAATAATTTTCAGAGCTGCATCGCGCATCATTTGTAATTCACGATCAGAAAGGGTCTGTACTGGTGCCGTAACAATAGAATCACCGGTATGGATACCAACTGGATCAAAGTTTTCCATAGAAGCCACAACCAATGCATTATCGTTAGCATCACGCATGACTTCAAATTCAATTTCTTTATAGCCAGCAATTGAACGCTCAATAAGTACCTGTGTCACAGGAGACAGCTCTAGACCATTAGCAGTAATTTCTGAAAGTTCTTCATGTGTATTTGCAATTCCACCACCAGTTCCACCCAGTGTATAAGCAGGACGTACAATAACAGGATAACCGTGTGTATCCGCAAAATTAAGCGATTCTTCTAGCGTTGTTGCAATAATAGATTCAGGAATTGGCTCATTCAAACGTTCCATTAGTGCCTTGAATTCTTCACGATCTTCTGCCTCTTCAATTGCAGAAAGCTTTGTGCCAAGCAATTCAATATCTAATTCATCCAAAATACCGGCTTCTGAAAGATCTTTAGCCATATTTAATCCAGTTTGACCACCCAATGTTGGTAAAATTGCATCTGGACGTTCTTTACGCAATATGCGCTCAATAAAATCAATTGATAAAGGTTCAATATAAACTTTATCAGCAATCTCAGCATCCGTCATTATAGTAGCCGGATTTGAATTGACTAGAATAACATGGTATCCTTCCTCTTTTAAAGACAGCGCTGCTTGCGTACCCGAATAATCGAATTCAGCCGCTTGACCAATAACAATTGGTCCAGAACCAATCACCAATATTTTACTAATGTCTTGACGTTTAGGCATTTGTAATCTCCTTCTTTGAATCAGTAATCATGTCCAAAAATTCATCAAATAAATATTCTGCGTCATGAGGACCCGGTGCAGCATCTGGATGGAACTGAACAGAAAATGCATGATATCCCTTCAATCGTAAACCTTCAATAGTTAGATCATTAATTTCTTCATGTGTTATAACTAAATCAGTATTTGCTAAACTTTCACGACTTACTGCATAACCATGATTTTGTGACGTGAAGTCTAACCTTGACTTTGCTAACGTACGCACAGCATGATTAAAACCACGATGTCCGAACTTCATTTTGTATGTTTCAGCACCATTAGCGATAGCAAATAATTGATGTCCAAAACAAATTCCCATCAACGGTAAATGGTTTTGTAATTCTTTAATAGTTGGAATTGCGTACATAGCATCCTTCGGATCACCAGGTCCATTTGACAATAAAATTCCATCTGGATTAGCAGCAAGAACTGTTTGAGCATCCACGTCAGCTGGAAAAACCATTACATTAACGCCTCGTTTGGCTAGCGAACGCAAAATGGAGTTTTTTAACCCAAAATCAATGAGAGCAATTGACACACCATCGGTCGGATTTTGATACTGTGTTTTTGTTGTGGCGTCTTTAACCAGCGTTTTTGATGGTTCAAAATGCTGTAATGCATTCCGAACTTCATCTGTGATTTCATCAACGAGGGCCGCTTTCATTGTACCTTGCTGACGTAATTCCTTTGTTAACGCACGAGTATCTACACCTGTGATACCTGGCATACCAGTTTTTTCTGCCCATTCCGGTAAGCTCATCATTTTACGCCAATTACTTGGACGCCGTGCAATTTCATGTACAACAATTGCCGATGCAGCTGGTCGCAAACTTTCAAAGTCATCACGATTAATTCCATAATTTCCAATCAAGGGATAAGTGAAAACAATGATTTCACCTCGATAAGATAAATCTGTAATTGATTCTTGATAGCCTGACATGCCCGTGTTAAAAACTAATTCGGCCATCATATCAATGTTTGCCCCAAATGCCTCACCTTCGTATACTGAGCCATTTTCTAATAATAAGTAGCGTTTTTTCATTTTACGTTGTCCTTATATACAATTTTTCCGTCAACCCAAGTTGCTATTGTTTTACCATAAACTTTCCAACCAACAAACGGCGAATTTTTACCTTTGGAAGCAAACTCATTTGTTTCTATTTCATACTCGTTCTCTAAGTCAAACAAAGCTAAATCTGCCCTTGCGCCTTCGACAACTGCAGTTGGTGCTTCTAGTTGAAATGCTGTTGCTGGTGCATCAATCATTCTTTCAAGCAGTGTTTTAAGGGTCATAATGCCCGTCTTTACAAAATGCGTATACAGCAATTGAAAGCTTGTTTCAATACCTGTAATCCCAAATGGTGCTTCAAGAAATGATTGCTGCTTTTCTTCTTCTCCATGAGGTGCATGATCTGTTGCTACCATGTCAATCGTACCATCCAGCAGCGCAGCAACTACAGCTTCACGATCTTGTTGTGACCGTAATGGCGGATTCATTTTAAACATGGCATTATCCAACAGAATGCTTTCTTCCGACAATAGCAAGTGGTGCGGTGACACCTCTGCAGTAACATGAACACCCTCTTTTTTAGCCATACGAACTAAACTAACGGATTCTTTAGTAGAAATATGCGCCACATGATAGTGAACACCTGTCGCACGTGCTAATACTAAATCACGAGCCAACTGTGTACTTTCTGCTAATCCTGTAATGCCAGGTAATGCTAGCCTTTCAGCAATTTGGCCAGCATTCATTACACCACTATGAATTAATGTATTATCTTCTAAATGGGCGGCAAGAGGTTTATTAACATGCTTGGCAGCAATCATAGCTTGAAGCATTGTATCTGCTGTTTGTACACCCTTCCCATCATTTGTAAAAGCCTTAGCACCAGCATTTGACATGCCTTCGATATTTGTGACATGTGTAGATGTTAATCCATTTGAAAGCGCACCGTATTGTTCAATATGCACTAAACCATTTGCTTTATTCAATAAAATTTGGGCATTAATTTTTTCTTCACTATCAGGAACTGGATTTAAATTAGGCATTGCAATTACAGTAGTAAATCCACCTCTTGCTGCTGCTTGTGAACCGCTTCTAATCGTTTCCTTATATTCATACCCTGGCTCACGAAAGTGAACATGAACATCAATTAAACCAGCTGACAAAAACAAACCATTTGCTTCAAATACTTCAGCATTTGCATAATCAATATGGTCAGAAACCTTATTGATTTTTCCTTGATCAATTAATACATCTTTTGTAATTAATTGATTTTCTAATAAAATTTGGGCATTTTTAATAAGTTGCATTTGTTTACTCCGTTACGTACTCTAGAATGGCCATTCGTGCATATACACCATTGGTCATCTGCTCAAAAATTCGTGATTTTGGCGCTTCGACCAAGTGATCAGCTATTTCAACATCACGATTAACTGGCGCAGGGTGCATAATAATTGCTTGCTGCTTAAGATTTGCGTATCTCTTATCCGTTAATCCATAGCATTCATGATATTTTTTTGACGAAAAATTTTGATTTTCTGTTTGCGTAATTCTTTCATGCTGAACTCTAAGAAACATAACCACATCTTGCTCTGACCAATTTTCATCAACCTCAACATGTTCGCCAAATGTATAAAAATTACTTGGTTGCCAGTCAATTGGTCCGCTAAACGTTAATGTTGCGCCTAAACTTTTTAAAATTTCGGCATTTGACCGTGCAACTCTTGAATGTGCTAAGTCACCGATTATCCTAACTTTCAATCCTTCAAAGTGACCAAATTCTTGATATATTGTTACAAGATCTAGCAAACTCTGGGAAGGATGCTGTCCACTGCCATCACCTGCATTAACAAGCTGTGGAATGGCGTGACCTTGATGTTTCAAAACATTTTCATACCATGCATTTTGAGAGTGCCTGATTACTGCTACATCCACACCTATTGCTTTTAATGTTTTTAATGTATCAGTTAAACTTTCACCTTTAGTCATTGAACTTGTTAATGGATTAATTTGGATTTGTTTCCAATTGAGATAATTTTCCGCCATTTGAAAACTACTATGCGTTCGTGTTGAATTTTCAAAAAATAAATTTATTGCTGTTAGCGATTTTGTTTTAGGCTGATCACCTGATTTTAACGCTATTGCACGTTTTATTAAGTGTAGCACATCGTTTTTACTAATTGCATTTATATTCAAATAATTACGCATATTACCCTTCTTTATACAAAAAACCAAGCGGACAGAGTTGACCGCTTGGTTCTAGAAAATGAGGGCAAAAGTATACACTTTACCTAAAGTATCTAAATCCTTGCAGGTCTCTCTGGACCTGATTAAAGGTTTTATTTTATTGATAATCATCATAGCATTTTTTTAAAACTAATGCAACAATTTACTTGCTAAAAAAATTGTTGCTACCTTGGTTAACATTTTTCTTTGCAGTGCTATCACTGTTCCAAAACGGCACAACTACCTTACCGATGACATGATTCTTGTCAATAAATCCAAAATAACGTCCGTCATTCGATACAGATCGATGATCTCCCATTACAAAATATGTTCCTTTTGGAACCGTTGTATGATTACGATCTTTTTTTTGCCATAAAGTGCCGGAAGATAATGTTTTCAATGTCCAGGTGTTTCCAAAGGACATTTCAGTTCCTTGACTGCGTTCACTTAAACTAATGAAGCTTTGATTAACTTTTTTACCATTGACATATAGATTGGAGGATTTATACTCAACTGTGTCTCCAGGAAGACCAATGATACGTTTTACATATTTATCGTCACCGGCTCTATAGCGAGGGTCTTCATTTTTTGCATTAAAAACAATAACATCTCCACGTCTATAGGTGGCAATTTTATTCAAAATAACTTTTTCTTTGTCTTGTAAGTTCGGTTGCATCGAAGGTCCACTAACAGTCACGAAAGTAAACAAAAATGAGCGAATAAGTACGACAATAATCATTGTACTTGCAATTGGCACAACCCATTCCTTAAAAAATTTCATAAAGCACTGCCTTCCTTTACACAAAATCACCAACAGAATGTCTGTCGGTGATATTTTTTTTAGCTTTGTAACTTTGAGTAAGCTGTAGCGACAGGTTTCGTAACAATGTCATTTAATTCCGTCAACAGCGTATTCAAAGATTGTTCAGCTTCCATCAAACTAGTAATTTTAGCATTTTGTTGCACTTTCTTAGCAACGTCATCCCACGCTTTTTCTTGTTCTGGCTTTGGCTGTTGCTGATTTTGCATCATTTGTTGCACTGCCATCTGAATTTTTTGGAATGAACTAAATAATTCTTTGGATTCCGCATCATCTTGAACTTCATTAAAGGCATTTTGCCATACAGTATATTGTTGTGTTTCGGTCAACACATTTGCCATTTCATTCGCGTTATCATAAATATTTACTGTCATTTTATTTTTCCTTTTTATAATCTAAATCAACTTTTGAAGCCATCAAATTTCACAAAACATTTACTACTGAATCATATCATACATAAGTGATGAAATAAAATAAGGTTAATTACCAAATAAGCCTTTAACACTATTCCAAAGCTGTCCAGCACCATCAACTGCTTTATCAACACCAGTATTAAAGTCATCTTGAATAGTACTCCACAAGTCATTACTTTGACTATTAGTTGATGTAGTGTTGGGATTTGTCACTGTAAATTTAGTTTGATCGGTATTGGGTAAAATTTGTTCCAACGATGTCTTAACTAATGGACCCATTGTAGAAGTTAATCCCAGCGGCAAAGATCCTGTATTATTTCCTTCGAGTCCCATCCAAGTAGCTTGTACTATATCCTTTGTATAGGCCATCGCCCAAGAATCTTTTGATGATGTAGCATTATCTGTACTATTAGGATTTTCAGTTGTACCTGTTTTACCAGCTATTGTATAACCCGATGGTGCAGAGCCTACTCCTGTCCCATCTGTATAAGTACCAAGCATCATACGTGTCATATTGTTAGCAACCTTACTACTAATAACTTGTGTCTGTTTAGCTTTAGGAGTGCTAACAATTACTTTGCCGCTGGCATCGACAATCTTTGTAATATAGTGTGCGTCGCTCATCACACCGCCATTCGCAAAAGCCGTGTATGCTTGTGCCATTTGTTGCGGTGAAACCCCTTTTGTCAAACCACCTAATGCAAGAGACAAATTTTTATCCTTGGTTGACAATGGCAACCCAAACTTAATGCCACTCTTGTAGCCAACTTCAACACCCATTTTATTAAGCAAATAAACTGCCGGAATGTTATATGAATGTTCTAAAGCTGAATACATTGGCACATCTGCCGTTTCAACGTTCATTGCATTATTAGGCGTGTAATTATTAGTTCCAAAACTAGTAGACTGATTAGGTAGTTTGGAATTAATACTATACCCACGCTGTAAAGCTGGTGCATATACTACCATAGGCTTAATGGCCGATCCTGGTTGTAATTGTGATTGGTTAGCACGGTTAAACCCACGGAATGTATGCGTTGATTCACGGCCACCTACAACAGCTAAAACACCACCAGTTTTTGCATTTAAAACAATTGAGGCGGCCTGGGCGTCATTGACATAATTAAATAACGCAGAATTATTAAAGTCTGTTTGTAGGTTTGACTGGTCTTCCTGATTTAACGTAGTATAAATCTTGTATCCACGATTCATGACATCATTTTCAGTTAGACCATAGGTATTAATCGCTTCATTAATAACTGAATCAAAATACCATGGATATTTATAATTACCAGAATCATCATAAGTATCATTTAAAGTATCAGTAGTTGCTTTAGCGGTTGCTCCCTGAGCAGATGTTATTTTTTTGTTTTCAACCATCGTTGTTAAAACAAGATTGCGTCGTGCCGTGGAAGCAGCTGGATGATCAATTGGATTAAACTTAGCAGGACTTGTTAACATACCAGCTAATGTTGCCGCTTGAGAAGTTGTTAACTCACTAGCATGAACGCCAAAATACTTTTGCGATGCATCTTCAACACCCCACACACCATGACCAAACCAAGCATTATTCAAATACATTGTAAAGATTTCATTTTTTGTATAATCTTGTTCAACTTGCATAGCCAAAAATATTTCTTTGGCTTTTCTAGTAAATGTTTGTTCCTGTGATAGGTAAGCATTTTTAACTAACTGTTGCGTTAAGGTTGAACCACCACCAGAAATCGTATTGGATCCTGTTAATTTATTTTTAACTAATAATACAGCAGCTCGAGCAATTCCTTTTACTGAGAATCCATATTCATGATAAAAGTTACGATCTTCTATTGATAAAACCGCATCACGCATATTTTGCGATATCTTATTATACGAAACATAAGTCCCTTTTTGTGAATATAATTCACCAGCTTTTTCACCTTGATCATCATACACAGTTGTTGTTTGTGACAAAGTTGCCTCTAGATTTTTAACATTTGATGTTTTAGCCAAAATTACTAAATAAGCGCTTGTTACCAAAAATATCGTTAAAAATAAAATAATTAAGAGTCGCCCAAATTGCCAACGATGCCAAATTGGCCCTAATTTACTCCATATGTTTTGACTTATTGCTTTTAACCACTTCATTCATTAACCTATCAGTTCCGCCCAATGATTAGCTAGTTTTGCTGCATCAGATTCATTTTTACTGGTAACATAAATTGTATTAAAACCTGCTAAAGTGGTAATTACTTCAGGTAAATTAGCATCATCAATAATACCAGCAACTGAATTACCACTACCATCTGTTGTTTGAATAATTGTTAAAAACTCTACATGCGTCACAAATGAGGCATATTCTTTTATGGCCTCATCAACAGCATTTGTTGTTACCGTACTTTGCACAGGTTCCACTATGTTGTTTAATTGTTGGTATCTTAGTTGACCGTTATCACTTTTTTGGCGAATAATATTCATGGCTCGAATATCGCGTGAAATAGTCGTTTGAGTTGTTTCCACACCACGATTAACAAGTTGCGCAAGCAACTCTTCCTGACTAGCAATATCATTATTTTGAATAATTTCCAAAATAAGTTTTTGCCTCTCTTGTTTTGAAATCATTGATTTCTCCTTTGTGTCATGGTGCACTGACAATTTAAAAGCAGTATTCAAAATGTCATAGTTCTATGCACCATTTTAACAGTCTAGTCGTTTGTACACCACACACTACATTTCTTCGGGTGCTTTCACACCTAATAAGCGTAAACATTCTGTTAAGACAATAGATACTGATTTAACCAAAACCAGACGAGCATTCAACTGATTGTCTTCAACTAATATTTTTGAGTTAGCATAATATTTGTTAAAAGCACGCGATAAATTCAACGAATACTTAGCAATAATACTTGCTTCACGTTGTTGCCAAGCACGCTGAATAGTTGATGGAAAGTTATTTAGAATTGTAATAATATCCCAAGTTTGTGCATCACTCAAGTTCAGTTGCTCACTTGTTAATTGGATTGATGACTTACGTAATATTGATTTGGCACGAGCATTTGTATATTGCACGTATGGACCAGTGTCACCTTCAAAACGAACAACTTCTTCTAAATTGAAATCAAAATTGTTTGTACGATCATTCATCAAATCGTGAAAAACAACAGCACCAGCACCGACTTGCTCAGCCACCAAATCCTTGTTGTCCAATGACGGATTCTTTTCTTGAATTTGTTTCAAAGCTAACTCATGTGCATCATCCAAGACATCTTTGAGTAGGACAACATCACCTTTACGTGTTGACATCTTTTTGCCATTAAATGTAATTAATCCAAAGGCAATATGCTCGATATCATTGGCCCATTCAAATCCCATAAGCGACAATACGGCTTTCATCTGAACAAAATGTTCACGCTGTTCACCACCAACAACATATAGCGACTTTGCAAAATTATACTTTTCTTTTCGATAAATAGCTGCTGCCAAGTCACGAGTCATATATAGAGTAGCACCATCAGAACGTTTAATCATCGCGGGCGTTAGATTTTGATTGATATCGCTCAAATCAACAATTTGAGCACCTTGAGATGCAACTAAAAGGTTTTTCTCTTCGAGAATATCAATAACTTTCTCCATTTTATCATTATAAAAAGCTTCTCCATTAAATGAATCGAAGTCAATGTCTAAACGATCATAAATTTCTGAAAATTCTTTAAGAGATTCAGCTCGAAACCATTGCCACAATTCATGTGCTTCTCGATCACCATCTTCAAGTTTCTTAAACCAAGCTCGACCTTCATCGTTTAACGACTCATCTTCTTTGGCTTTTTCATGAAATTCAACATAGTACTTCAACAAAGTGGCTATAGGATCGGATTTAACTTCTTGTTCTGAACCCCAGGTTTTGTATGCATAAATTAACTTACCAAACTGCGTACCCCAATCTCCTAAATGATTAATTTTTACTGGCTCATAACCATTTTTAGCGGTAATATTGGCTAAAGCATTACCAATAACTGTTGAACGTAAGTGCCCCATCGACATTGGCTTGGCAATATTTGGGCTTGACATATCAATGGTAATTTTCGTTCCTTGTCCATCAAGATTATCTCCATAGGCACTCTCAAGATCAAAAACTGTCTTTAATACTTTATTTGATGTTGCTTCTTTATCTAAGAAAAAGTTAATATATGGACCCGTTGCAACTACTTTTTCAAAGCCACTTTGATCAATAGTTGCAACAATATCAGCCGCAATTTGTTGCGGTGCTTTATGCATTATTTTTGCTAACGTAAATGTTGGAAAGGCCACATCACCAAGATCTGATGATTTTGGTGCCTCTAATTTTTCAGAAATTTGTTCTACTGTTAAATCAGTCAGCACTGCTTTCAGTGCATCAACTATTTGTATATTATCTACCATCTTTTTTCCTTTTGATGTTTATATCAATTTTTAATTTTAAAATACAATAAAAATTCGATATTCTTATTATACCGTATTCGTGAAATAATATTCACTCAAAATAAATAAGCTCGCCTCTTGTTAGATAACAACAAAGAGACGAGCTATGCCCGCGGTACCACTCTAATAGCTTTCGCCACTCAAATCTATTTACTTAGGACTCAAAGTATGCGCCGTTTCAACTATGGCTTGACTTCCATCAACTCAAGCTTGCTTAATCATAGTTTAGAAACATCTTTACTTATCTTCGTCACTTATTTTTTTCTCAGGTGCTGGACCGTGTTTAATCACTTCCACTTCGTCCATACGAACTACCGCTCGGTGATTCATTTCATTCACTGCTGGTTGATCTGCTGGATCATTTTCTGTAATCTCAACTAACAATGAATTTTCATAGATTTTTTCAACTTGTCCCGTGAAAGGTTTTTCTAAATTACCATAAGCTGGTGCTAATAAAACATCTCCAAGATTAAATCCAGAGGTATTTTCTTCTACTTCTTCTGCCATGTTTGCCTCCATTTTAAGGTTAATTAACAGTTAATTCTAGCATAAAAAAAAAACTTATGCGAGTTTTTTGGCTATCTTATCCATAATACTTCTAGCAATAGCTATTTTAGGAGATAAGGAAATTATTTCAGGGTCCTCATCTCGAGATAAAATAGTTACACGATTGTTCTCGGAATCAAATCCACTATTTGTAGTACTCACATCATTAGCGACTAACATATCCGCATTTTTTTGAATTAATTTTTTACGAGCATATTCAAGAACATTTTGTGTTTCGGCAGCAAATCCTACGACTAGTTGTTTCATTGTTTTATGACGACCAACTTCAGCTAAAATATCAGGATTTTGCATCAATTTAATGGTCAAATTCTCACCAGATTTTTTCTTAATTTTATCTTTTGCCGCTTCTACAGGACGATAGTCGGAAACGGCTGCTGCACCGATAAAGACATCAGCATTATCAAATTCATGCAAAACTGCTGCATGCATATCACGTGTTGATGAAACTAAAACTTCACGCACACCATAAATTTTGTAACGGCTATTTGTTGTCACAAGAACAACGTCGGCACCTAATTCTACAGCAGCTTGGGCTAAAGCAAAGCCCATTTTACCCGATGAACGATTCGTCAAATATCTTACTGGATCAAGTGCTTCACGTGTTCCCCCAGCAGTTATGACAATCTTTCGACCAGCCAATCTACCAATACGCGCCTGCAATCGAATAGCCGCTTGGTTTATGATTTCTAAGGGTTCAGGTAAACGTCCTTGTGCATCATAACCTTCAGCTAAAAAACCTATATCCGGTTCAATAACAAGCCAGTCATCACTTTTTAACGTGTGAAGGTTACGAATCATTGCAGGGGCATTGAGCATGACATCATTCATCGCTGGGGCAATAACTTTTTCAGCAGAAGAGGCAATAATTGTTGAAGTTACAGCATCATCAATAATACCCTGAGCAAGTTTCCCTACCATGTTAGCTGTTGCTGGGACAACAAAAATAATATCAGCCCATTTAGCCCATTCAATATGCATCACCTCTGCTTCATTTGCTTGAAAAAGATCAGTTAAGACTTCATGGTGAGACAAAACAGCAAACGTTCGTGATGTAATAAATTCTTGGGCGGTTACAGTCATACCCACACGAACACGTGCCTCATTTTTAATCAATTCACGAACTAATGTTGCAGCCTTATAGGCAGCAATGCCACCAGTTACAATGACAAGTATATTTTTATTTTTATAGAAATCATTCATGTTACTAATTATATCATGTACTGTTTTTAAATCATTAAAAAAAAACGATATCGCTACCGCTTCTTACTTAATTTGTTGCACTAACATGAGTATGCCTTTGTGCTTTGATATAATCAATAGCCACAACTAAAGACACGACCACAGTTTCTAAGGACTCATCTTCAATACTAATGTCATAAGTGCTTGACATGGCTAGCCAACGTTGATTAACATACCCAATCTTACGATTATTTTTAATGATTGTAAAATTCATATCCCATACGTCACCGTCAATACGCAGTCCAAGACCTTCAATATCAAATTTCGGCCTTAAAAAAGTAAATCTTTGCACCAATTCCACTTCTTCAGAAAAATCGCTGATTGCCAAAGTGAATTTTGGTAAAAAAGAGAACACCGCATGTGATAAGTGCGCTACAACAACACCATGTGTGTTGAATATATCAAAGTATTTTGGGATGCTAAACATACTACCAGAAACATTATAAAGAACATTCTCATTATCATCAGTAATATCAAATTTTTCACTAAACGAAAATAAGTGTTGCTTCATTAATAGCTTCTTCATTTAATACCTTTTCCTAACAACTTACCAGCGACAGGTAACTGACCTAATTTATCCAATTCTTTGCCATCTACAACAACTAAGTTTGCTGGTGATTCTGCTAATGTCGAAAATGCATTAATCGATTGGTTCTGGAAATACTTGTCATCTGCACCGGCCAAACCAGATTGAACAGTATCAATTCGATATTTTTCGGCTTCTGCTCTTGTTTTTGTGGCATCGGCTTCTGCTTTAGCAGTAGCCATTAATGCATCATTTTTAGCCTTCGTTGTTAATTCAATTGAACGCGCCTCACCTTCAGCCTTAGCAATAGTAGCCACGCGCTCACGATCAGCCGTTAATTGTTTATCCATCGCTTCTTGAATTGAAACAGATGGACGCAACTCGTCAATATTAATGCGATCCACATTGATACCGTACGTATTTGTTAAATCACCAATAGCATCAGCCAATTGAACGTTTATCTTGGTAGTTGAACCCAAAGCCTCATTAAGTTCCATACGACCAATGATATCTCTTAAATGTCCCCGTACTAATTGTGCCATAGATTCAACTGAATCAGTATTTTCATACATATATTTCACAGCATTAGTTACATGATAGTTCAAAGTAACACTAGCTTTGATATCAGCATTGTCAGCCGTAATCACCGAATAATCTGGTAAGCGCAGTGGACGCATAGCCAGACTTACTTTTCGAATTCTTTGAATGAGCGGCACATAAAAATGTAACCCTGCCTCACGCCTGGCACGATATTTTCCTAAAGTCTCCACGAGACCCGCACTATTTTGTGGAACAATTGCAAAAAACAACATATTTCTCTCCCTCTAATCTTTCATGATCTGTCGTAATGTCAAAATATTCCCGTTTGCCTCAAGAATAACATAATTTCCATCACTTTTAGCAACAGCACTATTATCAATAAGATAGCGATAATAGATACCAGAAACATTAACCAGACCACTTTTAATGTCTATGTCTTTTCCCGAAATCACTTGCCCAACAAATTGACGATCCTCAAAATTACGCGGTTGATAATCAGCCATCAGTAGTTTTGTAATGTAATTGTTCAACGATCGTCCCTCCTGAGCTGCTCGTTCGGCCAAAAACTCATGTAACTCTGGATCAATCCTCAATGGTATGTTGCCTGACTTCATGTTTTTCTTTTTAACCATATCTTTATGATATCACATTTAAATCATTGTGCAATAACCAATCCCAATTGAATACAAAAAAAGAACCACATGACATAAGCAGCACGCGGTTCAAAGATTAGAGTTTTGGTTTTCATGGCAAATGAGAAATTGAAAACCATATGTACATTTTAGTTTCATTAATTTGAGAATACAATGGCAATCACTAGGCAATCGTTAGTTTTTTGTTTAATAATTGATTGAAGATACTTTATTTGCTTATATGTTTCAAAAATATTCACACTAACAGATGTATATGTTCAAACAACATAAACAGGAGGAAAACACATTAGTTTTTTACTCTAAAGTCCTAGATGGCTCTAAAAATAAAAACAACGCCTAAATCAGACGTTGTTTTTTGTTTATATAATACTCTGTAAACCTTGTCGCTCTAAAAGTGAGCTTTAATCTTATAAATTGGTTGACCCTTAGCCATAAACTTCTGTTCATACTCAGTTTCAACGCCCTTTAAATTTTTTTCAATGCTTATAAACCGTTATAACGGTATCTTAATGAATTTAATACCTTATAAAAGTCTACAAAGTTCATGGGAAGTCCCCAAATTTTCCCCAAATAAAAAAGCCAACCAGAGTTTAATCCAGTTGGCTTTTTATGACATCACTTGTGCGAGTTTAGGGCAAATAAAAAACCGGCAAAAACCGGCAGTGCTATTAAAGCACATCATTCGGAGCACAGCTCCGTCGTTCGGAAAACCGAACCAGATTCTCGCATACACGAGATAATATAAACATAATAGCATACAATTATAATAAATGCAATTTCAACTAAAAAAATCAGTGATTTTATTTTTAATCTTTGATAAAGTAATTTCGTCTAGAACACCGATAGGATGATTCGAGTCTATTCTTCTATTAGCCACAGATCTAATTTGATCAATCTTAAGTGTTGAATCGTATGTTAAAAAAGTAAAAATCTCTTTTTTGAGAATAAAATGATGGCCGAACACTGGAATTCCATCGTCCTTAATCTGAACATTCTTTGTCAATGGAACAACTACTGCCATCCCATTAGGTATTTCATTATAAGTTTCATTTGAAACAACCAAAGCTGGTCTTTGTTTGTCAATTTCATATCCTAAATTTGATCCAAAATTTACATTATAGATTGTCCCTTGATGAACCCGCTTATGATCTTGACTATATCTATGGAATTCATAATCTTTTTGTTTATTAATTTTAGTTCTGTTCCACGCTCGTATTGACTTTACTTTATCACTCTCGTTCATCAATCTATTCTCCAATTTTTATAACAGCTTTTAGGAAATATTTTATAGTTATGCCCTCTGATTGGGTGACCACCTATATACTTATTTCTGAAAGATTGAAACAGTTTTGTGCTAATATCATTTCTCAAATACCTGTGTAAAGTATATGATGATAGGTCGGCAATTTCAAGCATGAAATGCGATTTTTTCTTATCTGATGTCAATTTAGAATTAAAATAGACATGATCAATTTGATGTATTTGATCACTTATGTACGGTTCACCTTCATCTAAAAACGGTTTAATCAAATTATATAGTTTGTTATCTTCTGTTTTTCCTCTCGATTCATTGAGCACACTACTGTGTTCTTTTGGTTTCAAGGTCATACAAAATCGTTCTAAAAGAAATTGATATGCCAAAACATACGGATTATTTGGCGTAAAATATTTATCATAGTGTTTATGTTTATCTATACAAATGCTAGCTACTTCAAACTGTAATTCCGATATCACTACGCTTAAGTCGTCTATAAATGCATCTCTATCAATTACTCTTTTTGAAAACGCGCCGATCCCCTTCTTTATTTCTCTGCCATGAAAAACAACTCTTTCTCCGCGAAACATTCCATTATCCCAATATTTATTTTTTAGATTTATTATTTTCTCAATATTATATTCATTGTCAGACTGACTAAAAATAGCACCACTAATAACAATCCATCTGTTTTCTTCTGTCCGTTCGTCTTCGTTATCATATAATCTTGAGGTTCCTGATTCATCAACAGCCATCAATCTTGGAGTTTCCGACGTCCACCTTGTCATTCTCTTCATAAACTTTTTCCTAATAATTATTTTACTAATCATTATAGCGCAATAAATAAAAACCCGCCCAACCAGAAATAATCCAGTCGGGCGGGTTTTTATTATATTTAATTTTGCAACGCATTAACCTTCGCTTGTGCATCAGCTAATGCTTGTTGTGCTTTGGCTAACTCATCAGCCTTAGCTAATTCACTTTGCTGTTGAGCGGCTTGTTCTTGCGCCTTAACTTGTTCCTCTGTAATTTGAGGGTAAGTATGATCTAACTCATTAATCAATAGCGCGTATTCTTTTTCAACTGCGTTCTTGATTAAGTTGTTATCTGCGTTAGAGAAACCTAAAGCAGTTAATGATTGAGTAACAATTTTAACTGCTCCTGATTTCTTAGCTTCACCTTCTAGATAATTAGTAACACCTAATTTCTGCATAGCCACTACGGCATCTTTTGCTAACGGAGATAACACTTGAATCAGGTTAACAACCTGTTTGTTTCCTAAAATCACCTTGATGAAATATGCACCAATAATTGGAATAGCTGCAATAGCGATTGTTGTAATTAATTTAGTAATTGTATTTGTGTCCATGTGTTCTCCTTATTTGATTGTGGCAAAAGCCTTCATCATGCTAACGGGTTCACCGCCAATTTCAACATTGACTGTTGTGGCAGTTTGACTAATTACCTTGTACTTACCGTTCAAAGTGAAGTATTCCATACGTCCATTGTTACCTTGGATATATTGGTTACGCAACTTGTTGCCATATTTATCAGTCAATGTCATAGCTGAAATAGGAATATAGTTGTTGTAATCGATAGGCTTGATACTCATATCAATGTTGACACCGTACATTTTGTTATTGTACTTAGTCCAGTAATCAGCGACATATACACCACTGAATGTTGCATACTTTGTCGTTGAAGTTGTTGTTGATGTATCAGCAGTTGATTGTGTCGCCTTTGAAGCTACCTTTTCAGCTGGCGTATTGTTATCCAATGAACCAACAACCATCACGTTGCCGTCAACGCCAAAGTGGTTATCGCCATACTGCCACATCTTCACATTGCTCATATTAGGGAAGTATTGCATAGGTGGTGTTGATTGATGAGCTGTAGTTAGATACCAAGCCACCCACAAAGCATTAGGATAACGTGCATTCACTCTTGATAAGTCCACATTCGTGTTCATGTAGTAGTAACCAGAATAAAACATTGGCTTGTATCCAGAGGCGTAAATTTGATCCATGAAAGCTAGAATAGCCGTTGTATTGTTGGCTTTGTTTGCACCTGCACCCGCTTCATAATCCATTGCGATGTATGAACCTTTAGCCAGACCTGCATTTTGTGCATCCTGAACGGCTAATTGAGCTGAATAAGTAGCTTCACTGACTGAGTCACCTACTTGTGCCCAGAAGTAGCCACCCGTTTGCATGCCAACAGCATCAGCATTATGGATTTGTGCGTAAGCACTAGGGTTACTATAATGAGTACCCTCACCACCTCCTCGTCCACCTAACTTAACCATTGTAAAGTTATCGCCAACTTGCTTGAATGAGTTGAAGTAACTTGTAGTTGTGCCCTGGTAACTAGACACATCAATACCTAATGTATTAGCTGACACACCCGTAGCCATGGCAACTAAAAAGGCAACCGCTCCAATAGAAGCAATCACCCATCGTTTTAATTTATTCAATTTTAAACCTCCCATTTATCGTGTTTCCACGTTTCCAATTTAGTGAGCCGTATCTCATGATTATCTGTGATGCTATTAGATATTTTCAACTCGTTTTTTAAGCCAGCTATATCAGTTCTCAACCCATTGATTGAGTTCACAATGGTATTCTTCAATACCCACCACAAACCACCCAGAAGAATAGACCCAACTGTTAGCCAACTCAACAAATCATGTGGCATTTGCATTTATTCACCTCCTTTATAAATTAGTTACTATACTCTCGCTCACTGAAGATTTGGATTCATTCGTTACTATAGATTCTGAACTAGAAACAGAAGTCGTTTCGCTCATACTAATTGATTCAGATTCTGAAACACTCGACGAATGAAAATCACTGTCATTAATAACCGGATCAATATCTTTTTTTATGCTAGTAATGAAGTTGTTCAATGCTTCATCAAATCCATCTTTGTTAGTCAAATATTTATCAATAGTATTAAAAGATACTGCAATGTTACTAACAGTACCGTTATATTGAGCTGAAAAACTAGCTACTTGTATACCATTTTCGTCATTAAATGACTCATGATAATACGTTGTGGTACTTTTATTCATCAGTTCTCCTTATCCAATCGGGTATTGAATTGTGCCAGTAGCACCAGTCAAATTTGCGACTTCACTGTAATTCCACATACCGTAAACCACTGCACCGTGTCCTTTTGACTGAACTGTAGCCATGACAGGATATGCGTATCCCGTATTAGCATTGTAATTATGAATTGAAAAATATCTCAGATTATCACCTACTGGTTGCAATGATTCTGGAATAACTACTATCTGATTATGATTAACGTTATTAACACAATTTATATTGTAAAAACTAATCATCATCATGTTATTTTTAACACGATATTGCGCCCACCCTGAACCGCCATTAGTCCCTGTTCCAGATGGCAAACTAAGTGGTAACCAGCCTGTATCGCTAAACAAACTCTGAATATTAGTAGTTGTCGCTGTTGTTGCTGTTGAAACAAACGAAGCAATAGGTAGTTGATATATATACCCACCGTTATTCAAATCATCTTGTGTAATTGTTCCTGATGTTATTACAGATATATATGCTTGATTAACAGTAACGCTATAGCTAGAATCGCCTGCATTCCCTGACACATCATTTTGTTTTGTTAAATCAACGGTAACTACTATCTTCCCGCTCGTGTTAGAAGGTAATGTAATTGATTCTGCAGAAAGTATTTCGACTAATCGTCCTTGTATAAGCGCTTGCCCTGTATCCACTGTTGCAGTTAATCCATTTACAGTAACATTAAGCTTTTTCCCCCTATTTAAAGTACCATTCGTATCATTGACCATTGCTGAATAGAGACTTGCATCATTAGCTGGGCTAACAAAGTTTCTATCCGATTGGTACATTGTCATTGTCATATGTTGTTTCCTTTCTTAAGTTGTGCTGAATAAATCAGACTTTCCAAAGCGCAGATTTCCAAATGTTAAGTTGATTAAGTCACTACTGCTGCTCAAACTATAAGCACTCAAGACTGATTTATATTGTTTGCCGTTGTAGTAAATATTTGATTGCAACCCTAACTTTATTTTTGATAATGGTAAAAAATTATTATCAAAAGATGTCGAGAATTGAATACTATGGCTATAAGTATTTCCTGACAAATTACTTGATGCAATAGAATCATAAGTTGGATTATCAGTAGCTGTTTTATCAAATAAATATAGTTGCACCTGAGTAGGTTTTATAACATTATCATTCAATTTATTAGTAATAGTGCCATCTGCTTGTAACCAATATGTAGATAGTACAGAAGGATTTTCCATATTAGTCCCGTCCTTATCGACTATTTTTAACTCATTGTTATATCCTCTAAGATAGCGACTATCACTAACATTCCAATTGATAAAGTCATAAATATCATTTTTGATATTCCAAACATCAGTTACCTGATGAACGGTAACTTTTGGATAATAAAAAGGAATGCCATTTAACATTCCTTGTCCAATCTCTGTTACGTCAAAAATAACATTATGTAATTTAAATCCTCTGATCATATAATCAATAAAATTACTGGTCGTAATATCCGAACTAGTAACCGCAAACGGTGTGCTAGTTGTGCTAAATAGCGAGTAACTCAAAACGTTTGTAGAGGCAGTAGAAGTGAAATAGTTCTTCATCAAATTAACCAGATGACTTTCATAACTATCACCACTCTTATTTCCCACTAAAATGTCACCATTAAGAACATTCCATATATAATTAGCTGTCAACGTCATAATATCAGTAGCATCATCTGTATCAACAGTAGTTAGCTGACCATAATACATAATTGTTGCTGTATTAGGCTTTTTTACTGCAACATAGTCACCTGTTTCAATTGCAGAATTTTTGACAACTGTAAAAGTCGAAGTTGCGTTTGACAAGGCATCCATCTGTATCTCATATGATAAAAGCGGGTAAGTACCTCTAATAGTAAGGTAATCACCATTAAATACAGTTATTTGTAATGATAGGCTCATACTAATAACCTTTCTTCTTTAAAAGTAATATTAACGTCAGCTGTTTTATCTAAATAAAATAATGCAACCGACTCACCTACTGGTATACGTACAAAATTAGTTTTACTAAAATCTTGTAATTGAGAAACATCTACATATGTTCCATCTTGATTGTAAAGACGTGAGTATTGTGATTCTGGATGAGAACTAACAATTAACTTTTGCGTACTAGCTATTGTTAACAAAAACTTGTCAGTACCTACTACGTTTCCATTTTGAAATATTGTCCAACTTGGTTGTACAGAACATGGACCATTAATTGTGATAATGGAAGGACTACCATCTTGTACACCAAAATATTCCGAATTATTAATTAGTCTCATAGCCTTTTCGGTACTATTTATATTAGATTCTTTATAAACATAATAGCAAGATTGATTAGCCATTAGTCCCTCCTTTCATTGACAATCTGATAGTATTCGTAATCAAATTTAATATCAGTTGAAGATGTAATTGCTATTCTCTCTCGACTTCGCCCACGTGGATATTTAGCCATAGTATATACTTGCCTATCTGCTGTTAAGTGCTCTATCGTTGTTCGATCAACATAAAATTCAAGCCATACATCAGTCATATTCGACATAAATATCGGAAATACTCTGTCTTTACTAAAAGCGGCATTCTTCGTGAAATCACTGCAATAACGATGGACTGTACAAGTCATAGCACTAAAGTCAAAGGTAAACTCAGTGTCATACCCGTTTCCATAAAATTCCACTCCTGCCTTACCCTTATAATTGCTCATGTCTTTCAATCTTAACTTGAAATAAAAAGCATCGCCTTTAAACATCGGCAATGCTATATTAGAAGCTAGATTGTTACCTATAATGGGATTATCTAAATAATCCTGCACAATTCCTAAAATGTCATTACTAAACCAATAATTATTATCAGTTTTGTGTAACTTAATTGAACGTGTTAATGAGCCGTTTCCCATTCTTCCATCATTAGGAATCATTGTTGAGTAACCCCAGTTGCCTACCCAACCTACTGAAAGCACATGGTCATTAACATCTGATACTGAAGTATCTGCAAATACTTTAGAACCATAGAAGTCCGGTCCTCTATCAATACGTATATTTTCTTGTTCGGGTACAAATACATAGTTAGTATCTAAATGACCCACAGATGCAAATGTGCCTGTTGACGTCTCATCTCCACCGTTTCCGCCATAGAATAGTACCCATTTTTGATTATTTTTGTCTCCATCAATATTCATTACAAACAAATTAGGGCATTCAAGTAAGCTGTTTGGTGCATTATATGAACCTTTATAAGCATAACCACTAGTTGGATTGTCAGAAACATATACGCCAAACTTAGCTCCTTCAGCCATATACATGACCCATTTATTATCTATATGGAACAAAAATGGATCTCTAAAATCTGGATATGCTCCATCTGGTTGCCCGTTTTTTAATATAGGGTCAGCTTGTAAAGCTGTAAAATTATATCCGTTATCTGTCGAATAATAAGCCATGGTATTTTGACCTTTATCACCACCATAACCCGTTGCTAATGCAATTAAGGTGTTTTGACCTTTACCAAAGTAGTTCCCAACATCTTCAAATATAGTTCCGGTAGCTACATCTCCCCAATTTGTTTTGTATTTATGAATGGCTACCCCTTCGTAATTCCATTTAACCCAATCTGTAGTTGTAACATGATACCATTCTGTGCCGTTACCGCCCGTCTGATTGCCATTTGAATCTAAGCGAGAATCAGCATTGTACAAAAAATATAAATGCCACAAGCCATCCCTATAAAAAGCCGACTGAATGTCATTCATAAAACCAACATCTGGCATTTGAAAATGAAAATTGTTTGAATACTTATCAAACAAAGTATTGATAGAAGGAGCATGGATCTCTAAATTACTCGATCCATCAAAATTAGTACCGTTGATAACAATAGGTACTTCTAACTTTGTCGCTGTATCTGCGTTTCCTATAAGATCCCCTTTAGCACCTTTTGAAAAAGTTTGTTGTTCTGTAAAAGTATTAGCTTCAGTGGCAGAAATACCATTATTTGCTTCAGCAATTCCTTTTTCTATTCTGTTCAAATTTTCTGATGTAACTTCATCGCGTGGCACCCAAGTTTTTGGTATAAAAGCCATATCTACCTCCTTAATTTTCAATGTATGTTATGTCTGCTTTTGCAAAATCAGCGTATGGTTCGTTTTTATATCCAGACGAGTCACCATTCCCAAAATATCCATAATTCCATGTTGCTTTACTTTCCGAAACTGCAGGAGTCCAATCTGTGGGAACATTACCACTCTCTATCTTCCATAGTTTTAAATAAACATCTAATGGTTGGCTATCTGTGTTGAAATATAAAAGAATTGTTGAATTATCTTTTGTAACCGTTCCTGATATAGACATTCTAGACCAATCAGCGCTGATTGAACCTTTTTGTACTCTATCACTGGAATAATCACCCCAACCAAAAAAGTTAGATGGTATACCCGTTCCCTTAATATCAAAACTAAAGGAATAGATATTATTAGCTTTTAATAACTCATTCCCCATAAATATCCCCGCATAGGCGCCTGAACCTTGAGGAGCTATTATATGTAACATTTTAGTGTTTGAGTCATAGTTTTCTATAGATGGTGTTGCAGCATTAGGACCAATGTTTCCTGAAAAAGAAAATTTCTGAGAGCCTAATAGTAAATTTGGTGAAGATGTAGCTGGATTAATGTAATTAAAGTAGCCTTTACCATATGTAATAAGATTAGGGTCTGCATCATAGCTCTTGTATTCAGCAGTTTTATTGTTATACCAAGGATTGATGAAATCGATAGTGAATTGTTCAACTAATCTATCAACTTGTATAACAGTAGTTCCGCCTATTTCTGTTTTTGTTAAGCTAGATAATACTGCATCACGATACCAACCTCCCGATTTTGTCGTGTAAATCAGTGTTAACGGTTGATATGCTAGAAACCTAGAAAAATCAGAAAACGTTTGATAAGACTGGCTTTCAACCGAACCAAATAAAATATTTAACGACATTTGCCCCTGTTGAATTGTTGTTTTAGTCGGATTGAAGTAACTGTCATATTGACTATAGGAATTAGAAAAAACAGCACCTAAACCCGTAGGTGTATATCCGAATAAGTCGTCTGAATCTAAATCAACTACTTCTCCTCTTGAATTTTGTAATGTAAACATACTTACGCCGTTATTTAAATTACTATTCACTATATGTACTCCTTTCTAAAACCCGCCCCGAAGTATTGTGTATTTATTGGCGAGTTTTTGGTTTAATTAGCCGATCTAACCGCTCTAGCAATCACGGCTTTAGAAAACTTATTCATAGCAATATCATCTACTGACTGATTAGCCTCTGTAGTTTGACCTAAGATGCCTGACAATAACTCAACAACACTATTTAAAGTTTTATTAGTAGCCTCAATCATACTTGATAGGTTGCTATCTGAATTCTCAGTAACAGTTGTACTAGAACTAGTGTTTTGTGCAAAATGAGTAACTGTTTCACCTAACAATTCCATTGCTCGAGACTTTTTAGACAAATCCCAAGGGATTACCGCTTCAGTCATTCCACCCTCGGCAATATTTGCTAGATGTGGTGTGTTGGTGATAGTACCGTTTGCGTAGCCATGTCCTTGACCTAAGAATGACAAATCGTTACCGTAGGTATGCTTGGCATAGTTAAGACCCGCAAGTAATGAATCATATCCGTTGAATGGATTATTGTGACCTGGGAACTTGTAGGCATTAAATGTAGCACTAATAACCTGCATAAGCCCTTTAGCTAGGTCACCTGATGCATTGTTAACGTCACCTATGTTACCCTGTACAGCCTTTTCGTTTCCACCTGATTCAGTTTGAATCTGACGTAACACCTTATTCACCATAGATTCAGATGTGCTCAATCCGTTAGCTTTTAAGGCATCTACAACTTGTGAACGCCATCTTGTAACACCGCTACCGGATGGTGATTCTTTACTTCCACCTGCGTTACCACTTGATTCAAATCCAGATTTAAGCTTAGACAGCATCTTACCGAAACCATCTTCAATACTTGTTTTAACCATTCCACTAGATGAATTGTGGCCTGTATCACCGACTTCTAGTTTATTAACATCGAATATCTTAGATGCCATATCGGTTAATGTTTTAACTGGATTGGTTAATTTTTCAATTGCTTCACTTGTTGCATCAGAAACATCATCCCAAATATCAGAAGCACCCTTTGTCATAGAAGATAAAAATGATTCAATTGATGATGTACCCTTAGCGTATCCTGGCAATGTTTTACCTAAACCGCCTTGGAATAGCTTAGCTGTATCACTGGCATTCAAAATCTTGTCACCAGGGTTAAGGTTAACAATTTGAGCACCATTGGTACCTAGAAAATCAACTTTACCCGAGTAAGGGGAATATCTTGCTTCTATACCAGCTTCACCGACAAGTGCTTTCCCACCTGATACACCTCGAGAACCGGTAGCGAAAGCTTGCATTGTGGCAGGTTTATATCCAAAATCTCCACCGCTTTTAACATCAACACTTTTAATACCAAATCCTTTGACCAAGCCATTAAAGAAATCGCCTAATCCCTTCCAAATGCTGTGCGTTCCTTTGGCTTGCTTTGAAGCAGCTTCCATAGAACCATTGGCTTGGAGAACGGCTTTATTAACTACGCCATTTCCTTGTTTACCAGCAGCATCAAGAACGCTATCTTTTTGTTTATATGCTTTATCAACAACTTCATTCCGCTGTTGTGTTGCAGCATTGGATGTTTTATTTCTCTGACTTGTTGCCTTACCAACAATATCATCGTGTTGCTTATTCGCTGCATCAACCGTTTTATTTTTCTGATCTTTTGCAGCATTAACAACTTCATCATGTTGTTTGTTAGCAGAATCTCTAACATTTTTACGTTGGTCTTTAGCCCATTGACTATTCCCTTTAAACTGATTTTCGGATGCTTTTATCGTGTCATCGCGTTGCTTATCAGCGGCTTTTTTAGCGTCTTTATATTGATTTTTAGCAGCATTAACAACGTTATCGCGTTGCTTATCAGCAGCTTTAGTAACTTTTTTGAGTTGCTCATCAGCAGCCTTTTGTGCAGCATCTAGCTTTTTGTCAGCGTACTTTTTGACGTTGTTGTATTCTTCTCGTGACTTAGAAGTAATATCCTGTAACTGTTTATTAGTTAACCGTCCTTTATCCTTGGTTAATTTATCCATCAACTTTACTTGCTCATTGTTAGATAACTTAATTTTTCCAGTTAAAGTTGTGTGTAGTTTAGCTTCTTCAACAGTTGTTTCAGTTGCGTTTTTGACAGTTAGTTTATTAACAGCCTTTTTCTTGGCCTGATCGTCCTTAGCAAGTGCTTGCTCTTTCTTTTTATAGTCCTTTTGAACTTGTAAAGAGTTTTCTCCATACTTAGCAGCATCTTTAGCAATTAAGCTATCCCATTTATTGCTATCCTTTTGTTTTGCTTTATTGTATGAAGTTTCAAGCTTTTGACGTTGCTGTGCATAATATTTTGTTAATGCCGTTCGATCAGATTGGCTTAGCTTTTCAACAATATTAGCCTTTTTACCCTCTTCTTTGATAGTTTTTAATCTATCTTGATATTCTTGTTCAGTAAGATAACCGTTTTTCTTTAGCAGCTTAATATCTTGTAAGTCTTGCTTTTGCTTTTCAGCATAATATTTTTTAGAAGCGTTATTCAACTCTGAATAAGCGTCTTTCGCATCAACTTTCGGTGCTTTGATAGTTATTTTATTATCCGAAAAAGCTTTTTTAAGACCTTTGTTAAATTTAGCGGTAATTGACTGAGCAGTTTTTGTACTTCCAAGAGAATCACCGATACCTGCGCCGATTGCAGCACCGGCCATTGTGCCCGCACCAGGGATAACACTTCCTAGTATTGCTCCAATACCACCGCCTATTACGGCACCAGCACCCTTAGATGCAGCACTGATTTTATCACTAGACTTTTTAGAACTGATAGCAGTAGCGATGCTTCCGCCTACATCAGCAGCAGTTAGCGCTATACCTAATCCTGAAACAACTTTGCTGGCAACACTAGCGACTTTAGCTCCAGTAGATAGTGTTGCTAATCCGCCTCCTGCTCCAGCTGCTCTTGTGGTTGCTGCAGTTTCAACCATCGTAGTCGTAGCGCCAGCTTTACCACCTACTGAGCCAGTAGCGTTAGCAGCTGTATTTAATGCTGCGGTTGTTTTTAAGACACCGTTCAATTCCTTATAAGTACCAATGGCTGTTTTAATCCAACCTATTGTGTCGCTTATCTTTTTGAAAGCCCATATACCAGCAAACACTTCTGCAAATGCTTTAATTTGGCCAGTATGTTTGCCAATATACTCAACTAAGCCAACTAACTTATCACCTACCCAAGCTACGCCATCTGCTATTTTCTTTAATCCATCTTGACCTTCTTTTGAATTAAAGGCTTTAGCCATTTTAACTGCTGCCTCTGATATAACTGGTAACATTTGTTTACCAATCATGATCATAACAGCCTGTCCAGCCTGGCTAAACTGTTGCAATTCAGCTTTAACAGTAGTCATGTTCTTTTTAGCTAAGTTAGCTACATAACCCTGACCATCTGCTGATTTTTCAACTTTTTTATTTAACTCATCCAACTCTTGGTTGTTTTGAGCTAAAATAATACCCGCTTGCTGGCCAGTAGTACCAAACAAACTATTAAATACTGAGTTCTTTTGAGCGGTACCCATATTCTTAGTTTTTTCGTTAATAACTTCCATGATAGTTGTCATATCACGCAAGTTACCATTTGAATCAACTAATTGACTGCGACTAATACCCAATTTACTGAGCATGTCACCAGTTCCACCTGACTTGATGGCTTGTATTTTACCGTTCAATTTTTCAATCGCTTCTTGTTGCGTTTTAATAGCAGATGAAGCAGCTTTTGAACTCTTTGTACCAGCCTTTTCAGCAGCTTGATAATCAGCTATTTTCTTCTGATGGTCTGCAATCTTTTCATTTAACGAATCAATTGAAGCTACAGAACCTTTTTGAGCAGCATCTTGATCAGATAATGCACCGGTAATAGAGTTAATAACCTTACGTAAACCAGTACCAGCTTTATCAGCTTCAAGACCGTGGTTAGAAAGAATACCCATGGCTGCAGATGTTTCAGACAACTTAAATCCTGCTGAATGAGCAGAATCACCAACATATTCCATTCCTTTACCAAGAGATTGAAAGTCAGTAGCTGTCATATCAGCAGCATAAGCCAACTGGTTAACAACTTCTTTGGTATTTTTAGTCATCTTAGCAGCGTTATCAGTACGCATACCATACGCATCAACAACCTGAGATGTAACACTCAAAACATCGTTAAAATCATCACCAGATGCAACCGAAGCCTGCAATTCAGATTTCATAGCACCCAATGCTTCGGCAGAAGTATAGCCACGTTTGATTAGTTCTTGGTACCCATCGGCTATGGCTTGTTGTGACTTACCATATTCAACAGAATACTTGGCACCATCTTTTTGCATCTGATTAACATTTTTTTGTGCTTCGGCAGCTTTTTCACCACCAGTTGTAGCCAAGTTAAATGTTTTAACATAAGATTCTTGCAGATTAGTAGCAGCTTCAGCGCCTTTAATTGAAATAGCACCAATACCAACAATGGCAATGCTACTGCTATAAGCCATGTCTTTTATTTTTTGACCAGCTGTTTTGAATCCGTTTCCCATTTTTTCAGCAGCCCGATATGCGCCATTAGCACCACTGGCATACTTACTTAATCCATATGGGTTAGCACGGTTAACTTCAGCTTGAGTTAGTTTCAACTCGTTTTTCATGTTAGCAACATTTGTTGCCGTTTCATTCACTCGAACAGCTTGCCTTTTGTATGCATCGCTAGCCGAACCACTCGCCTGCTCAATTCTTTTCAGCTCTTCTGATTGCTTAACGTACTGTTGGGAGAGGTTTGATAGCGAAGACTTCATCGAATTAGCACTTGATATATTTGCTAATCTTTCTTTCCCTTCCGCTTTCAAACGGTTGACATACGAATCAGAAACTTGATTCATCTGCTTATATTCTTGTTGCAATTTTGCTAAACCACTGGTTTGATACTCCATTGATGACTTAGCACGTTGTTGCTGAGACTCTAAGCTAGCTAATTTTTGATTAGCCTGTTGGATGTTTCTTTCGTATTTTAAAAAGGACTCGGCACCTTCTTTTGTAGAGGTGTCTAAGCCCTTTTGACGTTGTTGTAATTCAGTTATTTTGTTTTTCTGAGCTTCCATTTCTCGGCTCAGACCATTGTATCGCTCCTGTGAAGCTTTTAAATAATCGCCTGAGGATTTAGCCGCCGCCTCTTGAGCTTTCCAAGCGTTTTTAACAGAAGTAACAGCATCGTTCAAACCACGTAAACTATTAGTCGCTTTTAAAGTATCTAAAGCAATAGACGTGGCCATCTCCGCCTGAATTCGTTCAACCATTTACTCTCCTTCCCCCGGTATGTTCAATCCCATTTGTTTAGCAATAGCTAATGGATCACCAGCACGTTTATCAGGCTCTTTTGCATTAAGCATATTCATAAACGAAAAATATTCCTGATTATCTAAATCACTTGGCAAAATACCGTATTCTTTAAAAAGTTGTTTTTTAAAGTATCGCAATTCCTCCAGTTGGTTTTTCTTGTCGAATACTAGCCTTCTTATTCGACCAAATATTCTTTTGGGTCTGTATCCTCAGCTTCGAGTTCTTTTTGTTCGCGCTTAGCTTCAGCAACTAACACATTGTAGTTCTCATCAGTAACACCGCGCATACGCAAAGTAACATATTCAAATGCTTCACCAAATTGTTCTGGATCAACATTATTCTTAATTGTTTCAACTTCTTCATCTTTCAATTCGAATGCAGATTGCACAAAAGCCATCTTTAAACGTGCTGACTTCAAACCGTTCTTACGAACATCGATATAATCCATACCTTCTGTGTCTTGCAATTCCAACAAGGTCACATCCAATTCATCTAATTTCTCTAATAGACCAAAGGTGGCGCGAATATTCACCGTCTTACGAATTCCGAACTTGTTCAACTTAATTTTTTCTGTATTAACTGCCATGATTTTGGCTCCTTTTATTTTGATATGTACGGGTAAAATCACCCTAAATTTAGTTACAAAACGACGTATTTTTTTAGTGACAAAGTTACATTTTTTTAAATTAAAAAATGTGTAAGCACAAAAAAGTTACAAAAATTGTGTAACTTTACGAAAAAAATGTAACTTCTGTATCCCTTGATAGGCATAGCCTGAATAGGAAAAAGTTACAAAGTTACATAAAATACTATATAAATATATATATATATTATTACAAGGTTTAAAGGTAACTATGAGTAACTAAAAATGTAACCCGCCCATTTTCATGTACTGTTTATTTCCAAAGCGAGTTAAAAATCAAATTATTGACCGGTTGTGCTACCTGTTGTTCCACTTGTTGTTTTTGAATAGCCAGGGAAAGTTTCTGCCATTAACGCATCAAGTGTAAATCCATCTACCAAATCAGATGATACAGAATATGGTTTACCACCAAATTGTGTAGCAACAACTGGATCCATTGTTGTTAATGTCATAACATCATTCGAATCTGTTTCGTTATTGGTATTTGTTCCCAGTGTTTTATTTCCTTCTACCATTGTTCCGTTAGCAAATGCATAATAAATTTTATGTTGCTTATCTAATGTTCTAGTAACGGCAATAGCAGCTATGTGTGATTCCTCTTCTCCATCGACAAACGCCTTGCTTGCTGTTTGAATTTTTCCGAGAATTTTTTGTTTTACCTCAAATCCTAAGTCAAGCATTGTAAATTCAGCTGTTGGATAAGAATGAGGCTTAGTTGTACGCTTAGCCTTATCATTTGAATATTGTAAAGTAGGTGCTGTTCCCAACCCTTGAATTTGAATTTGAGTAGCACCTTCAGCAGTGGCATTTTCGTGTCCGTCTGCCTCATAAACCCCTGTATCGCTTAAGCCATCAGGCCCCTTTAGTAGCTGACCTGTAGCATTGCTAATTTTTCCTAGATAAAGAGTAACAATACCTTGTGTTGCCATGAATTAATCCTCCAAAATATAATTTTTTTCAAAATAAAAGACCTTAGTGACTTGATTAGTCTTCGGGTCGTTTGTGTGTGATTTAGATTGGGTTGTTTGCCAATCATTTTTTTCTAATAGTCGTGCTAATGCTATTTCTGTATCAAGAATAGGCTTGCTGAAGTTGATTCCGTAAAATATCTGTACTTCAACACCATAATTCATGTTTCTAAAACGGTTGTTGGCTCTCCTGTCCAAGTCATTAACCGTTTCAATCACTAGAACTACTGTTGAAGTAACATTTTTAAGATATTCTTCATCAATGATCGTTACAAAAACAACATCAGCAAAACTCATTGATTCTATAATTTCTTGAACTTCAAAAATAGGTAATATCATTAATTACCACCTTTCAAAAGTCGCTGATATTCGGCATATTGAGCTGCTAACACAGCTTGTCGAGAACTACGCCTAGCGTCTTCAACGAAGTGATCACCTGGTATAAATTTAGTGCCGTCATTTAAAAAACGAGCAACACGCGCGTGATTAATACCTTTTTTGGTAAAACCAACTAATGAGGTACCATCTCGAATGTAATCGATGTTTGTTCCAGAAACTTCAATTGAATCAGCTAAATGAGTTACTTGACTAGTGTCTTTATGATTTTCATCATAATGTTTGGCTTTAGTAATATCATGGAGCCTTGTTTTGTATACTTCCGCTCCAACTAACGTAATCTTTTGTCTCTGCTTAACGTTAGGAACTAATTTGTTCACATTGCGTAGCCATTGATCTAAAGCATCATCAAGTTCCATCAAATGCCCCCAGTGGTTCTTTAGTAATGGTGATGTAGTCAAACGAAACCGGTGTATTACTTTCATCGGATGAAATATATTTGATGTCGTGAACCTTACCCGTTTTTACAAAGCGAACTTTTAAATTCTCTGTAAGGACCTCATTGTGCCGTACAGCGATTATTTTAGTTTCTTGTATACTTGTTCCAAAAATAGAATCAGATTGCGTAATCGAACGACTACGGGGCGCATATCGCATTTTGTTAGTAGAAACTACAAAAGTAGGTACTTTTTGTCCTGTGTTTTTGTTTAAAACAGATTTAACAGTTCCAAACTCAACTTTCCCAATAAAATTGCTTGGTTTTAATTTTCCACTAACCATTTGACTGCCCTGCCTTCCATCTGATTTTGTTCAGCATGTACTGATAAGACTTAGGATAAGCAATTTGCTGACCAGATAAAGCACCACGATTGTAATAATTGAAATCAACTAAAGTTCTAACAGCTTGATTGAATATTGGTAATTTGCGATATATTTCAATATCGATAGTACTGTCTATCGACCCTCGAGCATCTTCTTCAGCATATTCAATCAAACTCTTAAGAACATTATCATCGCCATCTATTGCTAAATAGTCTTGCATATCACCAACTGTGACACCTGCTGATGTTGAAGGCGCACGAGGTGAATTTGTTTCATCTGCCATAAATTACTCCTTATTTACCATCTGTAGATGCAGGTGTAGTTGTGTTAGTAATAAAGTAACCAGCTTTGTCATCAGCTTGCTTAACACCAAATCGGAAAGCAGCACCTAGGTAACGGCCATAAATTTTGCTGTCTTCCCAAGCCAAAGTAATTTCTTGACGGTTAGGCATTAGCACGCCACGCTTTATGTCGCCGATAAATGCTTTTTGGTCACCAGCATTACCAAACAATTCATCACCAATTACATAAACAGGCACACCTAACAACGTCTTTCCAGAAGTTTGTGCCAGTGATGCAGTTGATTCTTGGAGTAAGTAACGTCCGTTCTTATCTTTCAATGTGTCAACGGCATTGTAGAATGATTGGCTAGCAATAATAACACGTCCATAAGCTGGATCTAAATCAACATTTAAAATGTGCTTTACTTGGTCAGCTAATGTATCACTCGTAGTTGCCTTAGCAGTAAATGCTTGCAAAACTGGTGCAATCAAGGCGTTGTATGTGTTAACCTTCTTTTCACCAATTGATTGGCCAACCAATGCCGTCAAATCAACTTGTGTGTCAGCGATTGATTCTTCTGAAAGAGGAATTGCACCGCGATAAGTATCGACAGACCAGTCCACTTCCTTGAAAGTAGGCTCCGCCAAAGCTGGGTTTTCTGCTAATTCCTTAACAGAATTGAAACGATCAGTTGCACGTTGCAAAATAGGATACTTACCACTTGGAGTGGTAACTGGTGTCTTGTTAACCAAAGTTGATAAGTCAACAACTGAGTTAACTTCAGCAGATGGATCATAAATAATTTCCTCTGGGATTAATACACCAACTTCTGACGATGTTACCTGTGAAGCAACTGCATCAGAAATTTTTGCACCGCGAGAATGAATGAAGTCGTTGATACCTTGCTTTTTTGCGGCAAGCTCAGCGGCCTTATTGTCCAAAATATTAGTCTTTTTACCATCATTTTTAGGCTCTGGTTCAACGTCTTCAAAGCTCTTTAGTTGAGAGTTCAAAATGTCACGGCGTGTCTTAGCATCCGTTAAGTCATCTTGAGCCTTCTTGATATCCTCTACTGAAGCAGAATCATCTTGAACCATGTTATTCAATTTAGCATTCAAATCAGATGCTTTAGTGCTAGCGTCACGGAATGCCGCTTGTAGTTGTTCTTTAGTCATATTTTTCTCCTTATTTACGTAAAATAGCCAACTTAGCTTGCACGAGTTTGTCGTGTTCACTTGGTTGACTATCGGTTGCGTTAGTTTTCAATTTTTGATTTTCACCAACCAAATCTTTGATACGATTGATGATTTTGCGAGGTAGTACATCGCTAACCGAATTAATGACTGGCTCTTTTTCAAAAGTCATTACTTCGTCAACTAATCCAAGTTCTAATGCATCGTCAGCATTAATCCACGTCTCTTTATCCATCAAGGCAAGGAACTCATCAACTGGACGCTCTGTTTTTACAGAATACGCCTTAGCTATGGCCTTGTCGGTGGATTTTAGTGCGTTAGATGTTTTATCCAAGTCATTGTGGTTACCACCTGCATAAGTTGACGCATTATGTATCATTAGCTGAGCAACTGGTGAAATTTGAACTGTATCACCAGCCATGGCAATAATTGAAGCAGCACTGTAAGCAGAGCTTTCAATTTGTGTAATGACTTTACCGGGATAGTTTCGTAATGCTGTGTAAATTTCATTTGCAGCATCAACTTCTCCGCCTCCTGAATTAATTCCAACTTCTAAATCAGAACCATCAGTAGGTAAGTTACCTAAAATATCAGTTGGTGAGGTAACAGTCATTCCTAACCAATCACGATATATTTCTGCATCATCATCATTAGTGATCATGCCTTTAATATCTAACTTCATTCACTTTCTCCTTCCCCCTGCGTCGATGGAACATAGACAGGTAAATTATTAGGTAACACACCATATTGCTTTAGCATAAATTCAGCCTGTGCTTGACCCAAAGTGCCAACTTTAACCATGTCATTGATTTGACTGACACGAGTAGCGTCGTCAAGATATTGCATATCAAGCGTCAGATCTGATGCATTCATTTTCAAAGCAATCTCATCAATTTCTGGGGCTACATAACTAATTAAGTTCTCGTAGTACAAGTTCTTGATTTGTGTGCTGTTACTGTGCTGGCTTTCTGTACTATTACCACCCCCTAACATATCGACAGGTACGCCAAACGCCTTACTAATCTGATTAGCAGAATACTCTGCGTTATTGTTTAATGCTTTGAACACATCAGCTTTCATCTCAAATTGACTGAACGTAGAGTTGGAATCCAAAACCATTAACCGACCATTGTTTGAGCCATTGTTAGCTTTTTCAAACGCCTCACGCGCCGCATCAGTATCGCCCTGTTCCAATAAAGCGTTACTAATCTGTAAAACAGAAGTAGGCGTGATACGGTTTTTAATCAAGTTCAAGCTTTGGTCTGTACTTGCTGTTGAAACAGTCAGCTCTTTGGTCAAACTTTCTAACGGTGACATTCCCACAAGATATTGATAAGTTGCGTCAGGCATTAGCCTAAAGTGAAGTATCTGGTCTTGCATTAATTTGCGTTCAGGGTGGTTGTTGTACTCAGCTAATGTATAAACAGCGCCTTGATTAGCATTGTCAATATCAATACTAATAATCGAAGATGGCGGTATTTGTTCTAAGTAATCCAAATCCAACGGTACATAAGCGTTACCACTCAATAACAATTGAATAATGACACCCTGCCAAAATGAAAAACGACCAATCAACTTTGAGGGTTGATTAAGTCGCTCACTTACATATGTGTTTTCAGTTTTAAACTTGGCACTAGCAATATCGCTGGCTATTCGATTAACTACACTAAATATGTCACTGTTTTTTAGTGCGTTTGCACCACTTATATATCCAACAGGAAGACCTGCTATTTGTGAAATAACTGGATCATATCCATGCGTACTAGGATAAGTTGTGTTACTGATTTTATGTTGTCGATTTCTCGAAGTCATTAAACCCATTCATTTATTCCCTCCTTTCCATATTAAGAATTATCGCCATGGCTATAAACAGAAGTCCTGAAACGATAAAACCAATAATTGCATTAAAATAAAAAGCACCGATATCAATCAGCGCTATTCCTATAATAAATAGAATTGCCGCTAGCCAGTTATCAAAAAAATTAGATATACTTTTCATAATTTTTACTATCATCCAAACATCCTCTTAAAGTAATCTTTCTTCTCATCGCGGCTCAAATCATTAAACGGATTATAATCATCCCCTTTAAAATCTTCAAAATAGAACTGTGCTCCAGTATGTGCGTTGACCAATGCATCTGATGTATCGATGTGATCACTTGTTCTATTCAAACGGTCAATCTTAACAGCTCCACCTCTGTCTTCAATCAACACAGCATTTGTAAATCCATCAATCAAAAGTGGGTCATTCAAAATAGCAGCGTTTCCGTTGATGAATTGTGCTTGCAAATCTTTAGTTGGATTAGACAATACTTGTGAAGTTGGTCGTACGGTAGACACTGGCCATTCATCATGATAGTTTTCGATACGTTTTAATAACCAATCAGATAAATTGGGGTCTAGTGCAATCATTTTAACTTTCAGGTCATTATTTGCGATAAACTGCTCTAACCAATGATAAACTTGGTCTTTATCAATTGTTCCCTCAGGACTTCTGGTTATTTCACATAAACCTTGCTTTTCGAGTTCTCGATAATTAAGACCGTCTTGTTTTTCCTTTGCTTCAATCGTTTTAGCCTGTGAAAATGGTATGAAACTAAATTGTTTGCAAAAATAATTGTCTTTTTTAACCTCGCGGTATGGAAATATGAACCCGAATGAAGTGTTGTCATTGCTTTGACTTCCGTCAAACCCGATATAAACTTCACGGCCATATATATCAAAATCATCAATAATGTTTTTCTGAATGTTTTCAAGAGACAAATAACTATTTTGGAACTTACGGCTCCAAATATTTAATGACTTATTAACAAATGTAGCTAATTCACCACTTCTGTCAGCATCATCTCTATCTTTAATCAAACTATTGATTTCGGACTTATACTTGTCCTCGCTCATTTCGTTCAAATTAGGATTAGACTTGTGCCAAATATCCTCATTGAACACCTCATTTTCACTATCTTGAGCGTAAATAATTTGGAAAGTATTATCAGCTTCACGCAAATCATCTTGTTCGATAATCTTGCGCATCAAATCTTGGTCTTTTTTAAACTTCACTTTAGCGTTTGGGTAAGCAGTTGATATCTTGACAAACATACGGTTTTTTATACCGTTTTGACCAGACGTTATCTGTCTAAGAGTTTCATTTTTGTCCGGCTTAAGATTACCAATTTCGTCATAAACAGCAATAACGTTGTGAAACGAATCAAATCCTCCACCTTCTGATGTTCCTTTACGAATGGTATTTTTGCTTACCCGACCAATAACTTGTTGTGTTTGTGCATCTACATCATTCTCTTTAGCCCATGCTGAGAACTCCGGCATTTTTAACAACTTTTTGGCCTGAATAGAAACATCGTTAAATAGCTTAGTGGCATGTTCACTATCATAACTAGCAACAAGAAAATCTTGTGATGTTGCTTCTGCTGCAACCATAAAATAGTAGAAATTAACAAGCATGGATGCAATAAACGTTTTACCCTGTCTACGAGCAACACTTATGTTAGACGTAGTAAATCTTGTACCATTTTCTTCTGTACGCCAACCTAATAAACTATCTAATATAAATGACTGCCAATTATAAGGCTTCAACGTCACTTTAAAATTATCAGGGTTAGGAAGTATTCTCGTAAAATGTTCAATCATAGTGACGTACGCCGTGTCATAATGATACGGAAAATCACTATTACGTTGTCTACCCAAGTCTTGCATATGCCTAAAACAAGCAAGCTGAGCATCTCTACCAGTAATATACTTATCAGTGAACAAAACATCAAAAGCATACTGAGTAGCAGGATCATTATATTTATCTAAATATCTTTTGTAACGTCTTTTTTCTGATTTAACAGCACCTTTAACGTCTGTTACACCAACTAGATTAAATTTCTGCACCAAAATTCACCGCCCATAATCCACTTTTTTTATCCGATTCACTAACTACATTGTCACTCGGAACCAACTGACCTGAGCGTGAATCAAATGATAACCCTAAGTCAACAGCTAAAGATTTCAAAGTCTTGATACTATCATTCATAATTGAATAAGCAGGATTCTTCTTACTGAAATCCGTTGTTTTATTGCCCTCATCATCAAAATTATAGGCAAATATACCGTTTTCTGATATTTCTTTTTCTGCAACTATATATGTTGCGTATGATGAACAAAATGCTTCAAGATTGACTGTATCAATTTGCTTTATGGTACCTAGTTTCCGTAACTCAGGAACTATTTTTTTCCACATCGTCACCCCACTCCCTTTTAAATGATAAGGAGGGGTATCTTGTAGTTCAGTAAGTTCATTTTGTTTTTCTTGAAACTCTAAATTACGTTCTCTTCTATCAGCTCTAAGGCTTTCATCCGTTCTTGTCGTTCTTTTCCTACCAGCATTACGTTTATTTGCCAAATAAACACCCCCTTTCGTCAAAAGTTTGTGGTATACTAAAAGCATATTAACAACACGTTAAACGCTGATATAACAACGTTTTAAATTAAAAAATCATCCAATAAAAATTTTTAATTTCGTCATTTGCGGAAATTCAGGACGCCACCTTGTGACGCTCCCTCCGTTTGCCCCCACCCGGGGGTATTTTTTATTTGTACCCGAATAATAATAAGATATACTCCTGATTTAATTTATAAAATACGTACAATCAACTCAAACCGTTTTGTTTTAAAAGCGAATCTAACTCTTTACTTCCCAAGTGATAAACCGGAAGGCAACTAATGGAATTTTCTCCAAACGGAATTATTTTCTGTTTCTTTTTCTTATTCAACAATTTCAATCTAATCAATTCGTTTGTTAGTTGATTAGCTTTCGTTCTGTTCTTCATATCAATTCCTTTCGTTGATGAACAATAACTTGTAATGATGACAATAACCAATGATGATAAGTAAGTAATCATCAAATGTTAAACAACATCAATCATCTTTACTTTCATCATGACGTTTGATTGAATCAAGTATCCATTGTCTTACCTCATCCTTACCCCAAGACTTACTGGCGTCTATGTTCTCTAGGAATAAGCCGTCAGTATATACGTCGTCCTCAAGCATCCCCTTGTACCAGTGGCACCTCTTGCATATCACCCATAGATTATCCTTATTCAGTTGCTTACGCTTATCTATCTTTCTGGGGATGATATGATCTACAACTAAGTAACCTTTTGTTGTACTTGTACGTCCACAACATTCACATGTAAACATAGCCTGTTGCTTAAGTCCTGCTGATAAATGCTTCCATGTCTTGTTGTGGTAGAACTCATTGGCTTCTTTGTCACGCTTATTAGCGTTGTACTCACGTTGTTGTCGCTTACGTTCATAAGATGACTTAGGCTTGAACTCTGGCTTGGGTCGATACATTGCCTTGTGTAGTTCACAGTATGGATTGTCTTGCGCATAAGGTATGGTATTGTGACAGTCAGGCTTATGGCATATCTTTACTCTAGCCATTCACTTCACATCTGTGCGTTTTTCATAGCTATACGTCCCTGCCTAGCCATATTCAACATGTCTTTTAATTTGCTTAATTCACCAGCTGTAGACATTCTTGTGCTAACTGTAATCTCACGAACATGCATACCATCTAGAGCCTTAGGACTGCTAACAAACTTAGTGACCCAACTGCCATTAACGACAACGGTTGCTCGCGAACGAATAGCTTTCACGTTCTCGCCAAAACGCTTTTGATTGTCTGCATAATTAGTCATGCTCGCAATCACATCCATTTTATCTTTGCAAAGAAATATATTTACTACATCATTCATATTTCGTTTTCTCCTTAAATTTATGTATACAAAAAGCCCAACTCAATTTAATGAGCTGAGCTTACATCACTTGAACAAACTCCGAACGCTTTTGGTTGTCTTGTGATAAACACTATTCTTTACTGACTTGCTAGGATTAGTAATTAAACCAGTTCCTTTCTTACCATAAGCAGGATTGATAGCTGACTTAACCGCTCGCTTAGCACGTCCAGTTGTTCTAGCACTGACAGACTTTTTGATTGATGGTGTTCTCATTCCAAACTTCATATGCTCATACCTCGCTTTATGACTACATTATAGTTCTTTTGAACGGTTATAACACAGAAATTTTATCTCACCATACCTTCATGATACCCTCTCATTTGATATTGGTTAGAATCCAAGTCTAAATAATTAACATCAAATCCTTTGAACTTATCAGTCGCTGTATCTGTGTTCCAATCAACTTTAAGACTAACCAATGGCTTCTTATCTGCACCATCACCAATCAGCTCCCCATCTAGCCACACCTTTGGTACATCACGGATATCATCAAACTCAATACGTACGTGTGGTTGTTTTACAGTATGTTGACTTTTTGAAATATCAACCATTGAATTGTCACACGCAATCAAAAAAGTGGGTTGTTTCTCATCATACTTAAGAATATAAATGCCGTTGTCATCTGCACTCTCAACTTGATATCCCTGTTCAAATAGTTTGTTTAATTCTTCTACATCTAATTGATTTGTTACTTGAATTGCTTTTCTCATGATACTCTTCCTCAATTTATTCTTTTCGTTATGACTTAGTATGTGATTGAACATTAAGCATTGCATAACGTTCTCCTCATTGCTTGGTCGGCTTAGTTGGCGCACCACGGTCTAGGTTTCTTCTCGTGAATGGTATCTGTTCTGATTTTGCTGTTCCAACAATCAAACCACCTTGTTCAAAACCGACATCAGACTTGCTCCACAAATCAACAGCAATCATAATGCAAGCCAATAAGACGTTCAGCACAATAGTAATCGTGAATAACATAAATAAGTAATGGCAAATTACTTTAGCTGTACTTGCATCTATATCAATTAACGGAAACTTTTTTAATAGTGAAAACCAAATAGTAGCCCCAACACTTGAACAAAACACAATACCATCAAATGTTAGTATCAACTTCCAAATAACACGTACTAACTTTTTCATCTTTTCTCCTCATTCACTGCAAAATAAAAAGCGCTTATGCGCTTACGTTTATATCAAATATGCTCATTGACAATATAATATTTGGAAATTTCTTTTTTAATTAAACGTGCTACCATCTCGTATTTTATGCCTAACATTCTAAAATCGTTAATAAAATACTCTTTATATTCCGTATCATGGTTTTTATTGTTTTCTCCTTTTTTTATTTTATTTAGATAGAATTCTGTATTAACTTCTAATCGTTCTAAACTTTTAATCATATCTTTAATTTCATTAACCATACTACTAGAAGATCCTTTGGGCAAGGTTTCAAGAGCATTATTAAAATATTCATTATATCTTAATTGATGTTTATTTTTTTCAGAGATAGCAATATATGTTTTCGCGAAATATTCAGCATCGCCAATATCATTCTTTAAATCTTCAAATACTGTAGTCATCATCACAATTGTTAAGCGAATTTCATTGATGAGTTCATGTATTTCTCTTAAATCTTGGATATATAAATCCTCATTACGTTTCAAATGTTCATTGTGCCGTTCGGCATCAATTTGGATTTTTACCACAAAATAAGCTATTAGTCCCGATGGAATTACACCTAAATAACTGCCCCAGAAACTTAACCAATCTCCGTGACCAGTAGTTCCTTGTGGCCAATGTGTATACTGAACAAATAACGGACCACCTACAAAAATAACAACTCCCAAAACTACCATCAATAACCAAAACCATTTTTTATTCATCTCCAACCTCCAATAGCAGTAATTATACTACTAGCGAGACGTGGGTTGGATTAGAAATTATCTTGGGTAACCATGAAAGTTCCATTAATAGAGCTGTTGCCTAAGTAACAGCCCGGCTTAGCTCGAATATCGCCATCTACCACAGCGTTTAATAATATAGTTCTACCGGCGGCAATGTGATTAATTATTTCAATTTCTTCAACGGTTAGTGCCGTTCCTAGTTTATTTGTTTTCATGACATTCTCCTTAAAGGTATATACTGTTTAATAAATCGAAAGAGAGATATTATAATGACTTTACAAGACAAGATAGACCCATTTTTAAAAGACATGCAGAGTTGCATAGAAAAGGGACAATATTACGCTGCGCTAACAGTCGCCCTGACTCTCCCTGATATTTGTGCATCGTTGGATAAAAATTCTTTTGGTAACCCGGCTGGTGAGCGTTATGAGAACTGGATGAATCAATATTTCATACATCAAAACAACTATGATCAATCATTAAATGCCAAAGACTTTTACAAATTAAGATGCGCCTACATACACGCTGGTACTGATAACATTTCGAAGAAAAACAATTCAATTCTTTCCCGAGTTAGATTTACATACGGAAGCAATGCAATTCATAGAGTAGGCATACAGTATTCAACCGAAAACATTTTTGTTTTGTATCTGCCTTGTTTTTGTCAAGAAATGAGGAACTCAGTAATTGATTTTATTGGCGATTCAAACAATAACGAAACTATTTTGAATAATTCGGATAAGATAACGTTACTAATCAATACAGATAAACCATTTAGTCTTTAACCATTACACGTTGCTATCTACTCATGAAATAAGTAAATAGCATATTGATCAAAAATACGATAGCCAAAAACACTTGTGTCTTAGCAATATATCCTTCTAGGCTATTACGCCATAACATGTTCCACCTTTTCTCTTTTTTGAGCAGTTGAATGTCATCTTCAAGATTGCTAATAGTTCTTTTCTGTTCCTCTATTTCGTCACGCATTTTAACTTGCCTATCCTGAAAACGAGAGATCATACGCGTGGACTGCATTATGTTTTCAACTATCAAATCAGCATCTGATTCACGTTTAATATTTTCAATATCAATGTCTTCTCTTGCTAATGCCATATCTATTCTCCTAGAATTGTTGATACATTATAGTACGTAGTTTATCTTTCAAACTCATAACAAAAGTTTAATTCAAAACAAAAAGCGCCGAAGCGCTTTATCTTAATGAATGTATATTGTAATGACAGTGACTAATCCAAAAAGGATGCCTGGTACGTTAGAAATGATGATTGGCCAATCCTTATAAGTCTTACTCCAACCATATCCAGTCCAAAGAGAAGCATTAATCATAGCAACCAAAGGCTGTAAAAAACCTACTGGATGACCCGAAAAGTTACTAATAATCTGCGGAATATAAGATATATACATAGCAATGCACATAAATGTTGCTAATTTACTAAGTAGTTTTAATCTTCTTACTCGTTCAGGTGGTACAGCATCTTCACCTTCTGGATATTTTGATGTATCAACTCTCATTGTTTAAGCCCCTTCTTGTTTCTTATTGATGGTAAACATAATAACACTCTTTAAGAAACTTTTCCAATTAGCGAAAACTTCAATGCCTATTCAACCACTTCATGTGACTCTTGTAGTCAATCTGCCTATTCTCCATCACCTCTGACCTAATCTGAATACGTGAACGTTCATGTCGTGCAACGCTCTCCGTTTTCATCATGTCAGCGTGCTTGCGATTAACATCAGTCGCCTGTTTGATATGTCTACGTCTCTTGCGTAGTTTCTTCTCTGATTCATTCATGTTTAACTCCAATAAAAAGCACCCGTTAAGGTGCGTTATGTACGATAAAGACAGGCAAATGTCATTATCCTAAGTTGTGTTTGCGAGTGACCGCAATGTGCCAAACAGGCATCGCACCTGCACGCCCTTACTCCGATGTATCTAATCTCGTTTCAGTGATGTAACGCTTTCTAACACATAATAATGATAGATATTCCAACCTATCGTATTAATAATTTTGACTTAAAGTAGTTCAAGATTGTACAATGAATATATTTGTAAAAGAGGAGTATTATGATAAACCAAAAAGGAAACAAGCGGGAAAACTTTCTAAAGAATATAAATCCTTTAAATTTGTATAGAAATCAATTAGATATTGCCAACAAACGAAGTTTACTCGGTATTAGTCTAATGACGTTAGTTACTATACTAATGCTGTGTCTAGGTACTTTTTATATTGCAACAGATGCTTCTCTAAGCGTTAAAGAAAAAACAGAAATAATTAACAGTAAAATTCACTTTTTATCAAGCCCTCACTTTACAATTGCTTCTTTATGGGCAGTGGGAATGTTTTTTTCTGCTTCAGTTCAACTATTCTTTTATGTGCGAAACCTTATTATAAATGTAAAAATAAAAAAAATTATAGAAATAATATCGGTGTATGTCATACTTATAGTTTGTTCATTAAATTTTGACTACGAACATTTTTACTTCGTTTCTCATGACTTTACTATGTTTTTTTTGATAAGCTTTCTTTACTTGTTGATTTATTTATGGTCAGTAATAATGGTGATGTTACTAGAATTACTTTTTTTCATAGTAGATATTGTCCGCAAATTATGAACAAAAAAGCACCCAAAGGTGCTTTTTTTAATTATTCAACAATACCATTATTGCACTTTTTTTAGGTCAATTTGCGACATAAAAGCGACGTCATTTTGGTATTTTTAGTTATCCACAGCCTTGAGCCTGTTTTTGATAAGTGAAGTTATTTCAGCTAAATCATCTATCGTCGCCTCTTTCTTGATAAAATTTGTAGTTTGCTCCTTACCTTTGTCGTACCAGAAGACGTTGCCAACTTCTCTTTTAAACCAATTAACATATCGTTGCCCTTGCCTAGTGCTAATTCCAGTAACTGATTCAATTGCCAACCAGTCTTGCCCTAATCGTTTGTCAAAATGAAGTTTAACAACATTACATATATCGGGATCAAACGAGTCTTCAATTCTTTTCACCAACCTTGTTGCGTAGATTAAGTCGGCACGACATTTGTTAAGCACAACATCTTGCTCTTTTTTAATAATCATATCGTCAACAGGCCTAATATGTTTGTTCTGTGCGCGACTTCCTCCAATATTTTCATCGTTATTAGTCGGTGTTTCAATTTCTCTTATTCTGTTATTAACCTTGCTGTGTAATCGACCAGAATAATAGTCGTACAAAAGTTTGTCTATTCTATCTGCCACGCTATGCTCCTTTAACTATTCATATCCAATGTATCAGTCTAAGATTACGGTTGTTAGTCATCTCCTAATCCCACGCTCTGTAAGCTAACTATTTTCATCTCATTTCCTTTCAAATGACTTCTTCAAATCAACGACTTTTTGCATCTGCTTTTACTTGATATTTTTTATTGTTAATAACGATAACGTCGCCGTTATCATAACCTGAAACTGTAATTTCATAGCCATTGGCTAAAAATATTGAATTTATTTTCATCTCATCACACTTCCTCTAGTTTTATAGTCACAGCTTTCGACACGTTGGTGTTGAAATGTTCTACTTCTGCGTTTAACGCCTCATAGTCTTTGTCAGACACATACTCGCCGTTTTGGTATTCATAATCGTAGTATGAGTTAAATATCTCCAGGAAACGTGACGGTACAGCCGTTATTTTGTATATCGTCATACAACCACCCGACTGTTTTCAATCCTCAATCCCATTTGATAGATAACGCCACGCATTGTTGATACGCTAATAGTGAAATGTTGCGCTAGAACAGTAATACTTGTGATACCTTCTTGTAACAGCAAACGAACTCGTTGCTTTCGTTGCGCCATTTTGTGGCGTTGTACTGCCGACCTGCGTTCAAATGAATCAGTGAAACGTCCGTCAGATACCGCTTGTTTATTGTTTCTGTCTTGAACAGACTTGTTGTATTCTTCAAATGTCATAGCTTACAGTTCCTCTATTTCAATTTTCAAATAAGGCTTTTCAGTGTAAATCTTCCGCCCTCGACCGTCTACAATGAAACGATCATCTTCAATAATCAGCGCGTTCAACCTGTCTTGCGTGGATTTACATAAGTTATCCCAATCACCTAGTTGTGATGATGTTGGGTATGTCTCGTGATTAAGTGCTGATAACTTTCTTTTTTTGCTCCATGATTGTGGTGGCATGAAACCAAAAATGTAATCAACTTTTATAGGTTGTGGTCCAAATTTTTTAAATTTGATACGGTTAATCTTTGCTCTGAGTCGAACTTCTAAATCAGCGATGTACGCTTTTTCTTTAGCCCCTTTAAAAACTTGTCTCGTTTTTGGATTAAAATTTGATTGATTATGAGGTGCTGGATTAACTGTTAATTCTGTCTCGAATTTAAACATTTATCTTGTTGCCCTCTGCATAATAATTAAGTCATTTCGACTTTTTATACGTCTTTCCAATTTGTTGATTACTTCCAATGCGTATGCTCCAGTCACCAAACCTCTTGGTGTTCCATCCGGTGTTAAAAATGCTTGCTTTGCTTCTTCAAATGGACTTAGTTTTTTTCTTGTTGCCATCTCACTGCCTCCTATAACATTAAAGTCGTTGCCATATTGTGTAACATCTTTTCCTTAGCCTCTTTAACAACCTCTCGCTGTATCTCGAAGCCATAAGCACTACGGTCTAATTCAATAGCAGCTCGTAATGTTGAACCACTACCGGCTACTGGATCTATCACAACGTCGCCGTAATCTGTAAAGATATTGATTAGTTCTTTCAGTACAGGCACAGGCTTCTGTGTCGGATGTATCTTCGGATATCGTCCGTCTTGAACCCAATTAAACCAATTCAATACCATACGTCCGTCATTGTTAAACTTCGGCAACTTATCTCGGTAGAACACCAAAGCGTATTCGGTAGCGCCAACAATCTTCATGTTGGCTTTCAATACTTGAGGTGACGTGTTTTTGATAAAGACCAAAGGATAGTAATGATTAAAACCATATTTTTGTGCTTGATCTATCAACTCTTGAATTTGTTGAAATGAGCAGAAAACAATCATAGCCGGTGATTTGCCTTTGTCTTTCGGTTCCTTGATTAACATTTTTGAGCAAAAGTGCATGAACTCCGCAATTTTAAAATCAACATCTGTGTTGAAAAATGTTTTATTGGCTTTATTCGACTCGCCTTTGCTGTTGTCTCCGTCAACGTACCATTCCGTACTAGAAGCATAGGCGTTATTGCCTAAGTTATATGGAATATCAGCGATTACAAGTTGCGCTTTTGGTATGCCATATTGCTTGTAGTTTTGAAAATGGTCATTGAACAGATCGTATTTGATTTCTTTACTCATACATGTTGTTCCTTTTCATTTGCTCTCACGTCCACAGAAACAGTTACATTTGATGTTTTAAATGTTGTTTAGTGTATTTTTATACCTAAACGGTGTTTAACGTCTTAAATTACTTCTGTGACATTAATAATCTTTAACGATTAGTTTTACGTTCTCGCTTTCGTCATCTACTAACTGAAATTGAGTTATCGGCCTATCAATTCCGCCAGCGTTATGTTTAACAAACATGTCAATAGATTGTCGGTCTTCATATTTTTGAAGCATTCTGATTAACCCGCTAATTGATGTTGTGTTTTTGTTGATTCCCATATTCAATCTCCTGTATTTAATCTATGAACCTCTGCAATTCGCTCATCTATCTTGATGCCTGTCAGGTGGTGTTTCTGTAAGAATGTTTCAATTCCTAACGAATGCGCCATCTGGTGATGGGTTCTACATAATTGCACGGCTCTGTGTTTCAAATGGTTAGTCTTGCGCCTGTCCACCCCTTGACCAATTGTGTCTAAATGGTGCAGGTCACTCGGTCTCTTGCCACATATCACGCAACACTTGTTCATCAGACACTGATATTCCCAATGCGCTATTTCTTGTGGCTCTAGTTCGTTCAATGGTTTCACACTCAAGCTGATGTTATGCAAAACTGAATAATCTAATAGCATGTTGATGAATTCATTTGTGTCCGACTTATTGCCCTTGACTGCGCTTAGGCTAAATTCGCCAAAATCTAAACCGTGGTAATACTCGTACATGCCGTAAAAATGCCTTCTTGTGCTTTCTACGGTCTCTAACCACGATCCACCTACTTGTGATAGCCAAATGTCATTGAGTAACGCAAACGAAAATCTACGCTGTTTTGGCGTTGGCTCATTGTCATCACTGGCTATCACTGACAAAACTTGTTGCTGATTAGTTGCGTGATACTTCTGCAATGTGCGCAAATCATCATCGCTCAATCGCAATGTGACTAACCCTTTGTTTGGATCTAGCTTATTCACTTGTCCAAATAATTCAGTCACTATTCGTCAACTACCTTGATTGTTTCTGGTTTTATCCAAGCATTCAGAGCCTCGCGAACTGTCATATCACCTAAGTCGAGCCCATCAGTAATAAACAAATCTAAGTACTCTTGTGTGGCTATGTCTTCCATCTCATCAACAAATACGCTATGTTGTATTTTTGTCATCTCAATAGTTGGCGCATATTCTTCTTTCAACGTACTGATAATTTCACGTACAGCTGTTGGTGATATTCCATATCCACTACTAAAAGCTGATAATACGTTTATGTTTTCTGTTGCTTCATCAAATGTCATTTCCTCACTCCTCCAACAGTTCTGGGTTTTCGTGTATGTTGCCAATTACTTTAATAGCCTTATAAACTCTGCTAAGTAATATGTTTCCAAAGACAAGCTCTGCATATTCGCTATATTCAACAACACCATAATGTTTGTCGCTATCTCCATAAGACGTATCAGAAATTTCTATGATGTCATTTTCATAAATATCAACACCGTTTTTGTCTTTGAGACCTGTGTATTGTTCAACCGTTATATCTTCTGCGATAAGACAATAACTTAATGTTCTGATTACATCGGGATGAATTTTTTCTCCATCCCACGCTCTAAACTTAATTTCTCTAGCCATAATCAACTCCTCAAATTTCCTCTATACCCCAATTCCAAGGCTCACTGTCAACGCACATGCGCTTTGCTAATGCGTACTCCACATCGTCAAACTTCGTGAACACTCTTGGGTCTCGCATAATTACTCTGTCGTTTTCTGTACAAATCATTTGATAACTCATTCTCTGACATCGTCCAATCCGTCAAACACAACTGTGTTCTCTGCTTTTTTTGTAATCAGTCGGCTAACAATCTTCTTGTTGTACATGCGTTCCAAATCGCCCCTATCGTTGTTTGTGGTCACGATAGTGCTGTAACGCTTGTTGCCGTCTTTATCTTTTACTTGCCTTGCTTCAGCAACTCGAAACCAGAACTGCTGTAATCTTTCAGTGGCACTGCCTTCGTTTTTCATACCACCCGCTTCAGAACCAAAGTCATCAAGTACCAAAACATCAACCTCACGCATTGATCGCTCAATGTTTTTTATCTTGATAGCTGCTTCATTGTCATTGAAGTCATACATAATCAATTCTCGTAAGTCCATAACACTGACAAACATGCTCAACTTATTCGAGTGTTGTTTCAGCGCATCAATAATTGCTAACACCATGGCTGTTTTACCAGTACCAGCTTCACCGTAGAACAGAACGTTGAAATTACTATCAAACAATCTCTTAGTGATATCTGCTGACTTCTTCCAAATATCGTGGGCTAACTTTTGGTTAGGTTGCACTTTTGGATTCCACTTCTGAAATGTGAACGTCTGCTCACCGCTAGTTCCCCAAACGCTATCTCTTTTGTAGATACGTGCTCTGTTATTAAACAATGCTTGCCTGACTCGTTCCTGGTCTTCACGTTCTACCTTTTCACGCCATGCTTGCAATTCTTCATCGCTAACCTTATTCTTGGTAAAGCGTTCATCGTTTTCTAACACGTCCTTGAGGCTATTCATCTTGTACCGTAGCCCCCGTTTTCAAGCTTTTCTTTTTTAGTTGTATTTCCATATCCTTTGCTAAAGGTTCGCTTTTTTTCTTCTGCTTCCAGTGCTTCAATAGTGAAAATACCGCTGTTATACCAACGTTTTGTAATACCCCAAACATATGAGAATGAGTTTTTACCGTTATTAACTGCAATTTCTATTGCTTTTTGTAATAGCTTAGTTGCCTCATCAACATCTGAATTATCAGTAAAGTCTTTCAACTCATCTTGAATATTTTGTGAGGTAATACCACCCACAGAACCAAAACCGTTATTTTCAAACAGAGATACTATTTTTGAGTACGGCGTTTCTGTCTCTGTGTCTAACTCTTGTTCTAACTCTGTGTTCTTACTCTTACTCTTACTCTTACTGTCGTAACAGGTTGTTACATCACTGTTACTTTGTAACGTTTTTTGTTTTTGCCTTGCTCTAAATTTTCTAACTCTTTGTGCTGCTCCAGTTTCTGACCCAGTTAAATCAGGAGTGGCAACCAAGTAAATATCCTCAGTAAAATCAGGGTGCAATAATAACTTTTTAGCTTCTAGATAAGCAAGCAACGCTCGCACGTCTTCCACACCCTCATCTAGCATCAAAGACAATTCTTCTGCTAAATCTTGACCAGCGCCTTGGAAATAAATAGTTCCGTTTGTATCGGCGCTCTTAACTAGCATTTTTAAATAAATAATGGTGTAGGTGTCTCCACCAGCCATTCTTCTAAGTAATTTAATATAAGGGTCAGTGAAGAAGTCTTGGCGAATCTTTATCCAAAAATACCGTTTTTCTTCCTGTTTGTTATCTGCCACTGTTACCTCCTTTGGGCTTCACACCCTTTCGTGTGGTTACGCCACATCGCCATCATACGAATGAACATCAACGAATTGAGCGACTTAAACTCTTTTCACTGGTTAATCAGTTTAGTGACGATGATCAGGTCATATCGACCTTAATTTAATTGTTTGGCGATTTCGGAAAGCATCTGTTTGAAGTCTTTGCCGGTGTAAATTTCTTCATCTTGGATATCGTCCCAGACTTTAGAAAATTCATATTTAATCGCTTTCTTCGCTTCTTGAACTTCTGTTAATTTAGGCGGTTCATTTTCCATTGCTTTGGCTTGAACAAATTCTAGATTCAATAACCTTGTTAGCGCTCCGGTTGGTTTACCAGTAGCGGTAAAATTGCTAATCTTTAACCAGTCTGCCTTGATGGTTAGTGGTGTTTTAAGTTGATACGATTCGTTGCGTTCGTCAATTTCTTTTTGCAACACTGGTTGTAATTGCTTTAGACGACCGACATTCCACGTATTTTGTTCTTCCGTAATATCTTCAATAATTGAATCAGCGGTATCTTTAACAGCAAACAATCCACCATTACGTTCCGTTAATTCCTGTTCATAGTCCTTAACATTTTGCTTAACAGACTTCTTGATTAAGTCAGATACTTGCTTCATGTCCTTTTTCAAAGCAGCCATACTCTGCGCATCTACTTTGCTATCAATCGCAGTCACTTCGACACCATTCAGCGTTGCTCGCAAATCGTTCCAGTTTTGTGCCACACCGTTTTCAAAGCTAATTAACGGCATTACTGTCTTTGGTTCACTCATTTTACGTCCTCCGAAGTCTCATTCTTTTCAGCAAATGGATTAGGTGCATCACCTGTATCTACTCCAGAAAACAGGTTGTCATTATCTTCTTCTGGTTGATTATCAATAATTTCTGGTACAACGTTTTGATCGTCAGTAGTAGTGATTTCTTCTGTTTCTGGAGTAACATCACGTGCTTCACGTTCGTTCTTGTCATCTTCTGCAATAGCTTGCGCAACCTTGGTTGTCTTGGGAGCAAACTTAAGCAGGTCTTTCATCACTGTTTTAATAGCCATTGCATCAAAGTCTGTATACCATGGTGTCTGTGGTGTTTTACCGTAACGGTCTTTATGGTCTGGTCCCTTATAGGTTTGGCTGAACTTCATAGCATGATTAATCACTCTTTGGATTGGCCAATACTTGACGATGCGTTCACCATCTAAGTAATAAAATGCAAGGTATCCAGCTACTGGGCTTTCTCCATCTACGTATGGATCATAGTTTTCGTTTTCCATCGTGAATTCATCAAATACATAGTTGTAATGTGGCTTGTTTGCTTCATAAACAGCACTTCCACCCAAACGACCAACACGTCCGGTATTTTGTACAAGCTTGATAATCCCTCGATAGCCTAGTTGAAACTGAGCTTTAACATCTTTGGTTACCCACTTACCATCTACCTTTGCTCGCTTTCCATAAGGGATAACGTAGGCTTCACCAAGGTCTGGCAATACTGACAAATCAAGAATGGCTGCTCGCATTGCAGCGTTAGTTAGGTCATTCATGTTTGTTTTTGCTAAGTCTGGGTTTAATGCCACGACCGTTGACAATCCGCTTAAGAAACCGGCTGCGTTGTCTTTCAATATTTCCTCAAAATGCTTTTGCATCTTGTCACTGTTAATAATTTTTTGAACTTGTGCTACTTCATTTGCCATAATTAATCTCCTGATTCTAACTGTGTTAATTCTTGTTCGAGTTCTTCTACGTAATTTTGGCAACCTTGAATTTCGTCCAATGCTGCATCACGTTCTTTGCATAAGTATTCAATTCTGCTCTGCTTTTTTCGCCATGCTAAACTTTCAACATCTGGCTGATAATGAGCTAACGCATCTTGTACCATTTGCATTTACCTCGTTTCTTGCTATAATCGAGATATAAATTTCTTGCGAATAATTTATATCTTTGCGCTTTAACTGTTCCAGCAGTTAGGCGCTTATTTTTTTGTTCTAAATTCATCTAAGCTGACATCTAGTGCATCAGCTATTTTTTCCATGGTTTCAAACTCAACATGCTTATTGGCACCTTTTCTAATATCGTAAATAGTTGTTTTACCAATTGTTGTATGCTGAAATAACCAGTACCATGTGAGTTGCTTTTTCTTCAAAACTTCATCAATTTTATTGCTTTTAAAAGACATTTTTTGACCTTGTTCTTTCTATCTAAAATGGTATTCTTAACTTATACAAGCGTTCGGGTTATCGAACTAACGTTTGCAAATTTAATTTGAGAGTATCCGATTTTCAAATCGGTACAGAAAGAGTTTTTTTATGCCACTAATGACACCTGGTCCTACCGGAAATAGTGATTCTACTCTTAGCTTAGCTGCTAATATTCTATCTTCTGTTTATGAACATAACGCCCAGTTATATACTCATTTAGGGAGAACAGAATTAAGCCAGTCAGAACCAATTACAATTGAACAAGCAGCGAAAGATTTCCAAACTTTGGTTGAAACCGTACGGTCATCTAAATATGGAAACTGATTCATTTTAATATCACATCTAGCAACACGGCTAACTCATTTATAAGTGCCGGGTTGTTTTTTATATCTTCTGGACTTATTGATTCAGATGCCTTTAAAAACAATTTATTAGCTTCGGTTATAACATTTTCTTTTGTAGGCTCTTTAATGTGTTCTTCTACTTCCTGATCAGTTGTTTTCGTGACTTCAAATCCAAAACTCATAGTTGTTGTGTTGTCATCATTTTCTTTATTTGATCGTGTAAACTCTTTTAACTCAAATTCGCCGTCCAACAAACCTTTTATTAATCTAATTAATTGTTCCATTGCTTTTCTCCTTATTTAACACGCATGTACTTGTTGCTGCCATCTGTTCCACCCATTCGTTCCAGACGGCGCTTATTTCGTTGATGTTCACGTTCTTGTGACTCACCTTGCAAAACGCCACCTACGAAAACTATTATTAATACGACCGCTACTGCTATTACTTGTAAAAACCACATTATATTTCTCCTGTGATATATTCGTGTACCGTTGCTTCTTTATTGATTTGTCGCAAGTTATGGATCAACTCCCCTAGTTCGTATGCAGTTGTATCTAATTCAGCAACTAAGTCGTCATCTGGCGAACCTGATGCTAAATCAACTGCCACTTCTACCGATTCGTTTAACTTACCAATCAAAATCTCTAGCTTTGGTTGCTCAAATTCATTCATTACTATGTTTTTATTCATGGATCACCCCTAAAATTTCTTTACTTGGTAAGTTACATCACCATTGTTTTCAATCTTTACATCTGCGCTAGCCTGTAATGTTGCATCTACAATGGCTTGCAATTTGATTGACTCAATGTAATATTCGTAATCGATAAAACTTTCTGTTTCTGGCGAGTAACCACTTCTAGAATTTTGAAGTTCTGCGCTAGCTTCAGCTAGCAAACGAATTACTTTTTGTGCTGTTTTTTGATATTGTTCTTTGTTTGTCATTTTTTATCCTTATGCTATTTCTTCTTTTTCAATCAATGGCAAGTAGCTATTTTCTTTTAGCAGTTCATATAATCCAAGTCGTCCCTTTTGCGTCCACTTAGTATTTGGAACTAATTTCGTTGTTCCGTCTTTTTTGACAACCTCATGTGTTTCTGATTGAGTCCATCCTTTTCGTTGATGTTTTGCATATAATAGCCATGTGGTACCTTGCTTGTACTGCACGCCTAATTCATGAAGTAATTCGTTCATCTTTACACCACTCATGCCATAGTCTTTAGCAATGAATGTAATTGTTACCAATGCTTTGTTATTGAGAATGACATCTGCATAATCGGCTTTTGGTTTCAATTCGTTAACCTGTTGATTGAGCACCAAATTATTTTGTTGTAGTTCTGCCTTTGCTTGGCGTTCAGTTTTCAACTCAGTTGCTAGACGAATAATAGTATCTGGATCAGTTAGCACTTGTTCAATTTTTGCATCAGTCATATATGCGCCATGCTTACGAATGCTTGGCAGCACTTCATGATTTACCCAACGCATAAACTTTCTAGCCTCTGCTTTACGACTCGCCCCGATAAATGAATACAATCCCGCTTCACTTACGATGTTAGCTTCACCTTGACGACCTAGATTAAACCTAGACCGTTCATCATCGTCTAATCTCTTCAAAGCATCAGATGTATTTTTAATATCTAATGTTTTTGTTAAATCAATAGCAACGAACCAAGTCTCGTTATCTTTTGTTACTGTTCTTACTTGATTGCCATTAAAGTCAAACGGCATAATTTCTGTTGTCATGTTATTTGCCTTTCTAAATTTCACCTTCGTATGTTTTTCCAACGCTCATGCACGCCTTGAATTTTTCCCAAGCTAACCTAGGAATAACACCCCCACGTTGGTCGAACTTAATATACGGTGCATCTGGACGGCTTAGGAAATGTTTCCTAATTGCCGTAATGCTCATTTGTTCGTAAAGCTCTAAAATTGGAATAGTTAGTGAAGCAGGCCAACCAATTTCGTTGTAGGTCTTTATTTGTTGCTTACGCTCTTCGGTAAGTTCCCACCCTTTTGTCATCTGATCACTTCCTTTCTATGCATTTTGTTTATGTTCAGTTTTCTGAACTTTGACTGTAAAAAAATAAGTTGCTAGTTCTTCATCACTAATGCTTAACACCTTGCTGATATTCATCATCTCGTCTTGACGAAATGGAACGCCTTTTAATTTATTAGTTAGTGAGGCTGGTGAAATTCCGATTTTCCTAGCTAAAGAACTTTGGTTAAAACCCTTTGATTTCATGCGTCCATACAGACGTTCGTAGTCAAATTCAATCATTAATGTCCCTCCTTTTTATTTTGTTCAGCTTTTCTGAACACTTTTATATTACCACCCTTATTTTTATAATGCAACACTTTAATTCAGTTTTCTGAACTTTATTTTAAAAATTTGTTGAGTTTTGCTGAACTTTAGTTTATACTTAATTTGTAACATATTAAGGAGAACAAATATGGAAAGCTTTAACTCTAGACTTAAAACAGCTATGGAGTACAAAAATATAAAGCCTGCTGATTTGTCCAAAATGACAGGAATCGGAAAGTCTTCTATTAGCCAGTGGTTATCTGGAAAATATTCTGCTAAGCAAGATAAAATATTCATAGTTGCCAAAGCTTTGAATGTTAATCCCAGTTGGTTAATTGGTGCCGATGTTCCTATGAATGACGAAACTGTACTTGACAGGATATATAATGTATCCAACAAACTTAATAAGAACAGGCAGGAAAAAGTTTACGACTTTGCAAAGCAACAATATAATGAACAAAACAATATTGTTGAACTTCCTCTAATCAAAGAAGTTGAAATATCAGGAGCGGTTTCAGCAGGAACTGGTGAATATCTTGGTGACGGTCACAAAGAAATCGTTTCATATAATGGTGACGTTCCTGTTCACGACTTCGCTGTTGTTGTAAATGGTGATTCAATGCTCCCCTTGTTTGATGATAAGCAAATTATATTCGTCAAGAAAACTACAGAAGTTCGTTCAGGTCAGATTGTTATTGCTGATTACGACCAACAAGCTTTCGTTAAGAAGTATGTTAGCGATGAATCTGGTTCACGATTTGTTTCATTGAATAAAAAATACGATGACATGACTATTGATGAGAACCACGAAAGCTCTATCTTTGGTGTCGTCGTACTATAAACCGCTTTGCGGTGTACATATTATGTGCTAAGCATTCACATTAAAATGCTGGGAGGTCATTAATGATAATTGTTATTATAATTATTGCTATTACTGTATTCTTTATTTACAAATCAAAAAGTAACAACCCATCTACAGAAAATAAAACAAACAAAGAACATAGGGTCATAAAACAAATAAATAAAGAATTTAGTAATATGATACAAAATTCCAACGAACGCAGTAAACAAGAATTAATAAAGAAAACACGTTCAGTTTATTATCGTAACCCTAGCGACTTTATCATGTTTGATGATACAAAAAAAACAGTTTCTTTTAATAAAGGAACATTTAATTATAATCAAATAATGGGTTATACAATGTACGTCGATACTGATGATAAACATTTGAAAGGAGCGGGTGGCGCTTTAACCGGAGGATTACTAATGGGTCCAGTAGGAGCTGTTGTTGGTGGTTTAGCCCGTCACGGTGTAGACAAAAGCAAGTTTAAGAGTTGTGGCGTAAAAATAAAAATAGGTGGAAAAACCTATGATATACAAACTAGCAAACGTTCTGATAAAAATACAAAAGGCAAAAAAATAGCCAAATCAAAATCTATATCAACGGCAATCGAAGATGCAAAGATGATCAGTACAAAATTAGAAAATGTTTTAAAATAATCAATGCCTTAACGGGCGTACATATATGTGCTAAACAACCACATTAAAAGGTTCGGGAGAATTGTAAATTGTTTGATTATAACAGCTTTATAAAAAATATTGATTTATGGAAGAAAAAACCATTATTTTGGGTAGCGATGTTTTTTTTATGGCCCCTATTCTTACTTTGGATTTTGGGATTATGGTCAATTCGTGATATAAAAACAAATCGGGAAATTAAGCCGTGGTATAAAACACGAGGTGTTTACGGATTAATTATAGTAGTAGTGATAGTATTCAATATCCTCCATTCTGGTTTAGAAAATCATAAGTCAGCTGACCCGAACACACAGAGATATTCATCATCGTCTTCTTCTGAAAATGATGATGATGATATTTCTGAAGAAAATGATAATTCTGAATCTTCTAATAGCTCTGAAGCACAGAAATCAAGTATTGATGCGGCTGAAAAATCAAGCTCCGAAGCAGCTGAAAAAGCTAGCGCCGATGCAGAAGCTAAAGCTAGTTCTGAAGCGGCCCAATCATCTCTAATTTTTGCAAGTTCTCAGAGTTCTTCTATTGCTGAATCTCAATCACGTGCTAATTCAGTTGCTGCTCAACAAACAACAGAACAATCACAGGCAACTCCAACTACGGAAGCTGCTGATGGTAATATCAATAACACCGGGCGCAATAAGTGGGCGATCCAAGACGGATATACATGGCAAACAAGAAAAGGCCATTCAACTGTCATTGCTCCTGGACAGTCATTACCTGCTGGATACCATTGGGAAGTTCAATAAAAAAATTTGCAACACTATTTAATGCCCTTTCGGGCGTACATAATAGACAATGAAGTCTCTAAAATAAGCAAATAAAAAAGCACACCCTAATCTTTGACCGGACAAGGTGTGCTGAAAGTATACTATAAACGCACGGGGCGTTCTATCTAATTATACCAGATATGCGCCTCTTTTTAAGGAGGCTTTTTTATATGGCGAGTTTTGAAAAACGTGGCAAGAAATGGCGAGCTGTTGTTTCTGCTATTGAGGGTGCTAATCGTGTAAAAAGAACAAAAACATTTCCTACAAAACGAGAGGCAGTCGCATGGGCAGTCAAAGTAGAAAGCTCTAAAATAGATGGATATGAAATTGCACGCTCAAAAATAACCTTACCTGAATACTTTTTAGAATGGTATGAAAGATATCGCAAGCCGGATATAAGAGAATCTACGCAAGCTAGATACATAAGCGAGTATCATCGTGTTATCAATTTATTTGATGGTATAAAGTTAGACCAGTTAACCACTCCCCTTATCCAAGACAAACTTGACGAATACGGAAAAACAGTCGCTTACACCACCATCGCTAAATTCTGGGATATTGTGAAGTCATCGCTAAGAGACGCTCATATTGATGGTTTGATAAAGAAGGATATATGGTCTCGTGTCAAAGTTAGATCAACTAAAAGCGGAGCGCATAAAGGTGTTTTATCTGCCAAAGAATTTGTCAAATTGCAATCTTATCTCTATCAGCATATTGACAGTGATTCCGACCTTGGCATTTTGATTGCTCTAGAGACTGGTGCTAGGCTTGGAGAAATAGCGGCTATAACTATTAATGATATAGATTTTAAAAAGAGCACAATATCTATATCAAAGTCCTATTCGGTCGCAGTTCAAAAAGTAACAGAAACCAAAAATGAACAGTCTCATCGCATAATATCAATCACTAATGATTTAAAAAATGTTTTACATGAACATCAAAGTAATCTCCCTCTTTATAGTCATTATTACAATAGACAGTTTTCCAGAAGACTAAATTATATTTTAGAAAATCTTGATATACCGAGAATAAGATTTCACGATTTGCGACATTCACACGCTAGCTTTTTACTATACAATGACGTATCAATTGATTATGTTTCAAAAAGGCTTGGCCATAAAAATACTCGCATCACTTTAGATGTTTATGCTCACATGTTGAAAGAAAAAGAACAGGAACAAGACCAGATAGCATTATCCTTTTTATCTTCAAGTCCCCAAATGTCCCCAGATAGCAAAAACAACGCCTAAATCAGACGTTGTTTTTTGTTTATATAATACTCTGTAAACCTTGTCGCTCTAGAAGTGAGCTTTAATCTTATAAATTGGTTGCCCCTTAGCCATAAACTTCTGTTCATACTCAGTTTCTATATTGCCCAACACTTTTTCTTCATCTGCATGCAAATCAAGCGTGTAATCTTCAGCGGTCCAACGCATACCATAATCAATAAAACTAACCATTGAATATTCAAACAAATGACGGTTATCCGTCTTAAATTCCACTTCACCATGTTCAGGCAAAACAGCCTCATAAGAGTTCAAAAATGACTTATAAGTTAAACGCCGTGATTCATGACGCTTTTTCGGCCAAGGATCGGAGAAATTTAAGTAAATTTTATCTACCTCACCTTTTTCGAAATAGGTTTCAACACCGTTTCCATTGCCATAAATATAACGTAAGTTTGGCAATGTACCAACTTGATCAAAGCTCTTACGAGCCGCAATAGCAATTGCTGTTTCTTGAATTTCCATACCGATATAGTTGATCTCTGGGTGCGCCAAAGCCATGCCAAGGATAAACTGTCCTTTTCCTGAACCTATTTCAAGATGAATTGGTTGTTTCTGATCAAACAAAGATTGCCATTGACCAATTTGCGCTGTCGCACGATCTTGATCAATTACAATATTCGAATGTTCTGCTAGCCAATCGCCAGCCCAAGGTTTTGAGCGTAAATGCATAAAAAATCTCCATTATTTTTTAATTTTTTTAATCATGTATGGAATATAACTCTTTTGCAGTCCAATAATAACTACAGATAACACTATCAATAACAATATTATTCGCTGCATTGAAAAGTTGGTTACCGCAACTGTAATAATGCATAGTGTACATACAAAATAATTCATTGTCCTATGTAATCGAATAAACATTTGTTGTTTGTTTGAATTAGGTATGGGCATCAATCTTGTCCAAAGTTTCTTTTGCGTATCTGAAAAAAGGGGTAACAACTGAAAATTGACAAGATACACTATTATAATGGCAATACCGATAATTAACCAATCTGGAGCTGACTTAAGCACACCAATAATAATCATACCTATTATTATTAATCGAGTAATTAGGGGTAATATTTCAGTATCTCTAGCTAATCGTGTCCAATATAACTTTAGCATTGCAGGCTTGCTTTTAATCAGACGATACAAAAAAATATCTAAATAAAATCGTCTTTTAATTATTTTCGGCTGATTAGGAATTTCAGCAAACATCGAAAAAAAATGCAACACATGCTGCTGTTGGTTTTGCGCTTGTTGAATAGCACTATTCCAATTCATTGCAAATGAATTTGCTTTGAAACGATTAATATAAAAGTAACGATACGCAACTACCGTTAAAACAGACCAAGCAACTACTAAAATGTATATTGGCGAACTAGTTAATGTAAGAATCAATTCCAGAAAAATACTTGGTACTAAAATTTGAAACAATAATTTTTCAGCCATTGAATTTGGTTCAAAAACTTTAATCGTCTGCCTGCGTTGCTTTAAAAAAAGTTTATCTCGTTCGTATAACAGTAAAATCAATTTGTATGTGATTATAAATACTACTATAGCAACAACTCTTGCCATGCTACTAACATAAATACGAAGTAATAATGGCACTACAACACCAATAAATATTAGTTGCCAAATGCTAGCATATATTATACTAATTCTAATAGCAGACGAAAGATATTTTTTTATAATGTCTGAATCATTACCTAAAAGATATAGTCGATCTGCTGGTCTAAAATAAGTCAACAAATCACCAATGTGTAAACCAATTAACAACCAAATAATGATAACTACTTGCCACCAATTGGAACGCCAAAACATAATTGGATACGATGTATTTAATAGTTCACGATATCCAAGGACAAATGCACCAAACAGTATCACTAAAAATAGTACAAAATGATCATTAAACAATAACCGGAAATACTTAACATTAGTTCGTTGCGTTCGCCGGAATCTTTGCCAAAATAACTTGTTACCCTTCATTAGCTAACTCCCGCTGCATTAAATCAAAGAGTTCATCCAGATTGTTAACTGATAATTGATTTTCTTCAGCTAATTCTGAGGGAGAGCCAACAAATCGTACTTTACCTTCATACAACACCACAAATTGATCCACAAACGATGCCGCTGAGGCTAGCAAATGCGTTGTAATCAAAATACTGTTACCGAGTCTAGCTTGTTCTTGTATTAGCTGTATAACATCTCTTTGCGCTAGTGTGTCTAACCCCAAAAATGGTTCATCAACAATCAAAAGTGGTGCATTTAACATAAATGCAGATACTAACATAACTTTTTGACGCATACCTTTAGAAAAATGAATTGGTAACCAATTTAATTTGTTTTCTAATCTAAAAAGAGTCAGTAACGATGCCACACGAGTCCAAGATGTTTCATTATCGATATCATGCGCCGCTAACATTAGATGTAAGTGCTCGCCTAAAGTCAATTCATCATATAAAATTGGCTGCTCCGGAATATAAGCAATCTGCGATTTAAACATTGTTGGCTCAGACACAATGTTAGTACCATTCAAACAGATTGAACCCATTTGCGGCTGTAACTCACCGATAACATGGTTAACCGTTGTTGATTTACCAGCACCGTTCAATCCAATCAATGCAACTATTTTACCATCGGGCACATCAAATGTAATATTTTTTAAAACATTGTTACCAGCATACCCACCAGATAGATTGTTAATTTTTAATCCCATACATTTTATTATACCAAGCATGCAATAACATTTGTACGAAAACGGTAAAAATCACAGACGAATTTATCTATTCATCTATAAAAAATGTATGTTTTAGTTATAACGCTATATTTGTTATAATAGTAATGAATAAATTGAAATGGAGATTAAGGTATTGGATATTTTTGATAAAATTATTGCGGGTGAAATACCAAGTTACAAAATTTATGAAGATGACGACGTAATTGCATTTTTAGATATTTCACAAGTTACTCCTGGGCACACTTTGGTTGTACCAAAACAAAATGTTGATGATATTTTTGGCTATACAGATGATATAGCAACCAAAGTATTGTTAAAATTACCAAAAATCGCAAAAGCCATCAAAAATAGTGATAGCCGTATCACCGGTCTTAATATTCAATCTAATAATGGTGTTTCTGCCGGTCAAACTGTTATACACTCCCACTGGCACTTGATTCCTCGTTATGACGGTGATAATCTAAGTGGCATATTAGCTCCTACCATTGACAACAGCGCTGATTTTTCACCAGAACGTTATCAGGCAATCGCTGACCATATTTCTGCTCAATTTTAACTAAATACTCCACACGATATCGGAATGAGAGGCATTATATGAAATTATTCGATAACATTAAAAGTCTCGTAACAGATATGAAAGAAATTTCTCTTTTGCTAAAAGAGCTGCAATCTCAACAGCGTGAATTAACTGAACAAATGGACAAGCTACAACGTATTTCCGAAGATATACAGTTAGACATTGAAAAAATGAACTTTAAAAATAAGCCTCATCTTGCTCGTATTGATGAAGCCACCGAACATATCAATGCTGAATTAGCGAAGTTTAAAGCGCGCTAGTTGCATTTGTGGTAAAATATTTAATATTGTATCTAGGAAAAGGAAAGTATTATCACATGCGAAAATTTATTTGGGGACTACTCGTCGTTATTTTTATCGGTGGACTAGTCTTTCTTGGTTTCAACTCGTCAAAAACATTAATGACTTCAAAAGTTGGTAAAATTACGGAAAAACAGTTTTATGAAGATGTCAAGACCTCATCAGCTGGGCAACAAGAATTTGCTAACATGGTCATCAACAAAGTCTTAGCAGCCAAATACGGTGATCAAGTCTCAGACTCAGATGTTCAAAATGCATATGATGCGCAAAAAGCGCAATATGGCTCATCATTTAAAAGTGTCTTAGCTTCTAACAACACAACTGATGCACAATTCAAAAAGAATATCAAAAATAATTTAATTATTAACGCTGCGATTAAAGCAAATTACAAGGTTACAGATAAGCAACTCAATACAGCTTACAAAAACTATCACTCTGACACGACTATCTCAATGATTACAGCTAAAGATGAATCTAAAGCTAAAGAAGCTATTGCCGCATTAAAGAACGGTGATAAGTGGAACACTGTTTATAAGAAATATTCTACAGATAATACTTATAAGTCAACAAATGGTAAAATGCCAGCCTTTAATTCAACAAATACTAGCATTGATTCAGCTGTCCAAACTGCAGCATTCAAGTTAGACAATGTTGGCGACTATTCAGCGGATCCAGTTACTGGTACCAGTGGTAGCTATTATGTTATTCAATTGAATAAAAAGACAACAAAACCTTCAATAAGCAAATTACGTAGTACATTATCTACTCAAATCGTCACTGACTTTATCAATAATTCTAATAACACAAGTAAAATACAAGCCATTGTTGGCAAAATTTTACGTCAAAACAATGTTAGCATCAAAGACAGTGATTTAAAAACTGCTTTGAATACGTATTTAACTGCCGGTCTTTCTTCTTCAAAATAACCGAGTAAATAATTGCTAGCAATTATTTTAAAACGTAAAAGACGCATTCTCTAAAAGAATGCGTCTTTTTATTGTCACCTAAAATGAGTGTTTAAACACGTTCTCATTTTTACCCTCAGTGTCCCAAAGTCCACCCACCGTCAATAGGAATCACCGCACCGTTAATATAGTCAGACTGTTGACTAGTTAAAAACACTGTCAAATCTGCTACTTCCTGTGGCGTTGCCCACCGTTTTGCTGGCGTTTGACTCGCCACTTGTGCAGCCATCTCACCTTTTCCTTCAAAATCTTTTGCAGTCATTGCAGTTTTTACTGCACCAGGAGCAATTGCATTAACATGAATACCTTTATCAGCATAGTCGAATGCAAGTTGTTTGGTATAGCCAATAATTGCATGCTTGCTAGTAGTATACGCTGCACCCCCACCTCCAGCACTGAAACCTGCAATTGAAGCCATATTAATAATATAACCATGACCGCGACTAATCATTTTAGGCAGTACACAATTTGTTAAAATGAACATTGGCGTGAGATTAACATTTAATATGTGTTGCCAAATAGCATAATCAATATTTAATGAAGGTTCATAGTTATCTAAAATACCAGCCGTATTTAATAAAATATCAATCGATTTTTTACTCACTATAGTAGTAACCAACTGTTCTAGCTCCGCATGTTGTGATATATCAATTTGATAAGCATGTAGTTTCGGATGAATGTATTTTATTTTTTGTCTATCTAAAGCATAGACTGTCGCACCTTGATTTAAATATGTTTTTAACTGACAAAAACCGATACCTGATGCGGCACCGGTCAATAGAATATTTTTGTTTTTAAAACTTTGCTCTGTCATTTTTCTAACTTCACTACTTTGTTCAAAGTAAAAATCAAGACACCACCTACAATCAAAGAAACAAGTTCCCCTGGAACAACACTAATATAATATGCAAACCACTGAGCAAAAATTCCACCTGAAGAGCCAGATGCAAATGAACCACTAGCACCTATATTAAAGGCAAAAGTAAATTCTGCTGCTAAAATAGCCATTCCTAGAGTAGATACTACTGTTGAACTTATAATTATTTTCCACACAGCATAATGTACTTTTCGAGTTAAAAGATATGTTACGGACGTCATAATTAATGTTCCTGCTGTGCCGAATACCCAGTCAATCCAACCTAACGGTGAAATTAAATTAGCAATGAAGACACCAAGCCCTAATGCGATAATATACCGCTTATTCCATGCGGTTAGATGATTCAGCCCTTCCGATAAACGAAGTTGGACTGGCCCAAAACCAATCGGGGCAATGACTAAAGTAATAGCTGCATATAATGCAGCGACTAATGCGGTCAAAGTAATATTACGTGTACGATTGCTCTGTAGTGTATTGACTGTTTTTTGCATAAACATGTCTCCTAGTTTTTTTAAGCGGGATGGTTGATGAACCGCTGTTATGATTTAAGTTTAAAGAATTTTTAATATCAAATTATTAATTTGTGCTTTCATCCATAAAATCTTTTAATTGTTTAGAACGACTTGGATGGCGTAATTTGCGTAAGGCTTTAGCTTCAATTTGACGAATACGTTCACGTGTAACACCAAATACGCGCCCAACTTCTTCCAAAGTACGTGTGCGGCCATCTTCCAATCCAAAACGCAAACGCAAAACATTTTCTTCGCGATCCGTCAACGTATCCAAAACAGACTCTAATTGTTCTCTTAACATTTCGTACGCTGCAGAATCAGCTGGAGAAATAGCTTCGTTATCTTCAATAAAATCACCTAGATGAGAATCATCTTCTTCACCAATTGGTGTTTCAAGAGATACTGGCTCCTGAGCGATTTTAAGAATTTCACGGACCTTATCGGCAGTTAAGTCCATTTCGGCCCCAATTTCTTCAGGAAGTGGTTCACGTCCCAAATCTTGCAATAATTGACGTTGTATACGAATTAATTTGTTAATTGTCTCAACCATATGCACTGGAATACGAATAGTTCTTGCCTGATCAGCAATAGCACGTGTAATTGCTTGACGAATCCACCACGTTGCATAAGTTGAAAACTTAAATCCTTTTGTATAATCGAACTTATCAACAGCTTTCATCAAGCCCATGTTTCCTTCTTGAATCAGATCCAAGAACTGCATTCCACGGCCAACATAACGCTTAGCAATAGAAACAACTAATCGTAAGTTAGCTTCAGCTAATTCTTGTTTAGCTTCAACATCCCCGTCTTCAATTCGCTTGGCAATTTCAATTTCCTCATCGCCTTTAAGTAAATTGACACGACCAATCTCTTTAAGATACATACGAACAGGATCATTAATTTTAATACCCGCTGGTGTTTCTTCCGCTTCAGCAAGTTCTTGATCTGACGGCTTATTTTGTTTTGCTTTCAGCACTTCAGGTGCTGGGTCACCATTATCATCAACAATAGCAATACCTGCATCTTCAACTTTTTCCATCAAACGTTCAATGTTTTCTTCATCTAAGTTGAATGGTTCTGCTAAACGCTTTGATAAAGCAACGTATGTAATGGCCTTAGCTGCCTTATATTCAGCAATCAATGCCTTTGTAGCCTTATCATATTCAGGATTCTTAAGCGGCCCTGACTTTTTAACTGTTTTTGGTTTCGAAGCTTTACCAGCGGCGGCAGCTTGCTCAGGCGTTTTTCCTTGAGCTAATGCTAACAATTCAGCTTTTTTGGCACGACTATTATAAACAATATTTTGTTCATCGAGGTAGTCTTTGATCTCTGAAATTTTACTTGAACTTGAAATAGATGTCATATTTACTCCTATAATTTATACTACGACTATGGTAAGTTTACTTCAATAAACAAAACTAATTTTGTTTTTTCTTTATATCTATTAACTCAGTAGACAATTGAATTAATTTAGCATCGTCATGCTGTTGTTTAGCAATTTCTATTAACCGTTTCAACTCTGCGACACGGTTTGATATTGGCGCCTCTTTCATAATTATCCGTAAGTAATCCTGAATGGCATCGTGTTCAATTATTAGTTCCCCGAAAGCACGATCAATAGCCATAATTTTTTGATTTAAATTAGGTTTCTGAATAAAATCCATAAATTGAGCAATATCAAACGGTCCTAAGTTATCCTGTTGATATATATCTGCTAACATCATTAATAGTTGATATTCTGAATGAACAAAAGCAAATCCTGAAGTGGACTTAACATACTCCATGGTTCGTCGGTCTTTAATCATTGCCATAATTAACGCTCGTTCTGCCAACTCAACTTTTGATACTTTTTCGTATCGATCAACCTCGTTATGAAAACTAACTTGATGATAATTCTCTGTTTCATTGAAAGATTTCTGCTGATATGACGGCTGAGTAGGTAAATGACTTGGATGAATATTTATCTGCCGTAATTGATCTTGTAAGGCTTGCTTCGATGTACCAAATTCTTTAGTAATTCTTGTCAGCTGAATATCTTGTTCAACAGGCGTCGCTGTTTTTAAAATTTGCATCACTTCATGTAAAAATGTGAGATACTGTGACTGATTATTTAGGTTTTTCCCAATTCTAGCCTCATTAACCAAAAATTCTATTGGCGTCAAAATACTTTGATTGAGTGACTTCTTCAGCACCTCTAGCCCACGTTGAGTGCGAACCTCATCGGGGTCTAATTGGTCTGGTAAATGAACGACACCAATCTCCACGTGTTTCGGACTATTTTCAATTAATTCAATCGAACGCTTCGTGGCATTTTGTCCAGCTTCATCACTATCGTATACAAGTAAGATTCTTTTCGCGAGGCGTGTCAATTGTCGAACATGTTCAGATGTTAAAGCCGTACCCATCGTGGCAACACCAATTTTTTCATCAGCCATATGTGCCGAAATAACATCCATAAAACCTTCAAAAATCATTACAGTGCCGGTCTGCCGAATCACATTTTTAGCACGATCCAAATTATATAAAATACGACCTTTAGTGAAAAATGGACTTTCGGGACTATTCATATATTTAATTGAATTATCCGAATCTAATGCGCGACCCGAAAAGCCGACTACTTGGCCCGCATCCGTCCTTATTGGCCAAACAATGCGCCCTGAAAATCGATCACGCATCTCTCCATTCATATCATTAGTAATAAATAGTTGAGAGGCAGTTAATAGTTCATGTGATAAATTCTGTTCCTTGGCATAATTACATAGCAGGTCATCATTCGGGACAAACCCAATTCCAAAAGTTTTAATTACTTCATCACTCAATTGTCTGACATTGTGTAGATAAGAGAGAGCTTTTTCTCCGGATGTCGTATTAAGCAATGTGTGTTGGTATAGTCTTTGAGCATCAGTATGTAGCTGATAAATCGCTTGTGTTGTACCATCAAGTTGACTACCATTATTTACTGAAAGACTACTATCAACAGGAATGTTAGCACTTTCCGCTAATCTAAGAATAGCTTCCGGATAACTACATCCTTCTTTTTCCATCACAAAAGAAAAAACTGACCCTGAACGACCACACGAAAAACAATTAAAGACCTGCTTATTTTCTTCAACAAACAAAGACGGGTGTCTATCATCATGAAAAGGACATGAACCAGTCCACTGTCGACCTTTCTTAACTAATTGCGTATACTGTCCTATAATGTCAACAATATTTACTTTTGATCGTACGTTATCAATAAATTCCTGAGGGATACGATTTGCCAAAGGGACCACCTTTCAAATAATAAAAGTCGCAAACTATGTGGCTTGCGACTGAAATCATTCAACTACGTTTAATTATAAAGTTTAACAATTATTTTGTCAACCCCCTCTCTAAACGTTAAAACACGTTTAAATCAGCGTTTTAAAGGATTATATTTAGCAAAAAATAGATATTATGTTAACTAAAAAGCACTTCACACAATCAAAGTGAGAAATACTTTTTAATTAACTATTCATCTGTTTTGAGCATTAATTGATATTGATTCTCGATTTTGTCAACATTTTTTTGACCTTTGTATATGGCATAACCTATAGTGAATACAATCATAACGTTAACAACGCATAAAACTATTCCAGTAGTAACTAGCCAAATGTTTTGATGAATAAAGAAATATATCAAAAGAATACTCAGACCAACAAACATTGAAAATAAGGATTGCCAATGTCGCAGATTTTTAATCATTTTTTTTTGGTAAGCTATTTCATTTTCATAGCCACTTTCAAAATTTTGAATATTCTTTGTCTTTGACATCGTATCATTCCCTCAACTTTAATAACTAAGACCTGGGTTAAAGAATCCAACCAATACGCCAGCTAATGCAATCACAACTAAAATAAGCATAACTTTTATTGGAGAAATATTCTTTTTAGCCATTAACCACCAGCACAATACAACAAACAAAGCAGTTAATAGACCAGGATACACTGAATTCAACTTATCTTGTAAAACTAAATACGCCTTACCTGAAGAGTTCTTCAGCGTAAATGATGTATTAACAGTCACCCACGTAGCGGCGACACCGCCAACAACCATACCACCCACCGTGGCAATTGCTTTACGAATTGCTTTACCTTGAGCACCGACTAAGATTCCTACAGCTTTATCGCCCAATTCATAACCTTTGAAGTAGGCAAAACGCATACCGAAGTATCCTAATAAATTCCAGACGATGATATAAAATATAGCACCTAGAGGTGAGCCACCATCTGACATACCCAATGCGATACCCAGAATAACTGGGATCAATGTTCCTACAACCAATGAATCGCCAATTCCTGCAATGGGTCCCATCAAACCAGCTCGAAGACCATTGATAGTCGTATCATCCACGTTACCATGATTGGCTCTTGCTTCTTCTAGACTGGCCGTCACACCAACAATGACTGTGCCTAATTGCGGTTCTGTGTTAAAGAATGCCGTATATGTTTTCATTGCTTTCTCTTGGTCAGCTTTGTTATCATACAACTCTTCAACAATAGGAAGCATTGATGTTAAGTAACCAAAAGTTTGCATATGCTCTTGAGAAAATGCCGTTAAATGACCGTAAAACCAATAATGAAATGATTTGTTCAGTGTCTTACGAGAAATTTTCTTTTTTTCTAAGTTGTCCATGTTAAATGTCCTCGTCTTCCTCATCATCATCGACCACGTCAGCGGTTACTCCCACTGCCGCAGCTTGCTTATTGGTACTAATTGCCATATCTAATTTATAAGAAATCATGGCGAAAATTAATGACACAACTGTCACTGAAACCAAATTCAACTTTAGTGATGCAGCAAATGTGAAGCCCACAAAGAACGGAATAAAATCAACAGGGCTATCAACTATTTGTTTCAACAAAATTGCAATACCCACACAAGGTAATAACGCACCAACAGTAAACAATGTTTTCATTGGAATACCGTCCATTGGTAACGCGGTTTTCAAAGCGGTAACCGCACTTGATCCAAAATGCGTCATCAAAAGTGTTGGAATAAATGAGAAGAAGAAATGGGAAATCCAAGGTAGACCCCAATCAACCACATATAATTTTTTAAATTGTCCTTTTTCAACAGCTCGCCACCCAATATGCTGCCAAACCAAGTTCATCGTTGCAGTACCATAAAATAGTACAGTTCCAACAGTTCCAACCAAAGTACCCATTGACTTGGCCAAATCAGCTGCATTTCCCGAGGTAGCGGCTAATCCTTGTGCATGGATGGCAACCATGGCCAAGGGTATACCGATATACGAAACCGCACGTAAATCAGCAGAAACCGTACCTCCAGGAGTAACTAACGCTATATAAACCAATTGCATCGCCACACCAGCTGCAATACCGGTTTTAAGGTCTCCCAAAACTAAACCACAGACCAAGCCACCTACTAACGGACGACCTAAAGTATAGTTACCAATTGTAGAACCCGCCATACCTGGCATAGAAGATAAACTGGCAAAGATACCTAAAATACTTGCTTGCACCCAACTAATTGTCATATTTCTAACCTCTTTTTATGTTAGACTACAGATCAAACTTACCACGGAAACTATCCCAATAACCGATTGAAACATCCGGTAATAGTTGGAACTTAACTTGATATCCTTTTTCTTGAATCTGATCAAAAGCTTTAGCTTCATCTAGCGTTATTGACTGATTGTTCCCAAGTTTAATTGCATCAGGACGATCATTAGCTGGTCCAATAATAATTGTTTTAACTTGGTCAGGTTTAAAATCAAAATCAACTAAAATTGTCTTCATATCTTGTGGTGTTTTCGTAATCAAAAAATATCGACGCTCAGAATCCAAAACTTGTTGTGCTTTTTCTTTAAAATGTTCCAATGTCCAAACAAACGTCTTTTTCTCAGAGGCACTTTTAAATGCATCTTTTAAAATGGGGTTCGCTGCTGCTGCATCATTAACTGCAATCAACCCATCACATGGGTATTCTTTCGCCCAACGTGTTACAGTCTGCCCATGAATAATTCTGTCATCAACACGTACAAATGAAATGCTCATAGTTATTTATCCTTTCAAATCTCATCGTCATCTTCTGTTTCGCGAGTAATTTCAAACTGCTTCAACGCCGTAGCACCTTCACGTAAAACATTAGTGATTAATTCTTCTTTAGTAGCATTATCTTTTAAAATAGCTGTGTTTAGTGCCATTGGAAAATTCATACCACCAAGAACAACCGCACTCTCTAGCAAATTTTCTTGATTTAAGACATCTATTGCTGTTGTTAAAGGACTGCCACCAATAATGTCTCCTAGTACAAATAATTCTGCTCCCTTTCCAACCTCTGAAAGTAATGCTTTAAATCGATTTTGAAACTGATCCGTAGACTCACCTGATTGTAGCCCTATCGCTTTAACTGTCTTAATATCATCGCCGATAAACATACCTAGGGCATCTTTTAAACCTTCAGCAAATTGACCGTGACTAATTAGAATAAGATAGCTCATATTTTTCCCCTATCCTTGCACAAATATTCTGTTATTTTAAGTCCATATGAAACTTTATTTTCGGTTTAATGTAAGCGCTTGCATAACCTAATTTTTATTTTACACTTACTACCTGAAAAATACAATCATAAATTTAGTAATTAATTCTTAAGAGTTTTTTATCATACTAACATGGCGCTATAAATAATACCTAACCATCTACATTATTAACTCAAACCATTTGATAATTCAAGTATCTTTTTCCTAATATCTTCGACAAAAGTAAGTGTTTCTGTATCAATACCGTTTTCAAATGTCCAATCCAATGTATCAAACACCATACTTGCACCAAACTTTGCGACCAATTTTTTATGTTTTACATTCGATTCTTCAGAAAGATATTTTAGCCAATGAGTATATAATATTTTTTCAAATTTTGGCTTTAAATTATATGCTTGTTCGTCAATAGAAAATAAAACTTCAATAATTAATCGCCTTTCAATTAATTCATCATAGAATTGTACAATCGTTTTCTCAAATTGACCAGTAATCAAATCTTCAACTCGTTTCGAAACATTTTTTTCAAAAACATGTAACTGTTTTTCAACTATTTGATTCAACAAATCATATTTATCCAAATAATGTAAATAGAAAGTTGATCTACTTGTTAATGCCTGTTTACAAATATTATCAACAGTAATGGATTTAAAAGATTTTTCGTTTAACAAATAGGCCAAAGCATTTTCGATACTTTGTTTTGTCTTAAATTTTCTAATATCTGCCATACAAATTATTCCATTCTTGTCTCTTAGTGGACATTACACACTCATAATGTCCATATATGGACATTATCATACACAATTAACAATGGTTAGTCATTATGCTGTTCATTATAATGAATTTAACAAATAAGAAAAGAGGTTTTTTATGTTTTATGAATATGTTAAAGGCAATCTGCAATGGAACTTACAAATTAACCGTCAATTAGAGGGATTAAAAGAAAATAAAAACGTCAAAGAAGAATTAAAAACAGCAATTCCAAAATTAACAAATAAGGAAACGTGGTATCAAACATGGTTTTCCTTAGGAGAAATAGCAGAGCATAATAAAAATTATAAACTTGCCTGCGCTTATTTTGGTTTAGCACAATTTTATCTTAGCACTGATGATCAGAAAAAAATGCCAGTTGTGCATCGGTACCTGGATAATTTTTATCAATCACATCAAGAAATTAATTACGAAAGTTACCAAGTGCCATACCAGAATAGTTTTTTACCAGCAATTAAAGTTAATATCAATCCCAAGGCCACCAAAACACTAATTATAATCAATGGTTTTGATAGTTTTATGGAAGAGCTTTTAGTTGCAGTGAACTTTTTCAATGGTACAGCGTACAACATTATTCTATTTGACGGGCCTGGACAAGGCCGTGCATTAATTGACAATAAGATTAAATTCACACCGTACTTTGAAAAACCTATTAGCGCTATTATTGATTACTTTGGTTTGGATCAAGTTGATGCTATGGGCGTTTCGTGGGGAGGATATTTTGTTATTCGTGCAGCGGCTTATGAAAAAAGAATCAAAAATGTTGTTTGCTTTGACTTCTTTTATGATGGATTGCATACTTTTTTGAAAGACTTGTCTGAACCAAACCAAAAAGAAATTCAACAACAACTCAAGATAAATAACGTTGACGCTATCAACAAATTATTATCACCACTCATCAAAAATAATACCAATGTGAATTTCCTCTTTACCAAAGGATACGAGAATACTGGTACAAGTACGCCTTACACCCTATTAAAAGAAATTGAAAAACATACCATTAGAGGAATCGGTCATCTAGTTGAACAACATGTGCTTCTACTGGCTGGTAAAGAGGATCAATATGTGCCATTCAAGGACCTGGTTCTAGAACAACAAGAACTCACCAATGTAAAATCGCTAGACATAAAAATCTTTACAAAAGAAACGGGTGGTGAACAGCATTGTCAAGCCGGACGCTATGATTTAGCGTTAGACGCTATTCGAAATTTTTTATCAAAACATACTGAATAACTTACAATAATCTGGCTTAACTACTCTCAAAACTTAACTTATGTTATAATTAAAACTTCAAAGGGAGTTTAATTATGGGACGTTATCAAATTGATTTTAAACAAAAGCAAGCTAATGCTAAATACAAGTCTAGTCAACAGACACAAAATACTAAAGCAGAAATATTGGCTGCAATCAAGGCAAATTCTTTAAAACAGATAAAAAAACAAGATAAGTAGTTATCTTGTTTTTTTGTAGGAATAATCTGATTTACTTATAAATCTGTATACATGCCATAATTTCTTTCGAGCTACTGATAAGTTTTGCCCCCAACTGTAATAATTCATTGGTTCCTTGTGAATTACCAGAAAATATAGAACCTGGCACTGCTAATACTTCCCGATTACTCTGTAACGCGTAATTAGCAGTGATTAGGCTTCCAGATTTTCTTTGTGCTTCAACGACTAAAGTCGCCGACGACAATCCTGCAATAATACGGTTCCTAGCTGGGAAGTGTGATCGATGTGGTTGTACATCGTTTGGATATTCACTTAAAACAAGACCACGTTGCGCAATCTGTCGCTGAAGTGTCTTATTTTTCGCGGGATAAGCCACATTCAATCCTGTACCTATAACAGCAATTGGTACCCCTTGATTTGCGAATGTAATCTGATGAGCCATGACATCAATTCCTTTGGCTAAGCCGGACACAATAGCTGTTCCCTCTCTTAATACATCGGGTAATAGTAGTCGCAAACAATCCAATCCATAAGATGTAGCAGTACGTGTACCAACTACAGATAAACTTGGTAACGATAAAGCCTCTAAATTGCTATCATAAAATAAGATCAAGGGTGGATCAAATATTTCTCTTAACTGCATAGGATAAGCATCATCAAAATAGGTTAAATAATTTGCTCGCATCTCTTCAGCTTTCTGACATGCTGTCAAATAAGTTGCCCGAATACGCTGTTCATGCTGTGGTAAAGCACCAACTACCTCCACAACTGTTTCAATAGGCCAAGGATAATGCAATGATACCTTTTGACTGATGACGGAATGAATAATCTTTCTTTCACCAGAAAAACCAATGCCACTTGTCAAATGTATAGCTAGTGCAAATTGTTTTAATTTCATATTGATTTCCTCTTTAATTATTGTACGAAATCAAAAATAAAAAAGCCCATGATTACCCATCAGCCTTCTACAATTTCACTCAAATATGCCCATCGATTCATTTTTTCATCTAATTGTTCATTTAAAGTGTCTAATTCTCTTTGTAAATCCCCTAGTAAGACATAATTGGTGCCATTATTAGCCATTTCATTAGGAATTTCTGCAATTCTTTCCTCAAGTAAATCTATATCCGTTTCAATTGTTCCCCATTCACGCTTTTCATTATAAGTTAATTTTTTCTTCTGTGGCTTATCTTCACGAACAACAGCTTTTTCTTTAATCACTTTCGATTCAGTAGGCTTAGTTAGTTCTGATGCTAAATAATCACTAAAAAGACCGTCAAATCGCTGAATTACACTATTGCCTTCAAACATGTACAATTGATTCGCAACTTTATCTAAAAAGTATCGATCGTGGGAAACAGTAATTACAGCCCCTGCAAAACCAGATAAAAAGTCCTCCAAGACAGTTAACGTTCCAATATCTAAATCATTAGTTGGTTCGTCCAACAATAGTACATTAGGCTGTTGCAACAATAATTTCAACAAATAGAGCCTTCTTTTTTCACCACCAGATAATTGTCTGATTAATGTGCCATGCATAAATGGCGGGAATAAAAATTGCTCTAGTAAATCTGAAACACTAATTTTATTTCCATCTTTATCCTGCACTGTAGTGGCTACATCAGACAAATAAGCAATGACACGCTTGTCCTCAGGAATATCTTCAGTAACTTGCGTATAGTAGGCCATCCTAACAGTTTCACCAAGTTCAATCGTGCCACTAGTTAATGGTACTTTACCAGCAATTGCATTCAAAAAACTAGACTTTCCTGCACCATTGGAACCCGTGATTCCAATACGATCACCTGAAGATACACGCAAATTAAACTTATCAAGAATTTTCTTATGATCGAATTGAATTGTCGCATCTTCAATAACAATGACTTTCTTACCAAGACGTTGCTGACCTAGATTAACAGACACGTCTTCATCCAGTTGCAACGTACCCATATTAGCCTCTAATTCAGCAAAAGCATTCTCTCTACCTTTTTGTTTTGTGGTCCTAGCACGTGCAGATTTGCGCATCCAAGCTAATTCTTGTTTGTATAATTGCTGCTGCTTGTGTTCAAAAGCTTTCCCTTGCTCAATTCGGTTAGCTTTCCCCTGCATATAGTCTTGATAATTACCCTTATATTCGTATAAGTTACCAAATGATAGCTCAAAAATCCTTGTAGTTACTTCATCCAAAAAATAACGGTCATGGGTAACAACTAGCACTGCACCTTTATAGGTTGACAGGTATTTTTCTAACCAAGCAATGGAATCAAAATCTAAATGGTTTGTTGGCTCATCTAAAATTAATAAATCTGGCTCTTGAATCAAAACTTGTGCCAAACCGACACGTTTACGTTGCCCACCGGATAATTCACGAACTTTTTTATGCAGTTCTGGCATGTGCAACTGCGTTAAAATTGTTTTTATTTGTGCTTCAGTAGTCCAAGCATCATTACGATCCATAGCATCCTGTGCGTGTTCAAAGTTCTGAGCGATTTTAGTTTGTGTTGGATTTTCACTGAACTGACGAAGAGAATATTCATATTGTCTAATTGTTTTAAATACAGGCTGTTCACCCGATAAAATAGCATCCATCAATAAAGCCTCATCATTTAAATCCGGATTTTGTGCTAAATAACCAATTGAATAATCATTCTGTTTTGTAATTGTCCCAGAATCGGCTGGCTTTTTACCTGCTATAGCGTTTAATAGCGTTGTTTTACCACTGCCATTAACACCAATTAAACCAATGCGATCACCTTCGGTTATCAAAAATGAAATGTCATTGAAAAGAACCTTTTCACCGTATGTACTTTTTAAATTGTCTACTCTAAATTGTTTCATATTACTATTATAACCATTATTGGGGGTTTATATATTAATAAGTTTTAGATATAATAAGATAACCATTTTTTAGGTAACAGAAAGGATTATTTTCATGAACTTAACTGCTAATATCGCTGGTTTAAATTTTAACCATATTCTGCTCAATGCTGCAGGTGTTATGTGCCAAACTAGTGAAGAATTAGATCGTGTTTTAGCATCTGAATATACTGGATCAGTTGTGACAAAATCATCAACTCCTAGTCTTCGCCCTGGTAACGTTTCTCCACGATATTACGAATTGAGCAATGGATTGGGTACAATTAATTCAATGGGTCTACCAAATGAAGGCTTTGATTATTATATGGACTATGTTACCAAACAACAGACTGATAAGCCTATATTCTTCTCAGTAGCTGGTTTATCAAAACAAGATAATTTGGACATGTTACACCAATTAGAACAATCAGATTTTGACGGGCTAATTGAATTAAATCTCTCTTGCCCTAATGTACCTGGAAAGCCCCAAACAGCCTATGACTTTGAAACAACTCACGAAATTTTGACAGAGGTATTCTCATTTTTCACAAAACCTCTTGGTGTGAAATTGCCACCATATTTTGATATTGTTCATTTTGATCAAATCGCTAAAATTTTAAATCAATTCCCATTAGCTTTTGTTAACGCTATTAATTCAATTGGTAACGGTTTGGTTATCGATGAGGCAACCGATACGGTTGTTATTAAACCCAAAGGTGGCTTTGGTGGTGTGGGTGGTCCGCTCGTTAAAGCTACTGCATTAGCAAATGTCAGAGCATTGCGTCAACGCCTAAATCCAAATATTAAGATGATTGGTACCGGTGGTGTGACAACCGGACGCGACGTTTATGAACATATATTATGTGGCGCTGATTTAGTTGAAGTCGGTTCACAGTTAGCTATTGAAGGTGTTGGTGTATTTGAACGTTTAGAAAACGAATTAATCACTATTTTAACCGAAAAGGGATATTCATCTCTTGATGAAGTTCGTGGACAATTAAAAATAATTGAGTAAATAAAAAAGTTGGCAAATGCCAACTTTTTTTATTTTGTATTTTGCAATGCAACAACGTCACGTGCAATCATTAACTCCTCATTTGTCGGAATTAATAATCCTGTAACCTTTGAATCTGGAGTAGTAAGAATTGTCTCCTTACCACGAACATTGTTCGCCCCTTCATCTAACTCGACACCAGCAAATTGCAGTGATTTCAATACCTTAGCACGAGTAACTGCATCATTTTCACCTATACCCGCTGTAAAAATAATAGCATCTACTCGACCTAGTTCAGCAAAGTACTGCCCTGCATAGCGAATGACACGATCATAAAACATATCTAATGCTAATTTAGCATGTGTATTTGTTTCTTGTACATTTTCTAAATCACGCATATCGCTAGAAATCGTCGAAATACCTAGCAAACCTGATTTTTTATTCAAAACGTTCAGCATTTCTTCATTAGAAAGGCCCTCACGTTCTTGAATATAATAAATCAATGATGGATCAACATCTCCAGAGCGTGTGGCCATTGTCAAACCGGCTAAAGGTGTGAACCCCATTGATGTGTCATATGACTTACCATTTTTAATTGCTGTTACTGATGCACCAGCACCTAAATGGAACGAAATAGCGTTGAATTCATCTAAAGGTATGCCCAACTTATCTGCAGCACGTTCCGTAACGTAGCGATGTGATGTTCCATGTGCACCATATTTACGAGCACCATACCGTGCGTAGTATTCATATGGTAAGCTATACAGATAGTTTTTTTCCGGCATCGTTTGATGGAATGACGTATCAAACACTGCAACAGAGGTTGCATGGGGTAACAATTTTTGAAAAGCTCGAATTCCCATCGCATTGGCTGGATTATGCAATGGCGCATAATCAGCTAAGCGATCAATCTTTGATAAAACATCTTCATCAACAATTACTGATTGATTAAACCATTCACCACCTGCAACAACTCGATGACCAACACCTTCAATTTCCTGGAAATCTTTGATAATCCCTAAATCTGAAAGTTTTTGTAACATTAAGTCAATCGCTTCATCATGATTTTTAATTGATAGTTCCGCTTCAAATTTTTGATCACCACTTTTGGTTAGTGAAATTGTACCTTCATCAGCACCAACCAAGCGTACAGGTTCAATTCCTGCGCCATATTTAATGGTAATCACTGCATCATCCATGCCGATTCTTTCAATCATACCTTGTGTGATGACTTCTTCTTGTGGCATTTCTAACAATTGAAACTTAAGTGAAGAACTTCCGGCGTTTACTGCCATTATTTTTGACATCTGCGTCTACTCTTTTAATCCTTTTCTTTTCTAAAGTTATATTATACAGGAAATTTTAAATAATAACGATAATTATTTCTCGAAAAGGAAGCGTTTTCATAAATATAAATATGATAAACTACTAGTATAAATAAAATTGTGTGCAAGGATATTATGATTAAAAAATGGCTTCTAAGTAATATAATAGGTATAATCATTACGGTCACGATACTCACCACAGTATCAGGTTTAATTTTCTCACTCATTTCAAAAGAAGAAATTGTCACACATCCTAATAATGTTCAGTTTCGAAGTGGCCCTGGAAGGCAATATAAGTCTTTAGCAACACTTAAAAGTGGTACCAGATTAATTGTTGTGAAAAAAGCGCATGGTTGGTGGCAAGTACGTAGATCAGATAATGAAAAAATTGGTTGGGTTGCTAGCTGGGTCGCTAATTCAACAACACTAAAAGTAGCTACAGCTATTAGTGAAGCTACGATTGTCTTAGATCCAGGACATGGTGGTTCTGACACCGGCGCCCTATCATCCAACAATAAGTATATGGAAAAAACATATACTTTACGTACTGCTAAACATGTCCGTGCAGCTCTAAAGCCAACCGGTGCGCGAATCATAATGACAAGAGATAGTGACCATATTGTCCCTTTGCTAAAAATTCCAATCCCTGGTGAAAAAAATAAGGCTGATGCTCAAATCTCTTTCCACTTTGATTCTTCTGCTGAAGGTACAAAAGCAACTGGTATTTCACAATATTATTATCACAAAAACTCTAAATCACTTGCAGAAACTATTAGTTCTTCATTAAATAATATGCCACTAAATAATCGTGGCGTGGACACAGCACCATATATTGCTATTAAAAATACTACGCAGCCAGCCATTTTACTGGAAAATGGTTTTATCAACAACAATGCTGATTTAAAGTATATACGTAAAGCTAGTTATCAAAAGAAAATTGCTGAAAATCTTGTAGTCGCCTTAAAAAAATATTTTAATCAGAACACGGAGATGAAATAATGTCGCTATTTAAAAAAGCAAAAGCAACCCTTGAAGAAAGTGCAGCTACTCAAGCTACCGAAACTGTTGCGAATCATTTAAACGGTATGATTGTTCAGCCGTTTGCCTATAAAAAACTCTTAATTATTTATCGTATCGAACAATATCCTAGTACAAGTAATCATATTGAAAATAAAATATTATCATTTGACCGCAAAGAACCGCTGTCTGAAAAACGTTATAACGAAATTATCAACCGTTTGAAAAATGATGACAGTGATCGAATTGCAATTGTAAATATCTTGCCATTGGTTGATTAGATATAAAACGCCTCTTACTGAGAAATCAGATAAGAGACGTTTTTTATTAACCATATAATTACTGTGGTGGTAACATAGTTAATCCTATGCGATTTCTTTTTTCATCCACCTCAACAACCCACACTTCAACAATATCACCAACTGAGACTATTTCCGACGGATGCTTAACACGACGTTTACTCATACGTGAAATATGGACCAATCCATCATGCTTAACACCTAAATCAACAAATGCACCAAAATCGACCACATTGCGAACAGTTCCTTGTAGTTTCATATCAGCTTGCAAATCTTCAATATGCAATACGTCTGATTTTAGCAAAGCTCCAACCATCTCTGAACGACCATCCCGACCAGGTTTTTGGAGACTCTTTACAATGTCATGTAATGTTTGAACACCGATATTTAACTGATTAGCAGTCTTTTCATTATCCAATGTATTCAATATTAAATTAGCACCTTCTGTCGCTAATTCTTTAGAGTCAACACCAGCCAATACTAACAACTGCTTGGCAGCTGCATAGCTTTCTGGATGAATATCAGTATTATCCAAAATATTTTTGCCGTCAACAATACGTAAAAATCCCGCGGCCTGTTCATAAGATTTTGGTCCCAATCGTGGTACTTTTTTAATTTGCGAACGTGCTGTAAATTCACCTATCTCATTTCGATAGTTAACAATATTTTTTGCTAAATTACTATTTAATCCAGCAATATGAGCAAGCAAAGCCGGTGAAGCAGTATTTAAATTAACACCAACTTGGTTAACAGCTGTCTCAATCACCGTATCAACCTGTTCATCTAATGCTTTAGCATTTAGATCATGCTGATACTGACCAACACCAACTGCTTTCGGATCTATTTTAATCAATTCAGCCAAAGGATCTTGAATTCTACGACCAATAGAAATAGCACTTCTTTCCTCTACATGTAGCTCTGGAAACTCTTTTCTAGCCTCTTCCGATGCTGAATAAACTGATGCACCAGCCTCGTTAACAATCGTATATTTGACATCATCAGGTAAGTTATTCGACACAAACTCCTCTGATTCTCTAGATGCCGTACCATTTCCAATGGCTACAAGTTCAACATTATATTGCGTAACTAATCGTTTAAACTCAGCACCAGCTTCAGCCCTTTTATCTGCATTGGCCGGTTTATGAGGGTAAATCACCTGTTTTGCTAAAAATTTACCATTTTTATCAATAATCGCTAATTTTGAACCCGTACGAAAACCAGGGTCAAATCCCATCACAATTTTATCTTTCAAAGGTGCTTGCATTAAAAGATGGTATAAATTATCGCCGAATACGTTAATCGCCTGATTTTGTGCTTGTGTTGTCAGCTCCTGCCTAATCTCTCGTTCGACTGCTGGACCAATAAAACGTTTATAAGCATCCTCAATTGCGCGACGTAAAATCTTAAACCCTTCACCCATTGGCTTTTGCCCATTTAGTTCTTGGGTCTGGATAAAATGAATTATTCTTGCTTCAGCAAAGTCAATTTTAACAGAGAGTACGCCCTCTTTTTCACCTCTATTGATGGCCAAAATACGAAATTTATTGTTTACTAATGATTTGATAGTTTCATTAAAATCATAATACTGTTCGTAAACTTTTTGTTCATCTTTATCTGCCGCACCACGTTTTATTTTAGCAACAAGTAAACCATCAATGCCCATTCTCACACGAAGCCATTGACGGTAATTAGCATTTTCTCCAATTTTTTCTGCTAATATTTCATGTATACCTGCATAAACATCTGCGAGGGTTGGCACAGACTCATTGATATAATTTAAGAATGCTGAATCAACTGTATCATTAAGATGTGACATTAGCCAATCGGCTAATGGCTGTAACCCATTTTCTCGTGCAATCATGGCCTTTGTTCGTCGTTTTTGTTTATATGGTAAGTAAACATCCTCCAATTCTTGCATTGTTTGAACGTTTTGGATATTTTCTTGTAAATCAGCAGTAAGCTTATTTTGCTCCGAAATTGCTTTAAGCACTGTATTTTTTCGTTCAGCTAATTCTTTTGACTTTCTAGCAACTGATTGAATATCACGAATTTGTACTTCATCAAGTTCCCCAGTCATTTCTTTTCTATATCGAGCAATAAAGGGTACAGTAGCCCCTTCGTTAAGTAACTTCAAAGTTGCACCAATTTGTTTTTTTGTAATACCCTCTAACTTATCCGCAACATTTTGAACAATCATGTTCTGCGTTAGATCATATTGTATTAATTCTGTCATATCTAGCGTGTCTCCTCTACAGAAACCATTATACTAGATTATCTCATCAATTTATTCTGAATTATTATACAAAAAATCACTTAACCAGTAGGACACTCGCATCAGCATGCTCAGAAACATATCTTGCAGTAGATCCCATAAAGACACGCATCACAATGTTTGTACCAGTTTTACCTAGCACAAGCAAATCCGGATTCAATTGTTCAGGAACTTGATCAGCCAGAACAAACCGTGCATCCCCCTGAAAAACATGCGTATCAACAGCTATCTCAGCATCTTTCACGACAGCAGCAGCTTCGTCTAACTTGGCAGAGGCTGAGTCAGTCATTCTCTTCATCAAAGAATCATAAAATGATTGATCAGAATCATAATAAGTTATCGTTGGATATTGGATAACTGTAACAATGTCTATTTTAGCATCCATTTTTTTTGCCAATTCAACACCAAAATCAACAGCTCTCTTAGCAGCCTCACTGCCATCTATAGCAATAACTATTCTACTAATCATAAGATATTCCTTTCTGAGATAGTCATACTTACTATGCTGTCTCACTAACAAACTGTAGCTTTAAGTAACAAAAAACAACCCGCTCCACAATAACCTTTCCAAGAGTATAACTCAATGAAAACCATTATTTTTCGTCTATGCAATACGTACTTATACATATCTTTGCACCGGCAATGAGCAAGTTGTCTTGGAAGATTAGCTAACTTCCTTGTTTTGAATAATAATATACTGTAATAGTTCTAACAGTCATTAAGAAATCATCTAATCTTTAAATTAATTATAGCCCTTCATTCAACTTTGTGCAAACGCTTTCATATACCCCTATATCACCTTTTATTTATTGCCTTGAGATTCGTTCAAAATTTTTTCTTGCAAGTTCACTGACCTTTTAAGTAAATCATTTGTTTGTTTTTGTATTTCAATTAATTTTTTCGTCTCCTCTAACTGCGCATTATACCCCAATGCTTCTGAAGCCTCTTTAATTAAAAACTTATTGATTAATTTAACAAAAAAGAAAACACACGCAGCCACAGCACACAGTGTCATAGAACTTTCGAACACTGAACGTAATGGATTGAGAATTAAACTAACTTTTGCCGTATGGGCATTTGAAAATAGTATTAGTGATAAAAAATAAAATAGGTTAGAGGCAAAGCTAATCACACTTTTTATTAAATCAGTTAAACTACCACCTACAATCACACCAATAGATAACTGAATAATAGCTGGTGAAGTAATAAATTTCCTGAATTGATCTACCTGTTCTGTAGCTATATTATCTGTTATTGGTAATTTTATTTTCTGCATACTTTCGTCCCTTTTAATACATAAATTAAGCATTTTTTCATAATACTTGTTTATTATTCCATGTTAAACAATAATTTTCAACTAAACATTTCAATCAAAAAACCGTTTAGTATAAACGGTTTTTAGTCAATAAAAATTAGAATAGGTTAGTATTTTTTGTGGATATATATTTTTTTCTAAGTCCTGCTAACAAACCAAATTCTAACAATATTGCTACTATACTAGCAAATACGCTGGAATTAGTCGTCCCTGTTTTTGGTAATGTCGATGTTGATGAAATAATTGTTTTTTTATCATCAGTTGCGTTGGTTTTATTAACAGACGATTGCTGATTTTCATCAGTCGCTAAAGACGCTTTATTTAACGTAACAACATAATTTTCTGGTTCAAAACTGTTAGTTTTTGCAGCAGAATCATAATTTATTTTATTATCAGGATCGTCTGCTGTAAGCTTTGGTTCCATTGAAATTGAACCATTATCTTGCATAGTGTTAGCTGATATGGTCGTATTTTGACTTATATTTTCTGTAGAATTTGACGTATTAGTTATTGATTTTATTAAATTATTTTGTCGTATTGATGACATTTCACCACTTGTAAGAATGCCATCATTAGGTGGAAATGCCCCTTGCCCAAATTGCCCATCTGGTGGCGTGCCCATAGGACCCATACCACCTTCTGCAGTCATACCAGAGCCACCCCCTTGTCCAGCAACAATATTTGATGAAACACCGTTAATTGTTACCTGATAAGTTTCGCCAGCTACAATGCCAGGTACAGAAATATTCAAATAAGTTGTAATGTCTGGAATGATGGTATTAACAAATTCCTCGCCATTCTTTGTAATCGAAATTATTGAACCAGCGGAAACAGAACCAATAGCTACATAACTTTGCGTTGATGTACTTTCTTCAGGTGTTCCTTCAGTACCTGAACCGCCCCAAATAATCATACCACCTGTAAATGTAATGGTACCATCAGAATCAAGTGCACCATTATCTGGTGTTGAATCAATTAAGTCAATAATAGTACCGCCCGTAATGTTAATATCTCCGTTTGAATCTAATCCATCTCCATTTCCTCGAATGGTTAAGGTACCCCCGTTAATATTAATAGCTTGTTCATCAGTTGATCCAGAATCGTATTTTGTTTGATCAAGCTGTGCATTAATAATATCATCACTAGAATTCAAATTGATAATACCACCGTTTATAGTTATAATCTCGCCTTCTAGTGCTTCATAAGACTTTGTAATATTTAAAGTCCCCGAGTTGATAGTGAGCGTACCATCAGCGGATATGCCGTTCATCGTAGAACTAATATTTAATGTACCACTGCCTTCAATTGTTAAATCACCGTCAGCATATATTGCACCATTAGGGTTAATAATATCCAAAGTATCTTCATCATCAATAACCACGGATGATGTAATATTATTTGTTCCCACGTTTTCAACAACTAAACTACCAAATTGTTTACCATTAATTACAGCACCAATTTGGTTTGCCAAATCAACATTATTAAATACTAACTTAATCACTGCAGTAACTGGAGCATCAATGATTATTTGCGCATTCGTAGATGATCCCTCAACATAATAGGTTCCAGACTCATTGATTGTTACTGTGTTGCCAATATTGGTAGCACCATTACCCGTAATTATTGTAGAAGATTCGCTAAATGCTATATTACTGGTATTCGTTATAGATGCATCATCTTCACTGTTTGTTGTAGCGCTTGCACTTCCATCTGTTGTCGTTGTACTATCACTACTTGTTGTAGCGCTTGTACTTTCATCTGTTGTCGTTGTACTATCACTGCTTGTTGTAGCGCTTGTACT
>NZ_SDGY01000001.1:539-263769 GCF_008107645.1 Leuconostoc litchii | reverse complement strand
TTGTACTTTCATCTGTTGTCGTTGTACTATCACTGCTTATTGTAGCGCTTGTACTTTCATCTACTGCTGTCGCTGAATTTACAACGGATGCATCTTTACTTGCAGTATCTGCGCTCACTTGCGTGAAACTGCTCAAACTACCAATCATCAGTGCTGATAATCCTGCAAATAGCCATATTTTACCAGACTTATACATTTTATAGTGCTTTGGTGCAGTTGTGCTGATGATCTGAGTTTTATTATTCATTTTATTCCTCACTTATTCAGTAGTGTTTTTGCCGACAAAAAATAAATTTATTTTCGAATGAAATTATATTTCAATTATTCCAAAAAGGCATACGTTTATCATATAGTGAGTAAATTAAAATAATATTAATTCAAACTTGCATCAATATTAAAATCTAACAGTTGATAATGAATGTTTGACAATCAATTTTATATATAGTATATTTATCTCAATTAATAACTAGGAGCTTATGATGGTTTCATATCAAAATTCATTTAAATTTACTTGCTGCAGTACGACGCGTTTTCGATGTTGTACTGTTTATTGTGTGTGAATTTTTGAAGTGAGCTATAACGAAAATTCTATTTAAACGGTTAAACATTTAAAAGCGCGGAGATTCTATCGAATTTTCGCGCTTTTAGTTTGTTTCTTAATGACAAAAAATAAGGAGTTAGTATGCTAATTGAAAACATACATCAGCTAATTGGTCAAACACCGCTACTTGAATTACAATTACCCGTACCAAACCATAGTCGGATTTTTGCGAAATTAGAAATGTTCAACCCTGGAGGAAGCATCAAAGATCGTTTAGGACAGTTTTTAATCTCCGACGCATGGCATAAAAATTTAATTAATCAGCAGACAACTATTATTGAACCAACTGCCGGTAATACTGGTATCGGCTTAGCTTTAGCGGCACAACAATATCAATTATCAACTATTTTAGTAGTTCCTGAAAAATTTAGTGCTGAAAAGCAACAGTTAATGAAAGCTTTGGGAGCAACAATCATTAATACACCCTCTGAAGAAGGAATTAAAGGTGCTATCGCTAAAGCAAAATCACTCGCGGCAGAAATTGATAATAGTTATTTGCCAATGCAGTTTGCTAATCCCGCCAATCCTGAGACTTATTATACAACCCTAGGTCCAGAAATTACTGATGACTTGAAAGATAAGCAAATCGCTGCTTTCGTTGCTGGTGCTGGTAGCGGTGGTACGTTCGCAGGCCTAGCTAAGTATCTCAATGAGTCTGATCCGACTATCAAAAATATTGTTGTCGAACCTGAAGGATCTATTCTTAATGGTGGTCCAGCGCATGCACATCGCACTGAAGGTATCGGCGTTGAATTTATACCACCATTTTTCAAAAACGTCATTATCGATCAAACCCTAACTATTAGTGATGATCGTGCTTTCCAACAAGTTCGTTATGCCGCTAAGCATCTAGGTTTGTTTATAGGCAGTTCAAGTGGCGCAGCTCTTGCAGCTAGCTTGCAAATGGCAGAAACCCTACCATCACATAGTAATATCGTTACTGTATTTCCCGATAGCAGTGAACGTTATATGAGCACAAACATTTATAACAACTAAGGAGGAAACAAATGAAATTTAATACGCAATTGATTCATGGTGGCATTAGTATTGACTCTGAAACTGGCGCCGTATCAGTGCCAATCCATATGGCTTCTACTTTTAAACAAGCTAAAATTGGTGAGGCAAAATACGAATATTCAAGATCTGGTAACCCAACTCGTGAAGCCGTAGAAAATCTAATAGCTGAATTAGAACATGGCACTGCGGGATTCGCCTTTGCATCTGGTTCTGCAGCAATTAGCACAGTTTTTTCTATGTTTTCATCAGGCGATCATATTATTGTGGGCAATGATGTTTATGGTGGTACTTTTCGCTTAATTGATAATGTCCTTAAAAGAATGGGCCTTACGTTTACGATTGTTGATACTCGTGACTTGTCTGCTATTGAACAATCTATACAAGATAATACTGTTGCCATTTATCTTGAAACGCCAACAAATCCTTTACTAAGAATCAGTGATATCTCTGCCATCGCTTCTCTTGCGCACCGAGCAAACTTATTAAGTATCGTAGATAATACATTTGCTTCTCCTTACATACAAAAGCCAATCGATTTAGGTGTTGACATTGTTGTTCACAGTGCTTCAAAATATCTTGGAGGGCATAGCGATTTAATTGCTGGGTTAGTTGTCACAAAAGCTGAAGAAATCAGTGATAAAATTAAGTTTTTGCAAAATGCTATTGGCGCCATATTGGCTCCGCAAGAAAGCTGGCTGCTACAACGTGGTATGAAAACGCTAGGATTAAGAATGCGTAGTCATCAATCCAATGCTCAGATTATTTTTGAATATTTAAACAAGCAAGAAAAAGTTGGTAAAATTTACTTCCCAGGTGACCCAAATAATCCAGACTTTGCATTAGCTAAAAAGCAAATGAATGGTTTTGGCGCCATGATTTCATTTGAATTAAAGCCTGGACTGAACCCTGAAAGCTTCATCGATAAACTTAAAGTTATTACGTTGGCCGAAAGTTTGGGCGCTCTCGAAAGTTTAATTGAAATTCCCGCTATCATGACACATGGTGCTATTCCTCGTGATATTCGAATTGCTCATGGAATACAAGATGAACTAATTCGACTTTCTGTTGGTGTTGAAGATATTGAAGACTTAATTGAAGACTTAGAACAAAGTTTTAATCAATTAAATTATTAGCATTTGGTGTAGTGAAAAAATGTTTCTAACTGCGAAATCAATCTTAAAACGTGATCCTGCCGCTAAGAGTCTAATCATGGTTATACTCACCTATCCTGGACTACACGCACTTGGTTTTCACCGTATTGCCCATTGGCTTCATATTCATCACCACTATATGTTAGCGGCTATCATAGCACGATGGTCCGCTAAACACACAGATGTTTTCATTGCACCAGGTGCCCAAATTGGACACAGGCTGTTTATTGATCATGGTATTGGTGTAGTAATTGGAGAAACTGCCATTATCGATGATGACGTGACTATACTACACGGTGTCACTCTTGGTGCTAGACACCAAACAGCAGGTCGCAGACATCCACATATCGGAAAAAATACTTTCATTGGCGCTCATGCACAAATACTAGGAAATATTACTGTAGGTAGTCATAGTAAAATCGGTGCAAATGCGGTTGTTCTAAAAGATATTCCTGCTCATGCCACTGCTGTCGGAAATCCTGCCCACTTAGTTTAAAATTAGATACCCTCCTTTTTAAAGTATTTAACAAAAAAAGAACTAATAATTAAAATTAGTCCACTTTTTTGTTTAAAAACTTATAAAGTGGTATTCTTAAGGTACTAGCTCTTTAGCTAAGTAACTAACCAGGGGGTTTCATATGGCTTTCAATAAGAAAATTGCCGATATCATAAGGAAAAAAGTTGAACGTGGCGAAACAGGATTTTGTTTATCACAATTCAACCAAGTCGATGTTGCAAATACTGCGAATACACTCGCAGAAGAGTTGAATCTCGTGCATACAGACATCTATCCTGAGGTGAACGCGGTTGTAAGTGTTCGATAATGTAACTATCTTATAATTAATTTCGATATAGTGTTTTTTCTTAAATAAAAAGAGAAAGCTCGGTATGAGCTTTCTCTTTTTATATGGGATTGCACCGAAAAATAATTTCTAGCTTTCCCAATTTTCCCCAGAAACACTGTTAAACAGCGGTATATATGGGTATTAATTACTTAACGGCATCCTTCAGAGCTTTACCTGGCTTAAATGCAGGAACCTTTGAGGCAGCAATTTGAATTTCTTCACCAGTTTGTGGGTTACGACCCTTACGGGCAGCACGGTCACGAACTTCAAAGTTACCAAAACCAATCAATTGAACCTTTTCGCCCTTCTTCAATGATTCTTCGATTGATGCAAATACTGCGTCAACTGATGCAGTAGCATCTTTCTTTGTTAAACCAGTTGCCTTTGCAACTGAATCTACTAATTCTTGCTTGTTAGCCATTTTCTTTTCTCCTAAGAGTTTATATTAACGCGTAAAACGTTTTGTGAAATGTGCCGAAACATTATTTCATGTAACTAGAATAACATAAGCATCGCTAAATGTGTAGTGTTATCAAGGGTTTTCGGCACTTCGTAACAGTCATGTTACATAAAAAAAATATTTTTGAAAAAATCACTTTCGAGCACGTACAATCAACTTAATAGGCGTACCGGTAAAGTCAAAGGCTTCTCGAATTTTATTCTCTAAGAATCGTTCATATGAGAAATGCATCAATTCAACATCGTTCACAAAAATAACAAATGTTGGCGGCTGCGTGGCAACTTGTGTTGCATAATAAACTCTTAAACGCCGACCATTATCTGATGGTGTAGGATTGATTGCAATGGCATCCATGATAACATCGTTAAGCGTAGAAGAAGTTATGCGCTTACGATGATTATCATCAACATCTTTAACTAACTGAGGCAATCGATCTAGTCTCTGGCCTGTCTTAGCAGAAACAAACACAATTGGCGCATAATCTAAAAACTTAAATTCATCACGAATTAAGTTTTCGAAATCGGACATTGTATGATCATTCTTTTCAATAGCATCCCATTTATTAACAACAATAACCATCGCGCGTCCAGCCTCATGGGCGAAACCAGCTACGTGTTTGTCTTGCTCTCTAATACCCGCTTCGGCATCAATAACCATAAGAATAACATTACTATCATCTATGGCTTTCATAGCACGCATAACTGAATATTTTTCAGTATTTTCATAGATTTTTCCACGCTTACGCATACCAGCTGTATCGACCATTACAAATTCGTCACCTTCAGCCGTAACAAATCTTGTATCAATGGCATCACGCGTCGTACCTTCAATATCAGAAACAATAACACGCTTTTCGCCAAGCATTGCATTCACAATTGACGACTTACCAACATTTGGTCGCCCAATAATGCTAAAGCGAATTGCTTCATCTTCTTGTTCTGCTGCTTCGTCAGGAAAGTGCTTCACAACTTCATCTAATAAATCTCCTAAGCCTAGGCCATGAGACCCTGAGACAGGAAATGGATCACCAAGTCCCAGTGCATAAAAATCATATATGTCTTGGCGCATTTCGGGATTATCTACTTTATTAACTGCCAAAACAACTGGCTTATTAGATTTATACAACATGCGAGCAACTACTTCATCTGCTTCTGTTAAACCTTCACGCCCCGAAACAACCATAACAATAACATCTGCTTCGTCAATAGCTAATTCTACTTGACCACGTATTTCAGCTAAAAATGGCGCATCACCAATTTCAATACCACCAGTATCAATCATTCGAAATTCATAATTCAACCATTCGGCCGGTGCGTACAAACGGTCTCTGGTAACACCAGGCATATCTTCAACAATGGCTATTCTTTCACCTGCCATACGGTTAAATATTGTTGATTTTCCAACATTTGGTCGTCCAACAATAGCTACTATAGGTGCTGACATTTCTGTACCTCCTTTTTATCAATAAATTATCATAAAAAAAGAACTGGCGAACCAGTCCTTTTTAACAAATTACTTAGAACTTACCATCAAAGAGGTCGCCCAATGTTGCAGCTGAATCATCTTGTTGCTTGTAGGCAGCAATATCTGCACGTGATGCTGAACTATCCTTTGAATTTCCACGATCTTCACGTTCTGGCTTTTCTTCCAATGCTTTCATTGACAATGAAATACGTTCTTCAGCAGGCTTAACGTCCAAAACTTGAACTTGAACTTTATCACCTGACTTCAAAACATCTGAAGGATTCTCGATACGCTTGTGTGAGATTTGTGATACGTGAACCAAACCTTCGATACCTGGGAAGATTTCAACGAATGCTCCAAAGTCTTTCACACGCTTAACAGTTCCTTCAAGAACTGTACCAGCTGGCGCCTCTTCAGCAACTTTATCCCATGGTCCAGGTTGTGTTGCCTTAATTGACAATGAAATACGTCCTTTTTCAGCATCCAATGCCAAAATCTTAACGTTAACAGCTTCGCCCTTTGTCAAAACATCAGCAGGGTTCTTAACACGATCATGAGAAATTTCTGATACGTGAACCAAACCATCAACACCACCCAAATCAACAAATGCTCCGAAGTCAGTCAAACGAGCAACTTTACCTTCGACAACTTCACCAACTGTCAACTTTTCGAATGCTTCTGCTAATTGCGCTGCACGTTCCTGTGCTGCAACTGCTTTACGTGACAAAATCAAACGTGCCTTAGAAGCATCAATTTCAATAACTTGTGCCTTAATGTCTTTGTTCTTGAATTGGTTCAAATCTGACACAAAACGGTCAGCAACCATAGATGCGGGTACAAAACCACGTACACCATTAACATCAACAACCAAACCACCACGAACTGCATTAATTACCTTGGCATCAACAGTGTCACCTTCACCAAAGGACAAGTTTTCCCATGCCTTGCGGGCTTCCAAGCGCTTCTTTGACAACAAGTAAGAAACGCCTTCTTTGTCGCTTGTTACATTAGAGATAACAACAGCTTCAACACTGTCGCCAACCTTTAATTCGTCTGCCAGATTAATGTTACGATCGTCTGAGTACTCACGTGCTGGCACAACTCCTTCTTCACCGGTATGCAAACCAATAACTGCTTGGTTATCGTTATCCACGGCTAGTACTTCACCTGTAACGACATCTCCTACCTTAATTTGATCTGCACTCTCGAGAGCTGCTAAAAGCTCGTTGTTTGTCTCACTCATGACGTCAAACGTCCTCCTACAATTTACACTATGAATATAGTGTACCAAATAATTTACTTCTTGTATAGTAAAAAACACGGTTTCTACCGTGTTAATTCAAAACTATTTTTTGCTTGTGATAATATTAGCTATCTGAGAAACTACTTGATCAATATTTTGACTTGTTGTGTCAACTAAAATAGCATCTTTGGCCTGTGTTAATGGACTAATCTTGCGATGAGAATCTTTATAATCACGCGCTTCAATTTCTTGTTTCAATGTTTCAAGATCTGTAGTGATACCTTTTGCAATATTTTCCTTATAGCGTCTTTGTGCTCGTTCTTCAACACTTGCTACAAGAAATATTTTAACGTTGGCATTTGGTAAAACAGTTGTACCAATATCGCGACCATCCATAATTACACTATTGTGGTCAGCAATGTCACGTTGACGACTAACTAAATTTGAACGAACATCAGCAAAAGCAGCAACAATAGACACATTATTGGTTATTTCTGTAGAACGAATTTCGTCAGTTACATCAACATCATTTAAGAAAACACGTTGAACTGGTGCACTGGGTTCAAATCGGATATCAGTGTGTGACAATAAATTTCTTATTTTTTGCTCATCATTATAGGAAATACCAGCTTTTTTTGCTGCTAAAGTGATTGAACGATACATTGCTCCTGTGTCAACATAAACATAATTTAGTTTTGTTGCCAAAATTTTAGCAATTGTTGATTTCCCTGCTGATGCTGGGCCATCAATAGCAACTTGAAAATTAGTCATTTTTAAAAACCTCTTACTGAATATTTAGTGCCGTACCAGCATATTGTGTATAGTTAGCGACTGTTAATCCTGGGTTTAATGCAATCACTTGACTTGTAGTCATACCGTGTGTCACTGCAAAATTATATAAAGTTTGGTTTGATCCCAAAACCGCAGTAGTTGTTGTAGAACTACTTGCAGACGAACTGGATTCTACAGTATCACTTGAAGATGAACTAGCAACCTCATCACTCGAGGCATCAGAGCTACTGCTGTCTACTTCTTCTGATGAACTAGACTCAGAGGTAGTAGTTTCAGATGATTCCGATGAACTTGATTTATCTGATGAAGACGACCGCTTTGCACTTGAAGAAACAGCCGTGTGTGTTTTAGGTGCCTTTTGGTTGGACATCATACCATACACTGGTACAAACGAAATAATTGCCAGTGCTAATACTACCAGTAGAACAAGAAATCCTTTATTAGATCCATGTGCATCTGACTTTCGAGAAAATTTAGGTTCCAGTTTATTTTTTTTAGGTCGCTTAGAGCGGCTCATTGTATTAGGGTCATAATCGTTCATCAAAACGACCTCCATTTTATTGTTTCAAATAAAATTTTACCACACTAATACCTTTATTGCTCATAATGTTTTATTAAGAGCGAAACCTTCTTTGCAATGGTGCTAATGCCATTAATACGACAATACTTACAGCAAACCATACACTTCCTTCAATTAAATTAAAGGGCACAACCATACCAATAAAATAGTTTTTTAGACCAATGAATTTGGCAATATCAAAGTTAGCAAATTTAGCATACATAGGTACCGCAACAAACCAATTAACAAGAACTGCAACAACCGTGATAGCAATTGTACTACTAATTAATGGTATGATTTTTTTTGACCACCTACTCAAATAGATTACATTGGGCATTGTTATTTTCATAACTGTAATAAAGGTTAAAATAACAATTAAATTAACTGGTAAGCCCAAATAAGTATTAACACCTTCATTAGCCAAAATTAATTTTAACAAGGTGCGCAATAAAATAATCCATACTGCTGAAGTGTAGTTTAACCAATAGAGACCAATGACTACTGGAATGATTGAAAAATCTAACTTCAAAAAATCAGCACCTGGAATAATAGGGACTTGTGGAAATAGCATCAAGCCAAACGATATGGCACTGAGTATTGCAATTAGCGTTGTCCTTTGTATTCGTGTTGCAGGAGCAATTATCATGTTTTTTCCTCTTAATTGTTTGCTCTGGTTTTTAAACATACAAGCAAACAAAAAACTGCAATATTTGTCAGGGTATAACAAAAATGCAGCTTCCGCTTTCTTTTTAGACTTCTTTATACCCGACTTTACGGTCGGCTCTGGAATTTGACCAGATCAGCTGCTAAAGCAGGTCGCGGGCTTACCATGAAAAACATGTCTCACCGCCGGTTGGGATTTACACCCGACCCTGAAGTTTCATATTAAATTTAATATCATTGTAACACTGAATTATTTGTGCCGCAACATTTTATAATCCTGCGCTTTTAATCGCTTGATTTCTACACTAGTCAGCTTACGATATTCTCCAGGTTGTAGACCTGTTAAATCAAAAAATGCATATTGTTCACGTCGAAGTTTCTGTACAGGAAAACCAACTTTAGCAAGCATATTTTTAACTTGATGATTACGTCCCTCATGAATCGTCAGGCGAATCATACTCGTTTTCTTTGTCGGTTCAACTCGTTCAATAGATACCCGTGCTGGTGAAGTCTTACGACCACTCAAAACAACACCACTCTTTAATGGTAACAATGCTTTTTCGGTCGCGATACCTTCAACTTTAGCAACATACGTTTTATTGACTTTACTTTTAGGATGCATTAATTGATTAGCAATCGTGCCGTCGTTAGTTAAAAGTAATGCCCCCGTTGTGTCGTAATCCAAACGCCCCACAGGATAAACTCGCTGATCAACATCCTCTAAAATATCTAACACTGTACGACGACCCTTTTCGTCATCATTTGTTGTTACTACACCTCGTGGCTTATTTAACAAATAATATACTAATTTTTCACGACCCTCGATGGGTGCTCCATCCACTTGCACTTGATCATGTGAAGTAACCTTGGTTCCCAATTCTGTAACCGTCTCGCCATTAACTTGTACACGACCGCTACTGATCATCAGTTCTGCGCCACGTCTTGAGGATAAGCCAGCTTGGGCAATAACTTTTTGTAGCCTTTGTGATTCTTCAGACATTTTTTTCTTCACTTTCTAATTCTTGTGCATCAAAGGCACTAGTAAACAGGTCACCATCAAAATCATCACTGATATCTAACATACTAAAATCAGGTAATGGCGGTAATTCTTGGATATTTTTCAAGCCAAAATAATCTAAAAATATATCTGTTGTCCCGTACATGATGGGACGTCCCGGCTCTTCTTTTCGTCCCACTTCGTAAATCAATTGTCGTATCATTAGTTTTTGTAATGCACCCGCGGATTGAACACCACGAATCTGATCAACTTCTATACGTGTAAGTGGCTGCTTGTAAGCAACAATTACCAACGTCTCTAACTGAACCTGAGATAATGTGGTATCAACAGGTGATTCAAAATACTTTTTTACCGTACCACCCAATTTTGATTTGGTCACTAAACGATAAACATCATTATTTGCACGAATCTCTAAAGCACTGTTGTCATCGTTATCATATTTTAAAGTTAATTCTTCGATTAATCCTTGTATAGCAGATCGATCAAATCCGGTGATGCCACTTATATTTGTGATAGATATACCTTCATCACCAGATATAAATAACAACGCCTCTATTTGACTTAAATTATTCATCTTCGTCAAATGCCTCAATTTCTACATAAATTTCTTGCTGATAATGATTTTGATGTAACTTTATTTTTTTTCCTTTTGCCATTTCTAATAATGCCAAAAAAGTCATCACTAATTGTTCACGTTCAAACATATTATCAAAAAGAGATGTGAACAAAACGTGATCACCTACTCGATGATTAATCAAATGTTTATTAATATTATGAGTAGCTTCAACCAATGTGTATGTTTCAGCAGCAACATGTCTTCTTATTGGCCGTTGTTGCCTTTTCTTTTGTAGTAACTTCGTGAAAGCTGTTTGCAAGTCAACTAACACCAGACCTGGTGCCAAAGTCGTGTCATAATCTAAATCATCGGGAGTCATCATTGGCACACGTGAAAACGATTGCTGATCTGCGTTTTCTCTTTCACGTAAAACTTCACTTGCCACTTGAAATTGTTTGTATGTCAAAAGCTGTAACATTAATTCTTCGCGCGGATCAGTATATTCTTCTTCAAAGCCAAGATCATCTAATGCCTCCTCAGGTAATAAATCTGAAGATTTTATTTTGACTAGTGTGGCAGCCATAACCAAATACTCGCTTGCTACATCAAGCTGCATTGCTTGTTGTGTGTGAATAAATGCTAAATATTGTGCTGTTATCTCAGCAATTGGCAAATCAAAAATGTTCATCTCTGATTTTTTAATTAAGTGCAATAATAAATCTATCGGCCCTTCAAAGTCACTTAATTTTATTGTTAAACCATTTTTTGCGATGTTGACTTTCTCCATTTATTGATTAATTTCTGATTATCTAAAGTGCCCATCAAGAAGGACTCAGGGTGTTGCTCTTGATAATCGGAAAGCATGGCAAAATAGTTCCTAGCACTACGTGATTCTGGCGTGAGTGCGACATGACGAATAATTGTAATCTCAGCGTTATAAACTTCAACACCTAACATACCCAAAATTTGTCCTTGTGATTCTTTTTGCCATACATACAAAGACCTAGCCTCATTATCATGATACCAAGCAATTTCTGCATTTAAATGCGCGATTTCTCGTAATCCAGGTAGTAAGGATAAAATACCCATGACTGTTTTTTCATTCGATTGTCTTGAAATTGTCAACATAAAATTACGCTCTCGGGTGGTATTCATCATAAACTTCACTAAGACGCTTTTTAGAAATATGGGTATATATTTGTGTTGTCGAAATATCAGCATGACCTAACAGCTCTTGCACGATACGTAAATCAGCACCATTTTCTAAAATATGCGTAGCAAAAGAATGTCGCAACGTATGTGGTGATACATCCTTCGTAATACCAGCATCTATCACGAGTTTTTTGATAATTTTCCAAATTCCTTGTCGTGAAATTTGTGTTCCACGATCATTTAAAAAAACAAATTGAGACTCTTTTTCCTTTAGTAATGCACTTCGACTTTCTTCAAAATAGCGTTTTAACCAATCAATTGCAATTTCACCGATGGGAATAATACGCTCTTTATCCCCTTTTCCAATTGTTTGAATCAAACCTAGCTGTAAATGCAAATCAGCCATTTTTAAATTGACCAACTCGCTAACACGTAGACCAGTAGCATACATCACTTCCAATAGGGTTCTGTTTCGTAAACCTAATGGTGTTTCTTCCGTAGGAATTTGCAACAACAGATCAATTTCTTCAACACTCAAAACAGCTGGCAAATGTTCCGCTTTTTTCGGTGGACGAACATCACTCATTGGATTATGCGCGATTACATTTTCTCGCATGAGGTAACTAAAAAAATTACGTAACGTTGTTACCATTCTAATGACAGAACTATTTGATTTTCCCTGTTCTCTAAGCTGATTTAACCAAGCTAAAACGCCAATATGGTCCACCATTTTCAAGGGTAACTTTTCTTTATCCAAGTACTTACCAAATTGCATCAAATCTTGGTGATAACTAGTAATTGTGTTTTCAGATAAGCCACGCTCAATTCGGATGTAATGTAAATAATCTTCAATTGCATTATCAATTTCTTGCGTCATTTTTCATTGAGTTTGATTCCGTCTTCAGTTTGTTCAATTAGACGATCTTTGTATAAATGCCCTAAAGCTCTTTTAAACTGACTTTTACTAAAACCAAATTGTTTCTTTATCGCTTCAGGATTACTTTTATCGTTGAATGGTAAAAAGTGATCAGCACGTCTTTGTAGCTGTATCAATAAGAACTGTGCATCCTCATCCATTGTTTTGTAAGCTAAGGGTTTTAGAGATAAATTGAGGGAGCCATCATCATTTACACCAATCACACGTGCATCAACTACTTGACCTAGGCGTGGTTCATCATTACGTTGCGAAGGATGGATAAACCCTAGGTAATATTCATCAGTGACAACTAAAGTGCCAGCCATTTTATTTCGGTAGACCGTTGCTTTAACTGTCTTTGACTTTATGCTTTGAGGTGCTTGGCGTGAAACTGCATGAATAATATTTTGCTGTGCGATTTCGCCCCACAAGCGCCCTTTGGTATCTTCTTTAATAGCTATCATCAATCGATCACCTTTTTGAGGCCAAAGTGTTGATATCGTTGGCAAGTCATCTAAAGAGACCACAACATCCTTATTAGGTAGCCCTATTGAAACAAACACCCCTAAGTCATGTCGACTCGCAACAACCGTTCCCCAACCATATACTGATTTTTGGGCAGCCGGTGTTTTCTTGGTAATTTGCAACTTATGCCCTTCGTTTTCATATGCAAATCCCGTCACAAAACCACCAATTTTTAGCGGCTTTTGAAGCTCTGCTTTATCAATCTCATATGTAAAGCCATCAACTTGAGCAAAGAAATACTTATCATTTTCATCAGTGACGTTTGCTTTTATAACTGTTCCAACTCTTGGGTTCATAAATTCTTCCTTAACATGCGCAACATCACGCACTATTTATATTACTTATCATTTTAACATGAGTAGTTTACATAATCTATGGACGTGTTATTGTTTTAACAAATCTTTGACTTGATTAGCTACAAACTTACCATCTGCTCTACCTTTAACTTGTGGTGTCACAACGCCCATGACCTTCCCCATATCCTTTGGTGAAGTAGCGTTTGTTTGTTCAATTGCCTCACGAATGATACTGATAATCTCTTCTTCTGTCAATGGCTCTGGTAGGTACTTAGCCAACACTTTTAATTCATCTCGAATGCCTTCGGCCAAGTCTTCACGATTACCTTTTTCAAACTCAGACAATGAATCTTGACGTTGTTTAACTTCACGTGACAACACAGTTAATTCCTCTTCTGTTGTTAAATCATGTCCCAAAGTAATCTGTTCGTTCATCACAGTTGATTTAACCATACGAATAACAGACAAAACATCTCTCTTCTTTTCTTTCATTGCCTGCTTCATATCAGCATTTAACTCTTCTAACAAACTCATGTGCAATACTCCTTTTAAATTCATTTATTTTATTCTATCACAAAAGAAAAACGCCACCGAAGTGACGTTTCAGGTTCAGATTAACGACCCTTTTTCTTGTTACGCTTTTGTGCTGCTTCAGACTTCAATTTACGAGCAACTGAAGGCTTAACATAGAATTCGCGCTTACGGTATTCTTGGAGAGTACCGTCCTTTGAAACACCGCGCTTGAAGCGACGCAATGCATCATCCAAAGATTCGTTCTTACGTACGATGACCTTTGCCATGTGATAACCCTCCTTTCTCGCATTTTATTTCGTTAAACGACATGCAGTAAATACTTATTTATTATGACAGAATTATTCTTAATCGTCAATACATAAACAATTAATATTAAGCTATAATAGGCGTCTAACACGAATTACTTATCCAAATGAGAAGTATGCTTTGTGTCAGTCATTCGCCAATAAACTAGCAAACTAATAAAAATAACGACAGTCACGTATACAAAGAACAAATTTTCATGGTTTATTTTCTTTAAGTACAACGCAACATATTCAACTGTTCCACCAAATATCGCAACCGTTAACCCATAAGGTAACCCGACGCCCAATGCACGAATCTCCGTTGGAAACATCTCGGCTTTAACAATCGCATTAATTGAAGTATAACCGGTTACGATAATCAGTCCAGCCAACATGAGCAAAAAAGCTTCAAAACCTGTTTTTACTTGTTGGAGTAAGATAAAAATAGGCATTGTAAATATTGTACCCATAATACCAAACCAAAATAGTAATGGTTTACGACCAATTTTATCAGAAACAGCACCAGCAATCGGTTGTAATAACATAAAAATAAATAAGGCAGCAAAATTAATTAATGTAACTTTTTGCGTTGGCAACCCAACAGAGTTAATCATAAATTTTTGTAAATAAGTTGTATAAGTATAAAAGGCAATTGTACCACCTAATGTCAAACCAACAACTGTTAAAACTGACTTTGGATATTGCAATAATAGGCGTAAGCTACCACTATTTCGATTATTTTGTGTCTTAAATTGATCAGATTCCTCCATACTCAAGCGGAGAAATAACACCACGATTGCACCCAAAGCACCAACTACAAATGGTATACGCCAACCCCAACGTGATAGCATCTCATTTGACAAAAGTGATTGCAAAATAATTTGCACTCCTAAAGCAATTAATTGTCCACTAATCAATGTGACATATTGAAACGATGCATAAAAACCTCGATGACCTCGGCTTGCCATCTCAGAAAGATATGTTGCTGAAGTACCATATTCACCACCAAGCGATAGCCCTTGAAAAAGTCTAGCTAGTATTAGGATAATTGGTGCTGAAATACCTATTGTACTATAACTGGGAGTGATAGCAATCACAAGCGAACCTACTGCCATAATTAGTACAGATAATGTGAGAGCGGCACGACGCCCATACTGATCAGCATATTTACCAAGTATCAAACTTCCTAATGGTCGCATTAGGAATCCAATTGCAAACACAGCAGCAGTACTCAATAATTCTGCTGTTTTATCGTGACTTGGGAAAAAGGCAGGTGCAAAGTAGATCGCAAAGGATGCGTACACATACCAATCAAACCACTCAATTAAATTACCTAGTGAACCTTTTAAAATATTACTAATAATTTTTTTCTCTGTACGTTGCATAAGTTCACCTCTTATTTTTTCTTTACTTTAGCTAATGCATTCAGAATAATCACTGTCAAATTGCACAATTTTTTTAATTTCATTTGTACATATTAACAAAAAATGTCATAATGATAAAAATATAATTGGAGGTTTTTCGGTGAATATTAAAGAATTATTAAACAATCCTATTTTAGGAGAATATCCTATTCTGGCTGGTTCTAATGGTCTTAATCGTGAAATTACTCAAGTTGGCATGATTGATGCTCCTGATTTTGATGAGTATGTTACTTCAGGACAACTTATCCTAACAACAGGTTTTTTATTTAAAAACAATTGGACTTTGCTTCGTGAGTTAATCATAACAATGGACAAACACAATGCTGCTGGACTAGGTATTAAAATGAGTCGATATCTTTCCAATCTACCACGTGACATTATTGTGTTGGCTAACAAACACCGTGTACCAATTTTAATGACACCAAATAATGAATTATTGCCACAAACCATTCAAAACATCACAGATGTTATATTAAACACACGTACCAGTGAACTGCATGAAATTGTGAACATTAATCATAGACTATCAGAAATGCAAAATAACAATACTTATCAGCACTTATTAAATCTTAGTGCTGAAATTTTAGATGCTTCATTAACTTTACTAGATTCACATTTTCGTGCGCTATATGCCAGTACTGAATTGCTACCGCAACGTGATTTTTTCACAACTTTTTTACGTGAAAAATCTGGCATTGATTACTTAAATTTAACTCAGAAAGTCCATGTCACATTTCATAATAATGTTTTTGAAATTTCACCCATATTTTCTGCTTTAAATGAGAACAAGGCCTTTGTGGCTATTATGAGCTCCGGTAAAACCTTATCTGATTTTGAATTATTAAAAAGAGAACAAGTTATAACAGCTTTAGGCTTTTCAAACTCCCGCACTGATTTACTCAATGAAACTGAATTTCGTAATCGGTCTGGATTCTTTTTGAATATTATGCAACACGGCTTAAGCAATGCAGCTATCGATAACTATTTAAAAAATGCAGGCATCGATTCTCAAAATCCTTATCGCGTTGCAGTAATCGATTTTACAAGAAAAAAAACAGTCATTGAAACACATCAATTTGAAATTTTACAGGCCTTAACACGCTGGTTTATTAACGAGTTTAATTGGTCCGTACTGATTTTTTCCTATAAACAACAGCTTATTTTACTAATTGACAATAAAATCGATACAAGAAAATTTTTGAAGCAATTATATAATTTTTTGACTACACAAGAAAAATTAGCCTATACTTTTACGATTGGTTTTTCCCGGGTGGCGGAACCTATTCATACTTTGGCAGATCTCTATGAGCAAGCTAATCATGCATTGCAACTCACCTCCTCTACACATCCTATTATGCGCTTTCGTCCCAAAAGTGCACAAGAAATGTTGGATTTACTACCTAAACAAGAAAGTGATGCCTTCGTTGAAAGAATATTAGGACCTATTTTAGATAATCCGAGCCTGCTCAAAACATTAGAAACCTACATGTTTTTACATCAAAATGTCACAGCTGTAGCTTCTGATATGTTCGTACACCGAAATACTATTAATTATCGTCTGAAACGGATATCTGAGTTACTAGATGTCAATTTGGATATGCCAGACGTTTTGGTGGATATTCAGCTTGCCTTTTTACTATTAAATTAGTCATATTGCACAATTATTTATTTATTTTTTGTTCATTTTAAAATGAGAGAAAGATGATGATTGTGTTAGAATTGTTATCAATCTAGGAGGACAAAGCTTATGAGCCAACAAATAAAAGCAACAGTCAACGCGGACGGAACCATTCGCGGTTTAAAAAAGAAACATGTTCAGATGATTGCCATCGGTGGAACTATTGGTACAGGATTATTTCTGGGAGCTGGAAATTCTATTGCCAAAACTGGCCCATCAATTTTAATTGTGTATGCTATATTAGGTGCATTTTTTTTCATGATGATGCGTGGTATTGGAGAAATGCTTTATGCAGACCCCTCCCAACACACTTTCGTCTCTTTTATTAGTAAATATGTTGGCGCTGGCGCCGGATATTTTGCTGGTTGGTCTTATTGGATTGGTTTACTGTTTGTGGCCATGGCTGAATTAACTGCTGTTTCAACCTACGTTAAATTTTGGTTCCCTAGTTGGAAAACTTGGGTAATACAAATTGCTTTTCTGTTCGTTCTCACAATGATTAATTTAATCGCTGTTAAAGTTTTTGGTGAAACGGAATACTGGTTTGCGATGATTAAAATAATTGCAATTGTAGCAATGATTGTCACTGGATTAGTACTCATATTTACTGGATTCAAAGCGCCAGCGAGTGGCGGTCATACTGTGGCTTCCTTTAGTAATGTCTTTTCAAACTTCTCGCTCTTCCCAAATGGTGCCTCAATGTTTATCGCCGCCTTTCCCATGGTATTTTTCGCTTTTCAAGGCATGGAATTCGTTGGTATTACGACTGCTGAAACAGAAAACCCTCGTGAAGTTCTACCAAAAGCAATCAATACAATTATCATACGCATTTTAATCTTCTATTTAGGGGCAATGATTATTATCATGTCAATTATTAACTGGCACGTCATCGCTAAAACCCCTGAATCCAGCCCTTTCGTAATGGTATTCCAATTAGCAGGTTTTAAAGCAGCCGCCACCATTATTAACTTCGTTGTACTAACTTCTGCTGCCTCTGCCTTAAATTCTGCCATTTATTCAGCAGGACGCCATTTTTATCAACTGGCTGAAGAATCTGATTCTAAATTCATGACCAGTTTTAAGGAAATTTCTTCAAATGGAGTTCCTGCAAAAGCCATTATTTTGACAGCAATTCTAGTCCTGCTATCTCCGATTATTAACGCTATTCCACAAATTACTAGTGCATTTGGATTAATCACATCAATTTCTTCAAATATGTATATTATTGTTTACGCAATGACAATGTATGCACACAGAAAGTTTCGTGAATCAAGTAATTTCATGCCCGATGGTTTCTTAATGCCTGGATACAAGTGGACTAGTCCGCTAACGCTTTTATTTTTCGTCAGTATTTATGTTAGTTTGTTCTTTCAATCTGATTCTCGCATTGCTGCTGTCGGTGCTATCCTCTTTACCATTGTATTTGGCTACCTTTCCCATCGAAAATTTTCTAATAAAAACACAGTTACTGTATACTAACAAAAAAGAGTCGTTGCATAAAGCAACGACTCTTTTTATAATTCAGGTTCGTAAAATCGGCCAACAGTATGTTCAATTTTCCACGTTGATGAAAAAGCATGTTCATCGACTTCCTTAATAGCTTCACGTAATTCAAAACGTTCTTGTTGTGTAATAACCGTTAATAATACTGATCGTTCTCGTCCCGTGTAACCACCACGCGCATCGTCAATAATAGTTACCCCTCGTCGAAGCTTGTGTTGAATACTATCAACCATCTCGTCAGGTTTTGTAGTGATAATCATGACTTGCATTTGTTGTTGTCGCGTATAAAATGCATCAATCATTCGCGAGCTAATAATCACACCAACAATTGAATATAAAGCATACTTCCAGCCATAAGTTAATCCTGCACCAACCATAATCAGAGCATTAAAGGACAGATTAATTGGTCCCATCTTAAATCCATAATGCTTTTTGACAAGCAAACCAATCACATCCAAACCACCTGTACCAACACCATAACGTAATGCCGTTCCAACCGCCATACCATTCAGTGCACCACCAAACATTGCGTTTATCAATGGATCAGTGGTTAGAACACGTGTCGTATCAAATACTGGGATTAAAGCTGAGCTAAGTAATACTGCTAAGGTGGTAAAAATAGCAAACCGCCAAGATAATTTCCACCAAGCAATTACCAACATTGGTAGATTAACAAGTGCCAATGCTAACGCTACAGACACTCTGTCCCCAGTTAATGTTGAAACAAGTTGTGCAAATCCGGTAAATCCAGAAGAATAAATATGTCCTGGATGCCAGAAATAATTCATTGCAAAAGCAACAATTACACCATAAAAGACGGCACCACCAATACGACTAGCATACTGATTTTTCATAAAATTGTGAACAATTTTTTGCATAATTAAGATATGTATCAAACAAGAACATTATTGTCTATACTTTAATACACGTTCATCTCCAAGATTTATCTAAATTAATAATAACACATATAACCATTATTCAGCGTCCGGTACAAACAATCCAAGTTCATTTAATTGTTTACTTTCGACACGTGTTGGCGCCTCAGTCATAGGCTCTGTGGCTCGAGAATTTTTTGGAAAAGCAATTACTTCTCGAATATTTTCTTGCCCTGCCAATAGCATTGCCAAACGATCCAGACCTAAGGCAATTCCTCCCATTGGTGGGAACCCGTATTCCATGCCTTCAAGCAAGAAACCAAATGCTTCATGGGCTTTTTCCTTTGTAAATCCAAGTGCTTTAAGCATCTTTTCTTGTATATCCATACGATGAATACGAATTGAACCAGAACCTAATTCATAGCCGTTTAACACTAAGTCATAACTTTGAGCATGCGCTTTATGCGGGTCTTCGCCTTCATTCAAATAATGCAAATCCTCTTCATTTGGCATTGTGAATGGATGATGAGCAGCTATCCAACGGTCAAAGTCTTCAGAATACTCAAACAGTGGCCAGTCAACAATCCAAGCAAATGCCCATGGATTTGTTTGATCAATCAAATCTAATTCTTTAGCTGTTTCACGACGCAAGTAATCTAGTGTTGCTGAGACAATATCCATTCGTCCAGCACCAAACAAAAGTAAATCACCATCGTTGGCATCAGATTTTGCAATTAATTCACTTTGCATTTCAGTATTAAAAAATTTAGCTATGGGGCCTGTTAACGCACCTTCAGCTACTTTCATCCAAGCCAGGCCTTTCGCACCAAAACGCTCAATATACTTTGTCAATTTATCAATATCTTTACGAGAATAATGATTAGCCCCACCTGGAACAGCAAGTACTTTAACGACGCCACCATCTTTGACAGAATTAGCAAACACGCCAAAATCACTATTTTTCACTGTTTCAGATAAATCTTTTATTTCATAAGGAATACGCAAATCGGGCTTATCTGTACCAAAGCGATCCATAGATTCTTGCCAAGTTAGTGTTGGAATATTTTCCGTATCAAGGTTAAATCCAACCACGTCATTCATCATCGCTTTAACCCATTCATTGACCAATTCACGAATCTCATCAGCTGACATGAATGATGTTTCAACATCCATTTGAGTAAACTCTGGTTGACGATCGCCACGTAAATCTTCATCACGAAAAGCGCGCGCAATTTGAAAATATCGATCAAATCCAGCGCCCATTAATAGTTGTTTGAATAATTGTGGTGATTGTGGCAGAGCATAAAATGATCCTGGAAATACACGTGATGGTACCAAATAATCACGCGCTCCTTCTGGTGTTGACTTAGCCAATATTGGTGTTTCAATGTTAATAAAGTCATGTGTATCCATAAAGTGCATTGCACTGCTCATGATTTTTGAACGAATACGTAAGTTTCTTTGCATTTCTGGACGTCGCAAATCTAAGTAACGATATTGTAATTTCAACTCTTCATTAGCATTAACATCATTTTCAATGTAAAATGGTGGTGTTTTTGCAGTTGACAAAATTTCGGCTTCTGTGACATCAATTTCAATTGCACCAGATTTAATTTTTGTATTTAACTGACTTTCAGCACGTTTAACAACTTGCCCTGTAATTTTTAAAACATATTCACTACGTACTTTTTCTGCAACAGATAGTGCAGCAGCATTTGTTGCGTTAAATGTCAGTTGAACAATCCCTTCACGATCACGTAAATCAACGAAAATCAAATCACCAAAATCGCGTCGCTTTTGTACCCAACCAGTTAATGTCACTGTTTGTTCAAGATATGTTTCATCAATTAGTCCCGCATAATTTGTTCTTTTCATTCTTTATCCCCTTCTGCATCCAGAATAGTTGGTAAGTTTGTGTACAAAGTTGCTAAATCAACAGATGTTTGTTGACCATTTGCCATATTTTTAATATTAACAACTTGGTTTTCTAATTCTTTTTCACCAATAGTAATCACATACTGTGCATGACAACGATCAGCAGTTTTAAATTGTGCTTTGGCTGATCTTGCAAGGTAGTCACGTTCAGCAACATAACCAAAAGCACGAACAGCTTGAACAATTTTTGTTGCTGCAATATCTGTTTCATCACCAATATTTACAACATAAAAATCAATATTCTGATTATCATCAGGTGATACATTTTGAGCTGCTAGTAAGTCAAGTAATCGTTCTACACCGATTCCAAAGCCAACACCAGGTGTTTCCGGACCACCGAACTCTTCAACTAGACCGGAATAACGTCCGCCACCAGCAATCGTTGCTGCACCCTTCAAACTATCATCGGTTGTCATGATTTCAAAGATTGTATCATTGTAGTAATCTAATCCGCGCACCATTGTTGTGTCAATTTCAAAATTCAAACCTAAAGTTGTCAAAATTTCTTGTAATTTTTCCCAATGTTTAATCGATTTTTCAGACAAATAATCTAAAATTGAAGGTGCATCAGCAACAAAAACCTTATCGCGAGGATCTTTAGAATCTAGAACACGTAATGGATTTTTTTCCAAACGTTCTTGAGAATCTGCAGATAATTCATCAAAATGTGGCTTAAGATAGGCAATCAACGCTTGTCGATAAGCATCACGTGACTCCTTGTCACCCAGTGTATTAATCGCAACTTTTAAATTTTTGAGCCCTAATGTTTTGAAAAAATCAACTACCATTGCTATAATTTCTGCATCTAAGGCTGGTGAATCTGATCCAAAGGCTTCAGCACCGATTTGATGAAATTGACGGAACCGACCAGCTTGTGGTCGTTCATATCGGAACATCGGTCCCATATAAAAAGTCTTGTATGGCTTATCAAATTCAGGTCCGTATAATTTATTTTCAACATAAGCACGAACAACTCCTGCCGTGCCTTCAGGACGCAACGCAATATGACGATCACCCTTATCATGAAAATCATACATTTCCTTGGTTACAACATCAGAAGTGTCTCCCGCTGATCGTGAAAAAACTTCAAAATTTTCAAATAAAGGTGTTCTGATTTCCTTAAAATTATAATCGCCAAATAAAACACGTGCAACTGCTTCAACATGTTGCCACTGCGCTGTTTTACCAGGTAACAAATCAGCTGTGCCCTTTGGTTTTTGAAATATTGGTTTTGCCATAGTCGTTATTGTTTAATGCTTGTTTATCAAGTTTTGAACATCAGCTACATAATTAGAAAGCTTCAGGTACAAACGATGAACAAATTTAAACGTGTTTCCTCCGTTAGTATGTTTAAAATCCGAAAAAAACGCCCTAACGATTTATCGTTAAGGGCGCAATTTGCACGGTACCACCTTAGTTTAACATTGTCATGTCACTTTAATTGCTTAACGCGCAACCACGAGCTGCCTTAAACAACAGCAACCTCCAAGGTGTCCAAAATTACGTTTTTGTTTTGCTTACAGCATCCGCAAAATTTCTTTATGTCCAAACAATAATTTTTCCAATTCATCGGTTTTAATATAGTTAATAATAGCTTTAACCACAAACAATGTCAAGGATAATTTTTAATCAGTTATGCTATACGTAACCATATATTCTTTCAATTCACCTGCCGGTAATATAATGTCACCAAAACCTTCATGGTTGACAGCATCGGGTAACGTTTGCATTTCAATAGCTAACGCCGTAAAAGATGCACTTTTGGCCCATGAATCATCGTGTGCTGTAACCTCTGGATTCGTCATGAAAACTACTACACCATTTCGATCTGAATCAATAGTTAATGCACGTCCATTTTGAGATTCTTTAACAATAACAAGATTTTTATCATGCTGATTATCGAGTAACCAAGCATCATCAAATTGCTCATCTCCTATTTTCTTCATTCGAGAAAAATCAAATCTCGTGTTTTTATTATCCAATAATCGACCAGTTGGCACTGTATTACTATCTACCTCAACATGCTTTTGAGATGCAATTTGTAATTCATGTTTAGTAATATCAGCATTTTTACCAACTAAGTTAAAATAGACATGAGTCATTGGATTAAATAATGTGGTTTCAGTAGACTGTCCACTAAATTTAATTGTCACGTGATCATCATCATACAATGTATAGGTCACATCCATCTGTAACTGCCCTGGGAATTCATCATCAAATACATGCGATAACTTAACTTCAGCAGCATGTCCCATATTACGAGCGGTTCCTTGCCAGTTAACTGTGTCGAAACCATTCACACTTGAATGTAGCACATTACCTCTTTCATTTGGCGTTAAATTAAATATTTTACCTGATAAATTATAAGAAGTTTTGGATAAGCGACCACCGACACGACCAATCGTATTGCCAAGATGTAGTGGATTATTCAAGTAACTATCTAATTCATCAAATTGAACAAGTAATTCCTGCTTTTCCCCAGCACGTTCAATTGAAAATGATTGCCATGTTGCACCATAAGAAATTACAGTTATTTGTGTGTGGTTAATATTTTCTAGCGTAAATGAAGTTACTTTGTCACCATCGGGCAACGTACCAAATACATCTTCTACTACTTTCATATGCTACCTCTTTCTTCAAAATATTTATTCCTTACTGTCATTAACTACTTAATTTAATAATATGCTATGTCTATTTCGTATCACAAGGCGTTCATACTTTATCTCAACTATTTATTAATTAAAATGGTATACTAGCCTTGCATTGAAAGCGCTATCAAACAAAACAAAAAGGTACTGCAAGATGGAAAAATCACTTTTTAACATTATTACTCAACATACATTTCAATCAAGTATTTGCTTTGATTTTGCTGGTGTCAGTAAAACTTTTGCCAGTCATTCTTCTGGCCCATTGAAACGTTCAAATTATCTGATTCATATTGTTTTAGCTGGCCATGGCACATACTTTACTAGCAATCAAAAATACACATTAAGTGCCGGTGATTTTTTCCTCGTCAGACCTAATGAAACTATATTTTATCAGGCTGATTTGAACGATCCGTGGCATTATGCTTGGATATCTATTGGCGGTGACGAAACTACGCAGCTTATCGAACATTTTTCCCCATTTAAAAATAACCGCTATATATTCTCTTGTTCAAATATTAAACAGTATCTTCAACTAATCATCAAAACTTTAACATTAACTGACCAAAAACCGAAATCCGAACTGCAATTAAATCAAATATCTAGCACTTTTTTGGAGTTATTAATGGACGAAAATGGTTTGGAAGTAAATTCTTCTCGTCAAGAAATTTCACATCAACTAATGTCAGAATATACAAAGCTTGCCTTAACTTACATCAATAACAACTTTACTTACAATACTTCCATAAATGACATAGCAACTGCCATTAAAATTAATCGTTCTTATTTTTCTAGACTTTTTCAACGTGATTTAGGTATATCCCCCAAACAGTTTTTACTTCGCATGCGTATTAATGAAGCTTGTCAACTTCTTCAGACAACTCAACTATCAATCAATCAAATTGCCGAAAAAGTCGGATTCAGTAATGCATCAATTTTCGGTCACTCTTTTACACAGTTCATTCATGAGACGCCTAGTGCATACCGAAAAAGGAGAAGATTTAATAATATCAGTAAACAATACCCTTTAGAATGGCATCAAATTGATGATATCTTAGGTGGACTAAACCCTGTTCAACAATCTACCTAGTCTTCCAACTTTAATGTTCCATTGCCAATATGAGCAACATAAAATTTGGGGGCATAACCGATGATATTGAGGTAATCATCATATACTTTATTCTCAAAATTAGAAATGGCTGATTCTTTAACCAATGCTATCGCACACCCTCCAAATCCGGCACCTGTCATTCGCGCTCCTAAGACACCTGGTTGTTTTTGTGCTGAAGTAACTAATGTATCTAACTCAGTACCTGTCACTTCATAATCATTTTTTAAAGAGGCATGAGAAGCATTCATCAGTTGACCAAAAGATGCTAAATCTCCTTCTAGCAGTGCTTGTTTTGCCTTTAACGTCCGTTGATTTTCATAGACGGCATGACGAGCTCTTTTAATCAACGTTTCATCATTAATTAATTTTACATTCTGATCAAAAATTTCATTCGTTAACTCCCCAAGTGACTGTATACTCAACTTGGTTTGCAATAGCTTCAAGGCTGTTTCGCATTGGGAACGTCTTTCATTATATTTTGAGTCACTTAATTCTCGACGCTTGTTCGTATTCATAATCACAATGGCGTACTCCCCAAGCACTATTGGAACCAATTCATAAGACAAAGTATTTGTATCTAATAATATCGCTTTTTGTTCCTGACCAAAACCAATCGCAAATTGATCCATAATACCTGTATGTAAACCGAAGTATTGGTTTTCAACTTTTTGACCCACTTTAACAAGTTCTAACCTAGATATATCTAAATTAAATAAATCTTGTAAAGCAACACCGACTAACAACTCTAAGGAAGCTGAAGATGATAATCCAGCACCATTTGGTATATTGCCTTCAACTAGTAATTCAAATCCACTATCAAATTTATACCCTTGCGCTTGAAGTTGCACAATAACACCTTTCACATAATTAGCCCACCCATCATTTTCATCAAATAACATTTTTTTATAATCTAGCTGCACAACGCCTTTTTCCTCAAAATTGACAGAATAAACTAAAATACGCTGATCATCACGCTTTCTAGCCACACCATAAGTGCCATAGGTAATAGCTGCCGGAAACACATGTCCGCCGTTATAATCTGTGTGTTCACCAATAAGATTAATACGCCCTGGCGAGAAGTATTGTTGTGTTACGTGTGGCCCAAATTTTTCAGCAAATTTTGTATTTAATGATTTAATTCTTTTCATAATTAACCTTTCAAAATTAAATAGTTTTTATTTCGTGTAACGTTCTTCCAATTCAGCAACAATCTTAGCATGCTTTTTTTCTGTTAATGTTACTTTAAACATGAAAATCAATAGAGAGATAATCATTAAAGCTGCCGGAATATAAAAAGCATAAAGTTTATAGGTATGAATACCACCGGCTGTCATATCTTTAAAAGTTGCGTTTCCAGTCATACCAGCAGCAATGGCAACAAATCCGACAATAGCATTTGAAAAAGCACCAGCTAACTTATCCAGCAAAGGCCGTAATGACAGTGTAACTGCTTCATTTCGTTGCCCATTTTTCCACTGACCATACTCAACAGAATCTGTAATAGTCATTAAAACAGATAGGAAAATAAGTTGTTGTGGGAAATAAAAAAGCACAAGTCCCAGACCAACAACCCACAAATTATTCCCAGCAATGGTAAACATCACATAACTCAATACCATCATTGTAATTCCACCTGCAAAAACATAACGTCGTGTTAACTTTTTAGCTAAGAATGGGAATAATGGTACGGCAATGATACCGGTAACCATTGAAATCACACCAACCATGGCGAATTCATCAACACGACCAATTACAAATTTGAAGTAAAATAATAACACACCTGTCGTTGCAACATTAGCAATAGCATAGAAAATGTATGACAAAGCCAACCACAGTAGTTGGTCATTTTTGACAATTGCTTTAAAAACATCAATGATATTATATTTTTCACTAACCTGCGTTCTTAAAACCGTTTCATTTTCTTTAGAAAATTTTGCAGTAATAATAGCTGATCCACCTGATAAAATAGCAACAATCAACGCAAACCAAAACCACCCAGTGGCGCTTTCTTTACCAGTACCACCGCTAATCGCTGTGAAAAACGCTACAGTCGGCACAACCATTGCAGTAGTACCATTTGCACCCAAAGATGAACCAAATCGCGCAAAAGTTGCTAAAGTGCCACGTTCAGCTGTATCCGTAGAAAGTGCTGGAATCATTGACCAAAAGGCAATATCTTTAAAAGAATAAAAACTATCTAAAATGACGAAAACAATGATAAATATGACTAAATAAAAGGATGGATTACTAATTGATAAACCAAAAAAATTAGTAAAAATAACAAGCAAAGCAAAACTGGAAACAATGCCACCAATAACTAACCACGGCTTAAATTTTCCATATTTAGAATGTGTATTGTCAATTACACTACCAATAATGGGATCAAAAACAATTTCTATTAAGCGAATACCTACCACCAACGAGGTTACTATCCCGATGTATTTAGCCTCTGTAGCTTTATCACTACCAGCAAATAATGTGCTGGTAACGAAAATCATAAAATATGTTGATAACGTGACATAATACGCGTCATGACCAAATGCACCAAAAGCGTATGCAAAACGTTGTTTCATTTTATCAGACATCTTTCGACTCCTTATTATTTATTAAGTTCATGATACACGTTAACAATACTATGTAAGCGTTTCCAAAAATAGCGCAATTTGTCTCTTATTTTTGTTATTTTGTGATATTAAAAAATCACCACTCTGTGAGTGATGATATTATTTAACTTTCTAAAGATTATGTTGATTATATTTATTTAATTTCATTTTCAAATCATCATTGATCTCAAAAATAGATATCGAAGCATTATCAGGGTTTTTATGGTATGAACGTGTTGTTCGAGTAGCAAGTTTACGAATCACTGCGCCATGAGTAATGACTAAAATTTTATCTCCATTCTGTGATTCAGAAAAAATATGTCGTAATCCTTGTTCAATGCGATGCCAAAATTCTAATGAATTCTCTGCGTCATGAGATGGGTCGATCAATTTAAACCTATCCATGATTTCATCTTCTGGAAAATACATTGCTAATTCACTGTCATTTGCCACCGAAACCTTATTGATTGTTTTTAAATCAAATAACTTTGAAAATATGTTTAACTGATCGCCTTCAAATGAGCCGAAGAATTGTTCACGAAAATTTGAAACATATTCTAACGGTATTACCTGTTGATTTTTATTTTCTGATAATATAATTTCTGTTGTTGATCTAGCGCGGCCCAAATCACTAGAATAGACTTTTGCAAATGACAACCGATTAATTATTTTACCAACATGAGTCACTTTATTAACCCCTTCTTGAGTTAATAAAGAGTCCGACCAACCTTGTATTTTCTCACAAGTATTAAAGTATGTTTCACCATGACGTACAAAATATAGCTGAATCTTTTTTAGCATTTCAATTACCCAATAGTATCCCTGAGCTGAATGGCAGTCTCAAAATCATCCGTAAAAATACCAGCAATCTTACGTAAAAACAATGATTTCATCTGTTCTTCATCATTAACTGTCCAAATTCGTTGCACAATATTGCTTTCCAATAAAGATTCATAGTTCAAATGCAATGCTTGGAAATGATTATTCGCCATAAATTGTACTGGATTTTGGATTTTAAATGGACTTAGAAATGCCAAATTTTGTGTATGATCTATTTGATACAATCGTTTTAGAGTCTGGATATTAAAAGAAGAAAATATTATTGGTTGTTGCAAATCATACGCTTTGAGTGCATTAAGCACACTCTCTTCTATACCAGGATACTCAAATTGGTCCGTTTTCAACTCAATATTTAACTGGATATTTGAGTGATTAAAAATTGCTAGTACATCATCGAGGGTTGGCACATACTCATCATGAACTAAATTTTGGTCTTTTCTATTTTTGTCGTTAATCAGCTTGACGGTTTGCAAATCAGAAAAATTCAAATCTTTAATAAATCCTGAATAATCGGTCGTTCGATCTAATTTCTCATCATGCATAACAACAGGTACATTATCTTTTGTTAAATGGACATCAAATTCTACAGCTTCCCCGTGTTGCGCTAAATATTCAAACCCAGAGATAGAATTTTCAACAAATTTTACTGGTATACCACGATGTCCAAAAATTGTTGTTGCCATATATTATTCTCCTGTTTGTTCGTTTGCTTCTTTAATGTCAGTAGTTGTTTGCTTAGCAGCTTTGCTTAATTCTGAATCAACATCTTTACCATTAATGACATTTTCCATTGCGTTTTGTGTGTTAACACGTTCTTTTGACATAGCTGTAATCAACGCACCCGCACTAGCAGCATTAATTTTAGTTGCTTTTAATTGATTAACTGGTGCTGCTAAAATAGGCGTTTCTTTAAACGCATCTTTCAAGAGCTTTGTATCATAAGACTTATTATTAACAGCGAAATAACCTGTGTCAATTGACCATTGAGCTTGTTCCTTTGCAGACGTGGCAAACTTTAAGAATTCAAATGCTCCTTTTTGTACTTTAGTAGACTTTCCCTTTGATAGCCAAATACTTGCACCACCGATCACAACACCGTTTGCTTTCGTACCTTCTGGATGAGGTAAATAAGTTACACCAACATTAAATTTTGCATTCTTCTTGATATTTCCCAACGAAGCTGACGAATTCATAAACATATCAATTTGACCAGAAGTAAACGCTGATACTTCACTATCTCCCGCATTAGCTCCCGTTCCAAAATCTACTAGGGTACCAGCAGTAGCATTTGTTTTGATCCAATTTAAAATATTTTTACCAGCTTTATTATTGAATGTTGCTTCAGTAGCTGTTTTCTTACGTCCATTACCATTGTTAACAAGCGTTTGATTTTGGTTAGCAAGTAATTCTTCAAAAGTCCACCCATAAGGAAGAATTGATAGCTTAGCACTACCAGTTTTTTCTTTCAATTTTTTTGCTGCTTCAGTCACTTGTTCATATGTAGGATTTGTAGGTAGATCATCAATGCCCGCATCCTTAAACGCATCTTTATTGTAATAAAGCACTGGCGCACTAGAATTGAATGGCATCGAATATAATTTGCCATTAATCGTATAATAATTTAAAATATTTTTTCGCAAATCCTTAGTATTGTACTTATATTTTTTAATGAGCGTCTGCATGGGTTCAATCATTCCTGATGTAGACAACTGTTTAGTTGAAATTTCGTTTGACTGGAATAAATCTGGTGCTTTACTCGTGCCACCGACCGACAAAAACTTTGGCAAAGCTTCAACATACTGCCCTTGGAATTCTGGTGTAACTTTATACTTTGTTTGTGAAGCATTGAATTCGTTAACTATACGTTCGATTGCTTGCTGATTTTGGCCTGTCATTGAGTGCCAAAAAACAATATTTTGGCGCTTCGTTTCTGCAGCATGAACTTGCGTTAATGGCAACAATGCACCGATTCCTATTGTAGTCAGCACAGTGTACTTTGCAAAATTCTTAAACATTTTATATTCTCCTATTTACTATTTTAACTGCTAAATAAAATCTTCTCTGCGAAAACTCTCAATAAACTACTTAATAACACCATTTGTTAGGCCTTTTTTAAAATATTTTTGGCCTAAAAAAATAATCAACAGTGTGGGAATCACTGAAATAATTGTTACGGCCATAATCAAACCCCAATTGCTTGCTGTATCTTGCGAACGCAACTGTCTCAAACCAATTTGCACTGTCCGCACTTTATCATTTGTTGTAGCAATTAATGGCCATAGATACATGTTCCAATTTGTTAGAAAGCTGTACAATGCAAATGTAATAATACTAACTCTTGTATACGGCACAACAACTTTTGTAGCAAATTGAAAATGATTCAATCCCTCAATATCACTTAATTGTCGTAATGCCGTCGGAATTTGTTCAAAACTGGTTTTCATCATAAATGTTCCAAACGCTGAAGCCAAAAATGGTAATCCAATTGCTGCGTATGTATTTAATAAGTTCAAATCACGCATTGTTGCAAAGTTAGGGATAATTTGAGCTTCAAATGGTAGCATCATTGTACTTAAGAATAAAATAAAAACCGATTTTTTAAATCTAAAATTTAAAAATACAAATGCATAAGCAGCCATGGCCGACAAAACCACTTGTCCAATCATAACTAATCCCGAAACAATAAAACTATGCAATAAAAATTTAGCCATCGGTGTATTGGTAAACACCTTAATATAATTTCCAAATTCAAGATGTTTTGGCCAAAGATTGCCCTGAGCAATTGATTGACTAGAGGATAAACTTAGCGAAATACCTAAAATTAGAGGTAATAGCAATAATATTGTTACACTAATTAGCAAAATTAAGCGAGAGGTTTTTTGAAAGTTACTAGTTTGCATTTTTAGCTCCTTTCTTATTTTTTACATAAAATTGAAGCATCGTAAATATCATAATGATTATTGTCAAAATAACAGATTGTGCACTTGCTCGACCAACGCTATGATTTACGAAAGCATCTTGATAAATAGCATAGACCAGTAAATTAGTATGATAATCTGGGCCACCCGAGGTTAAGATATCAACTTGTCCAAATGTCTGAAATGCATTAATCAACGTTACAACAGTAACAAAAAATATTGTGGCACTGGTTGATGGAATCGTAATCTTTCTGAGTCGCATCCACCAAGATGCGCCATCCAAATCAGCTACTTGATACAAATCTTGGGGAATAGCTTGAATAGCACCTAATAAAATTAAAAATGAAAATCCGAGATTCATCCAGACAGTCGTACCAATAATTGCTATCAAAGACCAAGTTTGGTCAGATAAAAAATTAATTTGTGGTAAATGTAGTAACGTAAGTATTTTGCTAAATAAACCAATTTGTGGGTTGAACATAAACAACCATAAAATTGAAGCAACAGTTACGGAAACACCCATCGTTGATGAAAACATCGTTCGAAAGAGCGCGATTCCTTTCATTTTTTGGCTAGCAAGTACAGCCATAAGATAAGACATAATTAATGTCAACGTCGTTGAGAAAAAGACAAAAATCAATGTGACTGTAAATGATGTACCAAAACTATCTGAGTTAAATAAATTCAAAAAATTTTTGAATCCAATAAACTTAATTGGATTACCCATTAAATCAGTTAATTGCATACTGAGAATAAATGTTTTTACCATTGGATAAAAAACAAAAATTCCAAGAATAATAAACGATGGTAACAATAATGACCATGCCAATAAATTTTGACTAGCTAATTGTCCCTTTTTATCTTTTTTCATAGTTTCTTAATCCAAGTTCTTAACACAATTTTTTTAAACAACCGTTAACTCGGACTGCCCAATTTTAATTAAGTTACCTTCTAATGTGAAAAGTAACACCTTGTCAGGCAGAATGTCGAAGTTAACAGAATCTCCTATCATCAGGTGAATTTGTTCGCTGACTTTGATTCTAAACGGCTCAACAAGACCAATATCAACTTCTAAATTTGTGCCATCCCCTAGTGGTTCAATGTGGGTCACTTTTCCTTTCAGTTGACCACTATTTTTGATCACTATGTTTTCCGGACGGGCACCTAACTTAAACTTTCCTTGAACATTTTCAAAATTAAAGGGTATTTTGAAAGTATTATTTAGTTCTAAAATATCATTTTTAATACTGACATCTACCAAATTAATTGCTGGTGAGCCAAAAAAATCAGCTACAAATGTATTAGCAGGAACATTATAAAGATCTAAAGGTGACCCAATTTGCTCTATTTTACCCTCGTTCAACAACATAACTTGGTCACCCATTGTCATCGCTTCAGTTTGATCATGCGTAACATAAATCACGGTTATACCAAGTTGTTGTTGCAGTGAACGTATTTCCTTACGCATTTCAGCACGAAGCTTAGCATCCAAATTAGATAGTGGTTCATCCATTAATATAATTTGTGCATCAGATACTAGTGCTCGTGCTAAGGACACACGCTGTCTCTGCCCACCAGATAAGTTGCCTGGTTTTTTATTTTTATATTCTTCTAAATGAACTAAATTTAATACTTCACGTAATTTTTTTTGTTGAATATCTTTATCCGTATGTCTTGCTGCTAAACCAAATACAATATTTTCTGAAACAGTTAAATTAGGCATTAATGCATAATTTTGAAAGACCATAGACAAATTTCTGTCCTTTGGCGGTAACTGTGTGACATCTTTACCGTTAATAATAACAGCCCCTTCATCTATGGGGATAAATCCTGCAATAGCATTTAAAATAGTACTTTTGCCCGATCCTGATGCACCAACTAATATATAGAATTGTCCATTTTCAATCGTTGTATTAATATCTGTTAAAACCTCTTCTCCATTTTCATACGTCTTTTTCAAATGTTGCAATTCAATCGACATATCATTAGCTCTCTTTCACTTTGCATCGATGACATAATATTTGTTAACATTTCCACTATAACAATCATTTGTAAATGGCTATTTTCAAATAGGTAAAGTTTATAAAGAATACTGAATGAATCGGTATTATTTGCATAAAAAACATCGCAATACTGAATTGCGATGTTTTTTATAATTAAATATTTAAATTTCAAAAATTGTTAATCAATTACATATTCTGCTAATATACGATCAATCGCTAATAATTCATCTGGTTCAAATGATAAATTATCCAACGCTTTGACATTCTCTACAATTTGCTCGGGTGTGCTAGCACCAATCAACACACTAGCTAACTGAGGAATTCTCAAATTCCAAGCCAATGCCATTTGTGGTAAGCTTTGCCCTCTTTTACGAGCAATCTCACTCAATCGTTGAACAGTACTAATGGTGGGTTGAACTTTTTCTTTAGTTAGAAAAGGAATCGTTATTTTATTAGCGCGGGAATCAATAGGAATACCATCAAAATATTTGTCAGATAACAACCCTTGTGCTAATGAACTGAAACCAACCGCGCCTATTTTTTCTTTCTTTAAAACCGAAAATAAATTTTGCTCTGCTTGCCTATTAAACATATTATAGCGTGGTTGATGAATGATGAAAGGCGTCTTTAGAACCTTAAAAATCTCACTAATTTCTTTTGTCTGTTGACCTGAATAATTAGAAATACCTATATAAAGCGCCTTCCCCTGACGAACAAGTTGATCTAGTCCTTCTGCTGTTTCTTCAACTGGTGTGTTTGAATCTGGTCGATGACTATAAAAAATATCAAAATAATCCAAACCTGTACGCTTTAAGCTCTGGTCTGCACTTGCAATAATACTTTTTCGTGAGTTCCAATTACCATAAGGTCCAGGCCACATTTGATGGCCCGCTTTACTAGCAATTACCAATTCATCACGATAAGAAAACATGTCAGTAGCCATAATCTTGCCAAAATTATTTTCAGCACTTCCAGGTTTAGGGCCATAGTTGTTGGCTAAATCAAAATAAGTAATCCCGAGGTCAAAGGCTGTGTGAATCATATCTTTTTGATTTTCATAAGGGTCTACGCTTCCGAAATTATTCCATAGACCTAAACTAATTGCTGAAACTTTTAACCCACTATGGCCAACATGATTATATATCATTTTTTCGTAACGTTCATCATTTGCTTTATACATTGAATACTCCTTTTTAACTATTATTTATTGCACATCTGACCATGAAAAACTGTAATGATAATATTCAGAAGATAACAGATATTCAGCTGCTACACTTGGTGACCAAGAATCATCCCCACCAACACCCATATGAAAGCCGTCAATATTAAGCCACAAACCTTTTTCAGGTTTTAATAAGTGTCGATGAGTAACTTTTTCTAACTGCTTTTGACTAAAAGCACCCACATTGAATGAAAAACGTTGACCAAGAGCTTTTATTAAATTATCGCCAAATTGCAAAGATTTGACTTCTGTACGCAAACCATTTTCACTAGGAAAAATATACGGTGTATAAAGCTCGTCCAATGTGCTTTGCCATTTACCATACATAGCTGCTGACTTTCTATCAGGATAATTTTCCATAGGTCCTAACCCGTTATAAATGATTGAATCAGATTCCATTTCAATTTGTGCGTTTAACCCAATACGTGCTGGTTGCGGATCGCTGATCTGACGCCAAACACCCACATCTACTATCAAATTACCTGCGGTATCAATGATATATTTTTTATTAGATATGAACATAATATGCTTATCGATAGGTGATAAAAACTCATGTTGTGTACGAATCTGTATTTGGTTATTATTATTTGACCAATTAAACATAACCAACTTTTCATTAAGCTCATTCATGCCCACAGCTTGCCATCTTTCAAACCAAGCATTTGGATCTATATTTTTCACTTCACTTACACCTATATCGTTATCCAAGGCAGCTCTACTAAAATGATCTTTTAAGGGTGTAATTATTTTCTCTTTATTGTTTGATACCCAACTAGACAAAAAACCAGTTACCTTATTGAAACGCCATGTTGTATGATTTAACGAAACGGATAAATTATCTACCACGTCACTGACAGAAAGACTGCTAAACTTTTTCTCATTGGGTAAGCTATCTAAAGTAAATGGTTTATTTTTTAACACGAATTGATAGTGGGCCAACAAAGTTTGAGCACGTATAATGCCATCATCACTATCTTGAACAATTTTACAATTTACATACAGATCATCATGTTTACAAGCAGGAATACTTAATGGTACTTTCATTTCCTCTTGAGGCGCTAAATTTAATTTTATCCGGTCAGTTATGATGACTTGATCATTGACCAAAACTTGATAACTTAATGTTGCATCATCAACTGTCTTAAACAAATGTTTACTGGATAAGGTCATATATTCGACATGACCTACCGGTGTTTTTTTTAAGCTAAATCCAAAATACTGTTGACAAAATTTTGCTTCCAGCAATGCAGGTTTAGGTGTCCGGTCTGGGAACAATAGGCCGTCCAAACTAAATTGGCGATCATTCGGTTGATCCCCAAAATCGCCACCATATGCATAATATTCTTGCCCCTCGTTATTTTTTGTTAATAATCCTTGATCTACCCAATCCCAAATAAAACCGCCTTGTAATCTAGGATATTTTTCAAACGCCTGCCAATAAGCTTTAAATCCACCTAAACTATTACCCATACTATGCGCATATTCGCATAATATGAGTGGACGATGTTCATTGGGTAAGCTAATCCACTTTTTAATCGACCACTTTGAATTTACTGCTTCAACTTGATCCTGTTCTACACGTGCATACATTGGCACAATAATATCAGTTACAGGCGTATCAGCACCACCGCCTTCATACTGAACTGGTCGAGAATGATCAAATTGTTTCACCCATTGATACATTGCATCATGATTATGACCATATCCCGATTCATTTCCTAATGACCAAATAATAATAGAGGGATGATTAAAATCACGTTGTACCATACGTGTTACGCGTTCAATCATTAATGGTAAATATTTCGGATCATTTGTTAAAAGATTCATCGGTTTCACACCGTGTGTTTCAATATTTGCTTCGTCTACTAAATATAATCCATATTGATCACATAAATCATACCATTTCGAAGTATTAGGATAATGAGATAAACGAACAGCGTTAAAATTATGCTCTTTCATCATTCTAATGTCTTCAATCATGGTTTTTTCGTCCATATAATAACCCGTTTCAGCTTTAAATTCGTGTTTATTTACCCCTCTAATTAGTAATGGCTGGTTGTTTAAAGTGAGTAGACCGTCTTTGATTTCTATTTTTCTTATACCAACTTTTTTCTTTTCAATTTGATAAATATTTGTCTGATTATGTAATGTCAATTTAATATCGTACAAATCTGGTATTTCAGCGGACCACAGTTTTGGATTTTTAACTCTTAATTGCAAGGTCACTTCCAGGTCATTTCTTCCTCGCTCATCAATAATTAAGTTGCCAAACTTCTCTGTAACTATTGCAATACGTTGCTCTTGATAAAATAACTCAGCAGTGAGTACTGTATCTTTGCCTGGCTCTTGAGCTATTTGAGCATGAATATCAATGGTCGCGTCATCTAAATCTTCATCCAAATTGGTTTGAATCGTAAAATCATTTAATCTCATTTTAGGTACGCACAACAAATCGACATCACGAAAAATACCTGACATCCGCCACATATCTTGGTCTTCAAAATAACTTGCTTTACTCCATTTAAGTACTAATACTGCTATACGATTTTCACCAGGGTGCAACGCTTTAGTGATATCAAATTCTGCGGGTAGTCGGCTATCTTCTGAGTAACCAATCCATTCACCATTGACCCAAATGTAAAACGCAGAACTTACTCCGTTAAAGACAATGTGCGTCTCTGTACTTTGATTAAACCATTCATTCTCAATGTTTACCGTTTTAGTATAGGCACCCACTGAATTTTTTCGTGGAACAAATGGCGGATTAATTGGAAATGGATAAGTCACATTTGTATACACCGGTACATCATAATTACCTTGAAGTTGCCAATTACCTGGGACCTGAATTTTTGAAGCATTTACTAAATCACTTTTCTGCCACTGCTCGTTAATTAACGATACATCTTTAAAATAACTGAACTGCCAAGTTCCGTTGAGACTTTTTTTTAGTTGTTGAGTCTCTTTCCCATCGTATTCAAACATATATGTCATTTCCGTGTGTAACGGTAACCGATGAAAGTTGGTTACAATCGGGTTTTCCCAATCACGACGAGATAATATTTCTTTTATAGTTGTCATATTCATTCCTCGAGATTTTTGTTCCAAATTATACACACATCTTATCATCGATACTCCGTTATGTAAACGCTTTCTTTTTAAAAAACACAGGTCTACTAGTCACCAATAGTACTAAATAACTTGAATACAACCATAACTGCAACTATAATGAAGAAATCAGGAGTATTATTTAAAATATACTACTTCATTTGGAGGACACGATGGACAAAAATAGGAATGAAAATATCTTTAAATCAATGCCTCTATCTCTACACCATCATATGACTATTCCCTGGGACAGTTTGATTAAAAGCGAAGATATACCAGCAAGCAAAGCAAGTCTAACAGAACGTGCATCAATTGTTGGTCGCATTGGAATTTTGATGCTATCATGTGGTACCGGTGCTTGGCGCGTACGAGAGGCAATGGACAAAGTAGCCCTAAAACTAAATTTGACTTGTTCCGCTGATATTGGCCTCATTTCGTTAGAATATACCTGTTTTAGTAATAACCAGAGCTATACTCAAGTTCTTTCACTACCCAACACGGGCGTAAATACAGATAAACTAAATATTTTAGAACATTTTGTTAATAATATTCATAATGAATTTTCCTCACTAACGATTAGTCAGATTCATCAAAAAATTGATGCTATTCAAAACCATCCAAGGCGATATACTCCTGTAATTTTAGGGTTAGCTGCTGCTATGGCCTGCAGTGGATTCATTTTTTTACTTGGGGGTGGGATTCCAGAAATGATTTGTTCATTTATTGGCGCCGGCATTGGAAATTATGTGCGTTCAATTTTAGGTAAACATGCTATAACGACTATTGTAGGTGTTGCAATCAGTGTGGCCATCGCCTGTGTCACTTATATGTTTGCGTTTAAAATATTTGAATCATATTTTAATATACTTGCACAACATGAAGCAGGATATATTGGTGCCATGCTCTTTGTCATTCCTGGTTTTCCCTTCATCACCAGTATGTTAGATATTTCGAAGTTAGATATACGGTCTGGCTTAGAAAGATTAACTTATGCCGTGATGATTACCTTAATTGCTACTTTAGTTGGTTGGCTAGTGGCTTCTATTGTCCATTTTCGGCCAGAGAATTTCTTACCACTTAGTTTATCACCATTACTTCTCATGATTCTTAGAATTCCTGCCAGTTTCTGTGGCGTATTTGGATTCTCAATTATGTTTAATAGTTCCAAAAAGATGGCAGCTGTTTCTGGTTGCATCGGTGCAATCGCTAATACATTAAGATTGGAACTAGTTGATTTAACTACTATTCCACCTGCAGCTGCAGCTTTTCTAGCTGCCCTTGTTGCTGGCTTAGTGGCTTCTATGGTTAATCGTTATAATGGATATCCTAGGATTTCATTGACCGTTCCTTCTATTGTTATTATGGTTCCTGGTTTATATATTTATCGTGCAGTTTACAATATTGGTACTAATCAAATTGGAGCTGGTGCCTTATGGATGACCAAAGCAGCCTTAATTATTATGTTTTTGCCGCTCGGATTGTTTGTAGCACGTGCCATACTTGATAAAGATTGGCGACATTTTGACTAACAAAATTTAACTTAATGTATTAAAAAAGCACTGACATAAAAATCACTGCTTTTTTAATATCTTATACTCTCAAATATTATAACAATTAGTACCCTTTACTGAGGTTAACAACATTTTGTACAAATGTGCCATTAAACATAAATGATGGTACATTTTTTTCAAACAAACGAAACAAGCCACCCATTCTACCAGCATTCTTCTGTTCACCCCAACTCGTATGCTGTGTTAATAAAATTTGTGGTCGTTCAAACAAAGGATGATTTTTAGGCAAAGGTTCAGGTGTTGTGACGTCCAGTGCGGCATATTTAACACGAGAATCATCAATGGCTGCAAGTAAATGTTCTTGATTCAAAGTTGTTCCGCGCCCAATATTGATAAATAAAAATAGTTGATTAAATTGTTGAAAAAAATGCTCATCAAAAAAGTTTTCTGTGTCTTTTGTCCCTGGTAAACCATCAACAACCACTTGCGCCTTAGCTAATGCTTCTTGGTAGTCAAAAATTGGATATATTGCATCAAATCCTGGTACTGGACGACCGCTAGTATTTACACCATATACGATTCCCCCCAAGGCTTTCACAGCTTGGGCAATTTGTTGTCCAATATGACCAGTACCAAATACTAAAACTGGAAGCTCACTCATTAAATACTGATTTGTAAAAGGTTCCCAATGATGACGAGTGGTATAAACGTTCAAACCACGAGCAAAATAAAGTATATATCCTAGAACAGTCTGTGAAATAGGCACAGCTTTGAGGCCACTCGCATTAGTAACCGTAATATTACGTTCTTGGAGTTTTTGCAAAGGCAGGTAATCTACACCTGCAGATTGTGCCTGGATCCATTTCAATTTTGATTTTGGGTTAGCAAGGATCTTTTGCCCAAGTTCATTATCCCAAGCATAGCTGATTAAAACTTCTGGTATCTGTTCTTCAGTGATTGTATCTGGTGTAACAACATTAATATCATATTTAGAAAGAAATTCACGATTTTCTTCTGTGATTGCTTTTACTGCTAATAATAACACCATTCTAATTTATCTCCCATAATTCTTGATTAATTACTGATATCATAAATAAGTTAAGTGATACCACTCAATGTCTTAATTTATAAGACTACCTTCTATTTATAATTATACGAAATTTTAAAAAAATTAGCATTAAAAAGATTTATCGTTAGCTATTGCACAATTATCTTCTAAGCGTTATAGTAGTTTTATCATATTTTTCTAAGAAAGAAGGACGTATTATGTCAGAACAGCGAAAGGCTAAAGCTGAAGACTTTGATTGGAACAACTTAGGTTTTGCGTATCATGACCTACCATATCGTTTTCGTGCCTATTATAAAGATGGTAAATGGAGCGAAGGTGGTCTCGAAACAGACTCAAATATTTCAGTTAATGAAGCAGCAACAGGACTACATTATGGTCAAACAATTTTTGAAGGATTGAAAGTTTATCGCCGTGCAGATGGCGGTGCTAACATTTTCCGACCCGATCGTAATGCAAAACGTCTACAAAATTCAGCCGCTCGTTTGATGATGGCTCCAGTACCCGAAGAACTTTTTGTGCGTGCTCTAAAAGAAGTCACAAAAGCCAATCAAGACTTTATCCCACCATATGGCACCGGTGCAACGTTGTATCTACGTCCATTCGAATTTGGTGGCGGTCCCGTTGTTGGTGTTCATCCAGCAGATAACTATGTATTTGAAGTTTATGCAACACCCGTCGGTGCATATTACAAAGGTGGCTTGACACCAACCGCATACGTTACCAATCATTATGATCGTGCAGCACATGGTGGCACTGGTGCAGCAAAAACTGGTGGTAACTATGGTGCCTCAATGATTGCTGGTGATGAAGCACACTCTGCTGGCTATTCAGATGTTGTTTATTTGGATCCACGTCTACACGAAAATATTGAAGAATTAGGATCAGCAAACTTCTTTGGTATCACAAAAGACGGCCGTTTTTTGACACCAAAGTCACCTTCTATCTTGCCTTCTGTTACGAAATATTCGTTGCTCGCAGTAGCAAAGGAACTCGGATTACAAGCTGAAGAAACTACTATTTCAATCAACGACCTTGACCAATTCTCTGAAGCTGGTGCCATGGGAACTGCTGCAGTAATTTCTCCTGTTGGTTCTATTACACATAATGGCAATAAGCATGTTTTTTATTCAGAAACAGAAGTGGGTCCTTGGACACAAAAGCTATATGATCGTTTAACAGCTATTCAGTACGGTGATCAAGAAGGTCCTGAAGGATGGGCAGTCGACGTACCTCTTGACTAAGTAATATATTCAGAACGTCTTAATGACGTTTTTTATTTTGTCTCTAAAAACTATTGACAACATCCAAAATTCTTGGTATTCTATTATAGTTGTTTGATTCAAGAAAACAACAAATTGATCATGGCTCGTTGGTCAAGTGGTTAAGACGCCGCCCTTTCACGGCAGAATCGAGAGTTCGATTCTCTCACGAGCTATAAAGAAGTTACAATTAAGTTTGTAGCTTTTTTTATTTAAAATAAATCATATTAAAAAATAAGAGCCAGATTTGGCTCTTATTTTTGTTTAATAACAAATGTCTTTTTTCGTTTCTGTTTTACCGTAGCAGCCTTAGCTCTTGTCTCTTTTTGATGAGTGTTTGGCTTACGACGTTTGTTTTTATTTTTGCTTTTCAAGCGGTGCTCTGTGTCCCCAACAACACGTGGATTAACATTTTCTAAGACAAAATATGGTGCTCCAAAGTTAACATATTCGTATAAATAATCCTGCAAAGATTGGATTTTATCTTGGTTATTTACGGATTTGTCATTATTGTAAAAACCTTTCAAACGCAATTGGTCCGCCGAAATGTCACCCACAATGTAATCATATTGCGCTAACAAAGGTGTGTAACGAATGGCCAATTTTTCGACGTCAAATGCATCTTTAAAATTTTCAACAATCTCTAATGTTAACCTATCAATTTCAACTTCGTTACCTAGTTTTTTAACCTCATAAGTGCTTTTTCGTTCCTCTTGTTGCTTAAGAGTACGCTCTTTTAATGTTTCGTGATCCATTTTTAGTTATCCTTATATTTATTAGTATAATAATTGGCCATTAGTTCACGCAAAATTAGATTAAGCTCTATTTTCACTGGCGCTTGGGCAATATCTGGAAAAAAGGGAATCCACTTATAATGATCTAGTGTAGCTATTTTATACAACTTGTTTTCTTCTATTATCTTTCCATTATACAAAATTTGACCATCTTTTTGACGATCGATACCATCAAAACGCATATAACCAAATATTTTACCGCGAAAGCCACTACCTTTCATAGGATAATCAGACAAATACGTTATTTGGTCTTCGATACTATTTAACAAAGAAATGATTTTATGCCCACTTAAGGTAAGTAGCATAGGATTAATAGAATGTGGCATACTTTCAAGCAACTCATATCGACTTAATTTCCCTTTTGGTAAGCTTTCGCTAAACATACCTGTAGAAATCATTGCAGCAGGTACCCCGTAATATTGCTTTAACGCACGCAAACTATCATAAACTTGTTCATCCACTGTAATTTCGCGTGGTAAAGTGCCTATATACTGTCTTTCAAGTAGTGCCTTCCCCTCTGTGACCCAACTACGAATTTGTTTATAATCATCATCTTGTTCAGATAACATATAGATAGGCGTAGTTGTCGCTGATTTATCGACTATTTTGTGATCTTTGATTGTTAATTTGATATCACCGATATTTTCACCGTAGCGCCCTGCAGCTGCTAATAGTGTTTTATTAATCATCTTTCCTTGCGGCAATAAATGATGGGTATGAGCACCCATGATAACATCTACATCGTATGTTTCAGCAATCCGCTCATCGGTAGGTAAACCTAAATGGGACAGTACTAAAATGACATCTACTTGGCTACGCAAAATTGGTAAATACTTCTCTAATGTTTTGTCAACAGCAATCGGCTGCCACCCAAGTGCTGGATAAGTTAGTTGATACGGTGCAGTTAATCCAATAACACCTATTTTTGTACCATCATTTGCTACTATTATTTTATAGTTCTTAGCCCATTGTGGTTGCGTACTATTTGGTAATTCTTTCAAATTAGCTAACAAAACGTCAAAATTAGCATCATCATACAAGTGATTCATAGCACGATGTGAAAACACAAGGCCTTCATTGTTGCCGATTGTCACACCATCATAATGTACACGGTTCATAAGCATCACATTACTTGTTCCTAGCGTTGCTTCCGTCAATGGATGCAGTCTATCTATCGCATCCCCAATATCAAAAGTTAATGACTCGTCATATTCAGCCTGTTTTTCTAATAAATAACGCGAAATACGTGGCCAATTTTCAAAATGTGAGTGGATATCGTTTGTATGTAATAAGTGAATTATCCCCATTTGTTGCCTCTCTAGCATTTCAAATAATTTATATTCTAATTCTACACCTAACCATTTAAAAAGACGCCAAAAGACGTCTTTTTTATTTACCAAATCGATATAGGAAATCACTAAAATCATTTAAATTAGCTGGAAAAGCATTTAATCCCCAGATTAACTTTTCTTGATTATTCGGTTCTTTCCATCGAACACCCCACTCGTCATTTTTACTAGGGTCGTCATGAGCCGGACCTCGATATTCATCTAACCAAGTTTTGATATAAGCTATTGATTCTTCTGAAAAATGATCCCAAACCTTTGTCATATCAACCCAATCTTCACGGTAACGCCAGTTAAAAGGTTCTCCTTTATCATTTAAATGTGGATTATAAAACATAAAATCCTTATCTAAAATATCTTTGGCTTCTTGTGCCTTATACTCACTTTTCCAAAAAGCACGACCATCTTGACGTTTAACATAAACGTAATCAAAACCTTCCACTAGGTTACCGCGGTAAAACACCAAAAAATCTAGTCGCTCTTGTCCCATATTAATCCCCAATAATAATTAATTCCTTAGTTAATGTTGCGGTTAAATTTTCATAACCATCGGCTGTCACAATGACATCATCTTCAATACGAACCCCACCTTGGTTAGGAATATATATTCCGGGCTCAATAGTTAGTAAATGACCAGCCTGCATTTCATCACTCGAACGGGGACTGATTGATGGTCCTTCATGAATATCTAAACCAACCCCGTGTCCACCACCGTGATTGTATTGTTCACCGTAACCATGGTCAATGATATAATCTCGTGCAACTTTGTCAATTTCACTACCTGAGATTCCCGGCTTAACAACAGCAACTGCATTCTCATTAGCTTGCTTAACAACAGCATATATATTTTTCAACTCATCATTAATATCACCAACAGCAATTGTACGTGTAACATCAGAAGTATAATCATCCACATAGTAGCCAAAGTCAATTGTCACTAATTCACCACTTTGAATGACTTTTTCAGTTGCTTCTCCATGGGGCAAAGCTGATCGATAACCAGAAGCCACTATTGTGTCAAATGATGCTTTTTGGGCACCATATAATTTTTGGAGTCTATCTAATTCATTAGCTACTTCTTGTTCTGTTTTACCTGGCTTAATAAAAGGTAACAAATCTTGAAACGCTTTTATTGAGGCTTCAGCAGCTTTTCGTAAAGCTTTTAATTCTTTTTCATCTTTTACTTCACGTAATGTTTCGATGGCTTTTGGTAACGCATCAAAATCAATATCAGCTGGTAACATTTCATCAAAATAATCATAAATATCATAAGGCATATCAGCTTCAAAGGCTAATTTTTTTATGCCAAATTCCTCTGCCGTTTTCACTGCAACACCATAGTAATCACGTGTGATTTCGATTCCAACACCTTCAGGTAATCTATTTTTATAATCTTCTTCATATCGAGCATCAGTAATTAAACGAACTTGTTCACGGCCCACAACAACAACACCATCACCAGTTCCACCATCAAAACCAGTTAAATATTTTGTATTAAAGCCCTGATAGACAATCATACCGTCCAAATTAAGCTTTTTCAACAATTTTTGCAGCTTACTTATACGCGCCTCATAATATTTAGACATATAATTCCTCTTTCTTGTAACTAATTTAATTATAACATCTGTTACAATAATATTTTGTAAGTAAAAAGACTAGCATATTATGAACATAATACGCTAGTCTTTTAATAACCACTACTTACTTCGCAGCAGCAATAATTTCATTGTATTGTTCACGTGTGTAAACAGATACTTGGCGCTTTTCGCGACCTTTACGTTCAAATTTAACAACACCGTCAGTCAAAGCAAACAATGTGTCATCTCCACCCTTTTTAACGTTTACGCCTGGATAGATGTGTGTACCACGTTGGCGGTAAATGATTGAACCAGCAGTAAGGTCTTGTCCGTCAGCAACTTTAGTTCCTAAACGACGACCAGCTGAATCACGACCGTTGGCTGAAGATCCGCCACCTTTGTGGTGCGCGAACATTTGTAAGTTTTCTTGATTCATCAACATAAGTCTATTTCTCCTTTACAAGTAATGATTACGCGATTGAATCAATCTTCACGCGTGTATATGGTTGGCGGTGGCCTTGCTTAGTATGTGAATGCTTCTTAGCACGGTACTTGAAAGTAATAACTTTCTTTTGCTTACCTTGCTTTTCCACAGTACCTTCGACCTTTGCACCTTCAACGAATGGTGTACCAATCTTTGAATCCGTCAATACAACTTGATCAAAAGTAACCTTTTCACCTGCTTCTGCATCTAACTTTTCAACGAAGATTGTGTCACCTTCAGCGACTTTATATTGTTTGCCGCCAGTTACAATAATTGCGTATGCCATTATTGGTTTCTCCTTATACTTAGACTCACCATCCCAGGCGGTCGGGCCCTTGTCCCGAACATGCTTTGACCTGTTCTGAGTGGTTGTAGCTATGCTAACAACCGTTTAATTATACCAATACTACCTATTAAAGTCAATGTTTCTACAATACGCCTAGCATTTAAATTTCATCAGTACTGAAGTCAAATAAATTCAACCCATTATTAGCCACTGTATTAGTATTTAATCGCCACAACTCAGTGAATTCTTCAAATAAAGCTACTTGAGAAATATTCATGTTATCAGCTAGCCATTTTGCCATAATTGCCCAGAAACCAGCATTAATTACTTCCCATTGGTATTGCTGTGCCCTTCTCTCTTCATCGCTTAAATCGTTTGTATGTGTTGCCATTTGCGTACGTAATCGACTATACAGCGTATCGCTAAATGATTTATCGATATCATGATTCAAAACCGCATTATAAAAAGCAGCTTGTTTACTAACCGTATTAATCATATCTGTGATTTTAAAAGTCTCTTGTGTATGTTCTAGCAGATCATTAATTAAAGCATCATTAATTTCTGAAATCAGATGCTCTTTGTTACGATAATATTTGTAAAAAGTGCCTCGTGTTATGTTAGCACGTGATAATAACATTGTGATAGAAAAATCCGGCTGAGTCGATAGCAATAAAATTGTTTCAGTTTGAATAATATATTTTGTACGTATAACACGTGCATCCGTTTTATTTGACATAGTTCTACTCCTGATTAAATATAATATGAGAAGCCATACTTTATGTGGCAAATATAAAAATTAAGTGCTGATATATTAACCTATCAGATACTATATTAGTTCATTACTGTAGTAATAATAACATAAAGATATTAAATTAAATAAAAATTTTAGTACACTGAAGTATCAATATTAGTCCCGCTCAACAAAAAAACACCTAAACGGTGTTTTTACCATCATCGTGTACCAAAAATATTGATACACGATATGCCCAATATGTATGGTGATCCCCCAATAATGAAATAAAATAAGATCTTATGAAATAAAAAATGAAGTAATGAAAAGATCACCGTAAAATTATCATAACACTATTTTCTCTGAATATCACAACAATGTAATTCAATTATTTTGAAAGCACACCCTAGACTAATAAAAAATAAACACAAATATTAAAATCATGGCTAGTTTTTACCTAATTATTTTAAAATTCTTAATAACAAGGTTAAAATTGTAGTATACTTGCTAAGTATGTGCAATTTTTAATGAAAGTCGAAGTTATAAAATGAAAAAAATAAATTCTAATTACGTTATATTCATAATCATGGTATTAATGAGTGTTATTTATTGTTTGCCTATGTTCCGAATGAATGGATTAAGAGCTTTCAATAATCAAGACATGATGTTTCATCTATCACGAGCGATTGGACTAAGTAATGTACTATCTTCTCCTGTTAATTTTAATAATTTCGCTCATCATGGCACAATGATTAATCCATTTTATCCATGGCTTTTTTTAGCCCCTATGTACATTGTTTTTAAAATTACCCATAGCATAATCGTAGGCTATAAAATTTACTTTTTGTTTGTAACTCTAATGACTATGCTCATTAGTTATTTTTCAGTTTATAAAATCAATAAACATAAAATAAGCGCTCTATGCTTTGCCATTACTTACTCCTTTTCATTATATCGAACGGATGACGTTTATTATAGATCCTCAGTTGGTGAAGCAGTAGCAATGGCATTCTTACCCTTGATGCTGCTTGGTATATACTATGTCATATTTGACGACTATAAGAAATGGTATTGGCTATCTTTTGGTATGTCTGCTTTATTGTATACACATCTTCTTTCAACAGTTATCGCAACGCTGTTGCTAACAGTAACACTGGTATGCAGTATAGCTAAAAGCAATAATATTTTGAAACGTTTAGTTGCTTTGATATTCGCTGGACTATCTTCATTTTTACTTAGCTTAGCATTTATTGTCCCGTTTATTACATATTCACTGGAAAATAATTTAAGCACACCACCTGTTTTTAAATTACAGGGATTTGATTTTGGTTCAATGTTAGTAGATTCGTTAAACAATCATATACAACATACTAATTTGGGGGCTCTGGTTATATTAACTCTGTGCTTAACAGGCATAATGTTTATAAATGGTAACTTCAAAGCAACAAAATTCGAAAAATATACTTTGTATTATGGCACTGTTTTATTATTATGCAGTTCTTCATTGTTTCCTTGGCATTTATTTAATAATACTCCCTTCGCACAAATACAATTTATATGGCGTTTAAATGCATTTTCGACTGCATTGATACTAATGGCGTTCAGTCTATTCACCCTACCAAAATTGCGTATTAAAAATAGTTATTATGTTGTAGCATTATTGGCCATTACATGTTTACATCTTTCTGCTGTGCATGACATGTATAATGATCCTCAAAAAACTTATAATCAACTTGAAGGAGATCGTTACACAAATAAATTAGCAGCTAATTATTTTCATACAGATTACACACCTATATCTGCTGCTGAACACGCAGACCTTCTATCCCAAAGTATTAATAGTTTAAATAAAAATGTTGTTGCTCAAGTAAAAATTGGAGAAAATAATTATACGATCAAAATCAACAATAAAAACGAGAAAGACTATGACTTATCAGTACCTGTTTATTATTATCCAAACCAACGAGTAGTAGTCAATCATAACCTCTCTAAAAGTAGTGCAAATAATACCGGCACAACGTTGATCACTATACCAAAAGGAATATCACAAATATCAATAAGTTATCAGTATTCACTTTCGGATAAAATAGCATTATTTATTTCCTTAATATCTCTGATTTTACTGATAATTTATATATTATATAGAAATAAATTTAACAACACTTCCGATTTTTATAAAAAGTTTCTTTCATAAACGATTCAGTGATAAAGAATTTAATAAATAAAAAAAACACCCTAAAATTGCTTCAGGGCGTTTTTTATTCAACATATGATTGGTTTTTTGTCCAACGTGATTCCGGTGTTGTTGGTAATAGCATTAACACAAAAAACCAAATCGTTCCAATAATTGGTACAAATTGTATCAAAATCCATCCTGCACTACGATTGGTATCATGCAATCTACGTACCTTTAGCGTAATTGTTGCAATCCAGATTAAAAATGCGATTAATTTAGCGACTGTATTAGTCGACAAATCACTAAAATTATAAATTTCCTCAATTGAGTGACCTTGTAGTTTTTCAACCAAATTCATTAATATGCCACCCAAAATCCAATTCAAAATCACAGGTACCCAGTACTGTGTACGCGTAGCGGTAGCATTCCAAACAAACATCTTTGACCAAAATTCATGATAAGATTTCATATTATTTCCCCCTTGTAACGTATTTACATATTAATATAACATAGTTGTTATATTATTTCCTTGCTAATGCTATATTAAATGTTTAAGTGTACTAGAATAAACTCACGTGCCTAATATCCACGTTAAAAGATTTAGTGAATAAATTTAATGAAAAAAATATACTACCCCGTTGTTCTTATTCTTTCAATTACATCTATTACCTTGGCTTTATTAGATATATCAAATGTGATTAATATCAATTTATATCCATATAATTATATGGATAAGTTGATATTACTATTCTTCTGGATTGATTATTTATCTAGACTATATATATCAAAAGACAAGAAAAATTTTTTCAAACACAATATTTTCGATTTACTTGCAATTATTCCGTTTGATTCAATATTTTATTTATTCCGAGTATTAAAAGTGTTGCGGGTTATTAAATTACTACGCCTAATTAGAATTATTGGTTTTACTGCTAAAATACAAAAAAATATCAAACGTTTCTTTAATACAAATGGATTTATGTATTTAATAATTACCGCAGTTGTCCTAATATTAGTTGGGGCTGAAATGTATTCCGTTGCTGAAAATGTCAGCTATATGAATTCATTATGGTGGGCCATAGCCACCACAACTACTGTTGGATATGGCGATATATCACCACATACAGAAATTGGCAGATTTATAGCTGTTGTCTTGATGATATTAGGTATTGGTCTAATAGGTAGTGTCACAAGCACTGTAACTGCGTTCTTTGTTGATGAGAAATCTGAAAAAGAAAATGATTTGTTAAAAACTGAATTACAAGATATCAAACAAGAATTAAAAGAAATAACAAAAGAACTATCAAAAAGAAAATAAAATGAATCTTAATAAGTGTAGTTGTACTAATGAGGTTATTCTTAATTGCTCTAATAGAATTATTGAAATTTACATTTTGTTTTGTATAATGATTTTCGATAAACATACGTCAGAAGCTAATCACATTCACAATTTGTTTTGCGAAAAAATATGACATATCAAAGATTAAATCGCTGTAATGATTAAACTATCCAATATTTTTTATGTAATGACATTGTAACTTATGAAAATTTTTTATTTATGCTATATTAAAAATCAGAAAAAGGAGTAAAGTTGTGCCAAAAAATTTAAAAGAAGAACTCATATTTACACTAGTCTTAGCAGGATTAATGGTTTTCGGAATGACATCCTATAACGTCGTATTATCCCAAGGCTTTTCCTTAAACTCAATTAACGAAATATTTACAGGATATCCTTTAGGTTTGTTCGTAGCTCTTTTGTGCGATTTCGTTATTGTTGGTCCAATCGCTAAAAAAATAGCTTTTAGGATGTTGATTCCGAAGTACATGAAAAAGACCGCTACAAAAATCGCGCTAACTATTTCCTTATTGATGGTTGCAGGTATGGTTAGTTGCATGTCCTTGTTTGGTGTCTTAATCAATAATCAAAATTTATTATCTTATCCTACTACTTGGATATTAAATATTATTGTGGCCTTGCCCCTACAACTTTTAATTGTTGGTCCTATATCGAGATTTGTGTTGTCATCTATTCAATCATAAGTAATAAATAAAAGCCCTTCGATAAAAAATCGTCTGGCTTTTATTTTTCAGCTAACATTGACTAATTAGCTAACACATTAAATCTTTACATAATAAGCAGATAGAAATAAAGATTCTAGCATGTCAACTAATTACAATTACTATAATTATATGGGTATTTTAACCAATAAGTGCACCACAAATGCTAACAGAAAACGATACTATTCGCAAGGATCAGAGCCACACTTACACCTGTTGCTTTCTTAGTGTATTTTATTAATTTAGCATTTATTTTTTTTAGAGTATCTTTAATACACAATATAACGTGTTATTCTTTTTTTTAAGCGTTTTGCCGTCATGTTTATAAATTCACTTCCATGTCATTAGACAAACACTCATTTCCTAAAAAACAATCCCCTCTTCCCTTTACAATATATTTTTTATATAGTACACTTGTGAATATAATCATTTAATTTTCATGAAAATAATGATACTTTTTCATGAAAAATAGTAATTAATATTGCTTTTAAAAACGCCGTAATTATGATTGCGAGACTTGTTTTTTCACTACTAGTAGCAACCAACCTTACTAGTGTTTATAGTGATGCAACTGAACAACAGTTTCCAAACTTACAAAATAACAAGTAAGAACTACCACCTTATCTATCACAGATCAGGAAAAGTTTGTCGATCATGTCATCATGATAGTTGATAATTAGTTCGAATTAATAGAAACTGTTGTTAGTGCTGATACATAGTATTTCGATGATGTTGCATAAAATTTGAATTATTGCAGATCTACCCATATGCAAAATAGAATCTGTTTGAATATATCATATTGATTGAATTATATTTTCAGCACGCTTTAATAATATTTTTTGGGAGATAACTAAAATGGCTAATAATACTAATTTACTGTTACTACTTATTTGTACTATGGCTTTTACCAGTACAGAAAAGTATAAAAATTCTAAATTTTATGGTTATATTTTACCATATCGTGGGATTGTATTGATCACAGTAGGTATCTGTATTGCGATATATGCTGTCTTAAATATGCCTATATTTCCTGCTTTGGTAATCCCAATAGTATTTATACTACTTGGTGTAATTGACTTTATTAAAACACAATAAACAAAAAGACGTTATCAATTAAGATGAGGTCTTTTTGTTTATTGTCTTTTATTAATTTTCCAAGTAACGTACTCGCCAATGTTTCAACTACCATACCATGTTTTTCATCAAATCAAAAACGTCCAGTCTGCGTATTTGTTTTAGATTCTCAGATATTTAGTTATTTTTCAAGTATATTTGTTACACCGCTGGCTTTTAAATTAATACTGGCATCAACAGCAAAACGAACTGCACTATACAAAATATTTGAAAAACTTTTTGAACAATTTTTCTTTCAAGTGATTGTTTGAAAAATACACCTTTTCTCACTACGCTAACATAAGCCAAAATTTCAAGTGAAAACAAAATTATTATTGTAAAAAACCATTTGTAAATATTTCTTTGACAAACTCGATTCATTACTTTTCTTGGATTAATTTTGCTTTTCCTAAGCTTAACTACTAACAAAGAAAATGTTTTTGCACTGTATAATAATATACCTTCAATAAACAATGCCACTAAAGTATTTGTTAACATTTATTTCTCATTTCATAAAATAATTATTTGGATAACTAGCGCCGTTACTTCTTTCTAACTAATATTTTATTATCCTAGTTAGTAATTTGTAGCAAATTGTAGTAAAAAAATACGATTTTAAACAATCTTCAACGATTTAGAAAGAATAACAAGACACCTCACAAACGCGTACGTATCAATATATAATCAAACAAAAACCGTTTTATCAACATTTGTGATAAAACGGTATAAATGCGCTGAGGGGGAGTCGAACCCTCGACCTGCCGGGTAGAAACCGGCTGCTCTATCCAGCTGAGCTACCAGCGCGTACTATAATATAATAACATTTTATTACATTTGATGAAAGTGTTTTTTTAAAATTTAATTTGATTTATACTAATAGTAATACAATATTGGGAGAAGACCACATGAGAAAAGCATTTATTGCCCTAGGTGTTATTATTGCAGCGTTACTCATTACTTTTGTAACCTTTAATCAGCAGCCAAAATACGCTGATGTTTCAATGCCAAAAGCTGATTATACTCATTTACAAGAGTCACGAACGAATATTAAAAGCTTAATCGACGACCTAAGTAAGTTTAACTACAAAAATAGCAATACTATGTCTGCTATTGAAAAAGACGCCAAGACAATCGCTAAAGAAAACAGCAAAGATTTGAGTAGTTCAGATGCGCAGGCACTACGTGATGCATTATATGGGCAAAATGGTATTATTACAATTGTCAAAGCTGCACAAACTGGTAAATATAATATCGATGCGAGTGTGGCTTCACGGTTCCATACAGGATTTGATACGATTATTACAATGTCAGTTAACGCAATTAATAAAAGTTCAGCACAACGTGCAAATATTGTTACACAAATGAAGAAAGATTTAAATATTGAAGAAGCAATATATCAAATTGGTGCCAAGCACGAAGAATAAAAAGATCTCAATGAGATCTTTTTATTTTCTTTTTTTCTATGTGAGATGGTATGATAGTAGTTATATTTCAGTTTAGGGATGGTATCTCATTATGGAAAATAGACGTTTAGGCATTACCTCAGGGTTCGCAGCATATGTCATGTGGGGATTACTGGGCGTGTTCTGGGAGTTGCTTAGTGTTGTTCCAGCAATGGATACATTAGCCTATCGAATTGTATGGTCACTTGTAACAATCAGTGTTGTACTGACTATTCAAAAAAATTGGATCGAGGTTTGGCACACCGTTGTTACCTTAATTAACAATCATAAAATAGGCTGGATTATCTTAAGTGCTTTTCTGATTTCAATCAACTGGTATTTATATATTAATATGGTAACCCATCAGCAAGCAACCGAAGCAAGCCTTTCTTACTACATAATGCCACTCATGAATGTTGCTGTAGCAGTAATTTTTTTGCATGAAAAGCTTTCACGCTCTAAAATAATCGCCCTAATTCTTGTGATCATTGGTGTAATCATTTTAACTGTTCAAACTGGATCATTACCATTCAACACTTTATTAATGGCTGCTTCATTTTGTTTTTATGGATTAATCAAAAAGCAAGTACCTTTACCAGCAACGATTTCATTAACGTTGGAAACAGTGACTGTTACACCTATTGCGTTGATATATTTGCTTTTATCACCACATGTTATGAATCAAGACGGGATAAAAATTACCTTGCTATTAATTATGAGCGGTATCCTAACAGTTATCCCTTTGTTACTATTTGCTGTGGCTAATAAAAATACCGATTTCATTACACTTAGTTTTATTCAGTATCTCAACCCCACGATTCAACTACTTATGGCGGTGTTTGTATTACATGAAGCATTTAATTGGCATAAAGTCATTGTTTTTGCATTCATATGGTCTGGTATACTTGTATTTATTTTTGGTAGTCTCAGTAACTATCAAAAATTAAAAAAAACAACCACATTATAAAAACATCAAAGTATCAACGATGATTGATACTTTGATGTTTTTTATTTCTTAGCTAAACTAGCTACTCCTATTCACCCGCTGTAATCTTTATACCAATAATTGCGATAATTAGCAAGACCACAAAGAACCATGTAGCATTTGAAAATTTATCATGAAAAAGAGCAACACCAACGATAACTGACCCGACAGCACCAATTCCAGTCCATATCGGATAAGCTAAGCTAAATGATAAATGCTTTACAGCTTGCAAAAGACAAAGCATACTTGTGATTAAACCTACCACGGTGATAATTGCCCATCCAATTTTTGAAAATCCATTGCTAAGCTTCATAGCTGTAGACCATACGATTTCAGAAATTCCAGCAAATAATAAATAAACCCAAGACATCCTTATCCTCCAAAATAAAAAATGCACTTCATACCTTGTTCAATCCACAGGTATCTCGACACACAATTGTTAATAATTATCAGTGTAACACATAACGTATTTTATTTTGTTACATATCTTCAAGATAAAAGCAACTTGCTTTCAAGTAACTAGACATAAAATCGTTACATCTTGTCATGATTATGCTCAATCGTTAGCTATATGTGCATTTTTGACTGGCTACTATCTTCTAATTAAGACAATAAACAAAACTGATTTCAATTGAAAAAATCCATTCCATTATCATGATATTTTTTTGAGCCCTATCTTAATCTACACCGTAACATATTATCACACTCACTGAAAAGAGCAAGCGTTTACAATAAAATTTTATCTTTTTAGGTATCAGAAATTAGTTACAAAACCAATAAAATATTTTAAATTTATACTCGAATATAACAACGTTGTGATTTATTTCACTTTGGTGTATTATTGAACTGCATAATAGAAAGGGAGAAACATCATGCAAGAAACAAAATTTATAACATATTTGAGCTGGATTGCAACCGTTATGGCTGTTTTAATGTATGTATCGTATATTCCTCAAATAGCTGATAACTTAGCCGGTTCTAAGGCTAATCCACTGCAACCATTAGTGGCAGCCATCAACTGTACATTATGGGTTGTTTATGCCTTAAAAAAGAAGCATCGTGATATTCCCGTTGCATTAGCTAATTTCCCAGGTATTATATTCGGTTTAATAGCCTTTATAACTGCACTATAGATTTAAATTCACTTTAATTGTGATCTCATTAACATTATTCACAACTTATTTCAATTAAAACACAAATATAATGATTTTCACATTCAACAATAAAAGACACTCAACTAGATTATCTGGTTGGGTGTCTAACACTTTGATTATAAAATTGTTTTTTTAAACTTCTTCATAATGTAGGCCATATCAAATATCATTAATAATAGTGTAGTATCAGTTATGTAAGCTTTTGCGCTTAATTTGGTAGGACACTCTTTTTTCTTGATTCACTGCCTTTTTAGAAATTAATTGAGATAAATTTGAATCATTACTGTTAGGATAATATCTGACTTCAAAGGAATTTTTGTCTAATAAAGACAGAAATCACCCTATCAGGAGTTCGCTGATTACCAGCACCATCTTGATATTTAATTGTAATCTATAGCATTTTTGCATGCGTAATTTAATCCCTAGTTCATGCACTAATTTGAGTGTCATAGACTCAGAAATTTTAGGCCGTTAATCATTTTGCTATACGCAACAATACGGCACTTAAATGATTACCAAATGCTGAGAACATAAGGTTTTAGTACTTATCGACGTAAAGATTGTCAACTTATCTGCCAATGGTGCCAACCATAATAGACATTAGATTTGATTTTAAGCGCACTTAAAATACGCCCTTATGCTAAAATTTGATTAATTAGCGGTAATCCCACGTCACAGATTATTTTTTGGCTAGTAAGATGTCCTCTCGCTTTAAAATTTCATTTTTTTCCAAAATAGTAATAGAATCTTTCAGTATCCAAATTACTCAGCTAATGATTTAAGTGAACACCTTTTTGGTGAAGTTTAACCAGTAAATCTTTAAAACCCTATGAAATAACGAATTGACATAAAAATACTCCTATACTTTAATTTTACGGACTGAATAAGGATAGTCTATTTTTTTAGTATAAAAGCAAAAGCATTTGAAGACAAAAACCTAGAAAAATACTTGTATCACAACATACTTACAATTTAAGATCAGAAAACAACAAACAATTCCAAGATGGCCCTACTGTGCAGTTTTTTAACGTTGCATTAATAAGTTGTGAAAATAAAAAAAACGTTGATATAACAACGTTTTTGTACATATAAGAACATGAGATAACGCATAAGAAAGGAGCTAGCGGGATTTGAACCCGCACACCGCGAAATGCGGCTCGACGGATTTCGAGTCCGTTGCAGTACCAGATTGTGCCATAGCTCCATGACTAAGAATCTGAGTAGATTCTTAATAATTTAAAATTAATTTGTTGATGCCTTACGACGCTTGGCAGCCTTTTCACGTTCAGCTGTGTTCAAAATAGCCTTACGAATACGAACGTTTTCAGGAGTTACTTCAACATATTCGTCATCATTCAAGAATTCTAATGAAGCTTCCAAATTCATGACACGTGGTGTCTTAATTGATGCAGTTTGATCCTTATTTGAAGAACGAACGTTTGATTGTGGCTTCAACTTAGTAACATTGACAGAAATATCATTGTCACGAGCATTCATTCCAACAATCATACCTTCATAAACTTCAAACCCAGCACCAACAAACATTTGCCCACGATCTTCAACGCCCATGATAGCATAGTTTGAAGTTGTTCCTTGGTTAATAGAAACCAAAGCACCATTACGACGTCCTGGTTCCCAGTTGCGAACAACTGGACGGTATTCAGCATACGTATGATTAAAGATACCATATCCACGTGTAGCTGACATAAATTCAGTTGAGTAACCAATTAAGCCACGTGAAGGTGCCATATAAGTCAAACGTGTTTGTCCGTTACCAACAGACTCCATGTTGACCATTTCACCCTTACGTTGATTCAATGAATCAATAACTGTTGATGAATATTCATCAGGCGTATCGATTTGAACAGATTCGTATGGCTCTGATTGAACACCATCAATTTCACGGTAAATAACTTGTGGACGTGAAGCTTGCAATTCAAAGCCTTCACGACGCATAGTTTCAATCAAAATTGACAAATGCAATTCACCACGACCAGACACTGACCAAGCACCAGCTTGTCCAATATCTTCAACACGCAATGACACATCAGTATGCAATTCACGACGCAAACGATCTTCAATTTGACGCGCAGTAACAAACTTACCTTCTTTACCTGCAAATGGACTATCATTTTGACGGAATGTCATTTGCAAAGTAGGTTCGTCGATACGTAGAATTGGTAATGCATCTGGATGTGCTGGATCTGCCACTGTTTCACCAACTGAAATATCTTCCATTCCAGAAACTGCAATCAAATCACCAGCTTTAGCTTCTTGAATATCTACTTGATCTAAGCCAATGAAACCTGCAAGTTTCGTGACACGGAAACTTTGCGTTGAACCATCTAGCTTCAACACTTCAACATTATCACCAATCTTAATAGTACCACGCTTAACACGACCAATACCAATACGACCAACGAAATCATTATAATCCAACATTGCAACTTGGAATTGTAATGGTTCATCTGAATTATCCACTGGTGAAGGAATTGTATCAAAGACAGCATCAAAAATTGGCTTCATTGTATGCTCTTGATCGTCAACATTTGATGACAATGAAGACGTTCCGTTCATTGCTGAAGCAAAAATAACTGGGAAGTCCAAATCTTCTTCATCAGCACCCAATTCAATAAACAAATCCAACACTTCATCAACAACTTCATCAGGACGTGCACCAGGACGGTCCACTTTGTTAACAATAACGATAGGTGTCAAATGTTGTTCGAAAGCTTTCTTCAACACAAAACGAGTTTGTGGCATTGTACCTTCAAAGGCATCAACAACCAATAAAACACCATCAACCATACCCATGATACGTTCAACTTCACCACCGAAGTCCGCGTGTCCTGGTGTATCCAAGATGTTAATTTGCTTGTCTCCAACCTTAACGGCTGTGTTTTTTGACAAGATAGTGATACCACGTTCTTTTTCAATATCGTTCGTATCCATTGCACGATCACCCAATTCTTTGCGTGAATCCAATGTGTCCGATTGCTTCAAAAGTTCGTTAACCAGCGTCGTCTTACCGTGATCGACGTGGGCAATGATAGCGATGTTACGAATATCTTCGCGATTTGCCAATTTTCTAGTACTCCTTTAATTTAAATGTTGCTCACATACAAAAGCTAGGGAATCATTGTTCCCTAGCTTCTATGCAACGCCAAAATATCGCGATGCGCTCGATTCGTAGCAACTAATACTATGTTAGATGATAACATATCTAACGGCTTTCCGTCAATATCTGAAACGATTAATCCTAATGTTTTTGCCAAAACTAACCCAGCGGCAAAATCCCACGACATCATTTTAGAAGAATAACCAACCGCTTGTCCACGTAGTACACGGATAAACGATGGCCCTGCTGCACCAATCACGCGATATCCCAAAGCATTTTTAGCAATTTTATCATAACCAAACATGCCATAAAGTAAACGTGCCCCACTTAGCAAAACAATGCCTTCATTTAAGGCATCGTCAAGCGGTGGACGTAAACGTAATTGATTAGCAAACACCCCCATTTGTGGACCACCATGATAAACAATGTTATTTACCACGTCCATAATCCAACCGAGAACTGGTTGATTATCGATATAAAGCGCAATCATAATTGCAAAATCATCATGTTCTTTATAAAAATTCATGGTACCATCAATTGGATCCACAAACCAAACATGTCCAGTCATGGCAATCGGTTTGTCACCATACCCCTCTTCACTAATAATATGTGCCTTGGGGTCAAATTTACGAATGTTGGCATTAATCATTTGTTCATTCGTTTTGTCAACATTTGTAACTAAGTCACGAGCATCATGCTTTGTACTAACATCTAGCCGACTGTTCATAGCAGCCATTGTTGACTTTTGTAACTCATCAAGCCATCCTAAAACAGTTTGATCAATTTCTTGAATTTCAAAAGGACTTAACGTACTCATAGGCGAACTCTATCTTTCGTTGAAGTCGTTACTAGTTTCATAGTTCTATAAATACTGTACCCTGTCTGGCGCTCAAAATCTTTGTCAAATCTCTTCTGTTCACTTTTAGCAGGTATAATTTTTTGATAGGCATTGTAATTACATAATATCTCTTCGCGGACAACGCCCTCTTCATATACTTGTAAAATAGTGTTAATAAAAGTTGATACAGTAATAATTTCTTTTGTAGTCCAATCACCGTCAATCGGTAATGTATAATTTTCATTCATAATTCTATTTTAACATGTTATAACGTTTGATATACTAGTTAACGAGGTAAAAAAAATGACAATCAGATTTACTATGGATAAAATTGTACGAGATGGGGATCCTGTTTTACGTAAAATAGCTACTCCTGTCCACTTCCCTTTGAATGATGAACATGCTCAACTTGCCAAAGATATGATGACATATTTAGTCATATCACAAGATGACCAACAAAATGAAAAATATGGATTACGTCCAGGAGTAGGATTAGCTGCTCCACAAGTTGGATATTCTTTGAATATGTCGTCTATTTTAATACCATCTCTTGATCCAGAAACATCAGATGAGCCTTATTTCCAAGGGACTATTTTCAATCCTATCATTATATCAGAATCTGTTAGGCGTGGTGCTTTAAACGTTGGTGAAGGATGCCTATCAGTTGATGAAGACGTACCTGGGTTTGTACCCCGAGCTTATAAAATAACGGTGCGCTATCAAAACGAGAACGGTGATACCAAAACCATCAAATTGCATGACTACCCAGCTATAGTTTTTCAACATGAAATAGATCACTTACATGGGCACTTGTACTATGATCACATTAACGTTAAATCACCATGGGAAGTAGATGAAGATACAAAATATATCGATTGATTTTCTGAAATAAAAAGGCTTACAGAAATTATCTGCAAGCCTTTTTATTATAGCTTATCGAAGAAACTCTTCTTCTTTGTTGCTGTACCATCAGTTGCTTCTTTGAAAGCCTCTAATGCCTTTTTCTGATCCTTATTTAAGCGCGTTGGTACTTCAACTGTAACAATAACAAATTGATCCCCGTGGCCATTTCCTCGTAAACGTGGTGCCCCTTTGCCACTCAAGCGGAAGCGTTTACCAGTTTGAGTACCAGCCGGAATTCTTAGTTTAATTTCGCCATGTACTGTCTTAACCTTAATTTCATCGCCCAAAGCAGCTGTCACAAAACTAATTTTTTGTTCCAAGTAAACATCAGCTCCATCACGTTCAAAACCATCTCTTGATGGTGAAACTTGGAATACCACAAACAAATCTCCACGTGGGCCACCATTAACACCACTTTCACCTTGGCCACTTAAGCGCATTTGTTGTCCTGTTTCAACACCAGCAGGAACGGTAACTTTTATTTCGTGTGGGCCATCTCCACGATTAAACTTAATAGTCGTTTCTTTTCCAAAAATAGCTTCTTCGAAAGTCAAATTTATGCGATATTGCAAGTCTTGTCCTTTACGTGGACGATTAGGGTCAAAACCACCACCAAACATTTGACTAAAAATATCACCCAAATCTGAAAAGTCATTAAATCCGCCCTGACCACCAAAACCACCTTGACCGCCGAAGCCACCTTGCGCACCGTTTGGACCAAACTGATCATACTGAGCTCGTTTTTGTTCGTCACCAAGTGTTTCAAAAGCCTCTTGAACTTCTTTATACTTCTCTTCAGCACCAGATTCATGGTTCAAATCTGGATGGTATTTTTTTGATAGCTTACGATAAGCCTTTTTTATTTCATCTTGACTAGCGTCTTTACCAACGCCGAGACGGTCATAATATTCAGTGTTATTCACGCGCCCGCTCCTTCTAATTTATGTACACAAACCGCACTCAATGAATGCGGTTTGTTTTAAGATATATTACTTCTTGTCATCCTTATTTGGATCAACTTCTTCAAAATCACCGTCAACTGTGTTATCATCGGCAGATTTTGCATCTCCTTCAGCTCCATCTTTTGGTGCTGCTTGTTGATACAACTTCATTGCTAATTCACCAGCTACCTTAGTTAATTCTTCTGACTTAGCCTTCAAATCTGTCAAATCAGCATCATCAGCTGCGGCATCTTCCTTAGCTTTTTTCAAAGCTTCCAAAGCGTCTTGTGTTGGCTTCTTTTCATCGTCACCCAACTTGTCGCCAACCTCTTCCAAAGTCTTTTCAGTTTGGAAAATCAATTGATCAGCTTCGTTGCGTGTATCAACAGCCTCTTTCTTCTTAGCATCAGCCTCTTCGTTTGCCTTGGCATCGTTCATCATCTTTTCAATTTCTTCGTCTGACAAACCACCAGCAGCTTGGATTGTAATCTTTTGTTCCTTCTGTGTTCCTAAGTCCTTAGCAGAAACATTAACAATACCGTTACGGTCAATGTCAAATGTCACTTCAATTTGAGGAACACCACGTGGTGCGGCTGGAATATCTGCTAATTGGAAACGACCCAATGTCTTGTTGTCGGCAGCCATTGAACGTTCACCTTGCAAAACATGGATATCAACAGCTGGTTGATTATCAGCTGCTGTTGAGAATACTTGTGACTTTGAAGTTGGGATTGTTGTATTGCGTTCAATCAACTTAGTGAACACACCACCCATTGTCTCAATACCCAATGACAATGGTGTAACATCAAGCAAAACAACATCCTTAACATCACCGGTAATGACACCACCTTGAACTGCAGCGCCCAAAGCAACAGCTTCATCAGGGTTAATTGAGTGGTTAGGTTCCTTCCCTGTCATCTTCTTAACAGATTCTTGTACGGCTGGAATACGAGTTGAACCACCGTTCAAGATAACCTCATCGATGTCAGAGAATGACAATCCAGCATCCTTCAAAGCGTTCAAAACAGGTTGTTCAGCTTTCTTAACCAAATCAGCTGTTAATTCGTTAAACTTCGCACGTGTCAATGATGTCTGCAAGTGCAATGGGCCGTTATCACCTGAAGCAATAAATGGCAAATCAATTTGAGCTTCGTTTGCAGATGACAAAGTCTTCTTAGCAGATTCTGCGGCATCCTTCAAACGTTGCAAAGCCAATTTGTCATCCTTTAAGTCAACACCATTTTCTGACTTAAATTGCCCTGCCAAATAGTCAATAACTTTGTTATCAAAGTCATCACCACCAAGATGAGTATCACCGTTGGTTGACAAAACTTCAAACACACCATCTCCTAATTCAAGAATTGACACATCGAATGTTCCACCACCCAAGTCATAGACAAGAATTTTTTCATCCTTATCCAACTTGTCCAAACCATAGGCCAACGCAGCTGCTGTTGGTTCGTTAATGATACGTTCTACTTCCAAACCAGCAATCTTACCAGCATCCTTAGTAGCTTGACGCTGTGCATCATTAAAGTATGCAGGAACTGTGATAACAGCCTTTTCAACCTTTTCACCTAAGTAATCTTCAGCATAACCCTTAATATATTGTAAAATCATTGCTGAAATTTCTTGTGGTGTGTAATCTTTACCATTGGCATTAACTTTATAACCAGCTTCACCCATGTGAGACTTGATTGAAATAATCGTGTCCGGATTTGTAATTGCTTGACGCTTGGCCACGTCGCCGACTTGGCTTTCCCCATTCTTAAATGAAACAACTGAAGGTGTTGTACGACCACCATCTGGGTTTGTAATAATCTTTGGTTCGCCACCTTCAAGGACGGCAACAGCTGAATTTGTTGTTCCTAAATCAATACCAATAATTTTTGACATAAGTATATTCTTCCTTTACTTTTAAAATCATTTTCAACTTTTTAAGGTGTAGTATCTAATCGATTGAATCACCATATAGTGCAACATTTACTTAGCAACTGCAACCATTGCAGGCCTAATAACACGATCTTGCAAAACATAACCCTTCTGTAAGACTTGCGCAATTTGATCAGAATCAACGTCAGTCGAATCAACACTTTGAATTGCTTGATGCTTTGTCGGATCAAAGGCCTCACCAACTTCACCAGTTGAAGTAATGCCATTATCAATTAAAGCTTGCGTCAATGTCTTGAGTGTCATTTCGACACCAGTCTTTATCTGTTTTGCAACTTCATCATTAGCTTCAACTTGCAGTGCTCTTTCCAAATTATCTACAGCAGGTAATACAGCACTGGCCAACTTTTGACCATCATACTTTCGAATATTTTGCATCTCTCGTGCATTACGTTGCTGAATATTCTGTATTTCCGCTTGTGAACGTAACAACTTTTCCTCGAGGTTGTTAACCTGTTCAACTAACGCATTATTTTTTTCTTGCTCTAAATCACTATCTGCTTGTAAATTATCTGCTTCAGATTCGATTTCTTCCGTCAACTTCTCGTCAACTTCCTCAGAAATGTCTTTATCTTCTACAATTTCTTCATTTTTCTCTGTCACAGGTGTGACCTCCTAGTTATGTATATTCAATCATTTTGCGACTTAAGGCTTCAGCAAATGCATCTGTTAACAAAACATTAGTGCTATAAGCCATTGGAATTGGCCCAAGTAATGCTATAATTCCATTGCCTTGGTTAGGCATTACAAACCCACGAGAGACTAAACTGAAATCAGACAATAACGGTTCACCAATTTCACGTCCCAATCTAATACGCACATTTTCGGTTGGTGAAACAATATGTCTTACATCTTCGGCACTCGTTAAAAACTCCAACAGTGGTTTAACATTAGCGATATCCGTTTGTTTACTAAAATCCAAGACATTTAATCTACCACCAATATGAACCGTATCACCGCTTGAACGAGCTAACACATCGCCAAACAATTGTAAGAAAGCAGCTGGTGTTTTAATCATGCGACTCATTTGCGTTGGCAATTCATCAGACTGCATCATTCGAAGCACATCATTTACCGGACGTCCAACCATCTGACTATTGATATACGTCACCATACTTTCCAATGACTCAGCAGCCATTTCGTTTGGCAACTTGAAGGTTTGACTTGTTACCTTACCATCATTCGTAACTAATACGGCAATTAGCTGATGACCTTCAAGTGGCACAAGTCGAAAACCAGAGACTCGAATATCATTTCGTTTTGGTTTTAATATCAAAACTGTGTAGCCAGTCAAATTTGATAACGTTCTAGCTGTTTCATCAAATAGATCATCAATTTCATGGAAATTACCACGGAATGACTGAATAACAGCTTGCACATCGCGCTGTGTTGCATGACGAGTAACCATCAAATGATTTAAGTAGTAACGATAACCTTCGTATGAAGGTACTCGACCAGCAGATGTATGTAATTTTTTAATCAAATCATCTGCTTCTAATGCAGCCATTTCATTTCGAATAGTAGCGGAACTAATTTTAATATCTAAGTGTTCCTGTAATCTCTTCGATCCAACTGCATGCTCACGTTGTGTATACTCGTAAATAATGGCGGTTAAGATTAACTTTTGTCGTTCTGTCAGCGCCATATTGATCACTCCTTTTAGCACTCGTTATATATAACTGCTAACAAGTATTATAATACACTATTTAGAAAATAATGCAAGTGTTTTAGCACTCTTTTTATTCGAGTGCCAAAAAATTATTATTTGTCATTAAAATAGCGATGCGTATCTTCAGCATCTAGTTTCAACTGATTGATTAGTGATTGCACGCCGTTAAACTTCACTTCACCACGTAGATAGTGGTACCATTCTACTTGCACAGCCTCACCATATATTTCTTCTTTAAAATCTAAAATATTAATTTCAACAGTTATTGGACGTGCTTCACCAAAAGTAACATTGCGACCAATGCTTGCCATTCCCAGATACCATTGATTGTTAATTTGTATTTTTACCGCATAGATACCTATTCCTGGGAGCCATTCATTTTCTGGAGTCTGAATATTGGCTGTTGGGTAACCTAATTCTCGTCCACGTGCTTCACCATGAACCACTGTACCAGTTGTTGCATGTGGGTGCCCAAGCTGTTTGGTAACCATATCAACGTTACCATTATCTAAGTATTTACGAATAGTTGATGATGAAATTTTTTGATTCAAATCATCAAGTTCAGGTACTGTAATAACACCGAAACGTTCCTTAGCATAAACCAACAAGTGTGACATGTCACTATTCGTACCATTTGCACCATATAAATGATCAAAGCCCGCTACTACCGTCAACGGATTTAAATGCATTAATACTTCATCCACAAATGATTGTCCCTTTAGTTTTGAAAGTTTTGAGGTAAAACGCATCACATAAACTTTATCAACACCCAAGCGAGACATAATAGATACTTTTTGTTCCAATGGTGTTAAATAGCGTAAAGGTTGATTTAGTTTTTGAAATGCCACAATAGGATGTGGGTCATAAGTTAAAACAGCCAAAGGTACACCACGCTTTTCAGCCTCCTGCTTAGCACGAGCTAAAACAGCTTGATGACCAAGATGTACACCGTCAAAAAAGCCCATTGCAACAACTTGTTGAACCGGCTTTTTAAAATTTACTATGGGATAATGTAAACGAATTAATTCTGTCATAATTATTGGTTATCAAACACATAACGTGAACGCCAAACACGCCCATCTTCGTCATATTGATAAACTGCTTTCAATTTATTTTGATAATAAAGCTGTAGGTACTGATTACTTGGTGACCAATTAGAAATTTTTTGACCGTTTTTTACAGCAAACCATTCGTCTTCATTCAATTCTTTAATTGGCCAATCTAATACTTCTTTTATTGGAATCACTTTAGCCACAACATCATTATGTTCAAGCCGCATTAACTCATCTAGATGTAAAGATTCTTCAATTTTAAACCCACTACCCATAACTCGCGTTAATTTCGTCATAGTCGCTGGAATACCAATAGCTTGCCCAGTATCTACAGCTAGCGTACGAATATAGGTTCCTTTAGAAACTTTTGCTTCAAAGTCAAATTTTTGTAAACCATTTGCAAAAAGAATATTCGAAGTTCGTCTAAAACTATGAATCATTGCCTCGCGAATTGGCCGCTCGACTATTTCACCATTTCGAGCATATTCATATAAACGTTTTCCGTTAACCTTAACTGCTGAATACATGGGTGGTTTCTGTTTAATTGGGCCATTCAACTGCTGTATTGCATTATCTATTTTTTCACTAGAAAATGGAATATCTATACTAAGTTCTTCAATAACTTGACCGTCTAAATCTTCCGTCTCTGTTGCAAATCCAAGTGTGATTTCACCAATATAACTTTTAGGACGCGTCTGTAGTTCATCAATTAATTTTGTTGCTTTACCTAGAGCAACTACCAATACACCATCAACATTAGGATCAAGCGTTCCAGCATGACCCACCTTTTTTTGACCAACTAAACGACGCACTTTGGCCACAATATCAAAAGAAGTCATTCCCTTTGGTTTGTTAATAACTAATAGACCATCAATCATTTGATTCATCACCATTGTGCAGTTCCTTAACTTGCCAAATATTTTGTCCTGCGTAGACTGACCCATAACGGATAATTGGTAATGTTTTATTTTCCCAAACAACATAAACACTTAACGCTTCATGATCAGCAAATAAAATTTTTTGATTCATAGTACCAACTACGTCACCAGCGTGCAACTGTTGACCAATACCATAACGAGCTAATCTTACAACAGTCGATGCACCCACAACTGTCATAATTACCGTCTGTTCTGATATATCTGTTAACTTGAGATAGTCACTAGTTGATTCCGTAACAATACCTGAAACTGGCACCATCAAATTCCCACCGTGCGGTACAAACATAACACCACTTTTTGATTTAAAAGAATCATCGTGGCTGCTTTTTATTTCTTTTAATTCTCCAGTCACTGGTGCCACTAAAACAGGCGCATTATCACTATTTGCTATTTTGATTGCGTTAAGTTGACCCGTACTTTTCAATTGTGATAATTTTTTTTTCGAACCAAAAAGTAGTTTCCAGAAATTCATCTTTAGCTACGTACCTTTTCAATATATTTTTTCATTCGCTTCATACCCTCTTCTAAGTCTTCATCTGCAGCTGCGTATGAAATACGAATATATGCTTGTGCCGCGTCGCTAAAAGCAGAACCAGGAATAACAGCCACCTTACCCTCTTTTGCTAATTGCAAGGCAAAGTCATCACCATCCGTACCTAAGTCAGCAGGTAGCTTGGCAAATAAATAGAATGCACCCTCTGGTTCAACCACTTCAAATCCAAGTGCTTTTAATTGTAGTAATACTTTATCACGGCGTTTACGATAAGCGTTGCGCATATTAATTGGTGTATCATAAACATCACGCAATGCAACAATTGCTGCATCTTGAACAAATGTTTGTACTGCAAAAACTAACGTTCCGTGTGTTTTTTGCATTTGTTCAATGACATCAGCCTGTCCTAAGATGAAACCTATACGATAACCAGTCATCGCATGCGATTTTGATAATCCATTAATGTATACTGTACGCTCTGGTATGTACTCTGCAAAAGATACGTGTTCTTGCTCATATGTTAGGACAGAATATATTTCATCAGAAATCACCCATAAATTATGGTTTGCGAAAGTTTCAGATAACGCAATTATCTCTTCACGTGAGTAAGTTACACCAGTTGGGTTAGTTGGATAATTCATCAAAATAGCCTTAACTGGTACTGTTGCGTCTGCAATAGCCTGTTCAACCATTTCAGGTGTCAATTTGAAATGGTTTGGTGTTGTGTCAATCGACAAGCGTACACCATGTGCTAAATCAAGAGATGAGAAATACGGACCATAGGCAGGCTCAGGAACAAGCAAGCCATCGTTTTCATTGAGCAAGGTCTGAAAAACAACATTAATAGCTTCACTAACACCTTGTGTCACAATAACATTTTCTGGGCCAGCATAGTTTAAATGATAGTTTTCATTAAAATACTTTACAGCGGTAGCTCTTAATGCTGTTTCTCCTTGACTTTCAGCATAATGTGAACGATTATTAGAAACTGCATCAATAGCGGCTTTCTTAATACGCTCGTCCACTGCAAAACCAGGTTCGCCAAATGTTAGTCTTAAAATATCTGGAATATCACGAACTTTTAATTGAAAATTCAACAATTTATCAGGCGCCATATTCAACACTATGTCATTGAATGATTGGGTTGGATTAGTCATATAAAATCTCATTTTCTTAATTTTAATTGTATAAAACTATTTTAACACAAAAAGCGCTCATCCTAATGGCGAGCGCCTAATATTTCATATTTTATTAATTTTCAGTGTGCAGTTTACGAATCAAATCTTCAATATGATTTCCATATTGAACAGACTGATCACGAACAAACTTTAATTCTGGTGTCTTGTAGACTGTTAAGCGTGAACCTAATTCTTTACGAATCAGTCCACTAGCAGCTTCCAATCCAGTTTGAGTCTTTTTAGCTTCACTTGCTAAATCAGATAAAATAGAATAATAAATTGTTGCTATCTGCAAGTCACCAGATAATTCAACACTTGTTACTGTAACATCTTTTACACGCGGATCATTAATACGCTTAAGTAGTAAATCAGTAACATCACGTTGCACTTCTTGAGCGAGACGACCTGCACGTTGTGGATTAACCATAACTACTATGCCTTCGCTTTCTTTATTTACTAAAAGATCACAACTACCACAAAAATTTTACAGCAATTGCACTTTATTTGGGTTTAACTTCTTCCATTACATAAGCTTCAACAATATCACCAGCCTGCACATCGTTGAACTTAGCCACTGTAAATCCAAATTCAAACCCCATCTTCACTTCGCTAACTGCATCTTTACCACGTTGCAATGAACCAACTTCACCGTCGAAAACCACAACGTTATTACGCATAACACGAACTTTAGAATCTTTGGTAATCTTACCTTCTTCAACCATAGCACCAGCAATTGTGCCAACCTTAGAGAACTTGAATAATTCTTTAACTTCAACTTTTCCAATAACTTTTTCTTCGTACACTGGTTCAAGTTGACCCTTCATAGCTGCTTCAACATCATCAATTGCATTATAAATGACATTATAGAAACGAATGTCAACTTTATCAGAATCTGATTGTGATTTAGCCAAAGGTGTAGGACGAACATTAAATCCAATAATGATTGCTCCTGAAGCCTCAGCTAATGTGACATCAGATTCATTAATTGCACCAACCGCAGTATGAATGATATCTACACGAACACCATCAACTTCGATTTTCTTTAGTGAGCCTGAAAGTGCCTCAACTGAGCCTTGAACATCAGCTTTAACAATAACCGGTACTGTTTTCATAGCTTTTTCAGCCATTGTATTAAACAACGTATCCAAGGTAACAACTGATCCTGAGTTACGTACTGCTTCTTGAGCACGCTTTGCTCGCTCTTCACCAGCAGCACGAGCCGTCTTTTCATCAGCCATAACGATGAAGCGATCACCTGCCTGCGGTACGCCATTCAAACCAGTAATTTGAACCGGTGTTGCAGGCAAAGCCTCTGCTAATTCAACTCCACGTTCGTTAGTCATCGTACGCACACGACCATAGGTATTCCCAACAACAATTGGATCACCAACATGCATCGTACCTTGTTGAACAAGTACAGTAGAAACTGGTCCACGCCCTTTGTCCAAACGTGCTTCAATAACTGAGCCACGAGCTGGCATATCAGGATTTGCTTTTAATTCTAGCACTTCAGCTTGCAACAAAATCATTTCAAGTAATTCATCAACATTTTGTCCAAACTTAGCTGAAATTTTAACAAAGATAGTGTCGCCACCATATTCTTCCGGAACTAAATCGTATGCCATCAACTGATTCATGACATCATCAGGGTTGGCACCAGGCTTATCAATCTTATTGACTGCAACAATGATTGGTGTCCCTGCGGCTTTAGCATGGTTAATAGCTTCAATTGTTTGTGGCATAACACCGTCATCTGCTGCTACAACCAGAATTGTCAAATCAGTTACGTTGGCTCCACGTGCACGCATTTCTGTAAAGGCCGCATGCCCTGGTGTATCCAAAAATGTGATTAATTTATCATTGATACGTGTTTGGTAAGCGCCAATGTGTTGTGTGATACCACCAGCTTCACCATCAGTAACGTGAGAATTACGTAAGTAATCCAACAACGTTGTTTTACCATGATCAACGTGTCCCATAATCGTTACAACTGGTGGACGAGAAACTAACTTACTTTCATCAATATTTTCATCATCGAAGAACTTATCAATATCAGCAACATCTTCTTCTTCTTTGGCTTGGGCTTCAATACCATAATCTGCAGCAAGAATCTCAATCGTATCTTCATCCAAACTTTGATTTTGATTGGTTACGATTCCGAGCAAAAACAGTTTCTTAATAATTTCTGCAGTATCACGATGCAACAACTTTGATAGGTCTTGCACGTTCATACCGATACGATATTCTAATACTGCTGGTAATGGCTGTTCCTTACGTACTGTCGCTGGTGTCGATGGTTGATGCTTTGCAGCAATACGACGTGATTTTTTAGAGCCACGTGGTCTATCGTTACGACGTGGTGTTTGTTGCCCTGTACCATTTGTATTACGTTTACGTGAATTATTACGAGCAGAATTATTTCCTGAAGCTAAGGCGCCACCAAATTTACCAGCCCCTGCAGTTGCAGCTGTAGCTGGTTTAGTGGTTGCAGTTTCTTTCTTGGCTGCTGGCTTAACTGCCGCAGGCTTTTTAGGTTTCTTGGCTTCTGCAGACGCCTGACGCTTTTTTTCGTTTTCATTCACATACTGCTTCAAACTGTTATCAGGTTTCGCAGAATAATCAACTTGCCCTTCACGTGGCTTTGTTGACCAATTTTTCTTTTCACGAATCATTGGCCGTCCTTCAGCAGGTGCAACGCGTGAACCGGGACGATTGTTGCGATTTGCACTATTATTTGAACGATTTTGACTACCACCAGATGTATTTGTACGGTTCTGATTATTACGATTTTGCCCTTGTCCACTGTTATTTGAGCGATTTTGATTATTGTTGTTAGGACGTGATGGACGACTTGGACGTGAACCTCCTTGAGTCGGTGTTGTGCCATCTGCTAACTTTGCCGCATGACGACGTTGTGATGCAGGCAATTCCTTACGTTCTGGGACTGCCTGTTTTCGTGCAGGACGGTTTGAACCTGAGAATTTCTTTTCTTCTGTCATTTAGTTCCGCTCCTTTTCTGAAATTAATTGTTTAATTTTTCGACTAAAACCTTGGTCAGCAATTCCAAATACACTGCGATTAACACCAATAGCATCTGTTAATTGTTTCTTAGTATAGTCTTGTATCAATTTAACGTTATAGAAATTTGATTTATCGGAAAACTTTTTAGCTTGGCTTTGACCGCCATCTTTTGGAAAAAAAACTAGGGAAACTTTTTGCCCACGAATAGCGGATAAACTCGGATCAGTTCCAAGCACTAATTTTCCAGCTCGCATTGCCAAACCTAATAAATTTAATATTTGGTCATCTTTATTTATCACCAAACAACTCCCGACGCGCTTGTTGATGGTCCACGTAAGCAATAAGTTCATCATAAAACTCATCACTAACTTTTACATCAAACGCTTTATCAAAGATACGCTTATTCTTTGCCAATTCTGCATTTTTTACATCAAGGCTTATATACGCACCACGACCATTCGCTTTTCCTGACGGATCAAGCATTACATCGCCTTCTTTACTACGAACGACTCGAACGAGTTCTTTTTTAGGAAACATTTCACCCGTTACAATGTCTTTTCTCATTGGTATTTTACGAGGTTTCATATGTATTTAGTATAATTATAAACCAACTGAATTTATAATTATATTTCCTTTCAAATTATTCTTCGGTCTCGTCAGCCACCTTAGATGCTGATTTTTTGTCCAATATATCCGCTGCTTCACTTTCAGATTTAATGTCAATCTTAAATCCTGTTAAACGAGCTGCCAATCTAGCATTTTGACCTTTTTTACCAATGGCTAGGGATAATTGGTTATCCGGAACAATCACCGTTACAGCACGATCATTATCTGTATCAAAAATTACATCAGTCACTTCTGAGGGGTTCAAAGCATTAGCAATATATTGTGCTTCGTCTTCAACCCACTCTACGATATCCATATTTTCACCAGCAAGTTCGTTTACAACGCTCTGCACTCGACCACCACGTTGGCCAACCATGGCACCAACTGGATCCAAATCTGAATCATGGGTATAAACAGCAATTTTTGAACGATCACCAGCTTCACGCGCAATTGACATAATTTCAACTGTACCATCATAGACTTCAGGTACTTCTTGTTCAAATAAACGTTTTACTAAGTCTGCTGCTGTTCGCGATACGAATACTTGTGGTCCCTTAGCATTGTTTTCCACCTTGTTAACCAAGACCTTGATACGATCTCCCATATGATAACGTTCATTAGGCATTTGATCGTTAGGAGCCATGACAGCTTCTTGATTACCAGGCAAATTTACGTATAAGAAACGGGCATCTTGGCGGTCTACTTCCCCAGTTATAATTTCATCTTCATAATCAGAAAACTTATTATAAATAGCTTGTCGACCTGCTTCACGCATTTTTTGAACAATAACCTGTTTTGCTGCTTGTGCGGCCATACGCCCAAAATCTTTTGGTGTTACATCAAAACGGATTTCATCACCCGCTTCGTAAGCACGATTTAATGTCAATGCATCAGATAACGAAATTTCTGTTTCTTCATCTTCAAAATCATCATCTAAAACAACATTTTTTACTTGTTTAATACTAATATTACCTTTTTTATCGTCAAATTTTGCTTCAACGTTATCGGCTGTATTGTATTGCTTTTTATAAGCAGCTTTTAAGGCATCTTCAAGTGCTTCGACAACAACTAGACGATCAATTCCTCGTTCTGCCTCAAGAGCATTAAGTGCTTCCACTAATTCTTTACTCATTCGATTTTCTCCATTTTTAACGATTTAAAACTGGACATCCAGTATTGCTTTAGCTATTTCGTCAAAAGTTAATGGCAAACGCCCATTAGTTGTTGTTAATATCAAACCATCTTCACTTAACTCAGAAATTTTTCCTTGCCATTTTTTTTGACCTTCTTTGGCAACAAACAAAGATACTAAAATATTTTCATTAGCCTCTTTAGCCCATTCAAAATGCCACAATTCCTTTAGTGGGCGATCGGCACCAGGTGATGAGATATCTAAGACATAAGCTTCAGGAATCGGATCTGGATCAATTGTGTCTAATAATTCATTAACTTCTTGCGTAAATGATGTTAAATCATCCATTGTAATGAATTGGTGATCAGGTTTATCCAATAAAATGCGTAAAATCTTTTGTCCACCTTCTTTGGTGAACGTCAAATCCCACAACAGAGCATTATGCACTTTAATGATTGGCGAAATCAAATCAATAACTGTTTGTTCGGTTTTGTTTGCCATTTGTTTTCCCCTTTCGATGAATAGTTTTGCCATTCGTGTTCACAAATATTGTGCTAACACTACCTTTATATTGACAATAAGCGTGCTAATCCCATAAAAAATGAGCCGGCCACTCTTTTTAAAGTGACCCGCCCATTTACAATTGCTATGTAAATTAACTACATTAATTATACCTCATTTACAGAAAGAGTGCAAATTACAATGTAACATTTCTGTGCATAACATAAAAAAGCCCGCAAGCTGGGGCTTTTTTATTGTAAGATATTACTAACTAAATTATGCTTAGTAAGCAATTATTAATTTTACCAAGAAGCTTTACGGACACCAGGAATTTGACCCTTGTGTGCTAATTGGCGGAAGTTCAAACGTGACATTCCAAATTCACGCATGTAAGCATGAGGACGTCCGTCAATCCAGTCACGGTTGTGAACACGAACTGGAGATGAATCCTTTGGCAAAGCTGCCAATCCAATATAATCACCAGCTGCCTTCAATGCAGCACGCTTGTCAGCATACTTTGCAACTAAAGCTTCACGCTTTTGTGCTTTAGCAATCTTTGACTTCTTTGCCATTACTTAATCTCCTTAAATGTTACTACTTTGCGAAGTTTTGGTGAGTACTTCTTTAACTCAAGGCGGTCAGGCGTATTACGACGGTTTTTAGACGTCAAGTAAATACGCTCACCAGTTTCATCATTTCCTAAAACGACGTGGATACGCATAATCGTTTCTCCTTAGTGATTTTCTTAAAAATTTTTATTTGCTTGTCAATACAAATAACTATTATACATGAACCTATCGGCGCTGTAAAGGGTGTTTTCAACAAATTTATCCATATGTTATCCACACCAAGTTATGCTGCCTATGAATTTCAAAATAACGTGCTGTTTTTAAAACTGACTTTCCAATGGTGGCACAACTTGCTTTTTACGAGAAACTACACCAGGTAAATCAATTACATTATTATTAATCGTTTGATTAAATGCTGCTTCAATAGCTTGTGCTGCATCACCGATATAAACCCCTTTAGAAGTTGAATTTAAAATATCAGTGATAACAAACAAGAAGTCTTCATACCCTTCTTCTGCTATCGCTGCTTCAATACCAGATTGACGAGATAATACTTCATCAATATCAACTGTATTCACTTGACCAATACGGAACTGATGTCCACCCATATCAAATGACTTTGCATCACCATCGATTAATTCCTTATCGGTACGTGATGATAAATCAGTTCCAGCCTTTAGCAAAGACAAACCATAACTAGCATAATCCTCTAAGCCAGCAATTTCCGCCAATGCCTCTAGTGCTGGTTGGTCATATTCCGTTGTCGTTGGACTCTTAAGTAATAAAGTATCCGAGATAATTGCAGAAGCTAATAAACCAGCAATTTCAGTAGGAATATCAACGTTTGCTTGCTTGAATTCGTAATACAAAATCGTTGCAACGGAACCCCATGGCTTAGCTGTAATATACAGTGGTGTTGAGTTTGTAAAGGCAAACTTATGGTGATCATAAATGTTTTCTACAGTAACATCAGCTAAATTATCAACTGATTGCGCAGCCTCATTATGATCCACTAAAACAACAGTATCTGTATCAGCTGATGTAATAACACGAAGTGGTGCAATCTTAAAATAGTCCAACGCGAATTGCGTTTCAGCATTTGGCTTTCCCTGAGCAACTGCTTCTGTATCCTGACCTTGTCGGTTCAAAAAATAACTTGCAGCAATTGCTGATGCGATTGTATCTGTATCTGGGTTCTTGTGCCCAAAAACTAAAGTTTTAGCCATTAGTTTTATCTCCTAGCATTTTATATTCTTATTTTAGCAAAAATTAATCACTTTGTGGCAGAAAAAGTTAATGGTTCGATAATCCAAGGGGATCCATTCTTTTCAATATCAACAACATATTGACCATTGCCTACGCGCTGTGAGCCGTGATAATCGCTCACTTGCAGTTCTTGTATCTGATATCTTGTTGTCAAAATTGACAACGCTTTCACATCATCACCAAATATTGTTGCTGTGGCAACTTTATAAGCTACTGTTTTTTTCTGAGTAAAAATCAAAACACCCTTATTGCCACGTTTTGAGCGAGTAACCAACGACACTGGCATATGCTTAAAGGCCCCGTTTTCAGCAGCAATCGCTACATTTTGGTTGTTATCCGTAATAAACAAAGCGGCTTTAATTGTATCATTATCACGAAGATCCATCGCTTTTACGCCGGAAGTACGAGCACCGATCTCTGGTATTTCTGTCACAGCATAACGTAGTCCAATACCATTATGCGATAATAGTAGAACATCTTGTTTGACGACTTTTTGGAAGTAAGCGACGTTAACTACATAGCTCATTTCTTTCTTAAGCTTAATTGCTATTGACGATTTTTTCTTATAGGCTTTAGGAACAATATCAGATAACGTGGTTTGTTTAATAAAGCCATCATTAGTAACAATGGTAAAGGCTCCGCCTTGTTCCAAATTTTCAATTGCAATAGCCTTAATAACAACCTCATCCTTGTCCCAATTTGAAAGTTGCTGTGAAAAATGTTCGCCAGTATCTTTCCATTTTGTATCTGGCAATTCATGAACTGGTCGATAAATTACGTTTCCCTTGTTAGTAAACATAAATAGATGATTCGTTGTATTTAATGTTCCTTGAAAAATAACCAAGTCATCTTCTGCCAAACCATTTTCCTTGTCAGATGCTTTGAATGAACGCAAGGAGGAACGCTTATAATAACCATTCCGTGAAACCAAGACTTGGACGTCTTCTTCAGCAATCATTACCGCTGTATCAATCACTAGGTTTTCAACTTCAGATTCAATCACACTTCGACGTGGTGATACATAAGTTTTAGTAATTGCTGTAATTTCTTCACGAATAACGTCTTTTAATGCTGATTCTTCATTGATAATCAAGTTTAATCGATTAATTTTATTATTCAATTGGGCAAATTCTTCTTCTAACTGTGTTACATCTGTATTAGTTAAACGATACAATTGCAAAGTGACAATTGCTTCAGCTTGTGCTTGTGTGAATTCGAAACGATCAATCAGATTTTGTGTGGCATCTTTACGATTCTTAGATGCCCGAATTGTAGCAACTACTTCATCCAATATTGAAAGCATTCGAATTAAACCTTCAACAATATGTTGTCGCGCTTGTGCTTTAGACAGTTCATACGCTGAGCGTTTTAGCACGACTTCTTTTCTAAATGAAAGAAAGGCTTCTAGTCCAGCTTTTAGTCCAACATGAACTGGACGTTGGTCATGAATGGCAACCATATTGAAGTTATATGATATTTGCAAATCAGTTTTCTTGAATAAGTATGTTAAAATGCCGTCAGCATTAGCCTCTTTTGCTAGTTCAATGACAATTGACATACCTTCACGATCAGATTCATCTCTAACTTCTGAAATACCTGGAACTTCTTTGTTTAGCCTAATACCATCAATCTTTGATACCAGATTTGACTTGACAACTTCGTAAGGCAACTCAGTAATTTCAATTTTTTTCTTGCCAGCACGAAGATCAGAAATAGTTGTTTTAGCACGAACAGCTATCTTACCTCGTCCTGTTTTATAAGCTTTTTTAATACCATCTAACCCTTGAATAATACCTCCTGTAGGAAAATCAGGGCCTTTAACATAGCGCATCAATTGAGATAATGTAGCCGTCGGATGATCTAGCAAATAAATTAGAGCTGAATTAATTTCTTTCAAATTATGAGGAGGAATTTCGGTTGCGTAACCAGCTGATATACCAGTTGCACCGTTAATAAATAAACTGGGAATACGAGAAGGTAAAACAGTTGGTTCATACGTTGTATCATCGAAATTTAAAACCATATCGACAGTTTCTTGACCCAAATCTGCCATCATTTCGCTAGCAATTCTAGATAGTCTAGCTTCTGTATAACGCATTGCTGCAGCTGGATCATTATCTATTGAGCCATTATTTCCATTCATGTCAATCAATGGTTCGCGAACTTTCCAATCTTGCGACAAACGCACCATAGCTTCATAAATTGATGAATCTCCGTGCGGATGAAAATTACCCATCACGTTACCAACAGACTTGGCTGATTTACGATATGGATGATCATAAGTATTGCCATCTTGGTCCATCGCAAACAAAATACGTCGTTGCACCGGTTTCAATCCATCACGAATATCCGGCAAAGCACGCTCTTGAATTATATATTTTGAATAGCGCCCAAAGCGCTCCCCCATCACTGCTTCAAGTGAGAGTTCGGTTATACGATCTGCCATCTAGTTGCGGTTCTCCTTGGTTAAAAACATCTATTAATTATATATCTGAAATATTAAAACAGGCTTGCATTAAAAATTAATTATCACCATTTTGCCATGTTTTAATGAGTGGTTTATTTGTCTGCACAGTACTTCGATTATTAGTTTCGTGATTACGAACTTTTTCAAACACATCACTAGCTTTAGTATCATCGCCATCAACTGTATCTAAAATAGATCCCGCTTCATCCAATGTAAAGTGCACATTAGCTTCAATCCATTCGCGACGTGGATCAACTTTGTCCCCCATTAATGTCGTTACACGTTTTTCAGCCAAAATCGCATCATCAATTTTCACACGAATTAATGTTCTTGATTCAGGATCCATGGTTGTCTCCCATAGTAGTGGTGCATTCATTTCACCTAATCCTTTGAAACGTGTTAGTTCATACCTAGCATCGTTTTGACTAGTGATTGTTTCCAATTCATCATTTGTCCAAGCAAATCGATCATTAATTTTTTTGGAAGTATACTTTACTCTGTACAAAGGTGGCAAAGCAATGTACACACGACCTGCTTCAATAAGTGGACGCATGTACTTATAGAAAAATGTCAATAGCAGTGTTTGAATATGTGCACCGTCATCATCGGCATCAGTCATAATAATGACTTTATTAAATGCAGCATCTTCTACTTTAAAATCACTACCAACACCACCGCCAATAGCATAAATCAGCGTTGATATTTCTTCATTTTTTAAAATGTCAACAAGTTTAGCTTTTTCAGTGTTTAATACTTTTCCACGTAATGGTAAAATAGCCTGAAATTTACGATCACGGCCTTGTTTGGCAGATCCACCAGCTGAATCACCCTCGACAAGAAATAATTCGTTTTTCTCGGCATTTTTAGATTGTGCTGGTGCTAATTTCCCTGATAACAATCGATCTTTAGCACCCTTAGCTTTTCCTGTGCGACTTTCATCTCTTGCACGCCGGGCTGCTTCACGCGCTTCACGCGCTCGTAATGCTTTTCGAATCAGATTCTGCCCAAAGTCTCCGTTTTCCATTAGAAAACGTCCAAGCGTTTCATTAACTACTGAATCAACTATGCCGCGTGCTTCTGGGGTACCTAATTTATCTTTTGTTTGTCCTTCAAACTGTAGGAATTGTTCTGGAACACGCAAAGAAATAACAGCTGATAATCCTTCACGGACATCAGTACCTTCTAAGTTTTTATCTTTATCTTTCAGTAAGTTGACTTTACGTGCATACTCGTTAAATGCTTTTGTCCATGCCGTTCTGAAACCTACTTCATGGGTACCACCATCCTGTGTTCGAACATTGTTAACAAATGATAAGAGTGTTTCTGAGTAGCCATCATTATATTGCGCAGCTACATCAACAACAATCCCTTCCTGCTGACCTTCAAAAGTCATAACGGGTCCTATAGTCTCTTTATCTTCATTCAAAAAGCCCACAAAAGCTTCAAGGCCTTTTTCATAATGATATTCTTCAACACGAATTGGATCAACGCGCTCATCCGTCAATGTAAACTTAACACCGCTCATCAAAAATGACGATTCACGTAGACGTTCAGCTAGAATATCAAACTTATAAACTGTGGCACTAAAAATTGTGGCATCAGGTTTGAAAGTAACAGTCGTTCCTGTTGGCTCCTTAGTTTTACCTAAATCACGTAAAGTGCCAACTGGATGACCACCATTTGTAAAGTCTTCTTGCCATTTGTGCCCATCACGCACAATGGTGACCGTTAAACTCTCAGACAAGGCGTTAACGACCGAAGATCCCACACCGTGTAGCCCACCAGAAGTAGCATATCCACCTTGACCAAACTTACCACCGGCATGCAAAACGGTTAAGATAACTTCTGGTGTAGGTTTACCAGACTCATGCATGCCAATTGGCATACCTCGTCCAAAATCCTGTACTGTAATAGCATTATTATCGTGTATTGTTACGCGAATTTCATCGCCATAACCACCAAGTGCTTCGTCAACAGCATTGTCGACAATTTCGTAAACTAAATGATGCAATCCGCGGCCATCAGTGGAACCAATATACATTCCTGGTCGTTTCCGAACAGCCTCAAGTCCTTCTAAAATTTTTATTGAATCTGAATCATAATGATTTTTTTCTGGCATACTAATCTATCCTTCGATACACGAACCAGTGTTCGTGCGCTAATGTCAATCTATTTTATCATAGATTAAAATATCGTTTCTGACAAGTGTCAATATTTTATTTTTGATAAGTTATGGCCTATACTACTTAAATATATGTTAAACTGGTACTTGCTTTTATATTAAAGGGGACATTTTATGTTTACTACTATACTGATGTTTATGCTTTCTTACCTGATTGGATCACTAGTACCTGGATTTTGGGTAGGAAAAATTTTTTACAACAAGGATATTCGTGATGAAGGATCTGGTAATATTGGCACAACTAATTCATTCCGTGTATTGGGCGTAAAGGCCGGTGTCACCGTATTAGTGCTTGATTTGCTTAAAGGGACTGCCGCTGGGTTATTACCACTATTATTTCATAGTAACATTAATCCAATGTTAGTTGGTATTGGTGCCATTTTTGGACATACTTTCTCTGTTTGGATTGGTTTTAAAGGTGGCAAAGCCGTGGCAACATCAGCTGGTGTTTTACTAGCCTACAACCCTGTATTTTTCTTAATTATTGTTATGATTTTCATCGCTATGCTTGCAATTAGTTCAATGGTTTCATTAAGTTCAATGGTTTCATTCTCATGCGCAATCATCATTTCACTATATTATCACGACTTAATTTTGACAATAGTAGCTATTAGTTTAACCATTTTCGTCTTTTATCGACATCGATCAAATATTTCTCGAATTAAAAATGGTACCGAAAGTACTATTCCATTTGGTTGGTATTACAACCACAAGAAAAGCGCTCACTGAGCGCTTTTTGTGTCAAATAAAATCGTTACGGGACCATCATTAACCAAACTAACTTGCATATCAGCACCAAATTCACCTGTCTCAACTATCAAATCACTTTGCCGTAATGATTCATTGAAACAATCATACATTTGACTTGCATAACCGGGTGCTCCAGCACTTGTGAAACTTGGTCGATTTCCTTTTTTAGTATTAGCAAATAATGTAAACTGCGAAATAGATAAAATTGAGCCCTTAACATCTTGAATGCTACGATTCATGCGTCCGGTTTCATCTTCAAATATTCGTAAGTGACTAATTTTTTTAACTAAATAATCTATATCTGATTGATCATCGTCATCAGAAATACCGACGAACAGTAGAAATCCTTTTTTAATTACACCACTCACATGATTTTCAATAGCAACACTAGCTTCACTTACTCGTTGTAGTACAACCTTCATAAATTCTCCTGCTTTTAAGTTATTATTAGCATTTTATATCAAAAACTCTACATTTTTCGTAAAAAATATCTATGATTTAAACTATATTAGTACATGATTTGACGGTTTCTTAATGAAAAGCTCGTTCAACGTCATATACCGCAGGCAAATTATTTAGAGAATCCATAATAGCTGATAATTGTTCTGTATTTTTCACACCAATTGACAAAGAAACTTGCGCCATACCATTTTTAGTAACATGACCGTTCACCGAATTAACATAGCGTGTGCGACCATTTACGCTTCGCAATACATCGTTTAACAATCCACCACGATTTTCACCATGAACCGTTAAATCGGCATCATAATTAGGCTTTAGGCCAGCTTCATCTTCCCATTGCACATCAACGAGACGTTGTCCTTGTACCTGAGCAGCCCGAATATTAGGACATCCTAGTCGATGAACAGAAATACCACGACCTTTAGTAATGTAACCCTTAACCTCATCACCTGGAACCGGTGTGCAACAACGACCAAGTCGTACAAGTAAATTATCAACACCAGCAATAACAATATCATCTGCCGTAGATTTTTGACGTTTTGTGAAGGCCGTTTCATCACGAGTAATCTCATGACCTTCTTCTAACATTTCTCGCTGTAATTCTGCTGTGGCAGCTTCTTGTTTTGCCTCACGTATTTTTTCAGTCAATTTATTAGCAACACCGGGTACTGCAATATCGCCAAAACCAATTGCCGCTAACATGTCATCCGGTGTATGATAATGCATTTTATCAGCTGTTTCTTGAATATTTTCGGGTGTCAAAATATCAGCAGGATTGAAATTATTCTCTTTCAAATTTTGAGATAACAACTCTCGTGCAGCTGTAATGTTATCTTCTCTATCTAATTGTTTGAAATATTGTTTAATTTTATTGCGTGCACGACGCGTTGAAACAATTTCTAACCAGTCACGACTAGGCTTAGCATTAGTTGAGGTAATGATTTCAATAATGTCCCCCGTTTTGATTTTATAATCTAACGGTACAATTCTACCATTTACCTTGGCTCCAGTAGTTTTTATACCAATTTTGGTATGAATTGAAAAAGCCATATCTAACGGACCAGCACCTTTAGCGAGTTCAAATACATCCCCACGTGGCGTAAAGGCATAAACACGATCTGAAAACAACTCACCAGTGACACCATCCATAAAATCTTCAGCGCTTTTAGCATTTTCTTGTAATTCCAATATCCCCTGAATTACATTCAACGCTTGTTGATTATTGTCCGCAACACTGGCTTCTTTATTAGAACCCTTATTTTTTTTATAGGCCCAATGGGCAGCCACACCAAACTCTGCTACTTCGTGCATGTGATGTGTACGAATTTGTACTTCCAATGGTCGACCATCTGGTCCCATAACAGTTGTATGTAAACTCTGATAGCCATTTGCTTTTGGTAAAGCAATATAGTCTTTAAACCGGCCTGGAATTGGTGTCCATTTCGAATGAATAGCGCCTAAAACAGCATACGTATCTGGAATTGAGGCAGTTAAAACACGTACAGCTAATAAGTCATAAATCTCTTCAAAAGCTTTGTGTTTATCCACCATTTTACGATAAATAGAGTAAATATGCTTAGGACGACCGTACACGTCAACATTGTTTAGCTGTAAATCTTTTATCGCACCTTCAATTTGATCAACAGCTTCCTGAACGTAACTAATTCTTTCTTCTCGTTTCATATTCATTAACGAAGCAATATGATAGTATTGTTCTGGATCAATATAACTTAATGATAAATCTTCGAGTTCCCACTTAATTGTACTGATACCTAGACGATCAGCTAAAGGTGCATAAATTTCTAATGTTTCTTTAGCAATACGTTTTTGTTTGTCCTCGCGTAATGCGCCGAGCGTACGCATATTATGTAATCGATCGGCTAATTTTACAATGATTACGCGAATATCTTTTGACATCGCTAAAAGCAACTTACGATGATTTTCCGCAAGTTGTTCTTGTGAACTTTGATACTGTATTTTACTAATTTTTGTGACGCCATCAATGATTTGGGCAATTGTTTCTCCAAATCGATCTTGTACGTCTTGTAATGTAGCAATTGTGTCTTCCACGACATCATGAAGGTATCCAGAAATAACAGTCGCTGTATCCATCTTTAATTCTGCTAAAATACCGGCAACTTGAATGGGGTGAATAATATATGGTTCCCCTGATTTACGTTTCTGCTCTTTGTGTAATTCTGACGCCCACTCATAGGCTTTTTTTACATTCTCTGCGTCAGAATCGGACATATATTGTCCAACCATTTCTAGAACTTCGGGTCCTGTATAATGCTTTGTTTTTGCCATGTTTAGCGTATAATATGTGAACTGCTTTATGCTTTCAATGAACTGAGCGATATTGACCTAAATTCATTATATTCACTGAACTTTAAAGTTCTTCACACAATTCCCTTCGTGGATTCCAAAAAATACAGAACAATTAAAAATCGGTTTCTGTACTTTTTTAACGCTCTAAGGTGCGTACTTTTATTATAAGCAAAATTTAATTTTTTCACAAGGCACGTTTAAATTTGTACATCTAAAAAAATAAGCGCTAAAATATAATAATAAACTTAACCCAATTATTTTTAAAATTAAGGAGATAATGTGTCGATGTCATCGAGTAAGAAATTTCAGACACATTTAAAATTTTATGTCAAACAGTTCAGAAAAAGCACTTTGGAAACGTAACGTAACAGTCCTTTGGTTCGGTGTTTTTATGACTGGCATAGCCTTAAGCGAGGTCATGCCTTTCCTTTCTTTATACATCGATACTTTGGGCAATTTCAGTAAACAGCAGCTGACATTTTACTCCGGCATTGTTTTTGCTGCTTCATTTTTAGTAATGGCCATTGTTTCCCCACTTTGGGGGAAATTAGCTGATAAAAAAGGCCGTAAACTAATGATGCTACGAGCTGCATTAGGTATGTCCATTATCCTATTTTTGATGGGTTTTGTCACAAATGTTTGGCAACTATTTGTACTACGAGCATTGCAAGGTGCTATGGGTGGATACATTTCTAATTCCAATGCCTTAGTAGCCACACAAACACCTAAAGAACATGCAGGCCATGCCTTGGGAATATTAGTTACCGGCATGACCGCCGGTAACCTTCTCGGACCACTGTTTGGTGGTACTTTAGCTTCAATAGTTTCATATCGTATGTCTTTTCATATTACGGGTGTTATTTTATTCTTGGTATTTTTATTAACGTTATTTTTCGTTAAAGAAGAACCTAGACCAGTTACTAATCACTCAACTGAAGTATCGACAAGTAAATTATGGCAGTCTGTTCCTAATAAACAACTAATTTTTGGTTTATTTATTACGACAATGTTAGTACAAGCTGTTAATACATCAATTAATCCTATTATCAGTTTGTTTGTTCGAGAACTAACCAATAATAGTGCAAATACGATATTCATTGCAGGTATCGTTGCAGCAATGCCTGGTATTGCTACTGTTATTGCTGCACCACAATTTGGTAAAATTGGTGACCGAGTTGGTACCCATAGAATGATCAAAATTGGATTTGCTATTGCAACTGCTGCTTTGATTCCTACTGCATTTGTAACCAGTGTGTTTATGTTAATGTTTTTCAGATTCATCATTGGTATTAGTGATGCTACTATGCTACCGGCTGTACAAACGCTATTATCTAAAAACTCACCAGCCAATATGACTAGTAGAATTTTTAGCTACAACCAAAGTTTTCAATCTATAGGCAGTGTCATGGGCCCTATGTTTGGTGCATTGGTAGCTAGTGTGTTCGATTACCGTGGTATTTTTATTTTTAGTGCTATTCTGATTATATTAAACGCAATGTTATTTATGTTTAATACCAAAATGTTAAATAAATAATGTATATAAAAAAGATGGGTCTCACAACTCATCTTTTTTATATACATTCAATTCTTTAATTGCTGCTACCGCATCAGTCCAGCGCTGCAACGGTGCATAATTGTGCCGCTCATTAAAAGCCAAATTTTCTTTTGAAATCACAGCTACACTTTGATTATTTTCTGTCAAAAAAACTTGACCAAAGTGTTTGTAATGTCCTTTAGTATGCTTTCCTGTTCGCCAAGAATGAACGGTAGACCCTTTTTTGGGCACATACTCTCCTGAGGCATTTTGCTCAACAACTACTCCATTAAATAGATTCGTTTCATATTTATTTTTGGTCATAATATTGAATGTTAACTCCTAATTCAAAACGTGTACCATCAATGGGCTCTATTGGCTGTAGATGTAAGTCATAATTAACATCAGCAGCTACTAAACTCACATCTGTTTGCAATGTTAATTTATTAACATTTTCTAACAACTTTTGATCTTGTTCTGTTAAACGCCCCAATAATGCACGGACAGTTATTCTCACCCATTGAACTTGCATAACTTTACTAATAAAAGCTACTTGACCAAATGGCATAGGTCTTAACCAGGTATCATAGCTAATATCAGATATTTCAACATGATCAACCCAGTCATGTCCATTTTCATACCAAATGACCTGGTACACCCCAGGATTTTCTAAATGAGTTTGTGCAAGTTGCTTTGGCAGTTCAATAATTTGAGAAATAATTCGCAACTCTCCAGCAACGTGCTGTGTCATATTAACAGGATAAATTTGCTGCCCATCTGAGAAAATATTTAAAGCAAATTCAGTTCGATCATCTACTGGTCCGCTAGGCATATGCTTCTCTTTTGGCAAAATGAGCACATTTTGATCAAGCTCTCGCAAAGCTGTAATTAGCTTACGTCGATTACCAGGAACAATAATAGCAACTGGATTTTCCAACTCAACTACTTTCATAACGTCAGAAATTTCAAGTGGCTCTAGATACTGTTTGTCAGCTAAATTTTGCATTAATGTAGCGTCATTAGCATTATTATTCATAATAATCGTATGATACTGAAGCCGTCTCAATTCAGACAACACAATGGTTGTTGCATAGCCCCCGGATGCAGCGTCTCCTAATCTAAATGCGCCACTGCCAATTACCATTACTGTATTATCACTCACTTGGACAGATTCATTTTCTTCTTCAAATGTTGAATAATATTGACGTGCATTTTCAGGGAATTCCCCAGCAGAAGGTTCCAAAGCTTTATAAGTTGCTTCAATCTGATGTTCTTTTGATAAAGATCTAATATTTGTGAAATTTGTATTCCAGAATAACGCAATCAAACCATCAGACAGACCAAATTGCTTACCTAATCTTAATGATTCAATGCTATCAGCATCATTTTCTACTTTTAATTCTAACTGTAACAGATGTCCTAACTGGTAAAAATAAAATTCATCAATATTAGTTAATTCAGCTAGTTCATCAATTTCATATCCACGTTTAATGGCTTCAATCAATAGTAAAACACGATTGTCTTCTGGATGAATCAGCTGTTGTATTAATGCATCATCACTGATATGTGCCATATTTGTTGGTGAAAAAGTGGCATTATTGAAATGTGCTGAGCGTATTGCTTTTTCAAGAGCTTCAATAAATGTTCGTCCAAAGCCAATTGTTGATCCAACTGATTTTTGGATACTATTCAGCTGACGATTAACCGATACATCAGATTCTTCTAATTCTCCAAACGGAAAAATAGGTAGTTTAACTGCTACATGATCCATCATTGGTTCCATCATCGCAGTTTTTTCGCCAAAATCATGTGGCAAAACGATATCTTCCAAAGCAATACCCATTGCCAAATTAATAGCAACTAACATAACTGGATATCCTGTGACCAACGCCATCCGACTTGCCATTTGGTCAACATATGGTGAAACCTTAATAATATAAATAGCACCCGTAGAATCATCAAAAGCAAACTGCACATGCATTATACCTTGTAAACCTAATAAATCAGCAACTTGAAAGGCATATGTTCTCATTTTTTCCAGCACTTGATCTTGAATAGTTAGTGTGGGTGCAACACTTAAAGAATCCGCTGTATGGATGCCAATTGGATCCATATCTTCACTGGCGCCAATTTTCATTTTGTTACCACGAAAATCACGTAATATTTCCATACTAACTTCTTTTAAACCGTTGATTGCCTTGGAAATGATAATTTCTTGAGTCATAGACTGTTTCTTAGCATAATCAATAGCTTCTTCAAATTCATCAAGACGTTCCACCATTTGACGTGTGTTCGTCGTTTTCGGATGTAAAGAGCGAATCATCAACGGTATTTGTAGCTCTCTTAAGAGTTCATTAGCATCATCTTGTGCTTTAACCACATGACTCGTAAGAACTGGCAATCCTGCATCAGCCATATATCTTGTCAAATTAGGAAGATTATTAACACGTAAAAGCATATCAATACTTAAACCCAAGGTTCTAGGTACTGGTCCATCCCCATGCTCCCATTGCTGAACAGTAGTAGCCCATAATCTTACAGCACGTGTACCGCCGAATAAAGGTAGCACTGTATCAATATGATTATTCTTGATTACATGTTTAATATTTTCAACAGTTAGGGGTTGCCAGATGGCTTCAGCAGCTAAACTCTCAAGAGATAGCGCATAAGGGTTTTCATCAATTAGAAATACATTAATCCCATGGCCTTTTAATTCCGGCATAACCTGATAAATAGCTGCATCATGCTCTGCCTCTAAACCAAAATCATTTGATCCCGCACCAATAAATAATATATTTTTAACTGTGATGTTCGACATAATCTTCTACCGTTTCAAAAAAATCAGCAAATACTGCTGTTGCTTCATAGGGGCCTGGTGCAGCATCTGGAAAGAATTGAACACTGAAGGCCGGATAATCTCGATGCCGCAACCCTTGAACAGCACCATCTACTAAGTCTCGATAGGTCACAAATAATTTCTTACGATCTAGTAAAGTTTCATCAACCGCGTACCCCTGCCCTTGCATCGCATAAAAAATTTGCTTAGAAATAATCTCTTGGATCGGATGATTCATACCATGATGTTCTGATGGAAGTGGCACAAGTGTTGCATCATTTGCTAACGCAAAAAGCTCATGTCCCAGACCAATACCAAGTAAAGGTGTTTTTGTTTGAAGTACCCTAATTAGCGTGAGGACACTTTCTGGTAAAGAACGGGGATCTCCAGGACCAGTTGATAAGATAACACCATCTGGGTCAAGTGTTAATACCTCATCAACGCTGGTTGTATATGGTAAAACTGAAACATTTGCGTCATAGTCGCCTAACATACGAAGAATACCATGTTTTAATCCAAAATCAATCACAACAATATGCCGCCCACGTCCAGGATTTGCATATGGTTTAGAGGTTGCTGTATTTTGAACTTGTTTATTTGTTAAAACCGTGGCCACTAACTGATCAACAGCATGATCGTCGGCATAATCAACAATAGTTGCTTTTTGAGGCCCTGTTTCACGTAAATGTCTAATCAATTTTCTCGTATCAACTTGATATAATCCAGGAATATTATGTTGCTTCAAAAAGCGATCTAAATTCATACGTCTCTGTCTATTCACAGAAACTTCAGCTAAATCATGCACAATCATTCCACGTATCATGGGTTTAACAGATTCATAAGCTTCAGCATGAATACCTGCGGCACCGACAACTGGCATTGAAAAGACAATCATCTGACCGTCATAGATTGGATCTGTAATGATTTCTTGATAGCCCGTCATGGCTGTATGAAAAATAATTTCCCCAAATGTGGTTGCTGGTGCTCCGAAGCCAAGACCTTCAAAAGTTGTACCATCTTCTAGGATTAAATGTCTAATCATAAACTATAATTCTCCAAACATACAATACCACTTGATCATATTCGAAACTATCTGTTTCTTATTGCCAAAAATCAGTGCAAAATCTCAACTGAATCTTTTCCATCAATTTCTTGCACAAACACTTTAATTTTTTCATTTTGTGCGGTTGGGATGTTTTTACCTACAAAATCGGCACGAATAGGTAATTCTCGGTGCCCACGATCAACTAAAACAGCTAGCGATATTGTTTTTGGTCGTCCAATGTGAATTAAAGCATCTAATGCAGCTCTAATAGTGCGACCTGTAAATAAAACGTCATCAATCAATACAATGTTCTGTTCAGAAATATTTAATTTCTCAGCTTCGTTCAAACCCAAATTTTCGTGATGGTCTGGTTGATCATCACGAAAATTAGTAATGTCTATCGCCATCACAGGTATTTGCACGCCTTCTAATTGTTCCAACCGGTCCGCAATACGATGAGCAAGATACTCTCCACGAGTTTTAATACCAACTAAAACTAAATTACGACCACCCTTATTACGTTCAATAATTTCATAAGTAATTCGAGTTAATGCTCGTTGCAATGATGCGGTATCTAACACTTCTTTATTCGTCATATTAATTTTCCTCCTCAACAACAGGTGTTAATGTTGACAAAGCGATTTCAAAGTATTCTGGTAATGGACTATCAAATGATAAAGTTTTCCCCGTTGTTGGTTGTTCTAATGTTAAAGTACTAGCATGTAATAATTGTCCATTCAGTTTTAAACCATTTAACGTTTGCACAGAACCATACACCGGATCTCCAATAACTGGGTGCCCAATATATGCCATATGAACACGTATTTGATGTGTTCGCCCTGTTTCTAATTTGACCTGAAGCAATGTATAACCTACGTAACGTTTTGTAACACTAAAATGCGTGACAGCTAATCGACCACCTTCAATTACAGCTTGCTTTTTTCGGTCAACTTTATGACGTCCTATTGGCGCGTCAATCGTACCTGAATTTTCAGAAAATTCACCTCTCACTAATGCATAGTATATTCTTTCATTTTTATGTGCTTTTAACTGAGCTGACAACGAAGCATGTGCTTGATCATTTTTGGCTATCATCAATAAACCACTGGTGTCGCGGTCAATACGATGAACGATACCAGGACGATATTCTCCATTAATTGTTGATAAAGGTGAATGATACAACAGGGCATTTACCAAAGTCCCCGAACTATGCCCAGCAGCCGGATGCACAACCATTCCTTGTGCCTTATTGACAATAATAAGGTCGTTATCTTCATAAACAATATCGAGAGGGATATTTTCTGCCGCAATTGTTGTTGTTTCAACTTCAGGCGGCACTATCGTAATAACATCCCCTGCAGTCACTTTATAAGAACGTTTAACTTGATTGTTATTTACTAAAATATGACCGTCATCCAGCCAATTTGATAATGCTGTACGGGAATAATTTAAGTTTTCTTTCGACAATACCGCGTCGACGCGCCCGATTTGTTCTATTATGTGAATTGATATTTTATTTGTCATTATTGTTCATATATTCCTTAATTTGCTCCACAACATTTTTGCTCAAAAAATATTTTCGTTCTCTATCAGCACGAGCAAAAGATAAAACGCGTCCGTTTAATTTCCAGTTTTGAATATCTCGTAGTGCTATTTTTTCATATTCTGATAGCAACACTCGCCCTAAAAAAAGATTAGGGCCAGCCATATAAACACGCCTTCGGACTATTAATACTAGTCCTAATAAAATCATTATTGCAACAAATAACATTGGTAAAATGGTTATTTTAAAACTCATCTCACCCCAAACAATAATACTTGCCATAAAAAATATACCCCACCACAACCAGCCGATTTGACCAGCTGAATCTAATGGTTGAAAAAAACCGCGTCTTGGTGTCATATGTTGCCCTTTTCTGTTAACGTCTTCAATTACCATTTTACCAGATTTGAATTAAAGTAATATAAAAAAATAAGGATAGCAATTGTCTCAACTATTGCTATCCGTGCACATACAATCAATATACATTATTTCCAAATAATTTGTTATACTCACGATATACCATTAGTTTGTGTAAGAGGAAAAGACCCAATGATTACATTATATGTTGATGCTGCGCGCGATACAGTAACAGGCCGTTCTGCGGCTGGTTGTCTTATGATTATTGATAAGGTACAAACGCAATTAAAAACAACTTTAGTAAATACATCCGATAATCAAGAAGCTGAATTTTTAGCCATTATTTGGGCCTTACAACAAGTGCCTGATAAAAATAATTTACAAATTTATAGCGATTCCAGTATTGTAACGGATGCACTTCAAAAATCTTATGCTAAACATTATCAGTGTTTAGTTGATAAAATTAAATTACAATTGGATCTTTACCCTTTATCCCTCATTAATTGGATCCCTGAGAAAAAAAATCGTGGTGCGCATAACTTGGCGTTACAAGCACTAAAAAGCGCAAACCATTAACGTCTGCGCTTTTTAATTTACTACTTTTATCTTACAAAACAACTTGATATGCCCACCGAATACCGTTAGTTTCATCACCCTCGTTAATGTGTACCACACCACGCTTTTCGAAACCATTTCCGATGATCACTGCCTGCATGGGCATATTTTCTGGATGTGTATCTATCCGAAAATCTCTATAACCTTGCTCATAAAAAGTCGTTAAAATTCCAGTCATAAAACGTTGGGCTAATTTTTGCCCTCTATACCGATCAAGAATAGCAAATCGATGAATACTTGCATAGTCTGTTCGACTATTCAGCCACTGACCATCCGTAATTAATGTATATACTGGATCTTCACCGGTGAGAATAGCAGAATATCCTGCAGGTTGTCCATCTACTAAGAGTAAATAGCCACGTTCTAACGACAAGTCCTCGATAATCGTATCTTGGTTAGGATAACCTGCTTGCCACTGTGACATTCCTTGTAACTTTAAATATTTACGAGCATTATCAATAATTTCAACAATAGCTGAAGCATCTTCAACACGTGCTCGGCGCATATAAACTAATGGCATGTCCAAATCCTTATCAGTAAAAATAATTTATTTTATAATAAATATTACCATATAATAGTCACAAAATCTCAGACATTCTCTTATCTTCACAATAATTTTTCAATCTATCCATCGCTATTTTTAACATTTCGATAGAAGCTGCATAACTAATTCTAATATAACTTTCACCTCCCGGGCCAAATCCAGATCCTGGTACCACTGCTAATTGCTGTTTATCTACTAAATCATAAGCGAAAGCAACATCATTTTGATTTAGATCATCTGGAATTTTAGCAAAAATATAAAATGCACCTCCTGGTGTCGCCATTTCAAACCCTAATTGTGTCATTTTTTCAACTAAGTAATCCCTACGTTCTTGGTACGCTGCTTTCATAACTAAAGTATCATTTTTACTTTGCACACCTGCTAGCGCTTCCGTAGCAGCAGCCATAGCTGGATTTGATGGCGTCATGATCACAAATCCATGCACCATATTAATTTTTTTAATAAGTCCTGCTGGACCAGCTAGTAAACCAATGCGATAGCCAGTCATGGCATGAGATTTTGAAACGCCATTGATAAGGATAGTTTGTTCTGGCAAGATAGCAGCCATCGAAACATGGTTCGCATCATAATTCAACTCAGAGTAAATTTCGTCAGCAATGACAAGTATATTAGTTTCTCGTAGAACTTCAGCCAAACCTTTAAGTTGTGCTTCAGAATAAGTCACTCCTGTTGGGTTAGAAGGATTTGTGATAATAATGGCCTTAATTTTTTGTTCTGTGGCAATAACCTTACGTAAACGGTCAGGTGTTAAAATGAAATCATCCTCTGAAACATCAATAAATACTGGTTGTCCACCATTGATACGCGCCATTTCAGCGTAAACGGGGTATGCAGGTGTTGGAATTAACACTTTATCATCCACATTTAGTATTGACGCTAACAGCGCATAGAGACCTTCTGTGGCACCAATTGTCGTAATAATTTCCTCTTCAGCATCATAATTTAAGTCATACCGATCATTTAAAAAATAGCTAGCTGCTTGACGAAGTGTCATCTTTCCTGCTGACACTGAGTAGTGTGAGTCATCAGCATTAATTGATTTTAGAGCCACATCTTTAATATGCTGTGAGACTGAAAAGTCAGGTTCGCCAATCGTTAATTTCAAAATATTTGGAACGTTACTAATTTGCTCATCAAAAGAATGAATTGGACTAGGTTTTACCTTGTTCAAATTATCATTAAAAATACCAATTTGTTCTAATTTAGATTTAATCATGTTGAACCCTCATTTCATTATTATTTTATTCTAACAATGGTAAATGATTTTTTCATGAGAATAATATACAAAGAAAAAAATAAATATTAGTCACCTCGCACAAATTAAACTAATCAAAAAAAGTAAGGGTTGTTTCACACCCTTACTTTTTATCTAACACGCTTTCCCCAATATTGGAAGTAATCAACGCGTAGTGCACCATTGTATAATTTACGTCGTTTAGTAGCCTTTTCACCATACGAATTCTCAAACTCTAAATCACTTGTTAAGATGTATTTACTCCAACTTGGTAACTTACGATAGACATCACCCATCTGTTCATATAACTCACGAGCAGCGTCCAATTCACCTAGACGTTCCCCGTAAGGCGGATTCGTAACCAAAACACCATTAATTTTATCGGTAATCCAATCTTTGGCTGCCAATTGTTTAAAAGTAATATCTTGACTCAATCCAGCATGTTTTGCGTTCTCTTTAGCAATTTCAATCATATTCTCGTCAATATCAAAAGCTTCAATATCTAGTGTACGATCGTAGTCAGCTTTTTCCTCAGCGGCATCACGAACCTCATCTGACAATTTTTTATCAAACCAGTCCATATTTTCAATATCAAAGTCGCGAATTAAACCAGGCGCAATGTTACGACCGATTAACGCTGCTTCAATAGCAATTGTGCCAGAACCAGTTGTTGGATCCACAAATGGTCTGTCTGGATGCCAATTAGTAAGTAAGACCAATGCTGCTGCAAAATTTTCCTTTAGTGGAGCACCACCCTTATTCACTCGGTAGCCTCGCTTAAACAGTGATTCACCCGTTGTGTCTAAAGTGACGATAACATGATTCTTGTCAATCATCACTTCAAGTTGGGCAAAGTAGCCATTTTCTGGTAAACGTGTTCTAATATGGTAAGCATCTTGTAATCTGTTTACAATAGCTTTTTTAGTAATAGCTTGCACATCAGGGACACTGAATAACTCCGATTTCTTTGAACGACCAGCAACAGGGAACTCCGAGTCGTAGTTCAGATATTCTTCCCATGGCAACGCTTTTACACCTTCAAATAATTGGTCAAATGTAGTTGCCTCAAATTCACCAACAATAATTTTGATTCGGTCAGCTGTACGGAGCCAAACATTGGCATTCAAAATATCTTTTTGTGTACCATTAAAGCGAACACGATAATTCTCTACTTGGTGCTCATAGCCCAAACGTTCTAGTTCTTTGCCGACAAGTGATTCTAGTCCGGCTGCTGCTGTTGCCATTAAATGATATGTTTTTTCCATGATTTTCCTTTATAATTAGTATATGAGATTAACAGATTTAGAAGACTTAACACAGTATATGTCACTAGATACAAAATTATTTATTGAAAACAACACTCAACCTGTTGTAGCAATAAAATACGCAGACAATCATGTTGATATTTTATTAGTTGCAAATAATAGTAACAAAGCCTTGTCTCTGTCACAGTTATTTGCTCGGTTACGTGAGTCGTCCGCAAATACTATACTTTTCAGAGAAGATACTAGTCCGATTTTTGGCTTTCATCTTAACGAACGATATGATATTATATTTAACTAATTAATCAATGACATTATTATAGGTCACACCACGTCTCCGTTGTTTAGCCACTTGAGCTTCCTGCGGTGTTGTAACATGTTCACGCTGCCAATTAGCAAGTATGGTTTCTATATAACGTAAACTGCGTGCATTATTAGCAACAGCTTCTTGAATTGCCAGTAACATCATAACCGGTTCAAAATGATCTTGATCAAACCAATGTCCTACTGTTTGTATTTCCATTGGTGATAATGGCCGGCCAAACTCAGCCTCCAAAGTTTGCATAATCTCGCGACGAGCACTCTTACCATCGGCTATAATGTCCGAACGTTCAACAACTTGACCACCCAATAGTTTTTCAAACAGCGGCGTGAAATCATATGTTTCTGTCTGGATACTACCACCATGCACTTGCATTAAATCACGGCGAATTAAGCTTTGAAGGCGTGTAATAACAATCTTTTCGGTCGTATGCATCACTTGAGCAATTGCAGCTGGTGTCGCTTGATCTCCTCGCCCTTGAATTCTTTGCACTTGCATATACAATGCTAAATCATCATTATCAAAACCAATATCTTGATAATGCAGTAACAAATCATTATTCACAGTGGTATTTCCTGCTTGAATATATTGTTGTAATCTTTTTTCTAACATCATATTGCCTCAGTTATAAAAACGTCCAATCAAGTTGGACGTTTTTTCTTCTATAAATAGTGTATCATACTCAGACCAAAAGCATATGATATAAAAACCATTGTCAAGGTCGCAAGCGATTGGTCATACGAGGGAATGGAATTGCTTCACGAATATGCTCTTCCCCTGTGACAAATGTAACCATACGTTCCAAACCAAGTCCGAATCCTGAATGTGGCACTGAACCATATTTTCTTAAATCAAGATACCATGAATATTCATCCATGCTCAGTCCTTGCTCTTCAATTAATTTTTTCAAATAATCGTAATCCGTGTCACGTTCTGATCCACCAATGATTTCACCATAACCTTCAGGAGCTAATAAATCAGCTGACACAACAACATCATCACGTGTTTCATGTCGCTTCATGTAAAATGGCTTAATTGCCTTAGGGAAGTTTACAATAAACACTGGTTTAGCAAAATGATTGGCTAGGAATGTTTCTTCAGGTGAACCAAAATCCACACCCCATTCAACGTCAAATTCATTCTCTTGCAATAACTTAATAGCATCATCATAACTTACGCGTGGATAAGGTAGCTGCGTGTATGACTGTAACAATTCTTTATCTCGATTCAAGATATCAAGCTCTTGTTCATTTTTTTCAAGTACTTTTGAAATTAAGAAAGCAATATAACGCTCTTGAATTTTCAAGCTTTCTTCTTGATTCATAAAAGCCATCTCTGGCTCAATCATCCAAAATTCTGTTAAATGACGCCTTGTTTTTGACTTTTCAGCACGGAATGTTGGACCAAAAGTAAATACCTTTCCAAATGCCATTGCACCAGCCTCAGCATATAACTGCCCAGTTTGTGATAAAAAGGCAGGTTCGCCAAAATAATCTGTCTCAAACAGTTCTGTTGTCCCTTCCGGAGCAGATCCTGTTAAAACAGGTGCATCTAACTTTGTAAACCCTTCATCATTAAAGAATTCATAGGTTGCTGCGATTAAAGTATTTCGAATCTTCAACGTGGCAAAAGGCTTTAAATGACGCAAATACAGATGTCGTTCATCAAACAAAAAGTCTGTACCATGTTCTTTTGGCGTAATTGGATAATCATGACTTTCGCCGATAATTTGAATATCAGAAACCGCCATTTCATAACCAAATGAAGAACGACTATCCTCATGAATTTCACCAGTAACATAAATACTAGTTTCTTGTTTCAATCCTTTAGCGAGTTCAAAAATATTTTCAGCTACGTCAGCTTTAGCCACAACGCCTTGGAAAAATGCAGTACCATCTCTTAACTGTAAAAAGGCTAGTTTCCCACTACCTCTTTTTTGTCGTAGCCAAGCACCAATTGTAACCGTATGCCCAACGTAATTTTTTGCATCAATAATTTTAATTTTTGGAAATTCTTCACTCATCACTATATTAATCTTTCATATATTTTTTAAAAAACATTTTTAAGCGCTTGATTGCTTCATCTAATGTCGCTTGGTCTTTAGCATAGCTTAATCTCAAGTAATTAGGCATGCCAAAACCCTCTCCCGCTGGCAAGGCAACATGAGCCTCTTCTAAAATTTTAGTTGATAATTCAACCGTATTTTTTACACCTACACGTTTTATAGTATTTTCATCAATTTTAGGGAACAGATAAAACGCACCTTGTGGTTTGACATCAACTTGCAAACCATCAATATCGTTCAAAGCCTCAAACGTAGTGTTTAAACGTTGCTCAAAGGCCTTACGCATATATTCAACTGTATCTTGCTCCCCACTTAAAGCTTCAATCGCTGCATATTGAGCTGCCACAGTCGGATTTGAAGTCATGTGACCAAGTAATTTGTTCATAGCGGAAATGATAGCGGAACTTGCAATCGTCCAGCCAATGCGCCAACCAGTCATCGAATAAGATTTCGATACACCGTCGACAATAATCATGTGACTATTTTCTGGCTCTTGTAATTGCAATCCAGAAGTAAATTGCGCTCCATTGTAAACTAGTTGACCGTAGATTTCATCTAAAATGACAAATGTATCATGTTCATTAGCCCAGTTTAAAATGTCTTCAATCTCTGACTTTGTGTAGACTTGCCCAGTGGGATTAGTGGGAGAATTGACAATGATTAATTTAACATCATCTTTAATTTTTTTCAATTCTGAAATCGTCAATTTCATTGCCGGATTATCAGAATGAACTTCAATTAAACGACCACCAGCTAATTTAATTTGTTCAACATAGCTAACCCATTCCGGTGCAGCAGTCACAACTACATCCCCTGGATTAAGCAAAACTTGCATTAAAACATACAATGACAATTTTGCGCCTGTAGTGACAGAAACGTTTTCCGTCATAATATTTGCATTATATTGTCGAGCCACACGTTCAACAATGGCCTCTTTTAAGGCAAGGAGACCACTGGCTGGTGTGTAAAAACTAGTTTTTTGTGCTTTAACTGCCGCAATAGCTGCTCTAGAAATATTATCTGGTGTTTGGAAATCAGGCTCGCCCACACCAAGATTAATCACATCAATACCCGCTGCTTGCATCTGCTTAGCGAGTGCATTCATTGCCAACGTTGGTGAAGCAGTTATAGCGTTCACACGATTTGAAAGAGTTATCACTTTATATTCCTTTCTACATGCCCGAAATAGCACGATATGCCTTTCCTGTTTTAAAATCTAAGGTGAGATAATTCAACTTGCTATCTGCCCCTTTGTAGCTTATTTCCCAAACTAATACTCCTTGGTATTCACTGATATTAGCTGAATAGAGTTTTTTAGGTTTATACTTCTTAGTTATTATTTTTTTTAGTTGACTGTCCGACATACCCTCTGATCGATTGTATGTTTTTACTTTGTTATGCCGAACAATAGCAACTTTTTCTGTACCAGATGCTGTCTGTCCTAACACTGCATAAGTTGTCGTTTTACGATAGTCCACTGACACTTGTGTTACAGTGGCAATACTTGTTTTATCACGCACTAATTTTTGAACACGATTTTCAGCTTGGCGCATAGGAGCTAGTGAAATATAAAAATACCCAAGAATAAATGCGGCTAAAACAATTAAAATGCCAATAACAACAAACCAGACATGCGCCCAATGAACACGTGTTTGACGATGGCGTTGACGAATTCGAATATCATCTTTAAATTGTATCATTTATCCAACACCTCCGTATTTGCACATTCACAAAATATTATATCAAAAAAACCACCTACTTTGAGTGATAAATTACAGGTTACGTAACAATACATCATATTGCTCTGCCAACCCTAATTTAAGGTTTATTTTTTCTAAAATAATTTGTTCTTTAAAGCGATTCCGTTGCATCGCGTTCAATTGAGAAATCAAAACACCTTGTTGATGCCGCTGCATTTGAGTTAATACATAACCTAATCTTGAAACCGGTTGCCAAACTTCCCGTTCTGGTACCATAACAATTGCTGGTAATTCTTGTTCACGTAACCACATAGTTGAAAAAATATTAGGCGTGACAATCACAATATTGTTTCGTTTCATTTGACTTTGCCGTTGAATCTTTTTTAAGGAACCTGTTATACCTTCAGCAACAACATTATAATTTGTTGTCACAGCGAATTTAATTTTTTGATACCAATGATTCACCCGCTCTTCATTAGGAACAATCAATAGTATTTCACCAGCGTTAAACTGAGTAATAGATTGCAAATGAGCGACAGGTGATGAACGTTGTAGTTGAACAACCCGAATTGGTTGCAAGTCATTATGAATAAACGCTCGTTCTACTGTAAATGAACTAGGTACATCACGTAAAAAATCGGTTATTTCTACTGGCAAAAATTCGCTAACAACTAATAATTTGTTAACGTTGGCCACAAATTCTTCCTGATAAATGACCTTTTCTTGTACATTAAACAATATTTTGTGTTGTGATTGACCATTTTCTTCAAGCCATGTATTGTTTATTACAATTTCATCTCTTAACTTTAGTCGCTGTATTTTTAATAACTGTACTGCTGCATTTTGAAATTCATAAGGTACACTGGTTCCATTCATTTCAAACAACTCATTTAAGCGTATGGTAATTAACAATAGTCGTTCAATACGCTTTAAAATAGTCTGCACTTTGTCTGATTGTACGATTTGCTTCAGTAACCTTAATGATTCACTAACACTTTGTCTAACAAACAAGCGTTGCTTATGTGTTAAACCTGGTATTTCTTGGTGATTCAGTCCTTTTAAAACATTTTGATATTGCGTTACATTTAATGACGTACAAAAATAATCATGTAAATCGTCCACAAACTGTGTTGGTGTTTCCATCACAACAATTGGCCATTTGTCAATTGCTAAATCTGCTCGCAATTGTTTACTCTGAACAAAATATGTATTAAAATTCATCACAATAATTTGTGATTCATTGGCTTGCTGATATGCTTTTTGAAAAAAATAAGACTCATTATGACCACAAATTGACTGCAATAACTTGTCATTCTGAACCCCCACAATAATTTCTTGAAGTAGACCAGTCGTTGTTTCTGTGAGCCAAACTAATAAACGAGCCTTAAAAAATTGTTCCTGTGGTGTTCCTTCTTCTAATAGCAACTGAGAAAATTTTTCAATATCAACGTAATCAGTAGGCTCGTATAAAATTGCACTTTGTACAGGCACATTAAACAATGCTGATAGTTTTGAAATAATATTTATTTGTTGTGATTGTAAACTATCATCGTTAGTGAGTAATACAGCTTTTTTTTGACTCAAAACAACGGGAACTAGGTAAGCTAAGGTTTTCCCAACTCTTGGTCCAGTCAAGGTCGTTAATAACCCATCTGTGCGCTTGTTTAAAAACTTATAAACTCGATTTATCAAATCATTTTGTGCTTCATTTGTAGACAACCAATGGCCAAATAATTTTTCTTTTGCTTCATTCGTTTTAGGAAAAGATTTCTTAGACAAGTCACTTGACTGCTCACTTACCCTTTCTAAATACTTTGGCAATAAAGCAATTTGATTATAATAGTTAAAATTCTGTTTATTTTTGGAACGAACAATTTTTAAAAACTGCTGTGTTTGTCTCAACAATGGCCATTCTTTTTGTTGAAGTTGCTTTAATGTTGGTTCAGGAAGTGTTTCTAGTTTTTTCCATAATTTTAAAAAAAGTAATGCGGTCGCATTAGCATCAGCATTAGCCCGATGTGCATTGTCCAATGTAATGTTCAAATGCGTTGTTAAGTCCAACAAACGATATCCTGGTGCTGTTGGTAATAATATTTGTGCCAATTGGACTGTATCAATAGCATTAATTTTTAATGGAGAAAAACCTGTTCTCTCAAATTCTTCATTTAAGTAAGGGTAATCAAAATTAACATTATGCGCAATCAAAACTGTATCTTTCAGTAGATTTTGCAGTACTGGCGCAATTTCTTCAAAATAAGGCGCATCTCGCACATCTTTTTGTGAAATATGTGTCAATTGCTGAATCTGACGATCAATTGGTTGACCCGGGTTAACAAATGATTCAAAATGATCAACAATTTGACGCTTTTTAATAAACGTCATGCCTATCTGAATAATTCGTCCACCTTTTTTTACACTATGCCCTGTGGTCTCGAGGTCAACGACCGCAAATGTATCATTGGCGTTCATATAAAGTACCTTTCCAAATGTGCATACTAGCACTTTTTATACAAGTATTACGCTGTTTACTACGTGTTAACCAGGCGCACTAAACAACGTAATACTCTTTTATATTTTACACTAAATACTCCCGTGAGGTACAATAGTAAAGTACATCTGGAGAAATTTATGTTAAGTCAAATGAATGGTGTGGGTCAATCCCACGCAAAAGCAATATTAATAGGCGAACACGCCGTTGTTTATGGGGAACCTGCAATTGCAATTCCTCTACCCAATATGACAGTTACTGCCACATTGCGACCAGCTTTTCGAGGTCAAACCATTGATGGCGCTGAATTTCATGGCGACTTGAGCGAACTCGGTGCCAACGTTGAAGGTATACGTCAGTTATTGTTACGTTTAATTAATAAGTTTCAAATGACTAACGTGCCTTTCATCTTGAGCATTGATTCAAATGTTCCTCAAGAACGCGGTTTTGGCGCATCAGCTGCTTTAGCAACTGCTATTACAAGAGCATTTTTTGATTATTTTGATGCTGAATTGCATAACACCGAACTAAATTACTTCACAAATATCGAAGAAGTTATTTCACACGGTTCACCATCTGGTTTAGATGCCACAACAGTTAATTCTAGTAGCCCCATTTGGTTTATCAAAAATAAAACGATGGAAAAATTTGACATGAACTTGTCAGGCACCTTAGTTTTAGCTGACACTGGTATTCATGGTCAAACTGTCCACGCTATAAGTATTGTCAAAGAATTTTTGATGAATGATCAAAAAAGAGCATGGTCTACGCTCCAACATTTAGGAGCAATAGCAGAAAAAATTCGCATTGATATTTCTGAAAATAATCCCGAGCATCTAGGAATGATGTTCACAGCTGCACACCACGAATTACAGTCGTTAGGTATTTCTCATCCGAAATTAGATAAATTAGTTAACGCCGCAACTCACGCAGGGGCTTTGGGTGCTAAACTTACTGGTGCTGGCATTGGTGGCGCAATGTTTGCCCTAGCTAGAAATAATAATGACGCTATTACAATTGCCAATGCACTTAATAAAGCTGGCGCACAGAACACATGGATTCAACCACTATGAAAGCTACTGCACATACAAATATCGCTCTAATCAAATACTGGGGCAAAAAAAATATTGAATTAAACTTGCCTACCACTAGTTCGTTGTCATTAACATTGGACAAATACTATACAACAACATCTGTTTCATCTGCGGAGATAGATAGCTTTGTTTTAAATAATCAACCCGCTGATGCCACAAGAATTCATCACTTCTTGAATATGCTTCGTAAACAACTAGGTGACTTTTCACCATTGAAAGTAATTTCTGAGAATCATGTTCCTACAAGCGCTGGCCTTGCCTCTTCTGCGTCTGCATTTGCTGCATTAACAGGTGTTGTTGTGCATGAGCTTGGTATGAATTTATCTAATGAAGAATTATCTCGTTTAGCTCGCCGAGGTTCTGGTTCGGCTAGTCGTTCATTTTTTGGAAATTTTGCAGTTTGGCATAAAGGTATTGACGATGAATCGTCTTTTGCAGAAAGCCTCAATGCATCCGATATGCCAATTGCTCTAGTAGTCGCTGAGGTTAGTCATGCAGAAAAAAAGATTTCTTCTACTGAAGGCATGCAACGTGCGTTGACTTCACCAAACTATGATGATTGGTTAGTGAAGTCTGCTAATCAACTTATTGATATGCAATCAGCTATTCAACATGCAGATATTGATAAAGTTGGCTCTATTGCTGAGGACAATGCATTAGGTATGCATGCCTTAAATTTAACAGCATCTCGTCAGCCTTTCACTTACTTTACTGATCAAACACAAATGATTTTATCGTTAATACAAGATATGCGTCATCAAGGTATTTTAGCCTACGCAACGATAGATGCTGGTCCAAATGTTAAAATCATTACAACTAAAGACGAGGCATCAACCATTGTTAATATATTGAAAAATGCTATGCCAACGCTAGCTGTTGAAGTCGCACAAAGCGGCCCTGGAATTTCTTATGACTAAAATATCTATCCCTGGTAAACTTTTTTTAGCTGGTGAATATGCTATTACTCATCCCGGCAATACTGCATTAATTGTTGCAATTACTACTGGCTTACAAATTGAAATAACATCTGCTACAAACTCTTCTACAATTACCTCTGATACCATTTCTGATGACTTAAAATTCAATATTGGTCAATCATTCTCTGAGTTGAACCACGAATGGCGGTTTGTTTGTGCTGCGATCAAGATCTTCACTCAATACCTTGATATGAAAAAATTAAATGATAATCTACATGAAATTCATATCTCTATTGAAAGTGATATGAATCATAGCACTGGAAAGCTAGGGCTTGGATCCTCTGCGGCCGTTGTTGTTGGTATCATATCTGCCCTCAATAAACATTTTGAAATCGATTTACCTATTTTAAAACAATTTAAACTTGCAGCCCTTGCTCATCTTCATATTCAAAAGAATGGTTCATTGGGAGATGTTGCCGCAATTACTTATGGTGGTGTTATTGCCTATAACAGTCCAGATTTATCAACCTATATTTTGTCAGACAAAAACTGGATACAACCAGAACTAGTTGAAATTACTTGGCAAAATTTAAAAATCACACCTCTTTTATGGCCCGCAAGCTGGAACATACTGCTCGGCGCAACGCACGAAAGTGCTGATACACATAAAGCGCTTTTATCAGGAAGTTTAACTACTGACTTTTTCCACCAAAGTGATGAAATTACCAAAAACATTATTCATTCTGTCATTAATAGTGACTACAATAATTTCTCCAATAATTTAAAATCAAATCAAATACTATTAAGCAACACGTTACCAAAAAAATATGTTACACCAAAATTGTCTAAACTACTACAATCACTTGGTACGACAGCTGGAAAAATTAGTGGTGCTGGATTTGGCGACAATGGCTTTGCAGTTGTGAATGCACCTACTAAATTACCAGAACAATGGCAAGCTGCTGGTATTGATGCACGGTACATTAAAATTGCTCCACAGAATCGAGGTTAACATGACTGAATCTGCTCAATCTCATCGTAAAGATGAGCACTTATCAATTAGTGCCAAACTTTGGCGTAATCGTTCATTACCAAAAATTGGTGCTACCTATGACGATGTTCGTTGGTTACCTAATACTTTTCCAGAAATGAGTGTATCAGACGTTGACGTATCAACTTCATTGATGGGTCATACTTTTAAATGGCCATTTTACATTGAAGCTATGACTGGCGGTTCAAACTTAACTGCCAAAATTAATACTCAATTATCTCAAATTGCGGCAAAATCTGAAATTGCGATGGCTGTTGGATCACAATCTATCGCCCTAAAAGAACCTGATATTCGCCATTCGTTTGAAATTGTCAGAAAAAATAATCCTACGGGTTTTTTATTGGCTAATTTAGGGGCTGATCATCCCCTTGCAAACGTCCGTGAAGCAATTCAAATGATTGATGCCAATGCTATCGAATTGCATGTCAACGCTGCACAAGAACTTGTAATGGCTGAAGGTGATCGGTCATTTTATTGGTTGGATAATCTTGCCGAAATTATTGCTAAAACGCCAGTACCTGTTATCATCAAGGAGGTTGGCTTTGGTATGAGCCAAGATACTTTCAAAAAGATCTCAGCACTTAATCCTGCTGCTATCAATGTAGGTGGTGCTAATGGTACAAATTTCTCTATTATTGAACGAAGACGTAACCATCTCAACGAATCTGTTAACCTAGATAACTATGGTTTTTCTACTGTTGAAAGTCTTATTGAAGCAAAAATAGCCAAAAATGATTTGCCTCTTATTGCCACTGGTGGCATTGAAAACGTAAATCATATTATCACCAGCCTAATGTTAGGTGCCTCTTTAACATCAAGTGCCGGATACATGCTCACCACTCTACTAGAGAAAGGGCAAACACCACTTCTTGAAGAAATTTATGCTTGGCAACAAGCGTTACCACGATTAATGACATTACTTGGTGCAAAAAATATTATGGCGCTTCAAAAAAAGCCAGTATTATATAGTTCCGAGTTACAAAATTTTATAGCACAACAAAAAGCATCTCAATGAGACGCTTTTTTAATTTGTTTATTTTATTAAATCAACTTTGTCAAAATCAACAATAGCGATAACCGGTAAATTTCTAAAGAAGTTATTATAGTCCATACCATAACCAACTAAGAATTCATCAGGTACTTCAAGACCAAAATAATCAACTTCAAAATCCACTACTCTTGCAGCCTTCTTATCTGCCAACGCTACCGTAGTCACAGAATCAGCTCCTTTAAGCTCAAAATAGTTGGTTAACCACTGCATCGTTCTGCCTGAGTCAATAATTTCATCAACAATAACAACATCGCGATTAGTTAAGTCCATACTGACATCATGAACAACTTTAACTTGTCCAGTTGATTCAGCACCAGAATAACTTTTAACATCAACAAAGTCAAAGTCTACATCTAAAGGCATTTTACGTAATAAATCAGTAGCGAAAATGACGCCACCTTTTAACACCGCAATAAAAATTGGACGCTCTTTATTTTTTTCAAATTTTGTAGTTAATTCATTAGCTACACGTTGTACTTGTGCCTGAATATCTGTTTCAGTAGCCAACACTCCTTTAATCGCAGGGTGTGTAATCAAAGGTTTCATGCTAATAAGCCTACTCTCTTGAAAATTTCATCCACGTGGCGCAAATGATAGTGATAGTCAAATGCTGCATCAACTTGCTCTTTCGTTAACCTTGCCTGAATCGTTGAATCAGCATCCACTAAGTCACGGAACATTAATTGCTCATCCCAAGAACGAGCCGTCAATGGTTGTACTGTATCATAAGCCTGTTCACGAGATAATCCAGCATCAATTAAACTTAACAGTAGGCGTTGAGAATATATTAAACCATATGTACGATCCATATTTTTTCTCATCGTTTCAGGAAAGACACCTAAATTGTTTAAAATTCCCGTATGGCGATTTAACATATAATCAATCAATGCCGTCGCATCTGCCAATATAATACGTTCAGCGGAAGAATGTGAAATATCACGCTCATGCCACAGAGTAACGTTTTCTAATGCTGTTACTGCATACCCACGTAAGACGCGTGCTAATCCAGTAATGTTCTCATCACCAATTGGATTACGCTTATGCGGCATCGCAGAGGAACCCTTCTGACCTTTAGCAAATCCTTCTTCAACTTCATGTATTTCAGAGCGTTGTAGTGAACGAACTTCAGTAGCTAATTCTTCCATTTGTGTCCCGATTAATGCAATTGTCTGTATATAATCAGCATGTAAATCACGTGGCAAAACTTGCGAACCAATTGGTTGTGGCGTTAAGCCAAGTTCTTTCATAGCAATTTCTTCAACATGAGGTGGTACATTGGCAAATGTACCAACAGCACCTGATAACTTACCAGTCTCTACTTCGTTGGCAACACGGTCAAAACGCTCAATAGCCCTTGTTGCTGATGCATAAAAACGAGCCATTTTCAAACCAAATGTTGTTGGTTCTGCGTGCACACCGTGTGTACGCCCCATCATCACTGTATCTTTGTACTGCAAAGCCAACTTTTTAATTGCTTCACGCCAGTCTTGTAAATCTTGCTTAATAATCTCGTTGGCTTGACGCAGACGTAACGCTTGTGCAGTGTCAACAACATCTGTTGATGTTAACCCATAATGAATCCATTTACGTTCCTCACCCAAAGATTCAGATACATTACGTGTAAATGCCACAACATCATGTCGTGTTGATAATTCAATTTCAGCAATACGTTCAACATCAAACTTTGCTTTGGCACGAATTTGTTCCAAATCTTCTGCTGGAATGTGACCTTCGGCAACCCAACCAGCATCAACAGCAATTTCAACATCAAGCCATGTTTGATATTGATTTTTTAACGACCATATGTCGCGAAGTTCTTTTCGTGAATAACGTTCAAGCATTATTATTGTCCTTTGTAAAATAAACTGATGCAGCGAGTAATAAACCACCAACCGTGTTACCAAAAAAAGCAGGTACAAGATTGTGTAACATTTGTACTAATGTAATCGTACCATTAAAATACGCAGCTGGTAACAAGAAAAAATTAGCAATGACATGATTAAAGCCGATTAACACAAATATCATGACAGGAAACCACATACCTATCATTTTACCTACAGTGTCTTTAGCTGCCATACCTAAATATACACCCATGGATACCAGCCAGTTTGCCCCAATGGCTGAAATAAAGATCATAAGCATATTTGGCGTCACTTTGGCTAATGCCATCGTAGTAACCTGTTTACCAAATATATCTGTACGCGTTAGGCCTAAATAATGTCCGAAGACGTAAGCTAACAACACTGCACCTAAACCATTCAAAAGCGTGATGACTGTTATTTCAGACAAATATCTAACCCAAGTCAGTTTACGATTAAAAGTGCTGTATCCTAGAACAAACATATTTCCCGTAGCTAGTTCTTGTCCAGTAAAGACAATCATGATTAACCCAACCGGAAATAAAGTTGCACCAACTATAGAAGTTAGTGGTGAATGCAAAGCTGCTAAGGGTGCCATAGCTCGAATAGCTGCTAAAAACCCAAGAGATATAGCTAATCCACCAAGTATGCCAAGAACGATCTTACTTTTTACAGTATACGAACTTTTCTTTTGGGCGGCATTGAGCAGTAAATTTTGCATCTCGTCATGTGTATGCATATTTGTCTCCAAATCAAGTTATTTAATTTTTCTCTACTCAATTATTTTACCAGTTATAATAGTTATTGCGTTCGTAATTAAATTAGTTTTTTCTCACAAAAATAAAAAAAGTTCGTTATTCACGAACAAAAAACAGTATTTTATGATACTAAACGAACGTTTGGATTGTAAGCGTTCACAGTCCTAAATAGAATTTTGCAAAAAGCGCAGCTAAAATCGCACCCACAAATGGTGCTATACCCGGCACTAATAATCCATATTGAAAATCACTAGAAGCCTTTTTTTTCCAAGGAATAATTGTATATGCAATCCTTGGACCCATATCTCGAGCCAAATTCATCGCAAAACCAGTTGTGCCACCTAAGCCCATACCAACTGCCCAAACTAGAAAAGCAACAGCTAATGGTACCATCCCTGGAATATCACCAGCACGCTCTGATATTGCTAAGATGCCTGTTAAAAATACGAAAGTTGCAAACATTTCAACAAAAAAATTTCGAGGTAAATTACGGATTGCAGGTGCCGTTGAAAAAATATTACGTACAATTACTGGATCAATGTCTTTTTCAGATAATTTAAATTGATCTTGATACATCACATACACAATCATTGAACCGAAAACTCCGCCCAAAACTTCAACTAGACTAACAATTAGAAAATAATCAAATTGAATATTACCTAACACAAGTTGCACCATCGCCATTGCCGGATTAATGTAAACATCCCCAAAAATAAATAAAACAATCGCGATGCCGAACCCCCATGTTGTGATAGAAAAGAGATGCCCCGAACCGTGATATTTGGTTCGGTTCAAAACTTCGTCAGCGTGAACGCCAACGCCGAAAATAATCATGAGGGCTGTACCCATGAATTCCGCCAACAATTGATGTATCATTTTTAATCTCCTAAGGGGTTGAAAATTTGCATGTTATGGTTTGAATTTCAGTCACCTACTTATACTAAGGCCTTATGCCCTTGCTGTAAAGCTTTTTTCTTATTTTGTCAACAAACCGTCACAATTCATTTTGTTTCATAAAATGCTATAATTATTTCTGACGAATAAAGTTTAAAAAGAGGAATTTTTGAATGAAAGCACAAGTTGTATATGCTACAATCACAGGAAACAATGAAGATGTGGCAGACATTATTATTGAAGCACTAGAAAATGATGGTGTTGAAGTAAAAAAGTCAGAAATCAGTCAAACAGAAGTAGATGAGCTAGAGCAGGTTGATATTGCAGTGGTTGTGCCATACACATATGACCAAGGATCCCTACCAGATGAAGGCCTTGATTTCTTTGAAGATTTAGCTGATGCAAATTTGGAAAACGTTGTTTACGGTGTTGCCGGATCAGGTGATACTTACTATCTAGACGACTATTGTCTTGCAGTGCCCAAGTTCGAAAAGCAATTTGAGTTCACTAATGCTGTTAAAGGTGCTGAAAGCGTTAAAATTAACCTCAATCCTAAGGTAACCGATGTTCCTCTATTAGAAAAATTTGCAAAAGATTTAATTACTACCGCAAAAAAAACAAATTAAAAAGAAGGCTATCGCGCCTTCTTTTTAAATACAATCCACTTACTTAATACAAAATTAGATATAATAACAAAAACATTTTGTATCATATTCCAAATTTGTGCATCTTGCTTTAATAGGTTTACACCAAAATAAAAAATAACAAAACCTAGAAGCGCAGTTGCAGCTCTAGCTAACAAAAACTGAAATATTTCATGAACTATCGACATGAAATCATATGCTGTTGAATGAAATACCCAAGTCCTATTTGTCAGATAAGCAAAAACAATAGACCAAAACCAAGCAAATAAATATGATGCTGAGGAGTTAATATGCAATATTTGAAAGGCTAACCAAAATGTAATAATGTTGACCATCATTGTCAATCCACCAAATATAGTGTACAAAATGGCATCCTGATACTGCTTTAACAATATTTTTATTCTGTCCATGAATGTCTCCTAAAGTAGCACATAGAAACTATTTTATTTTTCTTTTAAATCATTAGCAAATTCAATTTTAGGATCAAAGGTTTTTCCTGCATGAAAACCTTTTTTAAAGATATCAAGTTTTTCTTGTTTGCGTTCAGTATTAGAAAATTTAATTTGAAAATATTCTGCCCACATACGTAACATAGCACGATTGCGACGATAAAAGTCTCGCTTTTTGGCATAATAACGCTTATTGCGGTATGAATAAAAGTAACGTGGTGTTCTATTAGCATTGTCATTTAATAAGCTACTGCCAACGTTCTCAGCCATTTTGTGAGTTACTTTTGCACTGGGAACAAAATAACCCGGTGTCACACGGCCAGCACGCTCTGTATATTCAATGTCATCCCCCCAGATAAAGAATTCTGTAATAGGTAGCCCGATTTTTTTAACAACTTCACGTTTTATTAGCAAAGAAACAAAAGTTGCATTTTGAAGTTGAATAGGTTCTACTTGATTTTCTGGTATGACTTTCAAGCGATTCATCGGTGCTGGTTGATTCATCAAAGCACGATGACCATCGATCCAACGTACATCGCTAGATAAAAAGCCAAATTGCTGTTTTTTATCAGCAAACTTCAATAATTCTGTTAGCGTATCTGAATGAACAATTGTATCATCATCCATTAACCAAACAAAATCATCTGTTGTATGTTCCATGAAATAGCGTACGCCCTTATTAAAACCACCGGCTCCACCAATATTTTCTGGAAGACGTACATAATCAATTTGGTCCCCAAGTGACGTTAAATATTCTTGCGTATCGGCTTTACTATTATTATCGACAACAATAATGTGCGAAAGTTTTGTATCTTGAGATTGCAAACTTTCAATAACTTCTTTTAAAAGTGTAAGACGATTAAATGTAACAATTACTGCACTGACATTTTGAGACATATTATTTTCCTTAATTCAAAAATGTTGTTAAATTCACGACTAATGTTAGTATAACCAAAAAAGCAATTGTCGTGTAGAAAAAAATTTTTTTAGACATATTCCATTTTACAGGAATTGGAAGAAAATCTAATAAGAATTCAATGAGTTTTATTGCAGCAATCAAACCCAAACTAGAGACAAAAATATTATCTGCTCGACCATAACTAAAATACACACCACTTAATTTAGCAGCAATAACAATTATTAGACCACCTAATAAAATCCAAATGATGCGCATTTTAGATGAATTAATAATAACTATACGATCTAATAACAGTACTCCGGTACCAATAAAAGCTGCATTTAGGCTGAAAGGTAAATCAATAATCACCCCAATATATTGGGGTAAAATCATCAAAATCACTGCAGTACCGAATAAAACAAACTTGTTCAATATTTTATTTTGTATAATACTAGCAAAATATAAAGCAATAGGTGCCATCATCAGAAACCAACCGATAGGATAATTTGTCCAAATTTCACCTATTGGTGTATTCAAATTACCTTCATTTCCCAATGCACCAGCGGATATAGCGTCCCACCAATTACCCTGTGCAAATTGAAATGGTTTTTGAATAGATATGATTTGTAAAGTAATTAAAAAACCAATAATTGCTAAAATCGTCGATATCAATAAATAATAGTTAAAAATATCAACAGGTTTTTTATTTTCTAGTATCATTAATTTAGATACTCCCACCAACAGTAGTGACCAGGAAAAATAACTCACTAATTTACCCAAGCCATGATAAGCAGATAAATCCCCGTGTACTTTTGTTAAATATATCACACCAACTAAGGAGACTAAGACCATTAAGAAGGCACTTAAATATTTTTTTATCATTTTATTTCACCTTCTGAAAAAATTTTGTCTTTAATAAGTAGTTCTTGCCTGTTGTGATGTCATATTGTACTAATTTAAAATCCTTTATTAACTGCTGTTGATCAGTTGTCAATGTCTTCTCATCAATGATTTTTCCATTTTTATCTATAAAAGACAATTTACCATTATCATTACGTTTATAATTATTAATTACTGGAACGGTCTCAAGTAATTTAGTTTTCAAAGCCCAGTAAGAATCAACTTTCATATTATTCATTTTTAGCATCATTGCTGTAAAATCTGATGGATCAGCATATTTTTCGGACACATCTACTGTGCCATTTGCTTTTTTAGCTGCTTCGTTTTGCCAAATAAAATAAGGTGTGGAATGCGCAGATAATGCATTTGTCGAAGTATTGACAAAGCTAAAAATACCTGGCCAATGATCCCCGTACCAAACAAGTGTAACGGGACGTTTTAATTTATTTAATTGATTAATAAACTTCTGTGTTGCATTATCTGTATAATGTAACCCTTGTAAATAAGATTCTATCGTATCAAAATCAACAGTTGAATCTGTTGGCTCAATTACATTATAGTCGCGTCCAGAAAAAGTCCATGGTGTATGATTTTGCATCGTTAATAATTGAATAAATTGACTATCTGTTCCTTTACTAATTTTAGTCAAAACATTCTTATAAGCTGAAGTATCACTAGCATGATTACCATCATCAACACTAGCTGTATATTCAACAGGTGTATCACTATCTGTTGTATAAAAATAATCTATTCCCATATTTTTATACACAGCGCGCCGATTATAGAAGGATCCAACATAAGGATGAACTACTATTTTTTTATCAAACTGACCAGTAACTGTTGACTGCTCATTGATACTGCTTGTTAATTGTGAATACGGCATCGTTATTGTTGGTTTATAAGATGTAATATTGAATCCAGTTAATGTTGAATATTCGATTCCTGCGGTTCCACCCCCATATCCTGAAGAAATCATGTGTCCTGAACTTGTACTGTTCATAATATTATTTAAATTTTTCAAGGGATTATCACTGATGGTCAACCCTGGTACATAACTAGGCTTGGTTAACGACTCACTGAGCGTATAAATAACAGTTTGTTTTTTAAAATTTGTATTCTTCCTAGTTTTATTGATTTCATTGGCTGTATTATTATATTTTTTGGCTAGTTTGCTCATAGTGGACTGACTATAGTTTTTAGGTTCCACCATAGCATCCGTTGTTCTTGAATTCAATAATGCCACTATACCACCATTAGAAACAGCATCATAAAGTGAATCCCATACCTTTGGATCGTCACCCAGTTTGGTAAAAGTTGCTTTATTTTGATCAGAATTAATTTGCAGAAAAGGTATTAATAGTATCATCGATAAAATCATCAAAATCGCGCGCCAACGAATAGATTTGAAAACTATCCATTTGCTGCGTCGATAAATGATAAATAACAACATAGCAGTAATAAACAAGATAATTACAAAAGCAACTATTAATTTAATGTCTAACATACTTATCAAATTACCAATAGCTGTTACTTCTTGTAAACTTGCTTCAGTGATTGCTTCTTGTCTAACATTTATTAATTGATATTCAGCAACACTAGCTACAGCCGTCAAAATTGTCATCATAATAATTGTTACTGGTATTCGATTACTAATTAATGTAATAATCCACATCATAATCATTAAAATTAATACATTGATACCGGCTGATGTCGTTTGATTCACGATAAATTGGATACCATTAGTCCAAACATTATGTCCCCAATCACCTGTACCATAACTTGGATCAGTAAACATGACACCGATTTGAATAACATAAACTGATATCATGGATAACCAAAGAAACAAAAAATTAAGCCGTAAAAATTTAAATACTTTATACTGTATATTCATTCTATTTTCCATTCTAAAAAAGAGAACAGCGCTGTGCACTATCCTCCCCACAATATAAATTCAATTATACCGTAAAATCAAAACATTTTGTGATACTAAATTAAATGATGTGTCTTCAGTTTTTTTTATTTGACATTATTAACACAATTAACGTAGTTATAGATATGACATTAAGCAATAATATCCAAAGTGGTATATATTGTTTAATTTTAATTCTATCTTCATTTCTTAATGAATGTACCAATTTTACCGATATTTTTCCATTTTTAATTGTATAGTGTTGTTTCTTATTATTGATCGCTACATCAACTCGCAGCCCCTTATATCCTACAACAGGTAATTCAACGATTGTGTTCTTAGCAATTGTTTGACTACTATACATTGTAATAGACTTCAACGTAGTTTTATAACTATTCGTATTGTATATTTTACCATTGCTATCTATAATTTGATGTTTAGTAAGTAATAGCCCTAACTTATCTGATCCAATAAACGTGCTTACACTATTTGGATTGGATAAGGCATCTTTTGGAATATAATCCGTATAATTTTTTAAATACCAAAATCGTTGATTGTTACTTATTCCATGGCCAAACGTCATATCTCCTGGATACCCATAGCCATCATGTGAATCGTCATAGGTCGTTGTATATTCTTTTAACTGATTTATTGTCCATAATTGAGAGTTACCATTCGAAAACCAATTATTTCTTATCACACCAGTCATAACAGTGAATGTCAATAGAACATACATCATTAACGCCCGATAAGTTATACTGCTGTTCTTAATATTTTTTCGAATAGATTCTATATCTAACAAAGTAAACATTAAGGCAAACGCTATACTTGGTTTAATAAATCTTGTCGCGAACTGTATAAACGTTATTGGACTATGCTGTAAATAATAGGTCCAAGGAACAAAATTAGTGCCCACTAGCATTGTAATTAGACCCAACACTACACCCAACTTAGGCTTTCGTACACTAGTAATGATACAAATAATTACAATAAAAAGTGGTAACCAAGTGTCTGGACTATCACTTGGGTTTAACAGAAGTTGACTAATATCTTTTACGTTGTAAGCAAATCCTCCGGCACTAACTACTGGTTTTTTAACAACATTAAGCACTTGAATTACTATTATTGGTATAAGAGCTGCTGCAGTAGAAATGAATGTTGTTAAACCACCAAATAAGATTATTTTAAAAATTGTAATTTTATTTTTTGTTTTAAAAAATAAAATCAATAAATAAACTGCAGTAATGATGGACAAAATAAAAAATGTCATTATGTGTGAGTATGCTGCGATACTTAATCCCACAGCAATATTTATAACAATTTTTCGAAGATTATTTTTTGCATCTGCAGTAACCAAATATAATCCATAACTTAGCCACGGAATACCAATATACGCTACAGATTCTGCCAAGTTACCAGAAGCTAGCGCTGTAACGCCGATTGTACTTAACCAAAAAACACTGAAGAGAAATATAATTCTCCTCTTTAAAGTACTTTGGCGTCGTAAAATAATATACACTGATACTCCTGACACACATGTCGTTAAAATCATACTAATTTTAAAGGCTTGGAGGACGGAACTAGTGTGAAAAATGAAATTTTGAACTACTTGCAACGTCAGTGCTGGATAAAAAATATTTGTTGATAATCCATACTGTCCTAAAGTAGTAAAATTTTGCGGATATAAAAATGCATTCCATCCTTGTCTTAAATTAGCAACACGAGATAGATGATAATATGCATCCCAAGGTAATTTGATAGATACAAAAAATAATGCATTAAACAAAATAGCAGTTGTGACTGCTATACCAACAACTGCTACCCAATCTTTATATTTGTCTTTCATTTTTTTTGCTCCCCTTACGTACATTAACAATAACTACTAATAATAACGGTAACGTATAAATAGCAGGAAGCATATATCTTTCCATACCGTTTACTGGAGATAACAACGGTACTGCTGCAAGTAATCCAATGGGGATAAAAACGAGCGCCAAATAGCTTTTTTTATATAAACAATAGGCGAAAGCAAATAGTACTGCCCACAAACTAAATGCCGGTTGAAATACAGTTCTAAATAGTGGTAGTGCAAAAATTGTGTTGGGCCACTTAATATATTTTCTCGTAGTGTCTGAGAACCAATAGTGTACCTGATTATACCAACTAGGCTGTAAAAATGTATTGGTCTTCATATACTCATTGCCATACATAATACCTCTTGAATCAGGATATTTATCAATAATAGGATTCAAGAACGAACTGTTTGCTGCAAAAAATGTGATAACATAAGTCTTTGGATGTTTAAAAAATTGTTTTACCCAAATCAGCAAATACTGCTTGGTTTCTTTTTTGATTGCCGGCGTAGCTATTTTTTTAATTTTGCCAGCTTTAAGTTGTTCAATTTCATAAGCACTTCTGAGAAATGAATCCACAGGATACAGTGATTTTAGGTTATCTGCATTATTAATATCAAAATGCATTGGAATTTCTTTGATTGGCGTTATTTTATTAATTGTTGCCAATTCTTGCTTACTGAATGATTCAGGATTTGTAAGTACTACTGCCGACACCTGACGCATTGGCAAACTAATCACTTCAGATGTTGACCCTGAAACAACATTCATTGCAGGAAGAGCTACTTTATTCCAACCAAGATAAACAGCTAAAAATACAAGCAGGCATGTAATTAATTGACGAGGAATAATTTTCTTTCGACTAATTTCAATAATTAATAATGTCAATAACGACAAAATAACAACATAACTGCCATCATTTCTAAACAGTGACATGAAAATACCTGAGACTGTCAGCTGAACATACAAAGAAAATGGTGAATCGGATTTTAAATTATCCATTAAAATCTTAGAATAATTCATAACAAACCAAATTGTAAACGCTAAAAATAATGGTGTTTTTTCAATAGTTACTTGCCAAAATGCGACAAATGGTGAAGCATAGAATAGAAATGTAACAAATGCTGCTTTTTTACCCCAATTTTGACCAATAAATTGAACGACCTTAGTATAAATGATTGAAGAAACAATCATTTGTATCAAGACTATTAAAAATAGACCAACATTAGGGCCTCCAATTTTTTGACCAATTGAAAATATACTTCCAAAAATTAGTGTTGACGCCCACGGATGATGATTAGTTGGATAATAGGTAAAATTCAAATCGTTTATATGCGTATGGAAAAATTCCAAAAATTGCCTATAACCATCCCAAGAAACCATTCCTGGAAACAACGGAAAGATTTGAATCCCCCATATCAGCATTAAAACAACAAATACATACCAAAAACGAACCTGAAATTTTCTCACCTTTAATTTATCAATTACCTGTCCTAGCAAAATGCTAAAATTGGTAAAAATAAATGTATACCCACATACAGCTAAAAATGTTATCAACAAGTTAACTTTTCCAATCAAGCTAGGCACATATGTTATATGCTCAGAAGAAACTCGAGACACCGAAAGAGTTAACACATAGAAAATTGATACAACTAAACCAAATGTCCAATAAGGCCAGTAATTTTTATTATATAAATTCAAATTACTTCTTCGATGAAAGATAATTATCAAAATAATAATACACACACCAAACAAACTTTCATAAGCAGATATAGAAAAACGAGCATAAATTCTACCAGCTAAAGTAGGCTCAATTGCTGTTGGGTAGGAAATAGCAATTGCTATATAACTTAAAAAATATAATATATAGTCTATACTTTTTTTATTCATTAGATTATTTTTTAGTCTTTTCATTGGCATCTATCAAATTCAATTCAAAATTACGCTTATTACTCGATTGAATAGCATTGAGAATTGCACCGGCAAAAAAAGCGGTTACAGCGACACTAAACAAAATCATAGTGACAACCAAAGTAGGCATATTATCCACCCTACCGGTTTGGTAGTATGGAACGAAAACACGGAAAATAAATAATAACAAAGATATAACTGAGACAAACGCCGCTGATATACCAAAGAAAGCAAAAGGATGATATATGCGATACAAATTAATAACTGTCTTTAATACACGAAATCCATCACCATATGTGTCGAGCTTTGACTCTGACCCCTCTGGACGATCACGATATTCAATAACCTGATTTTCAACTAGCATTTTAAACTCAGTAGCATGAATAGACATTTCAGTTTCAATTTCAAATCCTCTAGATAGCACTGGAAAGGTCTTAACAAACTGATAACTAAAAGCTCGGTATCCTGTTAAAATATCTTTGATGCTCGTTTTAAATAATGTATTAATAAGACCACGCACTAGAGTATTACCTACATTATGGAAAGGGCGCGTATTTTCCTCAAAGTAAGTTGAAGATAATCGATCCCCAACAACCATATCTACCTTTTTATCAACAATTTTTTTATACATATCCGGAATCGCTTGAACTGGATAAGTGTCATCAGCATCAATCATAATATATACTTCTGCGTCTATTTCACGAAACATCCTTCTAATAACAGCACCCTTACCTTGTGCATATTCATGACGAACTACTGCACCAGCATCGGCAGCTAATTCAGCAGTATTATCTTTTGAATTATTATCATAAACATATACCACAGAACCAGAAATGTTTTTCGTTACTTCTAATACATCATTTACTACCTTAACAATGGTTTGACTCTCGTTGTATGCTGGTATCAACACAGCTAATTTATCCATACTCTTATCCTAGCTTTCCTCTTTTTTAATGTAAATTGGCCGCTTTTTGGTTTCTAAAAATACAGCAGCCATATAACGACCTATGACTCCTAGGCTTAGTAACTGTATGCCACCAATAAATAACATGATCGTAACCATTGAAGGCCACCCAGCTACACTATTATTATCAATCAAAGCTCTGATAACAATAAATGCTGCACTTAATAATGACATAATGAATGACGCCAACCCAAGTATAGTTATAACTGTCAATGGTACAGTTGAAAATGAAACGATTCCTTCAATTGCATACTTCATTAAAGCCCAAAATGACCAAGATGTTTGTCCAGCAACACGTTCTCGATTTTCAAAAGGAATATATTTTGTCTTAAAGCCGACCCAAGTAAAAATTCCTTTACTAAATCGCTGATTTTCACTCAAAGATAATATAGCCTCCACCATCTGTCGAGTCATAACACGATAATCTCGCGCTCCATCAACAAGTTGTGTTTGGCTAATTTTATTCATCCATGTATAAAATTGTTCAGAAAACCATGAACGAAGCTTCGCTTCCCCTTTACGATTTGCTCTACGAGTCCCAACAGCATCATATTCCCCGTCTTGAACCTCTTTTAGCATTTCAGGTAGTAGTTCAGGTGGATCCTGTAAATCAACATCCATCACTGCTACATAATCCCCATCCGCTTGCTGTAATCCAGCATAGAGCCCTGCTTCTTTTCCAAAGTTGCGAGAAAAACTAATATAGTGCACATTTTTGTCATCTTCAGATAGTTTACGTAAAATCGACAAAGTCCTGTCCGTTGAACCATCATCAATAAAATGATAATGTATCTCAGCATTAACTTTAGACGAAAGACTCTCAATTGTACTGTAAAATATGTCAATTGTCTCTTCTTCATTATGAACAGGCACAACTAATGATAATATATCTTTTTTTATATTATCCTGAAATTTAGTTTCCATTATGATTTCCCCTCATATTTTATGTACGCCCTTTCGGGCATAAACTTAATTTACTTCATCGTGTGCAAAATTAAATTTTTGATCAATACCAAATTCTTGACGTACTGTATTAAAGGCGTCATTAAAGACCTGATCCATATCAAAATAACGGTACTTTCCTAGACGACCACCAAAAATAATTTCGGGGTGACTTTTGCGAGCTTCTGTAGCATATTCTTTATAAATTTGTGTATTTTTATCGTTATTAACTGGATAATAAGCTTCTTTAGAGCGGTCCCATTCTTGTGGGTATTCTTTGGTAATAATTGTTTTGCCATCATCAGACAATCCGTCAAGATGTTTCCATTCCATAACACGAGTATATGGCGTCTCTGAATCTGTATAATTAATGACAGCATTACCTTGATAATTATCTGAATCAATGACTTCATGTTCAAAACGTAATGAACGATATTCCAGTTCACCAAATTTATAATCAAAGAATTGGTCAATCATACCAGTATACAAAACTCGTGGGAACTCCGATAATAACGTTTCTTTGTGATCAAAAAAGTCTGTATCAGTTAATACGTCAACTAATCCATTAGAGCGTTCCACCATATTTTCAAAAATTTGAGTGTAACCGCCTACAGGAATACCTTGGTAACGATGATTGAAATAATTGTTATCATAAATAAATCTAACTGGCAATCGCTTAATAATAAAAGCTGGTAATTCAGTAGCCTTCCGACCCCATTGCTTTTCCGTATAACCTTTAATGAGTTTGTTATAAATATCTGTTCCAATCAATGAAATTGCTTGTTCTTCTAAGTTGCGTGGTTGGCGATCCCCAAGATCTTTTAATGCAAGTTGCTTCTGCTCTTCAATTTTTGCATGTGCTTCATCAGGTGTTTTAGTACCCCACATCTGATAGAAAGTATTCATATTAAATGGCAAATTATAAAGTGTGCCTTTATAGTTAGCAACAACTTGGTTTTGGTAACCATTAAATTCTGCAAATTTACGAATATAGTCCCAAACCTCTTTATTATCCGTATGGAAAATATGCGCACCAAAATCATGGACAGTAATGCCATGTTCTGTATGTGTATGCGTGTTTCCACCAATATAGGGACGTTTTTCAACCACAAGAGACTTTTTACCCCGCTTTGCAGCCTCGTAAGCAAAAATCATGCCAAATGGTCCTGCCCCAACAATTAAGTAATCATAATTTTTTGTATTGAATTTATTTGTCATTAGAAATGTACCTTTTTATTTGAATTTGGAAAAAACTTTCTTTTTAGAAAATTATACCCTTTATCTAACCAGTTTGTCCGCTCTAATTCTATCACAGGACACTCTGCCACACTAAGTTTTTTTGTATTAACCCAAGTATCCATCAGGCGTTCACTTAGGAAACCATATACTCTTTTTTCCTGGCCTTCAAGTTGATTTATGTCGATATTTTCCTCCACTTTACCTAGAACGTCAAATATAAAATTCGTATATTCATCAAAATATTTTCTAGGCATAATAAACATATTAAATAAATGGGCTGAAGTTGATTGTTCCATTTTTTCAAATGCAGGTAAATAATCTGGATATTGTGTGGCAATAACTTGTTTCATGACATTATAGGGTTCTGCTACATGTGCATGTAAATAGTGATCACGTTGGTTTTCAATATAATAATTTCGTTTTTTAGGTAAAATAATATCAGCTGTCTTTAGAAGTTCTGTAATTTGCCTCTCGTTAAGTATGTCTGATAATGTGTGTCCTTTTTGGATTCCCAAGTACCGGCGATAGTGACATAACCCAATAATCGCGTCATTCGTATTATATTTTATCCAGTATAATGCCGTTAATTCATTAAAGTTAGGATTTTTTTTAGATATGTTTTTACCAGATGCATCAGATTGGTATCCTATCGGTATACTCTCATGTTGTGCCGCACCAACGAAAATTGGTTGATAGTTATCACTTTGAGGCATTTTATAAGGTTTATGTGTTGCGATAAATATAGTCACAATGTTAGCTCCTTTTCCTGATTAATTAGTGTTTGTCTATAAAAGAAGAACATCAGTAAATATGGCCATAGGAATATTTGAATAACAAATAACGATGATACTGCGACTAGAATAATCATAATAATAAAACTAATTTGAATGCCTAAATACCACTGCCAGTTTTCTGATTGACGTATCTTCAACTCATGTTGTAGAACTAGTGAACGTATGATTAAACGAGCTAACATCCACAAGGCTGGTATCATGATAATTAATCCATAAGTCGCAAACCATCCAATACCATCACTTAGAATAGGATATCCAATGTGTCTGTAAACTTGCTGAAATTCTGGATTATACGTCGTAGATTTTGGTACATAATCCATGATGAAATAACCTGTGAAACCATAACCCACACCAAAAATAGGATGAGATAAAAATGTTAATACTAATGCAATCGTACCACCAAGTCTATTAGATGTTCCCTGCTTGTTAAATAAGAAATTATAAAATATATCATGGATTGGTTGTACAAAAAAGTAGCCAATTGCAATACCACTAATTGCAATTATACCAAATATAATTAAAATAATTTTATCGTCTCGTTTACTCCATAAAAACCAAAGAACAGCAGCAACTACCAGTGTAATCAAGCCTGTAGTCGTTCGAGCAAGTACTAAAAACATTAAAATTGAAACAATAAGTCCCCAAGTGACTATTTTTTCCAGAGCAAAATGTTTTTTAAAATGCCAGAATTGCTGCTTTGTAATTGCTATTCCTAAAATAATTGGTAAATAAACGACCCCCAAGAGATTAGCTAGAAACGCAGCTTCAGGTTCAAAACCATTTAGTCGATAGTTAGTTACGGCATAACTACCACCCACATAAAAATCTCGCCCCATCCAATGTCTCTCAAATAAATGTGCAATAGTGTTAACATAAGGTCGTATGGAAAAATTATTGAGTGTCACTAGCAGTTGCGGCACTAAAACAATTATCATATACACTATTAGCCCAATAAGACCACTTTTAATGAAAAGTCGTTCTTCATGATAATTAGTTACTGTAACAGTGATTAATGCCCAAGACATATATACAGTCATCATCCAGCCAAATAAAAAGATAACAGAACGAATAATTCCAGTAGTTTGGATTGAATCTCCTGAATGTTGATAACTCAAAAACATTGCTAGGAATTGCATAACCAAAAAAAATCCCGCTAGCAAAAAAGATTGCGCGCTAGGAATAATTTTTATGAGACGTGACGGGTAACGATATAATTGCAACAATAGCAAAAGTGCAAATATTGGAAAAGCGAGCATCACTGTTGTTTCAGCAAAGCTATATGAATATGTTTTAGAAAAAAACGTGATTGGTAGCAAAAAAGCTGTCACAATACTGCCTCACTTTGTTGTTTTAGTCATCAACCGCTTATAGTTTTGAAAAATACCCGTAAGCAATATAATGAAAGCGCCTAATGTGATGCCAAATGCAAATCCGAATATGGCTAGTTTCTTAGGGCTATATATTGTCCCTGATAAAACATCAGCTTTTTTCGCTGAAGATAACAGTACAGGATTAGCCATATCAGGGTATAATTTTTTCCCCTCCGTAGTAAAAGCTTTGGCATATGCATTTGCAATCGCAACCGATTTTTTAGCAGTCGCCGCTGAGGCACTAAAGCGCATCATTAGAGTTTGATCTGGTTGTGACACTGTTATGGCGTTAATAATTTCTTTTTTAGTGACTGGTACTGCAGACAATGTCTTTGCAGTAGATACAATGGCTGCATCATTAGCAATTTTTTTATACGTGTTGATCAACATCTGATCTGCTTGTACTCTTGAATTTGGATCTTTAGCATCAGTATTATCTTTTGATACAATAACATATCTTTCAGCAGTATAAGCTGTTAAAACAGAATGTTTTGCATAAGTGTAAAGCGATGCGCCAATGACAACACCTAGAACGATAATCCACCAACTATTTTTTAATAGTCTTTTTACTAAATCTATTAACGAAAAACTCATCTTTCTCTCCTCAAAATTAAAATGCCCCATCACGCTTAAAAATTGCAATTATTGTTTTAAATAAAATATAAAAGTCAAAGCGCAAATTTGCACGATCAACGTAATCTAATTCCATTTGTGCTCTTTCAGGGTATTCAATATTACTTCGTCCACTTGCTTGCCATAAACCAAATACACCAGGCTTTACAGATAGAAACTTATCAATATCTTTACCATATTCTATCAACTCATCTTCTACAACCGGACGTGGCCCGATAATACTCATTGTACCATTTAAAGTATTCCAAAATTGTGGTAATTCGTCTAAAGATGTTTTACGTAGAAAAGCGCCAAATTTTGTAATTCTAGGATCCTCAGCCGTTGGTAGCTTATAACCACTAGCCACAAATTTAGAATACAATTCAGCATCTTGTTTTAATATTTTATCGGCATTATCAACCATAGATTGAAATTTATATATTTTAAAACGTTTTCCGTACTGACCAACACGCTCTTGTGCATAAATGACATTACTTGTTTTTTTATCTTTAATAATAATTAAGGCAATAATAGCAAACACTGGTGACAATAAAATCATCGCCGCCAAAGATACGCTAATATCTAAACCCCTTTTTGCGGTTAAATAACCTAGTTTGCGTTTCAATTTTCCACCTCATTCGTGCACAAATGTGCATGATATAACTTTTCCATTATAACAGAAAAAACTGTTATTTCGCTATTTTATCCAGAAATGGTACTTTCTTCAAAATTGGTGCCCGTAGAACTATGAGAATTATAACATAAACAAAAACACCTAATACTAGTTCTAATATTGTACTTTGAACGCTAATATTAACGCATTGACTCACTACGGTAACCAACCAGTACATAGCAATTCCTGCAATAAGATAGCGCCACATACCAGAAAAATGACGCCAACTGTTCATATCATTTCGTGTAATATATAATTGGAAAGCTATCACTAGAAATTCGGATAGCGTTGTAGCTATGGCAGCGCCATTGACCCCAGCTACGTAAATCAACCAAAAATTAAGTAAAACATTAGCTACTGCACCTATCGTGACTGATAATGTAAACTCATTAAGTCGTTTAGTTGGCACTAAGTACTGTGTTCCTATCACTGTGCTCCAACCAATAAAAACAATTATCGGTGACAGTAATACAATCACGTGTCCTACTGTCGCAAATTCTTGTCCTAAAAACCAAACCATTGCTGTAGGTGCAACAGCTGCCATTCCAAATGCCATTGGTACGGATAAAGCTGAAACAAAATCCATGGATTGAATAATATTTTGTTTCATCTTACCAAACTGTCCTTTTGCAAATTGAGCAGACATTCTTGGTAACATAACGGTTCCGACAGAAGTAACCAAAGCTAATGAAACTTTGATAATTCGATCAGCGTTGTCATAAAATCCTGCTGAATCTGTTGAATTTGTAAAAAAAGGTAACATTGTCTTATTTAACTGTAAGTAGACTTGTGTAGCAATTGTTGGCAAGAACATCATAAAAATTGGATTTACATGCTCTTTTAAATTTAATTGTGACCAGACCGGCCACGACATCTTTTTAAACAGATAGAACCACATAGATAAGTTGCCAAAAACCTGTGATAGCCCTAGTAACAAAATATAATTACCAATATCATGGGGCGTCTTAACTAAAATAAATATTAAAACTGTCATCGCAATTTTAACTAAAGCATTACGTAACACTGTTTTTTTAAAATCTTCTAATCCCATGAAATACCAAGAAATATCTAAGATTCCAGAAATAATAATCCAAGTTTGAAGCAACAAATAAATTTGATTATTTTCAATATTGCTATTCCACTGTACGCCAAATTTTAAAAATAAAAAATATAAAACTAAAGAAAACATCCCTGCAATAGTATGTATAATTTGAATTTCCCAAAATTTTTGTTGTCTTGCTTGCTTATTGTCTTTTACATAAGCAATTTCGCGACTACCGTACGTCACAATCCCCAAACTAGCAATAAGCAAAAAATAGGTGGCAAATGAATTCGTCCAACTCGCTACCCCAACGCCGTTGCGGCCAAGAACACGCGCTAGGTATGGCATTGTGATTAACGGTGCGATAATGTTAAGCAGCTGATAGGCTGCAGTATATAAATAGTTTTTTGCAACTTGCATGTTGTTAAGTTGTCCTTAATTAAAGTCGTACGACCAATAAACGATTAGCTTAATGATAGTCTCTTCATAGCATTATATCAAATTACGGTGCTGATGTTTACTTCATTTCTTGTATACTGGCTTGGGAATCTTGCGTATCTAGATTATCAAAAGTAAGTTCATCTCCAGTGCTTTTACTATATTTAGCAAATGTAGCTATTTGACCTGTTCTTGGCCAATAGACCTCGACACTATATTGATCCACATAAAAATCTATTTTTTCCGACCATTTTCCCCATAAACTAACATTATACTCCTTACTATAGTTATCATTTTTAACATATTTACTTTTACGATGAACAGTTAGCTTTTTATCAAAGTTATCAAATGTAAACTTAATACTACTATCATCATTTTTCGATCTAATAGTTACAGTTTGGTTTCCGTGAATAGTTGTATTGATTTTATAAGCAATCTTATTGACTTCCATCTTCTTTTGATTATATTTCTTAATAATGGTGCTTTTTTTCTTTGTATCAAAAATATTTTCAGTCATGACTTTTGACGTTTTTAATCGATTTTCTGAGTCTAAAAATATCTTTCTAAACGCTGAGTAATTACCTTTGTATGTTATATCATTACTAACCGCATTAATGTAATCCCAGTTGCCCATCCAGCCAAAACCTAGCAGCTCACTAGCTGTTTCTTGATAATGATGTGCGGCGTAGTAGTCTGTTCCAAAATCGACTCTTTGAGGTGACGATGAGGATTGGAAACGACCATTTTCAAGCTTTCCTACAACATAATAAGTACCACTGCTTTGTTGATAATCATCTGCAAAACCATTTGCACCAAAAAATAATACCCACTCTTTTTTCCCAGTATTCTTTTGGTAAACCTGATGAATTTCTGGCACTTCTAGCGTACCTAAATTTCGAGGTGAATAATAACTATCTGTATATTTCCAGGAAATACCATTTTTTGAGGTATAGAAGCCAATTTTCATATGATCATCGTCATCGGCTTCTGCCATAGTCATTACAAATTGTTGTTGTTCAGAATCATAAAACACATTTGGGTCACGAAAAGCCTTACCTATTTTATATGGCTTGGCCACAGGTTGCCCTTTATTGGCTATTTTCCAGCGTTTTCCTCTGTCATTTGAATACCACATGTATGTCCATTGATTACCATCAATATATTTTGTCGCATAAGCTAATAAAGTATTTTTCCCATAACCCGCTATATCTTCCACATCCTTGACAATAGATCCGGTGGCAACAGATTCGTGATTGGAAACAGGTTTGATATTAACATCATCCTTTAATTGAAAATTTACTAAGTCAGATGATATTGATTTTGACCAACGTGTCCTTTGTTTAGTAGATTGTAATCCTTTACCACTATCGACTAAATAGAAAAGTTCGTACTGGCCGTTATTTTTTAAAATGGTTTGTGTATCGTTTGATAAACCCGCATTAGAAAATCCATTAAGATGCCATTTTTGAGGCAATTTTTTTTGAGTTTCAAGACGAGTTTGATTGTACTTTAGGTACATCATACCAATAATTAAAGACAGAAACAAAGTGGTCACTATACTCACTGTTACTCGTTTTATTTTGTGCCGTATCATAGCTGATATCCCTCCTCATTCGTTCTATTGTAACATTAATAAAAATAGCAACCCTGTTTACATGTTCACACATGTAGGATCGCTATTTTATAGATATTAATGACTTTTAACGTAAGTAATATGTACCATCATTACCAAAATTATATTGCTTACCTTCGATTGTTTGAATCCCTTGCAATGCTCGACCTGTTCCGTCTGTGTAATACTTCTTTCCCCACGCTTCACGCCATCCCGCATTTTGTCGCACACCATTTACAAACCAGTAATATGTGCCCATGTAATAACGGAATCCGGTGTATGGCTTACCATCTTCAAACCAATTATACCCACCGTTGGCTTTTGAATACTCTGGTGAATACAAGTAACCACTCGCTGCATTCTTCAAATTATACGTACCATTAGTTCCAAAGTCATACGCTTGCCCATCGATAATTTGAATTCCTTGCAATGCTCGACCACTTGCATCTGTATAATACTTCATTCCCCATGCTTCGCGCCATCCTGCATTTTGTCGTATACCGTCTACAAACCAGTAGTACGTTCCCATATAATAACGGAACCCAGTATATGGCTTACCATTCTCAAACCAATTATAGCCACCATTGGCAGTTGATAGTGATGGTGAATACAAATACCCACTCGCTGTTCCCTTCAGGTTGAACGTACCATTAGTTCCAAAGTCATACGCTTGTCCATCAATGATTTGAATCCCTTGAACCGCACGACCATCATTACCAACATAATACTTCATGCCCCAGGCTGTTTCCCACTTGTTCTCTTGGCGTGCGCCTGTTTCAAAGAAGTAGTACGTGTCTTTATAGTAACGGAATCCTGTATACTTTTGTCCACTCTCGAACCAATACCATTCACTATTATCAGTTATGTCCTGTAAGTAGCCTGATGCATAACCACGTTTATAGTATGTCTTGTCATTACCAAAATCATACGCAACACCATTAACAGCAAATTGACCTTGCTTAACACGGCCATCATTACCAAAGTAATATTCTAATCCCCATGTTGCTTTACGAATTTCATTCTCTACACGCTTATATGTTACTGGATCAAAACAATAATACGTATTATCATAAGACTGAACGCCACTCTGACGAATACCATCTTTAAACAAGTAATTAGCATCATTAGTGTAATCATATTGATAACCATTAGCTAATTTATTATTGATGTAGAACTTATTATCTACCCAACCAATCTTTTTGCCTGTAATATTTGACGTTTCTTTTGTGCCAACTAATTCAGCAACACTACCTTTACCGTTATAAATCCATGTCCCCTGTGCAAGAACAGTGTCCAAAACTTTAGTTGTTTTACCATCTGCGCCAATTTGAACTAAGAATGATGGGGCAACAGTAGAATTAAGACCTACACCAGCTTTTTCATTACGGTTACTCATATAAGCCGTAATCAAGAACAAATCATTATGCCCTTCAACAGGAACCGCATAATAAGAGTATGTATCTGTTCGAGATTCAGCTAACTGCGTGCCTGTAATAACACTACCGCTACCGTTCAATGGTGTGTATGGTCCTGTTAAACTGTCAGAAACATAACCCATCATACCAACATTAATATCAGCATCCACTGTTGGCACCACACTTTTGATAAGACGTGTATCTGTAAACAAGTAATACTTGCCATTTAATGGCACAATGTTAGCACGCTCTATTTCATCTGTGATACCATTAGCTGCTAATAGTGGTGAATATACTTTATCAATAGTTGGATTATTTTCTGCTCCTGTAAGCTTTACCAATCCAATAGCCCCATTAGCTTTTTTAGATAACTTCAACTTATCAGCATCATTCAAAGTTGTCTCTCTTGCCTTTTGATTAAAGTCATCTGTTCCACCGTAATAGGTCATGTTATCTACTGCTGTGTCACTTTGATAGTTTTGTGTACCAGTATTAGATTCAAAAGCAAGATAACGTTCTCCATCTACTTCGATAACATGTGGATCACGTAACGTAAAGTTATCACCGGTTGTATAGTAACCAGCGTCTATCCACTGTTGCAATGTTTGATAATGTTCTCCATCACCTGCAAAAAGTTCATGATCATTAGTTACTTTTGCCACAGATACTTCTGAATCTGAATACGACATTGATAAATTAGCCGTTGACAATCGTTGCACAGTATTTGGTTGATCTGTTTTTGTATAAAATAGTTGAATTGTATCATCAGTATTTACAGTAGCTGATCCTGACCATTGTTGCTTATCCCACTTGGCATCATATCCAAAGACTGGCCCAGCATTCTTCCAGTCATTCAATGCTGTATCTCCGTACTTTGTATAGAGCATATAAACATGTTGATCATTATCTTCTTTTGGATATCCAGCTAATGCAAAGACAATATTATAGCCATGATAATTCGCAGTAACACCTGTTTTGGCATCTTGCAATGCCCAAGAATCCCAGACGTCAAGATCTTCGGTTTGACCACTTTGTGCATCTTTCGTTGACATTGCTGGTAAATTCTTAATAGCATCTGCATTAAAGTATGGCACTGATGTATTGGGGTTAACACTAGCTATGTTATCCGCTACATCTTTCAAGTTAGCATAAGTAAGGTTCGTGGTTGATGTACCATCATCATTTTTTGTAACCACTGTAGTTTTTGAATTTAAATCTTTTGAAACGCTGTCGTCTAGTTTTTCTACTGTTGTTGTTGAAGCTTTAGAAGCATTTGTCGGATTATTTACATCAGTCTTCTCATCAACTTTTTGCGGATTGTCATTCGTTGTTTTCGTAACATCGATAGCTGACTTATTCTCATTTACTTCAGTGTTAATGTCATTAACGGTTGTTGTCTTGTTCACATCAGTTGTGTTCTTTACTTCATCCGTTTTTGTTTCTGCAGTAACAATCGACTTGTCTTTATTTACTGCTGTTCCTGTTGAAGTCTGAGCATCATCCGATGAAACAACTTTATCACCGTTAGTCGCATCAGCTGTTTTGTTGGATACCGCTACATCACTTGTTGTTTTATTATCAACTGTATCAGCGCTAACAGAACCAATGCCCACAGAGATAGCCGCCACGGTTGCCGCACCAGCTACCCAAATCTTCCCCGCCTTGTATAACTTTTTTCTCATCATAGGAACTCCCAATTTAGAATTATTGCATCTCCTGCAATTAAAATAAGTATAAACGTTAATCATTTCAAAATCATTACAAAACGTTGTTAAACGTATAACATAGTATTTTTTTGAACAAACAAGAATCGAAACATAGTTTAATAATTTAGTATAACTATCGGATTATTTATATCACTATAAGTTCTTTAATCAACTTTTATTATTACTTTGTATATCATTTTAAAAGATAAAATAATTAAAAAAGAAACAATTGTGATTTATTGAACTATTAAAGGTGTAAAAAAATTTAATCAAAAATCTAAGAAAAATAGTTTATTACACAGTTAAAACAGCGTTTTAACTTAGAATATAGCTTTTTCTTGTTATTTAAAATGGGTATACCGTCACTGAGACAAAATAAAAAAGGCTTTCGCCTTTTCTTTTAACGTAAGTAATATGTGCCATCATTACCAAAATTATATTGCTTACCTTCGATTGTTTGAATCCCTTGCAATGCTCGACCTGTTCCGTCTGTGTAATACTTCTTTCCCCACGCTTCACGCCATCCCGCATTTTGTCGCACACCATTTACAAACCAGTAATATGTACCCATGTAATAACGGAATCCGGTGTATGGCTTACCATCTTCAAACCAATTATACCCACCGTTGGCTTTTGAGTACTCTGGTGAATACAAGTAACCACTCGCTGCATTCTTCAAATTATACGTACCATTAGTTCCAAAGTCATACGCTTGCCCATCGATAATTTGAATTCCTTGCAATGCTCGACCACTTGCATCTGTATAATACTTCATTCCCCATGCTTCGCGCCATCCTGCATTTTGTCGTATACCGTCTACAAACCAGTAGTACGTTCCCATATAATAACGGAACCCAGTATATGGCTTACCATTCTCAAACCAATTATAGCCACCATTGGCAGTTGATAGTGATGGTGAATACAAATACCCACTCGCTGTTCCCTTCAGGTTGAACGTACCATTAGTTCCAAAGTCATACGCTTGTCCATCAATGATTTGAATCCCTTGAACGGCACGACCATCATTACCAACATAATACTTCATACCCCAGGCTGTTTCCCACTTGTTCTCTTGGCGTGCGCCTGTTTCAAAGAAGTAGTATGTGCCCATGTAGTAACGGAATCCTGTATACTTTTGTCCACTCTCGAACCAATACCATTGATTATTGTCTGTTACATCTTGCAAATATCCTGAAGCATAACCACGTTCATAATATGAATTATCATTACCAAAGTTATAAGCTACACCATTAACAGCAAATTGGCCTTGTTTAACACGACCATCATTACCAAAGTAATATTTTTTACCAGTATTGTCTTGATGAATTTCGTTATTGACTCTCTTATATGTTACTGGATCAAAATAATAGTAAGAACCAGCATAAGATTGAACACCACTTAAGCGAATGCCATCCTTAAATAGGTAATAACTATTATTGATATAATCATAAACATAACCATTCGCTAATTGGCTGTCTACATAAAACTTGTTGTCAACCCAACCAATCTTTGTATTAGATAGCTCTGATGTTTTCTTAGTCCCAACAAGTTCAGCAACCGTTCCTTTGCCATCATAAGTCCATGTTCCCTGTGCAAGAACAGTGTCCAAAACCTTAGTTGTTTTGCCATCTGCACCAATTTGAACTAAAAACGATGGGGCAAATGTTGCATTCATACCAGTACCAGCTTTTTCATTACGGTTACTCATATATGAAGTAATTAACAATAAATCATCATATCCTTCAACAGGAACTGCGTAATAAGAATAGGTATCTGTCCTAGAAGTAAAAAGTTGGGTTCCTGTAATAACACTACCGCTGCCATTCAAAGGTTCGTATGGTCCAAATAAACTATCAGAAACATACCCCATCATACCAACATTGATATTAAAATCAACTGTTGGCACTACACTCTTACTTAATCGTGTATCAGTAAATAAGTAGTATTTACCATTTAATGGCACAATGTTGGCACGTTCAATTTCGTCAGTAATACCGTTCGCTGCCAAAAGCGGAGAGTATACTTGAGCTACTGTAGGGTTATTTTGATTCTTATCAAGTCTAATTAAGCCGATTGCGCCATTAGCTTTTTTGGACAGTTTTAACTTATCTGGATTTTGTAATGTATCAATTTTAGCTTGTGCATTAAACTCTTCTGTTCCACCATAATAAGTATCATTATCGACAGCTGTATCGCTCTGGTAATTATTTGTGCCTGTGTTGGCCTCAAACGCTAAATAACGCTCACCATCTACTTCGATAACATGCGGATCACGCATTGTAAAATTATCACCAGTAGTATAGTAACCAGCATCTAACCATTGTTGTAATGTCTGATAGTGTTCACCATCACCAGCAAAAAGTACATGATCGTCATTAACTTTTGCCACAGATACTTCTGTATCTGTATAGACCATTGATAAATTAGCTGTCGACAATCGTTGCACAGTATTTGGTTGATTTGTCTTTGTATAGAATAACTGAATACTATCGTCATCATTAACAGTAGCTGATCCTGACCATTGTTGCTCGTCCCACTTAGCATTAAAGCCAAAGACTGGACCGGCATTTTTCCAATTATTTAATGCTGTATCTCCGTAATTTGTGTAGAGCATGTAAATATGTTGGTCATTATCTTCTTTTGGATATCCGGCTAACGCAAAGACAATATTATAACCATGATAATTTGCTACGGCACCAGTTTTAGCATCTTGTAATGCCCAAGAATCCCAAACATCAAGATCTTCAATTTGACCGCTTTGCGCATCTGCTGTTGACATTGCTGGTAAATTCTTAATGGCATCTGCATTAAAGTATGGCACTGATGTATTGGGGTTAACACTAGCTATGTTATCCGCTACATCTTTCAAGTTAGCATAAGTAAGGTTCGTGGTTGATGTACCATCATCATTTTTTGTAACCACTGTAGTTTTTGAATTTAAATCTTTTGAAACGCTGTCGTCTAGTTTTTCTACTGTTGTTGCAGTGTTACGGTCTGATTCTTGAGAAGTATTAGCCTTTGCATCACTCTCATTAAGTTGACTAGAACTAGTATTAGTTTTATCAGCCGTATCATCTACAGTTGAATTAGATTCTGTATTTTGACTGCTAACTGTCGTATCTTTTGTTTGAACACTAGCGGTATTAGTTTGGACTGTACTACTACTTGTATCATTATTTTGATCTGTTGCTGATATTATTTTTTTATCATTAGTGGAAGTAGTCGCTTCAGATGCTTTATTTGAAGATGCGACACTATCATCGGATTGTGTGCTTATGCTATCTACAATGTTTTTAGTAGATGTTGTACCAGATGTCGTTGCAGATACACTATTCGTGTCTGCATGAACAAAATTAGGCGCCACAATTAGTGCGGCAGTTGCTGCAACCCCAGCTACCCATAATTTCCCAGCCTTATATAACTTTTTTCTCATATAAATTCTCCACTTTATTATACTAATTAAAATATACCTTTTTTAAGTATAAACGTTAATCATTGCAATAACATTACATTAACTTGTTAAACGCATATCATAGACGCAAAAAAAGAAGACATTAATTATGTCTTCTTTTCATTTAATTATACAATTTTCTTAACTAAGGGAATTTGATGCATTATCAAGATAGCCAAAGTTGATATTACCCATACGATGACTGGCAAAACAATCATATGCTTTAATGAACCATCGCCAATATGCAGTTTTCTTTCAGCAAAATAAATAAAAAACTCGTGCACCACATAAACACCCAATGACGTGTTAGCTATTTTTTTAGTCAACAATTGTACTTTTAACCCTGGTCTATATGTTGATAAATGGCTCTTAACAAACTCAAATACGCCGATGGAAAGCATGAAACCAAATAATCCCCATATATCGTACACTTCACGAGCAAATTTTCCGCGTTTAACTGAAAGATAGATGGTCAGACTGACCATGATAACTATCGATAATAAAGCAGCAACATATAAAACTCTTCTCACCCATATAGGTAGAATTGTATTTTTTAAGTACCACCCAACAACGAAAAATCCAATACCACCTGCAGCACCAATCTGCACGCCATGCAGAAACATATTATCATCTTGTAACCGAACTTCATAGTAATAACTCAAAAGATTCACAAAAACCATATTCACTGTTAGTAAGTATAATACTAAGGACTTATCATTTTTGTTGATGATTTTCGATAGCAACGGTGCACTAATATAAAATCCAATAATAAAATAGAAGAACCAAAATATTGGCTGTATAGAATCATGCATGACCGCATTGATAAATTGCCCAATATGATAATTAATAGGTTCATGTTGTATAAGTGGATTAACGACATACCAAATTAGCGACCAAAAAATAAATGGTATAAAAACTTTTGAAATTCTTTTTTTGAAAAAAGTTGGTGTATCATATCGTTCGCGGTAATCTAATAGATGTGCACCAGACATCATAAAAAATATAGGTACTGCCCATATAAAAGTAACTTGAATAATCACTGCAACAAACCAATGTGGATCATTAGTTTGATTTGAAAAAGCATATTCCGAAGAATGCAGAAAAACAACTGCTATCGTTGCTAGTATGGTCAAAAGATCCATATAGTAATAACGTTTCATATGTATTTTCTCTCAATATTTCTGTATTTTTAACATAAAAAAGGGCTTTCGCCCCCGTATCGATTAGCGCATATAATATGTGCCATCATTACCAAAGTAGTAGTCTTTACCAGCGATCGTCTGATGACCTTGAACAGCTCGCCCAGTACTATCAGTCCAATATGTATATCCCCATGCATGTCGCCAACCTTCATTTTGACGAACACCGTCAACAAACCAGTAATAAGTACCCATATAGTAACGAAATCCTGTGTAAAGTTGGCCATCTTCATACCAGCGATAACCACCGTTAGCAGAACTGCCATCGTAAATATAACCCTTCCAAGGCTTTAAAACACCGTTAATATCAGACTTAAATGTTTCATTGCCTTGCTGCAATGTCTCATTAGTACGTAAGTAATACGTGCCATTATCTCCAAAATAATACTTATTATTTCCAATAGTTTGTACACCTTGCAAGGCACGACCGTTCTCATCTGTATAATACTTCATGTTCCATGCTTCGCGCCATCCAGCATTCTGACGAACACCGTTAATAAACCAATAGTACGTACCCATGTAATAACGGAATCCAGTGTACGGTTGCCCATTTTCGAACCAATTATAACCACCATTGGCTGTCGAAAGTGATGGTGAATAATAGTAGCCACTAGCAGGTTGGCTGTTTTGATAGAAAATGCCATTATTATAACCATTTGCAATAGTAGCTATCAAGTTTTGATAATCGATTGATACATCGAATGTCCCTTTTACGCCGGGAAAATTCGTGTTACTATTCCATTGCCACATTCCATATGAAGAATTCCATAATGAACTAGAACTTGGTTGGTATGGATATTGCGCCATCCAAACACGATTATTGCCTATATATGAAAAATTTAATTTTGTTTCATTGACATATGAAGCATATGTATAAGTTGATGTGTTATTGTATCCTGCAGCTTTAACTTGCGCATTAAATGCTGCTGCATTAGCACTCACGCCACTATTTTTAGTGTAGGATTCTTCCAAATCATCAACCATTAATGTATCCTTTGGTAGATTTAGTGAAGATGCATAATTTGTAAAATATTTAGCTTCGTTTTGTGCGTCTGCTTTTGTGGCATACCATGAATAATGATAAGCACCAACTTGAAGTCCAGCCTCTTTAGCGTTTGCTATTTGTTTAGCAGCATATGGATTTTTATATGAATCAGATTCTGATAACTTAACAATTACAGCTTTAACACCATAAGTTTGCATTTTTTTATAGTCAGAAACTGTAATAATACCATTGTTAGATGATACATCCACAACATCCATTCTTGGCACACCCGCTGTTCCCGCTGTAATAGAAGGAACGCCGTCATCAGCACGAACACTGTTAGTATTCATCATTGTTGCTACAACACCCAATGCAACCATTCCAGTCCACAAAGTTATTTTGTTCATTAATATACTCCCAAATATGTACTCTGACCAAGTCAGAAAATTTTTTAATTATGAAAATTAGCCTTGGCATAATCGACAACAGAAATATTTTGCTGAGAAGCCTCAGTAATAATCTTCTTGATGTCACTAGGTGCCCACTGATCGGCTGGTAATCCAGCAGCAATCAATTTTGTTCGCGTATCAGAAATCATACTTGATGTAACTTCTTCACCCTGAATCGTTTTATTTGGATCATATGATGGACTATCAACTGCATTGGACACATTTTCAGAAGAACTAGTTGATGATGATGAAGATGATGAAGTAGTTTCAGATGATGAAATCTCTGAAGACGCAGAAGTTGTCTGTGCCGTTTCGTTAGAAGATGATGTACTTGACAAAGACGACTTACTTGACGAACTTATTTTCGAGCTTTCAGAAGAACTTTTTACTACTTTAGAAGTTGTTGTAGATTTAGATGTCTTTGACGAATCATTGATATGATGCCCAAGAACCACGATACCGACAATGACTAACACGACAGCAACAATAATGCCTAATATTTTTTTCATGTATCACTCTCCCACGACATGAAGATAAACGCTTAACACACACGCTATACTAACACCCAATTTTGACATAATAACTACTATTTTTCAATACTCCTTAGAAGTCTGTTACCTAATTGTTAAAAAGCGATGACAGTTCAAAGTACTTTTTGAATCACTGACTAAAATAACTCTTGTTAACATTTTTTCAAAATAGTTATGCAGTATATTTAAATTTTTGACAGATAAATTTTGTGCTTCATCAATAAAAATATAATCAACAATTTGTAATTTATTCGCCTTTATTTTCTTCACAAACTGTCGAATTGGTAAAATTTGCCAACCATAATCACGTTTAAAACGTATCTGAGTAGCATTAAGTTTGTTGCCATAAACCAGTAAAACACGATTACTTTTTCTTAGTTTTTGAATGGTATCATATATCATTAAAGTTTTACCATTACTTGGCGATAGCTTTATCACATAGACACCTGGTCGTTTAATGCTTAGCATGCGCTTTTGAAATTCTTGTTGCTGATAGGTTAATAAGTATTTTCCTTTCAAAAAATCACTCGTTTCTTTAAACGGCGAAACCAAATATAATTGTGTTTGAAAAATATTATCTAAGTCGCCAACATTAACACTATTGAAATCACACATAATATTGTAAAAGTCAGCGTTCAAAAATGCTTGCGTTGAAGAAATATCTGTTGTCTGTAATTCATTTCTCTCTGTCAATGTATATAAAATATCTGATGCTGAATTATATGTAAACAATCTAACCCATTGTGTAATATGAGATAAATAATATTTATTGCTTAGTAATTGCTTTTTTATTTTATCTTCATCGTAATCAGCTTGACTTTTGAGTTCAATATTAATCACACGATGTTGTGCATCAAGTACAAGTAAATCAAATTCCTTACTGACTTTGGGCATACTATAGCCAACATAAAAATTATCTAGTTCTATCTGTATATTATTGAAGTGATTAACTAAGCGCTTGATTCCTTGTATTTCTCGTTCACGAATTGATACTAACCCTAACTGACTAAGATAGGGTTTTAAATTACGAGTATGTGCTTTTGAAGCTAGCGTGCGTAAATTTACTACTTGTATCATGTCAATTATTGTACCTCCTTCGTGCCTTAAGTTATCATTTACATAAGTATTAATGAAATTATATCAAAAAAATAAGCAGTCAATTTCACAAATGGAATTGACTGCTTGAAAATTTTTTAAAGGAACAAAATAAAATGTTAGTAAACTACTTTTTCAGTTTTTTATTTTGTCGAATAATAATGATAATTAATATCGTAACGATTAATAATAACAACAACCCTACCAAAATAAATATCAAATTATTATTGTTAGTGTTAGCCTTGATATCAACATCAGATTTGTTTAATGAACTTGCCTCTGCTGATTTTATTTTAAAATTCTTAGTAAAATACCACGTTTTTGGGGTAACATAAGCTGTCCCAGTAACAGACATTTTCAGTGTATAATTACCTGGTTTCATTTCTGTGCCGTTTAAAGAAATAGGATACTTAAAGTTACTATTTGGCGCAATTTGCATATCAGTGGTCACAGATGTATACACTGGTGTCTTAGCACCTTTCGCGTAAACTTTAGCACTCACCTTAACTTTTGATAATAATATTGATTTATCATTTTGAATCTGAGCACTAATTACATTACGAGCATTGTTTTGCCCTGGACTAACTTTTAATAAATTCAAATTAGGCGATACTTGATTATCTGATTCTTTCAAACTCAAGGCAACTGCATAAGCATAGTGATTTTGAATACTAGTTCCTTTTACTGATGGGCTAATTCTACTTTCTTTTTGTTGAAATACAATGCCACCTAAAATAATACCGTTATATTTTTTCTTTGGCATTGTAATATGAAATAGCACTTCTTTTGAACTATTCGCAGAAATCTTAACCTCAGATGGATATTTTACTAAATCAGGAATTGCATACTCCAATGACTTGTCAGCTCTGATGTTAGTTTCTCCATACTCTATTACACCATTAGCATTTGTTTTAGCACTATTGACGTTAACTTTTATTGTAACGTCTTGTGACGTTGTATTTGTCAAATTTGCAGTGATTATTTGCTGTTGACTAGGTTTTACTTGTAAATTAAAAAATGTTTTCCTTTTATCAATTTGATTATCAGGAACAATTGTTTTAACTGTAAACGGCATTTCAGTTGCTTGAACCAACTCTGAAAAACTCGTTAATAACGAAAACAAGCCTGCTATAATCAACAAATTTCTAACGCATACTTTTAATATTTTTGTTTTTTTATCAAGGCGCATCATTAATCGTCCAAGTTAAATCAGCCGTGTATTGTCCGACTTGCTGAATATTTTTGAGATTAGTAATTTGAAATTCGTAATATGGATTAGTTTGATTAGCTTTATTCCAAGTCCAGTCTTTTAAAGGATACCAAGCGCTGTCTTGATTACCATTCCAACGCCAATAATTAATAATTCCTGCCCCCTGATTAATCGCTTGTGTATGATTATTGGTAGGCGTTTTTGGATCCGTGTAAATTAAGTTCCAAGTCAAGGCTTGTTGTTCGCTAAGGGTGTTGCCATTAATTTTTTGATTTGAAACTGACAAATTAATTTTTAAGTTACTATCCTTTGGCCCACCAACTACCAATTGTTTTTGTTCCTCCGGTGACCACTCTTTAGTGATAGTATTCACCGAATTAATAGATACTTTCCCAAAATCAATGTTTTTAGGCACAATTAAACTTGATTTCGGTGTATTATCATCTGTCGGCACATCAATGTCAGGAAAAGGTGTTAATGCATTACTATTTGAATTAGTAACTTCATTGGCCACTACACTACCAGCATAACCATGAGAAACATTAACCGTAGCTGCTGGCGCAAATATCAATCCTAAATTTACAGACTGATTACCCAAATTAATACTCTTGTCAAATTGTTGATTTTGTGATGTATTATAAAAGTTTAACATCACCTTTTTACCAGCTAATGCTTGATTTTGAGTACCTAAATCAAGTTTGATGTCAGTTGCCACATCCATATTGATGACAATAGTTTTTACATCAGATGGCATATTAGAAGATGTTGAATTGTAAAAGGTTTGTAGATCAGATAAACTCTTAAAGTTAATGTACAATATCCCATCAATTGGCTTTAAGTTGCTCAAATTAACATTTTGTTTCCCCCAGACACCTGAATCAGTAATCACTGGGTTATTATTTTGAGCAAAGTCGGCAATTTTTTTCGAATTTTCTTTCAGTCGAATAAATTCATTATCAAAATCTATTTGATTACTGTTTTCTCGATAAAGACCACTGTCAACTATTTTAACTGTATTACTACCGTCTGTTAACATTGTTGAATTTTTATTATAGTGAAATTGTTGCCCCAAGATTAACTTGCCTGAATTATTGTTAATTACTCCCCATGGAATGGCTTTAACTTCCGATTGAATGTAAGATAGCGTATCCTTTTTACCAATAATACTGCTATCACTTAATAGACTTTTTGTAGCAAAATTACCTGTCAATTGCTGATAACTCGAACTGGAAATATGATTAGCAAAAATATTAAAGTTAGCAGCAATGCCTAACACGCCCGATTCATCAATCGGTAAATTACTGACCCAGTTACCAGCATCAGTTAATTCAGAATCAGTTGTTGTAGAGGATTCATTTGCTAAGGGTTGTATTTTGTATTGCTGAGATGGCGATTCTTGTAAATTAATAGTAGACACTATATTTTTGGTATATTCATGATACACGACGAGCATACCCGAGAATGTTACTAAAGAAGTGATTAACAAAATCATTTTTTTATTATTAATCATACACAATTCTCCTTCTTTCACAATCTCATAAATCTAAGATAATTGGACACACAATTAGTTAAATTTTACTATGATTGTCTATATTTGTAAAACATTTATGAAAAATAAAAAAGCAAAATCTCTTCTGCTTTTACATCTTACGTATCATCTGCTCAATTAATATTAAAAGAATTTATTTTTTTAAATTATTTAATGTTATGATTTCTTTTTTGCATTTTTTCGTCTTAAAACTAACAGCACAAACAAAATAACAATGATAATGAAAAGAATGATACCAATAATAATAAAGATATTCAAATGATTGTTTGTATTGGCTGAAACATCAACATCCGACTGATTAAAGCTAGCTGCTTCTTGACGTTTGATTGTAAAGTTTTTTGTAAAATGCCAAGTTTTTGGGTCTTTATAAGCCGTGCCAGTCACTGCCAACTCCAATCGATACTTTCCAGGTTGCATTGGTGTCCCTTGTAAAGATACAGGGTACTTAAATTGACTATTTGGCGCAATTTGCATATCGGATTTAACGGTAGTATATACCGGTTTTTTACCTGCTGCAGAATATACTTTAGCAACTACTTTAACATTAGACATTAGTAACGATTGGTCATTCTGTAGTTTAACGTCTATCACATTGTGTCCATTATTTTGTCCAGCTTTTACTGACTGCAAATTAATATTAGGTATTACTTGATCATCAGATTCTTTCAATATCATGGCCACTGCATAAGCACACTTGTTTTGAATATTAGTCGTATTACTAGATGGCTCCGATTGATTATCATCTACTTGATTGAATGTAATGCCACCTAACAAAATACCTTTATAACTATCTTCTGGCATTGAAATAGCAAACGAAACATCTTGTGATTTACCTGCCGGTACCGTAACACGTTTCGGATAAGAAACAATTTCGTTTAGCTTGTACTTTAATGATTTATCCCAATTAGTTAGTGCCTTAGAATAGTCAATTGTCCCATTAATAGATGTTGATGCGGTCTGAACATTAATCTTAATAGTCTGTGGTTTATTCGTCGTGTTATATACCGTCGCCGTAACAGTTTGCTTTTGACCAGGTGTCATTTTCAATTGATAAAAATCGTTCTTTTTATCAATTTGATTATCTGGCAAATTTGTCTTGACGGTAAAAGATAATCCTGATCCTGTTGTTGAATTGTCAGCTTTTACTAAAACCGGAAATAGTGCAAAAACAAATAAAGCCACCAGCAGAAATTGAATCAATCGATACTTTGTGATCCATTTAATGGTCATAATAGTAATTAGTTTCCTGAGGTTGGATCAAGAGATAATGTCCATGTGATATCTGAATTATATGTGGCAGCAGATTGTGTATTCTTAGGCACATACAAACCAACACTGACAGCAGCAGTACTTTGATTTCCAGCAGTTAACAGATGTGTCCCATTAGCACCTTTTATCAAAGAATTCGATGTTCCGTCAGCCTCCATATTAAACGCCGCTTCACTTGCAGTCGCATTTGCTGCCGAATTTTGTCCATTCATTAAACTAGAAAAATTATCCCCTAGTGTTGTTGAACCTGTGAGTGCAGAAGTTGTACCATCCGTTACATCTTGGTCTTTTATATTACGGAAGATCAATGCTGCACCATCTAACTTATCACTTGAGTCATTGGTATTTGTAAATGCACCAATATTAACATCAAGCTTCCATTTGCTACTATTTTTTGATCGCAAATCAGAAACTTGAACGAAATTAGGACGGCCTTCGGCTTGTGTGTTAGCGAAAAATACCTTATCACGAATTTGGTTCACCTTGTGTGTGTTAAAGTTGAAGTTAGGTACATAAGCCAAGTAAAGACCATTATCAATGTTATTTGTTAAGTCACTTGTTCCATCGGTTGAACCAGGTGTAAATTCTTTTGAATTATCATTTGGGTCCAAAACTTTAATCCCGTCGGTATTTTTTTCGAAAGTAACCGTTCCAGTTGTTTGACTTGCTGACACTTGAGTAACAGCTACTAATGCTGTTGCTGCCGCAGACCCTAGCAGAATTGCTGCATATTTTCTATTAATCATCATTATTCTCCATTTTCTTCTCAATCCGTCTCAAAATCAGATTGACGCAATGTGTATAAAAACACCATTAATATTATAATATTAAAAATGATGAATAACAAGCCGTCAAAGCCTGATGCTGACCCCGTATCAGGTAAAATACTTTTTTTCTCTTGATGACCGTTTACGCCAATAAATATGTTGCTCTTCGAAGTATTGTTTTTAGGGCCAAGTACATAATATTCATCTTCATTGTGTTTATCTACTGGAATACCCATGTCATTTGAAAAACTAATGGTTACATAACTATCAGAATTCATATCAGTTATCCTCTTTTAATTCTCCCAAACAAATAGCTCAATCTGCCTTCAATAGCTATTGAGTTCCTATTCTATTAGATCATGTTTAAGGAATACTGGCAAGAAAAATACAGTAGGTATTTTTATAAAAAAGATGTATATTTACTATTAAATTACCTTATCATCATTAATCAACTAGCACGCACATTACTCCGCTAAAAACTGTTTCAATGCCTCCCGCCAGCTCAAAATCTCAAACCCCGTCGCCTTAGCTTTATCCAAACTCATTACCGAATGCTTTGGTCGATAAGCTTTTTGCGGAAATTCAGCACTGGTTACTGGTGCCACTTCAACCTCTGTATCCTTCAAAATTTCACGTGCAAAGTCAAACCATGTAGCCACATCATCATTTGACAAATGATATGTGCCATATGCTGCCTTAACATCAATTAAATGAAGCATAAACTCAGCCAAAGTACGTGTCCAAGTTGGGCGTCCTAGTTGATCATTCACAACCGTCAACCTTGGGTGTATGGCAGCCAAGCGTTGCATGGTATAAACAAAGTTATTTCCGAACTCACCAAAAACCCAACTAGTGCGTACAATGTAGGCATCAGCATTACTTTCAGTTACGGCCAATTCTCCAGCTAACTTAGCACGACCGTAAGCATTTTGTGGATTAACAGCGTCAGATTCACGATATTCAACTTCGCTCGTACCATCAAAAACATAATCCGTTGAAACAGCAACCAATTTAGCATTATAAAGTTTCGCCGCATCAGCAACGTTTTTTGTACCATCGACATTGACTTGCCAGTTTAACTCGCGTCCGTCATCTTCGGCTAAATCAACTTTCGTATAAGCTGCGGCATGAAGAACAACGTCTGGTTGTTCCTGTTCAAAAGCAGCCAAAACGGCCATACGATTGGTAATATCCAATTGTTTGGAATCGAACGCTACAAAATCTAATCCACGCTCACGCAATAACTTTTGTAATTCCTGCCCTAATTGACCATTGGCACCTGTAATTAAAAATTTCATTTCAATTCTCCTTTATAGACAAAAAACTCACAGGCTGTGAGTTTTAATTATTGTTATTGATTGTTTTGTGCGTACTTAGCTTCAACTTCTTCTTTTTCAGCCTGCCACCATGATTGGTTATCTTTATACCACTCAATTGTATCAGCTAAACCAGTCTCAAAGTCAGTATACTTAGGTACCCAACCCAACTCTTCACGAATCTTTGTTGCATCAATTGCATATCGTAAATCATGACCAGAACGATCTTGAACAAAGTCAAAATCGTCTTCAGCTTTACCCATATCTTTCAAAATAGCACGCAATACTGTGATATTGTCTTTTTCGCCGTCAGCACCAACCAAATAAGTTTCACCAATCTTACCTTGAGTCAAAATCGCCCAAACTGCGGTCGCATGATCGTATGTATGAATCCAATCGCGGACGTTTTTACCATTACCATATAGTTTTGGCTTAATTCCACTGATAATGTTTGTCACTTGGCGTGGTATAAACTTCTCTATGTGTTGGTATGGACCATAGTTGTTTGATGTGTTAGAGATAGTAGCTTGCAAGCCAAATGAACGAACCCAAGCACGAACTAACAAATCAGAACTAGCCTTCGTTGATGAATAAGGGCTTGAAGGACGGTATTGTGATTCTGGTGTAAACTTTTCACCGGCTCCTTCACCATGTCCTGGTAAGTCTTCACGTAGTGGCAAATCGCCGTACACTTCATCAGTCGATACGTGATGGAAACGCTTATTATACTTACGCGCTGCCTCAATTAATGTGTAGGTACCAATAATGTTTGTTTGCACAAAAGGAGATGGATCTTTTAATGAATTATCATTGTGACTCTCAGCTGCGTAGTGAATCACAGCATCTGTTTCAGAGACGAGTTGATCAACCAAAGGTGCGTCAGCAATATCACCGACCACCAACTTAACACGGTCTTCTGGTAAACCAGCCAAATTTGCCTTATTCCCTGCATATGTCAACTTATCCAAAACAGTCACGAAGACATCAGGGTGTTCTTCAACAATGTAACGAACAAAGTTAGCACCGATAAAACCAGCACCACCAGTTACTAAAATATTTTTATATTCTGTCATGAGAGTTCTCCTATTGTAGTTGTTCTTTTGTTAACGGTACAACATCTTTTAATAGTGCATGATTTTTATCTGCTTCACTAACTTCAGCATTTTCAACATCATCCCATGTAATGTCCAAGGCAGGATCTGCATAGTTTACAAAGGCATATTTTGGCTTTAGCTCTAATGCCCAATAATCATTTACCAAGTAAGAATATGAAACGGTTTCACTCAATACCTGAAATCCGTTAGCTACGCCCCGTGGTACATAAATACCTTTACTGGCGTCAATCACAGTTTGATAAACATGACCAAATGAATCACCCTCACGTAGATCAACCCAAGATCCTAGCACACTTCCGTTATCGGCAACAGAAATGTACTTATCCCATGGTTCGGCATGTAATCCTCGTAGAACACCTTTTCGTGACAAGGACACATTATTTTGTAATTTGCCGTCTTTGAAAAATGATTCAGGAAAACCTAACGGTACCATTTTTTCCTTTTGAAAATTCTCCTTAAACCAGCCACGATTATCACCATGCACAGGAATATCAAAGGCAACCATTCCCGGAATAGCACTAATCTCTTTTCCTGCTAACTTCTTTTCAAAAAAATCTTCTGTCATCTTCATCTTCCTTAGTTCTTCTCCTCAGCAACAATTCTAAGCAAATATTGACCATAATCATTCTTTTTCAGAGGTTGTGCTAGCTTTTCCAGCTGTACAATATCAATATAGCCCATGCGATAAGCAATTTCTTCTAGTGAAGCAACTTTCAAGTTTTGTTGCTTTTGAATAGTTGCAATGAAAGAGGCGGCCTCAAGTAATGAATCATGCGTGCCTGTATCCAACCAGGCATAGCCACGTCCCATTACTTGAACATCAAGATCACCGCGGTCTAGATAAGCTTGATTAATGTCAGAAATTTCAATTTCACCACGTGCTGAAGGCTTGACGTTAGCGGCTATGTCCACGACATCGTTATCGTAAAAATAAAGACCTGTGACAGCATAATTTGACTTTGGTTGTTCTGGCTTTTCAACAATAGATAAAGCTTTTCCTTCCTTATCAAATTCAACAACCCCAAAACGTTCAGGATCTTTTACTTGATAGCCAAAAACTGTAGCACCTGCTGCTTTTAGTGCTGCCTTTTGGAGCTTTTCGGACAATCCGGCACCATAGAAAATGTTATCTCCTAACACTAGCGCAACCGAATCATCACCGATAAAGTCAGCACCAACAATGAAAGCATCTGCCAATCCACGAGGTTCTTCTTGAATAGCGTATTCTATATTTAGACCAATGTCATGACCATCGCCAAATAGTTCCTCAAATTGTCCAATATATTCAGGTGTCGAAATGAGCAAAATATCTTTAATACCCGCCAACATTAAAACAGACACTGGATAATAAATCATTGGTTTGTCATAAATCGGCACAAGTTGTTTACTTGTTGCCTTGGTGATTGGATAAAGTCTTGTACCGGAACCTCCGGCTAGGATAATGCCTTTCATTGTTTCTCTCCTTATTTTTCTAAACTTTTTTGCCAAAAAGTGACTTTACTTTACTTACTTCGCCAAGTATCACGCTACTCAAAATAAAAACAAAAATAAATAAAAAACCACGTATAAGTAGATCAATTATTGAATTAGAATGAGCGAACATTAAGCCATATATTCCTAATACAACTGCGAGGACTGCTCCAATTATTATTCCAGATTGTAGTTCCTTTACAAGTATCCAAAAATTAGAGCTAAGTGCCTCGTGCATAACAGTATAAAGCACATAGATACCATTAAAAGAAAAAGATACTAATAACGCAAAAGACACCGTACTAACACTACCACTCATTACCCCAATAATAGTAAATATAACGTCGAAGGTACTAGTATATATACCTATTTTCAACAACTTTCTAACCTTATTTCTTGCTTGAAATATTGCTTCTGCATTCGCATTCAACATTTGAGTCCATATAGACAAACTAAGTATAGCAAATGGAAATGCAGCAGCGTGCCAATTTTTTCCATATAGAACATTAATAATACTATCCGACGAAAAAAATAAAAATATAGATAACGGAACAGCAATCAATGCAGTAACATGTTGTAACTTCAAATAAACGTTTCTAATCACTGTAACATCCGATTGATGTTCTGCAAGAACAGGCAATAATATTGGCGTAATCAATCCATTGAACATTGATGTTGGGTAAAGTATTAAGCGATAAGCTTTATTATAATTTCCAAGTTGACTTGCAGACATGAATTTAGCAATTAAAATTGAATCAAGATTATGAGCAACATAATTCACGATATTAAAACCAAGTTGATTTGTCGCAAATGAATAAATTTTCTTTATTGGTTGTGAAGTTATCTTTGTAGTTGGCCATATTTTAGAAACCCACACTGTTAAAAATAAATTTACAAAAGAATTAACCACTGTATTTACAAGTAAAGCATAAACACCACCACCTAATACTGCAACAACTATACCAGAAGCCCCCCCAGACATGCCTGATAATACTGCAATATAGTTTACTTCTTTAAATTTTTTTTGACGTAATAATGCAGCCTTAGGAACTGCCACTAAAGCATAAAAACCTACTGCTAAAGATAAAAACCATGTTAACTTCGAGTAAACTGTGTAATGATAGAACATTGACAATGGTAGCCCAATTAATCCAAATATAATTGCTAAAAAGATAGCTATTATAAAAGAAAATGTAAATAATATTCTCAAATCATTTGAAGTAATTTTCTCATGTTGTATTACAGCCGCGCCAATACCTGCATCCGAAAAAAGTTGAAATAATGCTAAAACTACTGTTAGCACTGCTACTATTCCATAATCTGCAGGAGACAATATTCGTGATAAAAAAATATCTACTAAAATTGAAATTAAGACATTGCTATATCGGCCAATTGCTGTGTATAGAAATCCTGATAAGAATACTTTTCTCATAGTTAACTGTCTTTCTGAATTTTTTTATTATCTAAATACTGCTGAAAAAAGTCATCTTTTTTTATTGAATAGTTAATCCCATCTCTAATACCGTGTAATGCGACTCTTATTTTTCCCATTGGATTTTGAAACAACAATAGAATACGTAATGTTGTTAACAGAATTATTATGTGCCAAATGGGTTTAGTAGAATATCTTTTTATGAAAATAATACTGTTTCTATAAATATAATACTGTCTAAATTTCGAATGATCAGCTGGACTAAAGTCTTTTTTTATTAAAAGCACAGTTTGTAATAAAGGTCTATTTACAGGTGAGCCTAAATTGTGGTTGAAAATGATATGCTTAGCCTGAAGCACTTTGTATCTATTCTCTATCAATCTTTGATTAAAGTCATGATCAACAACGTCAATAAATAGTTGCTCATCAAACCCACCAACAGTTTGCCATGCTTCAACATTAGTTAGTCCACCAGAAGTAATTAACAAAGGATTATCCACAACACCAACACCAACATTAGAAATGTTTTCCCTACGAGATATATCTTGGTAACTGGCTCCTAGAATACCAGTATCATTATTATGAAATTCATCCAACCGTGACAACTTTTCTACATATTGTTTAGGGAGAATTGAATCTTGATCCAAAGTCAATACCCAATGAAACTTCTTTTTCCGGAAATAATCCATCCCTGCATTGAGTGCACAAGCAATTCCCAAGTTCTCTTCAAAATGAATAATGTCAATTTTATAATTATTCAAAATATCAGCAAACTCCGAAAAATTATTTGATCCATTATCTACTACTAGGACACTCTCTACCTGCTGTATAATCGAGTGTAAGTTTTTTTTAAGAATTCCAATATTGGGGTTAAATGTAATAATTACAGCACCTATCATTTTTTCTCCTGATTTTAAAATATTATTACTTAACACTCTAACCACCATATACTTTTCATACAAGATGTACATAGTGTAAAATATTTTGAAACACAAAACTATTTTGAATACCGCCTATAAATACAAATATGAATATAAAATATAAGCTTACAAAACAAATATTTTTCTTATTATTTATACTTACTTTTTCATTGATTATGGACATTAAAATGATCATGCCCATCATGCCCTCTCGAAGAACTCTGTCATATTGATTTGATAACACAAGTAATGGAATTCCAATCATGGTAACAGAAATAAAACTTAAAACAATGGTTACTGTCTTATCTTCAAGAAGAAATTCATTATTTTTTAGCAAATAAACTAAATATATTAATGGAACTACAAACACCATTAATAATAAAATTGTAAACAAGGAAAATCCTGTTGCATAAAGTGTAGCAATATTATCAGCAGATTCACTGTTAGATGATATACTATTCAACAAATTAGATAGTATAACTGATACTCCAGTTGTAGATGAGAAAATTAAAGCAGTACCAACAGCTGAGTTTAATAATAGTGCACTAACAAAAGTTTTTATCTCCCACTTTTTCACTAAAAAACAAACTAAAGGAACTAGAAAAAATAAGTATCCACTACTATGCAGTCCTGTGCCTAAAAAAATAAAAAATGTTGATACCGCATAATTTAGCATTCCTCGTCTACGCAGAAAAGAAATTCCTAAAATAACGAAAGAAATCATTCCAAAAGAACGTAATTGTATTGTCTCAATAAAGAATAAACCTAAAGAAAATATTAACCAATAATACTTAGCATTTTTCGTCAACCTATAAACACCGACAAACATAACAAGAAAAAATATGGAAATCAAAAGTAACCGTACTTGTGAATAATCAAAATTATAATGAATAGTTGCATCTGTAATTCTCTGATATAACCATTCAAAGCGAGAAGTGTATCCTAAAAGTTTATTTTGATATTCTCCCTGATATGCTAGATAATCTGCCGTGGTCGTAGGATCAGGAAGACCACTTAAGTAAACTAGAGAGGCTACCAAAAACAAGGAAATAATTGTCCATTTTCCACGAACTTTATTAAAAAATATATTTATCCCAACTACAATTAGGTAAATCATTTCATACTCCGCTTCTCTTTGAGTTTTTGTATTATTGCATCTATTGAATTATCGCTAACAGCATTCTGATCATGATCCAAAAAATCATTTTTTGTTCTTTCTACGCCATCATGATCAGCAAAACCTCTATTTCTCTTACTTTCAAACTCTTCCCAACTTTTGGAATAATAGTGATTAATTCTAAACTTTGACTTTGGCATAGGTAATGCGCTAGTAATATTAGTTTGGGGATATCTTCTTAATTTTTCACCTTTTTCATTCACTGTTTGCCCAAAAACATCAACCCAGTGCGGGATAGGAACATTAAGAAAATGGTCTGGTCTGACTATAGGTTTACTATCAGCAATCCAATTGTCTTGAGCATGCATTCTAAAACGATCAAGAACCAGACCCTCTTCATACTTTAATCTTCCCGAAGAGCCAAATACCATCCAACCTAAAATAACTTGTGACACATTGCTATCAAGAGACTTCAAAAAATCAATAATGCTTTGTTCTGTAATAGAAACTAAAAATTCATCTGCATCTAATATTGCTATCCACTTAGTATCATATTGATAGCTATTTAGAGCATGTTCATAAATCACAAGTTGTTGGCTCTTTCCTTCCCATTTAGTGTAAGTCACAAAACCTTCTTTGATATACGGCTCTAGAATTTCTAACAAATTATCGGTGGACCCATTATCATATATATAAAAATGATCAACACCTATCATCAAATGATAATCCAACCATTCATTTACGTATAAAGATTCATTTTTGATTGTTACTACAATACTTAGAAAATATTTTTGATTTTTAATGCCAACATGTTCTTTAGTTAATATCTTTAAAATTTTGGGGATATATTTTGGAAAATGAACAATATTTCTAATTTTCCACTTCAAATCATAGGACGTTTCAATTAAGAATCTCTTAGTTTTAGACATTTCAATCTTTTTTCTCATTCACATCAATCCTTATAGATTTTTTACTTTTAAGATATTTTTGAAAATAAACATCTCTAGCAGTATTATATCTTAGCCCATCATATATGCCCTTATATGCTGACACAATTTTTTTTATTGGTGAACTAAACAAAAATATCTGTCTGGTATTGGCAATTACACGTAATATTGGAATAAAAGATGGTTTAAAATAACGTTTAGCCATAATTATCCCATTTCTCGAAATATAATATTGCCGGAATGATGAGTGATCAGTGGGAGACAAGCCTTTTTTAATTCCTAATAATCTCTGCAATAACGGTCTATTATTTATAGGATCACCTAAAGAGTGTTGAAAAGTAATTTGATTTGCTTGCATAATACGATAGCCAACACCACTTAATCTTTGATTAAAATCATTATCTATGTTGTCAATAAAAAGCTGTTCATCAAATCCTCGAACTTTTCTCCAAGCCAGTATTCTCACTAATCCTCCTGAAGTAATAGTATATAAATTTTCTACTACATGTTGTTCATGGTGTGTATCTGCTTGTTTTTTATCAATAAATCTAGCAGCTAATATAGCAGTTCTTGCTTGATTAAACTCTTCTAATTCCGTCAATTTTTTAACAGTATTTTGTTCTACAACAGAATCTTGATCTAAGGTAAGCACCCAATCATATTTTTTTAAATCAAAAAATTCAATACCTTTATTTAAAGCCGCTGCTATACCCAAGTTCACACCAAGGCGTATGATTTCACATTTAAATTTCTCTGACAATAATCCTATGTCTTTAATGTTTTCGGACCCATTATCAACTATCAGTAATTTATCTACTTGATCAGTAACGGCATTTATGTTTTTTAACAACAAGGCAATGTTTGGATTATACGTAACAATTACTGCTCCAATCATTGTTTCTCCTTTGCCATAGTGTTTTTCCCTACAAACATCAATTCTCTAAATATTGCTACTCTGATTTTAAATAGAGTGATATCTTTTTTTATACTCTTCCAAATTTTATACCGTGTTACTATATTTGTAGCGTTTTTCATAGCATAAATATTTTCAAAATATTTATATTTAATCAACAAAATATTATATTTTTCTTGATTACTGATTAACCACTGATACACTTTCATATTATCATTTAACATCGCTTCCGCTATTGTAAACAGATTTTTAACACGATATTTCAGACTTTTACTCTTATTCGATGCTCCTACCAAGTTATTCCCATGTTGCCGATAGTATAACAATGGTTCATCGATTTGAACCAGATCTCCAACTACAGATATTAATAGCGCAATGAATGAGTCATGCATATTAATTTGTGACTGCCACTCAAGTGGTATAGAATCAGATATCTTTTTAGCAGCAAAATTGATAGCAAATGCAGCTCCTGTAACTCTATAGTTCCAAGCAAAAAATTTGTAATCAGCTTTACTTTTCCAATCATACTTATCGGACATTTTCACTTCTGTTGACCTACCCATTGCATCTGAAATCCATAAGTCTGAGAACAGACCAATAGGGATTTTCTCATCAATATTTTTGTTTTCATAATGCTGAAGAAAACGTTGCACCTTATTTTTAGGCCAAATATCATCTTGATCGCTAAAAAAATAAAGGTCTGCTTTTTCAGCTTTAGACAAAATTTCAAAAAAAGAACGCTTTACTCCCAAATTACTATCATCGTTGTTTAATACTTCAACTGTTGGATACCTTGAAATCATTTCTAAAGTTCCATCTGTTGATTTATCATCTCTAATCAATAATTTTAAGCAAAAATCTATATTTACTCCATCTTGATTTAAAATTGATTCTATCTGTGTTTGAAGATATTTTTTTCCATTATAAGTCGACATCAAAACAATAATTTTTTTCACTATCTTATCTCCCTTACAAATTCTTTGGGACTTAAAATCAACCCCCAAAAAACACCCCAAATCAAGTGACTTGTTTTAGAAATACTACTCTTTTCTAATAACGAATATACAAGTTGAGAGGCCAAAGTCACAAACACCTCCTTAGTTATTCCGTTAATTTTGCCAAAATGTATTTTCCATAACCATATGTTATTTCTCCCAATATAATAACGCCTCTTAGGAGAATGATTTGATAAAAATATTTTTTTTCCAAAAAAGTTTCTCTCAATTTTATTTCCTACTGGATGAACCAAGTGTACATTGTTTATTCTGAAAACATCGTATCCCCTCTCGATAAGTCTAAAGCTAAAGTCTGTATCGACAGCATCAATAAAAAATTTTTCTCTCATCCCTCCGACCTCCATCAATGCATCCATAAAAATGTAACTTCCTGATGCAATTGGTTTTGCAGCTTTTCTAATTAGTCCCACTGTATTTTTATTTTTGGGAAATTCAACAGTTATTTTAGAATCTTGTCGATTATAAATTCTAGGTTCCAAATATTTATTAGTATTCACGTCTAATACATTTGGGACAATCATCCCCACTGATGAATTTAATTTAGCGTTCAACATGGCAGGAATAAAATTATTAGATATCTTAGAATCCTGATCAAACAAAAAAATCCCCTTCGCATTTTTTTTCTTGGCAAATACTATTCCAACATTCTGAGCCGTTGCTATACCTAAATTATCTTCTAGTTGAATTAAAAAAACATGTTCATTTATCAGATCAGAAATAAAAGCTTTCTTTGTTCCATTGTTGACTAAAATAATATTACTATTTTGCAACATTAAATGATGAACTAAACTTTTTAGTTTTTCTAAATCAGGATTAAATAGGATAATAATAGACCACACATTATTGTTCACCATAGCGCCCATCCCCACTTATGCATATATTTATACAAACTCTGTAACATTATCCAAATGTACTTTATATTTTTTCCATTTGCTCGTTCCCAACTATGTGTAACACTAGCGATTGGGACAAACATAGCAGAAGAAATTTCATTTACCTTTCTGGTCAAATCAGAATCTTCATAGTACATAAAATAGCGTTCATCAAATCCTTTAATTTTTTTGAAAACATCTGTTCTCATAAGCATAAATGACCCTGAAGCATTTTCGATAGGTAAAATTTGATTGTATCCTGATGCCAAATTAATAAATTTTTCTTGACGTTTGCGTAAGACATTTGCACCCGCAAAACGTATTGCGGCATCTAATACAGTCGGTCGATTTCTAAATAAATGTTGAATACTGCCGTCTTCATTTAATATCAATGGCGATAATAACCCTACACTTGGATTTTTATTCATATAATCAATCATAATTTTTAAAGATTGACTATCTTTAATCCGTATATCAGGATTAACAATAAAATGATATGTTGATTCAAGTTTACTTAGCACAACATTATGTCCAAATCCAAAACCTCTATTTTGAGAAGGAATTATTTCTATTTGTGCGTATCCCATACTTCGTACAATTTCAAGAGTTTTATCAGCAGATTCATTATCTACTATGAATATTTTGTATGAAAAAAGGTTATCTACTGCTGAAATAATTGAAAGTAGCGTACTCTTGATTCTATCTTGATTGTTATGAGTCACAACAGTAAATGACAAAGAAGGTTTATGTTCCAATTGCTATGTTCTCCCACTTCTCAAATAAATAATTACAAAACGTTAAAAACTTTCACAGCTTTTTTTCGTTTCTAACAACATCGTCTTCTAATTCACTATTATTATCAATAACTGTCTCTTTAAACACACCATCACGCTTCAACACAGACACAAAGGTTTCAATTGTCAGTAACATATCTACTCTCAAGCTAACTAATGCCGCATACTTAGCATCATAAGCAGCCTTATCTTCATCAGAAAGATTGTTACGTCCATTCACTTGTGCCAATCCTGAAATACCAGGTAAAACTGTATCAGCGCCATTGCTTTTACGCAATGCTAATACTTTTTCATCAGTTTTAGCCAGCGGGCGTGGGCCAATGAAGCTCATATTCCCTTTAACAATATTCCATAGCTGAGGCAATTCATCAATCGAAGTTTTTCTGATAAACATACCAAAAGGTGTTACGTAACTAGTAATATCTTCAAACTCAGAATTAGCTTTAACAGGTGCTTTATCCGTCATCGAGCGAAATTTATACAAATTAAAAGGCTTAGAGCCTTTTCCGTATCGTTCCTGAATAAAAAGTGCTGGTCCTTTAGAAGTTAGCTTAACAATAATGCCAATAATAATTAGTGGCAGAAGCAAGATAATTAGTGCGGGAACCGCTAACAATAAATCAAGTATTCTCTTAATAACTCTTCTATAGAACAAATTTCTCTCTCCCATCTCTCATAGGTAATCGTTACTTATCCTTGGTGTCCCCATAACCATATCCGTAACCATAGCCATAACCGTAACCAGCACTCCCCTTCTTTTTACGGTTCTGATCATTATAGATAAATCCTAGCAAAGGTGCTTCCGCAATCTTTAGAATTTCATTGGTTCGTTGCAGAGCACCCTTGTTCGTCTTACCACCGTTAACAACAATGGCGACCCCGTCCATTTTAGACATTAGCACTTGCGCATCAGTAACCATTAAGAATGGTGGTACATCAAAAATGATGATGTCATAATGTGACTTAATTTGCGTGATAAGATTCGTCATACGTCCTGAACCAAGTAATTCAGCTGGGTTAGGTGGAATAGGTCCTGATGGCATAACATTCAGATTATCCATTGAGGTACGGTGAATAATGGCGCCAACTTCTTTATCTGAATCCCCAAGATAATTTGTTAAACCACTAGCATTTTTATTTAAGCCAAAAGTAACGGCTACAGTAGGCCGTCGTAGATCAGCATCTACAAGCAAGACTTTTTTACCTTGTTGTGCATAGGCAACGGCTAGGTTAGCCGTAATTGTTGATTTTCCTTCTGAAGGCAATGCCGAAGAAACAAGTAATGTCTTAATTTCACCTTTAGCTACAGAGGCGAACTCAATATTTGTTCGCAGGGTGCGGAACTGTTCCGATACTGGGTTCTTTGGTTCAGCTGCTGTAATCAATCGTGCGCCTTTGGTCATAGTCTCAGCTGAAAGACCATCTTTACCAACTGTGTGTCTACTAAATAAACTCATTATGATCTCCTAATCTTTAATCGTGATCCAAACGGCTCAAACGTGACCGTGGCGTCCTATTATTGTTATCTGATGTTGATACTTCAACCTTTGGAGACATACTGAAATGCTTGATTGGCTTAACGTGACCAATGACACCAAGATTCGTCATACCAAATGCTTCTGACACTTCGTCTGGTGACTTGATAGTTGTATCAGATAATTCTTTGACCAACATATACAAGAATGTCAATCCACCAAGGATAACTAACCCTGCTAAAGTAAATAATTTAACGTTTGGTGCAACTGGTTGTTTGCTAGCTTTAGCAGAATCAATAATTGACACGTTATTAATTTTCATGAAGCCACCAATTTTGTCTTTAAAGACATCAGCTACTTCATTAGCAACGTCAGCAGCTAACTTTGAATCTTTCGACTTAACATTAATTGAGAATACTTGTGAGTTTTGTTGGCTACTAATAGTAACCATATCCTTCAATTCATCAACAGACAATTTATACTTTTTCTGTGTAGATGGCTTGGTGATTCGCTTCTGAGCAGGTGTGACCAAACGTTGTGTGCCATCAGCTAAGGTCTTATAGACTGCATCCTTAGCCTCTTGCACAACAATTGGTTCAGGATTTTGCAATTGCTTAGAAACGGTTCCCAAAACATTACTAGAAATAATTAGATTTTTATATGTATTAATCAACTGCACATCAGCTTGTTGGTCAGATAAGTTCGCTGTTGCATTACTTGTATCATCTGCCGCTCGGTTGACTAACATACTCGTTGAAGCACTATATGTAGGCGCAATGACGAACTTTGCAATACTGAATCCAACAGCTGCACCAATAACTGCCATCACAACAATTGATAAAAAGTGTTTTCGAATGATTTGCCATAATTGACGTAGTTCAAGAACATTATTCATGATTTATTAATCTCTCTATTCTCTAAAATTTATTAAAAAACTTGCGTTTGACAATTGGCTCTGGCACTAAGGCTGTAACATTGTTACCATCCAATATAGCCTCAGCATTGTGCTCAAACAACTCTTGGTAATCTCGCCCAAGTTGTTTTTCCAACTTTACCATGGCTTCTGCCATTTCATAATCTCGGTTAGGCAAATCATGAGCATCAGACACAAATACATGTGCCAAATGGCGGTTCACGATTTCTTCAGCAAATTTTTCAACTTTTTTACCGAAAGTACCAACATAGGAACTAGCTGTCACTTGAGCGATCGCCCCCGACTCAATTAAATCAAACAAAATACTTGGTGTTGACATGATTTTTGTATTACGCTCAGGATGAGCAATCTGTACCGTAATACCACGCTGCATAATCTGAAAGATCATGTCCTTACTATATGTAGGTACATCGTCATCAGGAAATTCTAGCAAAAGATATCGATTACTTTCATCCGCAAACAAAATATCATCATTATCGAGTGCTTGTAATAAGCCACCATTAATGCGTACCTCTTGCGATGGAAAGACCTGTAAGGCAACATCATTGCTATCTAAGTGCTTTTGAAATTCTGATGTCAATGCAATGACATCGTCTTTATGATTCATATATTGCCCGTTCATATGATGTGGTGTCATTAATGCAGCTTTAATCCCACTATCCACAGCTTCTTTAGCCATTCGAATTGAAGCGCGTAATGATTTTGAACCGTCATCTATGTTGGGCAACAAATGACTATGTAAGTCTATTAGCATATACTTTCTCCCCAAACAAAAAAGGATTGCGTTAACGCAAAAAGAGCGTTATCCCCAATCCCCGTATTTAACTGTAGCATAAGTTTGATTACAAAAATATGACAATTATAGAAAACGTTTATCATATTCTGGATCTTGGCTAGTTAAAATCTTCGGTCCATCTTTTGTTATAGCTAATGTATGTTCATATTGTGCAGACCATGAACCATCGGCGGTACGTACTGTCCAACCATCAGCTTCTGTATGGTCAGTTTCGACTTTCCATCCGCCTAAGTTAATCATTGGTTCGATGGTAATCACCATCCCCTCACGTAAACGAACACCATGGCCTGCTTTACCATAGTGCGGTACGTTAGGTTCTTCATGCATCGTTGGTCCAACGCCATGACCAATGTACTCACGTACATCACCGTAATGGTGTTCAACTTCCGTATATTGTTCAATAGCATGACCAATATCACCCACGCGATTGCCCACCAGTGCTTGTTCAATCCCTAGATACATAGACTTTTTAGTCACGTCCATTAACTTTTGCACTTCTGGAGTAACTTCGCCGACGGCATAAGACCATGCTGAATCAGATACGGCTCCATTTAAACCAACGACAGTATCGACTTTAACAAGATCCCCATTCTTAAGTTTTAATCCTTTACGAGGCAATCCATGAGCAACTTCATCATTAACACTGATTGTTGTTGCATACTTAAATCCTTCGAAGCCGATTTGTAGTGGTACACCACCATGGCTTTCGATATATTCTCGTGATTTTGTTTCAATTTCCCATGTATCAATACCTGGTTTGATCAAATCACGCAACATATGATGCATTCCTGCGATGATAGCGCCAGATTGTCGCATTGCTTCAATTTCTCGAGGTGATTTTAATTGTATCATTAGTTACTTCTTTCTCATTTTTCAATATCTATTTTATTATACATATAATGATGTAAAATAAAAAGTCCTTGATTTTCAAGGACTTTTACAAGATATTATTCTGACATTTGCTCTGTAATTGCTTTATGAACACGATCAATTTCTGTTTGACTCATCACTTCAGTTGAACCTAGTCCAGAAATACTTTGCGTTGTACCACGCATCTGATCTTGATTGACCGTATTAAAAGCATCTTGATAACTTAAAGCCAAATTTTTCATTGATTTGGTAGACACATCTGTTTGTACATTATTTGAGATAGTTGTCAACAAAGTATCATTGAATAACGTGCTAACTTGAGCTGAATTTTTCAATAGTGCTCTAATAACTAACTGCTGGCGTCGCTGGCGACCATAATCACCATCTGGATCTTCATGACGCATACGTGAAAATGCTAATGCTTCTTCCCCGTCCATATGGTATGTTTTACCAGATACGAAAGAATATTGATTCTTTGAATCAGCTTGTGTGTCATCGCCTTCTGTCGTGAACGTTAATGGTGAAGTCACATCAACACCACCAACAGCGTCAACCATTTTAACTAAGCCACCCATATTAATCAGTACATAACCACCATTAATATCAATATCCAATAAATCCTCTACAGCTTTCGTAGCAGAATCAGCGGAACCATAGGCATAGGCTGCATTTATTTTCATTTGTTGATTATCCACCGTTACCAAAGTATCACGTGGAATAGATGTCATTGTTGTTGTTTTTGTTTTGGGATTGATTGTCATGACAATCATGGTGTCTGTACGTCCTTTATATGAACGTCCAATTTCTCCTGTATCAGTACCTAAAAGAAGATATGAAACTGGCTTTTTGCTGTTTGTTAGTTTATCAGCCGCCTTAGTCGTTGTCGATGTTTTTTGCATTTTAGTGATAGTATGGTTAACCTTGGTGTAGGCATAGACGCCTAATCCGGCACCAGTAATGAACAACAATCCAATAATTATCAAAATGGTATTGCGCACACGATGGTGTTTCTTTGGACGAACCTGTGATCGACGTTTCATATTTTAAAGCTCCTTTTAGTCTCTATACATAATCGTGATATATTGTATCACACTGACTTCTGGTTTGCTTTCTTTTTCATTAGTGAAAAAAATGATCTATTACTTAAAATAGATCATTTTTTGATTCACTTTACATGGTACCAAACAGACGGTCCCCTGCGTCACCAAGACCTGGAACGATGTACCCTTGTTCATTCAAGCCCTCATCAAGTGAAGCCGTATATAAATCAACATCGGGATGAGCATCTTGCACGGCTTTTACACCTTCTGGTGCAGATACCAAGGTAATTAACTTGATGTGTTTTGCACCACGCTTTTTCAAAGCTGAAATAGCATCTTTCGCTGAACCACCAGTGGCCAACATTGGATCTACTAATAGCACATCACGTTGATCGATATCTTCTGGCAACTTGATAAAGTATTCAACTGGTTCAAGTGTATCTTCATCACGATACATACCAATATGACCAATTTTAGCTGCTGGAATAAGTTGCACAATACCATCAACCATACCTAATCCAGCTCTTAAAATGGGTACAACAGCTAGTTTTTTACCAGCCAATTGTTTCTTGACAGTCTTTGTAACAGGTGTCTCAACTTCAACATCTTCCAGTTGCAGATCACGACTAGCCTCATAAGTCATCAACATCGCAATTTCATCAACTAGCGCACGAAAATCTTTCGTCCCAACGTTTTTATTACGAATCATTGTGAGCTTATGTTGGATCAAAGGATGATCCATGACAACAAATTTTCCCATGATATTTATATGAACGAACATACTTCACTAATTTTTAGCAAAGATACATTCATTTTTCCTTCCAATTCATTTTACTATATAAAAGTATACCAAAAAAAATGAATGGACGGATAATTTTCTCATCTTGAAATGGCTATTAATCAAAAACTGTTACTGATTTACGACTTGTCAATAGATATGCACCTGCACCCAATACACTACCTATTGCGGCTGGCACAACCCAACCAAAGCCTAATGTGGCAAAAGGAATCAACTGGTGATATGTGTTAACTAAGCTTTGAACGCTACTTAATGTTGCTAAAGGCGAACTAGCTAATGCATCAAGAAATGCCGGAACAGTAACAGACGCAACAACGAAACGATAAACTACTGCAGATTTCTTAAAGTACTTATTAAAGAGTGACAACAAAATCAAAACTAAAGCAAATGGGTACAACAACATCAATACCGGCACTGACCAAGCAACAATATTTGTCAATCCAGCATTAGCCGTCACAAAAGATCCAAAAGCAATAACACGCAACCACCAGAGATAACTCACCTTTGGAAAGACACGGTGTAAATCTTGCGCAAACGAAACAAACAAGCCCATAGCTGTTGTAAATACAGCTAATGTCACAATCACACCTGTTAACGCCGTACCAAAATTACCCATGTAATGTGCAACAATCTGCGCAAACGCTGCGCCACCGTTATCAGAAGCTTTAAACATTCCCAAGCTCGTTGTACCAACTAATACCAAAGCAGCATACAACACAGCTTCAGCAACAATGCTAAGCAAACCTGCCTTTGCCAATACTCTAGAGACTTGTTCCTTTTGAAAACCTAATCCTCTAACTGCATATACAACTGAAACAGCTAATGCTAATAATGCAATGCCATCCATAGTATTATAACCATCTAAAATACCTTGGAAAGCGGCATTACTTTGATAAGCTGAACTAACTGTCTGGTGTGTCCCACCCATGGGTAAAATCAAAGACAAGACGAGTACCAACAATAATAATCCCAAGAACAGTGGATTCAAATATTTTCCTACCCACTTTAGTAGTCCAGATTCTTTAACTGTCAAGAAATACGCCAAACCAAAGAATACTGCTGAAAATAGAAACATCACTAAACCTTGATATTTAACTGGAACAAATGGTGCGATACCCATTGAAAATGCAGTTGCTGCTGTACGAGGTGTACCAAAGAATGGTCCAATAGTTAAATGAATAGCCACTAGAAAAATCGTTCCAAACCAAGGAGCAACAGGCTTGGCTATATCATAAACACTTTGACTATTTGTCAAACTAACAGCTAACATTGCCAAAAATGGCACAATCGTTCCGGTAATCAAGAAACCAACTGTAGCTGGAAACCAATTACCACCGGATAATTGTCCAAGCTGAACTGGAAATATTAAATTTCCTGCTCCAAAAAACATGCCAAATATTAATGAAGCAACTAGTACTAATTGCTTCCACGTTAATTTTTTCTCAACCATTATTTTCTCCTAAAATATATTTATACGCTAATTATTTTAAACAAACTAAGTTTTTATTGACAACATGCCAAAGCTCCCCTATCTATCAATCAAAATAAAAAGACTAGCTACTAAATTATTTAGTAGCTAGTCTTTCAACATAATCAATCAGCTACCTATCATTGTTATAAAATGATAGGCACCTAAAATTTCAGCACTTATCATTAATTAATAATAATGCTGATAATAATTTGTTCAGTTGTTGCTAATTGATATGTCATTTTAATTTCTCACTTATTTAATAATACTATTAAAACAGGTTCTAGTTATTTTGTCAAATAATTATTTAACTAAAATAAAAAACGCCAATGGCGTTTTAAAAAAAATAATATTAACGGTCAACTGAAACAGTTGTTTCAACTGTTGCGGCGTTACGTGCAGGTACCAAAACGTTTTCAGATGACAATGCTGCCTTAGCTTGGTCAGCCAACTTTGAAAATGTATCAAAGTCAGAAACAGCAATTTCAGCCAACATCTTACGGTTCAATTCAACACCTGCCAATGTCAAACCATGCATCAACTTTGAATATGACAAACCGTTCATACGTGCTGCTGCGTTGATACGAGCAATCCACAACTTACGGAAGTTACGCTTTGTGTTCTTACGATCACGGTAAGCGTACAAGTAAGACTTGTAAACTTGTTGCTTAGCAACCTTATAATTAATACGACGTTGTCCACGGTAACCCTTGGCCAACTTAACAAACTTTTTACGACGTGCGCGTGACACTGTACCACCCTTAACTCGCATGGGTATTTCCTCCTAGAAATTAAATAATTAGACGTACCTTGAAATTAGAGCGTGCTCAACATCTTAGCGTATGTCTTTACAGTCGTTGAATCCATCATGCGTGTACCACGCAATTGACGACGTTGCTTCTTTGTCTTACCGTGGAAACGGTGTGAAGTATAAGCTGAAGCTGACTTCAAGCCACCATTGGCTGTCTTCTTAAAGCGCTTTGCTGATGCGCGGTGTGTCTTCATCTTTGGCATGTGACCAATTCTCCTACTTTACGATTTTTGTTTATGCTTGCTATAACAAGCAGTTAAACACTAAATTACTTGGCATCGCGTGGTGCCAAGACCAAAAACATTTGGCGGCCGTCCATTTTGGCACGTTGTTCAACCTTGGCGATGTCATTAAGTTCTTCAGCCATGCGGTCTAAGACCTCACGTCCAATGTCTTGGTGAGTAATCATACGACCACGAAAACGCAAGTTAAGCTTAACCTTGTTGCCTTGTGACAGGAACTTGATAGCTGCTTTTTTACGTGTTTCGAAATCTCCAGAATCAATCACTGGCGACATACGAACTTCTTTAACTTGAATGATTTTTTGGTTTTTACGTTGTTCTTTTTGCTTTTTTTGCGCTTCGAACTTCGCTTTACCCCAATCCATGATTTTAGCAACTGGAACTTCTGCATTAGCTTGTACCAATACCAAATCCATGTCTGAATCATTCGCTAACTGTTGTGCGTCACGTGTTGACATTTCTTCTTGCTTACCATTGTGAATAAGCAAAACACGTGGGGCGCGGATATTTTCGTTGACTAAATCAACTTGTCGTGGTTGACGTGCTATTGTCAGGCACCTCCAAATTTATTTTGTGAATCAAGAAGAAAAAATGGGCAAAGAACTTAATCTTCACCCACTTCTACACTTGCAGTACTTTCGTACAACTGTATCTGCCAAGAAACGTTGTCACTTGGCGAGAAGCGGGTGCTTCTACTTGTTCAACACATATAATTCTACTCGTTTTTCTCATTCTTGTCAACAATATTGTAAATTAATGAAATACCAAAGTGACTAATCACTAAGATAGCAAATTGTACCCCAGCAAATAATAAAACAAAGGCTAACATATGCATACTTGTCGATGACACAACTAGTCTTGCTACCGTATGCGTTTGTGTGAAAACATCCCAAGAATTCAAGCGTAAAAATCTACCCAAATAAATACCTACACTAGCAAGTAACGATAGTGCAAATAATAGTGTCAGTTGCCATATTTCATGTTTTTGACGGAAATAATACTTTAGCATCAACTCAATACTTAACATCCCCAGTACAACACCAATGAAGACCCCGGCCGCTAAAACAGCATAATTAAAGTACTGCATTCTTACTGTCAATCCAATACCGATATACTGCAGATGGATAAAATCTGTAATCATGTACATGGTATTGGGATAAAACAATAACCACAACAAACTGAAAATCACTTGTACAACTCGATGCTTACTGATATTGACCAGAATTGCAAAATCTAACGGTAGTAAAGCTAAAAAGATGTTCCAATTTAAAAAAGTAAAATGAGTTGGTGTCATTAACACAAAAACAAAAAATAATAGAACAATCAGGTGTATTGCAAGTACGCTGATTACATTTTGTCTTTTCATAGGCATTACCTCAACAAACTTTTATAGCTTCATGTAAAAAATATTTACAAAGCAATAATATTATAACATGGACGATAATTGTCTTTTACACAGATTTCTTAACACGATTTAAATTTTGTGTTGTACACTCAAATTGCAACAAAAAATAAAAGGGGAAAAAATGATCAAAAATACTCTTATCATAATTCATTCAGAATGATAGATATTGTAGGCATATCTATCAAATCAAATTCATACGAAAGGTGCAGTGCTGCCAAATCGGTACCTATCACTGCAAGTGTCATATTCAATGTATTCACAAAAAGTTACTTTTAAAGATTTATTTTCTATTAGGTGGTATGTCCATCAAATGTCTGGATGGACAAAAACATCCTACACATTACTCCTAATCGGCTACTTAGTTATTACCTACAGTTCTTTCTTGGCCGGTTCACCCATTAACCATTTAACATGGTGGACATTCGTAGCCGCTATTTTAGGATTTACGACAACATTAGCCATTACTAATGCGCGTCCCTTAAATGGTGTTTTTGGTCTATTATCTGCTATTATTTATATCGCCATGGCATTGCAAGCTAACAACCCTGCCGATGCTGTGTTACAAGCGGTGTATATTGTTTTATTAGACATCCCTGTTTTAGTTATGCCTGGTTGGGCAGTTGATGTTGAAAAACGTATTCGCTTTATCCACGAAACAGATCAACGTGGTGAAAAACATGGTAAAACATTCTGGTACCCTGTCCTCATCGGTGCCGCAGTTATTGCTTTTATTGCAGCCTACTTATTTGAAACACAAGTGTTGCACACTCCTCGTCCAATCGCTGATTCGGCTGTTTTAGCTACTGGCCTCGTTGGCGCCCTACTGACTACTTTTCGTTTTTCAGAAGCATTCGTTATGTGGCTTGTTCAAGGAATTGCTCAAGTTTTTCTATGGGGATTGACTGCTGTACACGGCGATGCCAACTGGGTGCTATTTTTGACCTATATGCTCTATGTTGGTAATGACTTAATTGGTGTGTTTCAATCATCATGGTTTCATCACAAGGTTTATACTCAACAAATCATTCAATCTAATGTCAAGTAAATTTGCTTGACAGTTATCATCAATGGCTATTGACAAATGCTTTAAATTTCGTTAAACTTGACTAGTTGATAAATTGAAGCGAAAGGAGGTGCTCTTATGGCTACCCCATCAAACAAAAACTCAAAGTCTCACAAGCGTAATCGTCGCGGTCACATTGGTTTAAACGTTCCAAATATCGTTTTGGATCAAACAACTGGTGAATATCGCGTTTCTCACCGTGTTTCACCTTCTGGTGTTTACAACGGCAAGCAAGTTGTTGATAAAAAGTAACACATTAACATTGATACTCGTTCATCATGAACGAGTTTTTTTGTTTTAATAAGGAATAATTTAAGAATTACTTATGATTAAAATCAAAGAAGCTGCAGTTGATTCAGTTCAGGCTGCTCGCACAATGATCTCTCGCGGTGCTAATCGACTTGAATTAAGTGATCGATTAGATTTAGGTGGCATTACACCTGATACAAAAACAATTATTGATACATTAGAAGTTTCCAATAAAATCCCAGTGGTCATAATGGTTAGACCTCGTGGTGGAAACTTTGAGTATAATGAAACCGAAATCCATCAAATGTTAGATACTATTCAAATAATCGCTGATGTTGGTGGTGAAATTGTTACTTTTGGTGCCATAGTTCAAGATGATTTAGATTTTAGCACCATGATGACTTTAATTGAATTTGCTCAGACATTGAATATACAAGTAGTCATGCATATGGCTTTTGACGATATTGCAATCGAAAAGCAACAGTATGCAATGAATTGGTTATATAATCAAGGTATATCTCGTATTTTAACACACGGTGGTGCTATGGATTTGGCTGTTACAGAAACCTTAGTTCACCTGCAAACACTAATTCGCAATGCTCCTGCTGGAATGACAATTTTACCTGGCGGTGGTATCACGAAGTTAAACGCAAATACGATTGCCAATAAATTAGGTGTCCGTGAATTGCATGGCACACAAATCGTTTAGTGGCGATAACTTGATGCTATGTTGATTAAGGAGAACAATAATGGGTGATAAAAAAGTAGTTGTCGTTGTTGGTGGTACTGGCTTTGTTGGTCAAGGTATTCTAGCAGCCTTATCGGCAGAAAATTTTGAATTACATAGCTTTTCACGCCATCAATTTAACTCTCAAGATCCAGAAAATCACATCGTTTATCATGCTGTCAATTTAAATCATCCTGGTGAATGGCAAGATATCCTCAAAAAGGCGGACTGGGTTATTGATGCTGTTGGTATACTGTTCCCTAATCCATTTAAAAATGTAAATTACAAAAATAGCAGCGTTGAGCCTGCTCAAAAGTTATTGAATGTACTGACTACAGCTGATAAAACTAAGTTTCTTTTTGTGTCGGCTAATGCCACCCCATTCTTTTTAAATGCTTATCTAAAAGCAAAATTAACTGTTGAAAACACTGCCAAAACATTATTAGGTGAACGCGCATATAATGTTTTCCCGGGTATTGTATATGATAAATCTAGAATGTATTCATATATTCCGGCTATTATTTTAAAGTTCGTTCAGAGTATTCCTGGATTGAGATTTTTAAAACGTTATCGCCCAGTGAGTCGAGAATATTTCTCAAAAGAAGTTACTCACATTATTCTTGGACATCTCAGCGAATTAAGTCAACGAAAATATTAATTATTTTAAAAGCGCCCACCCTTAACGGTGAGCGCTTTTCTTATCTTTTTATTTAATTAATGAATATAAACAGTTATTACTGTTACTATTCCAAAAATGACCCCAGGAATATTGGCTAAAATTACTGGCCAATCTTTGTATGTCTTGAGCCAACCATATGTTACCCATAAAGTAGCGTTAACAGTAGCACAAAGTGGTTGTAGCACTGAAACAGGATGTCCGGATAAATTAGATGTAATTTGAGGAATATACGAAATATACATCAAACAACAAAAAACTACCGCTACCTTACTTAATAGTTTCAAAAACTTGATTCTTTCTTGACTAACTTCTTTTCTTGACGCTTTCGGGACATAATTGTCGTAATTCATTGGATTCCTTTCATTTTTAAATACAATGCAATAATTATAACATTATGTGATTTTTATGTAAAATACGCCACAAATAAAAAATTTAAGCCTATAAGAATCATTTAACCTATTTAATTTAAAATGATTCTTGATTTTTAAGATTAAATAGTTGTATAATGAAATTAGTTTAGAATTATTCTAATAAGAAAAGGAGAAATTATGACAACTAATTTTATCGATTCAGAGATTATTGACTTTAAGGTTAATGCGTATCAAAATGGTGAATTTTCAGAAATCTCAAAGCAAGATACATTGGGCAAATGGGGGATTTATTTCTTCTATCCAGCCGATTTTTCATTTGTGTGCCCGACTGAGTTGGGTGACCTAGCTGATCACTACACAGATTTCCAAAAAGTTAATGCTGAAATCTATTCAGTGTCTGAGGACAGCGAATTTGTACACAAAGCTTGGGCAGAAGCTACTGATACAATTGCAAAAGTGAGATATCCTATGTTAGCCGATCCCGCTGGTAAATTAGCTCGTTTCTTTAATGTACTGGATGAAGAATCTGGATTAGCTTTTCGAGCCGTGTTTATAGTTGATCCTGAAGGAAAAATCCAATCATACACGATTAATAACATGGGTATTGGTCGAAATGCTGAAGAAATTTTGAGAACGTTAGAAGCCGCTCAATTTGTTGCCGAACACGGTGATCGTGTTTGCCCTGCTAATTGGCATCCAGGCGAAGATACGATTACTCCTAGCTTAGATTTAGTCGGTAAACTTTAAGGGTTATACCATGACTGAACCTCATATTTACGACACAATTATTATCGGTGGTGGACCTGCTGGTTTATCAGCAGGTATATACGCTGGACGTGCAACACTGGATACGCTGATTATTGAAAGTAATCAAATTGGTGGACAAGTTACCACAACATCAACAGTATCAAACTACCCTGCTGTTGAGACAATTGATGGTACAGCTTTAGTCAATAAAATGCAAAAGCAAGCTGAACAATTTGGTGTACAATTTGTTTTTGATGCTATCAGAGATTATGATTTTACTGATGAACCAATCAAAACAGTTACCGGTAAAAAAAATATCTATTATGCACGTAGTATAATTATCGCTACAGGTGCTCAACCACATAAAGTCGGTTTTAAAGGTGAAGATACCTTTCGTGGTCGCGGTGTAGCGTACTGTTCTACTTGTGATGGTGAGCTTTTTAGCGGTTTAGAAGTATTTGTCATAGGCGGTGGTTATGCCGCGGCTGAAGAAGCAGACTATCTTACAAGATTTGCTCGTCATGTGACTATCGTTATGAGATCTGATGACTTTACTTGTCCACCCTTAACAGCCGATCTAGCACAACTAAATCCTAAAATTACTATTTGGCATAACACTGAAATTATTTCGGTTGAAGGACAAAATTATTTAACAGATGCTACTTTTTTGAATAATAAAACTAAAGAAAAAATAGCTTATCATGTTGAAAATAATAACCGCACTTTCGGTATTTTTGTTTATGTTGGTACTGACCCACAAACAGAGTTATTTAAAGACAAAATCAATTTGGATAGTGATGGCTACATTGTCGTTAATCAATCAGCCCAAACCAACATTATGGGTGTATTTGCTGCTGGAGATGTCACTTCAAAACCATTACGACAAATTGTTACAGCAGCTTCTGATGGCGCAAATGCCGCTACTAGTGCTGAAGTGTTTGTTGCTAAACAAAAACGCGCCTTAAACATTCCAATTAATCGTTCAACAAAAAAAATCACCAGCAAAAATTCTATTGGTGAAACCAGTCGGTTAGATACAGAAACATCTCCCCTTATTGCAACTCACGTTGGACAATGGTTTTCAAAAGAAATTATTCAAAGTTTAAAACCAATTTTTAATAAATTAAATCAAGATATTGTTCTCTATCAACTAACTGATGACTCCGCTAAAAGTCATGAACTTTCGTCTTTTTTAGAAGAATTTAGTCAGTTAAATAAGCATATTCATTTCAAGGTAGTACCTACTGACCAAGAGTTAGAAGAAAAATATCAAGTACAGCGTATGCCTCATTTCAGATTATTAACTGCTAACTATCAGGATACTGGCATTGTATTTAGTGGTATTCCTACCGGCCATGAGTTGAATTCTCTTGTACTAGCAATTTATAACACTGTTGGTCCTGGACAATCAATTGATGAACAATTAGTGAAACGCATCAAAAAACTACCAAAAGCTGATTTAACTATTGGTGTTTCATTAAACTGTCATTTTTGCCCAGATGTTGTAGCTGCCTGCCAACACATTGCTGCAATAAACAACCAAATTTCTGCAGAAATGATTGATTTACAATTATTCCCAGATATTCGTGAGGCTCACCATATTATGAGCGTGCCAGCAATGTTCATCAACAACAGTCCCAATGTTATTTTTGGTAGCCAATCACTAGAAGAGATTGTCAAAGCTATGGAAGCTACCGTAAAATAATTTACACAAATCAAATAAAAGCAAATCACTTTAAACACTAGCGATTTGCTTTTATTTTACCTCCGATACTGAAGAACTAGCATATCGTTACATGATACAATGAAAGGGTTAGAAATCAACCAGTTGGATGCTTAAAAAATTGATATAAAAAACTTCAATATAAAAATCCACCGAAATAAATTAAAAGGAAGTACCTAAAATGCCGCTAGATGGATTATTTACACATGCAATCGTTCATGAATTGAATAGTTTAATTGTTGGTGGACGTATTACAAAAGTCCATCAACCCTATTCAAATGAAATTGTTTTGGTCGTACGTAATAATGGCCAAAATTATCCGTTACTATTAAGTGCACATCCTAGTTATTCTCGTGCACAAATTACACATATTCCATACGAAAATCCTCAAACTGCACCTAATTTTGTTATGTTCTTACGCCGCTACTTAGAGGGAGCAAAGTTACAAAAAATTGAGCAAATTGAAAACGATCGTATTATTAATTTTTATGTCAATGCACGTGATGAATTAGGTGATATCCAACCTATTCGTTTAACATTGGAAATGATGGGCCGCCATTCGAACTTATTTTTAGTTCGAGAAAAAGATTCACGAATTCTCGAACTGATTAAACATGTCCCTGCAGACCAAAACCGAGTACGTTCACTAGTACCAGGTGCAACATATGTGTTACCACCTGCACAAAATTTGAAAAATCCATTTACTGCAGGAATAGACTCTCTGGCACAAATGATTTTGGATATGTCCTATAAGGACTGGGCCAAACATATTCAGACAACTTATCAAGGATTTGGTCGGGAGTCTGCTGAATCTTTGGCTCGCACTATTAATCAAGATGGTGATCATTTAGCACATGCCCGAGAATGGTTAACTCGTTTTGATAACCTCGCTCCTACACTATTTACTTCAGATAAAGGTGCTTTAACTTATTCTGCATTTAACTGGCTACAAGATAGCGTTACACAAGAATCCTTCCCCACCTTAGGCGAGATGCTTGATGCTTATTATATTGGAAAAGCTGAACGTGAACGAGTTAATCAGCAAGCTGGTACCCTTGTTCGTGTTGTTAAAAATGAGCTAAAAAAGAATATTACAAAGCGAAAAAAACTACTGAAAACATTGGATGAGGCAGAGAATGCCAATGATCTGAAAATAAAAGGTGATTTACTAATCACTTATCCTCACTTAGTTCATAAAGGAATGACAACTGTTAAGATTGAAAATTATTATGATAATAATAATTTATTAGACATTGCACTAGATCCTAAATTAGATGGACTCAAAAATGCTGAAAAATATTTTAATAAATATCGTAAGCTGCGAACAGCTGTAGATTATGTCAATAAGCAACTAAGTTTAACTGACAATGAGATTGACTATTTCAACAATATCATGGCCCAGTTAGATGTTGCTTCACCAAAAGATGTCGAAGACATTCGCATAGAATTAACGGCTGAAGGTTATCTTCGCGCTAACAAGAAAAATAAACAAAAGCCAAAAGTATCAAAACCAGATAAGTTTGAAAGTTCAGACGGTACATTGATTGAAGTTGGTAAAAATAACTTACAAAATGAACGGCTTTCTCTCAAGCAAGCTGATCGTCGTGATATTTGGTTACATGTACAAAAAATTCCCGGTTCCCATGTTATCATTCATAGTGCAACACCAAGCGATGATACTTTACTTGAAGCAGCTAAGTTAGCTGCATATTATAGCAAAGCCCGTGACTCGGCTAATGTGCCTGTTGATTATCTACCTGCTGGAAAGTTGCGCAAACCGAATGGTTCAAAACCAGGATTTGTTATTTTTGAAGGCCAGCAAACATTATATGTTACGCCAGACGCTACTTTAGTATCACAACTGAAAGTTAAAAAATAAAAGTACGCACCTTGATCGTAGGTGCGTACTTTTATTTTTTTGCCTGATAAAGAATAAACGGAGCTTTTATTTTTTCATTTGACCAATCATAATACTTATATTGTTTTTCTATTTGTTTTATTTCTTCGGACGTAAAGTCATTTAGTTTAGGATATAATACTTCAACTTGCTTAAATCCTGATTGAGTTAAATTTCGTTCGTACATTTTAGTGGGCCAATGAAAATCGTTTAAAATAAGATGCTCGTTACTACCAATATTTAGTTTTTCAACACGATGCTCGCCATAATGATATTTTTTCCCAGATATACCGTTTTGAAATGTAGAAAATGATACTCCTGTGTTATTGGGGTTGGTATCTAAAATAATAAAACGTCCATTTGGTTTCAGCTTACAATATATCTGGTTCATGATATTACATATACGTTTTTCAGAAGAATTATTTATAAAAACATAACAGGCTATGGCACTATCAAGACTATTATCTTGTATAAAATCTAAGTTATCATTTTCAACCTTAGTATAGTTAACACACTCATGAGGCCGTTCTTTTCTAGCGATATCAATCATTTTAGCTGATTCATCAATTGCAAACACGCTAGCTGATAATTTTTCAGCTAATTGTAAAGACACTTTTCCAGGTCCACAGCCATAATCTAAAATTGTTTTAGATTGATAAGACCTCAACATAGAAATGACCAGATTATAACCTAAAACTTGTTCTAGGACATCATTATACCTATTAAATTTATCAGCGATTATTTCATCTTTAAAAATATTTTCTATCATAAAATTTCCTAACTTAGTTGAGTTGGCCACTTATTAACAAGCAAATACTGATATATGGGCCATAGATGTTTGAACAACTGTATATCAATATTTTTATGATAGTGGATCATTTGATAAATACTAAATAGCGCTAATATTTGTCGCCAATAATCTGATAATCCAGTATTTTTGATAAACTGCCAATCTACCGTCAACTCGTTTAATCTTAGCATTTTTTCATATTTCATCAATTCCGTTAGCATTGGCCAATTATTACCATTGGGCATTATAGGCTGTTCAAAATTGGTTTGATCTTGCTGCCGCATAACATGCTGAGCCCATTGATTATCTGGTTCATAAATATGCATTGTACCGACTTGATGATAGTAGTTACCAACTTCAATGCCCAATTCACGTGCCATAAATTCTTGCATAAAGGTAAATGAGAACGTATCACTTACAATGCCACGAAAGGCATCATTAGCACGCATATAGGCAACCATATGTAATTGTTTTTCTCGAATCATAAATTGTAATGCTAATGTACATGAGACATCCAAATTATTCTTAATCATCAATTCATCTGCATTAAATATTTGTATTACAGCTCGTTTTGAATCTGGATCTTGTCTCAAAACCTCTTTAACATTTTGCCATTGATTAGTTTTTTGATTGTTAAAGTTAAATATTTTTGTGCCGTATGCTGTTCCTGTTAATGTTTTATTGTCCATTGAATAATCAGGCATCCGCTTATTATAATAACTGATAAAATCCAAATCATTTTTCCCAGTTAAATACCAAAGTGCTTCAGCAATATTAAAAACAATATTTGTCTTTCTCAACGAATTCAATACGATTCTTTGAGTTGGATTATTTAATTTGAAGTTCATACCTAATTTTTCTCGACTACTGAATCCACGTGGTTGATTAAAAAATTCTGCATGATAATAAACTTCTTCTAAAATCGATACATAGGCTTCATTAAAATTATTATAAACTTTCATCAGATAATACGCTCTCTGTCAATATAATCTATTTTTGATAGGCATTCTATCATATTTTCATAATATATGTATTCAACATTAGCAATAGTCTGTAAACCCCTTATCAAATAAGCATAGTCTACATTTTTTCTCAAACATAAAATAATTCTTTTATTAAAAGCCGAAGCCCATCCTATTTCAATATGTGTTCCCGGTGATGCAGGATTACCTGGAAAAGCAATGAAAATATTACAATCTTCAATAGCACTATAGTCAGCAGCAGTACATTGGTTAGGGGTCATCATTTTTAATCCCCATTTTTCCCTTTTATGTGCATTATCAACTATGTAATTCTTATTTTCTAAAAATTGAATTATTTTTTTAATTTCTCGTAAACTACTTGATTGCAATACATTGTCTACAGTTAATAGTTGTTTAAAAGGTGCCGCCAAAAAAATTCGTTCACACAAAAAATGCCTCCTCAATTTGTTAAAAAGAAAAACAGTGTTTACAACAACATTGATGTATATTGCAAACACTGTTTAGATATAGTATGACGATTAATGTGGTCCCCAAAAAAACCATATATCTCATACTTTCCTACGCTGTTTGCTACAGATCAGGTTCAAAGGGTTCAAAGATAACATCTTGTCTCTCAGCTTTTGATATTGCTATAAAAGCACCCCTAGTATGTTATGACTAACAAAATTGATTCTAGCATACTTAAAGAATAGTGTGCAAATTTTTTTCAAACAAAAATTCCTTTTTTCTATCAAAATGCTATCATATCAGTATTTTAATTATATATTAAGATCCCAATAAATAAATTGGTACGGCCCAATATAAATATTGGTGTTGACTTTTTTATTGTTAACATTTACGATAAACATGTAAAAAGATAGCTTGATAATACAACCAGCTTTTTATTTTGTATGATTAGTTTTGGTCGTTTAGTATACTTTGCAAAGTTATTTTGTATCTTGAAAATGCTTTTTACATTATTCCTGTAGTGCGCACTCACGTATCTTGTTATACACTAATTGGAGGAATTTATATCAATGAACACTGATTCAACAACGTATCTAAAAAATTTAGATGCTTACTGGCGAGCTACTAATTATTTGTCGGTCGGTCAATTATATTTATTAGAAAATCCTTTACTCAAAGAGAAACTAACACCTTCTCAGGTTAAAATTCATCCCATCGGTCATTGGGGAACAATTCCCAGTCAGAATTTTATTTATGCGCATTTAAACCGTGCTATTAATAAATTTGACCTAAATATGTTTTATATTGAAGGCCCAGGTCATGGCGGACAAGTAATGATTTCCAATGCTTATCTTGATGGAAGCTATACTGAAGCATTCCCAGAAATTACACAGGATGAATCCGGAATGCAAAAAATGTTTAAACGCTTTTCATTCCCTGGTGGCGTAGCTTCTCACGCCGATCCTAAAGTTCCTGGTTCTATACACGAAGGTGGAGCACTGGGTTACTCTATTTTACACGGAGCTGGCGCTGTTTTAGATAACCCGGATTTAATTGCTGCAGTTGTTGTAGGAGATGGAGAAGCTGAAACTGCCCCATTAGCTACCTCTTGGCATGTTAATAAGTTCTTAAATCCTAAAAATGATGGCACTGTCTTACCAATTCTTAATTTAAATGGTTTCAAGATTGCTAATCCAACTGTCTTATCGCGTGAATCAGATGAAACACTCACCGAATACTTTCATAGCCTTGGTTGGCATCCATATTTTGTCAGTTCATTTGAAAAGCCAATCATGCAAGTCCACGAAGAAATGGCTCAAACTATGGATACAGTTTTTGAAGAAATAAAAGCCATTCATGAAAATGCCTCACAACAATCAAAAGATGATGTTACCCGTCCATTATGGCCAATGATTATATTGCGTTCACCAAAAGGTTGGACTGGTCCAAAAACTTGGGACGGTGAACCCATTGAAAACTCGTTTCGTGCACATCAAATTCCAATTCCAGCCGATCAAAATCATCCGGAATATATTCCACAACTTGTCGAGTGGTTAGAATCTTATCAACCAGAAGAATTGTTTGATAAAAAAGGACGCCTTGCCAAAAATATTCAATCAGTATTACCAAAAAAATCATTACGTATGGCTACTAACCATGTTACAAATGCAGGTATTATTGAACCTTTATCATTACCCAACATTAATAACTATTTAATTAATCATGAGCAACCCGGAAAAGATTTAGCACAAGATGCTGTTGTGTTAGGTCACTACTTACGTGATATCATCAATCATAATCCGACTAATTTTCGTGGTTTTGGACCAGACGAAACTGCCTCTAATCGTTTCCAAGATATTTTTGAGACAACTAATCGACAATGGCTACTACCAATAAAAGAACCAAATGATTTATTTATGGCACCTGAGGGTCGCATTATTGATTCAATGCTATCTGAACATTATGATGAAGGTATGCTAGAAGCTTATACCTTAACTGGTAGACACGGATTTTTTGCTAGTTATGAAGTATTTATCCGTGAAGTGGACGATATGATTGTCCAACATTTTAAATGGTTAAACCATTCACATGATGTTTCATGGCGTAAAAACGTACCTGCGTTAAATATTATTGCTGATTCTACTGTTTTCCAACAGGATCACAATGGTTACTCTCACCAAGATCCAGGTGTTACAACAATGTTATATGAGAAACAACCTGATTTCATTCGTGAATTTTTCCCAGCAGATGCTAATAGTTTAGTTGCAACATTTGAAAAGGCAGCCAAATCAACACAACGTATTAACTATATTGTGGCTAGTAAACATCCCCGCTTACAGTGGTTCTCTCCTACTGAAGCCAAACAACTAGTTCATCAAGGATTGCGTATTATTGATTGGGCAAGTACCGATAATGGCAGTAAACCAGATATCGTTATTGCTTCTGCTGGATCAGAACCAACAACTGAAAGTCTAGCAGCTATTCATATATTGCATAAATATATACCATTTCTCAAAATACGTTACATTAATGTGTTAGACTTATTCAAATTAAGAGCAGATGTTAATTATGGTCTAAGTAATACAGAGTTTGATTCCTACTTTACAACCGATGTCCCAGTATTATTCGTATTCCACGGTTATGAACCCATGATTGAATCAATTTTCTTTAAGCGAAATAATCATCATCTTAATGTTCACGGATATCGTGAGGTCGGTGATATTACAACACCATTTGACATGCGTGTATTGAATAAAATTGATCGTTTTAATTTAGTCAAGTCGGCTATCAACATGTTGTCTGAAGAAATCCAAACAAACTATGCTTTTGTTATGCAGGAAATGACAGATAAATTAGCAGAACACAATGCTTTTACAAAATCTCAAGGAACTGATCTACCCGAAATTGAGAATTGGCGTTGGACAGCTCTAAAGTAACTATAATATTTTTTAATGAAAATAATAACACTAAACTCGAACAAAAAGGATTCTAATTGCACTAGAATCCTTTTTCATTTATTTTAATTTAGTATAAACATGTTACCCAAAGTAGCTGCCATAACAGCCTTAATCGTATGTAGCCTATTTTCAGCTTGTTCAAATTGATGCGCGTAAGGTGCGTGGAACACTTCATCAGTAATTTCCATTTCCTTAATACCGAACTTATCATAGATATCCTGTGCCATTTTAGTATTTAAATCATGAAAAGCTGGTAAATCATGCAACACAATAACCTGCTCATTATGTGTTTTTTCAACCAGTGATTTATTAATTTGATATGGTGTCAATAACTTGATTCTTTCAGCAAAAGTATTTTCTTCACCCATCGAAGCCCAAACGTCAGTATACAAAATATCAACACCATTGACACCTGCATCTATATTATCAGTAATTAACAATTTAGCACCTGATTCAGCTGCTTTTTGATTAGCCAACGTTATAATTTTTGCACTGGGCTGTAAACTTTTGGGTGAAACAATGTGCACATTAACCCCAAGTATTGCTCCTGTAACCAATAAAGAATTCGCGACATTATTACGTCCATCACCCATATAGGCTAGTGTAGCTCCGGTTATGTGACCTAATTGTTCTTTTATAGTCAAAAAGTCAGCTAACATTTGTGTTGGATGCCAATCATCAGTCAAGCCATTCCAAACTGGCACACCACTATATTCAGCCAAACCTTCTACCACCTCTTGTGAGAAGCCGCGATACTCAATCGCATCGTACATACTACCAAATACCTTGGCTGTATCTTCTAGAGATTCTTTTTTACCGAACTGAATATCATTTTTCCCTAAAAATTCTGGATGAGCCCCTAAATCATTGGCAGCAACTGTAAATGCTGAACGTGTTCGAGTAGATGTTTTTTCAAACAATAACGCAATATTCTTACCTTCTAAATATTTATGGGGAATATTATTTTTCTTCAAATATTTAAAATGAGCTGCCAAATCAATTAATGTTTCTAATTCTTTCTTATTAAAATCTATCTCTTTCAAAAAAGATTTACCTTGAAAATGTGATTTCATCCCCTTGCCTCCAATATTTTTTGATTACGTAGAATTTCTTTTTTAACGTTTTCAACAGCGGTACCGCCAATGGACGTACGACGGTTAACGGCGGTTTCAGAAGCTAACTTATCATAAATATCTTCCTCAATTTGTGGTGCCGCTGCTTGTAAATCAGATAAATTCATTTTTTGTAATGGTGTTTTTGATTGAATACCAATTAAAACAAGTTGTCCAACAATCGCATGTGCTTCACGAAATGGCACACCTTTTGTTGCTAAATAATCAGCCAATTCAGTCGCATTTGAAAAGTCATCTTGTGTGGTTGCTAACATTCGTTCTTTATGGACAGTCAAACCATTTAACATTCCTGTGAATACTTTAACAGATGCCAAAACAGTGTCCATAATATCAAAAACTTGTTCCTTATCTTCTTGCATATCTTTGTTATATGCCAGTGGCAATGATTTCATTGTTGTCAATAAGGACATCAATGAACCGTAAGTTCTGCCAGTTTTACCACGAACCAATTCTGCAAAATCAGCATTCTTTTTTTGGGGCATAATGGATGACCCCGTTGAAAAATCGTCAGATAATTCAATATAATTAAACTCATACGTTGACCACAAAATTAGCTCTTCTGCCATTCTTGATAAATGCATCATAAGTATTGAAGCATTTGATAAAAATTCTAATGCAAAATCACGATCTGAAACTGCATCTAATGAATTATGGTAGATAGCATCAAATCCTAACTCATCTGCGACAAATTCACGGTCAATTGGAAACGTTGTACCAGCTAATGCAGCAGCACCCAACGGTGAAATACTAGCATGCTTTTGGTTAAATTCAAAACGTTCATAATCACGTTGAAACATCTCAAAGTATGCCAAAAGATAATGACCATAAGTAATTGGTTGCGCATGTTGTAAGTGTGTGTATCCCGACATTACCGTATCAGCATGTTCATCAGCAAGGACCAAAAGTTCAGCTTGCAACTCTGTTAGCACCTCTAAAACATGCGGCAAGCGATGCTTAACCCATAAATGAAAATCTGTAGCAACTTGATCATTACGTGATCGTGCTGTATGTAATTTACCAGCTACAGGTCCAATTTTTTCAGTCAATAATGACTCCATATTCATGTGAATATCTTCATTCTTAACATCAAATACAATTTTCCCTGCTTCTAATTCTTCGTATAACGCAGTCAATCCATTAACAATTTCTTTTGACTCTTCATTACTAATAATCCCTTGCTTCCCTAGCATTTTAGCATGGGCAATTGAGCCTTCGAGATCTTCAGATGCCATCTTTTGATCAAAGTGAATTGATGCACCGAACTCATCCACCCATTCTGCAGCTTTAGCAGTAAAACGTCCACCCCATAATTTATCACTCATATGTTTCATTGCTCCCTTACACTTATGTACGCGAGCTAAACTCGCATGATCTTACTTTACGGTATTCTTTTTTGGTTGTGAATGAACATGATTAACTTGTTCATACACAGTATTACTTAACGTCCACAACTTAATGAAACCAACAGCTGAAGCTTGATCAAATGATGATGATGACGTATATGTTGCTAAATCCTCATCATACAATGAGTTGTGCTCAGATTGACGTGCAACAGCTGTAGCATTGCCCTTAAATAACTTCATTTTCACTACACCGTTAACATTCTTTTGTGTGTCATCAATAAATGCCATTAAGCTGTCAAATAATGGTGATACCCACTTTGCTTCATAAACTAAATTGGCTAATTGTTGCTCAACAATGGGTTTGAAATGAGCCACATCACGTTCTAGTGTTAAATCTTCCAAATCTTTATGTGCTGTCATTAATACGGCTGCAGCTGGCGCTTCATAAATTTCACGAGACTTGATGCCGACTAAACGATTTTCAATATGGTCAATACGCCCTATTCCATGAATACCGGCAATTTTGTTCACTTTGATAATCAGTTTTTCTAATGATAACTGTTCATTATTAAGTGCGACTGGCACACCTTCTTCAAAAGTGATATCAATAAATTCTGGTGTATCTGGCGCATCTTCAATTGCCGCTGTTAGAGCAAATGCATCTTCAGGTGCTTGATTCCATGGGTTTTCTAGGATACCGGCTTCATTAGCACGACCCCATAAATTTTCATCAATAGAATATGGCGAATCCAAGTTAATAGGTACAGGAACATCATGAGCTTGTGCATATTCAATTTCTTCTTCACGTGACCACTGAAAATCACGAATCGGTGCTTCAATTTTCATATCTGGATCAAGCGAATGAATAGCAGCTTCGAATCGTACTTGATCATTTCCATGTCCTGTTGAACCGTGAGCAATGGCCACTGCATCATTTTCATGTGCAATATCAACTAACTTTTTAATAATCAGTGGACGTGATAATGCAGATACCATTGGGTATTCGCCTTCATACATCATGTTTGCTTTAATCACTGGCGCAACATATTTATCTGCAAATTCCGCCTTTGCATCAATCACGATGGACTGTTTAGCACCGACTTTCAATGCTTTTGCTTGAATTTCATTTAAATCTTTACCATGTTGTCCAACATCTAGTACAACAGCAATAATATCGTAGCCTTTATCTTTTAACCAAGGAATGGCCACTGAAGTATCTAAACCACCTGAATACGCTAATACTAATGTGTCTGTCATAATTGTGCCCTCGTTATTTTCTTTAGCTTTTCAATGACTTTATATTACCGCCAATTGATTAAATATGCAATAATAATCCTTTTTTATACATTATAAAACTGTATATGTTGTTTTTTATGTATATTAATAAAAAAATAAGCAATTAAAACAAAATAATTTGTTTTAATTGCTTATTTCTATTATATAATTTATGCCCAAACTGGACGTAATAAATGCGTTTGCTCTGGCTTTGGACCAACAGCAAAGCTTAACAACTCAACCTCCAATAATTCAGAGATACGTTTCAAATAATTTTGTGCATTTACTGGCAAATCTTCAAACTTAGTTACACCAGTAATATCTTCTTCCCAACCTGGCAAAGTTTCAAAATTGACATCCAATCCTTTGAACCAAGTATCTGATGCTGGGAAATGATGAATTTCTTCACCTTTATAATTATATGATGTTGCAATTTTAATTTCTTTTAGACCAGATAAAACATCTAATGAATTAATGGCCAGCTTTGTAAGACCAGATACTTGTACTGCATGACGCAGTGCAACTACATCTAGCCACCCAATACGACGAGGACGCTTTGTCACTACACCATACTCATGTCCAATTTCTCTAATATGATCTGCAGTTGCATCAAACAATTCAGTTGGGAAAGGTCCCTCACCAACACGTGATGTATAAGCTTTAATAACTCCTACAACATCTTGAATTTGCTTTGGTCCAACACCAGCACCGTTCATAACACCACCGGCTGTAGGATTTGAACTTGTAACGTATGGATAAGTACCATGGTCCACATCCAACATTACACCTTGCGCGCCCTCGAAAACAACGCGTTTATTTTCTTTCATTTGTTGGCCAAGCAAATATGATGTATCTGTTACATATGGCGCTAATTTACGACCGTATTCGACATATTTGTTATAAATTTCATCGTAATCGAGTGCTTCCTCGCCATATAATTTTGTTAATTGAGCGTTTTTAAATGGCAAGTATTCTTTCAATAATTTACCGAAAATTTCGGGATCAATTAAGTCAGCAATACGGATACCAACACGTGATATTTTATCTGTATAAGCTGGTCCAATTCCTTTTTTGGTTGTACCAATACGGTTATTTGACGCTGATTCAGATGCTTTATCTAACGCAATATGATAAGGCATAATAACATGCGCACGATTGGATATAATCAAATTTTCAACTGTAATACCTTGAGATTCAACTTCTTTAATCTCAGCTAACAATGCTTCTGGGTTAATCACAACACCATTACCCAAAACTGCAAGTTGTCCCTTTGTCACAATTCCTGATGGCAATGCTGATAATTCAAACTTTGTATCACCATGCCAAATTGTGTGCCCTGCGTTATTACCACCTTGATAACGCACTACTGCATCCGCATGTTCCGCGAAAAAGTCAACAATTTTACCTTTTCCTTCATCACCCCATTGCGAACCAACAACAATTACACCAGACATATATTTTTTCTCCTGTAACATCAATAGCTGCTTTCAGACGGGATAGGCTTGTCGGAGAAAACTAGTTACGTATAAAAAATAATAACTAATCTGTTTGCACCTATCTGTGAGTGTCCCTCTATTGATGTTGATTTTTTAGTAGAAAACGAACATTAAATACATTAAACGTTTTTTACTTATCCATTTTACCATATTTTCAAAATACATTTTGAGAATATTACTAATATTTTCTAACATTCATGGTATTTGATTTAGTTTATTAGTCTTTTAGCAAAATAAAAAAGGACTATTTTTGTCCTTTTAAAACTAGTCTGCTGTTGTATAAACCGCTAAAACATCTTCATTTTCTTCTAACTCATCGACCAATCTATCAAGCTTTTCACGATCTTCATCAGAAATATCCATTGAATTTTGAGCAATCATTGTAACTTCAGATTCTTCAAACGCATAACCAGCATCTGTCAAAGCAGATTCTACAGTTTGAAAATCGGCTGGTTCTGTATAAATTTCAAAAGCTTCGTCAGAAGTTTGTACATCTTCTGCACCAGCTTCTAAAGCAGCTTCCAATATTGTGTCTTCATCTAACTCTGGATATGCTGTACGGTCGATAGCTAAATATCCCTTTCGATCGAATTGAAAGGCAACAGAACCTGAAGTACCTAACGCACCTCCAAAATGTTTGAATGAATTACGAATTGACGATACAGTTCGGTTAATATTATCTGTTGATGTCTCTACTAAAACAGCTACACCAGCCGTACCATAACCCTCATAAGTTACTTCTTCAAACTTTTGACCCCCGGCACCAGATGCCTTGTCTAATGCACGCTGAATATTATCTTTAGGCATGTTTGCTGCTTTAGCCTTTTCAACAACTAACCGCAATGATGCATTCATATCTGGATCAGCACCACCAGCTTTTGCAGCAACATATAAGTCGTGCGCTATCTTTTGAAAAATTTTACCACGCTTAGCATCTTGGGCGTTTTTACGACCTTGAATGTTATGCCATTTACTGTGTCCTGACATTGTGTCATCTCCTTGAAATTAATGAATAACGCTTCTATTTTAACAAAAACTGACCACATTTTCCAGTAAAACAAGGTGATGTATATTAATATTGGTTGCCACCTAGCAGTTCCAAATACGACATTGCGGCACTAGCAATTAAAGCTGCTAAAATATCATCTAAATATACATTGATGCTATCTGTCTTATCGTTAATTTTGCCAATTAATCCTGGTTTTAAATCGTCTAACAAGCCATAATGCACTGTAGCTGCTGCTGAAAATTGTTGTGTGATAGCAATAGCTAAGATTTCATCTACATTATGGCCGTTTGCATCACGTCGCAAGCGTGCTTTAAGTGGTTGATCCTCTGGCATCACTTCTGCTTGCTCATCTAAGTAAACAGCCGTTAAAATAATATCAGCCACTTCATCCTTATACAATACATGCTCAATTGATTTTGTCAGAATATCTTCGTTAATGGCATCATGGTATTTATTTGTTAAAAACGTGCGTGTACCATCGGCGATGTCTTTAAAAGATACACCACGGCGGGCTAATGTTTTGATTGCAGATTCTTGTAATTCTTTGGTCATTGTTTTTTCCTTTAAATATTTGCGTTCACATAACGACGTGTCAAAATAACATGTGGTATTTCATCTAGGGCTGTTTTCACTAATTCTTGTTGGTCTTTTGTAAAATCATTAATTGCGACCATTGTATATGCGTATGGTCCTACAGCTCGATTACTTAATTGCTCAATGTTAATACTGTGATCACCGAAGAATTTTGAAATTTGTCCAATCATGTTAGGTACATTTTCATGAATAATGCCAACACGATATTTGGTTGTAAAAGGTTCATTTATATCGGGATAGTTAACTGAGTTAACGATATTTCCCGTTGTTAGATACTCATCCAATTGACGTACAGCCATTAGTGCACTCGTATCTTCAGCTTCAATGGTTGATCCACCAATATGAGGAGTAATAATGACCTTGGGATTATCAAATAGAACATCATCGGCAAAATCGGTAATATAGACACGTAACTTATCATTATCCAAAGCATCTTTTGCTGCACTATCGTCAACAATCCCACCACGAGAAAGATTAAGTAATGCAGCCGTTGGCTTCATCAAAGCTAATTTATCAGCATCAATAAAGTATTTATTTTTTTCTTCCAAAGGAATGTGAACGGTCACATAATCAGCTTGTGTCAAAACTTCTTCAACATTTCGAGCATGTAAAACATGTCGATCTACACGCCAAGCAGTATTAGCATTCAGTCCTGGGTCGTAGCCAATAACATCCATATCAAGCGCTAAAGCTGTGTTAGCTACCTTCGAACCAACATTACCAAGACCAATAACACCCAATGTTTTGCCTGCTAATTCTGTACCACGATACCCACCTTTGTTAGATTCTGTTCGCAAAGAAACATCACCACCGCGTGTATCATTAGCGAAATCAATTGCACCAATGACTGGACGAGCAGCAAGTACTAATGAAGCAATAGTTAATTCCTTTACCGCATTCGCATTACCACCTGGTGTATTAAAAACAACTATACCTCTCTTTGATAATTCTTCTACTGGAATATTGTTAAATCCAGCGCCAGCACGTACAATAGCACGCACATCTTCATCGATTGGTTCGTTATGTAAATTCTGTGAACGTAATAAAATAGCCTTAGGTGCTTCATCGCTATTAATTTCATAGTGATGTGCCTTCAAATAGTCAATGCCTTTTGAACTAATAGCGTTATATGTTTTAATATTTGTCATTTGTACTCTTTTTCTGCTTTCTTCAAAAATGTAATCAGTGCGTCAACAGCTTCTTGAGGTTGTGCATTATACAATGAAGCACGGAACCCACCAACAGAACGATGACCATTAAGATTGAATAAACCTGCTTTCGCGGCTTCTTTCGCAATAACCTGATCACGTTCTAAATTATTTGTTGTAAACACAACATTTGTCAATGAACGTGCCGAATTATCAACAAGTGCTTGGTAAAAACTAGAATTATCTATATAATCATACAGTTTAGAAGATTTTTTAATATTTTGGGCATACATACTATCCACCCCACCCTGCTCTTGTACCCACTCAAGTACTAAGTCTAATGCATAGATTGAAAATACGGGTGGTGTGTTATACATAGAATGTTTATCCAAATAACTTTGATAACGCAACATGGAACCAACATGTTGAATATTTTGTTCAGCTAACCAATCTTTTTTTACAATTGCAACCGTAACACCAGCAGGACCCAAGTTTTTTTGAGCACCAGCAAAAATCGCATCAAATTGATTGACATCATATGGTTCTGCTAAGATATTAGAACTCATATCAGCTGTCATTCTTCCTGTTGTTTTTGGCAAATTATCCTGATGGTACGTTGCCCCTTCAATGGTATTATTGGTCGTTAGATGCAAATAATCGTAATCATCAGCGTGAAAATCAGGTGACAACATTGGCAAATGGTGATATTTATCATCTTTTGAACTATCTAAAATAATCGCTGTTTTGCCTATCGCTGTTGCTGCTGTTGCTGCCTTAGCGGCAAAATTACCTGAGTCTAATACAGCAATTTTATTTTTACGATTAGCAAAATTCAATGGTAACATCTCAAATTGTGTGGAACCGCCTCCTTGAATAAAAGCAACACCATAATCGTCAGAGATGTTCATCAAATCACGTAAGCGTTCTTCAGCACTAGCTATAATCTCTTCGAACTGACTAGAACGATGAGAAATCTCAATGATAGACATGTGCGTAAATTCATTCTTAGTGAATTCATCTTTTATTTTAGTCAAAACCGGCGTTGGTAGAACGCCTGGACCAGCCGAAAAATTGTAGTTTGTCATTAAAATACCTTTCAATATACAAAAAGACAACACAAGTATCTAAACCCATGTTGTCCGTCATTTCTACGCTATCGCACGCAAAGAATCCCGATCACATGAGTGGTCGAGTGGAGGATGATGTTTGATTAAAGATTGATCGATTCATGATACATCCCTATTTCTTTGAGTAATTTAATATTACTATACTAAGAAAATTTGTCAACCTTTATTTTTTCAGGTATAATGAAAAAGTTGAATTGCGGATATGGCGGAACTGGCAGACGCGTACCGTTCAGGTCGGTATGGTGGCAACACCGTGCAGGTTCGATTCCTGTTATCCGCATAGTAAAAAAGAGCCTAACCTTAATGGTGTTAGGCTCTTTTTTACTATACTTTAGCGATTTACTGTAGTGCTTGTGCAGCAGTAATAATTGCTACTTTATAGACATCTTCTTCATTAGCTCCCCGAGATAAATCAGAAACTGGTTTTGCTAATCCTTGTAAAATAGGACCTATGGCTTCAAAACCACCCAAACGTTGCGCAATCTTATAACCAATATTACCTGCTTCTAGGCTTGGGAAAATAAAGGTATTGGCTTGCCCAGCAACCTTTGAATCAGGTGCCTTTGACACGGCAACAGATTCAACGATTGCAGCATCAAACTGAAGTTCACCATCAATAGAATCTGCTAATTCTGGTGCCAAGTCTTTGGCTAATTTGGTAGCCTTTGCAACTTTGTCAACTAATGGTGACTTCGCTGATCCCTTAGTTGAAAATGAAAGCATAGCAACCTTAGGATCAATGTCAAATACCTTTGCTGTATTTGCTGATTGTACAGCAATTTCAGCCATCGTTTCAGCATCAATATCAATATTAATGGCAGCATCAGAGAAGACGTAACGTTGATCACCTTTTTGCATGATGAAAGCACCTGAAATGCGAGATGAACCGGGTGCCGTTTTAATGATTTGCAAGGCTGGTCGAACTGTATCTCCTGTTGGGTGAACCGCTCCCGAAACCATACCATCAGCCTTACCAGTATAGACCAGCATTGTACCAAAATAATTCACATTTTGTAACCATTTTGTGGCTGTATCAGCGTCTGTCTTACCTTTACGACGTTCAACTAAACTAGCATTTAACTTGGCTAGCTCTTTTTCATCATAAGTGGCTGGGTCAATAATTTCTAGCGAAGATAAATCAAAATTATTAGCCTGTGCTACTTCAGAAATTTTTTGAGCATTTCCCAACAAAATTGGTTTAACCAATTTATCCGTGGCTAACCTAACCGCGGCTCCTTGAATACGCACGTCCTCACCTTCAGGAAAGACAATTGTTTTATTTTTACCGATAATTTTATTTTTTAACTGCTCAAAAAGTTCCATAATTCCTCCAAATTCGCTTCTACGAATTATTTCTTTACATTTTAATTGTAACAAACAAATATGTAAAAGTCTGCGAAATTGAGTATTTTTGTGAATTTATTCACTCAGTTTAACCAATTAATAGGTTGTCTTTCATTTTCAATCAAAAATTGATTAGCTTTCGAAAACGGTTGGCTTCCAAAAAAACCACGATATGCGGATAAAGGACTGGGGTGGGCACTCATCAATACTAGATGTTTTGATTCATCAATAAGCTTTCGCTTTGACTGCGCAAATTTCCCCCACAAAATGAAGACCTTAGGTGCCTCATCCTCTGAAGCAATTTGTATTAACGCATCGGTTAGTGGTTCCCAAATTATACCTTGATGTGCATTAGCTTTTCCCTCTGGAACTGTCAGTACTGCATTGAGTAACAATACACCCTGCATCGACCAGCTGGTTAAATCATGAGATTTACGAGAACCAATATCTGTGGATAGTTCCTTCAATATATTTTGTAATGAAGGTGGTGCTGGAATACTGTCTGGTACTGAAAAGCTTAATCCTTGCGCTTGATCGATCTCATGGTAGGGATCTTGACCCATAATAATGACTTTAGTACTTGGCAACGGGGTCTTTTCAAGAGCATTGAATATTTTTTCTTGCGGTGGAAAAACACGCTGCTGATCGTGGTATGTTTCCTGTATAAATGCAGCTACTCGATTTAAATATTCTGATGTTAATTTACTTTTGACAGCTGGTGCCCATGTTGTATGTGATAATGACATTTTTTCTTCTTTCATGATAAACTAATAATTGAATATGAGGTTTGCAAATGACAAAATATTACTTACGCCAACGACATAGCATTAACGATGGGGTCAACATTGTTTTTGATCAAGAACTCAAGGCAACTTACTTGGTTTCCGGTAGATCTGGAAAAAAATCTGACGAAATTCAAGTTCAAGATATGTCTGGAGTTGTTTTAGTGAGAATCCGGCAAACATCTTATGGTATTGCACCAAGATTTACCTTAAACTATCGTGGTCACATCGTCGGTAGTATTAGCTTTACTCTTGGTCATCTAAGTGATTTTGTATACGTTAGACATCTTGGTTGGCTAATATCTGGAAATTTCATTGCAAACCGTTACGTCATATACCACAATACCAAAAAATTGCTCAGTGTCAAACCTGAAAATCGTCCTGATGGTATTTATAACCAGCTTAAAGTAACCTTTGACTCACAAGCACCCGTTCATATTGCTATTGCCGCTTTACTAGATATTTGGGGTGTTAAATCTAATCCACTTACTCATTTAAACTGGCTAAAAGGAAAAAGTAACCTCTCCTATCGTTCTACCTACACAAAATAAAAAACTCGTGTTGTCACTACTAACATACATGAGTTTTTTATTTACATTAAATCATTTCTAAATGTAGTTGTTGAGGCTTGGCCCATCCCATTTTGCGCATGAACCGGTAACCAATAAATGATACAATTACTGGCACACCAACACCAATAATCATGTAAGCAGCAAAACCAACTGGGTTTGAACCAGCTAATGCTAATGGCACGATAAATGAGTTAAATCCAATACCGGCCATCGCAAACGGTGCTGTTACATTAAATATAATTGTAGCAATGGGTGCAGCAATTGCAGCACCAACCATTGGTGGAATAATCAAAGCTGGATTTTCTGTCAAATTTGGAAACTGAATCTTTGGTGTAACAATTCCTTGTGCAATTGTTGCTCCTATTTTATTTTCATGGAATGACATTGCTGGGAAGCCAACGAAAACAGCAGTCGTTCCAATCAAGATAGCACCTGCAGCTTCAGGTGATGTAATACCAGTTGCACCAATCGCAACAGCCAAAGCAGCTGCAGACGCTGGTGTCATTGTCAACGCACCGAAAACCATAGCAACAATTGCTGTACCAATAATTGGGTTGACTGCAACACTAGAAGCAATAAACTTTCCAACAGCAACTAAAGCTGGTGTTGTTACAGCAGCCAAATAGTATCCAGAAACTGTACCGACAATCGTTGTTGCAGCTGGCACAATCACCATATCCAAAGGCGTTTTCCCACTCAACCACTTACCAAATAACACTGCAATCAAGCCAGCAATAACGGCTGAAATTGGCTGTCCTGTAGTCATCACAGCAGACCCAGCAGCTTGTGCACTTTCATATCCTGTAGCTGTTACGCCCTGTACTGCATTATCTGTAAAAAAAACTGCATTAGCCCCCACTGCTGAAGCGGCCATAGCACTAAACATAACCATTGTATTGGTTTTCATTTGTGAAGCAATTGCAGCACCAAAAGCTGCTGGCAACATAATTTTCGTAATTGCGCCCATTTGTACCATCGGTGCCCAATGAATAAAGCCAGCAATTGTTTGTAGCAACAGACCCATACCCAATGTTACTAAAATAGCATTTGAGACTGCTGCACTGACTTTATAAACTGTATCACGAATTGATTCTTTTTCTTGTACAGCTTTTGCTTTGATTGCCTCGGTATCGATTTGACGTTGTGGTGTAATTGCATTTTGTGCCATAATATTTCTCCTGTTTTATAACCATATTCCAATATGAGCTACCAACAACCGCTGAGAAATATAAAACGCCCCAACGATTGCTCGTTAGGACGCTTCCTACCTAACCAGCTACTCTTGACTCTTTTGAAAAGTCTAGTAGCTGATTATTGCTCAAATAACAACCAACTAGACTCAGATGAGAAGAAGGTTGAGGAGGAGTGCATTATTTTGTTGTGCTTGTGCATTATTAGCCATTATTTGTCTCCATTTTTGAGCGATTGACTCGCTTTTTCTATGAATATAAGTATACCCCATTAAATTTCACATGTCAATATTTTCTTTTAAATCTAATAAAACTTCTAAAAACTATAGTATAATAGACTTAGAGGAAAAACTATGAAAAAAATATTTCAATTTATTGGTGTCTTAGTGTCTACTATCATCGCGCTATTGATTTTAATCCCAATTCTTTTAACTATTGTCGGCGTTGCAGTACCCGTAGTATTAAGTATCTTAGGTGTTGCACTCTTTTTTGTTTTAATAGCCCTTGCTTTTGGTGGTATAATCGCTTTGGTAGTTCTATGGCGTTTCCGAAAAAATATGAAAGATAACGATTTTGAATTTGTCAGAAATGGTAAACATTTCAATATTCATATCAATAAAGATGAAAATCCTCAAAATCGTCGTGATGTAACAAATAATCATGAAGACTGAACTTGAGAAATATATTAAAATTTTCGCTAATGAACCAAATATTTTGTCCAAAATACAAGCAGCTCACTCTGCTTTGCAGGCGTTAGATAGACATGATATACCTGGATTCCCACTACCAAAATTAAGTTTTACAAATAACGAAATTCTTTCTGATTTGAGATTAATGGCACTAGACGATTTATTTTCTGAATTTCGACAAACGATTATTGAATATTTTGGCGTTTGGCATTTACCGAATAAACTTTGGTTAAATGACTTGCATCAATTCATAGCTGGTCGTGCTGTTATAGAAATTATGGCCGGAAATGGTGTCATCACGAGTCAACTCAGGAATTTTCATGATCATATTATTGCAACAGATACTTTTAACTGGCAAGATCAGGATACAAACCATATTAATCCGTGGACAGCAGTAGATGAATTGGATGCTCTAACTGCGATACAAACATTAAATTATGATGTAATTATATTAAGTTGGGCACCAGATACAGATATCGTTGATTGGCAGATTTTACTCACTTTACGCAAAAATCATTTTAAAGGAGATTTTGTGGTTATTGGTGAGAAAGATGGCGCTACAAATTCATCTGTATTTTGGAAAAATGCAAACTTGTCACTTATTCCAAAATTAAACCGTTATCATCAACCTTTTGATTTTATTAATGATCAAGTTTGGTTAGTACAATAAAAAATCACGCGATAGTTGTAATCGCGTGATTTTTTATTTATATTTTTTTTCTAAACCACTCATCCAAAAACCAAGAAAAAGTCCAAGAAAAAATAATATAAAACTAATAATTGCACTGATTATAGTAAAATCACTATAATCAGCAACTGGTGGAATAACGATTAATAATGTTGATACAACAACGACACCTAGAATAAAATGATACACCTTAGCATAATAATGATGCAGTAAGTAATTCATTAACTTTGAAAATAGTATTAATGTCAGCATTCCTCCAAGCGCAATGGGCATAAACACACTCACATCTGCTCGTCTGAATCCTGCTAACATTGGATCAAACAGACCTAAATACAATAGTAAGTTAGACGGGCTCAGTCCTGGTACGATAACGCCCAAGGCAATTAATGAACCAGCCAACATGAAAGAAAAGAAATTGACTGGCATACTTCCTAGAATATCAGATATATAATACAATAACACGCCACCAAAAACAACTGTTGTAGCAAATAACCACCAGTCTTTACTATTACGTCCTTGTTTCCCACTTTCTTTAATCAAAGTTGGTAATGTACCTATAATAGCACCAGCAAATCCCCATAGAACTATTGCTTTATATTCTAACAATAAGAATTCAAGCGGTCGACTTAGTAAAATGATACCTGCAATACCACCAAGACCTACTGGCAAAAAAAACCAAAAATCCTTTTTAAAATTCTGCCTTAGATGCGCCATAAAGTTAAGCATTCGCTCATATAACCCCAAAATGGCTGCTAATACACCACCGGATACACCTGGAAGAATAAATCCTAAAGCGATAAAAATTCCTTTGCAAAAACGTGTAAACCATTCTTTAATGTTACTCTTGTTCATAGGTAGCACCTCACATGTTATCTACTACTTTTCTAAGTTACTCTATCTGGTATCTTAGTATTCCATCAAGGCCAAAAATGGCACTTCACCAGCCTTCATAATTTTTTCACGCCCTTGTAAACTTTCTAATTCAATAATGAAAGCTACACCAGCAACAACACCACCAAGTTTTTCGATAATTTCTCGTGTCGCATTAATTGTACCACCCGTTGCTAATAGATCATCAACAATTAACACGCGTTGTCCTGGTCTAATAGCATCTTTATGGATTTCTAACTCATTAATACCACCATATTCAAGCGTATATGAAGCAGACACTGCTTCACGAGGCAGCTTACCACCTTTGCGCGCAGGAACAAAACCAATATTCATTGCGTATGCTAATGGTGACCCAACAATAAATCCACGCGACTCAGGTCCAGCAATTAAATCAACATTTAAGTCTTTTGCAAAATCAGCTATGGCATCTACTGCTTGCTTGTAAGCTGCGCCATCCCCCATTAGCGGTGATATATCTCGAAAACTCACACCAGGTTCTGGATAGTCTTCAACTGTTGCAACAAAATCATGTAAATCTACTGTCATTCTAAATCTCAGAGCTAAAGCTCATACTTTCTTTTTAACGATTTGCCAAATATTTTTGGTAAGTTACTGAGGTGGTTAAAGATCTTTGTGTTGCACCCGAAATAATTGTAACAAATCCATTAGATACATGCACAAATCCTAGTTCAATAAATACTTGAATCATAATATTTAAATCATTTTTATTGATGTTTAATTGTGCAGCAATACTATCTAAATTCTTGGCAAAATTCACATCTTGATGTGAATATATAAATTTATATACCTGCGCAAAAAATTGCTTATGTGCCGTATTTTCAATCGGAGCAGCGGGTTGATCAATCGCTTTTAATAATAATTGTACAGTTCTACGCCCTCTAAAATAATTTAAACCTATTGTGGCAGCAAAAGATAACCCTGTAGGATTCATCACAATTGGCACCCAATCTGGATGGTTAAACCCAACAGCTTCAATATTATTTTCTAATACTAATTTAAGGTGTTGTTTCAAGGTGCCCATGGTTGATACTTTATCTATTTTTGGTCGATTTAATCCGAAAATAGGTTGTGGATTTCCTGTTCCAAAAGGTTCCAACAATTTTAATTCTTCATATGTCTCCACACTAATTTCTTTAACAGATAGCATCATATTAATATCAACAGCTGGAGACTTGATTTGTAATTTTGATGACTTTAATCGAACCTGATTTTGTAAATTTATCAACTGTTCTGACGAAATAGCCAAACCAAGCGCACTTGCATGTCCACCAAACGTGTCATATAAATTACGAAATGCATTCATAAATTGATAGAGATCAAAGTCACCAAAAGTACGCCCTGATCCTTTATAAAGCCCATCCGTTAAACTTAAAACGATTGTTGGTTTTTGAATAAGTTCTACTAATCGACTGGCAACAATGCCTAAAATGCCTTGATGCCAATCTTTTCCTGCAATAATCAAAATGGAATCATTTTTATACTCATCTGACAGCGCTATTTGCTTAGCCGCACCAAAAACTTCTTCAACGATTTCTTGACGTTGCGCATTAATGGCTTCAATTTCTGAAGCCATTACGGATACCATCTCAGAATCTTGGTTCAATAATAAATTTAGTGCTAACGTTGCATCTCCCAAACGGCCAACAGCATTTAAACGTGGTGCTATTTTAAATGAAATAGACTCTGCATTTACAGGTTCATTGTCTTTTTTTCCAGCATTTTTTAAAACAGCTTCGAGACCCAGACGTGGTGATTCATTAATTTGCTTCAATCCCAACGAAACCAGCACTCGGTTTTCGTCAGTTAGAGAAACCATATCAGAAATTTCACCCAATGCAACTAAATCTAACAATTCCGTTGGTAATTCTGATGCATCTTCAACAGGTTGACCTTCATTCAGCAAGGCTTGCGCTAATTTAAAGGCCACTCCAGCACCAGATAAGTCCGGAAACGGATACTTACCCTCTGGATGCCTTGGATGAACAATTGCATACGCAGCAGGTAATACTGTAGGTAACTCATGATGGTCAGTTATAATAACATCCACACCTTGAGACATCGCATATTCGACGGCTTCTTGACCACTAACCCCATTATCTACCGTAACAATAACTTGTGTGCCGTCGGCTATCAGCTTTTTATACGCCTCAATATTTGGACCGTATCCATCTGAAAAACGATTGGGAATATAAGCTTTAACTTCAGCACCTAATACTTCAAGTGCTTCAATCATAATGGCTGTGCTCGTCACACCATCCATATCATAGTCGCCGTATATTACAATTTTTTCTCCGCCAAAGGCAGCTTCTTGTATCCGTTCAACAGCTTTATCCATATCGTGAAGTAGCATTGGGTCATGAAGTTGCTCAACACTAGGTTTTAAAAACTGGAAAGCTGACTCAGGGTCTGTATATCCTTTTTGTCCAACAATAGTTGAAGTAAATTGACTGATATTTAGTTGTGAGCTTAACTGTCGAATAACCTTTTCAGTTGGTTGCGACAATACGTTCCAATTATTTTGATTCATTACTATCTTTCTTAAAAGGAATATCAATAACATCGAAATCCCGTGCAACATAGGTATTAGAAAAGTTTCGACGAACGTCGGATATTAAATCTTTAACCATTGGCCCTATGTATCGAGCTGATAAATGCGTTAGTACTAGTTTATCAACATGTGCACGGCGAGCCACGCTAGCAGCATTAACGCTTGTAGAATGTGCATGTGCTTTGGCCATTTTTGATTCTTCTTCACCCGATCCGTAGGTACTTTCATGAACCAATACATCAGCATTTTTGGCTAACAGAGCAACATTATCATTAGGCCGTGTATCTAAAACAAATGTCACAATACGCCCTCGTTGTGCTTGTCCAATAAAATCTTGACCATGAATGGTACGACCATCAGGCAATGTAACTGTTTTTCCTGATTTAAGTTGACCATATATTGGTCCAGAAGGAATGTTTTCCTGCCTTAATTTGTCAACTAATAATTCTCCAGGGTGATCTTTTTCTATTACCCGAAATCCCCAAGTTTCAATGCGATGTCGCATAGGCGCTGCTATAACTTGAAAGGTACGATCATCGAAAATAACCCCTTCTTTCAAATCAACATATTCAATCGGATAAGATAAGCGAGTTTCAGAAATACGAAGTGCTGTTTGCACAAAATCTTTCACACCTTTGGGACCATATATTGTCAGCGGCTCATTTTTATCAGCTCCTTGAAAAGAACGTGAGCTCAAAAAACCTGGTAAGCCAAAAATATGATCACCATGTAAGTGTGTAATAAATATTTTTTCAACCTTACGTGGTCGTAAAGTTGTTTTTAAAATTTGATGTTGCGTAGCTTCACCAACATCAAAAAGCCATACCGCATTACGTTCATCTAACAAACGAAGCGCAATACTTGTTACGTTTCTAAATTTAGAAGGTTGGCCTGAGCCAGTTCCGAGAAATTCAAGTTGCATTAATTTTACCTACTGAGCGCTTTCTTAATAACGTTCATAACTAGTCAATTATAACAAAAAATGAGCGTTTCCGCTCAAGTTCATATGATTTAAATTAAATTTTATTTTTTTAGAAAATACTATTCATGCAATTTAACGCCAATTATCAGCCTTAAATTGTGAACGTTGCGCCATTTCTAAGGCTTCTCGGGCAGGATCTTTTTTGTAAAAATCTTGATGATACTCTTCGGCTTCATAGAAAGGTTTAGCGTCTTCTATTTTTGTTACGATTGGTTCGTCAAATCGCTTCGAAGCAATTAAAGCAGCTTTAGACTTTTCTGCAATTTTTCGTTGCTCAGGACTATTGACAAAAATTACTGGACGATAGTTGTCTCCCCGATCTTGGAACTGTCCCATTGCATCGGTTGGATCAGTTTGTTCCCAGTAAATCTCCACCAGCTCATTATAGCTCATTTTTTCTGAATCAAACCATATTTTAACAGCTTCGGTGTGGCCTGTTGTATGTGACAAAACTTGTTCATAAGTTGGATTTTTCGTATGGCCACCGGTATAACCTGAACGAACTTTTTCAATACCATCTAATGAGTCAAATGGTTGCACCATGCACCAAAAACAGCCACCAGCAAATATTGCAGTTTCTATTGCCATATTATATCCATCTCCTTACAAATTAAAAGTAACTAGCTCAATTATAATTTAATTGTGCCTAAATTTCAAAAGTTTCTTGTTTTTTAGCTAATTTAGTACGTTCAATATCTTCCTTAGCATGAATCAATCTTGTCACTAATGAATTAAACGGCAGTTCAATACCATGTTCAGAACCTAGTTTAGAAAAATAGCCATTTAAGAAGTCAATTTCTGTGCGCTTTCCTGCTTTAATATCTTGATACATCGATGGATAATGATTTCCGGCATTTTCTGGACGTACTAATGAAACGATATCTTTCATAATTTCGTTAATATTGACATTAATACCTTCTAAATCACCAATTTTTTTTATTTCCTCTAAAATATTCAGTGATAAATCCATTCCATTACCGGCTGTGCCAAATTCTGCAATATTTGCATCCAGCAAAACGGTTAGAGGATTCAGTACCGAATTAATGCCAGCTTTGTGCCAAATAGCTTCAATAACGTTTTGAGATAAAGTTACATTTAGTTCAGCTTGATTTAAAGCATCTACCACTGCTGTAGCATCGACATTACCTATTGATTGTAACTTTATTGATCCACTACCAGTAGTGCGAATTTCACCAGGTTTTACTAATTCTGAGGTCCATAATGTCACACCAGCCAAAATTTGATTTCGGTTAACATGCCTCTCCATTACTTCAATATTGCCAAGACCATTCGACAGTACTAATAACTTTGTATTTTTTGTAATAATATGCTTGATGTCAATCAACATTGTATCTAATTGTGGTGTTTTCGTTAATAAAATGATTAAATCAAATTGACCATCAATTTCTTTTGCTGTCATCACTGGTATAAAAAACTTTTTTGATGTGCCATCATCTTGACGAACAGTCAATCCATCATTAGTAATGGCAGCAATGTGAGCAGCCCAACCATCAATACCCGTTACTTCATGTCCGGCCTGCTGTAACATCACACCAACTCGAGCACCAAGTGCACCAAATCCTGCTATCGCTATTTTCATAAATTTAAAAATGTAATAGTCTAAATACTTTATTTAAGTATTTTTACACTATATACACATTCCTCCATCTCGTCTGCTAATTTTGGGTTCATTACTACAAATTTTTATCGTTCTTCACTTTTGATATCATCTAATAAATCACGTTCTTGTGACGTTAACTGACGCTTTTCCAGTAAATCAGGACGACGTAAATAGGTACGACGTAATGATTCTTTTAATCGCCATTCCGCAATTTTAGCATGGTTACCATTTGTCAAAACTTCAGGAACTTTCCGTCCACGAAAATCTGCTGGACGTGTATATTGTGGAAATTCTAAAAGACCATCTTCAAAAGAATCCCCTTCTGCACTAGCCGCATTACCTAAAATCTCAGGTAAAAAACGCACAGTTGCGTCGATAATGACCATTGCCCCAAGTTCACCACCAGTTAAAACATAATCTCCAAGTGAAATTTCATCATCTACTAATTCTCGAATTCGTTCATCGTAACCTTCATAATGTCCAGCAATAAATGTCAAATGCTCATATGTTGCTAATTCTTGGGCCACTTCATGATTGAATTTTCTTCCTGCCGGATCAAGTAAGACTACATGTCCCTTATTTCCAGATTTTTTTTCAACAGAAGCCATAGCATCAAATATTGGTTGGGGTGTTAATAACATACCTGCTCCACCGCCAAAAGGGTAATCATCTACATTATTGTGTTTATTTTCGGTAAAATCACGAAAATCAGTAACCTCAAAATCCAAAGAACCTTTATCAATAGCTTTTCCAATAATTGATTGTCGCATTGGAGCAAACATATCTGGAAATAAGCTTAAAACATCAATTCTCATTAATCTAATAATCCTTCCAAAGCATCAATTTTAATCAATTTAGCTTCTACATCAACCGATTTAACCACATCATCAATCATTGGAATCAAGGCATCTGATTGTCCTTCACGTTTGATAATCCAAACGTCATTAGCACCTGTTTCCATGATTTCTTTAACAATACCAATGTTATTTCCATCTAAATCAACTACCGTACTATCAATGATTTCATCATAATAATATTGATCGTCTGCTAATTCCGGACGTGATGTACCCTCAATGTAAACATCATCACCTTTATATTTTTCAATTTCATTAATATTTGTAACACCAACAAATAAAACCAACCACATATTTTTATGTAGTCGAGATGATTGTACCTTAACTGGCACACGACCTTGTTTTGTGTCAATAAATAAAGCAGTTCCTTTTTTGAATCGATCTTGAGCAAAGTCAGTAATTGCCATGATTTTTACTTCACCACGAATGCCGTGTGTGTTAACGATTGTTCCAACTTTAAAATAATTTTCTGTATTAGTCATAATTCTATTGTATCAGGTTTTTAAAATTCACATGCAAAAAAGTGAGAAACAATGATCTTTATAAGACCACTGTTTCTCACTTTTATATTAGATTTTCTAACGTCAATAATTGTTGTTTCAACGCTGTGCCGTATCTAAATTTACCAACGCCACCACTTTTAGGCACAATATGATGACATGCATTAATAATTGGTATTGGATTCTTACCAACAGCCGTTGCCACAGCACGAATAGCAGTTGGTCGATTAATTTTTTGAGCTAATTGTTCATAAGTTAGCAGTCCTCGACAACAATTTAGGGCTTGCCAAACCGCCTCTTGAAAAGGCGTTGATTTCAGATAACCAATCTTCAAAACGGTAAAGTCTATTTTAACGCCAGTTGCGTACTGTTTAAATAATGCTATTTCAGGTAAATTTTCTTGTTGCAGCATATAGCCGGGGAAATCTTCTTCAAATTCAGCTATACCATTTACCGCTAAACTAAGACACACTATCGTATCTTCTTGCTTAAATAATGTTAATTTGCCATTCAAAAATGGTATGGTTTCGTATTTTATCATCATTGTTCCCCTAGTCAATTTAGTGTTTTACACGTTTAATATGCTACTTAATATTAATAACACGTCCTGAACTCAGTGAAATAAGTTGTGGCTCATTAATTATATAATCAGAAAATTCTTGTTGCAGTGCTCGCTTATATAACAATAATTGTCCTTTATAACGCGCCCGCAACTTATCTAAATCCTCTTCAATACGATTGTGCCGTACAAAGTCTGTTTTATAATCAAATAAGGTAATTGTTTTTGAAAATTCATCAACAAAGTAACCATCAATAATACCATGAATCAAAACTGGTGCCTTATCATCTAATGATTGATATATTTCATTTGCAGGCATAATCATTGCAAAAGTTGCTTCTCTATTCAAAGTCTCGTGATGAGCAATAATTTGTTGCGCAAAATCTGATTGTAAAAAGGTAATAATGCCATCAATATCAATCATTGCTGCCACATTATCAAGTATTCGATGCTTTTCAACTAACTGATCACGTAGCGTTTCAATTTTTTGTAAAGTGTTTATTTTTGTAAAATCGATTAATTGGAGTATTAAATGCGTAGCTGTACCAACCGCAGATTTCGATGGCTTTTGTGAGCCATCGCTCATAAACGTTGGTGATAGTAATTCATCAGACATTAAAACATTAGCCGGCCTTAATTGTCCGTCTTCTGAAATAACTGCATTTTCCATTTGGCTTTGATCTGGATCTTCAAATAAGCGTTTGATTTCACTCACTGATTGATAAGCAGCAGTTTGTGTTGCTGCAATATTTGGATATTGATAATTAAGAATTCTTTTCGCATGATTAAAATCTTGTTGGGAATAATTTTCAGTCGTATTTTTATCTTCGTTAATCGCCGTAACCGTAGGCGCGTGAATAGCTGACTGCTCCTTAATATGAACATTGATTTTTCCCGTCAACGAAGTCTCTGGGCCAAGCAATCGTGGTAGCTGACCATCTCCCAACCACTCTTCAAGTACACTATTTTTAGAGCGAGCCAAACTCATGAGTAACCATTTTAAATAAGAATCAGCTTGCAATCTTAAAAATTCTGGTAAAAACTGACCATTTACATTTTTAGCCTGCTGCCACAACATTTTTAACGCCTGATTATCTTTTTCAGTGGTTACCTTAACTGAACCAATGATAAATAATTGCTGCTCAGCTCGGGTTAACGCTACATAGAGTAACCGCATTTCTTCTGACCAACTTTGTCGCTTCAATGCCTGTTTCACAACCATTTTTTGTAAGGTAGGTATTGTCACTAAGGCATCAGGCTGGACATATTCCAAGCCTACACCCTCATTTTTTTGAATAAGTAGACCACCATTCAAATCTTGTTTATTAAATGCTTTATCGAATTCTGGTAATAAGACAATGGGAAATTCTAAGCCTTTTGAAGCATGTATGGTCATGATTCTTACTGCTTGAGTATCGGTTTCTTGTGCTGCTTCACCTAAATCGCTATCTCCAACTTGCAATTGCTCAATATACCGGACAAAGCGGAATAAACCACTGTGCGTATTATTTTGGTAACTCCGTGCATATTCGTATAGTGCATGTAAGTTAGCTTGACGTTGTCTACCACCAGGCATACCGGCTACATAATCAAGCCAAGCAGTATCATCATAAATTGACCAAATTAAGGATACTAAATCATTCTGAGTTGCCAGTGTATGCCACTTATCAATTAGATCGAGAAAATGTTGTGCTTTCTTACTATCTTTCGCATAAGATTTTAATGCTGTCCAGTAATCATGCACATTATCAGCGATGCGAATTTCAGCTAATTCATTTTCATCAAAATTAAATATGGGCGACCGTAAAACTGCTGCTAATGGAATATCTTGATGTGGATTATCAATTACACGTAAGATATCTAACATCAAATAAACTTCCATAGTTTGAAAATAATTTCCTACTCCATCAATTTGTACAGGAATTCCGGCAGCTCTTAAAGTCGAAACCAAATCAATATATCCAGATTTAGCACGAGTCAATATAGCAATATCACTATATTGCACTGGCCTCATACGAGCCGGATCAGCTTTACGATCATAAATCGTTGTTTCACGTAAATGACGTATTTTTTCTGCTAATAAGGCATATTGTGCCTGGCGTTTTTCAAACGTTTCAGCGTCGTTTTCATTGCTATCTTCACCGTCATCAACAATAATATCTAAATCAAATACAGCTGGCACTTCATCTGGATAAGATGCTTTAGGCACTAATTTTGCTTCCCCAGTGTAGGCAATATCACCCAAAGATTCGTCCATAATCTGTGTAAAAATCAAGTTAGTCACATTAGTTACATTATTTTGAGATCTAAAGTTATCGGCTAAATCAATACGAATATCATCATTTTTTGCTTGTGAAAATCTCTTATATTTATTGGTGAATAAAGATGGCTCTGCTTGACGGAACCCGTAGATACTTTGTTTAACATCGCCAACCATATACATATTGTGCCCATTGGAAACACTTGTTAGCAACGTTTCTTGCAACTGGTTAATATCTTGATATTCATCAACAAGAATTTCGTCAAACTGCCCCTGAATCGTTTTCTTTGTGTTTTCATCGGCTAATATTTCCAATGCTAACGTTCCTAAATCAGGAAAATCAAGTAAATTATCCTCACGTTTGGCCTGCTTAAAAGCCTTTCTAAAAGTCTCAGTGACGACAATCAGTGTATTAATTAGTTGATAAGATGCTTTTTGAACTTGTTGCCATGATTTTTCATCTAGTGAAAAGAATGATGTCTTTAAATCATTAATTTGAGATTTAGCACCAATAATTTGCCCTTTGATTTGCCTAGCACTTTCAAGTAAAGCAGATATTTCAGGATTCTCTTTTATTTTACTTGTTTGCGTATTAATTTTTCCCGCTGGCATATCTAATATTGCTGACCGTAACTCGTCCCAACTGGATGTCATTGTTTTTTTATTGATAGCAAGTAAATAATCTATTATTTCTGAAAATCCATCTTGTGTCTTTTTTAGTTCATCAACGCCAGCTATATCCATCAGAACTACTTGTGCCTTGTCAATTAAATCATTTATAGTTTCTAAAATAATTGGTCGAATACTATGCTTATACAGTGTTGTTTTTACTAATGGCTGGTCAGTAACTTCGTACGGTACAAGCAAGTTTTTCAACCATTCTTCCCCATCTGCACGTGCTTCAGCAAAATCAGATAATTTTAAAATAATTTTTTGTAAGGGTTCATCTTGATTAGGGTTTCCAAAATTATTAACTAACGATAAAAATGACTGGTGTTGTTCATGATTCTCTTCATAGAAATCAGCCAAAACTTTTGTCAAGACATCTTGCTGTAATAAACTTCGCTCTGCTGTATCTGACAATAAACGAAACTGAGGATCTAACCCTATAATATGATAATACATTTCAATAATTCTCAACGCATAGGCATCAATGGTTGAAATGTTGGCTGCTGGAAGAATAAGTAACTGTTCTTGTAAAAATCTTTTTTGTTGTTCGTCGGCTACTTGAAGACGTTTTTCAATAGCAACTTCTAACCGTTCACGCATCTCTTTAGCTGCTGCGTTTGTAAATGTAACAATTAAAAATCTTTCAACACTGGTACCATTTAAAATTTTTTGAATAAGACGTTCGATTAAAACTGTTGTTTTACCGGATCCAGCTGAAGCAGCAACTAAAATATTATGGTCTTTTTCTTTAATAGCACGCTGTTGATTATCCGTAAACTTCGTTGCCATTAATCTTTTCCCCCTTTCAATAATTGGATGATTGCATTTTTATCAGCTGGTGATTGCATTTTATAAATATCACCAAGGGCACGATCAAAGCGAATGATATCAAGATATGGCGAATAAGTTAAGCCACCTTCCACCGGCATAATAGGAAAATATCCAGCTAAGATGAGATCTCCAGCAGTAACAATATTTTCACGATTATGTTGTAATAATAACTCGAACTCATCTGGTTCAACTGCATCAACACCGCTTTTACCAATTTTTCCTGTTTGTAAAATAGCTAATGGGTAATGACGTGATTTTTCTTTTGGTTCTAGTGTTGCTAAGGCTTCCACATAAGCAGATTCAGAAATAAAAAGACCACGATATTTAAATGTTTCAGGCAATAAACTACCGCTAAAGAGTTGTTCTAAATTAATTTTATCATTTAACTTTGTTTTTTCTGGCGCAATCTTAGCAAAAAAAGCACCTCCTACTGCCTGAATGCCTAATTTTTCAGCATTTTGTTGGGCAGCATCCCAGTAAGTCAATAATTGCATTTGCAAGCCATCATAAGCTTGCCCCCAATTAAAAGTTTTACCATTAGACTTATAATCAATAATCGTGCCGAATTCACCGGTTAAATCCTGCTTATCAAAACGATCAATTTTTCCACGAACTCGCAGTCGTGGAAAAATTAAGGGGGGCAATGATTGCTTTGAAAAGCCAAACAATTGCTCTACTGCTTGCGGTTTGCTTGCATTCTCTCGTGCAGCCGCTTGCAAATTCAGTACCAGCTGTTCCGAAACTTTTCCTAAGTATGATGTTGTTGCACGCATTTTACCACTTTCATTTAGCATCTCAAAGGCTGGTAGATTTAATTGACTTTGAATATGTCTTCGGACTAATGAACGCAATTCATCCCCTGTAACATCTCGTAAACTTTGATTTTTAATAATCAAATCATGAAGAACATTTTCAAGAATAGCGTGATAAAACGTCCCTGTTTGTGCAACATTTAATTCATTTGTGACGCGTTCCCTTAACTTCAATCCATATTGTAAGAAATAACCAAAGGGATTGTTATAATAACTTTCTAATTGTGAAATTGAAACATTCAACTGTTGACCAAATAACCGCATCACTAATTCTGGTTTTAATTTTTCAGTCTTGTTTTTGTAGTATGGTGCTGATAGAACAATTTCAAGCCGTTTCTGCGTCGTGTTAGAAATAATATTTTGTATGGCCTTAAAAGCTGAAGTTTTAGCATACTGAGGCATTATTTTTACTAAATCAGATAATGTAGATCGTGCCGTACCTATGTAGTTTTTTAATAGCAAAGTAGCATTATCTGGTGTGCTATTCACTATATTGACCTCACTAGAAAATGTATCGACTAGTCGTTTAAAAAATGGTGACATTTCAGCAATTTGTCCGCTGGGCTCTAAAATTGGATATGATAAAGTTATATCACCGGTAGAGCTCATTAAACTACCGTAAAAAAGAAGATTTTCTTCAGCCATTTGCTGTTGTGCAGTATTTTGTAGATAGCGTGGATTTGACCCCTGTTGTAAAGCTGGTTGTACGATAGTACGTTCTGCGTCATTAATCAATGCCGTAGTCTTAGATTGCGCAGGTAAATTTTGACGTGTACCGCCAATAAAATACAACTGCTTATATTGTGTACTCTGAACTATACCAGCTTCAGAAATCATGAGTTGATCAAGATTGTTCGGAATGCCGGAAAACTTTGCACCTGATAATCCAGCTTGCAATGTAGTCACCATATCTATCAACGAGACTTGACGTGTTCCATCAATGTTGACCATTTCATCTAGAGTTTGCGTAAACATTTGCCAAACTTCTTCTATTTGTTGTGCACGTGATAAATCACCTTGCGCAATAAAATCATTTTTCTGCTCAATAAGTGCCTCGGTAACATGATATTTTTGTAACCATAGTATAAGATGCGTTACTGATTGACGTAGATTTTGTGCCTGTGAAAATCCTTGATCTAATTCATCAAATGCGTCAACAATAAAATGGCGTAGATATTCTAAACGATGATTTATTTTTTCATCTTTAGATACTTCTGTATCATCATTGTCACGAGTTACTTGAAATAATTTGAATTCTCGTGAAAAATCACGCCATTTTGACTCATAAGGTCGATAAGCGTACAAATAATTATCCATATACGAAACAATATCAAAAAACTCATCACGCGACACCAATTTATTATCAGATATTGGTCGTAATAAACCTGTTTTTAAAATGGCTAAAATAGTTTGATAATTAAATTTATTTGGTCCAAGTAAATTTAAAATTAATTCTACTAATGGATGATTCATCATATTGATGTCAACATCTAAAAAATATGGTAAATCAAATTGTGCCATAATTGCTTTAATATGTGCTTCATAAGGCGTTAAGTCTCTAGCTAAAATAATAATATCACGTAAATGCAACTCTGGATTTTCAGCCAATGATGCTCTAATACGACGGGCAACTTCTTTAATTTCAGTAATTGGATTTTCAGCAGCAAAAGCTTTTAAATTAACATCATTGCGTGAACCCTTAAATGGCCGATACTCACCTAAACTTTCCCATGCTTCCAAAACTTGCCTACTTGTTCTAGATTGTTTTCTTTCTTGTTTAGCAGCCACCACTTTCACTTCTTGTTGCGCCATCTGCGCTACATCTGTCAGTTGTTGCACGGTAGTCATTGGTTTAAAAAAGACATCGCCTGATTGCTGGTGGCCTAATTGTTTAGTATTCCCAAGAATTGAAATTGTTACGGGATATTTTATTACAAGTTGATTAACAACCATCATCTCTGCACTAGTAAAGCCATTAAAGCCGTCGAAATAAAAAGCAACATTGGACAAATCAAAAGTACTTAACTGCTTTGCAAAAGTTAACAGCACCTCTTGATTAGTAATTTGATTGTTACCCATTAGTTGATTAAAAATCTCTGATACAATTGCTAAATCGCGTAATTTAGCATTCAATGTTTGACGTAAGAATACATTGTCAGCAGATTGTTCCAAAATCTCTAGTAAATTTTCTGGCGTAACATTACTAGCACGCAACTCAACTAATTGAGATACAAGTGCTGCAACAAAACCACTTTTAGCTTGCATACGAGAAAAGACCGGCAATTTATCAGCTTGCTCGCGTAAAATATTTGAAACCATCATAAATAAACCAGTTGGTGCAATAATATCTGGTTGATCTTCAGGAGTATTTTTCATCAAAGCCCAGGCCAAACGAGTTAATGAATAAACCTGTAATCGACTTTGTGCATACAATTTAGTTTCATCGTTACCATTAATTATAGAAAAACGTTGCAGTACATCTACTTCACTATCAAATTTCACGTGATTAGGAACAATGTAATAAACTGCTAGTGCACTGTGTTGTTGAAATTGTTGTTGAATATTCTCCAACATTTCACCACGTAAATCGTGTCGGCCATTTCCCATCAAGATGTTGAGTGTCATTAACTCAATCTCTCTTCCTGAACATAATCAATTGGTAACCATTCTAGCACACGTTCTATCTGTTTGTTCCAATAATACCATTCATGTTTACCAGGTGCGGTTTCATAAACAATATCGTAATTTAGTTGTTTCAAAGTTGCTATTGTCTGATCATTCATTGGCTTCAAGAAGTCTTGTTCACCAATCCATGCATATAATTCTGGACGCTTTTCACATTGATTTGCTAGTGCCAGAAGATCATTTTTGGAACCTGAAAAGTCCTTAAAACTACCGAATATGCCTTCCCAATAAGGTAACTTACCCATACTTAAAAAATCTTCTTCTCTTGCTTGCCCTACCAAGGCCCCAGACAAGGAGGCAGCATAACTAAATTTATTAGTTCCTAGTGCCAATTTAAATGCACCATATCCACCCATTGACAATCCGGCAACAAAATTTTTTTCTCTCTTAATCGACAGTTGTGGAAATAATGTAGCCACTTTCTCTGGTAATTCGTTCGCAAGAGCATCAAAATAGTTTAAACCATAAGTCGTATTTGTATACCATGCTAAATCAGTAGACGGCATAATAATCGCTATAGGTGTTTGTCTCACTAAACGTTCAATTGATGTTCGACGTTGCCATGTCGCATAATCTCCAGACATACCATGAAGTAAATAGAGTACAGGAATATCTGTTAATGTTTCTGACGTCCATGTGGGATTATGATCTGATAATTCAGGTAAAATCACACTCATCATGCGATCCATACCAAGTACTGTTGAATAATAATTAACCTCTAAATAAGCCATTTCACACCACTTTCCATTTATTTATTACTGTTATTTTAACAGAAAAAGCGTACGAGTGTTCGTACGCTTTTGACAATCTAGATCATCAAATTAATTTAATCCATTAATTTTAATTTCTTCGATTGTTGCTATTTTAGCATTATCTAACATATTAGCTCTAAAACTTACCTTATCACCTTCTTTTAAGAAAACTGCTTTCGGTTCGTTATTTGTGTCAATTTTAAAGATAGCTTTTTGCCCTTCAACCATGAAATTAATAATTGTATTTTTACTATCATTAACGATTGCAACACGTGTCACACTGCCACTAATACTTTTATCGTATTTCTTATTAGTTGAATGATTATTTGTCCCATTAGAAGCTAAATCATTACGATAAGCATCGAGTGCTTCTTGGGCATTATCACCATCGATAACAATATCATTGTCGATAGCATTGATATAAACATACTTCTTAAATATCCCTTTACTATCTAACAAAGATATAACCCACGTTGGTGTACCATCAATGTTATATAAAATAGGCATCTGTGCAACCCATTTTTTCTCAGGATAAATTTTATCAGCAATGCTTATTGCACCATCTGAGTCCATTAATCCTGTATGTTTGTCACGATAATAAGTTAGTTGCCCTGTTCGAGCGTTGATTAAAGAATATCCTAATGCAGAATCTTGATTATTATTACCAGAAGTAAAATCAGTAAAGTACAATAAGTTCCCCTTTGAATCAATTAAAGGGGTAATTTGACCGGCTGCATAAACGCCATTGTCAGTAGGTACTTTTACATTACGCTTGGCACCAAAAGAGGTTTGATTCCACCATCCATTTTGGTACCGACCATAAAACTCATTCATTTTATTGGCTGCAGAACTCGTAATTGGGGCATCTACAAATTTAGGTGCCTTATTGGCTTGATAGACTTTAACTTCGCCAGTCTGTGCATTTAAAACAGCCGTCTTAAATTCATTAAATTTCATTCGCCCAGAAACACCATATTCACGATATAATGTTTGAACATAATATGGTGTACCCTTCTCGTCAATTTCTAAGTTCATACGCCCCATACTAGCATATGTGGGTGCTGCTGCGTAAATTTTACGGGCTGCATCATTATTTAAGTAAGCTGACGGACTATACTTCAATGGCTTTTTAACAAATTTAGGCTGCGCATTTACATCAGTTGCACTAATGATAAAGTATCCTGGTACTGATTTATTTTTCAACCATTTGAAAAATCCATTAAACTCGACTGTCGCTACATACACATACTTTCCATCAACAACTTGTGCTGTTATCCCATCCAATTCATACATATTTGAATTTGGAATCACACTAAATTTTTGTTGCATTTTTCTTTTCGCTGTATCGGGTGCCAAAGCAATAGGCATATCCTTTGCAGATGTCAATAATTCAGCAGATTCTTTTGTTTTAGATGGAATAGATTGATACACGTTATTAATACTCGTTATTTTTGTAACGAACGCAATCGCACCAACAGTAATCCATAATAAGAACAGCGCAGCTACTACAAAAATATAGCGACGAAAAAAGTAAGTTTTTGTTCTATCACTTACATTTTTGGTACCATTTTGATTCATCCAACTATTAATTTTGTTAAATGAAGAAATACCAGCGTAACCAATTAAATTGATTACTGCTGCCACAAAAGCAAATAAAAGATTAATATTAATTAATGTTGTTAAATTTTTAGGTGGTAATTGAATATACAATACAAAATACGCCAAAATAAATTCAATCACTGTACTCATAATGAACCATTTTATTTTACGATTCAATAGTAAAGCGACCACATTAACAATCAACGTACCAATCAAAAATACCAAGGTAACATTTATAAAACTTAGTAGCATATTAACTCTCTCCCTATTAATAGTGTTACAAACAACAAATCTTATCTAAATAAAGAAAAACAGCCACTTCTAATTTCTAGAAGCGACTGTTTGATCATTTATATTAAACAAGTGCTAATAAATCAGCTTTCTTAGCTGAAGATGGGTATGAAGTACCTTCGGCATCCAAATATGCTTTGATTTCTGCAACTGTATTCTTATCAGTTGGCTTCTTAGCTGAAGATGGCTTAGCTGACTTTTTACCAGACTTTGATTCGTTGTACTTTGCCAAAATACCAGCATTGCTCAACAAATTGCGAACTGTGTCAGAAGGTTGTGCACCATTACCCAACCATGACAAAATTTTTGCTTCATCTAGCTTAACTTCTGCTGGTTGTGAGATTGGGTTGTATGTACCAACTGTTTCAATAAAACGACCATCACGTGGTGAACGTGAATCTGCAATAACGACACGGTAGAACGGACGCTTCTTTGCACCCATGCGCTTCAAACGAATTTTAACTGCCATTGTGGTAGTCCTCCAAATTTCTTTTGTGTTTTTTACACATCAATTTACTATATAAGTATGCCACAAGTTTTAATTTATGTCAAGTAAAAGTCCTTGACATAAATTACTTTTTTGAGCCGTGTTAATGATGACTACTGTTTCTCATCATCATGACGCGCTGTATTCATTTCTTCACTTAAAATAATTAATTTGTCTAGTGCACGGCGTGCTAATATGGAATCATGCTTACGATTTGCTGGATTCGTAATACCACCAAGTGTGTGTGGCGTGTTTAAATCATTAATAACCTTTATCAATTCATCTTGCCAAATTCTAAGCTGATCATTTCCAACCATTATCCTTACTCCTATAAACACTTTAACAACTATTCTATCAAAATTATAATAAAATAACAAACAAGTTACCATATACTAACTCTTCATAAAATAAACTTAATCCAATTTAACATTTTTGATATATTGTCATGAATTTCATGGTTATAAAAAGCATTACACTTAACAAGTGTAATGCTTTTCTATTTATTCAAAGCCTTCAGTGATGGCTTCAGGATAGAATTCACGAATAATTTCAGCTTCATGCCTTGATAATTCTGGGAATGTTGGATCAGCTCCTAAATCTTCATGGAACATACGATCACGCGGCGAAACACTACCATCTGCATGAGCAACAGATAGTTTCCAACCATCGTACTCCTTAATATTATCAGTAGTATCAGTATCATTAGTGTGTAACTGTGAAACCATCAATAATAACCGAACATCTGCGTTTAATGTATCCAACCATTGCTTTTGCTCAGCAGTGAGATAAATTGTCAATGCAGCTTCCGCGTTTTTTCCAATCAAATCTGCTTCACGAGCTTCTTCTAAGACTTTATTTACTGCATCACGCAGGTTCATAAATACTGACCAATTTTCAAACAATTCAGTAGTATCACCCAGATTCTCTGCATCAGGCATTTCTGTCAAATAAGCAAATTCAGCTGTTTCATGTGGCAAATATTCCCAAACTTCTTCAGCCGTATGTGGCAAAATAGGTAATAACAAACGTGTAAGATCGGTCAAAACCTTATAAAATACTGTCTGCATTGAACGACGAGCATGTCCTGTTGGTGCTTCAACATACACTACATCTTTAGCAATATCTAAATAGAATGCTGACAAATCGACATTAACGAAATTAATCACACGCTTGAAAATATCATTTAAGGCATACTTATCATACGCTTCACGTACATCACCAACAAACCTGTTTTCCAACGCATAAAAATACTGATCATGCGCAGCCAACTCACTATATTTTACAGCATCTTTTTCAGGATTAAAATCTGCCGTATTCGCCATTAAGAAACGCAATGTGTTTCTTAACTTTCGATAATTTTCTGAAACTTGTTTTAATATTTCATTTGATACGGGCATATCTTGTGAAGTATCGACAGAAATTGTCCACAAACGCAAAATTTCAACACCTAACTTATCTGCCACTTCAATTGGTGAAATTGTGTTACCAAGTGACTTAGACATTTTATTGCCTTTACCATCTAATGTAAATCCTTGTGACAATACTGATTTATACGGTGCAATTCCATTCACCGCAACAGAAGTAATCAAAGAAGAGTTGAACCAACCTCGATATTGATCAGAACCTTCTAAATACATATCTGCTGGGTAATCCAATTGTGGCCGTGTGTTTAAGACACCATTCCATGAAGATCCAGAATCAAACCAAACATCCATGATATCTTCTTCTTTAGTAAATTCACCGTTTGGAGAGTGTTCGTTAGTATATCCTTCTGGTAGTAATTCTTTAGCTTCATGCTCAAACCAATAGTTCGAACCATGTTTAGCAAATAATTCAGCAACATGTTCAATTACTTGTTCATCCAAAACAGCTGTGCCATCTTCTGCGTAAAAAATTGGCAACGGCACACCCCAAACACGTTGACGTGAAATAACCCAATCACCACGATCACGAATCATGTTATGCAGACGAACTTTACCCCATTCTGGGAAATATTCAACTTTATCTAGCTCTGATAGAATTTCATCACGAAACTTTTCAACAGACGCAAACCATTGTGGGACTGCGCGCCAGATGATAGGCTTTTTTGTTCGCCAGTCAAATGGGTACGAATGTGTAATTTTTTCTTTAGCTAAAAATAAGTTAGCTTCTGTTAATTTGTTAATCACAATGCCAGTCACATCATCATAGAATTTGCCTTCGAAATCATCACCAGCAGCGGCAGTCATAAATCCTTTGGCATCAACCGTGACATCAACTGGTAGATCGTACTGCTTACCAACGTTATAATCATCTTCACCAAATCCTGGCGCTGTATGGACCAGGCCAGTTCCTGAATCTAATGTTACATGATCTGCATTCATAACAACCTCTTGTTGATCAGCATCCCATGGATGATAGGCTGTAATTTTATCAAGTTCTTGGCCTTTGTAAGAGGCCACAGTTTCCCAAGAATTCCAACCAAATTTAGGAGCTACCGTTTCAAGTAATTCAGTCGCCACAACGAACCTACGGTTTTCACCCTCAGGTTGAACAACAGAATAATCAAAATCAGGTCCTAATGTGATTCCTCGAGAAGCCGTAACCGTAAATGGTGTTGTTGTCCAAACCACAAAGTAGGTATTATCATCTAAAATACCGTGACCATCTTTTACCTTATTAGCATAAAATAGGGATGTTGAATCAATATCATGATATTCAATTTCGGCCTCAGCTAAAGCAGACTCAGAAGACCATGACCAATAAACAGGTTTAGCACCTTTGAAGATATAACCTTTGGCAACCATTGTACCGAATACTCGAACTTGTGCTGCTTCAAATTCAGGTTGTAAAGTGATATATGGATTATCCCAGTCGCCTAATACGCCTAGTCTTTTAAAGTCAGAACGTTGTGTATTAACCTGCTTTAGGGCGAAATCTTTTGCTAAATTACGCCACTCGTGCTTTGGCATACTTTTACGATCATGCCCTAATTTTGTCAATTGTTGCTCAATAGGCAAACCATGTGTATCCCATCCTGGTACATATGGGGCATAGAAACCTGACATATTTTTATAACGAACAATAATATCTTTTGTAATCTTATTTAATGCGTGACCAATATGAATGTTTCCATTAGCATATGGCGGTCCATCATGTAGGTTAAAATGTGGCTTTTGTTGATTTTGAGATAGTCTTTTCTGGTACAAATTCTGTGCATACCATTTAGCTTGACGCTCTGGTTCAGTTTTAGGTAAGGAACCACGCATCGGAAAACCTGTTTTCCCGAGGTTCAATGTATCTTTATACTTCATTAATAATTCTCCTTAATTTATAATTTGTTAGCCATTCAATATATTTAAACAATAATGAAAATGCGTCCCTATGCTCAAAAGCATAGGGACGCATTAGCGTGGTACCACCCAAGGTTTTAGTAATATATCAAATATTACCCTCAAAATAGTTTTAACGGACTTCACCGTTTTAGCTTACTTGAAAGTTCAGCTAAACAAAAAGTAACTGATCCGATTGACGACAGGGACGATCATCTCTAACCACCATGACTCGCTGCGCGTATGAACGCCAACCTTGCTGTGTTACGCTTTTTATAATTAATTATTGTCTTCTTTTTGTTCTTCTTCCGGAAACACTACAACCGGACCTTGTACATTATCCTGTCCTGAATCTTGCTCGGTATCATCTGATTCCGAAAAAGCTACTGGCTCAGGTTTTGCAATTTCTCCAACACGATTAGCAGTTATTTGCCCTATTGGTAAACGATGAACTGCTTCTGCCAACTCACCGCTTTCTAATAGTTTACGCTGAGATTCCAATAATTGCAAGAATGAATTTTTAAAATTCTCAACTTCTTCACGTAATTGGTTTTGCTCATTTGTTAATTCAGCATTTTCTTGTGCTAAACGAATTACATCTGCATCTGCTTTTGCACGTGCATCATTAATAATTTTTGTAGCTGATTCTTGTGCATGCGTTAACTGCTTTTTAACTTCAATATCAGCATCTTGCTTTAAACGATCTGCAGCTTCTTGGGCAACAAATATGGATTGATTAACTTGATCACGCTTTGCCTCAAGCTCATCAATTTTCACCTGTGCTTGTTCATTTTGTCGCTTAAGGTCATCTCGTTCAGCAATAAGGGCTTCATAATCACCGTTAATTTGATCTAAAAATGCGTCAACATCTGTAGCAATATACGCCTTGCTTCCTTTTTTGGTAAATTCATGAGTTAAAATTTCATCAGGTGTGAGTGCCATAATTTTCTCCTTTAGTATGTTTTTGTGAACTATAGATATTTATCCCTATTTCCCTAACGTCGAATAATATTAATGATGGACTTAATTTTATTTTTTTTACTCAACCCATCCAATAATTTAATTTGAATTCGACCATACTTTCTCACTGAAATAATATCTCCGATTGCTACTTCGACATTAGCTTTAGATATTTCAGTCCAATTCATTCGAACATGATTTTCTTCAATTAAATTTTTAGTATTAGCACGTGTCAAGCCAAAACCTGCCGAAATAACTGTGTCAATTCGTAAGGAAGAAATCAATAAGAATTCTTCTTTCCAATCACATAAAACTGGCATTGCCTCAGCGATATCACGGTTAACTAACGCCACCTTTGTACGTCCAATCTGAGTAACTGTGTCTTGGATATAATTCAACATTTTAGAGTCAACTATTACTTGCCAGTGAGTATGATCTGAATCATATAAAATATCACCAACAACTGTTCGGCCGACACCGCTACTTAATATGGCTCCTAAAATCATTGCATGATGTAACGTGACAAACTTATAGGAATAGTCTATTTCAAGAAGAGATAATTTAAAATCTAAATTATCTATTGGATAACCTTTTGGTAAGATAATAGCTCTTTGGCTCTCAGCACCGAAAGTACCCCCACTAAAATGTATGGACAATTCGTTTGAATGATTTATTAGAGACTTCAGTATATACTGTTCTCTCGGATTAAGAAATTGTGTTAATACAACACGATAGCTATCCTCTGCTTGTTGAATCCAATTACTAGCTTGCCTAATAAAAGACTGTTCGTTTGAACGAAAATGCTGTTCAATAACTGCTAGATTGTTTGTCATAGGAACAAATTAACCAAATGAGCCAAGCCATTTCGTGCAAAATTTAAAGCAATAATTGCAACAATTGGTGAAAAATCAATCATTGCGACCGGTGGAATAAATCGGAACATGTTCAAGTATGGCTCAACAATTCTACCAAGAAAACGTCCTAAACCAGATTCACGCGCGCCAGGTAACCAAGACATCAACACGTATACAACAATTGCGTACTCATAAATTTGAATTAATCCGAAAACCCATTTAATAATTTCTACTATCATATACTAGTACCGACTATTGGGTTCAAGGTTATCTGTTAAAGTACCAGAAATCTCAAATGTATTTGGCGTAACCAAGAATATAGACTGTCCAATGCGCTCAATTTCTCCATTAACAGCGTATATTGTTCCGCCTAAGAAATCCAAAATTCGCTTAGCTTGAGCTTCATCAATTTGGGTAAAATTAACAATAGCTGCTTCTCCACCTAATATTTGTGAAGCAATTGAACGAGAATCTGAGTATACTTTCGGCTCGAACAACGCAATTTTACTGTTGGCGCTGTTCAATCCTGTAGTAGCATGCGTTTGTGGATTTTGACGAACAAATCGTGTTTGAGAAGCGTTCTGTTGACCTGTTTGATCTTGCTGATGGCTTTGTTCATAGCCATCTTCTTCATAATAATCGTCTTCTTCATTACTGAACAGACGTTTTATTGTATCCCCTAATGCCATGAATTCTCCTTAACGCTTCTTGAAAAATGGTGGTTGATCAACATCGTCATCATTTGACAAATCAATTGATGTACTTGAAGTGGGTGTGTTAAACACGTCAAATGACTGCTTTTGAACGTCATCAAAACGTTTTTCTTCAGTAAACACATCCTTTGTATCGTTCGTAATGTTCCAATCTGCAAATGGATCATTTTGTGTTATTGTTGGTTTTTGCGTCACATTGGTTGGTACTGGATTTTCAAATACAGAGTTAGTTGTTGGTGCCTCATTGCTATTCTTTGTGTTTGTACCAAAAACTGTAGCAGCTGAGGCAGCTGTCTGTTCAGTCATTTGAGGTTTTTCAGTAATATTTTGTAATCCTGTTGCAATCACTGTTACTCGAATAGAATCCTCTAGGTTTTCGTCGATTGATGTTCCAAAAATAACGTTAACATCATGACCTGCTTCTTGGCTAATCACTTCTGAAGCTGTTTGTGCTTCAAATAATGACATATCCAAACCGCCTGTAATATTTAACAAAACATCTTCGGCTCCTGCCATATCTACTTCCAAAAGGGGAGAAGAAATAGCTTGCTTTGTTGCATCAGCAGCACGTGTTTCACCACTTGCTTGCCCGACACCCATCAAAGCAGGTCCAGCATCTTGCATTACTGTTTTAACATCCGCAAAATCGAGGTTAATGAATCCAGGATTTGTAATTAATTCTGAAATACCACGAACACCTTGAGCCACAACTTCATCAACTACTTTAAAGGCCTCTGATAGCGGTGTGCGTAAATCTATACGATCTTTCAAACGTTCATTTGTAATTACAATCAAAGAATCAACAGATTCCGACAATGCTTGTAGTCCTTCTGCGGCATAACGGCCACGCTTAGGGCCTTCCCACTTAAATGGACGTGTAACAACAGCAACAGTTAAGGCTCCTTGCTCTTTAGCAATGCGTGCTACGACTGGAGCAGCACCATTACCAGTTCCGCCACCCATTCCAGCAGTAATAACAACCATATCAGCACCTGACATTGCAGAAGCAATTGCTTCTGAAGATTCTTCAGCAGCCTTAGTTCCTCGTTCTGGATTAGAGCCTGCCCCCAAACCGCCTGTTAATTTAGGACCAATTTGAATCTTAGTATCAGCTTTTGATTTGTCTAACGCTTGTACATCAGTATTGGCAACGATGAATTCAACGCCACTAACACCTTCTTCTATCATGTGGTTAACAGCGTTGGAACCACCTCCACCAACACCAATAACTTTAATGATTGCGCCAGCTTGTTGCGCGTCATCAATTGAAAAATCCATGAGTCGTCTCCTTAAATGTTCGATTATTCTTCATTAAATAAATTGCTAATTTTTTGGCGTATTTTGTTAAAAAAACTTTGTTCCGGCTCATTAACAATTTCACCATCATATTGAAAAGTTTCTAGTGACTGTTGCGCCACATCTTCTCCAAAATCGTTCGCTAATACGACATCCTGTTGTCCTAGTTCACGTCTTTGCATAATTGTTTGCTTGATAACTTGCTGTGTCATGGTTTCACGTGAAGCAAATATAGCGTACGATAATGCTCGTGAATAAGAAGGATGCCGCAAGCCAATTTGATCTGGCACAAACAAACGAACATTATCACCCAACACTCGTTTTGCAAAATCAACCATTTTAGGTAAAGCGGCGTTTCCACCTGTAAGCACAAATCCACCTGGTAAATTCAGCGCACCAATTTGTTTTAGTTGTTCAAAAGACCTAGTGTACATCTGCTCTAAACGAGCAGCAATAATTTCTGAAAGATATTGCTCATCAAATTGCTTTGTAACGTCTTCACCAATTACCTCAACAGGAAATTCATGGGCAGATATTGTTTGTTTAGGATCGGCATATCCATAATCCCGTTTAATTTTTTCAGCATTGATATATGATGTTCCTAATACTGTAGATATATCTCTAGTAACATTATCACCACCTTCAATATCCACAAAAGTGAACTTAAGTTTGCGATCATGAATAATAGATGTACTTGTTTGTCCACCGCCGAGATCAATCAAAACAGTTCCAAAATCTTGTTGCCCGTCGTTTAAAATGACTGACCCCATCGCTAACGGTGCTAATACAAACTCACGAAGAGTTAATCCTGCTTTTTGTATGGCCATTCGTGTATTATCTAGAACTTTTTCTGGTCCCACATAAGCAATCCCATGCATTTCTAAACGCACACCTATCATCTCGTGTGGATCCTTAATGCCATCAAACCCATCAACGATAAATTCTTCAGCAACTAATTCTATAACATCTTGATCAGCTGGCAAACCTCGTGATAATGCTTGTGTTGCAACATTTTGTACATCTTGATATGTAATTCGTTTATTTTGGTTTGCAATTGACACCAAACCATCAACATCAATAATTTTAATTTGATTAGCTGGAATACCAGCTACCACTTCATTAATTTGAATATTTGCTTTTTCTTGTGCCTGATTAATCGCTTCGCGAATTGCATTAGCAGTTGCATCGATGTCCACAATCACACCACGACGCAAACCCCTAGATGGGGCATTCCCTGCACCAATTACATTAAACTGATTACCAGCCATTTGTGTAATGACAACTTTAATTGAAGTAGTTCCGATGTCTAATCCAACCGTCACGCCTGAATTATTCATGCGTTGTGCCCCTTTATAAATTATTTTTTTAAAATATACCTAATACTAATGGTACCATAAAATATAAGTGTTTGACTACTGATTTGATAGTCTATTTTGCGCCATATGCATATGAATAGGCACCATATTGTAAATCAACTACACCTTTACTTTCCATTTGAGCAGCGATTCCTGAATAGTAAACCATTTTTTGACCAAAAGTTTTCAACGTTGCAAATACTGTATTGCCATCAACCATAATTATTTTAAGACGATTACTGTTATCTTTTGTTGGTGAGTAAATAATTTGACTAATATTTTGCCGTAGTGATAATTCAAATTTTGAAAATGTTATAGCTGCTTTCGTTAAAGATTGATCATTTTTAAAATTACTATAAATCGGTGCACTACCATCTGGCTGGCTAACTTTTTTTAACTCTGCGCGCCGATTTAGTCGATACCACTGCTGCTGCTTTTTAATAAAACCTGCACTAACATTCTCGACTACTTTAATAGATATCGTGTTATTTTCTAAAGATATTTTCGCTGAATATACTTTACTATCTTTTTTTATCAATTGATGAGCTATAAACTGCTCTTGACCAACGATACGCCACAATGGTGTTTTACTATTAATACCAACATATTTTTCGACCTGTTTCGCTGTTAACATACTCGAATCAATGTTCACTGATTTAATAGTACGCCATGGTTGTAAACTCAAAATTAAACCAACAATTAAAACGGCAAAAGCCGCTAAACTTAACCAGAGTTGTAGCGGTCTTTTTTTCGTAAATTGTGATTTAATGTTATTCATCATTCACCAATCGCATCAAGTATTAATGCATATAATCGATCACCAGCATCTTGCATACCAACTTTTTTAGCATTTTTGGCCATTTTCTTACTAACTGATTCGTTAAGCAATAAAGAATCAGCCGCAACTAACAATGCCTCCCCTGATAATGCTGGTTCTGAAATCATTAGTGCAGCACCTGTATCAACTAAGCTTTGTGCATTCTTAGTTTGATGATCGCCAGTAACAAATGGGCTTGGAATCAATATAGACGGGATACCTAAAGCAGTAATTTCAGCAATAGATGTTGCACCAGCTCGGGATACAATAGCTGACGTTTTTGAAAGTACATCAGGCATATTGTCAATATACGGTAAAATTCTCACATTATCTGCCGGTTGTGTTGTTAACTTTTCCAAAACATTGTCATATCTTTTAGGCCCAGTAACAAGAATTACTTGATAATTTCTTGTGTTAAACTCTTGCATTGCATCAATAACAGCTAAATTAATAGCTGGTGCACCTTGTGAACCACCAAAAATCAACAAAGATGGTTTGTTGTCACTTAAACCAATTTGTTGCCAAGAAAAATCAGACTGCAATGATACTACTTGTTGCGCACGCGGGTTTCCTACAAAAAAAGCCTTTCCTTGAGGAAACTGTGTTCGAGCTATATCAAAAGCGACACCTATTTTTGTTGCACCACGAGACAAAAATTTATTTGTGACACCGGCAACAGAGTTTTGTTCATGAATAACAGTTGGGATGTGTAGCCTTTGAGCTGCATATACCACAGCACCACTAACATATCCACCTGTACCCACAACAACGTCTGGTTTAAAATCCTTAATAATTTTTTTAGCTTGCTTAACAGCTTTTAAAAATAACGATACTGTTTTTATATTATCCAATGATAACGATCTCTTAAAACCTTGTACAGTAAGTTTCTCAAAAGGCATGCCGGTAGCAGGAACAATACTTGATTCTACACCACGTTCTGAGCCAACATACAAAAACTCTGTATCTGGTTCATGTTTATTAATTACTTCTGCTAGTGCTAATGCTGGGTAAATGTGCCCGCCAGTTCCGCCACCTGATAGAATTACTCTCATAATTAATCCTTTCGTAATTTCAATACTTCTCTGAGTGCCTGCACATATTGATTGCCACGTTCCTCAAAACTGCTATATTGATCCCAACTAGCATGAGCCGGTGAAAGCAATACCACATCTCCAGGGGAAGCTAACTGAGTAGCTATTGGCGCAGCTTGTGTTACATCTGTTACTGCAATAACTGGTTTCTCAGCATCTCGGGCTAACGCAACAACCTTTTGTTGCGTCTCACCAATGGCAATAACTGCTTTTACGTTCTTTAGGTTTGGTAATAAACGATTAAGATTATCCCCTCTGTCTAGTCCACCACCAATCCAAATCGTTGGACTGTCAAAACTATTTAAAGCCGTCTGCGTTGCCTCTATATCTGTTGCTTTAGAGTCATTAAAATATTTAACATCATTCACAGTAAATAAGTATTGTAAGCGATGTTCCACGCCACTAAAAGTTTTAAGCACTTCTTGCACAGCTTCTATGGATACATTAGCTAGCTTAGCAACTGTCACCGCTGCTAGTATATTTTCTTGGTTGTGTGGGCCAACGAGTTGGATATCTTTTGTAAGCATTACACGATTTTCTGCCACCATTAAAGTATCATCTATAAATTCAACTGAAAATCCTTTTTTTGTTCTTGAAAATTCTACAACTCGAGCATTTGTCTGAAGTTTGAATGCTTCCGTATCTTCTCCATCCGCATTTAAAACTAAATATTGATTAGGTGTCTGGTTGCGCGTCACACGGAATTTGGCCGCAACATAATTTTCACGTGTTTTGTGATAATCTAAATGATTTGTAAAAATATTAGTAATCAAAGCAATATCTGGTTGAATATCGGGTAACCCTAATAGCTGAAAACTAGACAATTCAAGTAATAGCGTATCTTCTTTCGTTAGTTCAGCAACAACCTCACTAACTGGTATTCCAATATTACCTGCGGTCGTTACCTTTTGACCATCAGCACTCAGCATATCGCGAATCAGGGAGGTAGTCGTTGTTTTACCGTTTGAACCAGTTACAACAATTAAACGCCCTTCAAAAGAGCTTAATGCGACTTCGACTTCAGTCAGAATAGGAATATTCAGTTTTGTAGCTTTTCTAACCAATGCGTGTTCATAATTAATTCCGGGATTTTTTATTAAATAGTCATACGTATTATCAAGTATATCTGGTTGATCAGTGTTAACTAAGTCTACATCTGCAGCTAATAGTTCACGGTATGTGGCATCTTGAGTATCGAAATCCCCTCCATTAACTACAGTAACATAAGCCCCTAATTCCAGTAAACGTTTTGCCGCAGCTTTTCCGGAACGTGCCCAACCAAATACCATTACTTTTTTATTTTTAAAATCTGTTGTTTTCATAAACACTAACCTGATTTCTATAATTATGTACGCGGTAATTCCGCTTTAATTCATATATGCAATACCAATAACTCCTAGTATTGCCGTAACAATCCAAAATAACACATCAATTTGCCATTCATTCCAGCCAAACTTTTCAAAAGAATGATGTATAGGTGCCATTGGAAAAATACGTTTTTTCCAATAATGGTATCCAATAGTTTGAATAATAACTGATAATGTTTCGATAACAAATACTAATCCAAACCATAAAAGTGAAAAAGGAATACCTAAGAGAATTGACTCAATAGCTAATCCAGCTCCTAAAGCTAAAGATCCCGTATCACCCATAAAAATTTTTGCTTTCGGCTTATTAAAAATCAAGAATCCAACTAAAGCACCAATAATCGAAAGATTAAATATAGCAATAATTTGATTATGAACATTAAATGCTATCAAAGTGTACACCAGATAAACTATAATACTTATCCCAGTAAGTAGTCCATCTAATCCGTCTGTTAAATTTGTTGCATTTGACCAACCAACTAGCCAAAACCATAGGAAAATAAAATAAAATATACCTAAATTAACATCCCCAATCATAGGAATATGTATCCCCAAAGGCATATGCATGAACCACATAATTCCCATTAACACAACAGCACAAACTGTTTGTGCTATTAACTTGGGTATAAAACGAAATCCGTCGTCTGCATGATGTATCATCTTTAAAGCATCATCAATACCACCAATTAAAGCATACGCTACGACTGCCAAAACTGGTATTAACATGACTACCAACCCTACTTTACCAGCGTAAGTAACACTACCAATCAATGCACTTAAAATCGCAGCTACTATAAATAGTGCTCCACCCATACTTGGTGTTCCAGCTTTTGATTGATGATCAGGCCCTAACTTTCTAATTACAGCCTGTTCTTTAGATTGTTTTAAAAACTTAATTACCGCGGGCATGAATACTACGGTAACAATAAATGCGCGAGTAAACGCCCACAAATTATCTGCCATTTTCTCCTACTACTCCTTCTCTTTTAAAGCAATTGATATAACGCTACTCTTGACAATGAGTTGATTTTCACCGACACTCTGCTGTGTTATATACCCAGAGCCGTCCCACGTCAATTTAAATCCTACTTGTCTAGCAAAAGACTGTGCATCAACTAAACTCCAACCAATCATATTTGGCATATAAGTATTGCCTTTCGCCGTTAAAATCACTAATTGATTCGTTAATGACTTTTGATTAGCTTGCAATGATTGACTGTTAACCTTCCCTTTTGAACCAACTAAGGCCACTCTGAAACCAGCTTTTGTCATAATACTTTTAGCATCAGCAACTGATTTACCAACAACATTAGGTACTGTCTGCTTAGTTGTCTTTGATTTTACCGCACTATCACTATCATTTAAAGCTTGTAACATCAACGGCTTAAATAATTTACTCATTGTAGGCTGTATATCACCATCGGGCAACTGTGATGGTTGTTGAACGGCCATATAAAATATATATTTAGGATTCTTCTCTGGTGCTAAAACCATAACTGAATGGATCGCATCTTTATAAGTTTGCGAATATTGACCGTTCTTACTAATCTGAGCTGTACCTGTCTTAGCGGCAATTTGATAACCATAATCCCTTAAATCAAATTCCTTTGCTGTACCATCTGATTTGTTAACAACGTCAATCATATATTTTCTAACTTGTTTTGCAGTACTAGCTTTAATTGGGTGCGCAACAGTTTTAGTCTTACCTTGTTTAACAATTTCGCCAGTAGCAGAATCTACTACTTTATCAATAAAATACGGTCTAATTTCTTTGCCATTATTAGCAATGGCCGAATAAGCTTGTATCATCTGCAACGGCGTGACCCGTATAGCTTGTCCAAACGCCGTGTTAGCTTGATCAATACCATAAGAGAATGAGAACGATCCAGATTCCTCGCCATTTAGTCCTGATTGAGTTGACTGTAAAAATTTGAACTTTTCTAAATAATTACGCCAAGTTTGCGAACCTATTTTTTGCTCTGTTTTTGCAAAAGCTACGTTTGATGATCTCCAAAAACCTTCACGATAGGTCATTACGCCCTGATCATTTCCAAAGGAATCTGTCACTTGTTTACCATCAATCAAGTAAGTTCCTGACTGGAAGGTAGCATTAGGCTGCCATTTCCCTGTATCAATGGCAGCTGCCATAGTGATACCTTTCATGGTTGATCCAGGTTCAAATGCACCTTGATCTAGTAAGTTTGACCAAACTGTAGGTGATGTGGCCTTATTATTTGGATTAAAATTTGGTCGTTGTGTCGCTGCTACTATTCGTCCAGTTTTAGCCTCCATAAGCACCGCGACAGCTCTTGCTGGTTTTGTAGACTTAACAAATGTGTCCATTCGTGTTTCTAATGTTGTCTGCAATGACGAGTCTAATGTCAGATACACATTATCACCGTTCTTAACGCTTTGGCTACTATCTGCCTTTTGCCCAATGTAACTTTTAATACCATTTTTACCTGACAACAATGTGTTAGCTGCAGCCTCAATGCCCATGGTTCCTGTAATAGTTGACTGTCCGTTGCTTTTCTCAGTCATATTAACATTTCCAATCAGATGAGAAGCCATTTGGTCATTAGGATACGTTCTAGCTTGGTGAGACGTGAAGGAAATACCTGTCAGTTTCATTTTTTCAATTTTGTTATGTTGCGCAATAGTCAAATTTTTTCCAGCTGTTCCAAATTCAACTTGAAAATGTTTACTTGATAGTCTTTTATAGATTTCTTTTTCTTTTAAATTGATTACTTTACTAAGTTGCCGTGCTACTTTTGATTTATCTGTTACATAAAGTGGCTTACCATTAGTATCTTTTTGATTTTTATTCAGTATGGCATACATATTATAAACAGTCGTATTTTCCGCCAGTACTTGCCCATCAGAATCAAATATTTTACCACGTGAAGCGATAACATTTTGTTTGCCCATAAAAGCTTCTCGGGTGGCTTTTGTAAGATTGTGACCATCCACTGATTTATTGCCCGCAATAATAAAAAGACGTACACCAAGCCCTAAAATCACAACAGTTGTTGCGCTAAGCAACAGAATACCAAATATTCTGGTATTCTTAGTGATTTTTTTTACTGGTATCCGTCTCGCTCTATTTTTCATAATTATTGATTAATATTGCGCACACTGTTATCAGACAGTGTCATGCCATATTTTTTTGCGACCTTATCTAGATTTTTTTTGCTCATGGCAGTTTGTACTTGTGTACGCAAGTCATCATTGTTCTGCTTAGTCTCATCAATTTTTGTTTGAATAGCACTAACACTAGTAGATGCCTTTGTTGTTTGCATACTTGTATACACCACACCCACCATTAGAGCTAACACAACAATTGCTACCATTGCTACCATTGCTCGTTCTTTTTTAGTCCATGTTGCAGCCTTATACTTTTGATGACTTTTAGTCTTGGTAACTGGCTTAGTAGTTTTTAAAGGTGCCTGTTGTGTTAAAGGCGTATATTGATATGCATTTTGTGCCATGTAACATTCTCCAATTTATTTGTCATCATTAATTATAATAAGCTACTTTCGACGTATGCCACGCAATTTTGCTGATTCAGCACGATGATTGACAGACATTTCTTCAGTACTTGGTAGTATAGGTTTGCGCGTTAATAGCTCATAATCTGCCTCAAACTGTCCTGGCAAAACGGGTAACCCAGCCGGTAATTCAGGTGATGAAGATTTTTCACGAAACATTTGCTTTACTAAACGATCTTCTAAAGATTGAAAAGTTATTACACTGATTTTGCCATCTTTTGCTAACAAATTAAGTGCTTGAGTCAAAGAGTCTTCCAAAGCACCTAGTTCATCATTTACAGCAATACGAAATGCTTGAAATGAACGTTTTGCTGGATGTCCGCCCTTGCGGCGAGCTGGAGCTGGAATCGCTTCTTTAATAATGTCAACTAATTCAAAAGTTGTATTAATTGGTTTTATTTCGCGATGTTGCTCAATCTTCCGAGCAATTTGCTTTGGAAAACGATCTTCTCCATATCGACTAAGGACACGCATCAATTCATTAAAAGGCCATTCATTCACAATTGTTTTAGCCGTTAAAATTTGGCGCTGATCCATGCGCATATCAAGTTCTGCATCGTAATTATAGCTAAAACCTCGTTGCCCATCATCAAATTGTACCGAACTAACCCCTAAATCATAAACAATTCCATCAACTGATGTGATGTGATGTGATGCTAACGCTGATGTTAATGTACGAAAATTCTGATGGATTAGAACTAATTTCCCATCAGATATTTCAGTGGCATATTGTTCTGTATTATATTGTATGGCTGTGTCATCTTGGTCAAAACTGTATAGCGTGCCAGTCGTGAGTTTTTTTAAAATTTCACCAGTATGACCACCACCACCTAAAGTTGCATCAACATAAATACCCTCTGGTTTGATATCTAATAAGGCAATGGCCTCATGTAAGAGTACTGTTACATGTTCAAATGGCATCGCAGACCTCATTTCTTAAAACTATGTTCAATTAGTTCAAAGGTCAAAGTCTACCAAACCCTCAGCAATATTATCAAAATCTTCCGCAGTTTCAGCAGTATAGTCTGCCCAATTTTCTGCACTCCATATTTCAAATGAATCACCAACACCAGTAACTACAACACTTTTTTCTAATGACGCGTATTCTCTTAAATTATTGGGAACAACAATTCGTCCCTGCTTATCAAACTCAGCTTCTAATGCGCCAGCCATAACAAAGCGCCTAAAGGCACGTGCATCCTTTTTGCCTATTGGTAATTGATTTAACTGCTCTTGTAGCTTTTCCCAGACAGACATTGGCATTGCACGAAGTGACTTTTCCATCCACTTTGTAATAATGAACTGGTCCCCAAGTTGATTACGAAATTTCGCTGGAATAATTAAACGGCTCTTTGTATCAAGCGTATGTGAATATTCACCCATGAACATAGAGTCACCTCCATTAAAATTTCTATACTATTAATTTACCACATTTCACCACTTCCCTCCACCCAATTTCTCATTTTGTCACAAACTAGTAAATTTTAATATGTAAAAAGGCTTGACTATCAGTGATAGTCAAGCCTTTTTTTGTGGTGTTTAGTGGAGGAATAACCCAATAATTGTTAGCAAAATAAACAATACCGCTGCAACCATGCCACTCCATTGCCAATATCGATGCCAAAAAAATTGCCAGCGCCAACTGCGTTGCAACAGAACCCATGCTAACAACATACCCACAACTAACCAACTAATTAAAATCCATGTAATATAACTCACACCAAATATGTATCCCATCGTTTGGTGCAATACTATCCAGTTAGATAATGTCACAATATCAAGTGTTCCAAGAGGAAACTTCTTCAAAAGCGTCCATTTTTTTAAAATAATCACTACTAACCAAAAACTCAATCCGCCTACTGGCCAAAACCACCATTCCATGTTAATTACCTCGTATCTTACTTTAGCGAATTCGTGTCGAAATTTCAATTCTTTTAAAAGATATGTTAGACTATAAGGTAACATATTAGAGGTGAAATGAATGACTGACGAACAACAAAATCGACCGGTTAACCCAAAACTACAAGCTGAAATCGAAGCTAAACTCAACCAACATAAAATACCAAAGGTGGATAAAAAGCCACGTACTCGTCTTGAAAAAATGACATTAGTGATGTCATGGTTTATGGTTATTTTAATGGCTGGGTCTGTTATTTACGCAGCAATTAGCGCTCTCGGTTGGTTATAAGAATAAAAAGCGTACCATTTTTAACGAATGGTACGCTTTTTTTATTCTACTGCAATAAAGAACGGATAAAGTGGTTGCCCACCATCGTGAACTTCAATTTCTAAATTATCATCCAATGTCTCAACAAATGCTTTAATTTTTTGAGCAATTTTTTCTTTGGTCTCTTTACCAAAAATGATTGTTACAATTTCAGAATCATCATCAATCATTTTTTCAATAGCTTCTTTAGTAGCAGATTCAATATCAGAAGCCACTACTTCGATATCCCCATCGATGATTCCCATCCAATCACCATGACGAATGTCATGTCCATTGAACTTAGTTTCTCGGACAGCTTGGGTAATCTGTGCTGATTTGACATCAGCCATCATTTCAGACATTGACAAAGCATTTTGGTCAATGTCTGCTTCAGGATTATATCCCATCATTGCTGTTAGTCCCTGTTGGATAGTACGTGTCTTCACTACTTCAACCGGAATTTTAGACAAGGAAACCGCCTGTTCAGCTGCCATAAAGATATTACTGTTATTTGGTAATATAATAGCTCTCTTTGCACCACTATTTTCAATAACATTGACAATATCTGCCGTTGACGGATTCATAGTCTGCCCACCTGAAATCACAGTATGAACACCCAAACTTTTGAAAAGATCAGCGATACCGTCACCAGCTGCAATGGCAATCACTGCAGTATCAGATACAGGAACCTGCATAGTTGCCACCTTTTCATTGCGGGCTTCTTCAGCCCGTTGGGCATCGATAACTGACTGTTGTTGGTCACGCATATTATCAACTTTGACCTTCAACAAAGAACCAAATTGAGTTCCCCAGCTAATTACTTTCCCAGGGTTTTCTGTATGGACGTGAACTTTAACAATTTCATCATCATTAATTACTAATAATGAATCACCCAATTTTGCTAAGTAATCATAAAACGTTTGATAATCAAACTCATGATCATAAGTCGTACCTTTGCCAATTTGAACCATAATTTCAGTACAGTACCCATAGGTAATATCGTCCGGATTCAAATTACTATTAGCCTGAGCGCCAGCGTGAAGTTCTTTGACCATTTGATCGAGTTCAGCATTATCAGGTGCTTTGATATCTTCCTCGCTGAAATCACCACTGATCACTTGATAAAATGCTTGTAACACAAAAACCAGGCCTTGTCCGCCAGAATCAACAACACCAACTTCTTTTAACACCGGCAACAAGTCCGGAGTAGAATCTAAGGCAGCTTGAGCAGCTTCTTGGACAGCTGCCATTAATTCAATAATATCATCTGTTTGGTTGGCCACTTTATTTGCTTTAGCTGCAGCTTCACGAATAACTGTTAATATAGTACCCTCAGTAGGCTTCATTACTGATTTATAAGCTACTTGAGCACCACTCATCAAGGCATCCGCCCAATCACGAGCAGACAAAGTGTCTTTATCAGACATACTATTTGAAAATCCACGGAAAATTTGTGAGAGAATGACACCAGAGTTACCTCGTGCACCCATCAACAATCCTTTTGATGTAGCTTTGGCCAACGCACCAATACTTGTTTCAAGTGAATCTCGCTCATACTGGGCACCACTAGCCATTGAGAGGCTCATATTTGTTCCAGTATCACCATCTGGTACGGGAAATACATTTAATTTATTAATTTTATCTGCATTTGCAGCAAGCATTGATGCAGCAGCATTAATCATCTTACCAAATTCAACATTGGTAATTGTTGTTAGTGAATTAACTGACATACTCTCTCCTAGTCACTGACACGAACACCTTGAACAATCACATTAACTTCGGAAACATGAATACCCAAATATGCGTCAAGATTATACTTTACTTTACCCTGAACTGATTTTGAAATCTCGGACAATTTAGTACCGTATTGTGCAACTAGATATACATCCACTGCTACACCACTATCTTTTTGATGTACTACAACACCCTTAGCATAATTTTCACGATTCAAAATTTGATTGACACCATCACGAAAAGTAGCTTTAGAAGCCATACCTACAACCCCAGGATTTTCAATTGCAGAACCACCAACTATTGTAGCAATAACGTCATTTTCTAGGCTAATGTCACCATTTTGCGTTTTAATTATAATCGCCATATTTTTTTAGAACGTTTATTAATATCAAAAAAATTCAATTACTTTGATACTAATAAATGCCTTTCCTCCTCACAAAAGAGTTTACTAGGTATATTTTACCATAGATAGATTATGTTGCATTGACAGGCACTCAAACTATTAATAAAAAAGACCACCCAATGGTGGTCTCAAAACGTTATTAAACTAAAAAACATTAGTTTAGACGCGTTCGATAGATCCGTTCTTCAATCCAGCCTTCAAAGTGCGTGCTGTTAAATAAACCTTTTTTGCTGCAGCACCGTTAATTTTAACCGTAACTTTTTGCAAGTTTGGCTTCCAGCTACGACGACTTGAGTTCAACGCGTGTGAACGTTGGTTACCAAAGCGTGTACGTGCACCAGTAATAGCATCTTTTGCCATGTTTAACCCTCCTTCTTCGAGCTATTTATTTTTTAAAAGCTCTTTCTACAACAATATTAAATTTTACCAGAAACTCAACCCTTTGACAAGTTAATTTGTATATTTCGCTAAAATCTTTGCTAATTGTTCCTTGTTATGAAAACCTGTCAAACGATCCATTACTTCCCCATCTTTTTTAATTAACAGTGTGGGAATAGCGCGAATACCAAATTCGGCCGGTGTTTCAGGATTAGCATCAACGTCCATTTTAACAAATTTTACATTATCAATTTCATCTGATAAAACATCTAAAACTGGTGATTGCATGCGACATGGTCCACACCACGTAGCCCAGAAGTCTGTAATGCTGACACCAGTGTTTGTTTCTTCAACAAAAGTTGCATCTTCTACTGTTTTGACTGACATATTATTTACCTCCATCTACTGATTGTGTAATCATTACGATTCCTGTATCAAAGGATATGTGAACAGAATCCGAAACAAATTCATTTGATGACCACATTTTATACTTATTTTTTGTTAGTGTCAATGTATACTTAGCATCTTTAATTTCAAAGTTAGAGACATCGTTAAGTGGCATAAAACCCAAATACTTGGTGTTAGCTTGCTTGATAATTTCACGCAACCCTGGCTTAGCATAGCTAACAACGTTCATATAATCAATGAATTGTGTTTTTTCAACAATACTATGAAATTTCTCATCAGCCATCAACCACAAATTACTTAACGTATGATCAATTCTTGCGCCAGTTGCGCCAAAAATTTTAATAGTATCAGGATGTTGACCTTGAGCATACATTAACCCCAACTCAGTATCTGTTTCATCCTTCTCAGCTTTCACATGGATAATATTTTGGGTTGAAAGGTGTTTTTTAATAACTGATAACTCCTCGACTGTTAACGAATCAAAGTCACCGACAGCCAGAATCATTGGTATCTTTCTTTGATATAAATACCAAGCACCGCGATCAGCACCAATCCAAACCCCTGGCTCTTGAAATAAATTTTTTGGCCACAGTTCAGTGGGACCACCAGCTAAGATGTTAATTTGCATTATTTGATCAAGTCTTTCAAAATATTAATTTTAGCAGCAGGGTCAACTTTATCATACACGTAAGAACCAGCCACAAATACATTAGCACCAGCTTCATAAGCTGACTGAATTGTTTCGTTGTTGACACCACCATCAATTTCAATATCAAAATCAAAACCACGTTCTTCACGGAATGTTTTTAATTGTGCAATTTTTTGAAGTGTTGATGGTAAGAATTTTTGTCCGCCAAAACCGGGATTAACCGTCATAACTAATACTTGATCCACAATGTCCAATACAGCTTCAATAGCTGAGACAGGTGTTCCCGGGTTAATCACAACTTCGGCTTTAACACCCTTATTTTTAATCATTTGCAAAGCACGGTGAATATGTGGTGTAGCTTCAACATGAACACCGATAATATCTGCACCAGCATCGGCAAACTCTTCTACAAAGCGTTCTGGATTTTGAACCATCAAATGAACATCCAAAACCATATTAGTTTCCGGACGTAATTGTTTCACCCAATTAGGTCCATAAGAAATTGCTGGTACAAATGTACCGTCCATAACATCAATGTGCAAATACTCTGCACCAGCAGCTTCAACAAGCTTGACATCACGTTCCAAATTTGTGTAATCTGCGCTCAAAATTGATGGTGCAATAATTCCTGACATGCTATTACCTCTTTTTAATTATCTGTCTTATATTTTGGTTTCTGCGCTTTAATTAATTCATAAAACGCTTTGTAACTATTATACCTTGACGTAAGGATTGTGCCAACAGCAACAGCCTCTTTAATCGCACACTTGGGTTCATTTAGATGTAAACATCCTCGAAAACGGCACCCTGGCCTTTTCTCAACAAATTCCGGAAAGTAGTCATCTAAGTCTTCAACGGGAAAATCAAACACTTCATAAGATGAAAAACCTGGTGTATCCGCAATTAAAGCTTCATTAATTTGAATTAATGTTACTTGACGCGTTGTGTGCTTTCCTCTACTTAAGGCTTTAGACACTTCACCTGTCTCTAACCCTAATCGTGGAGATAAATGATTGAGCAGCGTAGATTTTCCTGCACCAGTTTGTCCCATGAAAACTGAAACCTTCTTTTGTAAAGAAAATTCAAGTGTTTTTAAAACATTTTTTTCATCTGAAAGAATAACATTATATCCTATACTTTGATAATCAACGGCTATCTGATGAAGGTGCTTAATTTCTGATTCATTTAACAAGTCCACTTTGGAAAAATAAATCAGAGGTGTAACATTGGCAGCCTCTAGTGCAACAAGTTGACGATCTAACAAATTCGAAGCAAAATCCGGCTCTTTTACAGCAGTCACAATAACCGCCAAATCGATATTTGCAACTAACGGGCGAACTAAACTGTTTTCTCTTTGATGAATAGCCCAAATAAACCCTTCATTGTTTTGACTTTCAAAATCCACAAAATCACCTACTAATGGTTTTTGTTTAGATTTTCGAAATTCACCACGTGCGCGTGCACGCTCAATGTCCCCATCCGATAATTGTATGTCGTAGTAACCGCTGAGCGATCTAATTATTCGTCCTGTTTTCATATATTAATAATAACAAAAAAAGCCGATAATATCGACTTTTAAATATAGTAACTATCGGCTTGAAGTACTTTCAGATTGCGAAGAATTGGAAGACACATCACTAGAATCATTGTTATTTGATGTACTACTTGAGGAGCTGCTACTAGAACTTGATGACGATGAGCTACTACTTGAGCTTGATTGCTCTGGCCCTTGAGAAATTGTGATAAGCAACGTATTATCTTTAGTAATTTTTGAGCCACCACGAATAGACTGACTAATGACATGATCTTTCTTGACTGAATTAGAATAAGTTGTGTTGAAGTTTACCGTTACATCATTTTGAGTTGCCCAATTTTGAACATCACTCTGTGTACTATTTTTAGTAAAATCAGGTACTGTAATTTTAATCGGTCCGGTAGAAACTGTAAATGTTACTCCTGTCGCGGTTGGATCAACCTTATTATTGGCATTAACAGATTGGGCAATTATTGTGCCCGACGCTACACTATCAGAAGCTTGTTGTACTTTCTGCACATCATAACCTTGTGAACGTAATTGCGCTGCTGTTACATCGTAATCTGAACCAACGTAGTCTCCAAAACGCACTTTAGCCTTGCCAGAAGAGATAACTAAGTTGATATTATCACCCTTTTTGGCATCTGCTCCTTCTTTTGGCGTTGAGCGTACGACGCTACCCTTTTTGACTGTTGTTGAGGTAGTCGATGTTACTGTACCAACGTTTAGCCCAGCATCTTGTATTTTCTTTTCAGCTTGTGCTTGAGTCAGATTCGACAAACTTGGAACGGTAATTTGACTGGCTTGAATATGTATAAATGCAAAAATAGCAATTAATACAATGATAAGTAGTGCCAAAAAACCAACAATTTTGAATAACTTACTATCCCTATACTTTATACCGTTGCCTCTTAGTACGTTTCTTACATAATTAGGTGTACGGTCAACAATTTTGGCAATATTTTTTACTGAATAACCTTTTTTACCATATTCAATAATCTGATCTTTGATTGACGGCTCTTCTGGAACCTCTTCTGGCAAAGAATTAACTGAAGACACACCATTTTTTAATTGATCTTGAATTTGTGCCATGGGAATGATACGTGTTTCGTTGTCAATATCAGTGGTTGGTGCAAAGCGTTGTTCGTTTGATCTTCTTGGTGACAAGACCGTTTTTAAATCATCAGCCATAACCGATACATCAGCATATCGATCTTGCGGCTTTTTAGCGGTAGCTTTTAAAATAACATTTTCTAGTGCTTGAGGAATTCTAGGATCAAAATCACGTACTGAAGGCATGTCCGCTGTGGCATGCTTCAATGCAATTGCAACCGGTGTATCTCCTTCATATGGTACCTGCTTTGTTAACATTTCATACAACATGACACCTAATGCATAGATGTCTGATTTTGCTGAAGCCATGCCACCACGTGTTTGCTCAGGAGATAAGTAATGCACTGAACCAATAACAGTATGTGCTTGTGTGATATCTTGATCTGCCTTAGCAATAGCAATGCCAAAGTCAGTAATTTTCACTTGATCATTTTTATCAATTAAAATATTTTGAGGCTTTAAGTCTCGATGAATAATACCAGCATCATGGGCTGCTTGAACAGCGCGCAAAATCTGCATCATAATATCAACTACTTGTTGATAGGCAATTGGAAATTTTTCATTAATGTATGACTTAAGCGTTGTGCCATCAACATATTCCATGACAATGTATTGTGACCCTTGGTATTCGCCAACATCATAAACCTGAACAATATTGTCATCTATTAGTTCAGTTACAGATAAAGCTTCTCTTTGAAAACGTTTTGCTAAATCTAAGTCATTTTTCATATCAAGACGCATCATTTTAAACGTTACATCACGATTAAGAAATTCATCATGCGCCAAATAAACATTGGCCATACCGCCATCGCCAAGCGATCTAATAATACGGTATCTATTGTCAACTAGTGTATCTGGTAACATCTTTAATCCTTTTCATGTGTGACAAGTACCGCTGTCACATTATCTGGTGCGCCTTTTATATTTGCTTGCTGAATCATATCAAAAACTCTAATTTCTAGCGTTTCTTCATAACGCATGATTCGTTTAATTGTATCATCACTTAGTACTTTTGTAATACCATCGGATGTTAAAAACAAAATATCATCATCAACAAATTTATGTTGAGAAATCTCGATATCTGCATATTTATCAACACCTAAAAATCGTGTCACACTATTAGCATGCGCTATTTTTTTAGCATCATCTGTGGCCATTACGCCACGACGCACCATTTCATTTTTTAAAACATGATCATTTGATAACTGTATCAGTTGGTCCCGATGAAGTAGAAAAGCTTTTGAATCCCCAAGATTAGCAACAACTATTTTTTCATCAAATAATATAGCTAGTACAACCGTTGTTGCCATCTGTGACAATTCTTGAAATCGTTGCCCAGCATCGATAATAGCCTTATTTTCAATCTTAGCTTGTTCTTTTATCCATGTAATTGTGGGCACAATTGTTTCCATACTACTGTTCTGCCAAGCATGACCAAAATGTTCGACAGTCATTGCACTAGCAACTTCGCCTCCTTCATTGGAGGTAACCCCGTCAGCTACAATAACCATCGTTCTACCAGCTTGATTTGTAAAGGCGCCAACATAGTCTTCATTATCTCGACGCTTGGATCCGGGATCCGTGTGATAGGCAATTGCCATTAATCATTTTTCCTCAATGTAGCTACGAAAAAACCATCAGTTTGATAATCACTTGGATAAACGTGCAAGGCTTTTTCACTGTCATCTAATTTCAATTTATATGATGTTTTTGTTGGCATCAATTCAAAATTCGGATGGTTTTTTAAAAATTTTGTTACAACATCGTCATTTTCTTGACGCAATATTGTACAAGTACTGTAAACCATGATACCATTTTTTGCAAGGTTTTGGCTAACTGAATCCAATATTTCTGCTTGAAGACGCGCTAAACTAGCGACATCTTCAATTGTTTTATCGTATCTAATCTCAGGTTTTCTACGTAACAGCCCAAACCCTGAGCATGGCGCATCAACCAAGATACGTTCAAATTTTTTGTCAATTTGTTCAGGTACTTTACGTGCGTCAAGGACACGAGCATGAATTTTATCAGCTACATGCAATCTTTCAGCATTGTGATTAATTAATTTAATTTTATGCTCATGAACATCTAACGCCGTAATTATTGCATCTGGTGCACTGTATTGTGCTAACTGTGTTGTTTTACCACCTGGTGCTGCAGCAGCATCTAAAATGTTTTTAACATCCGGTGTTAAATGTAAACTTTCTACAGGCAACATCGCACTTTCATCTTGCAATGTCAACCAACCATCGTGGTAGGCTTTAGAACTCGCCACATGACCGCCACTCACTACAAATGCATGAGCAGCAACTTTTGACGACTCCACAATGAAATTTTCTGCTTCTAATGCTTGCACCACTTCTTCATCAGTGGTTATCACCGTATTAACTCGTACGGATTGCTTTGGTGCGTCATTAATTGACGTAATAATTTGGCGTGCGTGCTTATCCCCATTCTGCTTAATTAGTTCTTCAACCAACCACACAGGCAAACTATATTCAATTGAGAGACGCTCAACATCATCCTTAATATCAGCCACATCACGCAATCCTTGACGACTAATATTATGTAAAATAGCAGTAACAAACTTTCCTATGCCAACATGTCCAAGAATTTTAGCAACTTCAATTGATTCGTTAAAAATAGCATGTTGTGGTATTTTATCCAGATATTGCATTTGGAAAACAGCTGTATAAAGCAATTCACGAACCCACGGGTTAATTTTTTTGCTACCAATAAATGGTTCCAACCAGTATTCAAAAGTTAAACGATGTTGAATCACACCATAAACTAATGTTGTTAGCAAGCGAGTATCTGCTTCACCTAATTTATGTTGCTTAATTATTTGATTTAATTGCAAGTTTGAATATGCACCGTTTTTGATTTTAGCTAGTGTTTGAACCGCTAAAACACGGGGATTATCACTGTAAACTCGTTTATCACTCATTAATTATTGCCCATTTCTGACCTACTTCAAGATCTTTTCCAGCACCATTCAAGTATGCACTGATTGCCATTTCTGATTTTCCAGCAGGTTGTAGGCGATTTATTTGAACCACTGTACCATCTGCAGCTGCAATTTTTAGTTGTTTTTTATTTCTCTCAACAATACTACCTGGGGTTTGGTTAGTTTCATCTAATAAAGGTGTAACATCAGTGATTTTCATGCGTTGGTTCAACACTTGTGCAAACGCAGGATGAGTTGGATATAAACCTCGTATATGCCAATCCAGTTGTTTGGCGGTTTCCGTTGCAAAATTTAAATTTTGCATTTCATGTGGAATATTTGGTGAGAAAGTAATTTTTTCTTTGTCTTGTGCCACAGGGCTAATGTCCCCTGTTGCGATTTTGGGAAGTGTTTCTAAAAGTAAGTCACGTCCAGCTATACTCAACTTTTCAAACATAGTACCAACATTATCTTGGTCAGTTATAGGGATTTTAACCGTGTCGATAACATCCCCTGCATCCATTGTTTTTACCATATACATAATTGAAACACCAGTTTCTTTGTCACCATTCATAATCGCATAATGAACTGGTGCACCACCTCGATACTTTGGTAATAAAGATGCATGTGTATTAACAGCAGCAATCTTAGCTGCATTTAATAGCTTAGTTGGCAAGAATTGTCCAAATGCAGCTGTCACAATAAAATCAGGATTAATATCAATAATTTCCTGCATTTCAGGCGAACCACTTATTTTTTCTGGTTGTAACACAGTGATACCATATATTTGCGCTGCAGTTTTAACCGGACTTGGCGTTAAAGTATGTTTTCTTCCTTGTGGACGGTCTGGTTGCGTTACAACAGCTTTTACATCATAATCGTTATTTTTAATCAGTGCTTCTAATATCGGCACCGCAAAAGCTGGGGTTCCCATCAATACTACTGAATATGTCATTTTATACCTCTCAAGCAGGTGTTGCGCTAACGTTTTATTTTTTTCACATGACAACACAAAAATATCCGAGTATTCTCGGACAGTTATCATATTCATTATAACACATCACATAAATGACACCGGATCACGGTCAATGCTCAATTGTAAATCTCCTTTTGCTTTTTGCGCGCGATATTGCAATTCCTGCAATAGTTTATCCATTTCATGTCGTTGCTTGAATTTTAAAATAATTTGAAAATAATAGCGCTTGCGCATTTTAGCAATAGGTTTAGGTGATGGACCTAAAATAATAACATTTTTATCAGCGTGTAAACGTAACCAGTGCGCAACCTTCAGCATTTGCATTGCTACTTGATTTTCTTCTGAGTGACTAGCTTGTATTTGTACGGTGTAATAGTATGGCGCATAATTACCAGCATGCCGAATTGCCATTTCTTGACGATAGAAGCCTTCATAATCATGTTTTTGAGCGTAAGCAATTGCATAATGTTGCGGATTAAATGTTTGTACAAAAACTTCACCAGGTTTTTGAGCACGTCCAGCACGACCACTAACCTGTGTTAACAACTGAAAAGTGCGTTCACTGGCATGAAAATCTGGTAAGCCCAAAGATGTATCTGCATTCAGAACACCCACTAGGGTAACATCAGGAAAGTCTAATCCTTTAGCAATCATCTGTGTCCCCAATAAAATATCTGCTTCATGGTTACCGAATTTTTGTAACATACGGTCCATACTACCCTTTTTTCTTGTTGTGTCTTGATCCATACGAATAACGCGTGCTTTGGGTAACAATTCATGTAATTCAGCTTCAACCTTTTCCGTCCCAGTACCATAATAACGGATACGGTTAGAACCACATTGAGCACAAACAGTTGGAATAGATTCTTCATGACCACAATAATGACATTTCAGGGTATGCGTATCCATGTGTAGCGTCATGGCCAAATTACAATTCGGATCACAAGGGACGTAACCACAATCACGGCACATTACAAAACTTGAAAAGCCACGACGATTAAGCATCAAAACAGTTTGTTCACCTTTTTCTAATCGGTCAATCAATTGTATGCGTAATTCGTTTGAAAAATTAGTCTCTGGTCCCTGTGCCAATGTCTCTTTCATATCAATAATTTGTACACTTGGGAGCTTTGCATCACCAGCTCTTTCGGTCAATGTTAATAATTCATAAATGCCTTTTTGTGCACGTGCACGACTTTCTAATGAAGGGGTTGCTGAACCTAAAACAACTGGTATTTGATAATAATCACCACGCCAAAGTGCGATTTTTCTTGCATCATATCTTGGATTATCGGATTGTTTATAAGTTGTTTCATGCTCTTCATCGACAATAATCAAACCAATATTATCTAAAGGTGCAAAGACAGCTGATCGAGCACCCACAACTATCTTGACATCACCACGTTCAATTCTCCGCCACTCATCATAACGCTCACCATCACTTAGCCCTGAATGTAAAACTGCCGTTTGTGCTCCGAAACGTCCTTTCACTCGTCTAACCATTTGTGGTGTTAAAGCAATTTCTGGTACCAAAAAAAGAACTGTTTTCTCTTGTTCAAAGACATGTTGTGCTGCCTGCAAATATACTTCTGTTTTTCCTGATCCAGTGATACCTTCTAACAAAAATGGCTGGAATTTGTGAGTATCAGAAGCACCTACAACTTGTTCATATGCTTCTTGCTGTTGTTGATTTAATTTTAATAATTCTGTAGGTTGAACCTCACTACGAAAAGGGTCACGAAGTAATTCAACTTGCGTTTTTTTGAGCCATTTTTTAATCGCCGCCTGATTAAATATCTCATTACTCAGGCCAAGAACTTCTTGTAATTCTTTTTTGGCCCAAGTTTCTCCTAAATGACCTAGTATAAATTGTAGTACAATTTTTTGTTTCTTCGCGGACTTATTCAGACCCTCTAACTCTTCTTCTAAAAATGCAATATCATTACTAAACTGGTAAGCTAATTGTGTTTTGATTTTAACCTTGTTATGAACTTCTATTGTCACTTCAATTTTATGTTGGCGACGTAACTTTAATAGCATTGCGATGTCTGTATCATTAAAATCACTAGATTTAAATGGAATTTCATCTAGTCCTTTAAATATTCGCTCACGCACGTCCTCATCAACTTCATCAATAATTTTTATTGTACGTTCGTAGTTTGCTTTAAATGCACTGGGTAGCATTGTTTGTAAAATTGTAATTCGGAAGGCAAATGTCTCCTCAGCCAAATAAGAAGATAGACTTAATAACTCAGTATTTATCACTGGTGTCAAATCCAATATTTTTGTAATTGGCCTTAATTGTTCTTCAGATAATTCTGTTTGGGATATTAAGCCAACAACGAACCCCATAACTTGCCGTGCCCCGAAGGGTACCGTCACACGCATTCCTAACATTAATGAATCAACCATATTTTGAGGCACAATATATGTGTAGGGCTGATTAGTTTGCATTGTTGGTACATCAACAATGATTTGTGCAAATTGTTTCGTCATAACTACATTTTACCAAATGAGCTTAAAGCCGTCATTTCTTCTCGTAAAATACCATATTTCATACTATCCCAATATTTACCTTGCCACCAACGTACTTGACGAATTTGTCCTTCTAACTTTAATCCTATTTTATCACTAACACGCATCATTGCTTTGTTGCCTGACCATGTCGTTAATCCGATATGCGGTAAATTTGGATATTGTTGAAATAATGCAGCTAACCACATTTTAAATGCTGTTGAACCTACGCCTTGTTGCCATATATTTTGACGATAAATCACAATACCTGCTTCTAACCATGATTGCAGTTGCCCATCCTCAAAATAAGCACTAACAGCACCAATAATTTGATCATTCATAATAACCAAGCGACGATTGCTATTGTTTACATAGTTTTCCGGACCGATTTTATTAATAAACTCTTCTCTTGTTGGTAGGATATCTTTAAAGTATGGGCCATTCCACTTTGTCCATTCTGCATTTGGATCGCTATAAGCAATATCCCAAAAAAGTGCCAAATCATCTGTTTTAAATTTTCGTAATGTTATCATTTTCACCTTTCAAAAAAACTGGTATAAAACCAGTTTTTCTAGATATGTTTAATATTGAATCCTGTTCTTGTTTGAATGGCCTCTAACGCCTGCAAATATCTTGCATAATAGCCATAAGGATCGTCGCTCCCGCCTTTTGCATCAAGAATAACAACCTTATCCATAAAGCCATATTCTTCAATAACTTTCAACAAATGACGATGGAACTGCCAACGTGAATCGTCATCAGCAGTCGACATATTACGAAAACCATCATTTACATAAGGTGTAACTGGTGGAATTAATAAAATTAAATCAATCAATTCTTCACCAATAGTATTGTCAAAAAGTGGTTTTAATTGTGCATTGTCTGCTTCATTTAACCACATATCTGCATAAACTTTAGTCACCATGGCATCAGTATCAAATATGGTTAAACCGTTATTGGCAGGAGAATTAATTTCTCGTGAGTTAGCATCATATTGACCTTGAATCAAGCGAATATAATCTTTAACAACTAATTCGTCATCACTAACATTAGATCGTTCTTGATATTCGCGAGCATATTCTTCAGAAAATGGCGAATTACTTGTTCTAGCTAAACGACGAACTAGTGTCGACTTCCCAGTTGAAGCTGATCCCATGACTGTAACTTTTTTGGCAAAATGACGTCGGAAAACCCGATTAATATAGTCCCAGTTTCCAATAGGATTTTTTCGAATTTCAGTAGCTGATATTTTCAAAACTGTACGATCCATTAAGCTCACTTTGAATTGACCATTTTGAGGTAATCGGGATTCTAATTCTGTCTTATAATTTTGTTCTCCTGTATAAAAAGTTATTTTTGCATCCTTATTAACGATATTTCTTTTAACAGTTTCAACTAAAATACGTGTCCATTCATCCCAGCCATCAGGCATCATAGGTATATTATCTTCATTAATGTAATCTACTTTGATGTCCGTCTCATCACTAAAGGCTTCACGTAAATAGCGAAAACGCTTTTCAACAGGTAAACCTATTTGGTAACCGCGATCGTTTGTATACCCCGATGCAATAACCACAACGCCATCATTTAACGCAGCAGCTTTGTAAATTTCTGCTTGGTGTCCAACGTGCATAGGCGCTAAAGTACCAAAAAAAACGCCAATGTGATCTCCATGGAGATCATCTGTAAATAAATTTCCTGCAATTGTTCTCATAATTGTATACTGTTTTATTCCATTATTCTGTGAACATTAAGATGTTCGTTATTTTCGTGTCAGCTTTCGCCACTGTATGATACCGTAAATCGCGTTCACTGTTAGTGCGAGGTTCATTCCTAACATAGCAAATGCACTAGGATCCGCATGCCCCGTCCAAGCACGTCCCCACAAAATGATTTCTACAATATCAAAAAGTAACCAAGCATACCAAGACTCGGCAAATTTAGCTGTTTGTAAAATTTGTGCACCCATTGATATAGTCGTTGTGAGACCATCCATATAAGGTTGTCTAGAACCAGCCTGGTGTAATATCATCCCAACAATTACTAAAATGATTAAAAATATGGGTATAACAAACAACCATTGCTTTAAAGTCATATACTTTGTTGATACAACATCTTGCTCATCTTTTTCGGACAACACATCACGCTTCATAAACCCTAGCCAAGCAGCAACACCAACAAATTGCATAACAACCCAGAACGCACTTAAAGCGACTTCACCAAATAATTGTGATTGAAAAGCCAAAGGCATGTACATCAGTGAGTACACCAAACCCCAAAAATAGTTAGTAATACGGCCTTTTGCAACTAAAACAACAGTAATAATGTTCATTATTCCAGTTGCTAATCCAAACCAATCCAAAGTTTGGTTATGCAAAACACCAAGTGTCCATACTAACATCTGAAGAGCAATTAACACTATAAATAACATACCTTCAGCTAACTTCCAACCGAATAACAACTCTTTAGTAATGTTAATCGGGTTAAAATAATGCCAAAAACGCTGCCAAACTGGCTCCTTAACCATCATATTTCTCCCTAATAAATTATTTATTTTATTATATCAGTAATCGTCATGAAAAAATTATTGAACGGAGAAATTTAAATAAAAAGCTGTAGTTATTTTAAAATAATACCAAGTACTTTCCGTACCCTTTTTCATCCAACTCTTTTTTAGGAATAAAACGTAGACTAGCTGAATTAATACAGTAGCGTAATCCACCTTTTTCCGGTAACCCATCATTAAAAACATGACCCAAATGCGAATTAGCTTCTTTAGATGTTATCTCTGTTCTGATCATGCCCAATGAATGATCTGTGCGCTCTTGTAAATGTTGGTCATCATCAATTCCTTTCGTAAAAGATGGCCAACCACATCCTGCATCATACTTGTCAGTTGAACTAAATAACGGTTCGCCACTAACTACATCAACAAAAATACCGTCTTCCCACCATTGATCATATTTACCAGTGAAAGGGCGCTCTGTTGCAGCATGTTGTGTTACTTCATATTCTTCGGGTGTTAAACGCTCACGCAATTCTTCATCACTATAATTTGCCATAAAAACCCCTTTTTATTTTTCAATTTTACACGTGTTTCACTATACGTCAACTAATTCAGCTTTTAAGTTAGCGTAATAAAAAAAGCTGACAACGATGTCAACTTTTTAAAGATGATTTTCAATCCAACGCCATACTTCTTCTTTACCATATTTCGTCTCTGACGAAAAAAACTGAAAATCACTATCTTCGTTGCTAAAACCAAGCGATTTTTTGATGACTGATTCAGCTTTGTTGAATTTACCACGTGATATTTTATCAGATTTAGTAGCTACAACCAAGATCGGGATATTATAGTAGTGTAACCATTCATACATTGAAATATCATCTTCACTGGGTTCATGACGAGCATCAACTAAACTAATAACGCCACGTAATTGTTTACGACTCGTAATATATTCTTCAATCATGACGCCGAAAGCCTCACGTTGCGCCTTTGACACTTTAGCATATCCATAGCCTGGCACATCCACAAAATATAGCTTATCTTCGACATCATAAAAATTCAAGGTTTGTGTTTTACCAGGTTGCGAAGATGTACGTGCAAAATTTTTCCTTTGAATCAACGTGTTAGTCAATGAGGACTTCCCAACATTTGAGCGACCAACTAATGCTATTTCCGGTTTTCCATCTGTGGGATACTGAGCTGCAGACACAGCGCTCATGACCATTTCAACATTGTGTACGTCCATCTATTCACTCACCTTTTTTAACTGTAACTCAGGTTGTTCGCCTTGTTCTACACTAGCCTTTGTAATAATAACCTTAGCTACATCATCGCGACTTGGAATGTCAAACATGACATCTTTCATTACATTTTCAATGATTGAACGCAAGCCACGTGCACCAGTGTGACGTTTAATGGCAACTTCTGCCATAGCTTCTAGTGCATCTGTTTGGAACTCTAGTTCAACATCGTCAAGCCCCAAAAGTGCTGTGTATTGCTTAATCAAAGCATTTTTAGGTTCCGTTAAGATACGTGTTAAATCAGAAACAGTTAGTTCGTCTAATACTGTCACAATAGGCAACCGACCAATAAATTCCGGAATCAAACCAAACTTTGTCATATCTTCGGGCTGCACATGATGCAAAATATTATCATCGTTAAGAGCTTCTGCATTTTCGTTAGCATCAGAACCAAAACCTATTACGCGCTCACCTAAACGTTCCTTAATAATCGTATCAATCCCAGCAAACGCCCCACCAACAATAAATAGTATGTTCGTGGTATTCACTTGAATTAATTCTTGTTGCGGATGCTTACGTCCCCCTTGGGGTGGCACACTAGCTGTTGTTCCTTCTAACATTTTCAAAAGTGCTTGTTGAACACCTTCGCCAGAAACATCACGCGTAATAGATACGTTCTCTGATTTTTTAGCGATTTTATCAATTTCATCAACATAGATAATACCACGTTCAGCTGATTCAACATCAAAATCAGCCGCTTGTAATAATTTCAAAATAATATTTTCAACGTCTTCACCAACGTATCCTGCTTCAGTCAACGTTGTTGCATCAGCGATAGCAAATGGCACATTCAAAATACGTGCTAAACTTTGCGCTAAATAAGTCTTTCCAGATCCAGTTGGACCCATCAAGGCAATATTTGATTTTTGTAATTCAACGTCCAGTGTTGGCGCAACATTTTCATTAATACGCTTATAATGATTGTATACAGCTACAGCCAACGTCTTTTTAGCATCGTCTTGTCCGATAACATAATCATTTAATTCATCAACAATTTCATGTGGCGTTGGTAATGCTAATACTTCAGTTGCACGGTCAACTGTTAACTCTTCTTCAATAATGCCTTCTGCCAAAGCGACACATTCATTACAAATGTACACATCATTTGGCCCAGCAACAATTTTTTTTACTTCACTTGCTGATTTACCACAAAAGCTGCAGTGAATTTCTTCTTCAAAATTTGGTGTATTCGCCATGATTTTTATCCTAAACTTTTAGTTACTCATTCCATTTTACCAGTTTATCTGTATACACGAAACAATAATTTACGATTAACATTAAATTAGGTGCAAAATAAAAAGACCTCACGGTCCTTTATAACGAGACATTAAACTGCTTTAGCAGAGTCGGTAACTTTCTTAATAGCTTCACGCATAGCAATATCATGCTTCAACATTGATTCAGAAATGGCAGCGCGCACCTTATCTTCTTCCATGTTGTATTGCGCAGCTAAGTTAGCAACTTCTTCAGAAACTTGTTCTGCTGAAGGATCGATCTTTTCAGCGGCAACAATCGCTTCCAATACCAAGCTAGTCTTAACACGCGTTTCAGCACCTTCTGCAAATTGTTTGTGCAAATCATCTTCAGTTTGACCTGAGATTTGGAAGAACATTTCACGAGAAATACCTTGTTGTTGCAATTGTCCCAAGTATTGATCGATTTGACGATGTACATCTTCATCAATCATTTCGGCTGGAATTTCATCCCCATCAACTGAAGCATTTTCAACAGCCTTGGCAATAGCAGCATCTTCAAAAGCAGATTTAGCAGCTTGTGCTTTTTCATCAGATAACTTCTTAGATGTCTTTTCCTTCAATTCTGCCAAAGTTTCAACTTCTTCATCAACATCCTTAGCAAATTCATCGTCTAATTCAGGCAATTCTTTACGCTTCAGTTCATGAATTGTTACTTCGAACAAAGCTTCCTTGCCTGCCAACTCAGCAGCTTGGTAGTCTTCAGGGAATGTCACATTAACATTGACATCTTCACCAGCCGTGTGACCAACTAATTGTTCTTCGAAACCAGGAATGAATTGACCTGAACCCAATCCAAGAGAAAAGTCCTTACCTTGTCCACCATCAAACTTAACACCATCAACTGAACCGTCAAAATCAATCACAACAGTATCGCCATTTTCGGCTTTAACTGATTCTTCTTGCAAAACTAATTCTGCTTGACCATCTTGCAAACGCTTGATTTCAGCATCTACATCAGCGTCAGTAACTTCTTCGTCTTGTGCTTCAACTTCAAGGTTCAAGTATTCACCCAACTTAATAGCTGGCGCTGTCTTGATAACGGCCTTCAAAGTCCAAGCTTCACCCTTGTTCATTGAAACTGGTTCGATATTTGGACGACCAACTGGTGTGATACCAGCTTCATCAATTGCAGCTTCATAAGCAGCAGGCAAAACGATATCCATCGCTTGTTGGTACAAAGCTTCTTCACCAAACTTTTGGAAAAATAGTTGCTTAGTTACCTTACCCTTACGGAATCCAGGAATACTAACTTCATTCTTGTTGCGTTGGAAAGCTTGTTCCAAACCTTCTTCAACTTGCGCACGTGCGATTTCAAATTCTAATGTGCCTTGGTTCTTTTCATCCGCGGCTGGTGTCCATTTAGACATGTTATTTCCTCCGAGTTTTCAATACTATATAATTTTAGACTAAATTGAGGAATATCACAACCGTTTTGTCTATTTTTGTTGGCTCAAATAAGACTTTTAGATATTTTTAAGTTATTTTATTTATTAAAGAAATAATCAGCGTTCAAAAATTATTTTAACGCTTATTCTTCACACGGACTGCTTGTCCAACACGCAAAACTTTTATGAGTGAAAAACTAATTAAGCCAACAGCTACAGTAATTAAAAATGCCATAGTTATTTCTCCTTTATTTGATTGATTACCATTTTAACTTTTCTATATTAAATTGAAATCAATTAAACGAAAATAAAAAACAGCCGTAGCTGTTTAGTCTAAATTAGTAATTTCAGCAATTGATTGCGCATAAATTGAAATGGAGCGATACAAGTCATCAAGTAAAGCAAATTCATTCACCTGATGCATCGTATCTGGTGAATCTGGGAATAAAGCCCCAAAAGCTACACCACGTTCCATCAAACGACCATAGGTGCCACCACCGATTACTTGATCATGAGCTGGTAGCCCAGTTTGATCATGATACACACGTAACAATGTTTTTACAACAGGATCAGTTGGTGCCACATAATGCGGCTCTTGTGCATGGCCACCGATAGTTGGTTTTACATCCCATCCATTCAATTGAGAAGCAAGACCCGCTTCAATTTCTTCCGGTGTGATTCCCTTTGGATAACGGAAATTAAAGTTGATAAAGGCCTCGCCATCATCAACAAATTTCTGGATACCGACATTCATGGACAAAGGTCCCATCACATCATCAGTATACTTAACACCGAATTTTTCGCCGACAGTATCATCGTGTGCTGGTGTTCCCAAATAAGTTAAGAATGACTTAGCTGTACCACCAAAATCAAAATCTTGCAGGAAGTTTGCTAAGTAAGTTCCAGCATTTTCTCCTGTTTCTGGCATCGCCCCATGAACTTGCTTACCATTTAAGACAAACTTGATGATTTCACCATCAGTTTCAGTTGAACCAGAAACCTTAGGATTATCTGCTAAAAACTCTTGGAATTCTGTTACAATCTTTTCTGCATGAGATGATTTTACTGTTGCACGAGCAATTCCAGGGACCATATTCGTCCGTAAACCAGATTCAAAGGTAACTAATGTTACTTCACCACTGTTTGTAGCCTCACCTTGGATAATAACTTGAACATTTCCTTTTTCACCATTGATAATTGGATACTCCGCATCTGGTGAAAATCCGAATACTGGTGCCGGTTCAACTTTAAAATAGTGCGTCATGCACGTCCAATCATTTTCCTCATCAGTACCAAAAATTAAACGAACGCGACGTTTCAGAGGTACTTTTAAATCAGACAAAATTTTGAACGCGTAATATGCTGACATACCTGGCCCTTTATCATCTGATGCGCCACGTGCGATAATCTTACCATCTGTAACAACAGGTTCAAATGGATTAGTTTCCCATCCCTCACCAGCCGGCATGACGTCCACATGTGATAGAATAGCAACATATTCTTCCGCTTCTTTTGGGCCAATTTCTATGTATCCCACAATATTATCAAGATTTTTTGTTGTAAAGCCATCTCGTTTTGCAATATCTAACATCTTAACTAATGCATTTTTAGGTCCAGGTCCTAATGGTGCATCTGAGGTGGCCTGTGTATCATCTCGAACTGACTCTACTGCTAGCAAAGTCTTCAAATCTTCAATATAAGCTTCTTCTCGTTTCTCTGTTTCTTGTTTCCAATCAACTGTCATATTTTTTAACCTTTCTAATCATTCATAGGGTCATTATACCCTGTTATTCTGTTTTTTTCTAATCGTTATGTCATGTTTTTAAGAATAATCTTTAAGATATTTTCAGACAAGATCTGCATTTCCTAACAATAGCGATAGTTTTCGCCTTAATGTATCATCTGCGACACAAATATATAAGCCACAACGACCTCGTTTCAATAGAATATTGAGTGCGTTGAGCATAATATCTTCTTTATCTCTAATACTAAAAACATGACCTTTAGTTTGACGAAAAGCAGCATTATCTTCATATTTATCAGTATCAATAACGATACTATTTTTTTCTTCATCAAATGTGATACTTGGCCCGATAATAACCCCAGCGTAATTCAAATCAAAACCTTGAATGGTGTACACCGACCCGACTTCACTAAATGTATCTGGTCGTAAAGCCCAAGGGGTATTGCCGGTATCTAACTTATCCCATGGTAATTTAAAATCTCCTACTGTTACATACCAGGTGCCACGATTAACCGTGTAAGGGTAGTCTGTCGTAGCCAGTAGTCTTGACATACCGACTTCTTCATTTCGCTTTTGTAGTAATGAATACATTTGGTTGGCGTCAGCGAAAAATTTAAACTCAAAACCATTAACTGGCGCTAATTTTGTAATCAGCCTATTTTGCGTTAAATTATCAATCCACTCAACGACGTCGTTATTCTCACCTAACATACGGTATTGATGCGTTAATTGATAACTTACAGGTTTGTATTGATTTACAATATTTTCAAGTTTTTTTTCGGTCCACATGCTTTTAAATTTTAAGACTTGGTGGCTATCAAAAACAATCACTATTATCTTAGACCGCTTAATAATTTCAATTAATTGATTCGTTTGGATAAATTTATTATAGGGGTCTGGTTCCGTTAATAATAAATGCGCTTCATCGATCAACACAATATCAGCTTGAGTAGATATTTTATCCATTTGATGAATGAATGTTGTTGGTTTCAAAACGTTCTTTTTCTTTAAAATATCTGTTTGACCGGCTAAATCACGATATATTTTCCAAATTTCCGCATGGTTGACTAATAAGTAGTTATTCGTTTGATAAAGCGGTGAATTTTTATTTTCAAAAGCCTCGCGCTGAATTTGTTTGAATATTTCAAATAATACGACACTCTTTCCAGAACCTGCACCGCCCTTAATAATAAAGAGTTTTTTTTCCTCTTGTATTATCTGTTGTTTAGAAAAATCTAAAACTGATTGAATTAATTTTTTTTGTTCAATTGATAAATCTTCTTGGTCTGAAAGAATAAAACTATTTTTTTCCATAAACATATTGTACACTTATCTAAAGTGTCAGTCACAATTCTAAAACTGCTAGTCACTGCTATTATCAGCTTCTTGTGTATTGATATAAAATAATGTTAAAGGACGAAACTATGAAAACATTGACAGAAGATATTTTATATCGTGTAATCAATAAGAGGCCACAAGAATCGCACAAAGGTACATATGGACGTGTCTTAATTATTGGCGGTACTACACAGTTTGGTGGTGCAGTGATTATGAATGCTTTAGCCACGGTTAATTCTGGAGCAGGACTAGTCACAGTTGCTACTGATTCATCAAACTTCACTGCATTACATTGCCATCTTCCTGAAGCAATGGTTGTCGATTTCAATGAAGACTTAACAGACTATATCAAAAAATCAGATGTTATTTTAATTGGGTCAGGTCTGGGAAACCGTGTAGATATTGTACAGCACACTTTTTACACAGTTACTCCACATCAAATTCTTATTGTTGATGGTTCTGCATTAACTTTAGTAGCAGAACATAAATTAAAATGGCCAAAATCACAACTAATATTAACACCGCATCAAATGGAGTGGCAACGTCTAAGTGGCGTAACTATTAATGAACAAGCGTTTGAAGCTTTTAATATGTTAGCACAACACCGAATGAACATTGAACCAATTGTAGTACTGAAACAACACCACACTCAAATTTATACACAACATTCTGTTTTTCAAATACCTGTTGGTGGTCCATATCAAGCTACAGGAGGCATGGGTGATACACTAGCTGGTATGATTGCTGGTTTTACTGCCCAATTTATGTTTTCAACTTCCGATTCCGTTTTAGCAGCAGTGTATGCTCATTCTGCCATTGCTGACGAATTGTCAAAGACACAATATGTCACGTTACCTACAAAAATCAGTGCTGCAATACCAGAATTTATGCATCATTATGCTAAATAAAATTTACACACAATTATGTTAGAATAAATTATATTACAATTAGGGGGACAACAATTTGAAATTTATCTCATGGAATATTGACTCTATCAATGCCGCCGTTGAACACAAAAGTATACGTGGCGAAATGACGTGGCAGACTTTAAATGAAATTGCAACAATACGTCCCGACGTCTTTGCTATCCAAGAAACAAAACTTAAAGCAACAGGACTAACGAAGAAACAAGCCGCGACAATTAGTGAGCTTTTTCCAGAATATTACCTATATTTAAACTCTAGTACAGCGCGTTCTGGTTATTCTGGCACGTTAGTTCTTTCAAAGGCTGAGCCGAAAAGCGTCTCCTATCCTGCTATTGGTGCTCCAGGGGATATGGATGCAGAAGGTCGAATCATCACTTTAGAATTCCCTGAATTTTTTTTATCAACCGTTTATACACCTAATTCAGGGAGTTCATTAGCACGTTTAGATGAGCGTGGTGAATGGGATGATAAGTATCGCTCATACATTCAAACTTTAGATACTAATAAACCAGTTATATTCAGTGGCGATATGAACGTTGCTCATCAAGAAATTGATTTAAAGAATCCTAAAACAAATCGCCATTCAGCTGGATTCACTGATCAAGAACGTGAAAAATTTTCTGCTTTGTTAGAGGCCGGATTTACTGACACTTTCAGGGCCTTAAATCCTAATACACCAAGTGTTTATACTTGGTGGGCACAGATTAGTAAAACCAGTAAAATTAATAATTCTGGTTGGCGTATTGATTATTATTTAGTCAGTGATCGGATTGCCAAGCATGTACAAAACTCATGCGTAATAGATACTGGAGCCCGTCAAGATCATGCACCAATTCTACTAGATATTAATATTTAATAAAAAAAGTCATACAATGCCTGTACGACTTTTTTATTACTTATTTTTTACATAGGGCTTTAACACTTCTACGCCGAAGTGTTCTGCTTCATAAATTAAAATATTTGCAGCTGCTACCGCATCGTCAAGAGCATTATGATGATGATTAAGTGTAATACCCAAATTACCAGCAACAGTGTTCAACTTATGATTTTCAAAATTTGGAAAAACTTTACGACTTGTACGAACAGTATCTAGCAACAAATAGTGAGGTTCTTCAATACCATAATACTCTAAGGTACCTTTTAAAATACCATTATCAAAAGTGGCATTATGAGCAATAACTAATTTATTTTCCGTAAAAAAAGGCGAAATTTTTTGCCAAACTTCGGGAAATTTCGGGGCATCAGTTACATCTTGTGCATTTAAGCCATGAATGGCTGTATTATACGCACTAAAACTCGTTTCTGGTTTAATGAGTGAATAAAATTTATCAACGACTTGATTATCACGAACAACGGCAAGTGCGATAGAGACTGCGGAATGTTTCTCACGATTAGCTGTTTCGAAATCCATTGCTATAAAATTCATACTATAACTCCAAGATCATTTTCTGTACCTGCGTCACACGACCATTCGGTAAAATATACCGTTGCTGGCTTCCAACATTTCGAAATCCATATTTCTGATAAATATGCACAGCTGGAACATTATCAGTCTGAACATCTAACCAAACTGATGGTAAGTTATTTATTTGAGCCCACTCTAACAATGAATTCATTAACTCTTGTCCCAAACCAGCACCTTGGTATTGCTTCAGAACGGCTATACCTATTTCTTCGTGCTCAATTGATCCAATACCAACTGGTGAAGAGGCACCACCCTGCTCGGCTATTAGCAATAAAGTAATTGCTGGATAGTCCGTACTTTCAACATCAACTTTTTCATCTCGCATGCTTGCAATCAGAAATGTATCGGTTTCTCTCATTAACTGTTGAATTAGTTGTTGCCATTCCACTGCCTTAGAAAGGCTAGCCTCCTCCAAGCTAAAGGTGATAGGTTGATTCATGTCAAACATTATAATTGTTCCTCTATCGCTACAACTGAGCCAAATCCGATAATGCTTAACTTACGCTCGTCATCTCTTTCACCACGCGTGAAAGTAATATCCAAACGATCGCTAGGCAATAAATCTTTCATATATTGTGGCCATTCAATCAATGTTACACCATCTGTACCAATGAAATCCTCAAACCCTTGATCAGCAGCACCCGTTACTTCTAAACGATAGGCATCAAAATGATAGACTGGAAAAGTTCGCCCCTTGTAAGTATTCATAATATTGAACGTTGGACTTTTAACACGGGTACCAACGCCTAACTCCTGAGCAAATCCTTGCGTAAAAGTCGTTTTACCAGCCCCCAAATCACCATTGAGGGTGATAACTAACCCGGGGTATACTAAAGCAGCTATTTTTCTCGCTAAAGCTTGTGTTTGTTCATAATTGTTGGTCAAAAATTCTTTCATTTCTTCATTATAGCACGAGAAAAGTCAGAATACCGAGCTAAAATATTTCTACAGTTTTAACTTCCGCTACTATCTAATAATCCACAGTTTATTGTTATCCGAATGGAAAAAAGGTTTTGACTTTTTAGTTGGGTAAAAGGTCATATTCTTATCTTTTAGCTTTTTTACGCCAGCAATAACCCCGTTATTTTTGTTAGTTGTAGCTTCTTTAACATAGTAGAGTCTACCTGGAATAGCATCAAATGTAACAAGCCCTTCATCATTCGAACGACGAATTAATAGTTCTCTATCTCTTTTTAAAGCAACTTTTTTGTTCTTAGAAAACAATTGAAAGGCGACAGATGGAACAGGATTACCATCTGAATCTAAGCGATAAAATGATAAATCAAACTTTTTTTTGGCTAACTTGATACGTATGATGCGTTTATACAAAAAGAAAAATTGCAATATGATTAATAAAATAATACCAATAATAGTAAGAGCTTGCTTAATATTATTGAACTTATCAGCGTTTTCAATATTTTTTGCCATATTTTTATTATAAGGAACTCGATATCCTGTCACCAACAAACGATGTGAATTGACCATATAAGGTGTGCAGGTTATTAGCGTTACCAAGTCTTTATCAGGTTCAACTTGCAGCCCTTGGTAATCTTCAGGTTTGACAACTTCAATTTTAAAAACTTTATAGGCTAATTTTTTATGAAATACCGTTAATACAAAAGTATCATTTTTCTTAACATGATTTAAGTTTGTAAATAACATTCGTGAAGCCAAGCCACGGTGCGCGGAAATAACACTATGCGTGCCTTTCCCACCCAGAGGAAAAGATGTTCCTTGTAAGACGGTTGCACCATAGTTAAGTGTTTCTTCATTGGTCGTATCAAAAAGCGGAATATGCACGTTAATTTTAGAAATACTAATTGTACCAATTAAATGCTCCTTCAATACCCCATTTTCTTTGTCAGTGGAACCAGAAAATGGGTCGCTCCCAAGTTGAATACCTTCTTTCCTTAACTGTGCATTTTCCTCTTGCATACGTGCTTCTTTTGCTGATATATCTTTAGTAGTTTCTTTTTGAATGGTTTTAATTCGTTGCTGGTCAATGAAGTGATTCAACGCACCAACGTAAAAAGGATACAATGCTACTAAAAATCCTATAAGAAAAATAATATTTAAAAATATACTTTGCTTATTCTTTTTTTTACTGGTTCGCTTAGTCATTTGTTTCATCACCTTCTGTGTCAATTTGGTAACCATTTTTAACTACTTTTCTGATATAGAATTTTTTATCTTTTAAATGTTTAACTGTTGCTTTAAAAGGTTTGATATTCATGTTTGAATTCATCGGAATTATTTTATACTTGCCACCACTAATTTCACCAAATGATACATAGCCTCTTGAGTCACTCGTAGACTCACATAACTCACCTTGGTCATTTAATATTCTTTTACCAAAATAATCTACTACAGTGAATTTATAACCAGAAATGAGACGTCCATTATTATAAACAAAAAATGATAACTGATAATTTCTTTTATGTGACAATAGTTCAATAAGCTCACGTTTGATGATATAAAAAATTAAAGCCATAAAAATAAGAAGCAGTGCCGTCAAACAAAGTAAATATTTTCCTTGATACGATACTGCCTTTTTTTCTTGTTTATCAAATGAACCCTTATCCAAAGGCACCCTTTTCCCAGTAACTAACAATCGATGTGTGTTTACCATATAGGGTGTACATGTGACCAAAGTGGCCAAATCTTGGTTATTTTGTATTGTGATATCACTTAGATCTGTTGGTAAAACGACTTTGATTCGAATAACTTGATAAGCTAAACGTTTCCCATACACTTTCAAAAAAAACTTATCGCCTTTTTTTAATTCGTGCAGATGAGTAAATAATTCTTGATTAGGCAAACCACTGTGCCCCATCAAAACGGTATGCGTACTTTTGCCGCCAACAGGATAAGAACTGCCAGGCAATAATGTAATTCCTTTATACAAAAGGCTGTCAGTCGTTGTATCAAACACTGGTAAACTCAGAGATATTTTAGGAATGAATATACTGCCTAACGAGTGCTTTTGATAGTACTCCCTACTCTCCTTGGGTACATTTTCCAACGTTTGCCCCAAGATATTCTTGACAGGTGATATACCAAGTTGTTGATTTTCTTTTGACTTTTGATTGTTTTTTTTGATTAATTTTTCGAGTTTCTTGGCACTGGCTTTCTGATTGCTTTGATTTAGTTGATTCACAGCATTTAATTCTTTTTGGGCCACATAGTTATTCACGCCATTAGCAATAAAAGGATACATGAACACCAAAAAGCCAATGAAAAACATTAATGCAATGAACAGTTTCAGAAAAATATTAGCGTTATTTTGTTTTTGTTCTGCCATCGTTCTAGTTATCCTTTGAAACCACGGCTCATAATATCAATGAAAACCATTATTCCAAAGAATTATGAACATAGTATTCATTTTTATAAAAAAAGTGCTTACCACGAACATGGTTTGCACTTTAGTTTTCAAATATGATTAAATATTTTGGTTCTTTTTATTACGCTTATTCCAAACATATGCGCCACTCATCAAAAGTGCACCTGCAATCAAGAACAAGTAGATACCAGAACCACCAGTTGATGGTAAGATACCCTTCTTAATGTTTGTCACAGTGATTGTTTGATTGTCAGCATAGCTTCCTTTAGTAACTGTAAACTTAACAGGAGCTGTCAAAAGCGCATAACCAGCTGGAGACTTTGTTTCAACAAGTGCATAGCTTTGACCATCAGCCAACTTGTTTGAATATTCAAGACCTTTTAATTCAACTGATCCTTGATCATTTGATGTATATGTTGTCGCTGAGTTATTATTTGCAGCCCATGTATATGAACCATCAGCTGCTTGCGTTGCGTAAGCTACTTTGTCACCATTAGCATTTAACTTAACCAACTGGAACTCTGCACCAGCAAGCTTTGCAGCACTTTGCTTGTCTTGCTTAACGAAATTCACACCACCAGTGTAAATTTCAGGTCCTTGAGCCGGTGTAGTAGTAACATCTGTTCCATTACCAATATTTAACGTAGCCGTGTTGTTCAATGCTTTGTCAGGAACAGCAGCATTAGTCAAGGTAGCATTATAAGTAACTGTTAACTTTTTACCGGCAGCAGCCTTAACAGCAGCTGCCGTTGGATTAAACGTTATTTTAAAACCTTTACCATTTTTGTCAGTTGCATCAGTTGCTGAAACTGTATAATCAGTTCCTTCAGTTAATCCTGCAACCTTTACTGTAGTAGCATCATCATCAATCCCTAAGTTAGGTGTATCAACTACATTAAATGTATCTTTATCCGCAATGTTCCATGGTACTGCTATTTGCAATTGATAACCAAATTTTTGACCATAAGTGGCATTATAAACCTTTGATCCATCAGGCAATGTCACAATCAAATCTTTTTTACTTTCGTCACTTAAATCTTTTGTAATAGCATCAGCTTGTTCGTTCTTGGGATAAACATGAACATCAGAATTAATTTCTGAGTCTGAGCCTGACTTATAAACGGGTAAAGCTAACACAATTGGAGCAGCTTTTTGTGTAACATTTGTTGGTGAATTTGTTTCAACAAACAAGTAAACCTTGTCTTTATCTCCGTCCTTAGACTTCAAATTTGAAAAAGTTACTGTGCCATCGGCTCCAGCTGTTACACCTTCTGCAACTTTTGTGGCGTAACTTGGTGCTGCATTAGTAGCATCTGATTGAACCTCTTGGGATGCTTTTTCAGCAGTGTCCCCATTTGAACGTAAGTTCAAATAATGATCAGTTACATCATAAGCTGTAAAAGTAACACCTGCTAATGGCGTTCCACCAAAATTATTATCTACTTCACCTGTATTGGTCTTATTATCCGGTACTTTACCTTCATCAAAGACCCTTTTATGCAATGTAACATTAACACTATCTGTTGTGTCCGCAGATACATTAGTAACACCGAACAAAGCTGATACTAAAAGAGGAAGTACGAGTAAAATTGCATTAGCCATTTGTGACCATGACTTACTTTTCATTTTTAAAACTCCTTTTTAATTGTAATTTTTTCTTATAAATTTTTATCAATATTACCAATAAAATAATCAACAAACCGACTAAAGAAATTGAACCAATTGCTATTCCTGTTTCGGGTAAGAATGGCAAGCTAAATGGTGGTTCCTTAGTGGGCTGCTTCTGTTGGTAATTCAAAACTCTCGGACTTGCATTTTGATACACGTCATTGGGTATCACACCCGCAGCTATTTTAGACAACGGCTCGCCATTAACAGTAATTGGCGATACATTAGCTAAGCTAGTGACTGCTGGAATATTAACACTAATGTGTTGTGCCTGAGAAGATATTTCAAAGTTTTTTAATGTTTGAACCTCTTGAAAATAATATTGACCCGCTGGTAGCTTACTATTATTCAAAGCAACTAAACCGGCATCGTCAGATACGACTTTTTTTACTTCTTTCTCATGTAGTGGATCATCAGTGGTTTTCCAACTATTGTCTTCAGTCAGGTATTTTTTTTGGTTGTCAACTGTTTTATACAACACAAATTTGACACCTGCTAATGGTAATTCTTTATGATCAAGCGTTTTTCCATATTTAAAAAAATATGGTATGCGTGTCACAATAGCAGATTTGGTCTCAATTTCAAGCTTGTTTTTATCCATATCTTGATTGCTTAGCGAAAATGCAACTGGATCACTAACCTGCTCATAAGACAAACCATCACTTTCAAGTTGGCTACTTTTTTGTTGCACAATAAGATAAGCTTTTCCATATTCTTTTGAAACATGAAATGTTGCTTGTCCATTGGCATCAGTAGTTTTAGTATCCATCAAACGAATATGATTGTCTTGAATATAATTTTGAATACCCTGATTTTGAGATTTTAAATCTTCAAAATAATTTTCATCATTTTCATGCTTCTGGTAATCAGCCGTCAAATCATACAATTGAAATGTTACGTTGCTGCCAGGAATATTGGATACTGGATTTGATTCATACACACTCAACTGATGATGCAATTCTATCGTAAATTGGTTATCAGTATCGGCTAAAACCTTTAAATTGTCTTGTTGAAAGCTAAGCAACCCAAATGAAATACAGGTAATGATAAACACAATCATTTTTTTAATCATGATCGGTTACCCCTCATTATTCGGAAAATATAATAACCGCTAGCACCCAAGGCAATTAATATAAAGGCACCAGCTATCAACATGTAGCGCACAATACCAGTGCCGCCTGTAGATGGGAAAACAGTTTTATTTGAATTGTTGACCGTTAGGCTAATCTGATTGTTACCTGCATCATTTTGTAAAGTTGATTTCCAATCGCCATTATTGTTAGTTACCTTAACACTGCCATCATCAGAAATTATCATTGTGACATCTTTACTAGCAATGTATCCATCAGGAGCTTTTGATTCTTTCAAAGTATATGTTCCTGATGAAAGATTTTCAAAAGTGAAAGTCGACGTTGGATCGGTTTCTTTGTAAACTGATGTTTTGCCATCAGAGTCAGTTAATGTGAATTTAGCACCTTTTAACGCATTTCCAGTTGTTTTGTCAACTTTATTAACTGTCAGATCAAACTTCTTGAAAGTATCATTTTTGACAAATCTAACAACATTATTCTTATCAGTATTGTTTGATTTGTCAGTAGCAATAGAAAAACCATCTTTATAGCCGTTGCCATCCGTGGTTGGTGATTTTACATTAATACCTTGACCGCTACTTGACCATTTTCCATCTTGCGTTAATGTTATTGGATAAACCGTAGAATCAAGTTGATACCCAAATGGACTCTTAGTTTCTTGAATGGTGTAATCCCCTGGTGTCAGTTGCTGTAACTGATTATCTTTTAATGTATAGGACTGCTTTCCATCCGTTGATTTAACAATAAATTCAGCACCAATGAGTTTATTTTTCGAGTTACTTGCATACTTATCAATAATCAAACCATATTGTGTATTTGTTATCGTTGACTCATTTGTTTTGTTAGTAATGCTTGAAACGTAACCATCCGTACTTTCGTTTAGCACCTGATAATTGAACGTTCCACCTTTGTTATCATAAGCTGGTAACGAAACCGATTGATTATTTCGATTCAACTGTTTGAAAGTTTTAGACCAATTATCCGATTTACTTAAAGTACCAGTTGCCCGCCAATCGTTTGATTGGTTGTTCATAGTTCGCGTTACTTCAAAACTAATACTATCTGGTCGCTTCGATGAATCAGTCAGCTCTTGCCATTGTTTGATAACCTTTAGCTCCGTTCCAGGTCCTTTCGCAGAAGGAACACCAAATTCCACAGCGTTACTATCCTTTGTCGGCGTAAATGTTGTTTTGCCATTCATCTGATACCAGTAATCCGGTTTAAAATTATCTGATTCAGTGTTTAAATGCACCTGATAATGTATTTGAATTTCTTGATCTTTCCCCAGATTAATATTACTTACAGAGATACTTCCGTTTGATTTGGTAACTGTTGGTAAATTCTGAACAACGCTATCTCCCACACTCTTAACAGTCGGCGTATCATCCCCATAAATGAATTGAGATCCTAACGGATCTGAAATTGTTCCTTGGTTAACTGTATTAAATTGACTTAAAACATCTTTTGCTTGATTTTTTAAATAGGTTTCAACATCAGACGCACTGTTAGCATCTCGATAAAGGCCAGCAGAAGCCAATAGTTGCATATGCTCACGGACTTGAATATCACTCAAATACGTGTTGCTACTATTATTTGTGTAACCCACATCCTTAGATAACTGAATGCCAAGTGCATGTAATTCAGTACCTTGATTTTTGGCAAGTAATGATTCCCCTAGTGTGGCTGGCCATGTATCACGGATAATTTTTCCTGTAGCTGAATATGAGGTTGGCACTCTGTTTCTTCCACTCACTCGCCATAATTGAGAAGTAAATCCAGGTTCATCTCGATTTGAAGAAAATGATGTACCATAATCCATTCCTTCAATCGTTGTTGCTGCAGTTACTTTATACGAAAACGTCGGCACACCGTCTGTTAATAGAATCATCATTTTCTTATGATCATTACTATCATTTGTAAGCATGTTTTGACCTGTACGAACACCTAATTGAGTAAAAGTTCCGCCTTTAAACTCTTTAGACAGCAAATTATTAATTCTTGATATATGTGCTGGATTATCAGATGAATCAATATTTTCAGACAATGTTCCCGAATTACTTATGTATCCTGGACTTGAAAAACCAACCACACCGACATTAACGTACTTACCAATTCTGGCATCATTGATAGTTTGCAAGAAATTCTTTACACCCTGCCGTGCTGCCCCAACTCGATCATTACCACCATTTACCGATGCATTCATTGAACCAGACATATCAACAACTAACACAATATCTATCGGCTTAATGTTTTTAACTTCATTTCCTTTAGCATTTAAATAAACATCATATAATCCTGGTGTAGATGTCTCTTTAGCATATTTACGAATTTGATAATCTGGGTTGTTATTATCTGTTCCAAATTTCAGATAAGAATTACTTGTATTATTTGAATCACCATTCCAAGTATTTGTCTTATCCCAGCCACTTAAAATATTTCCACCCTGATGATTTATTACATTACTTTGTCTTGGAATAGTCCATGAATTAGTTGGAAACACACCTGTATCATTATTTGTATACTGAGGCGTAATATCACTCGCAGCAGATACTACAGTAAGAGGTGTGATCAACGCATTCACTACTAAGGTTGATAATATTAAAAAAAAACCAAAACAATGCACAAATAAGCTGTTAACAAACTTATGAATGTTAATTTTCATATTTTTCCCTTCTAAGAATTCCTCCGTTCTTGGCTTAACAATGAGTAATTTTAATTTTTATTGACCAAATAATTTCATCTAGTAAATAACCTTAATGTTAAACGTTTAACATAACGATGTAATAAATACCTTATTTTACCTATAAACTCAGAAATTAAAATTACACATAATTTATACTGAACTCATATTTCTTATATTGTGTTCAGTATTTTATTTTTTACTTTCCATTTTTCTTCCTCCAACTTTATTGTGAATATTCTCTCAAAGTAAACATTGATATCACAAGCATCATTATCCATGAATTAACTGATGATTTCATGACAAAAAAAGGATTTTCATAGCACATAAAGATACTTTCGGATTCGAATCGTGTTTATTAATACGAAGTTTTTATACAATTATGAATAAATGTATCAACACACACGTATCACAATAATATAAACATTATTTAAATACTTTACGATAATGGGGGAAAAATGATCAATATTAAAAAATTAGCAAATATTTTGAATGCTGACGTTATTTTACTAAGCATTCGAGATAAAAAGGCAAATTACATAGACAATTGTTCGAACGATTATGATAAGGACGCCGTTAATTTATTAACTGAAAACGTAAATTTATTAACTAATCATGCATATCATTCGTTAAATTATAATTCAGGACATATTTTGACTGTTCGTGTCACTGTTGAAAAAATTATTTGTTTCTCATTTAACTACAATGAATATAGTTCATTAAACAATGAATTATTAATGCTCCATTCCCTTTCCAATTTAAAAGTTACTGCACAATTAATTTATACTCTGTATACTAATGATTCAGCACCAAATGATGAAGTACTCATTACTCGATTTACTGATAAAATTCATATCGATAAAAAGAATTATATGCCGTTTGATCCCGCATTTTTTTTTAAGGTAGAAACTGTCATTATCAAAGCAATCGTATATTCCGATAAAACAGCATTAACAAAAGCACTAGAAGACTTATCTCATATAACGCTTATTGGTGAAAGGTTTGCTTCTAACAATATTATACGTGGTGAAAAAGATACCTTAATTTCGTATGTAGCTGTCTTAAATCGTGCAATTGTCCAGTGGGGATACCCCATCAAAAAAGCGTTTCAAATTCATAATAATCTTGTCCAAGAAATTGAATTATCACCACAATTTATTGATTTTTTTCAAGTAATTAGAAAAATCACTTGGCATTATTTTGAAATTATGAAAATTTATAAAATTAATAATTTTTTACCTCTTCATCAAAGAATTAAACAATATATTAAAGAACATATTCATGAAAATATTACGTTAGATGGTATTGCTAAAGAACTTAACGCATCAAAAAAAGCATTAAACCCAGCTTTTAAAAAAGAATACGGTACAACTATTACAAAATTTATTAGATATTCGAAAATAGATATCGCCAAAGAATTACTCATTACTTCAAATCTATCCTTACTTGAAATTTCTACTTTGCTATCATTTTCTACTACTAGTTATTTTGTCAAAACTTTTAAAGAAATAACTGGCTATACACCTAATTTTTTTCGTCAAAATCCAGACTTGTAAATTTATGCATATGAAAAACACCTATTTCAGCTTAAGCCGAGTAATAGGTGTTTTTTTAGTCACTAATCCACAAATCAATTATTTTAATTCATCTGTTTTTTTAGCTTTTCTTGCTGCTAATATTGCTAGAATTGTAACTACTGCTGTTATTTCCTCCACATAATTACTTTGTCTAGCATTGGTTTTTGGTAATTTAGCAGTGTTGTTAATCTGTTGATTTAAAAGATTCGTATCTCTAATTAATAACGCTGACGTACTTAAACTACTTGAATCACTCATTGATGCTGACGTGCTGTCACTCACACTGGTTGA
>NZ_SDGY01000001.1:0-447 GCF_008107645.1 Leuconostoc litchii | reverse complement strand
GGTTGAACCACTCAATGACGTCGATGACGTACTGTCACTTGCACTAGTTGAACCACTCAATGACGTTGATGTACTGTCACTCGCACTGGTTGAACCACTCAATGACGTTGATGACGTACTGTCACTTGCACTAGTTGAACCACTCAATGAAGATGATGTACTGTCACTCACACTTACTGAGGCACTTATTGAGGCTGAGGCACTCGCGCTGGTTGAAGCACTCAATGACGTTGACGTACTGTCACTCGCACTTACTGAGGTACTTATTGAGGCTGAGGCACTCGCGCTTGACTCACTCAATGATGCTGATGTACTGTCACTTGCACTGGTTGAACCACTCAATGACGCTGATGTACTGTCACTCGCACTGGTTGAACCACTCAATGATGCTGAGGTACTGTCACTTGCACTGGTTGAACCACTCAATGATGCTGATGTACTGTCACT